>JAUJNB010000008.1:24301-37860 GCA_030446545.1 Acidimicrobiales bacterium | reverse complement strand
CTCAACGAGCTCGATGCTCTGCACCGGTCGGGCGAAGATCCGCCGGCTCTGACCATGCCCGGCGATGATCCGCCGGACTTCGGCAACCGGACCGGCCACGGCCCCCGGTACACCGCCGGCGAGCAGGCCGGCTTCGGTGGCGACCTGGTGCGGGCCCACCACGGCTCGCTCAGCCGGGAGCAGCGCCTCGACATCGAGGACCAGCTCAAGGCCGGGAAGCTGCGGGCCCTGGTGGCCACCTCGTCGCTGGAGCTGGGCATCGACATGGGGGCCATCGACCTGGTGGTCCAGGTGGAGTCGCCCGGCTCGGTGGCCAGCGGCCTGCAGCGCATCGGCCGGGCCGGCCACCGGGTGGGAGAGCCCAGCCGGGGCAAGATCTTCCCCAAGCACCGGGGGGACCTGGTGGAGGCGGCCGTGGTGGTCCGGCGCATGGCCCAGGGCCTCATCGAGGAGACGCGCTATCCCCGGAACCCCCTCGACGTCCTGGCCCAGCAGATCGTGGCCACCTGCGCCCTCGACGAGTGGCGGGTCGACGACCTGGCCGCCCTGGTGCGCCGGTCGGCCAACTTCGCCGAGCTCACCGACGACGCCCTGGCCTCGGTGCTCGACCTGTTGGCCGGGCGTTACCCGAGCGAGGAGTTCGCCGAGCTGCGGCCCCGCATCGTGTGGGATCGCCAGGCCGGCGTGGTGCGGGGACGTTCGGGGGCCCAGCGCATCGCCGTGACCAACGCCGGCACCATCCCCGACCGCGGCCTGTTCGGGGTGTTCCTGCCCGACGGCACCCGGGTGGGTGAGCTCGACGAGGAGATGGTCTACGAGAGCCGGGTGGGCGAGACGTTCCTGCTGGGCGCCTCCACCTGGCGCATCACCGACATCACCTACGACCGGGTGGTGGTCGTGCCGGCCCCGGGTGAGCCGGGGAAGATGCCGTTCTGGCACGGCGACAAGCCGGGAAGGCCCCTGGAGCTGGGTCGGGCCATCGGCGCCTTCGTCCGGGAGATCCACGCCGGCGTCGCCGATGCCGGCGTCGCCGGGCGGGCGGCGACGGTCGAGCGCCTGGGTCGCGACTACCGCCTCGACGCCTGGGCCGCCGACAACCTGGTGCGCTACGTGGGCGACCAGGCCGAGGCCACCGGAGTGGTCCCCGACGACCGCACCGTTGTGGTGGAGCGCTTCCGCGACGAGATCGGCGACTGGCGCATCTGCATCCTCTCCCCGTTCGGCGCCCGGGTCCACGCCCCCTGGGCCATGGCCCTGGAGGCCCGACTGGCCGAGCGCCTGGGCATGGACGTGCAGACCCTCTGGTCCGACGACGGCATCGTGCTGCGCCTGCCCGAGGCCGAGGACCACATCCCCACCGACGAGGTGCTCCTCGACCCCGACGAGGTGGAAGAGCTGGTCCTGTCAGCGTTGCCGGGCACGGCCCTGTTCGCGGCCCGCTTCCGGGAGAACGCGGCCCGCTCGCTGCTGTTGCCCCGGCGCCGTCCCGGCAGTCGTACGCCCCTGTGGCAGCAGCGCCAGCGAGCCGCCGACCTGTTGCGGGTGGCCGCCCGCTACCCCTCGTTCCCCCTGCTGTTGGAGACCACCCGGGAGTGCCTGGCCGACGTGTTCGACCTGCCGGCGCTCAAGTCGGTGCTGGCCGACCTGCGGTCGGGCCGGGCCCGGGTGGTGGCCGTCGACACCGATTCGGCGTCGCCCTTTGCGTCCTCACTGCTCTTCGGGTGGGTGTCGGTCTACATGTACGAGGGCGACGCCCCCCTGGCCGAGCGCCGGGCGGCGGCCCTGGCCCTCGACCGCGACCTGTTGCGGGAGTTGCTCGGGGCCGACGAGCTGCGGGAGCTGATCGACCCCCAGGCCTTGGCCGACCTGGAGCTGGAGCTCCAGGCCCTGGTCGACGGCCGCCGAGCCCGCGACACCGACGAGGCCCACGACCTGTTGCGCCGCCTGGGCCCGCTGTCGCTGGAGGAGCTGGCCGCCCGCTCGGCCCCGTCGTGCGCGTCCCCGCCCCGGCCTTCCTCACCTGCCGGTTCTGACCCCGAGAACGCGCCCGACCTGTCCCCCTTCCGGGATCAGAAGGAAGTGGAGGTGGTGCGGGGCTGGGTCGAGGAGCTGGTCGAGTCCCGGCGGGCCATCCGGGTGGGGGTGGGAGGCGAGGAGCGCGTCGCCGCGGCCGAGGACGCGGCCCGGTTGCGCGACGGGCTGGGCGTCCCCGTCCCTCCTGGCCTGCCCGCCGCCTTCCTCGACCCGGTGGAGCAGCCGCTGGACCAGCTCGTCGGGCGCTTCGCCAGAACCACCGGGCCCTTCCACACCGACGACGTGGGCCGGCGGCTGGGCGCGCCCACCGAACGGGTGGCCCGGTCGCTGGAGCGATTGGGCCAAGCGGGTCGGATCGTGGTCGGGGAGTTCCGGCCCGGCGGGAGCCGGCGGGAATGGTGTGACGCCGAGGTCCTGCGGATGTTGCGCCGTCGTTCCCTGGCCGCCCTGCGCCGGGAGGTGGAGCCCGTCGACGCCGTCACCCTCGGTCGGTTCCTTCCGGCCTGGCACGGGCTGGGCCAGCGCCGGCGAGGGCTCGACGCCCTCCTCGACGCCGTGGGCCGGCTCCAGGGGGTGGCCCTGCCCGGGTCGGTGCTGGAGCACGACGTCCTGGCGTCGCGGGTCGACGGCTACCGCAGCGCCGACCTCGACCAGCTCTGCTCCGCCGGTGCGGTGGTGTGGCTGGGCGCCGGGCGGCTGGGGGCGAGCGATGGTCGGGTGGCGCTGTACCGGCGCGACCAGGTCTCGCGGCTGGCCCCCCTGACCCCCCTGTCGGCGCGTTCTGTTCCCGATGACGAGGTGCCCGACGAGGAGGGGCCCGAGGAAGAACGGCCCGGCGAGGCCGTCCACCGGGCCCTGCGGGCCCACCTGGCCGAGCGGGGTGCGTCGTTCTGGCCCGACCTGCTCCGGGCCACGGGACGGGCCGACGAGCGGCTCGTCCTCGAAGCCCTCTGGGACCTGGTCTGGGCCGGGGAGGTGACCAACGACAGCCTGGCCCCATTGCGGGCCGCCCTGGGCCGGTCGGCCGGGCGCCGCCGGCGCGGTGGCCGGCCCCGGCCGGGAAGCCTCAACCGGCTCGGCCCACCGGCCGGGGCCGGCCGGTGGTCGTTGGTGGCCCCCCTCCTGGAACCGGCCCCGTCGCCCACCGAGCGGGCCCACGCCCGGGCGCTCGCCCTGCTCGAACGTCACGGGGTGGTGGCCCGTGAGGCGGTGCTGGCCGAGGGAGGCGAAGGGGGCTTCGCGGCCGTCTACGGCGTGCTCAAGGCCATGGAGGAGGCAGGAACGGTCCGGCGCGGCTACTTCGTGGCCGGACTGGGCGCGGCCCAGTTCGCCCTCCCCGGCGCAGTCGACCGGCTCCGCAGCGAGCGGGCCAGCGTCGACGCCGGCCTGGAACGGGGCAGGCACGGTGACGGTCCCCCGGCCCTGACGCTGGCCGCCACCGATCCCGCCAATCCCTACGGCGCCGCCCTGGCCTGGCCCGCAAGTGAGGGACGGCCGGCCCGGGCCGCCGGTGCCTACGTCGTGCTGGTCGACGGTGAAGCCGCCGCCTACCTGGAACGGGGCGGGCGCAGCCTGCTCACCTTCCCGGCCGCCGCCCGCTCGCCGGCCTGGGTCGACGGCCTGGTGGCCCTGGTCAAGGAGGGACGGCTCCGGCGCCTCGTCGTGGGGCGGGTCGACGGCCAACCGGTGGCCGACTCGCCGGTGGCCGAGGTGCTGCGCGGCGCCGGTTTCGTCGACGGCTACCGGGGCCTCACCCTGCAGTAGCGGAGGGCGTCGGGGCGGGCCTTACCCTGGTCCCCGTGCCCGAGGGCGACACCATCTTCCGCACGGCCCGCACGCTCGACCGGGCCTTGGCCGGACGGGAGCTGACCGGCTTCGAGGCCCGCCGCCTGTCCTACCGACCCTTCCCCGCCAGCACCCGGGTCACCGGGGCCGAGGCCAGGGGCAAGCACTGCTTCGTCCACTTCGACGACGGGCGCAGCCTGCGCACCCACCTCCGCATGAGCGGGAGCTGGCACCTGTACCGCCCGGGTGAGCGCTGGCGGAAGCAACCAGGGGCCGCCCGAGCGGTGGTCCAAGTCGGAGCCGGCCTCGAGGACCACCGCGGGTGGACCGCCGTGTGCTTCGCCGCCCCGGTGGTCGAACTGCTCGACGCCGGGGCCGACCCCGGCACCACCCACCTCGGCCCCGATCTGTGCCGCCCCGGTGTCGACCTCCCCGAAGCCGTTCGTCGCCTCGATGCCCACAGCGGGCCCGACCGGGAGATCGGCGACGCCCTTCTCGACCAACGCATCGCCTGTGGGGTGGGCAACGTCTACAAGAGCGAGGTCTGCTTCGCCTGTGCGATCAACCCGTTCACCCCGGTCAAGGAGATCGACGCCGAACTCCGGCGTCGACTCCTCACCTCGGCCGCCACCATGCTGCAGGCCAACCTGGACCACCCCGACCGCAGCACCCAGCCCGGTGGAGGCCTGGCCGTCTACGGCCGGGCCGGCCGGCCCTGCCGGCACTGCGCCACACCCATCGCCTGGGCCAAGCAGGGTGAGGCCAACCGCGGCACCTACTGGTGCCCCACCTGCCAGACCGCACACCGTCGTTGACCACGCAACCGGCAGCGAGGAGGCCGAGCGGCGGCACGACGTGGCCGGCCTACGCCGCCGCCGGCTGGCGTTGCTCTTCGCCCTCGCCGCCGGCGACTTCGCCCCGGCCCGACTCCGAGGGCACCACTCGATGGAACAATGACGGGCTATGGGGGCCGATCAGGACGTCATCACCGCCATCGAAGCGGCCGTCTCGGCCGCGCCCCACAACGCCGCCCTCCGGGCCGACCTGGTGGAGGCCCTCGACGTTGCCAGTCGGGCTGCCGACGCCGCCGGTACGCCGGAGCAGGCAGCCGGCTACCGCCGGCTGCTCGACGCGCTCGGCGGGACGCCACCCCGGCCGCCAACCCCGGCCATCCCGGTACCGGTCGCCGAGCCCGACGGCGGGGACTCCGACGAGATCGACGCCTTCCTACGGGAGGTCCTGGCCGAAGCCGAGGTCGACGTCGAGCAACCGTCCGTCACGCTGGCCAACGTGGGCGGTCTGGACGACGTCAAGCGGCGCCTGGAGGCGAGCTTCCTCGGCCCTCTGCGCAACCCCGAGCTGCGGCCCTGTACGGGAAGTCGCTTCGCGGTGGCCTCCTGCTCTACGGACCACCGGGCTGCGGCAAGACCTTTGTGGCACGAGCCCTGGCCGGCGAGCTGGGTGCCCGCTTTCTGGTGATCGGCCTGCACGACGTCCTCGACATGTGGTTGGGCCACAGCGAGCGCAACCTCCACGAGATCTTTCAAGCGGCCCGGCGGGCCGTGCGTCTTGTTCCTCGACGAGGTCGACGCTCTCGGCCAGAAGCGCAGCCACCTCTCCCACTCCGCCGGTCGCAACGTGGTCGTGCAGCTGCTCAACGAGCTGGACAGCACCCGTGACGACAACGAGGGGGTCTTCGTGCTGGGGGCGACCAACCAGCCGTGGGACATCGATCCGGCCCTACGCCGTCCGGGGCGCTTCGACCGGATGGTGCTGGTCCTTCCACCAGACGCCCCGGCCCGCCGTGCCATCGCCGCCTACCACCTGACGGGCCGGCCGGTGGAGAACCTGGACCTCTCCCGTCTGGCGGCGCGAACCGAGGGGTGCTCGGGCGCCGACATCCGCCTGATCTGTGAAGCGGCGGCCGAGGAGGCCCTCGCCGACTCGATCCGAACCGGTCGCCCTCCCGCTCATCGCCGTGATGTTCGCCTTCGGGGCGGCTGCGCTGGCGTCGGGCCTGGCCGCCATCCGGCGCAGCCGCCGCTGAGGCGTCGGCCCGAAGGCCGAGCGGGTCAGCCCCAGGCGGGTGCGGAACCCCCGGCCTCGGCGCCCACCAGGTGCAGGGTGAGGCGGGCTTCGGGCTGGATCGACAGCGTGAGGACCTTGAACGGCTTGACCCCGTGGTCACGGATGTCGACGGTGTGCTCGGCGTCGACCACGAGGCGGCCACCTTCGAGGCGCGCCGTGCACTCGTCGGTGAACTCGCTGGTCTCCCCGTGGAAGGTGAAGGCACCGCTCACCTTGAAGGTGTTCCCGCTGCCCTCGACGCTGCGCACCTCGTAGCGCACGCTCGGGTGGCGCTTGGCGTCGATCTGCTTGCGCAGGGCCATGTCCTCCAGCTTCTTGCCGGTCTCGAGTTGGGCCACGTCGCCCTCCACCCAGCCACCGGTGCCCGGTCCAGGGACCAGAGCGCCGTCGACCACGTCGCACGTCGCCTCGCCCCGCAAGCCGCGGATCTCGGCGGAGATCGGGTGCACACTCGAGTCGGCGGCAACGGTCACGGCGCTTTCGTTGGTCCACGTGAACTTGGCCATGATGGACTCACCCCCTGTGGCGACCCGGTGTCGCCGCGGCCGGGAGCGTAGCGGGGAGCCAGACAGGTGTCAGGCCGGAGGGGTCGGGGCCCGCCGGCAACTGTGCCTGGATCCGGGGACCTCCGGTATCGTCAGCCGCCATGTCGATGAGGATCTGGCCCGGTGAGCCCTACCCCCTGGGTGCCACCTACGACGGGATGGGCACCAACTTCTCGCTTTTCTCCGAGGTGGCCGAGCGGGTGGAGCTGTGCCTGTTCGACGACGAAAACCACGAGACGCGCGTCGATCTCCCCGAGGTCTCGGCCCTGTGCTGGCACGGGTACCTGCCCAACACCGGTCCGGGCCAGCGCTACGGCTTCCGGGTCCACGGCCCCCGAGACCTGTACGCCGGCAAGCGCTGCAACCCCCACAAGCTCCTCCTCGACCCCTACGCCAAGGCCGTCGACGGAGGGACCGACTGGGACGAAGCCGTCTTCGGCTACCGCTTCGGCGCCCCCGACGGTGACGTCAACGACCTCGACAGTGCCCGCTTCGTGGGCAAGTCGGTCGTCCCCAACCCCTACTTCGACTGGGCCAACGACCGTCACCCCCGAACCCCCTGGCACGAGACCGTCGTCTACGAGGTCCACGTCAAAGGCTTCACCGCCACCCACCCCAAGATCCCCGCCGACATGCGAGGCACCTACGCCGGCCTGGCCACCCCCGAGGCCATCGACCACCTGCTGACCCTGGGCGTGACCGCGGTGGAGCTGCTCCCGGTGCACGAGTTCGTCAACGACGCCCATCTGGTCGAACAAGGCCTCAGCAACTACTGGGGTTACAACTCCATCGGCTTCCTGGCCCCCCACCACGCCTACAGCTCCTCGGGGACGCTCGGCCAGCAGGTCCAGGAGTTCAAGCAGATGGTGCTGCGCCTCCACGACGCCGGCATCGAGGTCATCCTCGACGTGGTCTACAACCACACCGGCGAGGGCAACCATCTCGGCCCCATGCTGTCTTTCAAGGGGATCGACAATGCCGCCTACTACCGGTTGATGCCCCAGGACCGCCGGCACTACATGGACTACACGGGCACCGGCAACACCATGAACATGCGCCACCCCCATGTGCTGCAGCTCCTCATGGACAGCTTGCGCTACTGGATCACCGAGATGCACGTCGACGGCTTCCGCTTCGACCTGGCCGCGGCCCTGGCCCGGGAGTTGCACGACGTCGACAAGCTGTCGGCCTTCTTCGACCTCATCCAACAGGACCCCGTCGTCAGCCAGGTCAAGCTCATCGCCGAGCCTTGGGACGTGGGCGAGGGTGGCTATCAAGTCGGCAACTTCCCGCCCCTCTGGTCGGAGTGGAACGGCAAGTACCGCGACACGATGCGGGACTTCTGGCGGGGCCAGCACAAGAGCCTGGGTGAGGTGGCCTACCGCCTCACCGGCAGCCCCGACCTCTATGAGTCCAACGGGCGGCGGCCCAAGGCCAGCATCAACTTCGTCACCGCCCACGACGGGTTCACCTTGGCCGACCTGGTCTCCTACAACGAGAAGCACAACGAGGCCAACGGCGAGGGCAACCGCGACGGCGAGAACCACAACCGCTCGTGGAACTCCGGCGTGGAGGGGCCCACCGACGACCCCACGGTCCTGGAGCTGCGGGCCCGCCAGCAGCGCAACTTCCTGGCCACCATCCTGCTCTCCCAGGGTGTGCCCATGCTGCTCGGCGGCGACGAGCTCGGGCGCACCCAACGAGGGAACAACAACGGCTACTGCCAGGACAACGAGGTCTCCTGGTACGACTGGACCAACGCTGACGAGAGCCTGCTCAACTTCACCGGGTGGCTGATCCGCTTCCGCCGCGACCACGAGGTGTTCCGTCGTCGCCGCTGGTTCCAGGGTCGCTCGATCCGGGGCAAGGGCCTGGTCGACATCGCCTGGTTCCGCCTCGACGGCGAGGAGATGTCCGACGACGACTGGCACGGGTCGGCCACCACACTCGGCATGTTCCTCAACGGCGAGGCCCTGGCCTCACCCGACGCCCGCGGCGAGCAGCTCGTCGACGACAGCTTCATCGTGTTGTTCAACGCCCACTTCGAGGCGGTGAGGTTCGTGCTGCCCCGCACCTGGGGCGAGCACTGGGAGGTCGTCCTCGACACCGCCGACGACCTCCCGTCGGAGCTGGTCCCCGACGCCAAGGCCTGGGTGCACAAAGCCGGCACCGACGTGCCGGTCACCTCCCGGGCGCTGGTCCTGCTCCGCCGCGTGGGCTAGGTGACGTGGCTGCTCCTCTCATCGTCAACCAGGCCGAGCCCGAGCCCGAAGTGCCTCGGGTGCGGGGGCGCCCATGACGACGCCGCTCGCGACCTATCGCCTGCAGCTCCAGCCCGCCTTTGGTTTCGACGACGCGGCGGCGCTGGCGCCCTACCTGGCCGCCCTCGGGGTGACCCACGTCTACACCTCGCCGGTGCTCCAGGCCGCGCCGGGCAGCACCCACGGCTACGACGTGGTCGACCACGCCCGGGTGAATGCCGAGCTGGGTGGGGCCGGTGCCCACGCCCGCATGGGAGCCGCCTTCGCCGCCGCCGGGCTCGGGCAGGTCCTCGACATCGTGCCCAACCACATGGCCATCACCACCGGCAACGTCTGGTGGACCGACGTGTTGGAGAACGGTCCGTCGAGTCGCTGGGCCGCCTACTTCGACGTCGACTGGGAGGGCCCGGAGTCCAAGCTGCGCAACACCGTGCTGATCCCGGTGCTGGGCGACCACTACGGGCGGGTGCTCGAGGCGGGTGACCTGGTGTTGGTGCGAGACGGGGGTGCGTTCTCGGTCCACTACTTCGACCACCGCTTCCCGGTCTCGCCGGCGACGTTCGGTCTGCCCCTTGCGCTGGCCGCCGCCGACCTCGCCGCCCAGGCCCTCGGCGACGACGACGAGCTCGAGTTCCTGGGCGCCGCCTTCAGCGCCCTGCCCCCCGCCACGGCCGTCGACGCGGTGAGCGTGCGCAACCGCCATCGCGACAAGGAGGTCCTCAAGCGGGCGCTGGCCCGGTTGTGCGAGCGGCCCGAGGTGGCGGCCACCCTCGACGGGGCGGTGGCGCGCATCAACGGCGACCCCGAGCTCCTCGACGCCCTGCTCGAACGACAGAACTACCGGCTGGCCTACTGGCGCGCCGCCGGCCACGAGCTCGACTACCGCCGCTTCTTCGACATCACCTCGCTGGCCGGGCTGCGGGTGGAGGACCCCCAGGTCTTCTCCGATACCCACGCCCTGGTGCTGGCCTGGGTGGCCGAGGGTGTGGTCGACGGCCTTCGGGTGGACCACCCCGACGGCCTCCGGGACCCTGCCGGGTACCTCCAGCGGCTCCGGGTGGGGGCGCCCGAGGCCTGGCTGGTCGTCGAGAAGATCCTCGAAGCCGGCGAGGAACTCCCCCCCTGGCCGGTCGACGGAACCACCGGCTACGACTTTCTCAACCTCGTCGGGGGCCTCTTCGTCGACCCCGCCGGCGAGGCTCCTCTCACCACCGCCTACGCCGACTTCACCGGTGAGCCCACCGACTGGGAAGAGGTGGCGCTGGCCAGAAAGCGCCTCGTCATGCGCGAGGTGCTGGCCGCCGACCTCAACCGTCTGGCCCACCTCTTCGTGGCCGTGTGCAAGGCGTCCCGCCGCTATCGCGACTTCACCCGCCACGAGCTGCACGACGTGCTGGGCGAAGTGGTTGCCGGCTTCGGCGTCTACCGGACCTACGTCGGCGACGACGGAACCTTGGCCGAGGCCGACGACGCCCATCTCAGTGCCGCCCTCGACCTTGCCCTGGAGCGGCGGCCGGACCTCGACCCCGAGCTGTTCGAGCTGCTGGGTCGGGTCCTGCGGGGCCGGCTGGAGGGTCCGGCCGCCACCGCTCTGTTGTTGCGCTTCCAGCAGGTCACCGGACCGGTCATGGCCAAGGCGCTGGAGGACACCGCCTTCTACTCCTACAACCGACTGGTCTCGCTCAACGAGGTGGGAGGTGACCCGGGGCGCTTCGGTGTCGGGCTCGCCGACTTCCATGGCGCGATGGCCCGGACGCAACACCAGTGGCCGACGACCATGTTGGCCTCGTCGACCCACGACACCAAGCGCAGCGAGGACGTTCGGGCCCGCATCGCCCTGCTCTCGGAGGTTCCCGACGACTTCTCGGCCGCGGCTCGTCGCTGGGCCGAGACCAACGAGGGCCACCGGACCAGGCAGTCGGGCGGGGAGACCTGGCCCGACCGCAACCTCGAATGGCTGTTGTACCAGACGCTGGTGGGAGCCTGGCCCCTCACGGTGGACCGGGCCCTGACCTATGTGGAGAAGGCCACCCGGGAGGCCAAGGTCCACACCAGCTGGATCGACCCGGTCGCCGCCTACGACGACGCCGTGCGCCACTTCGTAGAGCGCGTGCTGGCCGACGAGGCCTTTGTGGCCGACGTGGGTGCCTTTGTCGACTCGATCGAGGGCGCCGCCCGCACCAACGCCCTGGCGGCCCAGCTGGTGAAGCTGACCGCTCCTGGGGTTCCTGACCTGTACCAGGGCACCGAGGTGTGGGACCACAGCCTGGTGGACCCCGACAACCGCCGGCCCGTCGACTTCGACCGCCGGGCCCGCCTCCTGGCCGACCTCGACGACATGGGCATGACCCAGATCCTCGCCGGGGCCGACGACGGGTTGCCCAAGCTGCACCTCACTCGGGTGGCGCTGAAGCTGCGACGACGCCGGCCCGAGGTGTTCGGGCCCGGTGAGCCCGGGCGTTATCGTCCGCTGTCGACCAAGGGTGAGGCTCAGGATCATGCTCTCGGTTTCAGCCGGGGCGACCACGTCGTCACCGTCGTGCCCCGCCTGGTGCTCGGTCTCCGGCGACGGGGCGGCTGGGGCGCCACGACGGTGGAGCTGCCTTCCGGTCGGTGGTCCAACCTGCTCACCGGCGACGCAGTGACCGGTGGTCCCGTGTCTCTCGGCGGCCTCTTGGGCACGTTCCCGGTGGCCCTGCTGGCGCCGGCCGAGGCATCGTCCTCCTGATCCTCGAAGGCTGAGCCCAGAAGACGGACACGACCAAGAAACAGGAGAAGGTGGCGGAGATGGCGACGTTGCGGGTGTGGGCGCCGAGAGCTGACCGGGTCGAGGCCGTCCTCGGGGAGAGGTCCTTCCCCATGCGCGAAGCCGAGGGCGGCTGGTTCGAGGTCGAGGTGGCCGGAGCCGGGGCGGGTGACGATTACGCCTTCTCCCTCGACGGTTCCGACCCCCTGCCCGACCCCCGCTCGGCCCATCAGCCCCACGGCGTGCAGGGCCCGTCCCGGCTCGTCGACCATCAGGCCTTCCGGTCCTGGTCCGACGCCGGCTGGCGGGGATTCCACCTTCCGTCGGCCGTGCTCTACGAACTGCACGTGGGCACCTTCAGCCCCGAAGGCACCTTTGACGGGGCCATCGAGCGTCTCGATCATCTGGTCGACCTCGGGATCACGGCGGTGGAGCTCCTGCCCGTCGCCCAGTTCCCCGGCACCCGCAACTGGGGCTACGACGGCGTCGACCTCTTCGCCCCCCACCACGGCTACGGCGGTCCCGAGGGGCTCAAGCGGCTGGTGGACGCCTGCCACCGGGTCGGCCTCGGGGTCGTCCTCGACGTCGTCTACAACCACCTCGGCCCCGAGGGGAACCACCTCGACCGCTTCGGCCCCTACTTCACGTCGTTCTACGCCACGCCCTGGGGACAGGCCGTCAACTTCGACCAGTCGGGCAGCGACGAGGTACGTCGCTTCGTCATCGACAACGCCACCGGGTGGCTGCGCGACTACCACATCGACGGGTTGCGCCTCGATGCCGTGCACGCCATCGTCGACACCTCGGCCACCCACGTCCTGGAGCAGCTCGCCCTCGAGGTGGCCGAGCTGGCGGCCACGCTCGGGCGCCCCCTGTGGCTGATCGCCGAGTCCGACCTCAACGACCCCCGCATGGTCCGGGGCCGCGACAGCGGGGGCTACGGCATCCACGCCCAGTGGAGCGACGACTTCCACCACGCCCTGCACACCGTGGTCACCGGCGAGGACGAGGGCTACTACCGCGACTTCGGGACCTTCGCCGACCTGGCCACCGCGCTGGAGTCGGCCTGGGTCTACGCCGGGCGGTGGTCGACGGTGCGGGACCGCACCCACGGCCGCGCCCCGGTGGGCCTGCCCGGCTGGTGCTTCCTCGGGTACCTGCAGAACCACGACCAAGTGGGCAACCGGGCGGTGGGTGACCGGGTGGGAGCGGCCCTGACCCCCGCTCGACTCAAGGTGGCCGCCGCCCTCTACCTGAGCGCCCCGTTCGTGCCCATGGTCTTCCAGGGCGAGGAGTGGGCGGCGTCCACGCCGTTCCAGTACTTCACCAGCCACGAGGACCGTGAGCTCGGGTGGCTGGTGCGCCAGGGCCGGCGCTCGGAGTTCGCCGCCTTTGGCTGGACCGCCGAGCAGGTGCCCGATCCCCAGGAACAGGCCACCTTCGACCGCTCGCGGCTGGACTGGGACGAACGGTCGAAGACACCGCACGGCGAGATCCTGGCGTGGTACCAGGCACTCATCAGCCTGCGCCGGCACACCCCGGGCCTGGCCGACGGCCGCCTCGACCGGGTGCAGGTGCGCTACGACGAGCAGGCCCGGTGGTTGGTGGTCGAGCGGGGGCAGCTGCAGGTGGTGGCCAACCTGGGCCAAGCCGAGCAGAAGATCGGCCTGGGCTCCGGCGCCGGCGCCGGCGTGCTCCTCGCCTCCGACGACCGCATCGTGGTCGAGGCCGACGTGGCCACCCTTCCTCCCGACACCGTGGTCATCTGCGGCCCGCCGCCGTCGCCGGCCTGAACCCGGTTCCTTCGTCCTGACGCCCAGTTGCTGGGACGCACCGCCGAAGAACGAGGGCGGTCAGGCCCGGACGGGCTCGTCCCGCCGCTCGGAGGACCGCAGGGCCTGGCGCAACTTCACCTTGGGCCCGAACCGCAACACGGCCCCGGCGTAGATGCGCCCGGCCAGGCGGATCAGGGCGTAGATGGAGGCCAAGGTGAGCGCGACGGCCAGGGGGACCTCCCACCAGGCCGTGTCGCCCAGGGCGGCTCGCGTGGGCATGGCCAGCGGGGCGGTGGGCGGGAACAGGGCCAGGACCCGGGCCAGC
>JAUJNB010000008.1:0-24201 GCA_030446545.1 Acidimicrobiales bacterium | reverse complement strand
CGTGGGCATGGCCAGCGGGGCGGTGGGCGGGAACAGGGCCAGGACCCGGGCCAGCGCCGGCGTTGGCCTCGGCTCGGGTAAGGCCGTGCAGCCGGGCCAGGTAGACGAGGTGCTCGGACACCCGCAGCGTCTTGTACAGACCCCGCTCTTCGGGCATGTACCCGAAGCGGCGGCGCTGCTCGTCGCCGATGGGCCTGCCGTTCCAGGTCACCTCGCCGTCGTCAGGGCGCAGGATGCCCATGACCACCCGCATGGCGGTGGTCTTGCCGGCGCCGTTGGGGCCGAGGAAGCCGCAGATGCGCCCGGGCCGCACGGCGAAGGTCACCCCGTCGAGCGCAGTCACGTCGCCGAAGCGTTGGGTGAGGTTCGACAACTCGAGCAACGACGGCCTCCGGTTCCGGCGGCAACGACAGCACGGGGTAGAGCCCCGAGCAACCTACCTCGGTGAGGTCCACCCCGGCATCAGAGGGGGAGGGCAACCAGGACGACCTGGGCGAGGTGCGAGTCGGCACTCCGGGGACGGGCCGGCGCGACCGGGCCAACGGCCTGGTCGCCGGTGATCACGAGCTGGCCCACCGAGGCCACCCGCTCGTCGACGAGCTCGGCTTTCGGCGAGCCCAGGACTGCAAGCTACGTTGAAACGTCGTGACCCATCCCCTGATCGTCCAGGCCCAGCGGGCAGCGGAGCACCTGGCCCCGCTGGCCGCCGAGCACGAGCGCCAAGGGGTGGGTCGGGCCACGCTCGACGGCCTGGCTGCGGCCGGGCTCTACGGCATCCTCGGGCCCGAGGAGGTCACCGGGACGGCGCCATCGGCATCGGTCTACCGGGAGGTGGCCGAGCTCCTGGCCGGCGCTGACGGCACCACCTGGTTCGTGTGGTTCCAGCACCACCCGGTGGTCAAGATGCTGGCCGGCAGCGCCAATGACGGGCTGGCCCGGCGCTGGCTTCCCTCGTTGTGCGCCGGCGTCATGCAAGCCGGAGTGGCATTCAGCCACCTTCGGTCGGAACGGGTGGTCATGCCCGCCACTCGCCTCGACGGCGGCTGGCGCTTGTCGGGCATCGCCCCCTGGTGCACCGGCTGGGGCCTGCTCGATCTCGTGCTGGTGGGGGCCACCACCCCCGACGACGACGTGGTCTTGGCCCTCGTCCCCCTGACCGAGGGAGGTGGCATGAGCCCGGGACCCGACCTCCGCCTGGCGGCCATGGGCGGCACCCGCACCGTCTCCCTCCACCTCGACGGCTATGTCGTGGCCGATGACGACGTGGTCTTGCGCGCCCCGCGAGCCAACTGGGCCACGGCCGACGCCGACGCCGGGGCCAACGTCCAGCCCTCGATCCTCGGCGTGACCCGGGCTGCCCTCGCCCAGCTGGCCGAGATCGACGGGGAGGCCGCGGCGGCGCTGTCGGCCCGGGTCGCATCGGTGCGAGCCCGGGCCTACGAGTTGGCCGACGACGTGCCTGCCGGCGGCGCCGTCGAAGAGCGCCTCCGCGTGCGGGCCGAGGTGCTCATGCTGGGGGTGGAGGCGACCTCGACCCTCGTGGCGGCCGTGGGCGGGCGGGCCATGACCGGCGACCACCCGGCCCAGCGCTGGGCCCGAGAGGCGATGTTCCACCTGGTCTTCGCCCAGACCCGGGCGGCGAGAGCCGCCTCGCTGGCCCGAGCCCGCTCGTGACCCCGCATCGGCCCGCCCCTCAGGTGCCCACGCTGGACGGGTGTCGTGGCCGAGCGACGTGTACGTCACAATGGGGCCATGGAGGACCGTGCCCAGTACCTCAAGCTCCTGGCCGGCTGCCTGGTGCTCACCCTGCCGCTGGAGTTCGCCTACCGGGGACGGGTGTGGCGCCGGCCTGGCCGACTGGCCCGGGCGCTGGCACCCACGCTGGCTATCTTCGTGCCGTGGGACATGCTTGCCTTTCGCGCCGGTCACTGGCGTCTCAACCCCAAGTACTCGAGCGGGATCGAGCTGCCCGGCGGGTTGCCGGTCGACGAGCTGGCCTTCTTCGTGGCCGTGCCCATCTGCAGCCTGCTGTCGTACGAGGCGGTCCGCAACGGCCTGGAAGGAAGGCATCCATGGTCAAGGCCTACCCGCTGACCTCGCTGGCCGCCGCCGCCGGCGTGGTCGCAGCCGAGCTGGTCTGGTTCCGCACCGGCGTCTTCCGCTCCAAGACCTACTGGATCTCGATGACGATCTGCGGCGCCTTCATGGTCGGCGTCGACGGCTGGATGTCCAAGCTGTCGGCCCCCATCGTCATCTACAACGAGGCCCACACGAGCGGGCTGCGCTTTCCCTGGGACATCCCGACCGAGGAGTTCCTCTACGCCTTTGCCATGCTCACCCTGCCCGTGCTGGTGTGGGAGCGGGACCACCAGATCGCCGCCGGCGCTCGCCGGTAGGGTGGCAGGGTGAAGCTCGCCCTGGTCGTCGGCTCGTTCCTCGGGATGGAGGTGCTGGTCTACCTTTCCCACCGCTTCGTCATGCACGGGCCGGGGATGCCCATCCACAAGAGCCACCACCAGCGCCGGCCCGATCCCGGCCTCGAGCGTAACGACCTCTTTCCCCTCATGGGCTCGCTCCTGGCCATGTCCGGCTTCGGCCTGGGCCTCAACGTGCGTGGCTTCGAGGTGCTGGTGCCCATGGGCATCGGCCTCACCATCTACGGCGCCGCCTACTTCTTCGTCCACGACATCTACATCCACCGCCGCCTCCCTTGGTTCAGTGCCGAGCTGTCGATCTGCGAGCGCCTCAAGGCCGCCCATCGCATCCACCACCTGTGGGGGGGCGAGCCCTACGGGATGTTGTTCCCCGTCGTTCCCGCCGCCCTGCGCCAACGGGCGGCGAGCGTCGACCACGACCCCTTCCCGCCCTCGCCTCGCCGGCGCCGGCAGGCGGCAGTGAGCTCCTCGGCCACGTCGAGCTGACCGACTGGCCGCCGGTCGACGTAGGTCGGCACGGGTGGTTCTCGGACCACCATGCTGCCCACAAGCCCTCGACGGAACGGCCGGTCAAGACCCGAGAGGGTCTACGCCGTCCCAGGTTCCGGTCGAGCCGTACGGTCGGAAGCGGGCGAAAAGCTCCTCGGCGAACCACCCCTGCGCTCGAGTGCGACGGACCACCGCTTCGTGGGATGAGCCGCGGTAGGCGAAGGCCTCCATCCCCGCCGTGGAGCGCCAGAGGCTGAAGGTCGCCTGGAGACCGACCGGGGCTTCGCCGATCCCCAACACGGCGAGCAGGTCCGGCTGGTGGTGCAGGTCCGCCTCGACGGCGGGGACCGACCGGTAGAAGGCCGGCCAGTGGCGCAGCCCGATGCGAGCCCGGGTGAGCACCGCCACCGGCCCGTCCCGCCCCCCGGGGGTGACGTCGGCGTCGGGCAGGGGACGGGCTCCACCCCATGAACCGTGCGCCGACAGGGGAGTGAGACGGACATTCCACGTCTCCCGGCCCTGGTCCCGCCAGCGGGCGGCGATGGGTGATGTGGCCTCGAAGGCGTCGAGGGCATCCCCGTCGTCCCACACGGCGAAGGTGGCCCACCGGCACAGGTCGGCACCGAGGCCCATCCGAGCGCCCCGCCCGGTTCCGAGTTGGCGGGCAAATCGGAGCCCTGGGGTGGTGGCCAGGGCTCGTTGGCGGAGGGCCAGGCCGGCCATCGCTCCCAAGGCATCACGCGCTCGGTAACGGGTCAAGTGGAACGAGGCGACGGTGGACATCGGCGGGCGCGACGGTAGCGGTCGGTCAGCGAGGCTGTGGGAAGCTCATCGGGTGCGGAAGGAAACCGTGGCGTCCACGGGGGCGGCAGTGGCCGCCGGCTACGTGCTGGGATCGATCCCGGTGGCCGTCCTGGTGGGGCGACGGCACGGGGTGGACCCCCGGCGGGTGGGTGACGCCAACCCCGGTTACTGGAACGTCCGGGAACAGCTCGGCGCGCGCCCGGCGGCCCCGGTCTTCGCCGGCGACGTAGCCAAGGGGGTGGCGGCCGGCCTGATCGGCGTGGTGGCGGCGCCCCCCGGCGCCTGGGGTGTGGGCTACGCCGCCGTAGGGGCGGCCATGGTCGGCCACGCCTGGCCGGTCTTCGCCGGCTTCCGGGGCGGTCGGGCCATCCTCACCTGGGCCGGCGGCATCTGCGTGCTCTCCCCTGCCGCCGGCCTGACATCCGTCGCCGCCTTCGCCGTGGTGGCCCGGGCCGGTTCCTTTGCCTGGGGCGCCCGCCTGGGGGTCGTCGCCGTCCCCGTGCTCCAACTGGTGACCGAAGGTCCCCACCGAACGGCGGCCACTGGCGCCCTCATGTCGATCATCGGCCTCCGGTTCGCCACCGCCCGCCGGGGCGCCGAGCACAGGTGAGCGAAGCGAGCGTGTCCGAGGCGGAACCGCCATGAGCGTCGCCGGAGGCGGCGCACTGCTTCGCCGGCGAGCGCAGCGGGCTGTCAGGGATCCACGCGGCCCTCGAAGAGGGCGAAGATGGCACCCTGGGGGTCGGAGGCCACCAAAATCCGGAACGACTGGATGACCATGGGGGGCATCAGCACCTGGCCCCCCAGGTCGGCGATGCTGGAGGCGGCGGCGTCGAGCGACTCGACCGTGAAGTACACCAGCCAGTGCGACGGCGCCGGTGACCCCGACGGCAGCGGCATCATGCCGGCGTTGAGCGTGTCGCCGTTGTAGAGGCCCCAGTAGTCCTGCTCGTCGTTGCCGTTGACCTCGATGCGCCAGCCGAAGAGGTCGGTGTAGAACTGTCCGGCGGCCACGGGATCACTGGTGTTGAGCTGGTTCAGGCACAGGGCACCGGGGTCGTTGACCAGTTCGGCGCCGCGGTGGTCGGCCGCCTGCCAGAGCGCGAACACCGCGTCGGTGGGGTCGGCCACCAGGGCCGTGCGCCCCGAAGTGGCGATGTCGGTGGCGGGGCGCAGGATCCGCCCACCCAGCTCGACCGTCCGGGCGGCGGTGGCGTCGGCGTCGGCGACCGAGACGTAGGACAGCCATGCGGGGTGAGGGACCTCGGCGCTGGAGAACAGAGCGGCGACCAGCGCGTCGCCGACCCGCAGCAGCGTGTAGTCGCCCGCCCCCTGGTCGGCCAGTACCTCGGCCCTCCAGCCGAACAGTGCGGTGTAGAACGACGTGGCCCCCGCGCTGTCGCTGGTGGCCAGGTCGGTCCAGCAGAAGGTGCCCGGGGTGTAGCTGGTGCGTGTGCCTATGGAGGGACGCTACGTGAACAGAAGATCCGGGAGCGACCTCCAACGGCGTGCTCAGTACCATCGCCTCCACGGTGTCGCCGGTGCCCGCCGGCTGCTGGCTGACGGGTAGGTCCGGCCCCGCCAGGTCCTCCCCGGCCGCAAGGTGCCCCAGGTCAAACGGGCCGCCACGGCCAGATCGAGCAGGGGAGAGCACCAGTAGGCCGGACCCCGGGCCCGATAGACGTCGGCGGTGGCGGCCAGCACACCCAGTCGGGCCGTGGCCAGGGCCACGTCGAGGCGATCGCCCCGGCCGGAGAGGAAGCGAGGCAGGGGGAGGGCCATGGCCAGCCAGACCACGGCCAGGTCGGCCATCTTCCAGGCCGGCGAGGTGACGTCGGCCATGGGGAGGGAACGACCCCAGTTCCGCCAGACGTCGGCGGCGTCGGCGTGCATGCGCACATCGAACAACCGGGTCTCGTCGAGAAAGCCGACCCGCCAGCCCACGTCGGCCAGGTGCCGGGCCAGGGCCACGTCGTCGGTGAGGTGTCCGGCGATGGCCCGGTACCCCCCCTGGGCCGCCAGCCCGGCCCGGCGGGTGACGGTGCACTGGCCGTTGGCCACGACGCGGGAGGGTGGCGGCTGGCGGCCGTCTCCCGGCGCGCCGAAACGGTAGACGAGCGTGGCCAGCATGGCCGGGTGGACCAGCCGCTGACCTGCGCTGTCGCACACGAAGCGACCACCGGCGCTCAGGTGGTCCCACCCCTCCTCCTCGGCCCGGCCCAACAGGGCGCCCACCAGCCCGGGCCGGGGCTCGACATCGGCATCGAGGGTCACCAGCCATTCCCCGGTGGCGGCCTCCAGCCCCTGTTGCAGGGCCCAGGGCTTGCCCACCCACCCCTCGGGCAGGGTCCGCCCGGCGACCACCCGGGCACCGGCGGCGGCGGCCACCTCGGCGGTGCGGTCGGCGGAGCAGTCGTCGACCACCACCACCTCGTCGACCTGGGGGTCGATGGCCAAGGCAGCCAGAACCGGGCCGATGCGGTGCTCCTCGTTGCGAGCGGGAATGACGACCGAGACGGAGCCGGTGATCCTGCGGTCGGGGTCGGGCAGCAGGGCCGGGGGCCGTCGGGCGCCACGGACCAGACGGGCCACGACGGCGACCGCCGACAGCGCCCGGGCGGCAGTCACCATGGCGTGGGCCGAGCGCCGGGCGTTCAGTGCTGGGGAACCCTCTCCGGCTCGGGCACCGTCGCCTCGTCCTCCGCCACCGGCCCGAGCTCGTCCCGGTGGTCAGGAAGAGGGGTGGCCCGGCCTGTCTCCTTCGCCGTTCGCCGAAGAAGGATGGGCCAGCCGATCGCCCCCACCGCCGCGAAGAGGAACCACTGGCCGGCGTAGGAGAGGTGGCTGCCTTCGGTCTGCTCGGGCGCAGGCAGGACCGTGGGCAGGCCGTTCGGGGGGGGGAACTGGTCCTGGAGCTGCAGGTACACCGGGTACAGCGAGCGGCCGTACTGCTGTTGGAGACGGGCCAGGTCGACCCGGGCGACCTCGGTGAGGGTCCCGTCGGGTGGGTCGGTGGGACCGATCCCCTGGCGCTCCTGGGTCGCGAGCACCAGGCCGGTGAGCTCGACCTCGCCTGGAGCCGTCCGGGTGGCGGCCAGCACCTCCGCGGCGTCGCTGGTGAAGGGGGCGAAGCCCCGGTTGACCATCACCGCACCGCCCCCCTCGAGCACCAGCGGCGTGAGCACGTGGAAGCCGGGGCGACCTTCCAGGGCGCGAGCGCGCACCAGCACCGAGGCGTCGGAGTCGTAGGTCCCCCGGGCCGTCACCCGCCGGTAGGCCAGGTCCCCGACGTCGTCGAAGCCGGCGTCGGCCACCACCACTTCGTCGACGGGCTGGACCGGCACCGACGAGCGGGCCGCGATCACGGCGTTGTCCTGGCGGCGCTCGTCGAGGCGGCGCAACTGCCAGAACCCGAAGTTGGTGAAGGCCACCACCAGCACGATCACCACCACATGGCCGACGAGCCACCTGGGCTGGAGCCAGAACCGCCGGGACCGAGGGTCGACGTCGCTCACCTGTCGAACGCTAACGACTCGACGAGATCAACAGCGAAGTCCAGTCGGGTCAACTGGTCGTGCTCACCCCCCGGTGCTGGTCGGCCTGGACCATGGCGGCCACGATGGCCCCGCTCATCACCACCAGCGGCAGGCCGCCCCCCGGGTGACTGGAGCCCCCCACCAGGTACAGCCCCCGTCGGGGGCCCCGATTGGCCGGGCGCAAGAAGGCAGCTCGCCGACCGTTGGAAGACGTCCCGTAGATGGCGCCCTGCCACGACCGGTAGCGCTGGGCGATGTCGGCCGGGGTGACCGTCTCGACCGAACGCAGCCGCCCGGCCAGGTCCCAGCCGTGGCCGGCCAGCACCTCCAGGAGGTGGTCGCGGTAGGGCTCGGCCTCGGCGTCCCAGTCGACGGCCGAGGCCGGGGGCACGTTCACCAACACGTTCCAGTTCTCGCAGCCCTCGGGGGCCTGGGTCGGGTCGGTGACCACCGAGGCGCACACGTAGAGGGTGGGATCGTCCGGCGCCTGCCCGTGGTCGAAGATGGCGGCGAACTCGCCGGCCTCGTCGCCGGAGAAGGCGATGTTGTGGTGGGCCAGGCCCTCGGTGCGGCCCTCCACGGCGGCCAGCAGGGCGAAGCCCGACGACGACACCGGCGCCCGCAGCACCCGGCGCAGGGCCCGGCGGTCGGGGAGCAGGTCGGCGTAGAGGTGGGTGGCGTCGACGTTGGCCACCACCACGTCGGCGGCCACCATCTCGCCCCCGGCCAGACGAACCCCTCGCACCGAGGTGCTGTCGGCCCGGATCGAGCCCACCTCCACGCCGGTGCGCACCTCGACGCCGGCCCCGGCCAGCACCCCGCCCAGGAGCTCGGCCAGGCCGGCCAACCCGCCCCGGAGGTACCACGCCCCCGACGACTGCTCGATCCAGGGGATGCAGGCGAGGGTGCCCGGCGCGGCGTAGGGCGATGAGCCCGAGTAGGTGGCGTAACGGCCGGCCCACTGCACCATCCGGGGGTCGCTGAAGTGGGCCCGGGCCCGGGCGTCGAGGGTGCGCAGCGGGTCGATGGCCCAGAGGTCGGCGGGCGAGCGCATTCGCCGCACCAGGTCGACCGGCGACTCCATGGGACCGGCGAAGAACGTGCGGCGCGACACCTCCCACACCCGCCGGCCGTGGTCGAGGTAGGCGGCAAAGGCCGGGCCCTGGCCGGGCGCCAACCGGTCGACCTCGGTGGCGGCGTCGTAGCGGTCGGCCCGGTGGTCGAAGCTCGAGCCGTCGGGCCAGCGGTAGCGACAGATGGGGTCGAGGCGCACCGGGTCGGCCAGCTTCGCCAGCGACGTACCGGCCACGGCGAGGAGGTCGTCGAACACCTCGGGCAGGGTGAGCAGTGACGGCCCGGTGTCGAAGGCGAAGCCGTCGACCGAGCGGCCGGCCAACTTTCCCCCCACCACCGCGTTGCGCTCGTACAGCACCACGTCATGGCCGGCGGCCCGCAACCGCAGGGCCGCTGCCATGCCCCCCACCCCGCCGCCGACGACGACGACGTCAGCCACGGTCTCGATATCTCAGGAACACCACTTCCGCTTGTCGGAAATTTCGTACCGAAGAGCTCGCCGGCATGGGGTGATCAGCTACCGCTGCCGTAGGTCACCGTCCGCCGCGGAACGTGCTGGTCCCCACGCCAGGCCAGGGCGGCCAGGCCCAGCATGGCCGCGCCGCCCACCACGCCCACCAGCGGGTCGCCGAAGAAGACGACGAAGGCCAGGGCCTCGGAGAGCCCCCACCAGGTGTAGAGGACCAGCAGGGGCAGGCTGCGCCCGGGACGGGGCAGGAGCCGGTCGAGGAGCGCCATCACGACGGCCGACGAGGCCAGCCACCCGGCGTAGTTCGACAAGGGGATGCCCCGCCAGGGTCCGTCGGCCGCCCACACCCAGTACCCGGACTCCACCATCTGGGGATCGAGCATGAGGTCCCAGGCGGTCAGGGCCAGCGCGCCCAGCGCCACCCGGGCCCAGCCTGGGCCGACCAGGCGGGAGGCCACCTCCCGGGCCGGAACGGCCATGGCGAACCAGGCCAGCGGCACGATCACGGGCACGCCGGCGATCTGGGGGGCCAGGGCGGGCGTGTAGCCGTACTCGCCGAAGGGCCAGCCGGTGCTGTGGCCCACCCACTCCAGGGCCAAGGTCCCCACCACCACCACAGCGGCGGCCACCGCCACCCGCCGGGCCGGCCACACGTCGGCGGCCAGGGCCCAGGTGGCGGCAAAAAAGGCGACCACCACCACGGTGGTGAGCAGGCGGTCGTCGTCGACGAAGGGGACAGGCGCCTGGGCCAGGGCCATGAGGGCGGCGGCGGCCAGGCCGGCGACGAGGGCAGGCGAGGACGGCAGGCGTTTGCCGGAGACGATGTTCACGAGACCCAGCCTCACGCCCTGGGGAAGTGCTCGACGACCGCCCGATGTCCCGGTGACCGAGCGAGCCTTCCATCACAGGTGATCAACGGTGCTCGGAGCAATTCGCTCAGGACGACGTAGGACGCATCGCACGCGCTGAGGTTGTCCCGTAGTTCCCACATCCGGTCGGTCAGGCCACCGTGGGGGTACCGCTCGATGACGAGCGCCGAAACCACCCGTCGGGCCTCGACCGCTCGTCGGGGAGCGATCTGGCGCCGCGCTTCCAGCCGCCGGAGTCCACTGAGCACCTCGACGTCGATCAGGTGGGGCGCGTGTAGGTCGTCCGCTTCCGCAAGCAGGCGTTCGGCCAGCGGTTCGTTCACCGTTGCCGCCGACACCGACTCCAACAGCGCGGAGGCGTCGACGACGATCAATCGGGTCGGCTGTCGCGGATCGCGGCCACGATCGTCGCCGAGTCCACCACACCGCCGGGTCGACGCCCGGCGCGGAGCAACACGTCGGCGATCGGCGGGCGGGCGGCGAGACGAACGGCCTGGGCCAGCACATAGTCCGAGAGCGACTGGCCGTTGGCCGCGGCCCGCGCTTTGAGCTCGGCGTGCACGTCGTCGGGAACGTTGCGGATCTGGATCGTCTTGGCCATCCTGCCAGCCTATGCACCCAATATGCATGCACTCCGAGCGTGCCCGGCGGCGGCTACGAGCCAGTGTCCCGCGCCCGCTGGCGGATCGCTCGCATGCCCCGGCCGATGTCGAGCAGGTGGTGGTTGCCCTCGTGCACGGCCCGCCGGGCGGTGAACAGCACCGAACGCTCCTCACCCCGACGGACGTGGCACCGCCGCCAGTGCTCCGGGGCCACCCCCTCGAAGGTCACGGCCAGGGCCTCGGCGCGGGCGGCGATGTCGTCGGCCACCGCCACCGGGTCGGCCTCGTTGAAGCGACCCTCCTCGGCCGCCTCATCGGGCGTGGGGGCGTCGATGACCGGGTTGTCCTCCACGAGGGAGCGACGCACCCACTCGTCGTAGTTGCGGAACACCTCGCCCACGTGGGCGGCGTACTCCAGGGCCGACCACACGCCGGTCTGGGGACGTTCCCGCAGCACCACCTCGCCGTCCTCGCCGGGCAGGAAGCGGGTGAGCGGGGCCCGGTAGCGCCGGCCGAAGCCCCGCAGGGCGGCCACCGCGTCGGCCATGCCCACCGCCTCGTCGACGAAGCCGCATGCCTCGCAGTCGTTGCTGAGACTCATCCCAACGCCTCCCTTCGTCGTCCGCCGGCGGCCAGGCGGCCGACGGTCAGGGCCTTGCGCCAGGTGGGGACCCGGGCCCGGCGGGAGAACACGTCGCCCCCTTGGGCCTCGATGCGCTCCAGGATCCCGGCGTAGAGGATGCGAGCGGCCCGGATGCCCCGGACCGACGACGGCGGCAGCAGGGCCAGGCCGATGTCGGCCGAGCGGTACAGCGCCCGGCAGCGCTCGATCTCGAAGGCCATGACGGCCTGCCACTCCGGTGTGGCCCGGCGCAACCACGGGTCGGCGCCGAAACGACGGAGGTCGGCCTGGGGGACGTACACCCGCCCCCGGTCGAGGTCCTCGTTGACGTCGCGCAGGAAGTTGGTGAGCTGGAAGGCGTTGCCCAGGTCCTGGGCGTGGGCCGTGGCCGCGGCCGAGGTGGGCTCGAGGATGGGGAGCATCATCTCGCCGATGACCGCGGCCGAGCCGTCCATGTAGACGAGGAGGTCGTCCCAGGTCTCGTAGGCGGACACGGTGAGGTCCATGGTCATCGAGCGCAAAAAGCGCCGGAAGCAGTCGGGGTCGATGCGAAAGGCCCGCACGGTGTGGACCACGGCCTTGAGCACGTCGTCGTCGGAGTCGCCCTCCTCCAGGTCGACGAAGAAGCGGTCCCCGAAGTCGGCCAGGGCCTTGGCCCGCACGTCGGTGGGGGCGCCGGAGCCCAGGTCGTCGACGATGTCGTCGGCGTAACGACAGAAGCCGTAGAGGGCCCAGACGTGGTGGCGCTTGACGCGGGGCAGGGCCTTGGTCGACCAGTAGTAGGTGGTGCCGTAGCGCCGGTTGAGGGTGCGACAACGGGCGTAGCTCTGCTCGAGGGTGATCACGCTCAGCGCCCGGCCCGGTGGCCGTGCTCCTCCACCCGCTCGGCGGCCAGGCGGCCGGAGACCAACACGGTGGGCACGCCCACGCCGGGAACGGTGGAGGAGCCCACGAAGACCAGGCCCGGCACCCGCTTGTCGACGTTGTTGGGGCGGAAGGGGCCGGTCTGCAGAAACCGGTGGGACAGGGCGAAGGGGGTACCCCGCTCCATGCCCTGGCGCTCCCAGTCGAGGGGGTCGACGAAGGCCTCCACCTCCACCTCGCTCGGGTAGCCCAGCGCCGCCACCCGGGCCGCCAGCGAGTCGCGCACACGGTCTCGCTCGGCCGTCCAGTCGATGCGCCCGTCGAGGTTGGGCGTGGGCTCGAGCACGTAGAGGGTGGAACAGCCTTCGGGGGCCAGCGACGGGTCGTCCATGGAGTGCAGGGTGACCAGGATCGACGGGTCGGGCATGCGCACGCCGTCGTGGAGGATGGCCCTGAAGGCGTCGTCCCACGCCGCGCCGAAGTGGATGTTGTGGTGGGCCGCGCCGGCCGGGGGCAGGCCCTTGACCCCGGCGTGCCAGACCACGCACGAAGGCGAGTAGTGGCCCCGCCGAGCGGTGCGGGGAGCGTCGAGGCCGCCCAGCAGGGTGCGATAGGCCACCGGCAGGTCGGGGTTGGCCACCACCGCGCCGGCCCGGATGGTCTCGCCCGACTCGAGGCGCACGCCGGTGACGTCGCCGGTGGTGCCGTGGCGGCGCAGGATGGTCTCCACCGCGGCGCCGTAGCGCAGCTCCCCCCCGGCCGCTTCGATGGCGGCGGCCAGGCCCCGGCACATGGCGTGCATGCCCCCGGTGGGGAAGTAGACGCCCTCAACCGAGTCCATGTAGGTGATGACGCAGTACAGGGCCAGGGCCTCGTAGGGAGCCAGGCCGGCGTACATGGACTGGAAGCTGAAGATGCGCTGGAGGCGCTCGTCGTCGAAGTAGCCGGCCACCGCCTTGGCCATACGGCGGAAGCCGCCCATGCGCACCAGGTCGATCGTGGGCCGCAGCGGGTGGGTGAGGTCGAGGGCGAGTCGAAGTTGCGGGCGATGAAGTGGGGCATCTCCAGGCGGTAGAGCTCGCCCAGCCAGTCGCAGAAGCGGCCGAAAGCCGCCGCCTGGGTAGGGCCGCACACCTCTTCGATCTCTTGTGCCATGCGCTCGCGCCCGTGCCACACCCGAAGCACCGAGCCGTCGGCGTAACAGGCCCGGTACATGGGGTCGACGGGGCGGATGTCGACGTGGTCGGCCATGGCCGTCCCGGCGGCGGCGAAGCACTCCTCCACCAGCCCGGGCATGGTGAGCACGGTGGCCCCGGTGTCGAAGCGGTAGCCGCCCATCTCCAGCAGGCCCACCCGCCCCCGGGCTGGTCCCCCCGCTCCAGCACCACCACGTCGTGGCCCTTGCCCACCAGGTGGCACGCGGCCGACAGGCCCCCGAGCCCCGCCCCGATGACGACTACCTGCATGCCGGTCCCCCTCCGATCCCGGGGACGCTACCGCCGGGCCCCATCGACCCGGCAGTCGGGTGAGCGTTCAGGGGGCCTCGTCGAAGGAGATCTCGACCCGCCGGTTCCGGGCCCGCCCACTCGGGTCGTCCTCACCCCCCACCGTCTCAAGAACCACCGGCTCGGAGAAGTTGCGGCCCTCGGTGGTGATGTCGCGACCGGCACCGAGGCTGCCTTCGAAGACGGTGGTCACGGCGGCGGCCCGGCGCTCCGACAGGTCCTGGTGTAGTCCAGGCTCCCGATGCCGTCGGTGTGGCCGACCACGAGCACGCCACCGGTGCCACCGGCCCCGGCGATGCGCGCCGCCAGGTCTTCGACCACGGCGACGGCCGATGCCGTGAGCTCGGCGGAGTCGAAGTCGAAGTCGACGTCGGTGCTGATCGTGACCGTGGTCCGGTCGCCGGTCTGCGCCTCGGTACGCAGTTCCCTCACCGTGGGCTGCCCGAGCGTAGAGGCGGCCGGCATCCGGTGGCGACCGCTAACGGTCCCGCCAGGCCACGTAGGCGGCCAGCTCGATGAGGGCCACCTTGGCCTCTTCGGCCAGCGGCGCCCGTTTGAGCGCGTCGACCGCTTCGGCCGCCAGGTGCTCGATGGTGCGCTCGATCTCGTCCCGGGCACCGGTGCCGATTAGCACCTCCTGCACCTCGGCCACCTCGGCGGCGGTGAGGTCGGGGTCACCGGTGCGCTGGAGGCAGCGGGCCCCGGCGCCGGTGGCCCGTTGCGAGGCGATGGCCAACAGCGGCGTGGGCTTGCCTTCCCGCAGGTCGTCACCGACCGGCTTGCCCGTGGCCGACGAATCACCAAAGGCACCCAGCAGGTCGTCGCGCAACTGGAAGGCGTTTCCCAGCGGGAGGCCGTAGGCCGACAGGGGCTCGGCCAGCTCGTCGAGACGGCCGGCCAGCGCCGCGCCCACGTGCAGCGGGCGCTCCACGGTGTACTTGCCCGACTTGTAGGAGCTGATGCGCCGGGCGGTGGCCAGGTTGGCCCGGCCCCGGGCCGTGCCCAGGACGTCGAGGTACTGGCCGATGTTGAGCTCGATGCGCAACTCGTCGTAGACGGCGCGGGCCGCTCGGGGGGCGGCGGCGGTGAGCACGTCGGCGTAGACGAAGGCCAGGTCGCCCACCAGGATGGCCACCCCCTCGCCGAAGCGTCGAGGTTCTCCCCGCCACCCCTCGCTCGAGTGTCGCTCGGCGTAGGTGACGTGGGCGGTGGGCCGGCCCCGCCGCTGGTCGGACCCGTCCATGACGTCGTCGTGAACCAGGGCGAAGGCGTGCAGCAGCTCGAAGGCGGCCCCCACGTCGATCACCAAGGGATCGGCGGCGTCACCACCGGCGCCCACGTAGGCCCAGT
The DNA here is from genome assembly GCA_030446545.1 of Acidimicrobiales bacterium. Taxonomy (GTDB): domain Bacteria; phylum Actinomycetota; class Acidimicrobiia; order Acidimicrobiales; family CADCSY01; genus JADDRA01. Next base: position 9,582 of record JAUJNB010000008.1, on the reverse strand, counting down.
GGCAGAACGCCGGCCGCAGGCGTTTGCCGCCCGACTCCACCAGCCCGGCCAGGCAGTCGATCAGGCCCCCCAGGTCGGCGTCGACCGCCGACCAGCGGGCGGCCTCGGCGTCGAGCAGCGTGCGGACACGGCCCTCCACCCGAACGGCAATGTCGAGCAGGCTGGAGGGGGCAGCGGCGCCGGAGGGGTCGGGCGGAGGGGTGATCGGGCCATGGTAGGCCGACCCCCGGCCGGGGATCTCGACGCGCTGCCGACCGACCACGCCGGGGCGGGACGCCGGTGCTCTTGCGGGGAGGGACACGGGGCCGAGCGGTAGCGTGCGCCGGTGGACGTGGCCCTCCTCGGGTCCTTGGCGACGTGGGCGGCGCTGGTGTCGGCGCTGGTGGGGGTACTGGCGGGCGTGGTCGCTGGTTGGTCCGCCCGGGGTGACGGGTGCCGTCCTCCCTGTCCCGGTGTAGGCGGTGCCGGCCCCGCTGCCCCCCGAGCCCTCGGAGCGGTGGCCGTCCTGCTCACGGTGGCCATCGCCGGGCTGGCCTGGGCCCTGACGAGCGGCGACTACCGGCTCGTCTACGTGGCCGAGGCCTCGTCCCGATCGGCGTCGTGGCCCTACCGGCTGGCCGGGCTCTGGGGGGGGATGGCCGGCTCGCTGTTGTTCTGGGCGTGGTTGTCGTCGATCGTGGCGGTGGTGGCGGCCCGCTCGGTCGGCCGCTCCCGCCCCGACCTCCTGTCTCCGGTGGCCGCCGTGCTGGCCGCCCTGACCGCCGCCTTCCTGGCTGTCGGCCTGGCCTGGGCCGACCCCTTCGACCGCCTCGCCGTTCCCGCCGTCGACGGGGCCGGGCTCACCCCCATCCTCGAGCACCCGGCCATGCTCTACCACCCCCCCTTGCTGTACCTCGGCCTGGTGAGCTGCACCGTGCCCTTCGCGGTGGCCGTGGCCGGCCTGCTCAGCCGGCGCTCCGGCGACGGGAGCGCAGACCTGGTCGGGCTGGCCCTCGTCCGCCGTTGGGCCGGGGCGGCCTGGCTGGTCCTCACCGTGGGCATGCTGGCCGGCGCCCACTGGGCCTACGTCGAGCTGGGCTGGGGTGGCTTCTGGGCCTGGGACCCGGTGGAGAACGCTGCTCTGCTCCCCTGGCTGGGCGCCACCGCCCTGCTCCATGCGGCCATGGTCGACGAGCACCGCTCCCGGATCCGGGCCTCCACCGTGGCCCTGGCCCTCGGGACCAACGTGGCCGCCCTGGTGGGGACCCTCCTCACCCGTTCCGGCGCCGTCTCCTCCGTCCACGCCTTTGGCCAGGCCACCACGGTGGGCCGGGCGCTGGCGGCGTTGGTGGTCGTGGTGATCCTCGGTCCCGCGGTCCTGGTCTGGCGACGTCGCGCCCGGCCCGCCGCGGTGGTGTACCCCACAAGCGGGCGGCCGTCGGGGTGGTGGCACCGCCAGCGGGTCCTCACCCTCAACGCGGTCGTGGTGCTGGGCACCGCTGCGGTGGTGGCCTGGGGGACGCTCTTCCCTCTGGCGGCCGAGCTGGCCGGCCGTCGGTCCTTCGTGGTCAGCGGCCGGTTCTTCGCCCTGCTAGGCGCCCCCCTGGCTCTCGCCGCCCTGGCGCTGGTGGGCCTGGCCCCGCTGCTGCGCTGGCCGGGCGGGGTCATCCCGGGCGGCCGGCGCAGCTTCCCGTGGGCAGCCGGCGCCGCCGCGGCCGCCGGGGCCGGGACGGCTGTCACCGGCCTGCGGGCCCCCTTCGCCGTGGCCGCCGTCCCCCTCGCCACCTTCTCAGCCGTGCTTCTGGCGGGCGAGTTGGCCCGGAGGCTGCGGGCCCCCGGGCCACCGGCGGCCCGCCGGCGGGCGGCGGGGGCCATCGCGGCCCACCTCGGCGTGGTGGTCTTCCTGGCCGGTGTGGCCGGCTCCACGACGGGCCGGAGCACCACGGTGACGCTGGCGCCGGGCGAGCAGGCCGGTGTGGCCGGCTACGACCTGCGCCACGACGGCGTCACCGTGTCCCGCCCCGGTCGATCCGGTGACGACAACGGGGGCATCCCGGCTCCGTTCCACGACCAGAACGGGGCCGGGGAAAAACTGATCACCCTCGACCTGGCCCTGTCGCAGGGCAGCCACCCGGTGGCCGTCCTGCGCCCGAGCCAGACGGTGTTCGAACAGCGGGGCCTGGTGCTGGCCGAGACCGCCCTGCGCTCCACGCCGGTCGACGACGTGCTGGTGGCCATCCGCCGGGTGGGCGACGACGGCACCGCCGTGGTGGAGGTCTCCGTGCGACCGCTCGCGGTCTGGGTGTGGTGGGGCTGGATCCTGGTGGCCGCCGGCGGGGGCCTGGCCCTGGCCGGGCCCCGGCGGGCTACGACGGCGGTTCGGGTGGTGCCCGGCCCTCCCGCTTGCGTTCCAACAGGCGGCCCACCGTCGCCGGCGGTGCCGGCGCCGGTGCCCGCCGTTCCGGCGCCGTGGCCGGCGGTGGGGGCAGCTGACGGTCGCGGGGCGACGTCGGGCGTTCCCGTCCCGGCCGGGCCGGGAGCGACGGGAGCCGTCGCGCCAGCGTCCCCACGCCCCGGCGCACCCTTCGGCGCAGCGTGACCGTCGAACCCGAGAGGGCCAGGCGGCTGAGGGCGACGGCCACCGGCCAGGCCAGCGCCGCCGCCAGCAGCAGCCAGCCGGCCAGCGGCACGGTTCCCCGACCCACGGGCAGATCGGCCGGGTCGAAGGCCTGGGCGGGAGCGATCTCCCCCCGCCCGCCGGTGGCGGCCGACAGCTCCAGCAGCGCCTCGGGACGGGCCGGCCCCAGCTGGTACTCCGGCGAGTACGACTGCGTGGCCACGGTTGCCGACGCGAACAGGGTGGCTGCGCCTCCGGGGCCGCCTCCCGCGGCCGCCCCGGGCCCGCTCACGGCCACGCCCACCCCGTAACTTCCGGCAGCCACGGCGGGGACTTCGGCCGAGAACTCGGTGGCCGACGTCCGCTCCAGGCGCACCTCGGCCCCCTGACGGTCGGGCCCGGCCACCCGGGCGGTGGCGGTGGCGCCGTCGGGCCAGGCCTCGGCCCCTTCCACGCTGACCCGCAGCACCTCCCCCTCCACCCGGGCCGACACGCCTCCCTCGCCGTCGCCCCTCGGGAAGGTGTCCTTCACCGTGGTCGACCAGAACGGCACGTAGCCCTCCCACCCGGCCCACGCCTGCGACCAGCGGGCCGAAGCGTCGCTGGTCCACGCGGTGGCCCGCCCCAGCCCGGCTTGCCAGCTGGCCAGCAGCGGGTCGGCGTCGGGCCCGATGCGGGCCAGGGTGCGGGCCGTCGGCTTGGCCGTGGTGGCCACGTAGCCGAACAGCGGGGGCGACGACGTCAGCCCGGCCACGGGGGCGGCGGTAGAGGTCACCGCGGGCAGGAACTCCCCCTCGTTGACGAAGTCACGGGAGGCCAGCACGGTCTCCTCCTGCATGATCTGGGGGATCTCGTGCAGGTCGCGTCCCGGGTAGAAGCGCCCACCTCCGGCCTCGGCCACCGCTTCCAGCTCTCGGGAGGACCCCTCGCCGGTACCCAGCACCGACACGGTGATGCCCTCCTCGTAGAGCCCGGCGGCCTGGTCGACCAGGCCGTCCAGCGCCCCCTGGGCGGTGAAGCCGTCGGTGAAGAGGATGATGTGCTTGAGCTTGGCCTTGCTGGCCCGCAGGGCCTCGGCTGCGGTCATCAGCGGCTCACGCACGTCGGTGCCCCCGGCCGGGCTCAAGCGGCCCAGGCCCTCGCGCACCACGTCCTCGGCGGGGAGCTGTTGGAGGTCGATCATCCAGCGCTCCTCGGTGTTGAAGGCCAGCACCCCCACCTCGTCGTTGCGGGACAGGGCGGCGATGCTGCGGGCGGCGGCAGATCGGGAGATGTCGGTCTTGTTGACCCCACCCTCGCCGCCGAAGTTGCCGCCCACCGCCATCCCGTTGGCGCCCTCGTTGCAGTGGCACGCTCCCATCGAGCCGCTGGTGTCGATGGCCAGCACCTCGGCCACCGACGCTCGGCGCTTGGGGTCCAACACGTCGCTCACCACCGGCAACAGGGCCTCGAGGGGGCTGTCGAGGTAGCCGCCCAGGGCGTAGCTGCGCTCCCCGCCCACCACCACCAGACCGCGGCCGAGGTCACGGGTGGCCACGCCCAGGTCGGCAACCTGGGCCGGCGCCAGCGAACGGATGTCGACATCGACCAGCACGGTGGCACGGTAGGTGGCCAGCTGATCCAGGGGAGGCAGCGCGGCCGCGTCGACCACGTCGGTGGGCAGGCCCCCCGCTCGCAGGGCCTCGGCCAGGGTGGCGGCCTCCCCTGGCGCTCCCTCGGCCACCAGGACCCGGGCCGGTCCCTCGACCTGCACGGCGGCGAAGGCGGTGTCGTTCTCGGCCACGGTGTCGGTCGAAGCGTCCACGCCGACCTGGTAGCGGGCCAGGCCGCTGGCCCCGGCCACCTGGGCCAGGTCGATCCGGTTGGCCCCGGCCTCGAGGTCGACCAACCGCTCCTCCACCACCGCCCCGTCCCGGCGCAAGGTGAGACGGGCCGGGCCGGCGTTGGTGGCGGTGACCGAGGCCACCAGGGGCAGCGCCTCGCCCTCCCGGGCCACCGAGGGCGCCACCAGGCCGGTCACGGCCACGTCGGCCCCCCCGGCCCGGGTGACGGCGTGGACCTCCACGGCGATCCCGGCGTCGGCCAGGCGGCGGGCCTCCTCGGCGGCGTCACCCTCGGTGGCCCGCCCGTCGGAGATGACCACGACCCGGCGGCGGGCGTCGGCCGGCAGGACGGCCCCGGCCAGGCGCAGGGCCCCGGCCAGGTCGGTGCGGTCGGCGTCGACCTGCACGCTCGGGGTGAGCAAGGTGGCCTCCTCCTGCACGGTCAGCTCGAGGCGGGCATCGCCCCCGAACAGGGCCACACCGGCCAGGGCGCCCCCGGGCTGGGCGGCCAGCGCCTCTTGGGCCCACGAGAGCGCCTCGGCTCGGCCGGCCGGGCCGAGGGAGTCCGAGGCGTCCACCACGAACATGGTGGCCACCCGCCCCCGACTGCGGGGAAGCTCCACGCCGAGCAGGGCGCCGATCACCAGGACGGCGATGCCGGCCCGCAGCCCCATCGCCAACCGGCCCTGGCGCCGGCCCACGCCCATCCGACGGCGGCTGAGCCCGGTCTCCACCGCCACCACGCCGAGGAGGACCACCGCCAGCCAGGCCAACAGGGGTTCCTCGCCCCTGGGCGCTCTTTCCCCCGGCGCCGCCGGGCGGGGCTCCACCGGCAGCGTGTCCACCGGGGCCAGGTCCGACTCGCCCGGTGCGGGGTTGACGGCCACCGTGCGGGGCGGGCGGCCCTCGTCGGTCACCACCCAGAAGCCGGGACGATCGGCGGCGGGAGGAGCGGCGCCGGGAGGTACCACCAGGCGAGCGCCACCCGGTCCCTCGACCGTCCCACCGGCGCTGCCGGCCAGCGGCAGGGCGGCGCCCACCCGGAGGTCGGTCGGGGGGAGGGAGGCACCGGCGAGCCCACCCACCAGGCGGTCGCCGAGAATGGGGAAGGCGACCTGGAGGGCCAGGTTGCTCTGGCCCAGGGGAAAGCCCAGATAGGCGAAGGGCCGGCCCTGGCGCTCTCCCCGGACCAGGAGCGGGGTGGCCTCGGCGCCCACCAGCACCTCGTCACCGGGTGAGGGCTCCAGGCGCTGGGCCGAGGCGACGGCCACCTCGGCCAGGTCGATGCCGGCGAGGAGGGGGTCGTCGGTGCGCACCAGCGCCACCGCCGGTTGGTCCACCTGACCCACGGTGATGATGCCGGGCGCCCCCCCGGGAGGGGCGATGGCGAGGAACGGGGCCCCCGGATCGGGCGGGAGGGGAACCCCGTTGTAGACGGCCAGGTCGAACCCTTCGGCGGTCCGGGGGATGGGGCTGCGCTCCACCCCGATGTCGGGGATGGCGGCCAACAGGGTGTCGAGGTAGACGTCGTCGGGTCCGGCCACGAGCACCCGCAGGGGGCGGCGGCGGGCGGCCACGGCGCGGAGGTGGTCGTCGGCGGCGAGCAGGTCCTCGCCCTCGAGGTAGGCCTCGACCCGATCGCCGGGGGGGAGGTCGACCACCCGCTCCACCGTCTCGCCCGAGGGCAGGTCGACGGGCACGCGGGCGACGGTGCGACCGTCGACGTCGAGGCGCAGCGACTGGGAGGTGTCGCCCCCACCGGTGTTGCGGACCGTGACCCGAGCGGCCTGCCCACTGCCCCGGGGTTCCACGCTGAGGCGGGTCAGGGCCCGGTTGGTGGCGGCCTCACCCACCCGCTCGTAGCGGGTGCCCGGTGGGATGAGCCGGCGCGCCGCGTCGGTCAGGCCGCCGTCGGACAACAGCACGAAGCCGATGGGCACGCCCGGGGTCTCCAGGCTCTCGGCCAGGGTGAAGGCGGTGGCGAAGTCGGCGGCCCCGGCCGAGGTGGCCAGCGGATCCAGGGCGTCGGCGAAGGCGTCCCCGTCGGAGCTGGCCGACAGCACGACCCGGGGCCCGACGCCGGCGTCGACCAGGCTGGCGATGCCTCCCGCCGGCAGTTCCGACCAGAGCTCCCGGGCCCGCTGCTTGGCCCGGGCCAACCGGTCGGGGGCTCCGTCGAGGGCGGCCATGGAGCCCGAGGTGTCGACCACGAAGACGGTGTGGCGGGCGAGGGGGGCGTCGGTCAACCGGGTGGGCTGGGCGGCGGCGACCGCCAGGAGGGCCACGGCCAGGAGCTGGAGGAACAGCAGGGCGCTGGGACGCAGGCGCTGCCAGGGCGACGCCGCCGACACCGGTACGGCCAGCTCCCGCCACAGGTAGGTGGAGCTGACGGCACGAGCCCGGCGTCGGGGCCGCAGCAGGTGGAGGACCACCACGGGCAGGGCCAGCAGACCGAGCCACAGTGCGGCCGGGTTGCGCAGGATCACCGAAGGACTCCGTTGGTGCGCCAGGCGCCGAGGAGGCAGGCCTCGAGGTCGTCGTGGGCGAGGAGGCGCACGTAGGCGGCACCGGCCCGCCGGCAGCGACCGGCTACCTCGTCGGCCCAGGCCGAGGCCGAGCGTTCGTAGTCGGCCAGGGTGCGGGCCGAGAGGCTCACCGCTACCCGGTCACCGGTCTCGGCGTCGACCAGGTCGAGGTCGCCCACCAGCTCCTCGGGGGCCTGGCCCGGCCGCAGCTCGTCGGCGGCCAGGACGTGGACCACCACCACGTCACCGCCACGGGCCGGGAGGCGACCGAGGCCGGCCTCCCACTCCGGGGTGAGCAGATCACTGACCACCACCGTGAGCCCGGGCGGGCCGGGACGGCCCAGCAGGTGGGTGGCGGCCTGGGCGAAGTGGGTCTCGCCGCCGGCCTCCAAGGTGGCGAGCTGGGCGAACAGGGCGGGGACGGCGGCCCGTCCCGTGAAGCGGGGACCGGGCCGGTCGAAAGGGAAGCGGTGCAGGCTGACCGGGTCACGCCGCACCAGTGCTACGAAGCCGAGGGCAGCCGCCACCCGCCGGGCCTGGTGGAGCTTGCCTCCGGTGGCCATCGACGCCGAGGTGTCAACCAACAGACGGAGGTGCAGATCATCCTCGGCCTCGAACAGGCGGACCAGGAGGACGTCGAGGCGGGCGTAGAGGGCGTAGTCGATACGGCGGAAGTCGTCACCGGGGTGGTACTCCCGGTAGTCGGCGAAGTCGATCGAGGCCCCGTACGCCGGCGACCGGTGCTCCCCCGCCAATCTCCCCACCAACGCCCGACGGGTCCCCAACTGCAACCGCTCCAACCGAGCGAGGAATGCAGGCTCGAGCAGGTCCGGGCGGGTCCCGTCACCGAGGAGGTCCCCTCCCAAGGGTCCTCGCTTCGCTGCGGCCCTCGGGTCCCTCCCCTCGGCGCCCCCCGTCCTCGCGTGGCTGAAGCGGACGCCTTCGGCGGCTGCCATACCTGACCGCCGGACACCCAGGCGCCGTAGGCGCCCCAATGGCTGGCGGTCCGGCGAGCGCAGCGAGCCAAGAGGCGTTCCGGGCGGAGGACGCCGGGCTCCGCCCGGTGGCCGGAGCACGATCAGCTCGGCCGAACGGAGTGGAGCGAAGCGAAACGAGTGAGGCCGATGGCAGTCACGGAGCGCCGCGCAGGCCGACAGGGGGGTCGGGGACGGCGTCGAGGACGGCCTCGACCAGGTCGTCGGCCGACACGCCATCGGCCACCGCCTCGTAGCCCAGCACCAGACGGTGTCGCAGTGCCGGCGGGGCCACGGCCCGGAGGTCGGCGGCGGCCACGTTGGGGCGGTCGTCGAGCAGGGCGGTGGCCTTGGCCGCCAACACCATGGCCTGGGCGGCCCGGGGGGAGGCCCCGAAGCGCACGTACCGGCGCACCCCCTCGGGGGCACTCTCGTGGTGGGGATGGGTGGCCAGCACCAGGTCGACGGCGTGGGCCACGAGGTGGGACGCCACCGGCACCGCCCGGGTGAGGGCGATCATGGCGGCCAGGGTGGGCCCGTCGGCCACCTGCTCGACCGGGGCCAGCGCCCCGCCGGTGGTGCGTTCCACCACGGCCACGAGGTCCTCCGCCGTGGGGAAGGGCACGATGGCCTTGAACAGGAAGCGGTCGAGCTGAGCCTCGGGCAGGGGATAGGTGCCTTCCATCTCCAGCGGGTTCTGGGTGGCCATGACGAAGAAGGGCCGGGGCAGGGCCCGGGTAGCCCCGCCGGTGGTGACGGCCCGCTCCTGCATGGCCTCGAGCAGGGCCGACTGGGTCTTCGGCGTGGCCCGGTTGACCTCATCGGCCAGGACCAGGCCGGCGAACACGGGGCCGGGCTGGAAGCGGAAGCTACGCCGGCCCTCGCCGTCGTCGGCCAGCACCTGGGTGCCGAGGATGTCGGCCGGCATCAGATCGGGCGTGAACTGGATGCGGTTGAACGACAGGTCGACCACGTCGGCCAGGGTGCGCAGGAGCTGGGTCTTGCCCAGGCCCGGCACCCCTTCCAGCAGGGCGTGGCCTTCACACAACAGGCAAACCAGCACCTGGCGGACCAGGGCGTGCTGGCCCACGATGACCCGACCGATCTGGTCCTCGATGGCGGCCGCCACCTCGGCGTAGCGCTCGGGCGTCAGCGGAGCCAGCATGGGCTCGGGGGCGCTCACCGATCTCCCATCGAGGCCGCTCCCAGGGCATCGAAGTAGGCCCGCACCAAGTCGCGCTGCGAAGGGGGGATGGCCAGGCGGTCGAGGGCGGCGGTGGCTTCGGCGTCGTAGCGGGGAAGCACGTCGCCCAGGGGGACGACGGCGGGACCGGCCCGGGTCTGGCCCTGGCCCCGCCCCACCGTCTCCGTGCGACCCTCCCCCTGGGGGGATCCGGCCTGGAGTTGCTCGCCGTCGGTGCCGCCCGCCGGGTCGTAGACGGTGGCCGATTCCTGCAGGCCGACGGAGGCGTTGTCGCCGCTGCCGTCGGCCGTCCCCTGGCCGCCCCGCCCGCGGCCTGTGGCCCCGGTGGCTCCCCCCACCTGGCCCTGACCGGCGCCACCCTGGCCCTGCCCCTGGCCCTGTCCCTGCCCCTGCCCCTGGCCCTGCCCCTGGCCCTGTCCCTGCCCCTGCCCCTGGCCCTGGCCCTGCCCCTGGCCCTGCC
>JAUJNB010000007.1:80568-116280 GCA_030446545.1 Acidimicrobiales bacterium | reverse complement strand
CAGTAGTGCTGGGGACCGGCTCAGTGGTGGCGTTAGGCAGCGATCGCCCGTCGGAAAGGGCGACGGCGAAGTTGTCGAAGCGTGCGGCTGCGGCGTCGATGCCAGGGATCGCCTGGGCCGTGATGCCCACCCTGGTGGCATCGCTCGGACCGGTGTCGACCGTGGCTACCACCCGACCGTCGAGGGCGATGTCGGCGACGTCGTCCTCCATACGGACGGCAACCACCGTGCCGTCGGCAATCGGTGACAGACCGGTGTTGGCCACCACCATCTCTTCTCCGTCGACCACCTGCACGATCGCCCAGGTGGCGTAGGTGGGAACGGCTACCACGGCCCAGTAGTCGAACGGGCTCTGGTAGCGGAACACCAACCCCGCACCGTTGACCACTCGATTGAGCTGGACACGGGAGGCCGTCCTGGTCTCCCAGGTCCACCACTGCGTGGTTGCGTCCGTCGACGGGTCCGGACACGTAGGCCTGGCCGTTGGTGACCCCCAGGTTCCGGCGTCGGAGAACCACGTCGGTCCGTTCGGGATGCTTCCGAGGGATTGGGCGTCGTTCGGCCGCTCGAAGGAGTCGAGCGTGCCCACCACCTCGATCACCTCACCCACGGCTCCGCCGTCTGCGGCGGTCGTGCCCTGCACCGCATCGGCTTCGGGTTCAGACGTTGAGGTGCTGGTGCCCGTGTCCTCGGTCCATACCGTGACGATGCGAACGAAGATGGCCACGATCAGCGCGCCGAACAGGACCGCGCACGCCACCAGGCCGATACGAAGCCGTCTCACCTGGGGACCCCCTTCAGTCGGCGGTGGAGCACGACCAGGGCGATGGTCCCCGCCGCCACGTTGCCGCCCAGCCAGGGGCCTACGGCGCCGTCGATGCCGTGTCGGGGCACCAGGAACGCCGCAGGCAGCAGCACGGCGACGGTGAGGGCGAGGGTGATGGCCAGCGTGGCGACGCTGTCCCGCCGGGCACGGGCGTCGGCGAGCGTCACCGAGGTCAGGGCCCAGGGGATCCCTGCGGCCATGAGGAGGGGCAACAGGCGTCCGGCGGGGCCGTACTCGTCGCCGTAGACCGCAGGGACCAGGCCCTGGAGGACGGTGGCCGCCAGCAAGGCGATCACCATGAGAGCGACCGCCGCCCCGGCGACCCTGCCGAGCTGCCAGCGTCGGTGGCCCCGTGCCTACCGGCTTCGACCAGCAGCACCTGGCCGAGCGTTGCCGGCACCAGCAGGACCACGGCGACGATGGCCCAGGCGACGTAGAAGTTGGCGTTGTCCGACGGGGCCACGTAGACCAGCACGATGACCGGCAGGGCAAAGCGTGGAGCCTCCAGAGCCAGGGTGGCGACGTAGTTCACCGAGGTGTAGCGCAGGATCGATCGAGAGCCGGTGGGGCGTGAGCGCAGGCTGTAGCGGTGGCCCTCCAGAGCAGGCAGGAGGGCTACGCCGACGAAGCCGGAGAGGGCGATGGGGCCCACGGCGGCCAGGAAGAGGGCGAGGTCGGGCGCCCCAGGCGATGGCTGACGGCCAGGAGCATCAGCTGGCACAGCCCCACCGAGGCCACCCGGGCCAGTGCCCACCGCCAACGCCGGGCCGCCATCAGGCGAACGTCGACCAACAGGGTCAGGGCGCTGCCCATGGTGATCAGGGCGAACACCAGCGCAAGGAGCCAGCCTCTCTCGGCGAGCACGGCGGTGGCGGGTGAGTCGACCAGGGCCAGGTAGAGCATCGCCGCCAGCGACGAGACCACCCCGACCACCACGAGGGACCACGACAGCAGGGAAGCCGACTCCCGGCCACCCTCGCCCGAGAACCGGCTGAGGGTGACGGGCAGGCCCATGCCGGTCACGAAACACACGAACAGCACGGACGTGAACAAGCCCGAGGCTCGACCGACATCGGCGCTGGTGTGGAGGTGGGCGGCCACCAGCCAGAAGACCGCACTGGTCACAGCCCCCAGGCCACGCTGGCAACCATCCAGGTCGAGCCCCGCAGGAGCTGCCTGGAGGCATCGGACCTAATGTTGCGCCGGTCCAACCGTGTGACGTGGGATATGACAGTCATGGTGATAGAGAAAGAGCGGCGGCATGGCCGTCGGCGGCGTGACACTAGCCACCTGTGGCTGGGGCGCGGGCGTCAGTCGGGGAGCCGGTGGCGGCGGCCACGTTCACACCAGGAGGTGGCCGCCACCGAGTCGCCCGAGCGATCGTGCTCAGCCCCGCCTGGGCGTTCAGGGCAGGTGGTGCTGGTGGCTGCTGGCCGTGGCCATCACCCTGCTGGCGACGGTTGCGGCCTTCAGCTCCTCACCTGGCTGGTACGTCACGGACAACCGATTCGAGCAGTTCTGGGCACCGGGGAGGGTCATCTCCCGCTTCCCCTGGTTGTGGGACCCCAGCCGGGGACTCGGCGGTGTCCGGGGCGAGCTGACCCTCATCCCCGGATCGGTGCTGGCCTTCCTGCGAGGTGTGGGGGCGTCACCGGCCGTCACCGAACGGCTCTGGCACGTGGCCCTCCTGACCGCCGCCGGGCTGGGTGCGGCGGTCCTGCTTCGTGCGTTCCGACCTACCGTCGGGCTGGAGCATGCCGTCGCAGGTCTCTTCTACGCCTTCAACCCTTACTCGGCGGTCTTCCTCGTCCCGTCGGGGCTGTTCCTGCACTACGCCGTGGCTCCGTGGCTCCTGGTGGCCTTCCTGCGAGGGACCACCGGGGGGACCGGTGGCTCTGGCCCGCCGTGTTCGCCTTGCTGGTCGCCGTCAGCGGCACGCTCGATCCTCCCGGTCTGGCCTACTCCCTGCTGTTGCTCGTTCCCGCCGGGTTGTACCTGGTCCTGGTCGAGCGGACGGCGTCGTGGCGCTCGGTCCTGGCCTGGGGGGGTCGTGCCGGGGTGTTGGCGCTCGTCGTCTCGGCTGCGGTGCTCGTGCAGCTGGTCAACGCCTCGTCGTCGCTCTCCACTCGCCTGTTCGGCACTGAATCGGTGGAGGCCATCCACAAGACCACCTCGTGGGCGGAGTCCTGGCGGGGCCTGGGTTTCTGGGCCTCGTACTTCCCCGACGGGTCCGGTCTGCTGCGCCAGCACCATGCGGGGTACTTCGACCCGTTGCTGATCCTGGCCACGTTCGTCCCGGCGGCGGTTGGGCTGGTGGTCCTGGGCTGGTCCCGGTGGAAGCCGCGCGTGCTGATGGGGGCCTTCGCCCTTGTCAGCCTGGCCCTCATGGTCGGGCCGTTCCCACCCGAGCAACCCATGCCCTTGGGTCAACTGCTCCTCGGGGTCTATGACCGCTTCCCGGTCCTGACCGCGCTGCGGACCAGCTACAAGGCGGGAGCCGGACTGGCGATCGGCGTGGGATGTCTGCTCGCCGCCGGCGTCGCGGCAGCTCGCAAGGGCAGGGGGACAGCGACAGGGCGCGCGATCCCGGTTGTCGCTGCTCTGGTGCTGATCGGCGTCGTCTCCGTGCCCTTCTGGACGGGACGGATGTACTCCCCCGAAGACAGGATGCGCCAGGTGCCCAGCTACTGGTCGGAAGCTCTGGCGTGGCTGGATCGACGGCCCGACGACGCCAGGGCCCTGATCCTCCCAGGCACGTCCAACACCCGGTACCGCTGGGGAAGCCCGGGCGACGACATCTTCGACGGTCTGCTTCGCCGACCGCACATGGTGTACACCTCGTTCCCGGTCACCACCCCGCGCCTACGACTTGGAGCGGGCGATCGACGAGCAGGCGACGAGTGAGCGATACAGGCCGGGAACGCTCGCTCCGGTGGCGCGACGACTCGGCCTCGGCTACGTCGTCGTCCGCAACGACCTCGACTGGCAGAGGATCGGTCGCCCCCGGCCCGCTGCGCTGCAGGCGCTGCGCAGCGATCCTGATCTCGAGCTGATCGCCGAGTTCGGCAATCGCGGCCAGAACACGGTGGCCCCGGGAGACCGCTCGCCTGCGGCCGATCCGAGGCCGGCCTCCATCCCGTGGAGATCTTCAGGGTGAAGGATGCCCCGGAACCGGTGCGGGGCCTTTCCCCCATGCCGCCCCTGCTGGTGGCCGGCGATGGCACCGCCTGGTTCCGCCTTGCAGCCCAGGGCCTCCTCGATGGGCGGGGACCGATGCGTTACACCGCCGAGTCCGACGGCGAAGCCTTGGAGCGTGCGTTGGCGGCAGGTTCGGAGGTGGTGATCACCGACACCAACCGCCGCCAGGTCACCTTGCTCACCCGCTTCGGAGAGATGGACTCCTACACCCTTGCCCCTGGTGACGATGTCGGGCGGGATCCTGGTGATCTGTTCCAGCGGCCCGGTTCCCAGAGCGTCGCAGTGTTCGGGGATGCGACGAGGATCAACTCCGCCGGGGCCGAGGCGGGGAGCGGAGGCTTCGAAGCGTGGTCCCGGCCGGCCGCCGCCGTCGACGGCGATGCGGCGACCAGCTGGCTCACCGGAGCCTTCGAGGACCCGGTGGGCGATCGCTGCAGATGAGCTTCGCCGACCCGCAGACCATCTCCGAGATCGGGGTGTCGGTGGCCCGAGCCGGCGACGCCGGGCGAGAGGTGACCGCGGCATCGGTTCGTTTCTCCGACGGCACCAGCATGCCCCTCGAACTGGTTGGCGGGCACAGCCGACTTCGTATCCCGCCTCGGCGGACGACGTCTCGGAGATACGCATCGACGCCGTGGGCGGGGCCGGGGAGAACGCCGTCGGGTTCTCCGAGATCGCCTTGGGAGACCTCGACCTCAGCGAGTTCGTCCAGGTACCCGATGACCTGTTCCGGGCGGCTGACCGCAGCCCGGCACTGGCCCGGGAGCTCGAGCGTGCACCGCTGCGCTACCTCTTCGAGCGTGCCCAGGGAGAGGGTCTCGTAGATACCGAGCGGGCACTTCGCCGGCGGTTCCGGACTGCGGGCACCCGGTCGTACCTCCTCAGCGGGACCCTGGTCGTAGATGAGGAGACCCCGACCAGGTGGTCGACCTGCTCGCCGGTGCGCCTGTGGGTGCAGCTACTGGCGACGAAGGACCCGGCCCTTGCACCCGAGGGATCGTGACGTTGGATGGCGACGAAGTGCCGGTCCGCCGTACGGGCCCGCTCGAGGACCTACGGGGCGGAGTCGGCGTTCCCTTCTCGGGGTGCGATGACGTCGGCATCGGTCCCGGATGGCATGAGCTCGAGTCCCGGCCCGGCGTGAGCATCGACACCGTCGCCCTCACCACCGGAGAGGAGCGGGGGCCCACCAGATCGTCGGATCGACCACGTGTGGCGGTGTCGGCCTCGGGCCGGGCCGCCTACACGCTGCAGGTGGATGCGCCTGGGGGTGGTGCCGTGGTCAGCGGGTTTGCCTACGATCCCGGTTGGAGGGCTGCGATCGACGGTGAGGATCTAGGGCCGCCCCAGCCGATGGACGCGCAGGCGGCATGGCCCCTCCCGGGGCCCGGCACCTACACCGTCGAGATGCGCTACCAGCCCCAAGGTGCCTACGACGCCGCTCTGGTGACGAGCGGGTCGGGCATCGCACTCTGTCTCTGGCTGGTCGCGAAGCGGCGGCGGTCGTGACGTCGGCGCGCCCGGTCGGGCAGGCCACGCCTCTCTCGCTGGCGGTGACCACGGTGATCCTGGCCGTCCTCCTCGGGGGCGTGCCTGGAGCCCTCATCGTCCTGACCGCCCTGATCGAGACGCAGGGGGGCGACGCAGGGCGCCCGCCGCCACCGCTCTCGGTCTGCTGGCCCTGGCCGCCCTGGCCACGGTCTGGGGAGCGCCGCTCACCCGGGGCAGCGTCAACCTCGACTATGCCCTCGATCGCCCGGTTGCCGCCGCGGCTGGTCGCCTCGCAGGCGTCGCCATGCTGGTCGCAGTGGCCGTGGCCGCCGCCGCCGAGCGGGTTCCGGTGCTCGCCACCGCGACGACCGCCCCCATCGAGGAACGTCTGGACCGGGCTACTCAAGGAACGGGTTCGGCTCTGGAACGGCGGGGCCGCCCTGGCCACAGTCGCCTCGGCTGCACGAGCCGGTCTTCCGTACCTGATCCCCGCCGTGGTGGTCGTCGCCGCCGTCGCTCTGCGGGGACCTCTCCCGCTCGAGCCGCCAGAAGCACGCCTGGCCCACAACGTCGAGATGGGCCAGGGCTACCTCGCCCCCGAGGTCCCGCCCCTCGGCCCCCTCGTCGCCGTGGCCGTACCGGTGAGCGCCGAGGTCGCTCTCTTGGCCGTCACCGTGCTGACCGTGGTGGCTGCGGTGGGTCTGGCCCGGCGCTTGGGGGTCAGGTCCAGAGTGGCAACGGGGGCGGGCGTGGCGGCCGCCGTGGTGACGGGGGCAGCGGGGCAGGGCCTGACCGAGGCGCTGGCCACCCTCCTCGTCACGACCGGGTTGGTCTGGGTGTCGCCGGCGAGGATCAGCAACGGGCGGGCGGCCATGGCCGGCTTGTGCCTCGGCGGAGCCGCCTTGGCCAGACCTCAAGCGTTGCTGGTGGTGGTGGCCGCCACCGTCTGGCTCGTTGCCGACCTCGACGACTGGCGCCGGGTGACGGTGCCCTCGGCCCTCGTGGCGGGCTCGTCGCTGGTGGTCCTCTGGCCATGGCTGCGATGGCTCCACCTCAGCGGGGACCTGGGCTGGCCGATCCTGGCCGGTGACCCCGGAGGTACGGCCCGGTGGGCTGCTCCGGTCCTGGCGGTCCTGGTAGTGGTGCTGGTGAGCAGGGCCCTCGCCGGCGGGGTGGCGACCCGGTACCAGGCGCGAGGGTGACGGTGCCCGGAAGCCAGGAGCAGCGGCGCACCGGTGAGCCACTCGACTCGCCTCGCGCCTCGAGCTCTTCCGTCTGTTCCTCGCCGAGAAGCACGATCCCGAGCCGTTCTACGCCCGGCTGGCCGATCGCACCATCGCCGGGTTGGCCTTCGAGGTTCGCGGCTCCCTGGTGCTCGACCTGGGTTGCGGCCCCGGTCACTACACCCGAGCGTTGAGCCGGGCAGGAGCGCGGGTGGTGGCCGCCGAGATGGACGAGGACGACGTACGGGCAGCGGCTGCTCACGCCATCGGTGGTTCCTGCGCAGACGCCCGTCGGCTTCCCGTGCGCGCTGGCGTGGTCGACGGCGTCTTCTGCTCGAACATGCTCGAGCACACGCCCGATCCGGCACAGGTGCTCGATGAGATCGAGCGGGTCTTGCGCCCGGGTGGATGGGCATGGCTGAGCTGGACCAACTGGTACTCGCCCTGGGGCGGCCACGAGATCGTCCCCTTCCACTACCTCGGGCCTCGCCGGGGTCTGGCCGCTTGGAGGTGGCTCAGGGGTGAGCCGCGCAAGAACGTGCCCTTCGAGGCCCTGTGGCCGACGCACGTCGGGCCCACGCTGGCCCTGGTGAGGTCCAGCCCGGGTCTACGCCTGATCGACGCCGTTCCCCGCTACTACCCCTCACAACGCTGGATCCTGAAGGTGCCCGGTCTCCGGGAGGTCGCCACCTGGAACTGCCTGCTGCTCCTGAGGCGCGTCGAGACCCCGGTGGGCCTTGACCGCTAGACCGCTGCGCGTCCTGCTGTGCCTTGCCCCCGCCCGCACGTCGAACGAGCTGGAGCTGTTGCGGGCCATGCCCGACGTCGAGCTGATGGTGGCCAGCGACCGGACCCAGCCCACTGCCGACCACAATCTGGTCCTGCGGGCCCGTCGACTGCCGATTGTCGGTGGCCGGGAGGGCTGGACGGCGGCCCCGGCCTGGCTCGCCGGCCTGGCCCGGGTGAACCCCGGTCCGGTCGACGTCGTGGTCTCCCTCGAGCTCTTCTCCTTCGGGAGCGCCCAGGCTGCGAGCCTGGCTCGACGGCTCGGTGTCCCCCACGTCGTCACCGTCTTCGAGACGCTGGCCGGCAACCCTCTGTACCGCGTACCTCCCTGGCGAGGCATCACTCGGCGCGTGGTGGCATCAGCTGACCGCTTCGTGTGC
Source organism: Acidimicrobiales bacterium (assembly GCA_030446545.1). GTDB lineage: Bacteria > Actinomycetota > Acidimicrobiia > Acidimicrobiales > CADCSY01 > JADDRA01. The sequence goes on along the minus strand of JAUJNB010000007.1, from coordinate 108,376 downwards.
TTCTCACGGCGGGCGGCGGATCATGCGGCAGTCCTCGGCTGTCCTGCCAATCGATGCGTGGTCGTCCACCCCGGTGTGGACGTCGACAGCTTCCGGCCTCGTCCCGGAGGTCGGGCCGACTCGGCCGTCGGTGCTGTTCGTGGGCATGCTGCGCTCGGACCGTGGCGCTGACAAGGGGGTGGCCGAGACGGTGGCGGCGTGCCGTCGACTGGCCGGGGAGGTCGACGGCTTGCGGCTGGTGATGGTGGGGGAGGGACCTCTACGGGATGGTTTGGCCGCCCAAGCCGCGGCCCTGCCCTTCCTCTGCGTCACGGGCTACCGGCCCCGCCGGGAGGTCGCTGCCCTGATGCGCGACGCTCGGGTCCTGGTCCTGGCCTCTCGGCCCACGGCCAAGTGGGAGGAGCAGTTCGGCTACGTCCTGGTCGAGGCCATGGCCTCCGGGCTCCCCGTCGTGGCCACCCGGTCGGGATCGATCCCCGAGGTCGTTCCTGAGTGGAACCCCTGGTACCCGAGGGCGACGTCGAGGCCCTCGCCGAGGGCATCCGGTCGGCACTGGGAGATGCCGGCGACGAGTGGGGTCGCCGGAACCGGGCCCATGTCGTCGAGCGCTTGAACTTGGACCGGCAGGGCGTCGTATTGAAAGATGCCTTGACCGAGGTCAGCGGGGCTTGGAGGCGACGGCCAGGAGGGTGGCGGCCACTTCCGGCCACCGAGCGAGGAAGCGATCGACGGGGCGGGCCGGACGGGGGACACCGTGGAAGGCAGCCCCCGAGAGCCTGATGTCGGTGAAGCCGGCTTCGTGCAGCATCTCCACCAGGGCCCGGCGTGTGAACAGCCGTAGGTGGCCGACGACGTCTCGTCCCGGGCGGCCGAACACCTTGCGGCCGCTCACCTCGGAGAACACCGGTTGGACACCGGCCACGAGGAGGAGGCGGTTGAACCATGCAGCGAGGTTGGGGGTGGTGACGAGGAACGTCCCCCCGGTGTCAGGACGCGACGAGCCTCGTCGAAGACGCGATCCGTGTCGACCAGGTGCTCGATGACCTCGCTGAGGACGACGACGTCGAAGGCGCATCCGGCGAAGGGCAGGTCCGCTCCATCGAGCGGTGCCTGGACGACGCTGAGCCTCGCTCGTCCGGGCACTGGCCAGGGCACTGGGGGACCAGTCCTGTCCTACCACGTGGCCGGCGCCCAGGCCCTCGGCGACCGCCAACGTGTTCTCGCCCGCACCGCAGCCGAGATCGAGCATCCGAGGAGGCCGATGGTCCCGGCCGAGGACCGCCCGTAGCAGAGCACCCGGGCCTGGACGTGTTCGGGTCGCAGCGTCCACGGGAAGTCCTGCTGATCGAAGATCTCTTGCAGGCTCACGCGCCACCAGCGCCGGTCACGTAGTACGTGCGGTCCTCGATAGCCATGCCGCCGGATCGTCGCTCGATCTCGACCACTCGTCCTCCACCGTCTGCGATGGCGGCCAGGACCATGGGTTCGGGGAGGAAGTTCATCACCATCGGCGACATCGCCAGGTACCGGTGCAGGAACGACGATGGGATCCCGACCCGACGCAGGGCGAGCCACATCGCTCGGCGGGTGTCGTACAGCAATTTCTCGACGGGGGGATGCGAGCGGGAACCTGGAACACCAGCAGACCGCAAGGGTGCAGTAGGCGCACCAAAGCTCCGCAGGTAGGAGATCATCGTTGTGCGCCGGGACACGTGCTGGAGGACGTAGAGGGACAGGATCAGGTCGAACGATCCGTCGGGCAACTGCACCAGTGCCTGCTCGACGTCGCTGCGGAAGGTGCATCCGGAGCGGGAGGCATGAAGGCGGCGAGCACGAGCCACCATGAGCTCCGAGACATCGAGTCCGCAGTAGCGGGCGAAGCGATCGGACAGCGCCGGGGCCAGCCGGCCCACCCCGCATCCGAAGTCGAGAGCCGACTCCTGGCGCAGGGGGTAGCCGAGAGCCCGACCGTGCTCGAGGTGTCGGGCGACCTGGTGCTCTCCGGTGGCGAAGAACTCGCCTTCGTCCCACTGACCGAACTTCTTGCTGCGGTAGGAAAGGATCGCCCACAGAGGGTCGAGCCGAGCCAACTCCTCCCAATCCTCCCGATGATCCTCGGCACGCCTCACCCTCCCGCCTTGCGACCTCACCCCCGCCTTGCGTCCAAGGGCGATCAGGGAGACACCGAAGGGAAGGGACCGGGTGCGCAGGAATCGAGCCTCGGAGGAGAAGAGCCCGCCGAGGGCGCGGTTGACGATGCGGGGAGGGGTAGAGAAGTCGGATGCAGCGGCCTCGTGGCTGCCAGGCCGGAGGCGGCGCAGGCCCCGTAGTGGCGGCCACTGCAGGGAAGAGCCACGTGTTGAAGTACGAAAGGCGATCGACGAGGAAGCCGGCCGCCTCCAGTACACCACGCAGCTCATTGCGCCGATAGCGACGGTGATGGCCGTTGAGGACGTCGTGGGGGCCCCAGAGGAAGGGGAAGGCGGGAACCGTGACGACGAGGACCCCGCCGGGGGGCAGGAGTCGGTGGATCTCCTGCAGGGCTTCCAGGTCGTCGGCCAGGTGCTCGATGACATCGAAGGCGGTGACCACCTGGAAGGGTTCCCCGATCGGGAGGTCGTGGGGGATGCTCCCACAGCGGACGTCCAGCCGATCTCCGAACCGGGCTTTGCAGTACTGCAGGGCTCTGGCGAGTCGTCCATGGCCGAGACCGACCCCAGCTCCATGAGCACGTCGAGCATCGCCCCGGTGCCACAACCGACGTCGAGGATTCGCCGGTCGTCCTCGACGCCCAACTCGGCGTGGAGCAGCGAGGCTACGACTCGACGTCGACCCTGGAACCACCAGTGACTCGAATCGATCTCGGCGAACTGGTGGTGCAGCGAGGGGTCCATGGGGTTACACACGCCCAGTCACATCAGCCAGCCAGTTCCCCGGGTGGCGACGATGGGCGATCGTCCTGATCATCGAGAGATTCGCCTCCACGTAGTGCGAGAGATCGCCGATGAGTCGTGCACGCAACAAGCCGGACCAGGTGGCGGACAAACGCCGCACCCTGGTCGAGACCGGCCTTGGACTGTCCGTGCAGTCGAGGGTCCAGCGGGCAGGGGATCTCTGCGATTCGGTTCCACGCACCACGGACCAAGAGCTCGAGCAGGATCTTGAAGCCTTCGGGATGCAGGTGAGCGTCGGTGATCACGCACTGGTGCACGGCGAAGAAGCCGGCCAAGGGGTCTGAGACCACCCGTAGGCGAGGAAGATCACGTGCACCAGGCTGCGTGCGCCCTGGGACACCGAAGCACGCCACCACCGGTTCAGACCCTTCCGGCCGTTCCCCAGTTGCGAAGGCCGGGTGGCGATGGCCAGGTCGGCATCTCCCGAGGTCACGGCGATGACCAGACGGACAAGCACCTCGGGTGGGTGCTGAAGATCGCCGTCCATCACCGCCACGATCGAGCTCTCGGCTGCCTGCTCGAAGCCGAGAACGACGGCACCACTCAAGCCTCCGACGCGGTGGGAGACGGTCGATGGAGAAGTCGGACCGGGTGGCCGGCACGCTCGGCCTCGAGTACTCGATCGGGCGTCAGGTCGTCGGAGTCGTCGACGAAGAGCATCTCCCACGGGAGATCCAGCGGGTCGGAGGGCGGAGGCGACCCGGCTCACGAGGGGCTCGACGTTGTCGGCCTCGTTCCGGGTGGGAACGACAACGGTCAGATAGGTCATCGGTCGAGTTCCACGGCTACGGCGGGAGATGCGACGGCCGTCTCTCGATGGCCTCCTCGGCAACGGCCAGGAAGCAGTCGACACTGCGCGACCAGCTGAACTGCGTCGCTCGTGTCCGTGCCGATGAGCCCATGCGTGTACGCACGTGCAGAGTTCTGCGTCAGCGAGCACCAGGCCTCCACGAAGTCCTCCTGGGATGTGGCCAGGAGGCCGGTCTGGCCGTGCACCACCGAATCACGCAGTCCAGCCACGTCGAAGCCAACGGTCGGGGTCCGAGCCGCTGCCGCTTCCAGCACCACAAGTCCCCACCCCTCGACCATGGCCGGGTGCAGCAGCAGCCAGGCCCGGGCCAGCAGGAGTTGCTTGTCGTTCTCGGAGATGTGTCCGGTGAAGGTGACGCCTGGGCCGGCCATCCGCTCCAAGGCGGCTCGCTGGGGACCGTCACCGGCGATGACGAGTCGACCGCCGAGGCGCGGCCGTACCTGCTCCCAGGCCTCGAGCACCAGCGCAACTCGCTTGTGGGGTACCAGTCGGCCCAGGCACACAAAGAGAGGTTCGGCGGCCTTGCCTCCGATATCGGCGTGCTCCGCCGGCAGGTCGATCCCGTTGGGGACGATGCGAATGCTGTCCCCGCTGACGCCGATGCCTTGCAGGTCGGATGCGGTCGAAGCGGAGACCGCGATGAACAGTCGCCGCCGGTAGGCCCAGGGCATGGTCCTTCGCTCGAGCGTCCGACCGAGGGTCGCCAGCGGAGGCGCAAACCACTGCTCCCACTGGTCGGTGTGGAGGTGGTTGACCAGGCAGATGGCGGGCTTGTGTCGAAAGAGGGGAACAAAGAAGGAGAGACCGTTGGCCACATCGACCACCAGATCGACGTTCTGGAAGCGGCGCAGGTACGTCGCCGGTGCTCTGACGTACTGGGTGTAACGCCCACCATTGTCATACACGTCGTACTTCCGGGGACCGGTGGGACCGGCGCACAACAGAGAGACTTCATGGCCGCGTTCGGCCGATCCCGCAGCCAGGCGGTCGATGAGCACCTCGGAACCGCCGGCCAGCGGGTTGGCGAGGTCACGCCAAGCGAGGAAGAGGATCCTGCTCGGTCTCATCACCAGCCCCATCGCCATGATCGGCACACCTCAGCGGTCATCCCGCAGAGACGTCCGAGTCGTCGATCGAGGCCGTGCTCGGGGAGGCGACGAAGAACGCCGAGGCCGATTGGATCAATCGTCGCCCAGTCGGGCTGCTCGGGGCGGTGGAGATGGTGTGCGACGGTCCTTCCTCCACACGTTGACCTTGGTCCAGGATCACGATGCGGTCGGTGAACTTGCGGACCACCGCCATGTCATGAGAGATCAGCACCAGGCCCAGTCCCATCTCGGTCTGGCGTTCCCGGAGAACAACCAGCAGCCGAGCTTGTTCGGATGCGTCGAGCATGCTTGTGGGTTCGTCGGCCACCAGAAGCTTGGGACGCGTCACCAGCGCCCGAGCCAGGGCGATGCGCTGGAGCTGGCCGCCCGACAGCTCGTGGCTGCGGGAGAGGAGGAACGATCCCGACGAGGGCAGCCCCACGCCCTCCAGCGCCTCACCCACGGCGACCAGTCGGGACTTCCGGTCTTCCCCACCCGCCAGGTCGAGTGGTTCTCGGACCAACTCGGCCACAGTGAGGCGGGGTGACAGGGCATCCCACGGGTCCTGCATCACCAGTTGGATGCGGCGGCGCTGTTGGCGGTCGCGCCCCCGCCATGACGTTGGCAGGGGCTTGCCTTCGAGCATCACCTGGCCGCTATCGGGCGGGAGGTGGCCGGTGAGGATGCGCGCGAGGGTGGACTTCCCACTTCCGGAGAGTCCGATGATGCCCACCGCTTCGCCCTCACGAAGGTCGAAGGAGACGTCGTGAAGCGCTCGCACCTCGTGGCCGCCGCTACGGAAGGTCTTGCCCACCCCCTCAGCCGACAGCAGCGACTTGAGCCCTCCGAAGTGACACAGCACCAGGCGACCTCGAGCCGGGAGGAGGCCGGGATGTTCCTGCCAGCACACTTCTTCGGCCTGGGTGCAACGGGGATGAAAGGGGCACCCGGGGGGCACCGCACGGGGGTCCGGCGGCCTCCCGCGGATCGGCCTCAAATCCTTGGTTGTGGTCATGACGGGATAGGCGTTGACGAGGGCCCAGCTGTAAGGGTGGGCAGGTTCGCCGATGACCTGTCGGGTCTCGCCGAGCTCCATCGCCTCGCCGGCGTAGAGCACCATCGTCCTGAGCGCCAGACGGCTTGCGTCGGGCAGGTCATGGGAGATCACCAACAAGGCGAAGCCACGTTCGACGGCCAGTCGGCGGATGCTGGCCACAACCTCGTCTCGGGTGACTGGGTCCAAACCCGCGGTCGGCTCGTCGAGGACCAGCAGGTCAGGATCCAAGGCGAGTGCCATGGCCAGGGCCGCTCGTCGCCGTTCGCCCCCAGAGAGCTGATGGGGATAGCGATCGAGCAGTAGCGGGTCGAGAGCGACCTCGGCGGCCAGCTCTACGGAGCGTTCGTGCGCCGCGCTCCTGGACATCTCCAGGCGGTCCCGGAGCGGCTCCGCCACCTGGGTTCCAATGGTGGTGACGGGATTGAATGGAGCACCCTGTAAGGCGAGGGCCACCGTCGCCCAGCGCACGGCTCGGAGCTCATCGCCACCTGCGCCCAGGAGTTCTCTCCCACCGACCCTCACGCTGCCGCTGGCCTCCGGCGGCTGGAGGAGGCCGGCCAGACACAATGCGAGCGTCGACTTGCCCGAGCCGCTCTCCCCGACCACCGCCAGCGAATCCCCCCGTTCCAGCTCGAACGTCACGCCTCGGAGCGCTTCGACCTCCCCGTTGAAGCAGACCGAGAGATCCGTGACCTGAAGGAGGGCGCTCAATGGGAGGGTTGAGGTCGGTGACCGAGCAGCCATCGCGGACCGCACGGCACCTCGCCGGCGAAAGGTATGGGCGGAATGGGAAGTTGGCGGAACGGCACGGAATCGGCACGCTGTCGTGGAGGAACGATCGCCTGTGCAGTCTTGCACATCTCGCGAACGATGGCCGTAAGTGTTTACAGCATCTACTTGGCCTCTCCTTGCTAGGGGAACGGAAGCAGAGATAACTGTCGAGAACACCTATTGCCTGGCAAGGTACCGCAGCATGAGAATGCGGCGTCAGGTTCGACCGAGGCTGGGAGGCAGGGAGATGTTCGCGAGACGGGCGGGAAGCACGGCCGCACTTGTGGCCACGACGATGGCGATGACCAGTCTGGTGCTGGTTCCTGGCGCCAGCGCCGATCACCTGGGGTGCGGCCAGACCATCACGCAAAGCACCACGCTCCACAGCGACATCGGGCCCTGTCCCGACAATGGCATCATCATCGGAGCTGATCGCATCACGCTCAACCTCAACGGCCATCGGGTGTTCGGGACGCCGGAGCCTGGTGACGGGGCCGGCATCTTCCTGAGTGAGCGCCGAGACGTCAGGGTGCTCAACGGAACCGTGAGCGACTTCGACGGTGGGGTCGTCATCCGTGGCGGGGGCAAGAACACGGTCATTCGTGTGACGGCCGAGGACAACATCGGTGCCTCTGAAGGGCACCCTCCCTCCCCTGGGACGCTCTACGGGGACGGCATCGCCATCCAGGCCTCTTCGGGGAATCACATCCTGAACAACATCGCGCGCAGGAACGGGCCGTTCTCAGGTATCGGCCTGTTCGAGCGGTCCGATGCCGATCATCCGTTCCCGTCCGGCCCTGCCGAGGACAACGTCATCGCCGGGAACCAGGTGGAGGACAACATCGAGTGTCGACGCAACCCGGTGACCGGCCGTGTCTTCTGCGACAACGACGGCATCCGACTGGAACCCGACGTAGGCCCCGGCAACGTGATCACCAGGAACGTCGTTCGGGGCAACGGGCTCGACGGCATCTCGTTGTTCGGCCGAGCCAACGGCAACACGCTCTCGCGCAACCAGGTCGAGGCCAACGGCTTTCGTGGCGCAGTGCGGGGTGACGGCATCCGGGTCTTCGGCTTCGACAACGAGATCTCACGGAACACCTCCGTCGACAACGCTCGAGACGGCATCAGCGTGGGGCGACGATCCATCGCTCCCCCCGGGTCCCTTCCGCCCCCCAACGGTCGTGACAACCGCATCTTGGACAACACCACCAGCGGCAATGGCTTCTTGGACCTCTACGACTCCAATGTCAACCCTCCGTGCGACAACAACCTCTGGAGGAACAACGCCCACGAAACCGCCTCGCCGCCCTGCACAGAGGGCTGACGACTAGAGGCGGGAGTAGGGAAAGGCCCCAAGACCAGTCGAAGTGGCTACGAGTCGCAGTGGCTACGTCGTCGTCGTGTCGACTCGCAGGGTGACCTCTCGAGGGCGAGGTCCCTCCCCTGCGGGGGTGAGGACCCCTCGACCATGGTCTGCGGCTGAACCGTGAGCCCCGGTGGCAACGCCCCGGAACCGCAGACGCCGCCCCGGCTCCAGGGACGGCGACGGGCGAACGGCCAGCAGTCGAGAAACTCGGCCGCCGGAGCCGCTCACCCACCGACGCCGCGGCGCAACGCCTCTCGTTCGGGCGGCGGCTCGACCGAAGAAGGTGGCATCTCGTCGGGGCAGGCGAGGACGGTCGGGGTTCCCGGCGCCACCGTGACCGGCGCGCCGAAGTGCAGGAGCTCCAAGGGGTCCCCACTGAGGAGCTCGTAGCGGGTGGTGCCCGGGCCCACCTCGATGCGTAGGCGCCGGCCCCGGTAGAGAAGCCGGATGGACATCCTGGTGGTGCTCGGAGGCAGGCGGGGCGAGAACGCCAGCGTGTCACCGTGGTCGCGCATCCCTCCGAACCCGGCCACCGCAACCAGCCAGGCGCCGGCGAGCGAGGCCAGGTGCAGCCCGTCGGCGGTGTTGCCGGGGATGTCCCGCAGGTCGACCAGGGCGGTCTCCCGGAAGTAGTCGGAAGCCAGGTCCAGGTGGCCCACCTCGGCGGCGACGATGGCCTGGATGCAGGCCGAGAGCGACGAATCCCGCACCGTGATGGCCTCGTAGTAGTCGAAGTCCCGCCGCTTCTGTTCGGCGTCGAACTGATCACCGCAGGTGTACAGGGCGAAGACCAGGTCGGCTTGCTTCACCACCTGGCTGGAGTACAGGAGGTAGTAGGGGTAGTGCAGCAGGAGGGGGTAGGTGCCCGTCTCGGTCGCCTCGAAGTCCCACTGGCGGTACCGCGTGAACCCTTCCGACTGGGCCGTCACCCCCAGCTTCTCGTCGAAGGGGATGACCATGGCGCTCGACGCCCGGCGCCACGAGGTGATCTCGATCTGGTCGACACCGCGGTCGGCGGCCCGCTCGGGATACCTGGTGGCCACGTCGGCGGCGGCGTCGAGGTTGCGGGCCGCCATGAGGTTGGTGAACACGTTGTTGTCGGCCAGGGCCGAGTACTCGTCCGGCCCGGTCACCCCGTCGATGCGAAAGCAGCCTTCGGCGTCATGGTGGCCGAGCGATCGCCACAGGCGCGCCGTCTCCACCAACAGGTCGAAGCCGGGGCCGTGCTCGAACTCGGTGTCGCCGGTCGCCTTCACGTAACGGCGTACGGCATCGGCCACGTCGGCGTTGACGTGGAAGGCAGCCGTGCCCGCCGGCCAGTACCCCGAACACTCCTCGCCCCGGATGGTCCGCCAGGGGAAGGTGGCACCCTTCAGCCCCAGCTCCCGGGCCCGGCCCTGGGCCAGCTCCAGCGTGGAGTGGCGCCACCGCAGCGCGTCCCGGGCCGCCTCGGGGACGGTGTAGGTGAGCACCGGGAGCGTATAGCTCTCCATGTCCCAGAAGCTGTGGCCGTCGTAGCCGCGGCCGGTGAGGCCTTTGGCCGGGATGGCCCGCTCCTCGGTGCGGGCGCCGGCCTGGACGACCTGGAAGAGGGCGAAGCGAAGGGCCTGCTGCATCTGCTCGTCGCCCTCGAGCTCCACGTCGGCCCGCCCCCACACGTCATCGAGGTACTCCCGCTGGCTGGCTTTCAGGCCGTCCCAGCCAGTGCGCTTGGCCGCGGCCAGGGCGGCGTCGACCTGGTCGCGCAGGGCCGGCATCGAGCGCCGGCTCGACCACCCGTAGGCCAGGAACTTGACCACCGTCAGCTTCTCGCCCGGGGCCAGCTCGGTGCTGATGGTGACCCGGGCCAGATCCTCCTCGCTGTCGGCCGTGGTCACGGTCGTGTCCGGCCCGTGGACCACGTGATCAAGGCCGGCGGCCAGACCCAACCGGCTGCGGCGCGTCCCGGTGCCCGAGGGCGGCCTTGAGGGCGTGGTGGGCGTGGTGCTCGGCGACGAGGGGGCCCGCAAGGCGGCGGCCGCTCTCGGGTCGTCGGTCCCCTCGGCGACCGGCTCGTTGGCCACCAGGCTCGACTGGACCACGATGCGGGCCGAGTCGCCGACCGCCTCCACCTCGTAGCAGATGGCCACGACGGACCGTTGCACGAACGAGACCAGCCGGGTGGAGCTGACCTTGACGCCCTGCCCGGCAGGCGAGGTCCACTCCACGTTGCCGCAGGACCCCGCTGCGCAGGTCGAGCACCCGCTCGTGGTGCGAAAGCGTTCCGTAACGGACGTCGAAGGGCTCGTCGTCCACCAGCAGGCGCACGAGCTTGCCGTTGGTCACGTCGATCAGTGACTGGCCCTCCTCCGGGTAGCCGTAGCCGCCTTCGGCGTAGGGGAGGGGCACTGCCTCGAAGAAGCCGCTGAGGTAGCTGCCGGGCACGGCGTGGGGCTCACCCTCGTCAAGGTTGCCCCGCAACCCGATGTGCCCGTTGGACAGGGCGAAGATCGACTCCGTTCGGGCCAGGTGGTCGAGCCGAAGCTCCCGTTCGGTGACGGCCCACGGCTCGACCGGGAACACGTCGGGGCCGATCACCGTTCCCCCAGCAGCTCGCCGAGGTCGCCGACCACGATGTCGGCGCCATGGCGGCGCAGGGCGTCGGCATGTCCGGTGCGGTCCACGCCCACGACCCATCCGAAGGCACCGGCCCGGGCGGCGGCGACGCCGGCCTCGGCGTCCTCGAACACCGCGCCCGAGGCGGGGCCGACTCCCAGAGCCTGGGCTGCGGCCAGGAACATGTCGGGCGCAGGTTTTCCTCGCAGACCTTCCTCCTCGGCCACGACACCGTCGGCGCGCACGTCGAACAGGCCCTCGATGCCGGTGACGGCCAGCACCTCCTGGCAGTTCTTGCTGGCCGAGACGACCGCCCGGGGGAGACGGCGTCGCGCACGACCTCCACGAACCGGACCGACGTCTCGTAGAGATCGACGCCCTGCGTGCGGATGAGCTCGAGGACGAGCTCGTTCTTGCGAGCTCCCAGCCCGTGCACCGTTTCCGCCGTTGCCGCGTCGGTCGGCTCACCTTCGGGGATGGCGAGGCCTCGGGACTCCAGAAAGGATCGGACGCCGTCCTGGCGCAGCTTGCCGTCGACGTGTTCCGCGTAGTCGGCCGGCACGGCGAACGGGCGGAAGGTGGCACCAGACGGCTCGGCTCGCTCGGCCAAGAAGTCGTCGAACATCTCCTTCCACGCCTCGGCGTGCACTGCGGCGGTCTGGGTCAACACGCCGTCGAGGTCGAAGAGGCAGGCGGCGATGCCCTCGGGTACGGGGGGCGCGACCATCGAGTGGGGAGTCATCGATGGACGGTACCCCGGCACCGGTGATGGATCCCCTGCGGTGAGCGGCCCCCCACGAAACGCCCCGGCGAGTGGAACCGCACCGTCGCCTGAATTATCGGGTTCTCGTCGGTCCCGGCCACCAACTCCTGAGGTTGTCCCGCCCGTCTGTTCCTCGCCGTCGTGCCCGCCTGCTCGCCGGCCTCTTCGTCCTCCGGATGCTGGCGGGGTGCGGAGACGGAGGCAGGCCGTTGATCGGTGGTGGCGCTGTGCGCTCCGACAACGGCATACGTGCGACTGACGCCGTAGCTCGGGCGGAAGCAATCTCGCGCGCAGTCAAGGCACCGGAAACACCTCCAACAATGCTCTGGGTGGCCCCTGAGCACTCTTGGAGGTGGCGGGAATCGAACCCGCGTCCTTCAGCTTCTCAACCAGGCTTCTCCGAGCGCAGCCGGTGGCGATTGTCGGGCGGTCGCACGTCACCGGCACTCGGCGACCGCCGTAGTCAGCTTGGTGTCCCTCCCGGTCCGCTGACCCTACCGAGAGGTGAGCCCCGCTTGATGACGTCCGGTTCCGCCCCGCAGGGCCGAGAGCGGGCGGACGTCGCAATCGCTACCTAGGCAGCGAGTGCGAGATTGCTGTTTGCGTTGGCAATTATTGATGTGTCCCGACTCTTTTACGTGGATCCGGGGACCACGGCTCGCTTCACTGGTCTCGACCACCGAAGTCGAAACCGATCACCCCCATGTCTGGGTCCCGCCAGTGTACCGGTCCTCCTAGCGGTCCCGACCACCGGCCAGGGCCCGGTCGACGTCACGGCGGACGTCACGGGCGGCGATGGCGTGACGCTTGTCGTGGCGCTTGCGTCCCCGGGCCAGGGCGATCTCGACCTTGGCTCGGCCGTCGCGGAAGTACACCGACAGCGGGACGAGGCCGAGATGGTCGGTCTCCACCCGACGGCGGATGGCGTCGATCTGGGTGCGGCGCAGCAGGAGCTTGCGCTCCCGCTCGGGGTCGTGGCCCCCGAAGCCCGAGGAGTAGGAGTAGGGGGCGATGTGCACCCCCTTCAGCCAGACCTCACCGCCGGTGACGTGGGCGTAGCTGTCGGACAACTGCACCTTGGCCGCCCGCAGCGACTTGACCTCGCTGCCCTGGAGCACGATGCCGGCCTCGTAGGTGTCGAGGATGTCGTAGTCGTAGCGGGCCCGCCGGTTGCTGGCCACGATCTGGCGCCCGTGGGCCGGACCTTTCGCCACCGGACGAGACTACCCTCGCCGTGGTGTTGCACCTGCGCCGCCAGCAGTGGCTCGAGATGGTCGGCCACAGCTACCGCTGCTTGCCCGAGGAGGCCTGCGGGCTGTTGAGTGGCCTGCCCGGCGGGCCGGTGGAGCGGTTCTGGCCCTGTCCCAACGCCGACCGCTCGGCCCGCACCTACGCCATCGACGGGCGGGAACTGCTCCGGGTGGAGCGCCGGCTCGAAGACGAGGGCGAGGGCGAGGAGATCGTCGGCGTCGTGCACTCCCACACCCACACCGACGCCTATCCCTCCCCCACGGACGTGGAACGGGCGGCCCTGCTCGGCGATTGGCACTTCCTCATCGTCTCGCTCCGCCACCCCGAGCCCGAGGCCCGTTGCTACCGCATCACCGACGGTGCCGTGGACGAGGTGGCGATCGTCCTGTCCGGTGCGTAGTCGGGACGGTTAGAATCCTTAGGAGTTCGGTCAACATTTGCTCGGTCACCATCCGAAACACTCATGAGGTGAGGATCCCCGTGTCGGTCAGCGTTCGCCTTCCCACCATCCTGCGCACCCACGCCGGCGGCCTGTCGGAGATATCCGCCGAGGGCGGCACCGTCGGAGAGGTGGTCGACGACGTGGTCCGCCAGTTCCCGGGGACCTCGAGCCATCTGAAGGCGCCGGGCGGGGGCCTGCACCGGTTCGTGAACGTGTACCTCGACGACGAGGACGTGCGCTACCTGGGCGGCCTCGAGACGCCGGTCGGAGCCGGAGCCAAGCTCTCCATCGTGCCTGCCGTGGCCGGCGGGTGGGGCTGAGGCCCGAGCCGACGTGGCCCCTTTCGACTCTGTGCTCGACCTGATCGGCAACACGCCCCTGGTCGACATCTCGGCCCTCAGCCCCAAGCCGTCCGTGCGGATCCTGGCCAAGCTGGAGGGCCAGAACCCCGGCGGCTCGGTCAAGGACCGGGCGGCCAAGGCCATGATCGAGGAGGCGGAGAAAGAGGGTCGCCTGGGACCGGGATCGGTCATCTTGGAGTCGTCCTCCGGCAACACCGGCATCGCCCTGGCCATGATCTGCCGCATCAGGGGCTACCACCTCTTGGTGGTCCTGCCCGAGAACGTCTCCGCCGAGCGCCGCCAGATGCTCGCGGTGTGGGGGGCCGAGATCATCTCCTCACCGGGAGCCGAGGGCTCCAACGGCGCTCTGCGGGCCGCCCAGGCCCTGGCCGCCGAGCATCCCGAGTGGTTCTTCCCCTACCAGTACGCCAACCCGGCCAACCCCAAGGCCCACTACGAGGGGACCGGCCCCGAGATCTGGCGGGACTGTCCCGAGATCACCCACTTCGTGGCCGGCCTGGGTACCGCCGGCACCCTCATGGGAGTGGGCCGCTTCCTCAAGGAACGCAACCCGGCGGTGCAGATCTGGGCCGTGGAGCCGCCGTCGGGGGAGACCGTCGACGGGTTGCGCAATCTCGACGACGGGTTCGTGCCTCCGGTGTTCACCGACAACGACGGACCTGAGCTGCTCGACCGCAAGATGATCGTGCGGGCCCGGGAGTCGATCGAGTGGACCCGGCGCTTGACCGACGTGGGCATCTTCGCCGGCGTCTCGGCCGGCTCCGCCGTCGCCGCCGCGGCCAAGGGGGCCGAGCAACTCGACGAGGGGACTCTGGTGGCCCTGGTGGCCGACGGTGGCTGGAAGTACCTCTCCACCGGCGCCTGGACCGACGACCTCGACGAGGTCGTCGAGCGGGCCAACCGCCTCATCTACTTCTGACCGCGGGGGCCAGCTGACGGACGAGACGCCCGACGGGCTGGAGTCGACCCACCGGCGGTGATCGTCGGGCGACGACGCCACCGTGGGGGACCTGTTGGCGGCAGCCGGCGCCACCCTGGTGAAACGGTTGGGCGTCGCCCGCCTCGGGACGGCGGGGGAAGTGGGAACATGGTTCGGTGATCCCTGTCATCACCCTCGCCCTGGCCGCCGTCGAGGAGCCGGCGCCCGAGGAGGACCTGGTCAAGGCCCTCGAGGGCCTCACCGCCACCGACTGGGCCAGCGCCGGCGCCGTCCTGCTCGGTGCCATCGTGGTGGCCCGCTTGGTGCAGCGGCTGGTCAGCCGGTTGGTGGACCGGGGCGAGGGCGGCGGTCAGGCGGCCCGCCTGACGGGCCGGGTCCTGGCCTCGTTGGTCGTGGCCGTCGGTTTGGTCTACTCCCTCCAGGTTCTCGGCGTCCGGCTGGCCCCGCTGCTCGGCGCCCTCGGCATCGGGGGCCTGGCCCTGGCCTTTGCCGCCCAGAGCATCCTCGAGAACCTCTTCGCCAGCGTGCTGCTCCAGTCCCGGCGGCCGTTCCGGCTGGGAGACCAGATCGCCACCAACGAGATCGAGGGCAGCGTGGAGGACGTCAACTTCCGAACCGTCGTCCTGCGTACCTACGACGGCGAGAAGGTGCTGATCCCCTGCTCCCAGGTGCTCAACGCCCCGATCACCAACTTCACCGCCAGAGGAGCTCGTCGCACGACCCTGGAGGTGGGTGTCGCCTACGGCACCGACCTCGAAACGGCGCAGCAGGTCCTCCTGCGGGCGGCCACCTCGGTCGACGGGGTGGCGCCCCAGCCCCAGCCCGAAGCCTGGGTCGAACAGTTCGGGGAGTCGAGCATCGACTTCGCCCTGCGGTGGTGGCACGCGCCCGACATCGCCACCGTGTGGCGAGTTCGCTCGGGGGTGGCCATGGCCGTCGAAGCCGCCTTCGACCAGGCCGGCATCGAGATCCCCTTCCCGCAGCGGACCCTCGGCTTCCTGCCGGGCCGGGAGCTCGGCGTCCGGGTGGCGAGCGGCGGCGACGGCGAAGAACCGGAGTCCCCCTGAGCGTGCAAGGCCCTCTCGGGATCTTCGACAGTGGCTTCGGGGGGCTCACCGTGGCCCGGGCCGTCATCGACCTGTTGCCGGCCGAGCACCTGGTCTACCTGGGCGACACCGCCCGCTACCCCTACGGGCCCCGGCCCCTCGGCCAGGTCCGGGACTTCGCCCGCCAGATCTCGCGCTTCCTCCTCGACCGGCACCGGGTCAAGGGCCTGGTGGTGGCCTGCAACACGGCGTCGGCGGCTGCCCTCGACGAGCTGCGGCGCGAGGTCGAGGTCCCGGTGGTCGGTGTGATCGAGCCGGGGGTCCGGGCCCTGGTGTCGGCCACCCGCAACGGCCGGGTCGGCGTCATCGCCACCGTGGGGACCATCGCCTCGGGGGCCTACCAGCGGGCGGTGGCCGCCACCGGCGCCCCCGTCGATCTCACCTGTGCGGCCTGTCCCGGCTTCGTCGAGTTCGTGGAGCGGGGCGACACCACGTCCGACCAGGTCCACGTCCTGGCCGAGCGCCTCTTGGCACCGGTGCGGACCGCGGCGGTCGACGCCCTGTTGCTCGGGTGCACCCACTACCCCTTCCTCGCCCGTACCATCAGCGACGTGGTCGGCCGAGACGTGGTGTTGGTCTCGTCGGCCGACGAGACCGCCTTCGAGTTGCGCACGCTCCTCGCCCGCTCGGGGCTGGCACGCGACCCGGCGGCCGGCGCCGGCCGCCACCTCTTCCTGTCCTCGGGCGACGTGGCCGCCTTCGAGGCCCTCGGCCGACCCCTGCTCGGTCCCGAGCTGGGCACGGTCGAGCCGGTCACCTGGTGACCCTCGCCCTCACCGTCCTCGGGTGCGACGGTTCCTACGCCGGACCCGGTGGGGCCTGCTCGGGCTACCTGGTGGAGAGCGGCGGCACCTCGGTGTGGCTCGACGCCGGCCCCGGCACCCTGGCCAACCTCCAGCGCCACCTCGACCTCGACACCCTTGACGCCGTGGTCCTCACCCACGCCCACCCCGACCACTGGGTCGACGTGCTGGCGTACCACAACGTGGTGCGCTACCTCCGGCCCCGCACCGGCGTGGCCGTGTTCTCCCCGCCCGAGGTGCGCCGCCTGGCGGCCGAGGTCAACGGTCGCCTCGAGCCCGCCTTCGACTGGACCGAGGTCCACACCGGCAGCACCGCCCAGGTGGGCACCCTGACCCTGACGTTCTCTCGCACCGACCATCCCCCCGAGACCCTGGCCGTGCGCCTGGAGGACGTCTCCGGCGCCTCGTTGGGGTACTCGGCCGACACCGGCCCCGGCTGGTCCCTCTCGGAACTGGGTCCGGGCCTGGACCTGGCCCTGTGCGAGGCCTCACTGGCCCCCGACGCCGAGCGCCGGGTGCAGCACCTCACCGCCGCCCAGGCGGGCACGTCGGCCCGGGCCGCGGGGGCCCATCGCCTGATCATCACCCACCTACAGCCGGGGGTCGACGCCGACCGCTCCCGAGCCGACGCCAGCGCCGCCTTTGGCCTGCCCGTCGACGTGGCTGCCATCGGCCAGCGCTACGAGGTCAGAGGATGACGACCACCACCAGCACCGGCGGCGGGCCCGCAACCCGTCACGACGGGCGGGCCGACGACGAGTTGCGGGCCGTGTGCTTCGACCGCGACCACACCGAGCTGCCCATGGGGTCGGTCCTGGTGTCCTTCGGTCGCACCCGGGTGCTGTGCACGGCCTCGATCGGTGCCGACGTCCCCCGCTGGTTGCGGGGCACCGGCAAGGGCTGGGTCACCGCCGAGTACTCCCTGCTGCCCGGCTCGACCTCCGAGCGGGTCCCCCGGGAGGCGGCCAAGGGCCGCCAGAGCGGGCGCACCCAGGAGATCCAGCGCCTCATCGGCCGGTCCCTGCGCTCGGTCACCGACCTGAGCGCCATGCCCGAGGTCCAGGTGATCGTCGACTGCGACGTGCTCCAGGCCGACGGCGGCACCCGCACGGCCTCGATCTGCGGTGGCTTCGTCGCCCTGCACGACGCCCTCAGCCGGGTGGTGGCCGCCGGTCGCCTGTCCGCCCACCCCGTCGCCGAGCCCTGCGCGGCGGTGTCGGTGGGCATCGTGGCCGGGGTCCCCGTACTCGACCTCGACTACGTGGAGGACGCTGGCGCCGGGGTCGACATGAACGTGGTCATGACCGGTGCCGGCCGCTTCGTGGAGGTCCAGGGCACGGCCGAGGGCCTGGCCTTCGCCCGGCCCGAGCTCGACCGCCTGCTCGACCTGGCCTCGGGTGGGATCAGCCAGCTGCTGGCCCTCCAGGCCTCGGTGTTGGCCACCCCGCCGCCCCCCCGGTGACGCCCGTCGGCCAGGCCCGGCCTCTCAGGACGCATCCACTCGGCGTTCTGGTGACGGGATCGGCGCCATCCTGGCCCCTTCTCGCCACCAGAACGGTCGGGTCAAGGGTCGGGTCGCCGCCGTGAGCGGCCAGGTCCTGAGGCTGGTGCTGGCCACCGCCAACCCGGGCAAGGCGGCCGAGCTGACCGCGGTCCTGGAAACGGCCGAGGGCCTGGCCGACGTGGAGCTGGTGCCCCGGCCCCCGGGCCTGGCCGAGCCGGACGAGGACGCCGACAGCCTCGAGGGCAACGCCAGGATCAAGGCCGGGGCGGTGGTGGCCGCCACCGGGGAGGCGGCCGTGGCCGACGACACCGGGCTCGAGGTGGAGGCCCTCGGTGGCGCACCGGGCCTGCGCACCGCCCGCTACGCCGGTGACCACGCCACCTTCGACGACAACATGGCCAAGTTGCTGGACGCACTGGCCGGGGTGGCCGACCGCCGGGCCCGCTGGCGCACCGTGGCCCTGGTGGCCTTCCCCGACGGGCGGGAGATGGTGGCCGAGGGGGTCTGCCGGGGCACCATCGCCGAGGCCCGACGGGGCACCGCCGGCTTCGGCTACGACCCGGTGTTCGTCCCCGACGACGGCGACGGGCGCACCCTGGCCGAGCTCACCCGGGAGGAGAAGAACGCCCTGTCCCACCGGGGCCAGGCCTTCCGGGCCCTGGCCGCCCGGCTGGCGGCACCGCGGGCCTGAACCACGTATCCGGCCCGGCGGGATGCCCGCCCGCGAACTGGCGTAATGTCGCGGACGATGGAGCAAATCGAGACCTGCAACAGCATCTGGTTGCTCGATCCCGCCCTCATGCAGTTCTGCCGGATGCCCAAGGGAGCCGACCCGGCCTACGCCGTCTCGGCCCGGTGGCAGCCGTACTTCCGCTTCGAGGAGGAGACCGGGACGGAGGTCTTCCGGGTGGCCCTTGACGAGGCCCGTACCCGCTGGCTCAGCTCCCGCCGCCACGTCGACCCCTGCGCCCGCTGCGGTGAGGAGTGCACCCGCCAGGTGGTCATGCCCCCGCCCCCGTGCGCCGTCGTGGGTGACCTCCTCCAGTAACCCGGCCGCTCCGCCGGTCTAGGGCCAGGAGTCCTCGGTGGTGGAGGCCACCACCATCTCCTTGACGTCGCAACCT
This sequence comes from Acidimicrobiales bacterium, assembly GCA_030446545.1. Classification (GTDB taxonomy): domain Bacteria; phylum Actinomycetota; class Acidimicrobiia; order Acidimicrobiales; family CADCSY01; genus JADDRA01. Next base: position 89,436 of record JAUJNB010000007.1, on the reverse strand, counting down.
TCGGGTTGGGAGAGGGCGAAGACCACGGCGGCGGCCACGTCGTCGGGCTGGCACAGGCGGGCCTCGGGGCCGGGGCGGTACTGCTCGTCGCGCTCGTCGAAGAAGGCGGTGTGCATGCCACCAGGGGTCAACAGGGTGACGCCCACCCGGCCCTTGAGCTCGGCCGTGAGGGCCCGGGTGAAGCCGACCACGCCGAACTTGGAAGCGCAGTAGGCGGTGGCGTCGCCCACGGCCTTGTGGCCGAGGGTGGAGGCCACCGTCACGATGCGGCCCCCGGCCCGCTCCACGTGGGGCAGCGCGGCCCGCACCACGGCGACGGTGCCCAGCAGGTTCACGGCGACGATGCGCTCCCAGGTCTCGGTGGGCACGTCGGTGAGGGCGCCGGGCACGTCGAAACCGGCGCAGGTGACCACGCCGTCGAGGCCCCCGTGCTCCTCGGCCACGCGGTGCACGGCCTCCTCGGCGTCCTTGCTGTCGGCCAGGTCGACGTACTCGTAAGCCAGCCCGCCAACCGGTGGCTGACGGTCGAGGACCACGGGAGTGGCCCCCGCCGAAGCCAGGCGTCGGGCCACGGCCGCTCCCAGGCCCGACGACCCCCCGGTGACGAGAACGGTCCAGGCGTTGGGGTCAGGGTGCACGACGTACGGCCTCCTCGATGAGACGGGTGGTGGAACGGCCCTGCAGGTAGGGCAGAACGACGGCTTCGCCGCCCCAACCAGCCATGGTGTGGGCCTCGGGCAGGTCGGCCACGGCGTAGTCGGCCCCCTTGGCGAACAGGTCGGGCCGCAGGCGGTCGAGGGCCTCGACCGGGGTGTCCTCGTCGAAGACCACCACCTGGTCGACGCAGTCGAAGGCGGACAGCACCGCAGCCCGGTCGTCCTCTGACTGCAGTGGCCGATCGGGTCCTTTGAGCCGGCGCACGGAGGCATCGGAGTTGAGCAGCACGACCAGGCAGTCACCCAGGCTCCGGGCGGCCTGGAGCAGGTGGAGGTGACCGGCGTGCAGCAGGTCGAAGCAGCCGCCGGTAGCCACCACCAGGCCACCGCCCGCCCGTACCCGGTCCACCAGCCCGGACCCTCCGGCACCCTCGGCGGTGACCGGTCCCGAGTCGGAGGCCGGGCCGGAGGCCCGCTGCTGGACCCGCCCGCGGGCGGCGGCGGGGAACCTCCCGGCCGCCACCGTCCCGGGCGCCACCGTCGCGGCCACGAACGCATCGGCTCCTCCGCTGGCGACAAAGGTGCTGGCGGCCCGCACCCCCCCCTCCACCGCCTCGGAGACCACGGCCCCGCCGGCCAGGGCCACGACCACGCCGGCGGCGAATCGGTCCCCGGCCCCGCACGGGTCTCCGCCGGTGGCCACCGGAGCAGGAACGACCAACGGGGGACCGTCGGGACCGGCCAGCAGTGCGCCCCGGGCCCCCATGGTGACGACCACCGCGCCCACCTGCCATCGGGCGGCGAGAGCACGGGCGGCGCCGGCCACGGCGGCGATTCCGGCCAGGCCACCACCGGCGCCCACCGCCCCGCCGGCTTCGGTCTGGTTGGGCGTCACCAGGTGTACGCCGGGGACCGGCACCGGGCCCAAGGGGTGGGGATCCCACACCACCGGGATGCGGGGGGCCAGGTCGGCCAAGGCCCGGCGCACCCCGGGCTCGGCGGCCACCCCCCGGCCGTAGTCGGACACGAGGACGGCGCTGGCACCGGCGAGGGCGGAGCGGACGGCCCCGTCCGGCGAGCCCACCGGGCTCGGGACGCAGCCGTGGTCGAGGCGCAGCAGCGACTGGCCGCCGGCTCGCACCCGCACCTTCTCGGGCGTGGGGCCGTCGAGGCCGAGGTCGATCACGGCCACGCCGGCGCCGGTGAGGAGTCCGGCCAGGACCTGCCCGGGCCCGTCGCCGGCCAGGGCGGTGATCAAGGTCACGTCGGCCCCGTCGCCGGCGGCCAGGGCCGCGGCCAGGGCCGCGCCCCCCGGGCGGGGGTGCTCGGCGCCCACCGCGACCACGGGCACGGGGGCGTCGGGGCACACCCGCTCCACGGTGCCTTCGAGATCGCGGTCCAACAAGGCGTCTCCCACCACCACGACCCGGCGCCGGCGGGCGCCACCCCCAGCCTCTTCTCGGCCCGGTTCGGGGGCCACCTGGAGGGCCGTTCGGTGGGCCGCCTCGACGGCGGCACAGAGCAGGTGGACCACGACCTGGTGGACCTCCTGGACGGTGGCACAGGCGGGAGCGTCGACCACCAGCGCGTCGTCGCAAGATGCGAGCAGCGGGTTGGGCCCGGGCCCAGTGAGGCCCCACACCGAGAGACCGCACTCCCGGCCGGCCCGGGCCGCGGCCACCACGTTGGCGCTGGCCCCCGAGGTGCTCAGCACCACCAGTACGTCGCCGGGGCGACCGTGGGCCCGGACCTGGCGGGCGAAGACGTCGTCGACGCCGTAGTCGTTGGCGATGGCCGTCAGGCTCGACGTCTCTGCGCACAGGGCGATGGCGCTGAAGGGTCGCCGGTCGTCGCGGTAGCGCCCGACCAGCTCGGAGGTGAGGTGTTGGGCCTGGGCCGCGCTCCCGCCGTTGCCGGCCGCCAATAGGCGGCCACCTCCGGTGAGCACGGCGGCCAGATGGCGTCCCCATCCGTCGAGACGTTCGGTCTGGCCCTCCAGGGCTCCCAGTGGCTCGGTCAAGGCGGCCAGATGGCGGCGTCCGGTGGGCACGGGCTCGGGCCCGCTCACGCCTGTGACCCCTGCACCGACGGTCTCGGGGCCAGGGCCGCATCGGGCTCCGCCCTGCCCGCCGACCTGGCCGCCGACCGGGACCCGGCCACCTGCTCGGCCACGGCCAACGTCTGGGCCGCGACGCGGTCCCACCCGAAGCGTTGCGCCCGCTGCCGGCCGGCCTCGCCCATGGACCGCCGACGACCCTCGTCGTAGAGCAGTCGGCCCAGGGCGTCGGCGATGGAGCCCGGCGAACGGGGAGGGACGTGCAGGCCGGTGACGCCGTCGACGACGCTCTCGGCCAGGCCGCCGACGGCCGAGGCCACCACGGGCACACCGCAGGCCATGGCCTCCACCGCCACCAGGCCGAAGGGCTCGTACCACGGGCAACACGCCACCACGTCGGCGGAGCGCAACAGCGCCGGCAGGTGCTGGCGGGGCACCGCTCCCCGCAGCTCCACCCGGTCGGCCACGCCCAGAAGTTGGGCCAGGCCCTGGAAGCGGCGAGCCTCGTCGTCCCCGTCGAGCAGGTCGGCAGAAGGTCCTCCGGCCACGATCAGCTCGACCCCGGGCAGGGCGGGCAGGGCGGCGATCACGTTGCCGATCCCCTTGCGCTCCACCAGTCGGCTCACGACCACCACGCGGGGTCGCCGCCGTCGCCGGGGCTCGGATGGGCCCTGGGGACAGAAGTGCTCGAGATCCACGCCGCAGGGCACGACGCTGATGTGGTCGAGGTCGGCCCCCTGCCCCACCAGCTCGAGGGCCTCGTCGGCGGTGGTGGCCAGCACCCGGTCGACGGCGCCGGCCAGCATGGCCTCGACGTCGATGCGAGTGGCGGGGCTGGTGTCGTGGCGGCCCTGGTGCCGGCGCTTGACCACCCCGAGGGCGTGATAGGTGTGCACCAGGGGGATGTGGAAGGGTCGGGTGGCCCACAGTGCGGCCAGGCCCGACATCCAGAAATGGGAGTGGACCACATCGGGTCGGTCGTCCTCCCAGGTCCGGGTCAAGTCATCGGCGAAGTCGGACAGGAAGGGAACCAGCTCGTCCTTGGGCACCGGGGCCGCCGGCCCGGCGTCGACGTGGTCGACCTCCACACCGGGGGCGAAGGCCATCCGCCGGGGCAGGGACGGGTCGTCCCGGCGGGTGTGGACCACCACCTCGACGCCGATGCGCCCGAGGGCCTGGGCCAGGGCGGCCACATGCACGTTCTGGCCTCCCGAGTCGACCCCGCCGAGGGCGGCGAGGGGACTGGCGTGCTCGGAGACCATGGCGATCCTCACCGTCCCACCCCCACCGTCGCGGGTCGCCCGCCGCTCGTGGGTCGACGGCCCCTCGCGCCGGTGCCCTCGACCGTGTCGAGGGCGGCCAGGACGGCACCGACCGAGACTGCCTCGAGGCAGGGTTGGCCGGGGAACGGACAGTCGCGAGCCCGACATCCGGCGCAGGCGATGGTCTGATCGCCGAGCAGGGCGACGGGAACGTCCCAGGGCGCCCACTGGGCGGAGGGGACCACCGGGGCGAAGATGGAGACCACGGGCGTCCCCACGGCCGCGGCCAGGTGCGCCGGCCCGGTGTTGCCACACACCAGGGCCGAGGCCCCCTCGAGCACACCGGCCAGCCCGGCCAGGTCGGTTCGGCCTCCGAGGTCGGCCACGGCCCGGCGCGACGGGCCGGAGACGGCCCCGGTCAACGCCTGCTCACCGGCGGTCCCGCTGACGACCACCCGTCGGCCGCTGGCCACCAGTGCGTCCACCAGGGCCCGGTTGCGCTCGAGGCCCCAGGCCCGGGCGGGCACCGACGCGCCGGGGTGGACCACCACGTAGGGCTCTTGGAAGGGTCGCCACGCCGCCAGGGGCCGGCGCAGGGCCAGACCCCGACCTTCCCCGGCGGGGAGCCGGTGGCCCAATCCTCCGACGATCGACAGGGCCCGCTCCACCTCGTGCAGGCCCGGGGGCACCGGGTGGCGAACGTCGAGGAGCGAACCGGGGTAGTCGACGCTGGCCGCGGCCAAGCGGGGCACGCCGGCCAGCCGCAGCAGCAACGCCAGGGGCAGCGGGCTCTGATGGTAGGAGGTGAGCACCACGGCCTCGTCCAACGCCAGGCCCCGGACGCATCGCACCAGACGGTCGACGGCCACCGGGTCGACGGGCGGGGCCGTGTAGCCGGACCAGGGAGCGTCGAAGACCACCACGTCGTCGATCCCCGGCAGGAGCTCGGCGGCGGCCCGCCCGGCCGGGCCGGCCAGGAAGGTGACCCGGCGGGCACCGGCGGCCACGGCCCGCACCGCAGGGCCGGCCAGCAGGACGTCGCCGGCGTTGTCGAGGCGGGCGACGAGGACGTGGGGGAGCGACGGTGTGGTCACGGCGGGGACGGCTCGGCCAGCAGCAGGTCGACCGCGGCTCCGAGGTCGGGTGCCACCTCGGGGGCGGCGGCCACCTCGGCCGGGAGCGTGACCGGGGTGGGCACCAGCACGGGACGGGCGCCGGCGGCCAGCGCGGCTTCGACGTCGGCACCGATGTCGCCCACGAGGGCGCAGGACTCGACCGCCACTCCGAGCGCAGCCGCCGCCGCCAGCACCAGACCGGGTCGGGGTTTGCGGCAGGCGCACCCGTCCTCGGGGCCGTGCGGGCAGATCCAGAAGGCGGCGAAGGGGCCGAGCAGGTCCTCGACCCGGGCGTTGACGGCGTCGACCTGCTCGGCGCTGAGCAGACCCCGGGCGATGCCGCTCTGGTTGGTGACCACGGCCACGGGGATGCCCCGCCGGCGCAGGCGCTCGAGGGCCTGGCCAACCCCGGTCAGAGGCTGGACCCGGTCGGGATCGCCGTTGTAGGGGACATCCACGACCAAGGTGCCGTCGCGGTCGACGAGCACGGCCTCGATCCCAGGAGCGCTCGCCACCTTGCGACGTTCCCCGCGAGGCAAGAGAAGCAAACGCCGCCCGACGTCGGGGCATTCGGCCGCCGGCCACACTGACCGCCGAAGGCCAGTTCGCCGTCGAACCTCCGGTTCGGCGGCGACTAGTACAGCCGCATGCTGAGGTGGACGGCCGTTCCTTCGCTGCTCGGCAGGAAGGTCACGTCGTCGACCAGGGCCCGGATGAGCTGGAGGCCCCATCCCCGCTCGGCGTTGAGGTGGGAGGCGTCTCCCACCGGCGGCCGGGGCGCCACGGCCGCCGGGTCGAAGCCGCTTCCGCTGTCCTCCACCCGCACCTCCAGGGCGGCCGGGTCGATCAGGCAGCGCAGCACCACCCGCTGATCCATGCCGGCGGCCTGGTGGGCCTCAACGGCATTGGTGCAGGCCTCGGAGACGGCGATGCGAAGGTCTTCCAGGCGATCGTCGTCGATCCCCGGCACCGAGGTGGCCACGGCCGCCACCACTGTGCGGGCCACGCCCACAAAGGCGGGCAGAGCCGGGATCTCCAACCTGATGAGCTCGTGGGGGGGGTTCATGGCCTCGCCCCACGCTAGTGGCTGGTGACCACCGATCAGGGTTTCCCGCCGCGGGCAAAGGACGGGGTGAGGCGGGGGCCGTGTAGTTTCGCGCCACGATGCCGGGGCGAGTCGGGGAGTGGGTGCTGCGTGAACGACGGTGACGGCGAGGGCGAACAAGTCAGGCTGACCATGCCGGCCACGCCCCAGCTCCTGCGGGTGGCGCGGCTCACGGCCGCCGGGCTGGCCAGTCGGCTGGGGTTCTCCTTCGACCAGATCGAGGACGTCAAGATCGCGGTCGACGAGCTGTGCTTCGCCCTGGTGGGGACCAAGGGTCGGGAGGGCACCCTGACCCTGGTCTACTGGCTCGAGGGCGACCGCCTGGTCATCGAGGGCACCGGTGATTTCTTTGACGACGGGGACCGTCCCACGACGAGCGAGCTGTCCGGCCGCATCCTGTCGGCCGTGGTCGACGAGCACGAGGTGCACGACCAGGACGGCACGGTCCGCTTCCGGTTGGCCAAGCGGCGGACGGCGTCGTCGTGACCCTCGATCGGACCGACAAGGATGCCCTCGGCCGGACCTTCGTGGAGTTCGCCAGCAGTCGCAGCCCGGTGCTGCGAGACGAGCTCATCGAGGCCCACCTCGGCCTGGCCGAGTACCTGGCCCGGCGCTTCTCCAACCGGGGTGAGCCCCTCGACGACCTGGTCCAGGTGGCTTCCCTCGGCCTGGTGAAGGCGGTCGAGCGCTTCGACCCCGGCCGAGGCCTGGAGTTCACCACCTTCGCCACCCCCACGATCGTGGGAGAGCTGAAGCGGCACTTCCGCGACAAGGGTTGGGCCGTGCGGGTGCCCCGGCGGGTCCAGGAGCTGCACCTGCGGGTCACCGGGGTGATCGACGACCTCCAGCTGACGCTGGGTCGTTCCCCCACGGTGGCCGAGATCGCGGTACGGGCGGGCACGAGTGAGGACGAGGTCATCGAGGCGGTCGACGCCGGCTCGGCCTACCGCTCGGCCTCGCTCGACGCCGGCCGGGGCGACGACGAGGAGAGCCCCGGCCTCATCGGCCAGCTCGGCGATCTCGACCCCGGCCTGGTACGGGCCGAGAGCCGGGCCGGGCTCCACCCCCTGCTGGCCCAGTTGCCCGAGCGCGAGCAGCTCATGCTGTTCCTGCGCTTCTACGAGGGCAAGACCCAGTCGGAGATCGCCCAGCGCCTGGGCATCAGCCAGATGCACGTCTCCCGGCTGCTCTCGCGCAGCCTCGAACGACTTCGCGAGTTGGCCGAACGCCAGGACGCCTCCTGAGGGCCCGAAGGGTCCTGAGCGAGGAAAGACCGGGTGGCGAGGGGCTGCCCCCGGCCGGCGGCGGCGATGGGGCACGCTGGCACCATGGCTGCTTCGCCCACCCACACCCACACCTCCGGCGAAGGCCGGCGACCGTCGAGCGAGCGCAGCCGCCGGCTCCTCGCGGTCTTGTTGGCCCCGTTCCTGTTGGCCACCGTGGTGGGAACGCTGGTGTTGTGGCCCGGCGACGAGGCGCCCGACCTCGGTTCGGAACTGGGGGCCCCGGGCGAGCTGTTCGACGGCCGGGTGGTGGGGGTCGAGCGGGGGGCGTGCACGGGGACACCACCCGAGGCCGACATCCGCTGCGTGCGGGCCCAGGTCACCTTGCTGGAAGGACCCGACGAGGGCCAGGTGAAAGAGCTTCCCGAACAGTCCGACGTGGGCGGGGCCATCCGCCTCGAGATCGGTGACACGGTCGTCCTCGGTTTCTTCCCCGGTGCCGGCGAGGGCTTCGAGTACAGCTTCGCCGACCGCCAGCGCCTTCGCCCCCTGTTGCTGCTGGCCGGGATCTTCGGGTTGGCGGTGGTCGGCCTCGGCCGCTGGCAGGGCCTGCGGGCGCTGCTGGGCTTGGGGGTGAGCCTGCTCGTGCTCACCACCTTCGTGCTTCCCGCCATCCTCGAAGGGACCAATCCGCTGGCCGTGGCTCTGGTGGGCTCGGCGGTCATCGCCGTGGCGGCCCTGTACCTGGCCCACGGCGTCAACGCCTGGACCACCACCGCGCTGGTGGGGACCCTGAGCAGTCTGGTCCTGGTGGGTGTGCTCGGAGCGGTGTTCGTCGAGGCGGCTCGGTTCAGCGGCCTGGCCGACGAGTCGGCCGGCTTCCTGCAGATCACCGCCGGCCAGGTCGACCTGCGCGGGCTGTTGCTGGGCGGGATCGTCATCGGTGCCCTCGGCGTGCTGGACGACGTCACCGTGACCCAGGTGTCCGCCGTGTGGGAGCTGCACGCGGCCAACCCCGACCTCGGCCGTTGGGCCCTGTACCGATCGGCCGTGCGCATCGGCCGTGATCACATCGCCTCGACGGTCAACACCCTCGTCCTGGCCTACGCCGGGGCGTCGCTGCCGCTCTTCCTGCTGTTCACCCAGGCCGACCAGGGGCTGGCCGACGTGGTCAACGGGGAGTCGGTGGCGGTGGAGGTGGTGCGGGCCCTGGTGGGCAGCGTGGGCCTGGTGGCCTCGGTGCCGCTGACCACGGCCTTGGCGGTGGCGGTGGTGGGTGCCCGGCGGGGGGAGCCGGCAGTGGTGGCGGGGGTAGCCTGACGTGGTGCTCTGGACGCCCGCCCGGATGACCATCGCTGAGCTGCATGGTGCTCGACGAGCCGTTCCCGGTGACGCAGGTGCCCACCGCGCTCACCGCTACCAGCTGGTCGACGCCGCCTTCGAGGCGTCCC
>JAUJNB010000007.1:36132-80468 GCA_030446545.1 Acidimicrobiales bacterium | reverse complement strand
CTCAGCGGCCGGTGGAGCCGAACCCGCCCGTCCCCCGGGTCGAGGGGGGGAGCACGTCGGCCGGCGTGAACGTCACCCGGGCCACCTGCTGGACGACGAGCTGGGCGATGCGGTCGCCACGGTGCACCTCGTAGTCGGCCTCGGGATCGGTGTTGACCAGCACGACCTTCAGCTCGTCGCGATAGCCGGCGTCGATCAGCCCGGGGGAGTTGAGGCAGGTGACCCCGTGGTCGCGGGCCAGCCCGCTGCGGGGCTGCACGAAACCGGCCCACCCCTCGGGGAGGGCCAGGGCCAGGCCGGTGGCCACCAGGGCCCGCCCGCCGCCGGCCCGCAGCACCGCCCCGTGGCGAGCGACCAGATCGGCGCCGGCGTCGCCGCCGTGCGCGTAGCGGGGCAGGGCCAGCTCGGGGTCGAGGCGGAGCACGGGGACGTCGAGCACGGCCGCAGCGTACGATCCCCGGGGTGCTCGTGTGGATGGACCTGGAGATGACCGGTCTGGACCCGGGCCAGCACGTCATCGTGGAGATCGCCACCCTGGTGACCGACGACGAGCTCGAGGTGGTGGCCGAGGGGCCCGACCTGGTCATCCACCAACCCCCCGAAGTGTTGGCGGGCATGGGCGACACCGTGCGCGAGATGCACACCCGCAGCGGTCTGCTGGCGGCCATCGAGGCGTCCGACGTGAGCCTGGCCGAGGCGGGGCTGGCCACCTTGGCCTTCCTGGCCGCGCACGTGCGCGAGCCCCGGTCGGTTCCCCTGTGCGGCAACTCGATCGGCACCGACCGCCGCTTCCTGGCCGCCTACCTGCCCCAGATCGAGGACTACCTGCATTACCGCTCGGTCGACGTGTCCACCTTCAAGGAGCTGGCCAAGCGCTGGTATCCCGACGTGGTCAGCCACGCCCCCCGCAAGGCCGGGGGTCACCGGGCCCTCGACGACGTGCGCGAGAGCGTGGCCGAGTTGCGCTACTACCGCGAGGCGTTGTTCAGGCCGCCGGCCCCGCCGGGGGCTTCGGCGGGGGAGGCGACGGGCGGGTCGCCACATCTCGACCCTTCCACCTGACCCGGCCCCGGCCGAAGGTGATCACGATCGACCAGGCGAAGACGGCGACGAAGGTGGCCAACGGCACCAGGTACAGCACGGCGGTCAGGGGGCCGAAGGAGCCGAGCCGACGGAGCAGGACACCGAGCTGGACGGCGACGGCGAGGTAGCAGGCGGCGGCCACGACGGGCTCGTCGGCCACCAGCACCGGGGGGGTGCTCAAGGCGGCCAGCCAGGTGACAAGGAAGACCAGGGTCAGGGGGCGGACCAGCCGGGCTGCGGTTGCGAAGTTCTTGGTGAACCCTTCGGCCAGTTGGCTGAGCCCGGCGGGGTACATGCGAAAGGCGATGGTCCCCCGCCCACCCCGGAGCGTGACCGGAAGGGCGGCCCTGCGGTAGCGCTCGGCCAAGGCGGCGTCGTCCACGACGGCGCCGGCAACCGAGGCGTGGCCGCCGACCGCCCGGTAGTCGTCGGCGCCGGTGACCAGGCAGGGCCCAAAGGCGCCGACCGTGCGAACGCAGCGGCGGGGGGCTGCCCGGGGGGTGGCGGCCCGGGGGGTGAAGGCCCCCGTGCCCATCATGGCCACCACGTTGAACAGCGCCGCCAACCGCTCGTGGGGACGGGGTACCTCGTGCCAGGGCTGCACCGAGTACAGCCCGCCGGCCTGGTCGGCGGCGGCCCGGAGACGCGAGAGGCCCCCGGGTTCGAGTCGGGTGTCGGCGTCGAGGAACATGAGCTCGTCGTTGGCCGCAGCCTCCGCTCCGATGTGGCAGGCCCACACCTTGCCCTGCCACCCCGGGGGCAGAGGGGGCGCGTCCAGCACGGTCGCCCCGCTGCGGCGGGCCACGGCGGCGGTGGCGTCGGTGGAATGGTCGTCGACCACGAGAACCTCGTCGCCCGGTCGGAGCTGTGGGCCCAGGGAAGCCAGGACCGTGGGCAGGGCGTCCTCCTCGTTGCGGGCGGGGACGACGATCGAGATCGGCGGGACACCCGCGTCCGGGTCGATCTTCGCCGGGGTGGGCACCCGCCACAGCAACCACCACCCGGCGCACCAGCCGAGGGTGAAGACCACCAGGTCGACCAGCACGCCGGTCAGGTGGCCAGCCAGGCCGACGCCCGCACCTCGCCGCCGGCCACCAACCAGAGCCGGAGTTGGCGGCCATCGTGGCCGACGTCGGTCAGCAGGGACAGCTCGTCGTCGGCCTCCACCGGGGTCCGGTACTCCATCTCGGCCACGCGGGGCACCAGGCCCCGCCGGGCCATCTCGTCCTCGACCGGCAACCACAGGGCGGTGTTGTTGACGTGGCCGTAGACGTCGAGGTCACTGGCCCTCAACGGCCAGGGCCGACGGTCGGTGTGATCCGGAGGGAGCGGGTGGTGCAGGCGGGTGGAGGTACGGCGTCCGCCCGCCGACGGGCGGTAGACGGCCACGAAGTCGTCGGGGAGACGGGCGGGCCGACCGTCGTCACCCAGGTGGATCCACACCGCTGCGACCTCGACCGCCCCGTGATCGGAGCGCACCGTCGTGCGGCGCTCACCCCAGCGTCCGCCCAGGCCGGAGCAGAAGGTGGTGATAGCCAGCTCCTCGCCGAGGAGGGGCCAGGCCGCCGGCACCTCCAGCCACGTACGCCGGACCAGCCAGGGCGAGGCGGGGTCGAAGCCGGCGTCGGCCAGGTCGTCGTTGCCGGCGTCCTGCACCGCCCGCGTGAGGGCGTCGAGGCGGAACCGTCGGGCGGGATCGGTATCGCCGTAGCGCACCCGGCCCGCGGAGGCGTACCGGCGCCCCTGGCCCGGGAAGTCGACGAGCTCACCCGGAGACGGGGTCGGGGGCCGAGGCGGCGGTGGGAGCGTGGTCACCCTTCCATGCTGGCCCATCCCTCCCCGAACTTGTGTCGGTGACCGGCACCTTCGCCGGTCACCGACAAGAACGCCAGGCGAGGCGGGTCGGTGCGGTCGGTGGGCCCGCCGGGGGCCTACGGTGGCCGGCCGTGGACCGGGGGCAGGCGAGCGAGGGTGACGGTCGTCGGATGCGGCGCTCGTCGCTGCTGGCCGGGGTGGGCGACGGGATGGTGGCCACCGCCCTGGCCCTCCTGGCCGCCGGTCTCACCCGCGATCCGCTCTCCGTGGCCTCGGTGTTCGCGGCCCAACACCTCCCGTGGGCGGTGGTGGCCGTGGCCGGGCACTCGACCTGGGTCGACGCCGACCGCCGGACCGTGCTCGGATTGGGGGTGACCCTGCGGGCGGTGGCCGTGGCCGTGGTGGGCCTGCTCACGCTGGCGGGAGCCGAGACGGTATTCCTGTTGGTGGTGGCTGCGCTGGCCGTCGGACTGGGCGAAGCGCTGGCCGACCAGGCCGAGGCCGACGCCTCGGTGGCCCCGCACGCTTCGTCGCCGGGCAACGTGGGAAGCCCCCGTCGGAACGCGATGTTGGGGCTGGCGGTAATCGGCTTCCCCCTCGGGGGTCTGGTCTACGAGGTGGCGGCGGCGCTGCCGTTCCTGCTCGACGTGGGGGTGTTCGCGTTGGCGGCTCTGGCCGCCCTGACGTTGCGGACCCCCCTTCCGCGTCCGCCGGCCCGACCGCGGTCCAACGGTGGCGGCTTCGGCGCCGGGGCCGGCCCCCGGGGCCGGGTGGCGCTTTCCCTGGTACCGGGTACGGGCCCGGTGACCGCCGTGAGCGCCTTGTCGGCCGCCGCCGGCAGCGGGGTGGCGAGCGTGCTGGTGCTCTTCGCCCTCGACGACCTCGGCCTCGGGGCTCCGTCCTTCGGCCTGTTGCTGGCCGGGCTGGCGGGAGCCTCCACCCTCGGTGCGCTGGCGGCGCCGTCGATCGCCGGCGCAGTGGGCCTCCGGGGGGGGTTGGCCCTCACGCTGGCCGTGGCCGGAGCGGGCTACGCCGGCGCCGGGATGGTCGGTGAGCCGGAGGGACCGCTCGCCGCCGCCGCCGCCCTCGGGGTGGGCGCCGCCGGGTCGCTGGCCGCCGCCGTCCTCGGCCGGGCCCTGCTCCACGTCGGTGCCGGTCGGGCGGTGGAGGGTGCCGGTCTGGTGGCCTTCCATGCCCGGGTGTGGGCCGGCCTCCCTCTCGGTGCGCTGCTCGCGGGGGTGGCGGCCCGTACGCTCGGCGTGCCCGCGACGATGGTGGCGGGTGGAGCCCTTTCGGTCGCCGCGGCCCTGGCCTCGGTGGTGCTGGTCCCGGGACGGGTCCCGGTGCCGCCGCAAGTGGGTCAGGCTGCGAGAAAATAGGTTGACGAGGAACCGGCGGCGTGGTCGGATGTCGGCGTGCCCCGGGTGAGCCGGGGCCGAGCGCGGTCGGGAGGTGCGATGAAGCAGCGGCGAGCAGTAGGACGGGTACACCAGCCGGAGACGTGCCTCAATGCACCTGGGACCGCCGGCGGCCATGACGCGGCCCTGCACCCCCGGCGGGAGACCCTCGGGAGCCCCAGCAGCTGCACCCGCACCCGCACCCACACCGTGGCCATCTCCGGCATGCCCAACGTCGGGTGGTCTGCCCTCGGTTCTGCCTCCCTCGCGGAGCGGACCTTCGGGAAGCGACTCGACGGGACCGGTATTCCGGCTTACGGCACCTGCCGGCCGAAGGAGCCTTCGACGTAAGCGACATCGCAAGCGTCGAAGTCATCCAGGCCGTCGGGACATCCCGACGGCCTTTCTGATTTTTCGGCGCTCGCCGCCACGACCCGGTCCCTGACCTGGAAGGAAACGCAATGTCCACGAACGTGCTGATCGACGAGGAGGTGATCGGGGGGGCGGTGGCCACCGACGTCCGGTCGGCGGCGGCCTGCAACGACGGCACCACCACCATGGTCGAGCTGTTCTTCTCCGAGGACCTCCACGACATCGCCCGGGCCAAGCACCTCTGCACCACCTGCCCCGTGCGCCGTCCCTGCCTGACGTCCGCCCTCGAGCGCCAGGAGCCGTGTGGCGTGTGGGGTGGCGAGCTCTTCGTGAACGGCCGGGTACTGGCGCACAAGCGCCGGCGGGGCCGACCCCCCAAGCACCGTCCGGCCGAGGTCATGGTCATCGACGGTGTCGACGTGGTCGTGGTCCCCGAGATCCGCTCGGCCTGAGGGTCGGCGGAGGGGGGGCGGGGATATCCTCAGCGGCATCGACACGACGCCCAGCCAGGAGACGTCCCCGCCCCCGGGCGGGGCTCGGCCGACCCGACGCCGCCATCCCCTCGTCCTGGGGACGGTGGCGGCGGTGGCGGCCCTGGCCGCGGCGGTGGTGACGGTGGCCGTGCTGGCCTCGGCCGGCGACGCTCCTCCCCGACCGGTGCCCGAGGTGGCGCTCGAGTTCTCCGGTGAGGACCAGGACGTCTCGCCCGGGCTGGTCGGGCCCGATGTGACCGGGGCGGCTCTGCCCTCCGGGAGCTTCAGTCGCCTCGAGGGAGGCCTGGGATCCTTCGCCGACTACCGGGGCACCCCACTGGTGGTCAACTTCTTTGCGTCCTGGTGCGCTCCGTGCGCAGCCGAGATGCCCGACTTCGAGTCGGTGCACCAGGACCTGGGCGACCGGGTCGCCTTCGTCGGCGTGAACCTTCGGGACCAGGTCGGGGCGGCGTCGGCCCTGGTCGAGTCAACAGGGGTGACCTACGACGTGTTCCGGGACCCGAGCGGCGACCTGGCCACCGCCATGGGCGTGGTGGCCATGCCCTCCACCCTGTTCGTCGCCCCCGACGGCCGGGTGGTCGAGGTCAAGGCCGGTGAGCTGTCGGCCGACGAGCTGCGCCAGCGTGTCGACCAGCTGGTGGGCACGTGATCGACGCCCCCCTGGCCCTGGCCTTCACCGCCGGCATGATCGCCACCGTCAACCCGTGCGGGTTTCCCATGCTCCCGGCCTACCTGTCCTACTTCATCGGCATCGACGACGCCGAGGTCGACGGCAGCGGCCGGGTACCACGGGCGCTGGTGGCGGCCGGAGCGGTGTCACTCGGCTTCCTCGCCGTGTTCGCCGTCCTCGGCGTTCCCATCAACGCCGGGGTGACCTGGATCTACCGGGCCATGCCCTGGCTGACCCTGGTGATCGGCTTCGGGCTGGTCGCCCTCGGGGTGGGGATGCTCCTCGGTCGGCGCATCAGCCTGGCCCTGCCCCGCTTCGACCGTGGGGGCGGGAACCGGCGCTTCGGCTCGATGGTGCTGTTCGGGGTCTCCTACGCGGTGGCCTCGCTGTCGTGCACGCTGCCCATCTTCCTCAACATGGTGGCCGGTACGGCAGAGCGGGAGAACCCCTTGTCGGGCCTCCTGGCCTTCCTCGCCTATGGGCTGGGGATGAGCCTGGTGCTCCTGGTCGTCTCCGTCTCCCTGGCCCTCGGGCGTGAGTCGATGGTCCGTCGCCTGCGCCACGCCCTGCGCTACGCCGACCGGGCAGCGGGCGTGCTGCTCGTCGTGGTGGGGGTCTACCTCGTGACCTACGGGATCTACGCCATGGACCCCACCCAGGCCACGGTCAGTCCCGTGAGTGCCGTGAGTGGCTGGTCGTCGTCGGTGACGACCTGGCTGCAGCGGGGAGGGGCAGCCCTCGGGTTGGCCCTGGCCGCCGTGGTGGCCCTGGTCGTGGTGGGCACGGCGGCGGCACGCCGGGGGGGCCGCCGCCGATCGACGGTCCCGGCCGGAGCGGCGGTCACCGCCACGTCCACCGCGCCCGTCGAGGGCCACGGAGGCGACCGGCGACCGAACGGGGTGGGACCGGAACCGGAACCGGAACAGGCCTCGGTCACGGCCGGCGACCGCGGCCGAGGCTGAGCGAGGGATCCTGTGGACCTCCGGATCTTCACCGAGCCGCAGCAAGGGGCGACCTACGCCGACCTCCTGGCCGTGGCCCGGGCCACCGAGGCCTGCGGGTTCGAAGGGTTCTTCCGGTCCGACCACTACCTGAAGATGGGGGACGCGAGTGGCGACCCCGGGCCGACCGATGCGTGGGTCACGCTGGGTGCCCTGGCCCGCGACACCGACCGGGTGCGCCTGGGCACGCTCATGAGCGCGGCCACCTTCCGCCGTCCCGGCCCCCTGGCCATCGCCGTGGCCCAGGTCGACGAGATGAGCGGGGGCCGCATCGAGTTGGGGCTGGGCGCCGGGTGGTACGAGGAGGAGCACGCCGCCTACGGCATCCCCTTCCCGCCGGTGGCCGAGCGCTTCGACCGCCTGGGCGAACAGCTGGCGGTGATCACCGGGTTGTGGACGACGCCTCCGGGCGAGCGGTTCTCCTACCCGGGCCGCTACTACCAACTCAGCGACTGCCCGGCCCTGCCCCAGCCCCGTCAGCGTCCCCACCCGCCGGTCATCATCGGCGGGTCGGGACCGTCGCGCACGCCGGCGCTGGCCGCCCGCTTCGCCGCCGAGTTCAACCTGCCCTTCGCCCCGCTCGCCGACTTCGTCGCCCAGCGCCAACGCGTGTCGCAGGCCTGCGAGGCGATCGACCGCGACCCGGCCTCGATGGTGTGGTCGGTGGCCCTGGTCGCGTGCTGCGGAACGGACGAGAGCGAGGTCGGTCGTCGGGCCGGGGCCATCGGCCGGGAGCCCGACGAGCTCCGGGCCAACGGGGCGGCGGGGCTGCCCGACGAGGTGGTCGAGACCTTGCGTCGCTATGGCGACGCCGGGGCCCAACGGGTCTACCTGCAGGTGCTCGACCTCGACGACCTCGATCACCTGGCCCTGATGGCCGACCGGGTGCTCCCGGAGGTGGCCTGAGGTGGCGGAGACCCGGCGGGGCGGACGTAGCCCCGGGGCGCGCCGCCCGGTGGACCGGGCCGTGTCCGAGTCGCTGTCGCGGTATCAGTCGGGCAAGGCCAGCGACGAGGAGATGGCCGCGCTCATGCAGCGGCTCATCAACACCGGGAGCATCCAGGCCCTCCAGGGTGTGGGGGTCGACGGGGAAGCCCCGCCCCAGGTCTGGGCCAGCATCATCCCCGTGGGCCGCAGCCTCGACGTCTGGGTCGACGGCAGACGTCTCAGCTCGGCCAGCAACGCCACCCTGGCCCGCTACCGGGTGGTGGCCGCCGCCCACCCGGCCAGGGTGACCTGGACCGATCCCTTCACCGCCCGCTGGGACCGCCCTGGCGGCTCCTGAACGCGCCCACCCCGGCGGATCAACCGCCGGGGGTGCAGAGAAGAATCGTGTCGGCGGTCAGACGTTGGTCTCGTCGGCGGGGAGGCGCGGCAGCTCGGGTGAGCCGTCGGTCTGGCCGAGCGGGAGGTGGCAGTCGGCGCCCAGGGTGAACGATGTCATCGACAGCGAACCCATGGCGTACCCGTCGATTAGCACGTCGGCCGGACCGTCGGCGGCCGAGGCCAGGCCGGCCAGGTAGAGCAGGGGGATGAAGTGGTCGGGCGTGGGTGCGGCCTGTGCGAAGGCGTCGTGCTCCTGGAGTCGCTCGGCCTCCCCCGGCGAGGAGGCCATGGTCTCCCGAGCGGCCTCGTCGAAGCGCCTGGTCCAGTCGAACCCCGACTCGGGGCGGGCCCAGTCGATCTGTCCGAGGTTGTGGACCACGTTGCCGCTGCCCACGATGAGCACGCCCCGTGCCCGGAGGGGGGCCAGCCTGGCTCCGAGCTCGACGTGGTAGTCGAAGGGCTTCAGGGCGTTGATGGAGAGTTGGACGACGGGGATGGCGGCGTCGGGGAAGGCGTGCACCAGCACCGACCAGGTCCCGTGGTCGATGCCCCAGCTGTCGTGATCGAGGCCCACGCCCGTGGGCTTGACCACCTCCGCCACCTCGGCCGCCAGCTCGGGGGAGCCCGGCGCCGGGTACTCCACCGCGAAGAGCTCGTCGGGGAAGCCGTAGAAGTCGTGGATGGTGCGGGGCCGGTTCATGGCGGTGACGGCCGTGGCGTTGGTGTACCAGTGGGCGGAGACGACGAGGATGGCGCGCGGCGCCAGTCCGGCCCCGAACGCCCTCCACGCCTCGGTGTAGCGGTTGCGGTCGAGCGCGTTCATGGGGTTGCCGTGGCCGAAGAAGGCGGCCGGCATGAGCGGGTCAGGGATCATGCCGTCACCCTCGCGCTTCGAGCTGACGCCGGCCAGCGCACCTGGGGCCGTCTCTCCGAGCAGCCCTGCCCCTGGTGGGCGGTGCGGAGGCGGGTCAGGGCGAGAGGCGCTCGACCACCCAGGGCCCCTCCGGCGCCGACCGACGGTAGAGGTGGCGGTCGTGGAGGCGGTCTCGTCGGCCCTCCCAGAACTCGACGCTGTCGGGCACCACCACATAGCCGCCCCAGAACGGAGGCAGGGGGATGTCGTCGACGCCGGCGAAGCGTGCCTCCAGCTCGGCCAGCCGATCGTCGAGGACCCGTCGATCGCTGATCACCTCGCTCTGGCGCGAGGCCCACGCCCCGAGGCGGCTTCCCCGGGAACGGGTGGCGAAATAGGCGGCCGACTCCTCGGGGGAGATCGGCTGGGCGTGGCCTCCCACCCGGACCTGGCGGGCCAGGGCCGGCCAGAGGAACACCAGGGCGCAGGCCGGGTTGGCCGCCAGGTCGGCGGCCTTGGCGCTGGCGTAGTTGGTGAAGAAGCGAAAGCCCCGTCGGTCGACCCCCTTCAGCAGCACGGCCCGGGCCGAGGGCCGTCCGGCGCCGTCGGCGGTGGCCAGGACCATGGCGGTGGGCTCGGCCACGCCGGCGGCCACCACGGCGTCGAACCACTCCTGGAAGCGGGCGAACGGATCGGGCGGGGACGAGGTCACGCACGCCAGTCAACCTCACAGGGGCAGGCCCAGCTGCGAGGCGACCGGGACCGGGCTCGATGACGGGCCATCAGGGGCAGGAGAGGGAGACCCTGCCCGAGGGGCACGGTTGCGGGTGATGGCCACGGGGCGGCGTTGGTTTCGGTCGATGGCGGCACGCAGGCGTCGCTGTACCTGCTGGCGCACCTCCTTGGGGGCGTACACGCCCCGGTAGAGCTGCTCGTAGCGTTCCACCAGGTGGGGGTGGGTCCGAGCCAGGTGGGACAGGAACACCTCCCGGGTCCCCGGTCTGAGGTAGAGGACCTGGCCCCCGGAGATGCTCGAGGCCCCGGCCTCGGTGCACGCCGACACCACCGCCTCGAGCTGGGCGGCACCGTCGGACAGCCCGGGCAGCACCGGTGCCACCAACACGCCGCAGCGGACGCCGGCGGCCCGGAGGCGGGCGATGGCCTCGACCCGTTGTCGCGGGTGGGGTGTCCCTCGTTCCGTCGCCCGCCACACATCGGGGTCGAGCGTGCCGATCGACAGGTTGACGCCCACGTCGGTGCGACGGCCGGCGTCGGCGAGCAGGTCGAGGTCGCGCAGCACGAGCGTCGACTTGGTCAGGATGGAGAAGGGGTTGCGGTGCTCGGCCAGCACCTCGACCAAGCCCCGGGTCAGGCCGTAGATCCCCTCGCAACGTTGGTAGGGGTCGGTGTTGGTGCCCATGGCGATGGGAGAACCGGCCCAGCGACGGGGGGCCAGCTCGACGCCGAGCCGCTCCACCGCGTTGATCTTGACCACGACCTGACGCTCGAAGCCCTCGTCGATGTCGAGCTCGAGCCACTCGTGGGACGGACGGGCGAAGCAGTAGCTGCAGGCATGGCTGCAACCCCGGTAGGCATTGATGGTGTGGCGGAACGGCAGCCGGGACGACGGGCCCAGGCTGTTGATGATGCTGCCGGCCCGGACGTGGAGGAACTCCATCCCCGAGAAGGCGCCCTTCCCTGGTCGCCGCTCCACCACGTCGCCGACGGGCGGGCCATCGAACAGGATGCGCTGGCCTGCGTCGCCACCCTCCTCGTCCTCCAGCTTCCAGCGCATCGGACCAAGCTAGCCGAACAGGAGTTCGCTTCTGGGCCGGCGTGACCGGGGGTGCCTACCACGGGAGCTCGTACCTCACTATCGTTGGGTGGTCCATGCGCCGGCATCGTCGTCTCCACTACGCCGTGGTGGTCGCGTCCAGTGGCTTCCTGGGCTTGCTCATGGTGGTGCTGTCGTACGGCCCCGCCCGTCCGTTGAACGACCGGTTCCGAGGCTCTTTCCTCACCACCACGACGGTGCCCCGCAGCCAGTTCCCCGTTTTCGCCGAGCCGATGGACTCCAGCGACCCGGCGCCGACGATGGACACGGCGACCGAGGAAGACCGGGAGGCGCTCGGGGACCCCGCCCCGGCCCCGAGGACCCGAGGACCCCGTCCTCGCCCCGCCTCGGTGGTGTTGGGCGATCCCCCGCCGAGTCCCGAGCCCAGCGCCCCTCGGAGCCCCGTGCTGATCCCGCTCTTCCCCCTGGTTCCCACTCCTCCACCGACGCCTCCTCCTCCGCTCACCCCTCGCCCCCCCACCCCTCGCCCCCCCGCCCCTCGCCCCCCCACCCTTCGGCCGCCTTCGACCACCGTGCCTCCTTCGACCACCGTGCCTCGCCCCACCACGACGACCACCCTCCCGCCTCCGACCACCACGACCACCCTCCCGCCTCCGACCACCACCCTCCCGCCTCCGACCCCCACCACGCTCACGACCACCGCGCCGGCTCCGACCACCACGACCACGCTCCCGCCTCCGACCACCGTGCCGCCCCCCACCACCACGACGGCGATCGCACCGACGGAGGCGACCGAAGGGGGAAGACCTTGACCTCCTCTCGGCGCTGAGCTTCAGCGGGGGAACTGAGCACCGAGAGAACGGGGGAGGCGAAGGGACGTGGTGCGAGGTCCCGGGATCTCCGTGGGAAGGGCGCAACAGGTCGGATCTGCCATAGTGCCCTTGGTCCCGCGGCACACCGATCCCCGGCACTCGGCCCTCGCCTCACTATCGTCGACGGTCTATGCGCCTCGATCGTCGCTTCCACTACCTCCTGACCGCTGCCGCCAGCGGCGTGTTCGGCGTGCTCATCGCCTCGATCGCCTACGGCGGGACCCCGCCCACGCCCGTGGTCAACGTGGTCGCCGGCCCGTCGACGTCGACCACCACCACCTCCACCGTCCCCCCGCCGACCGTTCCGGTGGCCCCTCTGATCGAGGAGACCACCACCACCGAGGCCCCCGCCACGACGGTCCCTCGGACCACGACCACCAAGAAGCCGGTCGAGCCCGAGCCCGAGCCCGAGCCCACGCCCACGACCGCCAAGCCGCGACGTACCACGACCACCTCGCCACCAGCCCCGGCGCCGACCGATCCCCCCGAGACGACGGTGGTCAGTCCCGAGAGCGCCGAGGAGTGACCGGGGGAGCCGGCGTCAAGGCCCGTCAGGCGTTGGGCGACTCCGGGTGGTTGGCGCCATGGGCCCGCACGAAGTCGTTGACCGCGTAGTAGGCGTCGATCGATTCGCCGGCGTCGCCCCAGAAGCCCTCCAGGACATCGAGCTCCATCGTGCCCTGGTCGACGTACCAGTTGTTGACGTCGGTGATCTCCAGCTCGCCTCGACCGGAGGGCGTCAGCGTGGGGATCACGTCGAACACGCTGGTGTCGTAGAAGTACAGACCGGTCACCGCGTACCGGCTGGGCGGTTGTTCGGGCTTCTCCAGGATCCGGGTCACCCGGCCGCGCCCGTCGAGCTCGGGCACCCCGAGGTGGCGCAGGTGGGCGGGGTCGTCCAACCGGGACAGCACGATGCGTGCTCCCTCGTCCTGGTGGGAGAAGGCCTCCACCATGGGGCGGATCGAACGTTCGACGATGTTGTCCGCCAGCATGACCAGGATCTTGTCGCCCCGAGCGAAGCGCACGGTCAGCCCCAGGGCCTCGGCGATGCCTCCCGGGCGTTCCTGGTAGGCGTAGAGCAGCCGGTCGACGCCGTACTCCTCCCCGTTGCCGAGCAGGCGAAAGAACTCCCCGGCGTGGGTGCCCCCGGTGACCACCATGATCTCGTCCACCCCGGCGTCGACCATGGCTTCCACCGCGTAGGTCACCATGGGTCGGTCGTAGATGGGCAGCAGGTGCTTGTTGGTGATGCGGGTCAGGGGGTGGAGCCGGCTCCCGGTCCCCCCGGCCAGGATCACCCCCTTGATCACCCCCACGGACAGGTGGCGGTCAGGGGACGAGCCGGGGCAGCTCGACGGCCTGGCAGGCGAAGGCCTC
This sequence comes from Acidimicrobiales bacterium, assembly GCA_030446545.1. Taxonomy (GTDB): domain Bacteria; phylum Actinomycetota; class Acidimicrobiia; order Acidimicrobiales; family CADCSY01; genus JADDRA01. The sequence continues at coordinate 67,410 of JAUJNB010000007.1, read as the reverse complement.
GGGGTCGCCTCCGGCCAGCGCGACCATGCGGGCGGCAGCCTCGTCCAGGCGGTCCTCGGGAAGCTGGCCCGAGCGGACGGCCTCGACCAGCGCGTCGCGCATGCCTCGAGCCTGGCTGCCATCAGTGGTGAGCACCGCGTCTGCCCCGGCGGCCACAGCCATGACGGCGGACTCCGGGAACAACCAACGCTGGTTTACCGCACCCATGCCCACCGAGTCGGTGATGGCCACGCCTTCGAAGCCCATCTCCCGCAGCAGCTCGTAGGCCCGGGGCGACAGGCTGGCCGGGAGGTCGGGGTCGAGGCTGGTGTAGGCGATGTGGTCCAGCATGACCACGGGTACCCCAGCGTCGATGAGGCTGGTGAAGGGCACCAGGTCGCTCTCCCGTAGCTCCTCGAGCGAGGCCTCGACGACGGGGAGCTCGAGGTGACTGTCCTCGACGACCCGCCCGTGGCCGGGGAAGTGCTTGGCCGTGGGGGCCACGCCGGCGGCGGCCAGGCCCTCGGCCCAGGCCAGGCTGTAGCGGGAGGCGACGTCGGCCTCGGCCGAAAAGGAGCGGTCGCCGATGACGCCGTCGACGGGGCCGGCGTCGAGGTCGGCCACGGGGGCCAGGTCGAGGTCGATCCCGAGGGCGGCCAGGTCCGAGCCCACCTCCTCGGCCAGGGCCCGCACCTCCTCAGGCGAGCGGGAAGCGGCCAGGGTGCGAGCGGGTGGGGTCCGCCCGGTGATGTCGCGGAAGGTCTGCACGCGACCTGACTCCTCGCCGCTGACGATGACGAGCGGGCGTTGGGCCAGAGCCTGGATGTCGCTCACGAACTGCCCGACCTGGGCACTGGACTTCACATTGGGGGTGGTGACGAGCACGCCCCCGACGCCCACGTCGAGGATCTCCTCGACCATGGGATCAGACGACACGGTGGCCCCCGGGAGGCCGACGACGAGCACCTGGGCCGCCCGCTGCTCGATGGGGGCGGGGACGCACCCGGCCGGCTGGGCCGGCTCGACCGGGACCTCGGGGGAGCCAGGAGGGGCGTCGACCGGTGGTGCCGTCTCGGCGGTGGAGCCTCCGCAGGCCTGGGTGGTCAACGCCGCCAGCACCATGAGCCTTGCCATCCGAACCGCCCTCCGGTGCACCGGTGCACGCTACCCGCATCGAGGGAGATGCCGATTCGCCCACTACGCACGCTGGGAGTCACGAGGCTCACCTCCGTGACCTGGCCCGACTGCGGCCGGGGACCGCGCACACGGAGGCCGGCGGGGTTCGGCACCGAACGCAGACCCTGGTGCCCTCGCGGAGATGGCGGTCGGAACGACCCGTGGTGTTTGTCCGGCCAGGGGGAGGGGAAGCGTGGGGGCCGTGGCTCGTCGCCTCCCGCCTGCCGGTCCACCGGCCGCCACCGTCCGTGGCTCGTCCGGTGGCGTGGGCCGGGCCAGCTCCCGGGCGGCCGAGGCGCTCAGCGACGACTTGAGGCGGGGCCGGAGCCCGGCCCTCGACGCCCGTCGCCGTCTCGCCGGCCTCGCTCTCGGGGCCATGGGATCCATGGGTCTGGTGGCCGCCTACCAGTTCGGGCTCCTGCGCCACCTGCCCGAGCCTCCCCTGCCCCGGCTGGACTCGGACGCGGTCGACGCCTCGGGCCAGGCCTACCAGCTGCTCCAGACGCCCGACGCCGCCCTGGGGTTGGCCAGCTACGCCGCCACCCTGGCCCTGGCCGGAATGGGTGGCCGCGATCGGGCCGTCGATCGACCGTGGCTCCCTCTGGCCCTCGCCGCCAAGACCGTCCTCGACGCCACCTCAGGCGCCTACCTGGCGCTGGAGCAGGGGACCAGGCACAAGCGGTTCTGCGTCTGGTGCCTGGTGGCCGCCGGTTCCAGCCTGGCCATGGTGCCCGTGGCCCTGCCCGAAGCCCGCACCGCCTGGCGCCACCTCCGCCGGGGCGGCTGAGCGTCGTCACCTTGGGTTATGGTGCCCGGTACCGTCTCCCAGGAGGTTTCCATGACCATCAGACGACGTACGGCCACCGGGCTGGTCGCCCTGCTTCTCCTCAGCGGAGTGACCGCGGGCTGTGGCGACGACCCCGGTGAGGACGAGATCGGCGACGGGGAGATCAACGACGAAGGCGACTGAGGGCCCGAAGCGAAACTACCTGGGCTTTTCCGGAGCGGTTGACCTGCGCGCTCGTCACTCCCAATGGCCCAGGTAGTTTCGCTCCGGGTCCTGACCGCCTGGGCCGCCACCCCAGTGGAAGAGGTCTCTGGCTGGCGGAGCACTAGTTGCCGTTGATGCTCCAGTGCCAGGGTTCGCTCGGCAGGTTGTAGAAGCCGAAGCGGGCGGCGTTGGCCGCCAGCCACTGGAAGCCGGGGTTGCTACGGGAGCTGATCAGCGAGCCGTTGTGGGTGAAGTCCACGGCCAGGCCCTGCTCGTGCATGGAGGACCCGGGTCGGGCCGTGGGCGGTGAGCACTGCGACGCCGGCATGGAGTACACGGCGTAATCGCCGGAGCCGCAGTTGCTCTGGCGCAGCGAGACCTGGGCCGAGGGGTCCCGGTAGCCGCCGCCGGAGAAGTTCATCCCGTCGGCATCGGCGGCGGCCAGCATGTCCTCCAGCGACTGGGCGATCTGGGTGCTCACCCGGATGCCTCGGACCGAGACGATGGGGCCGCTGCCCACGATCCCCGGAGCGGCCCGCGCCGTCCCCCCACCGGATCCGGCGCCGCGGTTGCCTCCTGCGCTCCTCCCGCCGTTCCCCCCACCTCTCGAGGCACCCCCGCCGTCGGGTGCCGGCGCAGGGCGAGCGGCACGGAGCTGGGCGGCGATGCGGGCCTCGTCGGCCCGGATCTGTTCGGCCAGGGTGGCGTCGAGCGACGCCAACGAGGCGGCCTCGGCCAGGGTGGCGTCGAGTCGGGCCTCGACGGTCTCGGCGAAGTCGGCCTGTTGGTCACGGGCCTGCTCGAGCTTCTCCACCCGGCCGGCCACCTCGGCTCGCTCCTCTTCGGCCCGCACCGCGGCCTGTTCGGCCTGCTGGCGGCTGAGGGCCAAGTCCTCCCGGGCGGCCCGCAGCTCATCGAGCACGGCGTCGTCGCGCTGGGCCCGGAAGTCGAGCAGGGCGCTGCGGCGAGAAGCGTCGGCGATGGAGTCCGATGTCAACACGACGGTGGGATCGGCGGTCGTGGGCCTCATGTACTCCTCGACGGCCACCTCACGCACCAGGCCCTCGAGCTCGGTGATCTCCTCCTCGGTCTGGCGCTCCCGGGCCTGGGCCTGGGCCTGGGCCTCGGCCGCCAGTTGGGCGGTGCGGCGGGCGTCGCCCAGCAGGGCCTGCTGATCACCCACATTGGCGTCCAGGTCGCTGAGCGCCCGAGTGACCTCCTCGTTGCTGGCCTTCAGGGCGTCGAGCTCGCCCGCCACCGTCGCCTGCTCGGAGCGGATGCGCTCCCGCTCGGCCCGGGGGTTGGGCTTCTCGGCGGCCTCGGCCAGCGGGGCCACGGTGGCGACCGCCGCCATGACCATGGTGGCGGCCAGCGCTCGGGCTCTGCGTCCTACTGCTGACTGCACACGCCGCCCCCCTCGAATCCCTCACGAGCTCTTCCGGCCTCGGAGGGTCTCTCCAGGTCCTCGACCCGTCGTCACGGGTCCGTCACACTGTGACACAACGGGAGGGCGGACGGAAGATGCAGGCCCTGGCCCGGTGCTAGCCGGGAAGGAGGCGGGTGACCGACAGCGCGTCGAGGAGGGGCTCGGCCGCCACGCCGAGGGCGACGACTCCGACGCCACAGACGACGGTGGCGGCACCGGCCCAGCGCCCGAGCACGGCGACGGGAGCCCGCAGCGGCTCGAAGTAGCTGGGTGCCAGGACCCGGAGGTAGTAGGCGAGGGAGATCACGCTGTTGACCACCGCCAACCCGGCCAGCCAGACGTAGCCGGCGTCGATGGTGGCTCCGAAGAGCAGCAACTTGGCGCCGAACCCGGCGAGGGGGGGTACACCCACGAGGGAGAGGAAGCTGAGCACCAGCACCAGGGCCAGCCCCGGACGGGCCCGGGCCAGGCCGGCGTAGGCCGCCCGGTCGGTGCGCCCCCGCAACTCGATGACCACGCCGAAGGCGGCCAGGTTGGCCACGGCGTAAGCGGCCAGGAAGTACACCAGGGCGGGGACGGCGAGGTCACTTCGACCCAGGGAGACCACGGCCATGAGGCCGTACCCCGACTGCGACACCGCCGACCAACCCAACAGGCGGCGCACGTCGTCCTGGCCCAGCGCGGCCAGGTTTCCGAGCGTCATGGTGGCGGCGGCCAGCACGGCGATCAGGGCCCGCCAGCCCACGTCGGCCTCGGGAAGGGTGAGGGCCACCCGGCCCAGGGCCACCAGGGCCCCCACCTTGGGGGCCACGGTGAGGAAGGCGGCCACGGGGGCGGGCGCCCCCTCGGCCACGTCGGGGACCCAGGCGTGGGTGGGGACCGCCCCCAGCTTGAAGACCAGGCCCAGCACCACCAGCCCGGTCCCGGTCACCAGGGCCAGGGCGTCGGCGCCGGGGAGGGCGTCGAGGAGGCCGAGCATGGTGGTGGTGGCGCCCAGTCCGAACAGCAGCACGGCGCCGTAGACCAGGCCGGCGTTGGTCAGGGCGCCGAGGAGGTAGTACTTCATGGCGGCCTCCCCCGAACGGGGCTGGGCCCGGTGGTAGGCGGCCAGCACGTAGCCGGTGGCCGAGGAGAGCAGCACCCCGAGGATCACCGCCATGAGGTCGGCGGCGCCGGCCAGCACCACCGCCCCGAGAGTGGAGAGCAGCACGAGGGTGTAGTACTCACCGTGGCGGGCGTCGCCGGCGAACCACTCCACGGACAGGGCCACGGTGACGGCGGCCACGCCGAGGAGGATGAGCTTGGCCCACACGGCGGCGTCGTCAGCGGCATAGGTGTCGAAGAAGGTCAGCTCCTGGGGCCCACGCAACATGGCGGCCGAGGCCACGGCGGTGGCGCCCAGGGTGACCAGGGCCAGGACCGCGGCGCCGCCTTGGGCCCGGCGGGGGGCGAAGAGGGCGAACACCAGGGTGACCACGGCACCCAGGACGAGGATGATCTCGGGCGCCACCGACCCGATGGGCATGCTCATCCCGCCCATGCCACCCCCCGACCCACCCATGCCGTCACCCATCAGCCCCACCCCCAGGAATCCGTGGGCGAGGACGCGAGGTGGCCGCCGGCCACGAGCGCCGCCGAAGGCGGCCCCATCTGGCTGGCGGCCTCGCGAGCGAAAGCGAGCCAAGTGAGTGACCAGGGCGAAGGGTGCCGGCTCCGCCGGCGCCCGAAGCACGATCAAGCTCGCCTGAACGGAGTGAGCCGAAGGCGAACGAGTGAGGGCGAATCATCAGCGCCGGAGGATCTGTTGAGCGGTGGTGTCGATGACGTCGAGTACCCAGGCCGGGGCCACGCCGATGAGCACGACCAGGGCGAGCACCGGCGCCAGCGCCAGCACCTCGGTGCGGGACAGCTCCGGCCACGACGCCCACCGCTCGGGCAGGGCACCGAGGAAGACCCGCTGGACCATGCGCAGGAACACCGCCGCCGTGATCACCAGGCCGACGAGGGCCGCACCGGCGAGGGCGGGGTAGATGGCAAAGGTGCCGGCGAAGACCTGGAACTCGGCCACGAAACCGGCCAGGCCGGGTAGGCCCAGGCTGGCAAAGGCGGCCAGGACCACGGCGCCGGTCATGGCCGGCGAGCGGGCGGCCAGTCCGCCCAGCTCGTCCAGCTCGTAGGTCTCGGCCCGGGCCCACACCGAGCCGGCCAGGAGGAACAGGGCGCCGGTGATGAGGCCGTGGGCCACCATCTCCAGGGTGGCCCCGCTGAGGGCCAACGTCGCCGCCTCGGGGTCACCGTCCACGCCGGCGGCGGCGGCCGCCGAGATCCCGAGGATGACGTAGCCCATGTGGTTCACGCTGGAGTAGGCCACCAGGCGCTTGAGGTTGGTCTGGGCCAGGGAGACCAGGGCGCCGTAGACGATGCCGACGGTGGCCACGACGGCCAGCGGCAGGGCGAAGCGCTGGTAGGTCTCGGGCATCATCGACAACAGGATGCGGACGAAGCCGTAGGTGCCCATCTTGAGCAGGACGCCGGCCAGGATGGCCGAAGCCGGGCCCGGTGCGTCGACGTGGGCCGGGGGGAGCCAGGTGTGGAAGGGCACGATCGGGGTCTTGACCCCGAGGCCGACGGCGAAGCCGAGGAACACGAGGGCGGCCCGCAGACCGTCGCCGTCGAGGGGCTGCTGGCGGATCAGCTCGGCCATGTCGAAGGTGCGGGGTTCCGACGACAGGTAGAGGCCGAGGATGGCCAGCAGCATGGCCAGTGACCCGGCCAGGGTGTAGAGGAAGAACTTGAGCGCCGAGCGCTGGGAGTCGCCGTGGCCCCAGACGGCGATGAGGAAGTACATGCCGACCAGGCTCACGTCGAAGAAGACGTAGAACAGGAACAGGTCCAGGGCCAGGAACACCCCGAGGGAGGCGGCCTCGAGGAACAAAAAGGCGGCGAAGTACTGACGTGCCCGTCCCCGCAGCTCCACCGGATAGGCGATGCTGACCACGAACAGCAGCGCGGTCAGGGCCGCCAGCGGCAGCGACACCCCGTCGACGCCGACCTTGTAGCCCACGCCGAGGGTGGGGATCCATGGCACCGACTCGACCAACTGGAACCCGCCGTCCCCCTCGAAGCGGAGCCAGGCGACGGCCAGAATCACCAGCGGCACGGCCGCCGTGACCAGGGCCAGGAGGCGGGCCTGGCGCTCGCCCAGGCGGCGGGCGAGCAGCAGGACAACCGCGGCGACCAGGGGCACGAAGATGGACGCGCTGAGCATCAGGACCTCCCCAGGGCGGCGACGGCGACCGCGGCCACCAGGCCGAGGGCGACGATCACGTAGTAGTGGTGGGACATGCCCGTCTGGAGCCGCTGGCCCTGGCGACCGGCCGAGGTGGTCCCCCGGGCCAGCTCCTCCACGGCTCGGTCGACGGCCCGCTCGTCGGTGGCCCGGGAGAAAGCGGCGGTGCGCAGCGTCATCCCGGCCACGCCCTGGACCAGCCCGTCGACGCTGCGCTCGCCCCACCAGGCCAGGAGTCGGGACAGGGCGGCGGCGACGCGCACGGCGGCCCGCACACCGGCGTCGACCACCCGGTCGTCGAGGGCGGCCAGGCTGCGGGAGAGGGCCAGCACGGGGTTGACCACCAGGTGCTCGGCCAACGCCGGCAGCCCCAACCACGCCCCGACGGCCGCCTGGGTCCGGGTGGGCAGGCCCAGGGAGGCCAGGTGGCCACGGCGCGAGAGCAGGGCGATCAGCCCGGCGGCGGCGGCCACGGCCAGGACCGAGGCCACCAGCTCCCAGGCCTCGCCGGCCACCAGGGCGCCGCCGGTGGCGTCCTCGACCAGGTCGGCGGCACCCGGGAGCCACAGGGCGGAGAGGGCGAGGGTGGCGGCGGCCAGGCCGCCCAGCGCCCCCCGTTCGACTGCTGGCGGTCGTTCGAGCGTCCCACGCTCGAAGATCGGAGGCCGTTCGTCCGTTCGATTGTGGAGCATTTTGATGGCTGAGCAGCCACGATCCTCCACAATTGAGGGCGAGGGGTCCGACGCCGAGCCGGCACCGGGCACAGGGCCGGCGCCGAGGATGGGGCCGGGGCGGGCGAGGGAAGCCGGTCCGGGGCCGTAGGCCAGCAGGGCCAAGCGGCCGGCGTAGAGGGCGCTCAAGAAGGAGGCCGCCAGCACGCCGGCGCCCAGCCAGGCGCTGCGGTGCACGGCCGCGGCCAGGATCCCCTCCTTGGAGCGGGCGGCGCCGAGGGGGGGGACGGCGGCCAGGGCCAGAGCCCCCACGGCGAAGGTGGCGGCCACGAAGGGCAGGGCCCGGCCCAGCCGCAGCCGCCGCAGGTCGAGGGTGCCGGCGGTGTGCAGGGCCACGCCGGCGCCCAGGAACAGCAGGGCCTTGAGCGTGGCGTGGGTGACCAGGTGGGTGCCGGCGGCGGCTGCGGAGCCGGCGCCCACGGCCACCAGGATGAGGCCGTACTGGGCCGAGGTCGACGCAGCCAGGGCCCGTTTGAGGTCGGTCTGGACGCTGGCCACCACCCCACCGGCGAGGGCGGTGGCCAGGCCCAGTCCGGCCACGGCGGGGGCCAGCCAAGAGGCGGCGTCGAGAAGGGGGACGGTGCGGGCCAGGGCGTAGGCCCCGGCGGCCACCATGGTCGCCGAGTGCAGCAGGGCGCTGGCGGGCGTGGGCCCGGCCATGGCCGAGAACAGCCAGGGTGAGAACGGGAGTTGGGCCGACTTGGCCGCCGCCGCCAGCAGCAGCCCGCCCGCCACCACGTGCACGGGCCAGCCGGAGAGGCCGGCCAGGGCGTCGTAGTCGGTGGTGCCGGCGACGGCCAGCACCACCCCGGCGGCGGCCACCAGGCCCAAGTCACCGGTGCGGGTGGTGAGGAAGACGTGCAGGGCGAGCGGCGCCACCTCGGCCTGGCGCCAGTCGTGGGCGACCAGGGCCCACGAAGCGATGCCCACCAGCTCCCAGGCCACCAGCAGGGTCAGCAGGTTGGAGGCCGTCACCAGCACCGACATGGCGCCGACAAAGGCCAGGAGCAGACCGAGCAGGCGGGCCAGACCCCGATCGTGGGCCAGGCTGACGCCGGCGTAGGCCACCACGGGCAGGGCGATGGCCGCCACCAGCACGACCATGACCCGGGCCAGGCCCTCCACCTCGAGGGCCAGGGCCAGATGTCTCCCCCAGCGCCAGGTGGCGGCAGGACCGGTGGCCGCGGCCCAGGCGCCCACTGCCAACGAGGCCAGGCTGCCGGCCAGGGCCAGGGGGAGCAGCAGGCGGTGGCGCCGGCGGGCGGCGAGGACGGTGGCGGCGCCGGCCAGGGGCACGAGGAGCACCAGCCAGGCCGTCACCGCGACACCCCAGGACCGAGGGCGGGCACCGTCGTCATCCCTGCAGCTCGTCGAGCATCTCGGTCATGTCGGCCTGTCGGGTGCGGAAGATGCCGATGACCAGGGCGAAGCCCAGGGCCGCCTCCACGGCCATGACGGTCAGGATGATGACGATGAGCAACTGGCCCTTGGGGGCGCCGGCGCCGCTCACGCCCCACAGGGCGACCCCGGCCAGCATGGCCCCGTTGAGCATGAGCTCGATGCCCATCATGATCATGACGAAGGTCTGCTGGGACAGGGCCCCGTAGACGCCGATGCCGAAGAGGGCGGCGCTGACCACGAGCAGGAGCTGGAGCTCCATCAGTGGTGCATCCCGCCGTGGCCGCCGTGGCCGCCGTGCATGGGAGACGGGTGGGCATCGGGCCCGGCCGGGGCATCGGGGTCGACCGGAGGTGGGGCCGAGCCCTCCTGGGCGTTGCCGAAGCGGCCCCGCTTCCCGGCGATGGCGATGGCCCCGATCATGGTGGCGAGCAGGGTCACGCCGGCGGTCTCGAAGATGAGCATGGAGTCCCCGAGGAGCTCCTCGCCCAGCTCGGCTGTGGGCTCAGACGCCGGGTCGACCGGGCGGTCGGGGAACTCGGCCACCAGGCCCACGAAGGCCAGACCGGCGAAGGCGACCACCCCGGCCACCTTGGCCGTGGTGTGCTGGTGGACCATCGACATGGGGTTGAGCCCGGCCGGGTTCATCATGAACATGACCATGAAGGCGGCCATGATCGTCATCTCGCCCGCCATCATCAGCACCAGCACCAGGCCGAGGAAGCGGGCCTGGAGCAGCACCATCACCATCCCCACGGCCACGAACGAGGCCAGGAGCCAGTAGGCGGCCCGCACCATCGAGTCGGTGCGGAAGACCAGCCAGGCGGCCACCACGCTGCCCCCGCCGAAGAGCCAAATGGCCACGTCGGCCACCAACGCGGCGTCGGTCATCACCGGTTCGCTCACAGGGCCAGCGCTCCGGAGGCGAAGACGTCGACCAGGGCGAGGGGGATGAGCACGGCCCAGGCCACCACCACGAAGCGCTCGAGGCGGATCCGGGCCACCCGGTGGCCCACCCCCACGACGACGGCCAGCAGGACGAGGGTCTTGATCGCCATCCACAGCGCGCCGGGCAGGCCCGGGCCCTGCCAACCGCCGAGGAAGACCGCCGCCCCCATCACGGCCACGGCCACGAGGACGAAGTGACGGGCCAGGGCCCAGGCCAGGCGGTCGGGGCCCGAGGCCTCGACACCGGTGCCCCCGGCCAGGTCGGCCCCGTCGGACATGCCGAGCGGTCCCCAGAAGGCCAGGCCCATGCCCGCCACCAAGAAGAGGGGCAGGCCGAGGGGCTGGCGCACCACGTTCCACAGCCCCTGCTGGGACTCGACGATGGCGCCCACCGAGAGCGACTGGGCGGGCAGGGCGGCGGCGATGAGGACCAGGGCGAGGGGCATCTCGTAGGACAGGGCCAAGGCGACGAAGCGGTAGCCCCCGACCAAGGGGAAGACGGAGTTGGACGACCAGCCGTGCAGGAAGGCACCCACCATGACCACCGCCATGGCGGCCCCGAACAACACGATGCCGTCGTCCACGTCGGCCACCGCGACGCCAGGGGCGAGGGGGACGGTGGCCACGGCCACCCCGGCCATGGCGGCGAGCAGGGCCGGGGCCAGCGCCCAGGTCTGGGCGTCGGGCCGTTCGGTGGTCGAGCGACGGATGCGAGCCAAGAGCGCCGCCTCCCGCCACGGCCCGGCCACCAGCTCGCCCACCCGAAGCGGGCGCCCGGCGACCAGGCGGGCGGCCCCGGCGTCGAGGACCGACGCCACGTACGCACCGGCGACGAGCACGGTGCCGACCAGCACGACCCCAGGCAGCGGTGCCGACCAGTTCACGGGGTCACCCTCGAGGTCGGGGCCGGTCCGGTCGGGGCCGGCCCGGTCGAGGTCGGGGCCGCCCCGGTGGTGCTCGCCCCGGTGGGGCCGCCCGAGGTCCTGGCCGGCCAGGTCGCCACCGACTGGTCGAGGGCGGCTTCCTCCAGGTCGAGGTCGAGGCTGGCCACCGTGGTGACGGCGTCACCCCACTCCAGACCGTCGAGCAGGTCAGGGAGCAGAGCGAGGAGGGCGCTCGACGGCAGAGGTTCCCGCGGAGCCAGCACCCCTCGAGGTCCCTCCACCGGCCGACCCGGAGGGCGGACGATTTCGCCGGCCCGCTCGGCCAGGCTCAGGGCCTGGGCCGCCTCGGCCGCTCGCTGGCGCAGGCGAGCTCGGGCGTCACCCTCGTGGTGGATCACCGGGGCGAAGCCGAGGTCGGCGTAGGCCGGGTCGTGGGTCCGGGCGTCGATGCCGAGGCCGGCGGCCCGGGCCACCGGCCCGCCGTACCGATCGATCCCGACACGCTCCAGCGCGGCCCGGTCGACGATGCCCACGCCCGATGTGGCGGCAGCCAGGCCGGCGTCCCGGCCGAGGCGCCGGGCCAGAGCCTCGACCACCGGTCGATCATCGACCGAGAGGGACTGGGCCAGCGCACCGACGCGCTGTGCCCGAGCGGCCAACCCGTGCCCCCGCAGGGTCCGGCTCAGCCAACGGAGGTGGTGGCGGGCCCGGGCCACCTCCAAGGCGGCCACGGTGGTCGCCATGGTGCGGGTCGCGAGGAACAGGGCGGTGTCGAGGGGCCCTACCGGTTCGTCGCCCGGCCACGAACGGTAGGGGTTGTCACCCACGGCGACGCCCCGCAGCACATCACCCTGCAGCCCGACGTCGAGGATGAGGCCGGGGGGCCAGGCCGGGAAGAACGGTCCCACCCGCAGGGGGAGCTGATCGAGCATGAGGCCGTCGGGGTCGTCGGCCATCTCGGCCAACGGTCGCCCGAACGGGACGCCGCCCATCATCCCCTCGCCCCCGTGACCGTGCGGGCCCACGCCCCGCCAGCGGGGGTACTCGACGTCGACCAGCGCCGGCCGGCCCGACGGTCGCCGCCCGCTGAGGAGGTCGGCGAAGACGGCCAGCAGGCCGGCGGTGTCGCCGGGGACGGTGGTGACCACGTCGGGAAGGGCGGCCAGCAGGTCCTCGGTTCCCTGGGCCCCGTCATCAGGAGTCGCTCCGCCGGCCCCGGGCCACCACAGGGTCGCCCTCGGCCCGGGCAGCTGGTCGTGGACCAGCATTGTGGGGTGCAGCAGCGCCCGGGTGAGCCGGCCGACCACGACCAACAGGACGGCGGCCCGGGGGCTGTCGACCACCCGGATGCCGGGCATCAGCCACAGGGCCTCGGCCGCCTGGCGGCCACCGACCCCCACGACCGGGAAGACGGGGACCTCGGCCCGGCCGGCGGCCGCGCTCAGGAGGCCCACGACAGCGCTCCCTCGCGCCAGGCGTAGAGGATGCCGAGGAGGAGGATGGTGATGAACATGAGCATCTCGACCAGGGCGACGGCTCCTTCGGCGGCGAAGACGACGGCCCAGGGGTACATGAAAACCATCTCCATGTCGAAGGCGAGGAAGAGCAGGGCCATGGCGTAGTACCGGATGTGGAAGCGGCTCCAGGCGTGCACTTCGGGGACGCCACCACCGAGGAAGGGGATTCGCTCGGGAGCGGTGGCCTCCGGCCCGACAGCCGGGGGGAGCCAGCGGGCGGCCAGCACGGCGATGCCGCCGGCGAGCACGACGACGACGGCGGCGCCGAAGGGAGCCATGGTCACCTGCTCTTCCCCGCCGCCACTTCCCCCGGTGGTGTCACGCCGCTCAGTATACCCCCCCAGGGTATGTTGGCAACCGGCGTGTTGATGTGCCGGAAGTTGCGTGGGTGTGCGAACGTGGCCGAGCCGGAGTTCCGCCCTGGGCGGAACCATGAGCCGGTGTGGAACACCAAGGGAGACCAAATGGGTGTGCTCGGCCTGATCGCCCAGCAGAGCGGCGACCTCGGCGGTGGCAAGATCGACAACTTCATCGTCCAGCCGTCGGTGCACCGGCTGAACGGTGGGCTGGTGGTGGCGTCGCTCCTGGTCGCCGCCGTCTGGTTGACGGTGCTGGCGGTCAAGCGTCGCCCCTTCGACCGGCGAGCCCAGGTCCTGGTCTCGCTGAGCCAGGTCTTCTTGATGATCCAGGCCCTGCTCGGCATCAAGCTGCTCGACCAGGGCATGGGCGTGGTCCAGCTCTACATCCACTACGTCGGGGGGATGCTCCCCCTCGGCTTCTACCTCATCGTGGGCTGGATCCGCTTCACCGATCCGATCCGCCGGGCCCGGGTTCTGGCGGTCCTGGTCGACATCGGCCTGGTCAGCGCGGTGATGGCCTACCTCATCGGCCAAGCCTACGTGAACGGCTGACGGGTGTACGGGTTTCTTGGCGACGAGTTCCCGTGACCGGTCGGTCAGATGTTGGCGGGGAACAGGCGGGCGACCTGCTCGAAGCACACGAACAGGACCACGAGCGTCACCGGGGTACCCAGCAGGTAGGCGGGCCAGCGCCGCCAGGTGCGGGCGGTGAACGAGGTGACCAACCACACCACCATGGCCAGCAGCCCCCAGAGCACTGCTGGGGCCCGGGCCGTGGGATCACCCGCCAGTGCCCCCTCGTCCAGGGACACCGGCTCGGTGTTCGACGGCTCCGGCGCCGAGAGCTCGGGTCCCGGCGTCGGCGTCGGGAGCTCGGGTGCCGGCGCCGAGGGGCCCGTCAGGACCGCTGAGACGATCAGGCGCTCGGCGGCGCTGAAGCGAGGGTTGCAGGTGGTGAGGGTGAGGCGGTCCTCCTCGGTGGGGTCGAGCACCTCCACCTGGGTGGGGCGAACCACCATGGTGCGGTCGACCTCGTAGCGGAACTCACCTTGGAGGGTCCGGACCAGGATCTCGTCGCCCATCTCGAGCTGGTCGAGCTCGAAGAAGGGAGCGCCGTAGGTGGTGCGGTGGCCGGCGATGGCGGCGTTGCCGGGTTGGCCGGGCATGGGGGTGCCGGGGTAGTGGCCCGGCCCCTTCTTGAGGTCGGCCACGCCCACCCCCTCCACCACTGCCTTCTCCACCTCGATCTTGGGGATGCGGAGAATGGCCACGGCCTCGCCCTCGGGTGGAGGGAGGGGAGCAGGGACGTCCTCGGGGGCCGAGGCGGGGGCCGAGGCCGTGGCCGTGGCCTGGGCGAACGCCTGGGTGAGGTCATCCTGGGCCTGTGCCTCCCGCAGGCCCGTACCCCAGAGCTGGTAGACCACGAACAGCAGGACCACGACGCCGGCGGACATGAGCACGCGCCCGAGGCCGCCGACGAGGCGATGGAAGCCGGACACGGGCCGAAGCTACCGGCCGGGCCGGCGCCGGCGTCGGCGCCGGCGCCCCGAGGGCCGTTCCCGGGTGAGGTGCTCCCCTGGTCGACGGACCGGAACTGGGCGCAGTGGAGGACCCCCCGGTACCGTGGCGACCAGCCATGGACGCTGTTGTCCGCCTCCGCTCGGCCGTCTGCCTGCTCGGGCGCTTCCCCGCCCTGGCCGGTGTGGACCTCGTGGTGGCCAGGGGCGAGACGCTGCTGGTTGCGGGGGCCAACGGCGCCGGCAAGACCACCCTGTTGCGGGCCCTGGCCGGGCTGGTCCCGGTGGTGGCGGGAGAGGCATCGGTCCTCGGGTACGACCTGCGCCGAGACCGGCGCGGCGTGCGTTGCCGGGTGGGCGTGCTCGGCCACGGCCCCGCTCTCTACGACGACCTCACGGTGGCCGACAACCTGCGCTTCTGGTCCCGAGCCGGGGGGGCACCGGCCGCCGTCCTTTCCGGCGCCCTGGCCCGCTTCGGCCTCGACGGCCGCCTGGCCGACGTCCCCGCCGCCCGCCTGTCGGCCGGCCAGCGCCGGCGGACGGCGCTGGCCATCCTGGTCGCCCGGGCGCCCGAGTTGTGGTTGCTCGACGAGCCCCACGCCGGCCTCGACGCCGCCGGTCGGAACGTGCTCGACGACCTGGTGCGGGAGGTGACTGCGGCCGGCGCCACCGTCGTGCTGGCCAGCCACGAACCGGACCGGGCCGCGGCCCTGGCCAGCCGGACCGTTCTGCTGGCCGGAGGGCGCATCACCGAAGCCGGCCCCTTCCCCGCCGGCCTCGTGGGCGAGCCCCCCCGTGCGGAGCCGGTGCATGTGGCGTGACGCCCTGCTGGTGGCGGGCAAGGACCTGCGCATCGAGGCCCGGTCGCGCGTGGCCACCAACCAGGTGGCGCCCTTCGCCGTGCTGGTGCTGGTCCTGTTCGCCTTCGCGCTCGATCCCGACCGGGGCCTGTTGACCCGGGCCGCCGCCGGGCTGTTCTGGGTGGCGGTGTTGTTCTCCGCCCTCCTGGCCGTGCAACGGGCCCAGACGGTGGAGTCCGGCGAGGGCACCGGTGACGCCTTGCGCCTCTCGGGCCTGGATCCCGCCGGCATCTTCCTCGGTAAGGCCGGGGCCGTCGTGGTGCAGCTCTTCGCCCTCGAGCTCCTCCTCGGCGCCGGGGTGGTCGTGCTCTACGGCGTGGACCCCGCGGGATACGCCGCCCTGGGCGCCACCGCCGTGGCCGCGACCCTCGGGCTGGCCGCCGCCGGTACGCTCTACGGGGCGCTGGCCACCGGTTCGCGAGGGCGTGAGACGCTGTTGCCGCTGCTCCTGCTGCCGGCGGTGGCGCCGGTGCTGATCGCCGCCACCAGGGCGTCGGAAGCGGCGTTGGGCATCGGAGGGCTCGACGTGGCACCGGGTGACTGGCTGGCCCTGCTGGGTGTCTTCGCCGTGGTCTACGTAGCCTTTGGGGTGGTGGCCTTCGGGCCCCTGATGGAGGAAGAGTGACGACCGAGACCTCGACAACCGACATGGCGACGACGGCACCGGTCCCGGCGGGCACGGCGACGGCGGGCGCCGACGTCTCGGAGCCCGTCGAGCGGTCCACGAGCGGCCCTCTCGCGCTCAGCCTGGGCCTGGCCGCCGTCCTGGCCCTGGGCGCCACCGTGGCGCTGGGTCTGACCCTGCCCGCCACCGTGGAGCAGGGCGCCTATTCCCGCCTGATCGCCATCCACCCGGGTGTGGCGTGGGCCTCGTACATCGCGGTGGCGGTGACTGCGCTGGCCAGCGCCCTGTGGCTGTGGCCGCGAACCCGCTCGGCCCGCTGGGACCGCACTGCCGGCGCCTCAGCCGAGATCGGGGTGGTCTTCACCGCCCTCACCCTGGCCACCGGCAGCATCTGGGGCCGTCCCACCTGGGGAGTGTGGTGGGTGTGGGACGCCCGTCTCACCCTCAGCGCGCTGATGCTGGCCCTGTACCTCGGCTACCTGGCGCTACGCCGGGTGCCGGCCTCGCCCGACGCCCGGGCCCGTCGCTCGGCGGTGACCGCCCTGCTCGCGGTGGCGGTGGTGCCGCTCAACCACTTTGCGGTGACCTGGTGGCGGACGCTGCACCAGGGTCGCTCCCTGGCCCAGCTCGACCCGGGCAACGATGTCGACGGCGCCTTCATCGCCGCCATGCTGCTCGGTCTGTTGGCCATGACCCTGGTGTACGCCTGGCTGCTGGTGCATCGGGTCCGGGTCGCCCGTCTCGAGGACGAGGCCGAAGACGCCATGCTGGCCCTGGCCATCGCGGAGCGCCGGCGAGAGGCGGCGCCGGCCTGATGGACCCCTACGTCGCCGCCGGCTACGGCGTCACGTTGGTGACGCTCGGCTCCTACGCCCTCCGCGTGGTGCGCCGGGAACGAGAGCTCTCCCGCGTGGCGCCCGAAGCGCCGGCCAGGCCGGTGGGCGGTGAGGAGCGCAGTGAGCGGGCCTGAGGCCACCGAGGGGCCCGTCGCCCCGGAGACCTCGGCTTCCACTGCCACCTCCACCTCCGACGAGCGGGGCGGCCGGCGCTTCGACCCCGCCCGGCTCCGGCTCGGCATCGTCATCGCCCTCATCTGCGGCGCCTTGGCCTTCCTGCTGCTCCAGGGGCTGGGCAACGCCACCACCTACTTCTACAACGCCGACGAGGCGCTGGCCCGGCGCCCGGAACTGGGCGAAGAACGCATCCGGCTCCAGGGCACGGTGGTGCCCGGTTCGGTGCGCCAGACGGGCCGGGACGTGGCCTTCCAGATCGCCTACGCCTGCGCCACCGTCGACGTCCGCCACCAGGGCGACCCGCCTGAGCTGTTCGCCGACGGCATCCCCGTGGTGCTCGAGGGCGCCTTCGCCGCCGCCCCCGGCGACGCCTACCGCAGCGATCGGATCCTGGTGAAGCACACCTCCGAGTACCGCACCGAGGAGGCCGACCGCCTGGCCCTGGCCGCCGAGCAGGGGTGCCCGAGGTGAACGCCGCCCTCGGCAGTGCCGGCGTGACGCTCGGCTTCGTGGCGTCGGTGCTCGGTGCGCTCACCCTGGTCGCCGGCCTGCGCCAGCACCACCGCACCGGTCGCGGCGGCGACGGGGGCCGTGGGATGTTGTGGCTGGGCCGGTCGTTCGCCTGGCTGGTGCTGGGCGGGGCCGTGCTGGCCGCCGTGGCCATGGAGATCGCCCTGGTCACCTCCGACTTCTCCCTGCAGTACGTGGCCGACAACGCCAGCCGCTCCACGCCGCTGCTCTACACCATCGCGTCGCTGTGGTCGGCCCTGGAGGGGTCGATCATCCTGTGGGCGCTGGTGTTGGCCGGCTTCCTCGCCGCAGTGGTGCGTCGCTTCGCCGACCAGGCCGGCGACCCGTTGGTGGCCTGGGCCACCCTCACCATGTTCGTGGTGGCCGCCTTCTTCTTCGGCCTCATGCTGGGCCCCGCCGACCCCTTCACCGTCGTGAGCGGGGCCATCCCGGCCGACGGGCCAGGGCCCAATCCGTTGCTGCAGAACCACCCCCTGATGGCGTTCCACCCGCCCATCCTCTACCTGGGCTACGTGGGCTTCACCGTGCCCTTCGCCTTTGCCGTGGCCGCCCTGGTCACCGGTCGGGTGGGCGAGGGATGGCTGGCCGCCACCCGTCGTTGGACCCTGGTGGCGTGGGGCTTCCTCACCACCGGCATCATCCTCGGGTCTTGGTGGTCCTACGAGGTGCTGGGCTGGGGGGGCTTCTGGGCGTGGGACCCGGTGGAGAACGCCTCGTTCCTGCCCTGGCTGACCGGAACCGCCTACCTGCACTCGGTGATGATCCAGCAACGCCGGGGGATGCTGCGGGTCTGGAACCTGTCGCTGCTCATCGCCACCTTCTCGCTCACCATCCTGGGCACCTTCCTGACCCGCTCGGGCGTGCTCGACTCGGTCCACTCCTTCACCGAGTCGCCCATCGGGCCCGCGTTGCTGGCCTTCTTCGGCGTCACCGTGGTTGTCTCCCTCGGCCTCATCGGGTGGCGGGGTGACCGCCTGCGGGCGCCCGGGCGCATCGACTCGCCTCTTTCCCGTGAGGGCGCCTTCCTGGCCAACAACGTGGTGTTCGCCGCCTTTGCCTTTGTGGTGCTGCTGGGCACGGTGTTCCCCCTGCTCGTCGAAGCCGTCAACGACGACCGCATCTCGGTGGGCACGCCCTACTTCAACCGCATGACCATGCCGCTCGGCATGGTGTTGCTCTTCCTCATGGCCGTCGCCCCGGTGCTGCCCTGGCGCAAGGCGTCGGGCGAATTGCTGCGCACCCGGTTGCAGTGGCCGGCCTGGGCGGGGACCGGCGCGGTGGTGGTGGCCGTGGTCTCCGGTGCCCGGGGACTGGCGCCGCTGGCGGCCTTCGGCCTCGGGGCTTTCGCCGCCGCCGCCGCCCTGCGCCAGGTCGTGCTGGCCGGCCGAGCCTCCCGACGGCGGGGTGGTTCGGCCTTGGCCGGAGTCGTGGGACGGGCCAACGGCGGGATGATCGTCCACGTCGGCGTGGTGCTGGTGGCCGTGGCCTTCGCCGCCGCCTCGTCCTATGTGGCCAGCGACGAGGTCCGCCTGGCCCCGGGGGAGTCGGCCACCCTGGCCGGTCACACCGTCACCTACCTGGGCATGAACGAGCCGAACCGGACGAGCCAGAAGACGGTCTTCAGCGCCCGGGTCCGCATCGACGGAGGCCAGGTCTACGAGCCTGCGCTCAACCAGTTCCCCAACGCCACCCAGACCATCGGGACGCCCTCGGTGCGTACCGGGCTGACCGAGGACGTCTACCTCACCCTGGTGGCCGGGCCCGAGCAGCCCGGCGACCCTGCCGTCATCGGGGTGATCGTGCAACCTCTGGTGGCCTGGCTGTGGATCGGAGGGGCGGTGATGGCCCTGGGCACGATCCTGGCCGCCTGGCCGGGAGAGCGTCGGCGGCGGGAAGCGGCGACGACGGACGCCGAGGCGCCGCCCGGCGAAGGCGGCGACGGCGACGACGACGACGACGACGCCAGGGTGGGCGGGGAGCCGGCCGGTCAGCGGGCCGGCGGGACCGGCCCGGTCGGTGGCGACCGGCCTGGGGACGACTCCGGCGACGGGGGCGACGCCAGCCCAGCCACCGACCCGACCCCGGCCACCGTGGGGGGCCGGTGACCGAGACGGCCACCGGGCCCGGCGGCCCGCCGTCGACAACCAAGCCCGCCCTCGACGTCGTCCCCCTCGCTCGCCGGCGCCACACGGCCCGCAACACGGCCCTGAGCCTGGGGGTGGTCGTCGTGCTGCTGGTTGCGGTGCTGGCCACCAGCGACTCTGCGGGCAGCCGCCTGGGCCAGAGCCCGCTGCTCGGCCGGCCCGCCCCGGCGTTGGCCGGTCCCTCGCTGCTGGCTGCCGACGCCACGTTCGACCTGACCGCGCAGTCCGGCCGCTGGGTGCTGGTCAACTTCTTCGCCACCTGGTGCGTGCCCTGCCAGGCCGAGCACCCCGACCTGCTCCGCTTCAGCGCGGCCCATTCCGGCGAAGGTGACGCCCGGGTGGTCAGCGTGGTCTTCAGCGACGACGCCGACGACGTGGCCCGCTTCTTCGAGGAGCAGGGAGGGACCTGGCCCGTGCTGGACGACGCCGTGGGACGCATCGCCCTCGAGTGGGGCGTCACGGGCGTGCCCGAGTCGTTCCTCGTCGGCCCCGACGGGACGGTGCGGGCCAAGGTCACCGGCGGCATCGACTACGACCGGCTGGAGGACCTGCTGGCTCAGGCCCGGGCCGGTGCCGGGAGGGACGGGTGAGCGGTCGGCCGCGGTTGGCCTGGTCGGCCCTGGCCCTGGTGCTGGTCGGCGCCCTGGTGGTGGGGGCCGGCGGCGACGACGGGCCCCGGACCAACGCCGAGCGGGCCGAGGCCCTGTCGACGCAGCTGCGGTGCCCTACGTGCGCAGGCCAGTCGGTGCGCGACTCCAACGCGCCGGCGGCCGAGGCCATCCGCACCGAGGTCCGGCGCCGGGTCGACGAGGGCGAGGGCGACGAGGACATCCTGGCCTACATCGACGGGCAGTATCCCGACTCGCTGTTGCTGACCCCACCCCGGTCGGGGCTCGGATCCCTGGTGTGGGTCCTGCCGGTGGCCGCAGTGGTGGTGGCGGTGGCCGGCCTGGTGGTGGTGTTCCGGCGCTGGCGGGCGGAGCCCTCCACCGAGGTGAGCGACGACGACCGGCGTCGGGTGGCCGAGGCCCTGACGGGCGAGGAGTGAGCCGAACGGGGGCGACCGCCCACCTCGACCCCGATGCCCTGGCCGAACTGGAGGAACAGCGGGGGTTCCTGCTCCGCTCCCTGCAGGACCTCGACGCCGAGCGGGACGCCGGGGAACTCGACGACGCCGACTACGAGCGCCTCCGGGACGACTACACCGCCCGGGCGGCCGAGGTGCTGCGCGCCATCGAGAAGGGTCGGCCGGTGGTGGGTGTCCCCGGTGCTCCCGGGCGGCGCGGGCGGCGGATCGTGGCCGGGCTCGTGGTGGCGGCCATGGCCGGTACGGCCGGACTCTCGGTGGCGTCGTTCTCGGGTACCCGCCAGCCCGGCGACACGCTCTCGGGTGACATCCGCCCGACCACTTCGGGACAACTGGCAGATGCGGCTGCGCTGGTGAACCAGGGCGACGTGACCGAGGCACTGCGGATCTACGACGAGGTGCTGGCCGATGACCCCGAGAACACCGAGGCGCTCACCGAACGGGGCCTGCTGTTGGTGACGCTGGGCTCCTCCACCCAGCGCCCGGCGCTGGGCGAGCAGGGTCGGGCGTCGATCGACCAGGCCCTGGCGCTCGACCCCGACAACCCTCGGGCCCTGTTCTATCTCGGTCTGGCCCGGCGTCTGGGGGGCGACGACGCCGGCGCCACCGAGGCTTTCACCGCCGCTCTGGCCGCCGATCCGCCCCCCGCGCTGCGCCGGGCCATGGAGGAGTTCCTGGCCTCCATCGCCTCAGGTCCACCCCCTGGAGCTTCCTAGTGGAGCTCGCTCCCAATCGGGTGGGCGTTGCTCAGGCGGGGGGCGGGGAGTAACGGGCCCGGGCCAAGTCGCCGTCGGGGTCGACCTCGATGCTCCACACCGAGCCCTTCTTGCACGTCCACCGATCGGACACCAGCTCGACCCCCCGGCGATGGAGACGGTCGAGGACCGGCCCGATGAGGTTGCCGTGGGTGCACACCACCGCCTCGGCGCCGGTCAACTCCTCCAACAGCTCCCAGGTGGCGCCGATGTCGGCCTCCTCCGCCAGGGCCGGATGGATCTCGACGTCGATGCCCAGGCACTGGGCCAACGGCTCGACCGTCTGGGTGCAGCGCCGGTAGCGGCTGGTGAGGATGCGCTTGACCGGCAGGTGAGCCAAGAGGTCGACGAGCGCCGTGGCCTGGCCGGCACCCTTGCCCGACAGCGGACGCAGCTCGTCGGGACCGCTCCAGTCGGACCGGTCGCCGGCCTTGGCGTGACGCACGATGTGGATGCTCACCGCACCCGATCGTAGGCCGCCGGCCTCGGAGGCGACCAAGGTGGCTGACCGAGACCGATAGCGGAGGGCCCGACGTGGAAGGATCGGCGGATGCAGGACGACGCCGACCCGTTCACCGTGGGCGTGGAGGAGGAGTTCCACGTCGTCGACGCCCACTCCCTGGCGCTGCGCTCGGCGGCGCGCTGCGTCCTGGGGTCGGCCCGCCAGACCTTGGGCGATCAGGTCCAGCCCGAGCTCCTGGATCCCCAGATCGAGGTGGAGACCCGTGTGTGCCACACCCTGGGCGAGGTGCGGACCGAGATCTCCCGACTCCGCCGCGGGCTGGTCGACGCCGCCCAGGTCGAGGGCCAGAGCATCCTGGCGTCCGGGACCCACCCCTTCTCGACCTGGCAGGACCAGGGGGTGACGCCCAAGCCGAGGTACGAGCAACTGGCGGACGACTTCCGCCAGCTCGCCCGGGAGCAACTGCTGTGCGCCTGCCACGTCCACGTGGGGGTCCCCGATGGGGACGAGGCGGTACAGATCATGGACCGGACCCGACCGTGGCTCGGCGTGCTCCTGGCCCTGTGCGCCAACTCGCCGTACTGGGAGGGAGACGACACCGGCTACGCCAGCTTCCGGATCCCTGTCTTCGACCGCTGGCCGACCACCGGCACCCCTCTGCCCCTGGGGTCTCGCGCCGCGTTCGACGCCCTGCTCGCCGACCTGCTGGCCACCGGCGTCCTGCGCGACGCGGGCGCCCTGTACTGGGATGTCCGCCCCTCGGCCCGGTATCCGACACTCGAGTTCCGAATGGCCGACGTGAGCGCCACCGTCGACGAGGCGGTGATGCTGGCCGGCCTGGTCCGGTCACTGGTGCGCACGTGCCACGGCCAGGTCCGGCGTGGGGAGCCCGTTGATCATCTGCGTCACGAGGTGGTGCGGGCGGCCCGTTGGCGGGCGGCGCGCCACGGCCTCGAGGGGCCTCTGGTCGACGTGGCCCTGGCTCGGCCCGTCCCGGCAGCCGATCTGGTGCAGCGCCTGCTCTGCCTCCTGCGAGACGACCTCGAGGAACACGGCGAGTGGGACGAGGTCTCGGCCCTGGTCCGCCAGCAGCTCGACCAGGGCAGCGGCGCCCGCCGCCAGCGCCAGATCGTCGAGCGCGGCGGCGGGCTGGGGGCGCTGGCCCGGCACCTGGTCCTCACGCCTCGCTGATCCTCGAGGGCGGGCACGAGGATCGACCAGGGGCACGATCCGGCGGTTGTGGGCAGGTCGTCCCCATGGCCGAGCCCGTGCGCTTCTTCTTCGACCCGATCTGCCCGTGGTGCTACCAGACCTTCCGGTGGGCCGGGCGGCTGGCTCAGCTCGGGGTGATCGAGCTGTCGTGGGGATTCTTCTCGTTGGAGACACAGAACGCAGGCCAGGAACCCGAGGAGCTGGCCCGCTCGCATGCCCGGTCGGCTCGGGCCTTCCGCACCGCGGTGCTCCTACGGGACCAGGACGAGGCCGCCGTCGCCGCCTTCTACGCTGCGCTGGGCCGTCGGGTCCACGAGCAGGGCCAGGACCTCGATGCCGTCGAGACCGTGGAGGCGAGCCTGGCCGACGCCGGGCTCGACGTGACTCTGGCTGACAAGGCCTGGTCCGATCCGTCCACCCTGGAGCGGCTGGGGAGGGAGCACCGGGAGCTCTGCGATCGGACCCGGAGCTTCGGCGTGCCCACCCTCGTGCTCGACGGGGGCGAGGGACCGGCCATCTTCGGGCCGGTCATCGTCGAGGTACCCGACGACGACGACGCCGTGGCGCTCTGGCACCACACCAGTTGGCTGGCCCGCTACGAGAACTTCTCCGAGCTCAAGCGGGACCGGACGTCGTTGCCGGATCTCGAATCGGTCCGGCGCCGTCGCTCCTGAGCGGCCCCCCGATCCGCTTCACCCGGATCAGGTGGGGCGTCCTCAGGCCCAGGGCCCGACGCCACCCACCCGATCAACGGCGATACGCAGAACGACGCCGGGTGGCGGCTGGGCCATGGGGGGAAAGACCACGTGCGGCCCGAGGTAGACCTGGGCCAGGCGCTGCAGGAGCTCAGGCGCCCCGCCTTCGGTGAGCGTGGCCCGGCCGTGCACGACCAGGTAGTGGTCGAGGCCGATCGCGTTGCGGCCCCCCGTCTCGAGGGAAAGGACCACCCGTGGGTCGCGGCGGGCGTTGGCCAGCTTGCGCTGCGTCGGGTCGAGGTGGGCCGAGACGATCTCGTCGCCCTCGACCCCCACCCACACGATGGAGACCTGGGGGCTGGCGTCGGCGTTGACGGTGACGAGATGGGCGAGGTGGCCGGCCTCGAGCGCAGCCCGAACGTCGGTACCGAGCGAGAGGGCCATAGCCTCAGTTTGACATGCTCCAGCGAACGACGACGCTCGACCCGGCGAGCCCCCGGGAGCCGGCGGGCGAAGCTTCCAGGCGTCGGACGTTCGCCATCATCAGCCACCCCGACGCGGGCAAGACCACCCTGACCGAGAAGTTTCTGCTCTACGCCGGTGCGGTGGCCGAGGCGGGGGCGGTGAAGGCCAGGGCCGGTCGTCGAAGAGCCACCTCGGACTGGATGGAGCTCGAACAGCAGCGGGGCATCTCCATCACCTCCACCGTGCTGCAGTTCCGCTACCGGGACCACGTGGTGAACCTGCTCGACACCCCGGGCCACCGGGACTTCTCCGAGGACACGTACCGCGTGCTGGCCGCCGTCGACGCCGTGGTCATGGTCCTCGACGTGGCCAAGGGGATCGAAGCCCAGACCCGCAAGCTGTTCGAGGTCTGTCGGGCCCGCCAGCTCCCGATCCTCACCTTCTTGAACAAATACGACCGACCCGGGCGCGATCCGCTGGAGCTGGTGGACGAGCTCGAGGACCAGATCGACCTGCGAGCCACGCCGGTCACCTGGCCCGTGGGCATCCCGGGGGACTTCCGTGGGGTGATCGACCTCCGCAGCCGCGCCTTTGTCCGCTACACCCGGACGGCTCGGGGCGCGACGGCAGGATCGGAGCAGTTGGTCGACGCCGAGCAGGCGGCCGCCCAGGAAGGCGACGCTTGGTCGCGGGCGGTGGAGGAGTGTGCCCTCTTGGAGGAGGTGGGGGCCGGCGTCGACCTCAAGTCCTTCCTCGCCGGGGAGACGAGCCCGCTCTTCGTGGGCTCGGCGCTGACCAACTTCGGCGTGCGCCACCTGCTCGACGCCGTCGTCGACCTGGCTCCGCCTCCCGCGCCACGGTCGGACGCCCACGGGACCCGGCGGGGGCTGGACGAGGCGTTCTCGGGTTTCGTGTTCAAGGTGCAGGCCAACATGGACCCGTCCCACCGGGACCGGGTGGCCTTCGTCCGGGTGTGCTCGGGGCACTTCGAGCGGGGGATGACGGTCGTCCACGAGCCGTCGGGGCGGCCCTTTGCCACCAAGTACGCCACCAGCGTGTTCGGCGCCGAGCGCGACACCATCGACGAAGCCTGGCCGGGCGACGTGATCGGCTTGGTCAATGCGGCCGACCTGGGCATCGGCGACACCCTCTACGCCGGGTCACCGGTCAGGTATCCCTCCATTCCCCGCTTCGCCCCGGAGCTGTTCGCGGTGGCCCGGGCCCGAGACTCGTCACGGGCCAAGCAGTTCCGGCGAGGCGTGGCCCAACTCGAGCAGGAGGGCGTGGTCCAGGTGCTGCGCGACGAGCAGGCCGGGGATCCGGCCCCGATGCTCGCCGGGGTGGGCCAGATGCAGTTCGAGGTGTTCGCCCATCGCCTCGAGCACGAGTTCGGCGCCGCCATCGAACTGACCCTCACCACCTACAAGGTCGCCCGTCGTACCGACACCGAGACGGCCGAACGACTGCGCCGGACCAGCGGCGTGCGCGTCCTGCTCCGGACCGACGGGGCCCTGCTGGCCCTCTTCGAGAGCCCCAACTGGCTGGCCCGCATCGAGAGCGACCACCCCGACTGGACCCTCGAGCGCCTCATCGCCGAGTGAGAACGAGCCGGTTCCGGGAACCGGGAGTCTCAGGGATCGAGGTCGTGCGAGGGATGGCGACCAGGCAAGTCCAAGGCGGCCGGCCGGCCGGACGGACGGCGGCTGACGAGGGGGATGATCTCGGCCAGGTCCGCCCCCTCCGGCGATTCGGGGACCGATCCCGAGGGTTCGTTCACGGCGAACGCCCCTCCATGGCGGCGGGCGTGGTTGGTGGCCACGAGGAGTGCCGCCACTCCGGCGGGGTCGAGCCGGGCCACGTTGCGGAGGTCGACCACGACCCGCAGGTTCTCCTGGTTCTCGATGAGGTCCTTGAGGATCTCTTCGAGGTGCCGAGCGCCGGAGCGGTCGATGTCGCCCCGGATGGTCACGATCACCGTGCCCGAGGCCAAGCCGACGGCAATCGAGAACGTCTCCGCAGTATCGCTCCGTCGTGGAGCTCGGTCCGGGTACCCCATCGCCACAGTTGCCTCCGTCGATCCAGGAAGATCACGTCCTGTTGCCCGGGTCCGGAGGCGTCACAGCGAATCTCTCGCCAGCCTAGCCGTGGCGCAGAGATGTATGGTCAGATTGCGGAGACGGCGCCCGTACCCTGATATTGGTGGGAGGTCCGGGGTGGGAGGTCCGGGGTGACGCGTGAGGAGCGAATGGCCCGGGCCTTTGTGGATCTGGCCGACACCCTCGTCCGAGACTTCGAGATCCTCGACTTCTTGGATCTGTTGTGCCGGCGCTGCGTCGAGGTGTTGGACGTCTCGGCCGCGGGTGTGCTGTTGGCCGACGAGAACCGGGAACTACGCCTGGTGGCTGCATCGAGCGAGGCGATGCGCGTCCTCGAGGTCTTTGAAGTCCAGAACGACGAAGGACCCTGCCTCGAGGCGTATCGCGTCGGCGAGCAGGTTGCGGCCAGCGACCTGAGCGCGGCGAGCGATCGCTGGCCGCGGTTCGCGCCGAAGGCCACCGAGGCGGGTTTCCGTTCCGCCTTTGGCTTTCCCTTGCGCCTAAGGGCGGACCGCATCGGCGCCCTGAACCTGTTCTGCACCACGGCGTCCGACCTGGTCGTGGCCGATGTCCGTGCTGCCCAGGCGCTGGCCGACATCGCCGCCATCGGGATCCTCCAGGAGCGCGCCCTGCGGGAGGCCAATGCGCTGAGCGACCAGCTCCAGCACGCCCTCCACAGCCGGGTGATGATCGAGCAGGCCAAGGGGATCGTCGCCTCGCAGCTCGGCGTCGAGATGGGCGAGGCGTTCGACTGCCTACGGCGGCACTCCCGACAGAACAACATCCCCCTTCGTGAGGTGGCCGCCGCCACCATCGACGGTGCGGTGAGGCCGCAGGAGCTGAGCGGTCCACCGGGGGGGTAGCCGGCCCGGGTCGGATGGGCGCCTATGCACCCCAGAGCCATGTCGTGGTGTTGGGTCCTGCAGAACTGACACCTGCACGCTCTCGCGGAGCGGGTGACGGGTGTCGAACCCGCGTCACCAGCTTGGAAGGCTGGAGCTCTCCCGTTGAGCTACACCCGCAGGAGCCGCCAGGATAGCGCAGGACGGCCTCGGCGCGGACGTCGGGGAGACGGGATTTGAACCCGCGACCTCCTGCTCCCAAAGCAGGTGCGCTACCGCTGCGCTACTCCCCGGGCCTCCAGAGAGTACCGGCTCGGGAGCGGCCGCCGCCCCGTTACACTCCGGGTCCTTGGTGCGAACCACTGTCGAAACCCTCGAGGGCAACCGGGTCAAGCTCGTGGTCGAGGTCGACGAGGCCGAATTCGACAAGGCGATCGACGCCGCCTTCCGACGCATCGCCCGGGAGGCCCGTGTCCCCGGCTTCCGGCCCGGCAAGGCGCCCCGACGCCTCCTCGAAGCTCGCCTGGGCACGGGCGTGGCCCGGGAGGAGGCTCTCCGTGAGGCGCTCCCCGACTACTACGAGCAGGCCCTGTCCGAGAGCGCCATCGACGCCATCGCCTCGCCGGAGATCGACATCACCGCCGGCAAGGACGAGGGCGCCGTCTGCTTCGACGCCGTGGTCGAGGTCCGGCCCAGGGTGGCCGTGCCGGGTTACGACCACCTGCGGGTCACGGTGCCCAACCCCAGGGTTTCCGACGAGGAGGTCGAAGCCCAACTGGAGCGTCTGCGCCAGCAGTTCGGCGAGCTTTCGGTGGTGTCCCGCCCGGCGCGCGACCGTGACCACGCCACCATCGACATCGCCGGCTCCCTCGGGGGCGAGCCGGTCGAGGGGCTGACGGCCGACGACTACCTCTACGAGGTGGGAAGCGAGGCCATCGTGGCCGAGCTCGACGACCAGCTCCGGGGAGCCAAGGTGGGCGACATCCTGGTCTTCGACGTCGAGCATCCCGACCCCGACGAGCACCGTCGCATCAGCCTGCGGGTCCTGGTCAAGGAGATCAAGGAGAAGATCCTCCCCGACGTCGACGACGAGTGGGCCAACGAGGCGTCGGAGTTCGACACCGTCGCCGAGCTGCGGGATCACCTGCGGGGGCGCCTGGCCGACATCAAGCCCGCCCAGAGTCGGGCGGCGCTGGAGGAGGGCACCCTTTCGGCCCTGGTCGCGCTGGTCGACGACGACCCGCCGACGACCCTGGTCGACCTCGAGATCCAGCGTCAGGCCGAGCGGCTCGCCGTGCGCCTCCAGTCCCAGGGGATGTCGCTCGAGGACTACCTCGGCGCCACCGGGAGAAGTGCCGAGGAGCTGGAGGCCCAGCTGCGAGAACGGTCCCAGGATTCGGTGAAGGCCGACCTGGCCCTGCGGGCCGTGGCCGAGGCCGAGTCGATCGAGGCATCCGAAGCCGAGGTCGACGCCGAGATCCATCGTCTGGCCCATCAGGTGGGGAGAAGCCCGCCGCCCTCCGGCGCCGCTTCGAGCGTGCCGACCAGCTCCAGGCGGTACGCTCGGACGCGACCAAGGCACTGGCGTTGGCGTGGCTGACCGAGCACGCCGAGATCGTCGACGAGGAGGGTAGGTCGATCGACCGGGCCGACCTCGAAGCGCCGGTGGACGAGGCCGGTGGGACCGAGAGTGACGATGCGCGCCGACCGCCGACAGCGAAGAGCCCGAGACCAGCGAGACCGAGACCGACCACCCCCAGGTGGAGATCGCCGAGGAGCGCAGCGCATGACCGATCCGAGACGCAACCTGGCCACGCTCGCCGGCGGCGAGCAGCGCTTGCAGGCCTACAGCTACCTCGTGCCCACGGTGGTCGAGCAGACCAACCGGGGCGAGCGGGCCTTCGACCTGTACTCCCGGTTGCTCAAGGAGAACATCATCTTCCTGGCCACGCCAATCGACGACACCATCGCCAACCTGATCGTGGCCCAGCTCCTCCACCTCGAGTCGGAGAACGCCGACCGGGACATCAGCCTCTACATCAACTCCCCCGGGGGTGACATCACCTCCCTGTTCGCCATCTACGACACCATGCAGTACATCCGCCCGGATGTGACCACGCTGTGCTTCGGCCAGGCCGCCTCCGCCGCCGCCGTGCTGCTGGCGGCGGGGACCAAGGGCAAGCGCATGGCGCTGCCCCGGGCCCGCATCATCATCCACCAGCCCTACGGCCAGGCCATCGGCCAGGCCGCCGACATCGAGTTGGCCGCCAAGGAGATCGAGCGCATGCGCACCATGCTCGAGGAGATGCTGTCGAGCCACACGGGCCAGCCCACCGAGAAGATCCATCGTGACACCGACCGCGACTTCGTCATGTCGGCGGCCGAGGCCAAGGAGTACGGCATCATCGACGAGGTGCTGAGCGAGCGGGAAGTGGCGCCGGCGGCCATCGCCGGCTCGGCCTAGGCAAGAGACGATCGGGAACCGGGGGAAGCACATGGCCAGGATCGGTGACGGTGGCGGGGACCTGTTGAAGTGCTCGTTCTGCGGGAAGTCCCAGAAGCAGGTCAAGAAGCTCATTGCCGGGCCGGGTGTCTACATCTGCGACGAGTGCATCGACCTCTGCAACGAGATCATCGAAGAGGAGCTCTCCGACACCGCTGAGCTGCGCTTCGAAGAGCTTCCCAAGCCCAAGGACATCAACACGTTCCTCGACGACTACATCGTCGGTCAGGAACACGCCAAAAAGATCCTCTCAGTGGCCGTCTACAACCACTACAAGCGGGTCCAGGTGGGCTCGGGCGGCGACGCCGACGTGGAGTTGGCCAAGTCGAACATCCTCCTGTTGGGCCCCACCGGCTGCGGCAAGACCCTGCTGGCCCAGACGCTGGCCCGCATGCTGAACGTCCCTTTCGCCATCGCCGACGCCACGGCCCTCACCGAGGCCGGCTACGTGGGCGAGGACGTCGAGAACATCCTGCTCAAGCTCATCCAGTCGGCCGACTACGACGTCAAGAAGGCCGAGACGGGCATCATCTACATCGACGAGATCGACAAGATCGCCCGGAAGTCGGAGAACCCCTCCATCACCCGTGACGTGTCGGGTGAGGGCGTGCAGCAGGCTCTGCTCAAGATCTTGGAGGGCACCACCGCCTCGGTGCCTCCTCAGGGAGGCCGCAAGCACCCGCACCAGGAATTCATCCAGATCGACACCACCAACATCTTGTTCATCTGTGGCGGGGCCTTCGCCGGGCTGGAGAAGATCATCGAGTCGCGCGTGGGTCGCAAGGGCGTGGGCTTCGGGGCCGACATCCGTCGCTCGGGCGACAAGGAGGTCGGGCGCATCCTGGCTCAGGTACTGCCCGAGGACCTGCTGCGCTTCGGCCTCATCCCGGAGTTCATCGGGCGGCTCCCGGTCATCGGCGCCGTCTCCAGCCTCGACGCCGAAGCCCTGGTGAGCATCTTGGTCGAGCCCAAGAACGCGCTGGTCAAGCAGTACAAGCGGATGTTCGAGTTCGAAGACGTGGAGCTCGAGTTCACTCCCGAGGCGCTCGAGGCGGTGGCCGAGCAGGCGCTGTTGCGGGGCACCGGCGCACGGGGCCTGCGGGCCATCCTCGAAGAGGTGCTGCTCCACGTCATGTACGACCTGCCCAGCGTCACCAACGTGGGCCGCTGCGTGATCGATCGTACGGTGGTGGAGGACAAGGTCAACCCCACGCTGGTGCCGCGCGCAGAGACCCCCCGGGCTCAGCGTCCCCGCCGCGCCGCCAGCTGATCGGGGACCCCGAACACGGCTCGTCTACGAGGAGGTCAGGCAGGTGCACAAGGCTTGCAAGGGTGCGTTGCTCGGTGCCGTGGCGGGGGCGTCAGTGGTGGGCGTGCAACTGGCCCGCCAGGACGAGGTAGGCGATCAGCCGGCCGTGCGCGTACTCAAGGGGGCGGCCGAGGGAGCAGCCGTCGGTGGCGTGCTCGGGTGGGGTCTGGAGCTGCTCGAGGCCAAGAGGGCGAAGAAGTCGCGGGGCCTGTGGGCGTGCCTGCGTCGGCCCGCCAGCGGCGTGGCCGCCCTGAGCGAGGCAGCCCGTCCCGGGATGCAGCGGGCCGCCGACGTCACCAGTCGCCGGGCCGCCGAAGCCGCCGAGGCCGCCCGCCCCCACGGGGTGGCGGTGGCCGAGGCCGCCCGTGAGGGAGCACAGCGGGCCGCCGACGCCGCCCGGCCCCACGTGGTGGCGGTGGCCGAGGCCGCCCGTGAGGGAGCACAGCGGGCCGCCGACGCCGCC
>JAUJNB010000007.1:0-36032 GCA_030446545.1 Acidimicrobiales bacterium | reverse complement strand
CTCCCCGACGCCCTGGCCGCGGTCGACGTCGCCCGTGATCGTGCTCGGGAGGCAGCCGAGGTCGCCCGTCCCCTGGTGGTGGCGGCTGCCGGGTCGGCCCGGGAGCGGGCCTTGCGGGCGGCCGAGGCCACTCGCCCCCAGGGCGCCGACCTGGGGATCCCCCCGGCGCGCCGGGTCGTCGTCCCCGGCCACGACGTTCCCATCGTCGTCGCCCTCTAGTTCCGCTTTGGGGATCGCGGTTCCCCCAGCGGCGGGTGGGCGGCCCTCGGACCTGGCCCGGACCTGGTCCTACGCCGCCGCTCTGGCCTATCTGGACGACCACGTCAACCTCGAGGCGCTGGCGGCCGACTCGTTCGAAGCGCCCACGCTGGACCGCATGCAGCGGCTCTGCGCCCTGCTGGCCGATCCGGAGCGGGCCCAACCGGTGGTCCACATCACCGGGACCAACGGAAAGGGCTCGACGGCACGTATGGTCACGGCCCTGCTGGCCGCTCATGGTCTGGCGGTGGGCACCTACACCAGCCCCGACCTCGCTCGGGTCAACGAGCGCATCTCCCGCAACGGCGAGCCCATCGACGACGTCGACTTCGCCGAGGCGGTGGCCACGGTGGCCCGGCTGGAGGAGGCCAGCGGCATCCACCCGTCACGCTTCGAGATCCTCACCCTGGCTGCCCTCGGGTGGTTCGCCGACGCCGCCGTCGACGTGGCCGTGGTGGAGGTGGGCATGGGGGGCCGCTGGGATGCCACCAACGTGGTCGAGGGCACCGTCGCCGTGGTCACCAACATCGGGGTCGACCACACCGGGGTCCTCGGGCCGACCCGGGCCGACATCGCCACCGAGAAGGCCGGCATCGTGGAGCCGAGCGCCACCCTCGTGCTGGGGGAGACCGATCCCGCATTGCTCCCCGTCTTCGAGGCCACCGGGCCGGCCGCCCTGTGGCAGCGCCACCGGGACTTCGACTGCCTGACCAACGAGGTGGCCGTGGGGGGCCGGCTGCTCGACCTGCGTACGCCGGGAGCGTCCTACGAGCAGGTCATGCTGCCCCTGCACGGCGCCCACCAGGGAGACAACGCCGCCGCGGCCCTCGCCGCCGTGGAGGCGTTCTTCGGCCGGGCCGTGGACGACGATGTGGTCCGGGAAGCCCTGGGCGGGATCCAGGTGCCCGGACGCTTCGAGGTGGTGGGGCGGCGGCCGCTGGTCGTGCTGGACGGTGCCCACAACCCTGACGGTTGCCGGGCTGTGGCCGACACCCTCGGGGATTTCTCCTTCGACGGCGCCCCCATCCTGGTGGTGGGCATGAGCCAGGGCCGTTCGGCGACAGAGATGCTGTCGGCGCTCGGGGCCGCCGGGGCCCGGCGGGTGGTGGCCTGCGCCGTCGACTGGCCCCGTGCCATGCCCGCCACCGAGATCGCCGAGGCGGCCCGGGAACTGGGGGCGCCGGCCGAGGTCGTCCCCGACGTCGCCCGGGCGGTCCGCCACGCCCTGGCGTCGGCCTCACCCGACGATGTCGTGCTGGTCACCGGCTCCCTGTACGTCGTGGGCGCGGCCCGCACGGCCCTCCTCGGCTGACCGCTCCTGCCCACGGCCCGTCCCTCCCCCCACCCCCCTGGTCTTCCCGGCCCCCGGCCGTTCTTGCGTTGCAGCCGGCAGCAGGTGCCGGCTCCAGACGCAAGAACGAGGAGGGAGGCGGTCGATCCGACTTCGATGTCTCACCCCATGATTGAAATACACGGCATGAGGCTGCTCGCCGAGAACTACCTCTCCATCCATGCTTGTGATCGTCACGGGGTGGTGACCAGGAATCAACTGCTTGACGCCGGAGTCAGCGAACGGACCATGTACCGACGGATCGAGGAGGGCGCTCTGGTCGTTGCCGCGCCAGAGGTGTACCGCTTCGCCGGAGCACCGGTCACTTGGCACCAACGGGTCCTGGTCGCCTGTCTCACCGAGGGGGACCCGGCTTTGGCTTCACATCGCACGGCAGCCGCCCTGTGGGGCCTCGACGGCTTCCGTCCCGGCATTGTGGAGGTCACCGCTCCTCGGTGGCTTCGTCGCCCCAGGCCCGCAGTCTGCGTGCACGAGAGCACCGACCTCGGTGCTTGCGACCGCAGCGAACGGTCGGCGATCCCGACCACGTCCATCGAGCGGACCTTGATCGACCTCGGCGCCGTCGTGCACCGCCACAAGGTGGAACAGGCCTTCGACGACGCCCTCCGACGCCAGCTCACGACATCAGAGGCGGTCCGAGACCGGTTCATCCAGGTGGCTCGGCGGGGACGTCGGGGGGTGGGCGTGCTCCGCCCCCTCCTGGAGAAACGCCTTGGAGACTCCCAACCGCCGACCGGCGAGTTCGAACGTCGGGTCGGGCGCCTGCTCGTGCGGGCCGGCCTCCGAACCCCCACCTTCGAGCACGTGGTGTGCACGCCATCGGGCGTCTTCGTCGCCCGGGTCGACCTCGCCTACCCCGACCTGCGCATCGCCATCGAGTGCGACAGCGACCAGTGGCGCAGCGGTCGGCAACGTCGTCAGGCCGACCTCGACCGGCAGAACCGGCTGGTGCTGGCCGGTTGGACGATCCTGCGCTTCACCTGGGAAGACCTGATCCACCGTCCGGAGATCATCATCGGGCGGGTGACCGCCGCCTTCGCTGCCCGCTAACCGGTACTTGCGTTGCAGACCGGCAGCAGGTGCCGGTTCCAGACGCAAGAAGACGTAGGAGGCGGAGTATCCTCGGGGGCTATGAGCCGGACCTTGGTTATCTGCAAGCCCGATGCGGTCGAGCGCGGCCTGACGGGGGAGATCCTGCACCGGCTGGAGCGCAAGGGTCTGCGCCTCGTGGCCCTGGAGTTGCGTACGATCGATACCGAGACGGCCCGGCACCACTACGCCGAGCACGAGAACCGGCCCTTCTTCGCCGATCTGGTGGCCTTCATCACCCGCAGCCCCTCCCTGGTCGCGGTGGTCGAAGGCCCGGGAGACGACACCTGGCAGGTGGTGCGCATCCTCATCGGCGCCACTGATCCCGCCCAGTCGCCACCCGGCACCATCCGCGGCGATCTCGGGCTCCAAGTGGCCGAGAACCTGGTCCACGGCTCCGATGCGACGGCCTCGGCCACCCGCGAGATCGCCCTGTTCTTCCCCGCCCTGGCCTGATCCTCGTCCCGGCCCGGCGCCCCGGCTTGTGGGCGCGGTGGTGGACACCTAGCCTGGCCTCATTGCCCTCCCGGTTCGGAGGCCCGAGCCCATGTCCGACAACTTGCTCGCCAACGTGATGGGCCGCGACATGGCGGTCGATTTGGGAACGGCCAACACCCTCATCTACGTACGCGGCCGGGGGATCGTCCTCAACGAGCCTTCCGTGGTGGCCATCAACATCAGGGACGGGCGCCCGGTGGCGGTGGGCACCGAGGCCAAGCGCATGCTGGGCCGCACCCCCAGCCACATCCAGGCCATCCGGCCGCTGAAGGACGGGGTCATCGCCGACTTCGAGATCTGCGAGAAGATGTTGCGCTACTTCATCCACAAGGTGCACCAGCGCCGGTGGGTCAAGCCTCGCATGGTCATCTGCGTTCCTTCGGGGATCACCGGCGTGGAGCAGCGTGCGGTGCAGGAGGCGGCCGAGTACGCCGGTGCCCGCAAGCCGGCCTACATCATCGAAGAGCCCATGGCCGCCGCCATCGGTGCCGGGCTGCCCGTCCAGGAGCCCACCGGCAACATGATCGTCGACATCGGCGGCGGCACCACCGAGGTGGCCGTCATCTCGCTCGGGGGCATCGTGGCCAGCCAGTCGGTCAGGGTCGGGGGTGATGAGCTCGACGACGCCATCCTCCAGTACATCAAGAAGGAGTACAGCGTGGCCCTCGGCGAGCGCACCGCCGAGGAAGTCAAGATCACCCTTGGTTCGGCCTGGCCCCTGGAGGAGGAGCTCACGGCGGAGATCCGGGGCCGGGACCTGGTGACCGGCCTGCCCAAGACCATCGTGACCTCCACCAGCGAGATCCGCGAGGCGCTGGAGGAGCCGGTGTCGTCGGTGGTCGGCGCGGTCAAGACCACCCTCGACAAGACGCCCCCGGAGCTGGCCGCCGACATCATGGAGCAGGGCATCGTGTTGACGGGGGGCGGGGCGTTGCTGCTCGGCCTCACCGAGCGCCTCCAGGCCGAGACGGGCATGCCCATCTCCGTGGCCAATGACCCGTTGACTTCCGTGGCCGTGGGTTCGGGCCAGTCCCTGGAGGAGTTCGAGGCGCTCAAGGGCGTCCTCTTCTCGTCGAGCCAGCACTAACCGGGAGGCAGTGCCGTGGCGCTCTCCCGGCGGGGTGGTCATTCCCGCCTGATCCTCGTCTTCCTCATCCTCACGTCGATCACGGTCATCACCCTCGACTTCCGGGGTGACGGGGCCGGGCTCATCGGCTCGCTGCGCGACGGCGCCGCCGACACCCTGTCCCCCGTTCGATCGGCGGCGGCCACGGTGCTCGACCCTCTGGGCGACGCCCTGGCGGGGGTCACCGGCTACGGCAAGCTGGAGGAGGAGAACGCCACGTTGCGGGCCCGCATCGCCGAGATGGAGGGGTCGGAGCTGCGCGACGAGGGCGCCGAGGAGGGAGTTGGCCGAGGCCCGCCAACTGCTCGAGCTCGACTTCGCCGGCGACCTCCCCCGGGTGAACGCCCGGGTGGTCTCCACCCCCATCTCCAACTTCGAGCAGACCATCGAGCTCGACCAGGGCGCCGACCAGGGTGTCGCCGTCGACATGCCCGTGGTGACCGGCGCCGGCCTGGTCGGTCGCATCGTGGGCGTGTCGGGGACGCGCTCCACGGTACGCCTGATCACCGACCCGGCCTCGGCCGTGGGCGTACGCCTGTCGAGGTCGTCGGAGGTGGCAGTGGCGTCGGGCGAGGGACCCGGAGTGCCCCTCTCCCTCGACTTCGTGGATGCCGCCGCCGACGTCGACGTCCTGGAGCTCGTGGTGACCGACGGGCTCGGTGGCAGCGTCTTTCCTCCCGACATCCCCCTCGGTCGGGTGGCCCTGGCCGAGGTCGCCCCCGGTCAGCTCCAGCGCCGGGTCGAGGTCCGCCCCGTGGCCGACCTGGCCCAGCTCCGGCTGGTGTCGGTGCTCCAGACCCGGCCCCGATGACCACTTCCACATGACCGCCGCCACGCGCCTGCCGCCGGTGCTGCTCGCAGCCGTGGTGCTCCACACTGCGGTGTTCCCCCAGCTCCGGGTCCTCGGCGTGGCCGCCGACGTCCTGTTGCTCCTGGCCATCGCGGCCGGTCTCAGCAGCGGGGCCGAGCGGGGCGCGGCGATCGGCTTCGGCACCGGCCTGCTGGCTGATTGCTTCCTGCAGACGCCCTTCGGGCTGTCGGCCCTGGCCTACAGCCTGGTGGCGTACGCCGTGGGGGCCTTCGGCTCGACCATCCTGCACGCCGGGCGGTGGATTCCCGTGCTCACCACCGCAGTGGCCAGCGCCGGCGGCGTGGTCCTGTTCGCCGCCCTCGGGCTGGTGCTCGGCCAGGAGCACCTGGTGTCGTTGCGTCTGGCCACCGTCGCCGCCATGGTGGGGGTCCTGAACGCCGTCCTCAGCCCCTTCGCCCTCCGGATGATGCGCTGGGCCGTCGCCGCCCGCACCGTGTCCGGCCCCGTCCTCCCATGACGACGGACTCCCCCGCCTACGCCTCGGCATCGTGGCCGTGGTGGCGGTGTCGCTCTTCGCTGCCCTGGTCGCCCGCCTGTGGTTCCTGCAGGTGCTCACCGCCGGTGAGCACGAGCTGGCGGCCGAGCGCAACCAACGCCGGGTCGTACCCCTGCCGGCACCTCGCGGTCGCATCCTCGACCGCAACGGCGAGGTACTGGTGGCCAACCGGGCCTCGAACGTGGTCACCGTCGACCGGGCCGAGCTCAACACTCTCGACGACGACGAGCGCAAGAGCGTGTTCATCCGCCTGGGGGCGATCGTCGACCAGCCTCCCTCGTTGTTGGAGGCGGCCCTCGACGACACCAGCCTCGGTCCCTTCGCCCCCGTGCCCGTGGTGGAGGGTGTCGATGAGGAGGTGCTGATCGAGGTGCGCGAGCGCCAGAGCGAGCTCCCCGGGGTCGACGCCCTCCAACTGGCGGTGCGGGACTATCCCCACGCCAGCCTGGCCGCCCACGTGCTCGGCTACGTGGGTGCCATCAACGCCGACGAGTTGGCCGCGGCGGGCGGGCCCGGCGAGCCCGGCGGGTATCGCCGCGCCTCGCGCATCGGCAAGGACGGCATCGAGCGGGCCTTCGAGGACGATCTGCGGGGGGTCGACGGCGAGGTGACCCTCGAGGTCGACGCCCAGGGCGTGCCCATCCGAGAGCTCAGCCGGCGTGAGCCCGTCCAGGGCGACGACGTGGTCCTGTCGATCGACCTCGAGGCCCAGCAGGTGGCCGAGGAGGCCCTGGCCCAGGGCATGGCCCAGACCCAGGGACGGCGGGACCCCGAAACCGGTGAGGCGGTGATCGACGGCGGGTCCACCGTGGTCCTCGATGTCCGGGAGGGCACGGTGACGGCCATGGCTTCGTGGCCCACCTTCTTCCCGGCGGACTTCGTCTACGAGATCACGCCCGAGCAGTTCGCCGGGCTCAACGACCCGGCTCAGGGGACCCCCTTCGTCAATCGGGCCCTGCTCGGGCAGTACGCGCCCGGCTCCACGTGGAAGCTGGTCACCGCCCTGGCCGGGCTGGAGACCGGGCTCGTCACGCCCGACACGGTCATCAACGACCCGGGCTTCTTCATCATCCCCGACTGCGTCCGGCGTTGCCGGGTCCAAAATGCCGGGGCCGCTCCCTCGGGGGAGGTGGCCCTCAGCGAAGCGGTCACCGTCTCGAGCGACGTGTACTTCTACTCCCTCGGCGCCCGCTTCTGGCAACAACGGGAGCGCCTGGGCAAGACCCCCATGCAGGACATGGCCGAGCTGCTCGGCTTCGGGACCCGGACGGGGGTGGGGCTGCCGGTGGAGGCGGCCGGACGCCTGGCCAGCCCCGCAGTGCGGGCCGCCCAGTACGAAGCCAACCCCGACGCCTTCCTCACCGGCGACTGGTTCATCGGCGACAACGTCAACGTCTCCATCGGTCAGGGTGACGTGGCGGTGACGCCCATCCAACTGGCCAACGCCTACGCCACCTTCGCCACCGGGGGTACTCGTTACCAACCCAACCTGGCCCTGCGGATCCAGAACCAGGACGGCACCGTCATCCGGGAGGTCGAGCCCCGGGTGGGCGCCCAGGTGGAACTGCCCGCAGGCGCCCGAGACCCCATCGTCGAGGGGCTGGTGGGCGCCACCCAGTCGGCGGACCCCAAGGGCACGGCCTACAACGCCTTTGCCGGCTTCCCTCATGACGTCTATCCGGTGGCAGGCAAGACGGGCACGGCCCAGACCGGTGGAGGCCGTGAGGACGACGCCCTCTTTGCCGCCTTCGCGCCCGCCAACGATCCTCGCTACGCCATCAGCGTGGTGATGGAGCGGGCCGGCTTCGGCGCCCGATGGGCGGCCCCCGTGGCCCGCAGCGTGTTGGGGTCGCTCTCGGGTCTGGAGGAGCCTGAGCCGGTCGCACCGGTGGCGGGCGGCTTCGCCTGATGCAGACCACCGCCGCCTCCCGAGGCCTGGGCGCCGTGCTGCGGCGAGACCCCTCGGCGCCCTGGCGTCATCTGGACTGGCCCTTGGTCGGCGCCGCCCTGGCCATCACCGGCCTGGGCTGTCTCATGGTGTTCTCGGCCACCCGAACGAGCATGGCCGAGGCCGGACTGGACCCCTACACCTACCTGAAGCGCCAGGCCGTTTTTCTCGTCATGGGGCTGGTGGTCATGGCCGTGGTGGTGGTTGTCGACTACCGCAGCTACCGCGACTTCGCCGCCGCGGCCTACCTCGCCTCCCTCCTCCTCCTCGTGCTGGTGCTCACCCCCCTCGGCACCGAGGTCAACAGCGCCCAGTCGTGGTTTTCGCTGGGGTCGTTCCAACTCCAGCCGGCCGAGCTGGCCAAGCTGACCACCATCATCGTGCTGGCCGCCACCTGCTCGACCGGGCGGAGCCCGCTCACCCGTCAGCGCTTCGTCGTGTCGGCCGCGGCCGCCGGCCTTCCTGCCGCCCTCGTGTTGTTGCAGCCCGACATGGGTTCCATGTTGGTCCTGGTGGCGGTGCTGCTCGGGGTGATGGTGGTGGCCGGGGCCCGGGCCCGCCACCTGGGTGCCCTGGTGGCCGTCGGGGCCCTCGGGGTGGTCGCCATGTTCCACTTCGACCAGGTCGACGACTACCAGCGCGACCGGTTCATCGACTTCGCCAGTTCGGACGAGGCGGCCAGGGGGACCTCGGGCTTCCAGGGCGAGCAGGCCGAGACCGCCATCGGCGCCGGGGGGCTGTTCGGGGCCGGGCTCTACCAGGGCACCCAGACCAAGCTGGGCTTCGTTCCGGAGCAGCAGACCGACTTCATCTTCACCGTGGTGGGCGAGGAACTGGGATTCGCCGGCTCGGCCACGCTGGTGGTGCTCTACGGCGTGGTCATCTGGCGGATCTGGCGCACCGCCCTGCTGGCCAAGGACAGCTTCGGCACCCTGCTGTGCGCGGGAGTGCTGGCCATGCTGTTGTTCCAGGTTTTCGAGAACATGGGGATGAGCATGGGCATCATGCCCATCACCGGACTGCCCCTGCCCCTGCTCTCCTACGGGGGTTCATCGATGCTGACCACCTGTGCTGCGCTCGGCCTCGTGCTCAACGTCCACATGCGACGCTTCAGCTGACAGGCCAACCGAGCGAAGCGAGCTCGGCCTGTGAGCGGAGAGGACGGCGCCACCTGAGGCGGCTCGGAGCACCAGCGTGGCCTGGCTACCCCGGTGATCCGTTGCCGGCGCGGTCGGCGTCCTGGATGGCCGTCACCTGGGCCGAGAGCTGGTCGATCATGTCAATGGCGCCCCCCAAGCCACGGGTGAGCGACTCGGCCCGCAGGGGCTCCTCCTCGAGGGCCCGGAGCCGGTCGGGGACGCCCTTCAGGTCCCCGACCTGGGTGGAGAGCCGATCGAGGCGCTTGCCCAGGCTGCCCAGGACCTTCTCGACCGGGGGATGCTCCACCGCCTCCAGCGCCTGCAGCCGCTTGGGCACTTCGTCCAGGTCGCTCACGCGGGCCGACAGGCGCTCCGTGCTGCGCATGAGCTCCCCCACCGTCTTCTCGATGGCGTTGCCCTGGCCCTGCTGGACCGGGGCCACCGACGTCGACGAGCGGCCGGAGTGCACCGCCGACGCCAGATCCTCGACCTGGGTGGCCAACCGCTCCACGCGATCGGCGACCTGGGTGTCGGTCGGTTCGGCCGACGCCAGGGCCCGGACCTGATCGGCCAACGAGTCCAGGGGAGCGAGCCTGGCCGAGAGCTCTTCTGTTCGCTGCTCGAGGCGGGCCACCATGGCGGAGACGTTCGACGCCGTCGGCGACGGCACCGGCCGAGAACGCTCCACCGCCTCTCGTCGGGCTTGGCCGGCTTCCAGCCCCTTCACCCGTTCGGCCAGACGAACCACCCGTTCGTCCGGTTGGGACGCGGTGCGGCCGACGGTGGCCGTGAGCTCGCCGACCCTGCCGCTCAGTCGGGCCAGATCACCGGCCAGGCGCTCGACGGCCTGGTCACGGCGGGTGTCGGAGGCAGTCCCGGTGGTGGAACTGCGCTGTCGCTCCAACTGGTCGAGGCGACCGGGAACCTTGCGCAGCTCGCTGACCTCGGCGGCCAGTCGGTCGAGGCCGGCGGCCAGGCCGCCCACCGCCTTGGCCACGGCCTCCACCCGGGCGTTGTCCGCCGGACGCACCGGGGCCGGCCGGGGCAGCTTGGCGTCGACCTCGGCCGCGGCGGCCGCGGCGGTCTCGAGCTGGCGGACCTTGTCGACGAGTTGGCCGACCACGGCTGCGGTGCGGTCGTCGACGGCAACCGCTCGGGGCGCCTTGGCTGCGGCTGCGGCTGCGGCCGCGGCACTGGCGGCCGCGGTGGCGGCCGCAGTAGTGGAGGCGACGGTGGTCTCGAGCTGGCGGACCCGCTCGATCAGGTGGTCCACCGCCGGGGGCCGCTCGTCGGCCCGGTGCTCGTCGGCCGGATGACCGTCGGCCCGGTGCTCGTCGAGCGCGTGCTCCTCCCGACGCTGCTGGTCGAGACGCCGGGATCGGGCGGTGGCGCGGGCCGGATCGTCGACGAGCTTGTCGAGCAGGACCTCCTCGACGGTGGCGACGGCGTCGGCCGCCACCACAGCGTCGATGGTGGACGTGGACCGGGACCGTCGGAAGGGCTCTTCGGAGGGAGGGACACGAACGGTCACCTCCCGGGGGCCCCTGGCCCACACGCCGGCGCACCCGGCGAAGCGGCCCTTGCACACGGTGTCACAGTGCGGGCAGAAGCAGGCGTCCGGCCCCGCCACCATCGGGTGGTCACAGGTCGGGAGAATCTGAGGACCGAATTCGTGACACCAACCCACGACTGCGATGTTACCGGCTGAGCGAGACTCGCTCGGACCGACATCTATCGGCGGCCGGCGATCGATCAGGCAGGGGATCGGTCCCCGTGCTCAGGTGGTGGCACCGGCATAGCGACGACGGTTGA
Source organism: Acidimicrobiales bacterium (assembly GCA_030446545.1). Taxonomy (GTDB): domain Bacteria; phylum Actinomycetota; class Acidimicrobiia; order Acidimicrobiales; family CADCSY01; genus JADDRA01. The sequence continues at coordinate 25,444 of JAUJNB010000007.1, read as the reverse complement.
GCAGGCGCCGCAGATCGTCCTCCAGGGCCATGCCTCCTCCTGCCTTGCGACGGAACCAGCGCATCCCGTCGGAGGTCTGGATGGGGGAGCGGGTGAGGCGGTAGGGATCAGCACCGGCGTAGCGGTTGGGTCGGGTCCCGGCGAGGGCCGCCGAGTCGAAGCGAGCTCGGACCGCTTCTTGGGCCGCGGGCGAGCCCAGGAGGGCCTTGGGGTAGGCGAAGTGGCGGGGCCGGACGCCGATTCGGTCCTCGATGAGGCCGATCGAACGGTCGAGCTCGTCAGCGGCCAGGGCGGGATCGGCTCGATCGAGCAGGACGTGGCTGTGGGTGTGGGAGCCCACCGTCACCAGGCCGCCGCTGGTGGCGTCGGCCAGCTCGGCCCACGACAAGGGGGTGGCTCCGGGGCAGAAGGGCCGGCCGGAGTCGACCGGCCCGGTGGCCAGGTACAGCGTGGCCGGGAGCCCGAGGCGATGGAGCACGGGCACGGCCAGCTCGGCGAAATCGCCCGTCCCGTCGTCGAAGGTGATGGCCAGCTCCGGGCGGCGAGGTCGGTGTCCGGATGCCAGGCTGGCCACGGCGTCGTCGAGGCTGACCACCCGGCCCGAGTCCGCCAGCTCCTCCATCTGGTCGACGAAGAGCCCGAGGGGCAGATCGACGGCCGAGGACGACGTGGCCTCCGCCCGGTGCACCCGATGGTAGAGCAGCACCACGAGGCCGCTTCCCGTGCGCCGGACCGGGTCGGCCGCGGCAGCCGTCACCTTCACCAGGCGGGAAGCGGTGGCGACGAGCAGGCTGGTGGCGGTGGCAGGCACTCCGACAGTCTGGCGGCTCGTCGGCCCCACCGGGGGCGAGGGGTGGCCGCACGGTCGGCCGGCACGATCCCGCCTCCAGGGCGCAAAGGGTAACATGGCTCCCCGTGGCCGAACCCGACACGCCCCAGGGGCGTCAGCTGGCCGGTCTTCTCCGTCTGGCGGTGCGGTACCGGCCGCTGGTCCAAGCGGGCATGGACGCCGTGGCCTGGGCCGTCGCGCTGTTGTTGGCGTCGGTGCTGCGTTACGACTTCAGCCTGGCCGACGTCGACCTGAGCGGCTGGGCCACCCTCGTGGTGCTGGCCGCGGCCATCCAGACGATGAGCGGTCTCATGTGCGGCCTGTACACCGGCCGCTTCCGCTTCGGCAGTTTCGAAGAGGTGGCCGGTCTGGCCCTGGCCGCCCTGGTGGCAACGGCCGTCATCTACGCCGTGAACCTGTGGTCGCCGGGCGAGCACCTCGTGCCCCGGAGCGCGGTCATCGCCGGCGGGGTGATGGCCGGGGCGTTCATGGCCGGGATCCGCTACCTGTGGCGCCTGTCGTGGGAGCGGCACCGGCGCCCCCGTGGTGAAGGCTGCGAGCGGGTGCTGGTGTTCGGCGCCGGTGACGCCGGCGTCCAGGTCATCAACGCCATGCTGGCCGACCCCGACAGCCCGTACCTGCCGGTGGCCCTGCTCGATGACGACCCGACCATCCGCAACCTGCGCATCAAGGGGATCCGGGTGGTGGGCAACCGGGAGAAGTTGGCGGAGGCGGCCGTCGAACACCGGGCCGAGTCGTTGCTCATCGCCATCCCCACCGCCTCGGCCGAGCTGGTGAGCGAGCTCACCGACCGGGCCATCGCGGCCGACCTCACGGTCAAGGTCCTTCCTCCGGTCAAAGAGCTCTTCGGGGGCGACGTCGGCGTGGCCGACATCCGGGCCGTGACCGAGGCCGACCTGCTCGGGCGCCACGAGATCGCCATCGACCTGCCCAGCATCGCCGGCTACCTGACCGGGCGCCGGGTGCTGGTGACCGGTGCCGGCGGCTCGATCGGTTCGGAGCTCTGCCGCCAGGTGCACTGCCTGGGCCCGGCCGAGCTGATCATGGTCGACCGGGACGAGTCGGCCCTGCACGGCGTGCAGCTCTCGATCGAGGGCCGGGCTCTGCTCGACTCACCCGACCTGGTGCTCCTCGACATCCGCGACCAGCCCCGCCTGGCCGCCTCTTCGCCGAGCGGCGCCCCGAGGTGGTGTTCCACGCCGCCGCCCTCAAGCACCAGCCCCTGCTCGAGAACCACCCGGGTGAAGCGGTCAAGACCAACGTGTGGGGCAGCCTGGCGGTGCTCGAGGCCGCCGCCGCCAGCGGTGTGAGCCGCTTCGTCAACGTCTCCACCGACAAGGCGGCCGACCCCTGCAGCGTGTTGGGTTACTCCAAACGCATCGCCGAGCGGCTCACGGCCCACGTCGCCACCGTCACCGAGGGGGTGTTCCTCAGCGTGCGCTTCGGCAACGTGCTCGGCAGCCGGGGTTCGATGCTCGGCACCTTCCACGCCCAGATCGAGGGTGGCGGACCCATCACCGTCACCCACCCCGAGGTCACCCGCTACTTCATGACGGTGGAGGAGGCGGTGCAGCTCGTGATCCAGGCCGGCGCCATCGGTCGCGACGGCGAGGCCCTGGTGCTCGACATGGGCCAGCCCGTGGCCATCGCCGACGTCGCCCGTCGCCTGGCTGACCTGGCCGAGAGCCCGGTCGAGATCGTCTACACCGGCTTGCGGCCGGGGGAGAAGTTGCACGAGGTCCTGCTGGGCTGCGACGAGATCGACCTGCGCCCGGTGCACCCGCTGGTCTCCCATGTGCCCGTCCCGTCCCTGTCGCCCGACGACGCCCGGCGACTGGAGCCCTCCGAGCCGGCCCCGGCGGTCACCGAGCAGTTGCGGGCCCTGGCATCGGGCGTGGTCTCCGCCCCCCGGTCCCACTGAGTCTCCGGTCGGGGCTTCCCACCGGTGAGCGAGGTCGGGGACGGCCTGCACCTGCGTCGGGCCACCGATGAGGACGGGCCCGCCGTCCTGGGCCTGCTCGGGTCCGCCCTCGGGTGGGGCGATGACAGACGCTTCGCCGCCTTCTTCGCTTGGAAGCACCGGGACAACCCGGCGGGGGCTTCCCCGGCGTGGGTGGCGCTCGACGGGGATCGGATCGTGGGCCTGCGGACCTTCCTCCGCTGGGAGCTGGAGGGTCCGGACGGCGCCGTGCGGGCCGTGCGAGCCGTCGACACCGCCACCCACCCGGAGTACCAGCGCCGGGGTATCTTCTCCCGCCTCACCCGCCTGGCCCTGGAGGAGCTGGTCGCCGAGGGTGTCCAAGTGGTCTTCAACACCCCCAACGATCGCAGCGGTCCGGGCTATCTGAAGCTGGGATGGCAGAAGCTGGGCCGGCTTCCCGTGCGCTTCCGCCCCACGTCGGCCGGCGCCCTGATCCGTCTCGCCGGTGCTCGCTGCCCGGCCGAGCGCTGGTCCCTTCCGCTCGAGGCGGGCCACCCGGCCACCGAGGTCCTGGCCGGTCCCGAGATCGCCGGTTTGCTCGGTGCCCGGGGAACGGCCAAGGCCTGGCGCACAAGGCGCAGCGCTGCGTTCGTAGCCTGGCGCTACGGCTTCGAGCCCCTGCACTATCGCGCCGTGCTCGTCGGCCGCGACGTGGCCGACGGCGTCGCCGTGTTCCGAGCGAGGCGGCGGGGCTCGTCGGTCGAAGGAACGGTGTGCGACGTCGTAGTGGCGGGCGACGACCCTCGGCTACGGCGGGCGGCTCTGGCCAGGGTCGCCGCCGTCGCCGGCATCGACTACGTGTTGACCCTGGACCGGCCGGGCTTGACGCTGCCTTTACCCGGCCAGGGGCCGACGCTCTTCGCCCGGGAGTTGACGGCGGCGGCGGTCCCTCCGGCATCCGGATGGCAGCTGAGCTTGGGCGATGTTGAGCTCTTCTGATCAGAAGACGCCGGTGAGGCTCATGCGTCGAGGCCTGGCGGTCAAGCGCTTGATCGACATCGTCGGGGCGAGCTGTGGGCTCGTGGCCGTGTCACCCGTGCTGGCGGTTCTGGGCGTGTTGGTCCGGACCCGGCTGGGGTCGCCGGTGCTCTTCTTGCAGGTCCGCACCGGGCTCGACGGTCAGCTCTTCTCCATTTACAAGTTCCGCACCATGACCGACGACCGGGATGCGCACGGAGCCCTGCTCGCCGATGACCAGCGGATGACGTCCCTGGGCCGCTTCCTGCGCTCGACTAGCCTCGACGAGCTACCGGAGCTCGTCAACGTCCTCAAAGGTGACATGAGCCTGGTCGGGCCGCGTCCGCTTCTGCCCGAGTACCTCGACCGCTACAGCGAGCGCCAGCTTCGGCGCCACGACGTGCGGCCTGGCATCACCGGGTGGTGCCAGGTCAACGGGCGCAACGCGCTGTCGTGGGAAGAGAAGTTCGAGTACGACGTCTGGTACGTCGAACACCGCTCGCTCGGCCTGGACCTGCGCATCCTGGCCGCAACCGTCCGGGCCGTCCTGACCCGCCGCGGCATCACCGCCGAGGGCGAGGTCTCCATGCCCCGGTTCCTCGGGGGCTCACCCGAGCATCACTGAGAACTTGACCACGTGGGACTTGACTCATCTGCGTCAAGCCTGCCGGCTCAAGCCTTTCAGCGGTCGAAGGTGTAGCCGGCGAGGAAGTCGAAGCGTTCCATCTCGGATCGCGCGTGGCGGATGGATCCCGGTGTCCATGGCGCATGTTGTCGGCTGTGGCGCGGCGACGAGAACAGGATGCTGGCGCAGTCGGAGACGTAGTCGTCCGTCACCTCCACGCCGAGGAAGGCACCGGCAGTCCTCAAGACCTCGCCCGGTCGCTCGATGAGGTCTTCATGACGGACGTCGAGCATCTCGCCGGTACCCAAGCGCTTCTTGAGCTGCTGCACGGTGGTCACCAGGGAGAAGTAGTGAGCAACCCGTTCCTCCAGATCGGCGCCGGCGCCCTTGCGGCGCCACATGGTGGCGATGGTGTCGAAGGGGTTTCGTACGACGTGGACCAGACGGAGGTCGACACCGACGGCGCGCCGGACGCGGTTCACGAGCTCGGGGTGGAGCCGAAGGTCCCGCGACGAACGCCCGCCCTTCTTGTCACCGATGACCTTGAGGCGACGCTGGCGGCCCTGCCATTGGTTGGGCACGGCGTACTGGTAGTCGACCCGAGCTGAGCCTCCACGCAAGGCGAAGGCCCGCTCGTTGCGCAGGATGAGCCAGTACACCTGGTCTCGGGTGAAGCCGAGACGGAAGTAACGGGCGGCGTCCAGTTCGTGGGAGATGGCCACGTCGGGGTGGGCGTCGAGCAGGGCGCCGACCAGGCTGTGCCCCGAGCGGCCGTAGCCCACGAACATGCAATAGGTCTCCACCTCCTCGAACCGCTGCCGTTGCTGCACGCCGCCCAGCAACGAGGTGAGGTACAGCGAAGGGAGGCCGGCGTTGCTCGCCACGCGGCCGAGGATCGTGGCTGGCGACGGGATGGTCATCGTGGCGATCCGGCGCTGGGGGAGGATGGCGTGGCGGAGACGAGGTCCCGAGGGCTTTGGGCCACGACAGATCCTCCAATACCGCCCGAGGCTGCCCGTCTTCCGCTCAGAGGCACTGCCAGCACGACCAGGAGGAAGGGAAGGAGTTGGGCTCGCTGTCGAGCCAGGATGCCGAAGTTGGACACGTTGGAGAAGGCCACGGTGAACATGAGGCTGTACGCAGCGACCATTGCCAGGTACGGCGACTGCCGCCGCGGGAGGAGGTTGCGCAGACGCCGCCAGTTGCCAAGGAACAACACGAGGAGAAACGTGCCTTCCAGGGAGGCGAAGAGGGAGAACGCGTTGCCTGCCTCGTAAGGCAAGGGGCGAAAGATCACCGAGAAGATGGCCGCAGGCAGCTCCAGGGGGGATCGTGCACCCGGCGCTTCGAACTCCGAACCACCCTTCGACGTCCGTTCTGTGGTGCGGTCGAAGGCCTGTTCGATCGAGGTGGACTCGTCGAGTTTGAGGTAGTTCTCAACGGCGCCGAAGGCGAACGTGAAGACTACGGCGAGCACGGCCAGACCAGCCACCTTCGACAGCGGCCGAGCCATCGTCGCTCCGTCTGAGCCGGAGACCAGGTAGGCGATCATCAGGCCAGCCACGGCGATCACGGTGACATGCGGGCGCACCATGGCGGTCCCGACCGTGCCGGCGACCATCCAGAGCAGGCCACTCTTGCGGTGAACGAGCAGGCGGGCGGCGCCGTAGGCGAACGCGCCCAGCATCAGGGTCATCCACGCGTCCTTGCCGATGGAGGAAGGCCAGAACAGCATCGATGGGAGGAAGAACAACAACAAGCCGTACCGCCGGTGCTCACCATCGGGACACGCCAAGCGAAAGGCCCGGTAGAAGAGGTAGAGACCCCAGAACCCGAGCCAGGAGTAGACGAAGAAGCCGCCGAGGCGCGTGCTCCCGGTGACGGTGTACGTCAGTCCGGTGACGATCTCGATGAATCCGGTGCCCACCACCCGCTGGCCGATATCGACGGTGAAGTCGCCTTGGCGGAAGAACTGGGCCAGCGCCCTTCCGACTCGGTCGTACTCCAGGGCGTCACCTTCGCCGTAGACGCTCAGCAGTACGGCATAGCGCGCCAGCGTGCCCCCGAGCTTGGCGATCAGCGCTGCGATAACGAGCCTGCGGACCCAGCGCGCGGCGTCGCGTTCTAACCAGAGCAACAGGGGTATCGTCGCCACGGCGAGCACGTGGGCCACGAGGACGCCACCGGCGATGTTGTAGGGCAGCTGGAGCAGCCAGGCCATCAGGGCCACGTAGAGTGCGGCTCCGATGGTGACCGTCCCGGCCGTGGGCCATCGGAGTCGGCCAGTGGCGATACGACTGTCCAGGTACCTCGTCATCGACCTCCGGTCGCGCCGCACCGCGGCTGAGCGTCGGCGCCCTGCGGGCGCTCGAGAGGCTTCACCATAGTTGGGACCCGAGGCCCGTCTCCTCGATGTCGACAGCCACGTCGGCTCCCGCTGGGCCGACGATTGTCAGGGGTCCCCGGCGAGGTGGCCCTCGACAATCGCCAGGATCTTGTCGAACAACGAGTCCAGGCTATGGTGGTCCACCAGATTCTGGCGCAACTGCGCCCCGATCTGCTGCTGGAGGTCGTGGTTCCACCCCATCAGATCGTGCAGAAGCCGTGCCTGGGCGCCGAGGTCGACACGTCCGGCGCACAGCAACGGCCGCAGTTCGGCGGGCAGCATTTCGGTGGTGCAGTCGTTGGTGGTGATGACCGGAACCCCGACGGCCATCGCTTCCCCTGCGGCCTTGTCGAACGCCGTGTCGGAGAAGTTGATGCACCCCCGGTACCCGTTGAGCAGCCCGGGAAGTTGATCGTGGGTGACGGTGCCGAGGAAGCGGACCTCTTCAGCCAAGTCGAGTGAGTCGACAAGCACTTCCAGATCGTGTTGGTAGTCCTTGTCCTTGTCCTGGCACGGTCCCACGATGTCGAGTCTCGGGGAGGCCCCCCAGGTCTGTCGACAAGCGTTCATGGCTTCGAGGACGACGTGGAGCCGCTTGATGGGCGCGATACGGCCGACCGCGACCAAGTCCCGATCCTTGACCGCAGCAGGATCCGGCCGGAAGAGCTCGGTGTCAATGCCATGGCCAACGACGCGGATGTTGGGCAGGCTGAGGGGGAACGAGCTCGGTGTAGGAGTGAAGACGAGGTCGTCGCAGTAGCGGGCGTAGAACCGCATCCGGGTGGAGACATGCGCGTGCGCCTTCCACTGGTACACCGCCTTTCCCTTTACCAGCTTGATTGGCAACAGCAGGGCAGGGTAGGGCCCCCCTTGGGCGACGAAGTAGACGTCCACCTCGCCGCTGGGGATGGCCACCGCTCGTCGAAGGAACTGGAAGACGGTCCCCGGCCAGCCCTGCCTCCCGAAGGCCTGGACCGTCACGTTTGGTGGCAACCTGGCCGCACCTTGGGCCCGGGTCAGGACGTCAACGTGCTCGACCTGAGGACGCTCAGCCAGCTCGCGGATCCATCGGACTTGGGTGGCGACGGTCGGGTCGGACTCGTCCACCGCCTTGCAGACGTAGCAAATCCTCATCGCGCCCCGACGCCGACGGAGCGCCGCGATCTCTCCGCCCTGCGCTTCGTGAGCGCGCCGAGGTCGCTAGGGTGGCGAACAGCGGTCGATCGTGCGGGTCCTGCGGCTGCTCCTGACATTGACGTTCCCTTCTGGCGGCCAAACGTGCTCTCGCGCTCGTCGGGTGCGCTGGCGCCCTACCGATCACCTCGGCGCACACAACGGATGGAGGTTTCGCGGTGAACAGTCTGCAGGGAGCGGGGCGTCGATTCCTCATCTTGGCCGGTGTGGTGGTGTCCGTGGTGGTAGTGGTCGTTGTGGTCAGGTCGCTGATGACGTCTGAGCGGACGCCCGGGAGCCTGCCGGATCCGCGACCGGCTGCCGAGATCCGCATGACCACCGACTGCTCGCAAGACGTCACGGAGTCACTCAACCGCCTGGTGGCGCAGACACCCGACGGAGGAACCGTGGCGCTGGTGCGCGACGGTTGCTACCGCCTCGACGGCTCGTTGTTGCTGAACGACCGCCAGGGCCTCACCATCGAAGGCAACGGGGCGACCCTCGACGGCTCTCGGGTGCCCGGTGAACGGGAACGTCGGCACATACGCATCCGAGACGGGAAGGATCTCACCCTTCGGGATTTCACCATCCTGGGCTCGAGATGCGGCAGCCCCCCATGCGAGGGACCCGGGCTCAGCGCCATGGAACGCCAACATGGGGTGGCGGTGGAGAACGTCGACGGCATGACCATCGAGCGGCTGAACATCGTGAACGTCTGGGGCGACTTCGTCTACATCAGCCAGAAGGGTGACGGCGACCGATCGGCCGACGTGGTGATTCAGGACAATTACTTCCGGAACTCGGGCCGCCAGGGCATTGCACCCTCCGGGGTGGCCGGCCTCGAGGTGCGTGGGAACATTCTCATCGACGCGGGCCGCACGGTGTTCGACTTCGAGGCCGAGGGAGGCGGCGCAATCGATGTCGTGATTGCCGACAACGACATCGTCCGTCCGGACAACGCAACGCTCAATGTGGGCTGTGCCGACCGGGAGACGGGTAGGCCGCTGAACGAAGGCCCGATCGCGCTGACCGACAACCGGATCTACCAAGGCCCACTCGAGGTTGACACCGCCTGTGGTGGCCAGGAGGAGTTCACCGACCAGCTCAACGTGGTGGTCAGCGGAAACGAAGACAACCTCACAGGTGAGCCGGAGGTTCCACCTTGGGCCGCCGCCGTGGCCAAGTCCGCCGACAGTGGTGGTTCGTGAGCGAGGTGGGCTCCACCGGGACGACCGTCGGGCCGAGGATCGCCTTCGCAGGAGACCGTCAATTGGCCGTGGACGTGCTCGACCACCTGCTGCACCTCGGGGTGCGGCCGGAGGCGTTGCTGATCTCCTCCCCACGCTCGGCGTCTCACGCCGAGCAGTTGACCGCGCGCTGCCCGGACCTCGCCCCGGACCGCATCTGGCCAGGAACGGAGTTCCGCCAACCTCCCGCCCTGGCGGCGCTACGATCGCTCGAGCTCGACTTCTTGGTGTCGGTGCACTTCCCGTACCTGTTGCCCCCGGAAGTTCTGGCGATCCCGAGCCAGGGATGCGTGAACCTTCATCCGGCGCTACTGCCTCACAACCGGGGGTGGCACACGGCGACGTGGGCGATCCTCGACGACACCCCGCTCGGCGCCACTCTGCACTTCATGGACGACGGCGTGGACAGCGGGGACATCATCCACCAGCGAGCAGTGGAGATCGGTCCGGGTGACACTGCCGATGAGCTCTACCCGCGGCTTCTCGCTGCGGAGCTCGAAGTGTTCAGAGAGGCCTGGCCGGCCTTGGCCGGTCGCAGCTACGAGCGGCGCCCCCAGCTCGACGACGAAGCGACCACGCACGCGCGCCGAGATCTGTTGCAACCTGCGGTCCAGCGGCTCGATCTAACCGCTCGGCGCGAGGTCGGGGAGGTGTTGCGTCAACTTCGTGCCCTGACCACCAACCGGCCCGACGAGGCCTGCTACTTCGAGGTCGACGGGCGGCGGTACCGTGTGCAGGTGAAGATCGACGAAGAACCTGCAGCTGACCTCGACGCCTAGCATGGCGCAGATCGTGCGTCCTGAAGGCTGGACCAGACCAGCGGGTGCGAGTCCCGCCCGGGTAATCGGTGGAGAGCCCCGTAGCAGGCCCCGGTCGGTCGCCGAGAGGCGTCGGGCTGAGCGGGGCGTCAAGAGCCTCGGTCACCTCAGCAACGGAGGTCAGCGCGAGGGCATGCTCGGGACCGCCCGGCCCAACCACCTCCACAGTCGAGAGCCTGCGGCCAACGTGCGAAACTCCAGGACCGGCTATGTGCTACCGCAGTGCCCGGGTCGACGCTTCCACGCCCCGTTCGACCGCATCCCCCGGACCTGACGTGGCGTGGGAGCGCGTCCGAGCAGATCGCGGCCGGGGTCGATCGACTGACCCTGGAGGAGGTGGAGGACTACGGGGTTCAGCGGTTGCTCGCTGAGCTGGCCGCAGACCTCCGTGCTGACAATTAGCGGGTGGTGATCCGCAAGCCCGATGGCACCAAGCGGCCTCTGGGCGTCCCCGTCGCTCGCGAAGGAGTGTGCCAACAGGCAACCATGCTCATCCTCGAGCCACTGTTCGAGGCGACTTGTTGCCCTGGAGGTTCGGCTCTCGGCCCAATCGCTCGGCCACCGATGCTTTGGAGGCCATCCGGGTGGCGTTCCCGAAATGACGGGTCTTCGTCTTCAGGCCGACATCAGGAACTTCTTCGGTGAGATCGACCACTACAAGCTTCTGCTCGCTGGTCGCCCAGCGTGTCTCGGCCCGGCGGGTGCTCAAGTTGTTACCCCACTGGCTGCAGGCGGGCGAGTTGGTCGAGGGTGTGCGCTCCGAGACGGTCCAGGGGTGCCCAAGGCGGGGCAACTCCCCGCTGCTGGCCAACATCTGCCTGCACGCCTTCGATCGGGCCTGGTCCGAGCATGGCACTGGAGATTTGTTGAGGTATGCCGACGCCCATGTCCTGCGTTGTAAGACCAGGAGACAGGCCGAGGAGGCCCAGAAGCGGGCGCCCGCCATACTGGGAGGCCTCAGCTTGGAACTGCGCCCGGAAAAGACCCGCGTGGTCCACCTCCGGGAAGGCAGAGAAAGATTCGACTTCTGCGGTTGCCATCTTCACGCCCGCATGTCGGGCAAGTCGTGGGAGAAGCGGCGCATCATCCGCTACTACCTGCATCGCTGGCCGTCGCAGCGGTCGATGAAGAGGGCACGCCAGAGGATCAAGGAGCTCACCGATCGAAGATGGGTCGGTGTGGAACTGGAGGTGCTCATCGAGCGCCTGAACCCATTCCTTCGGGATGGGGGAACTACTTCCGCACCGGTAACGCGACAGATAGGCTCGTCTCGATCGACCGTTACGTGGCGTGGGGGCTGAAGCGCTTGCTCATCAAGAAGCGTGGCTGCGGGCTGGTCAGGTGCCTCTGGAGCCGCATCCGGTTCCACGACCAGGGCCTGTTGAAGCTCATGGGCACATCCGCTACCAAAGGCTGAGTAACCATGTCCACAAGACCATCGGTAAGCCGTATGCGGGAAAATCGCACGTGCGGAACGAAAGGGGGATGGGGAAACAGAGCCGCGGAGCGGACTCTGCGCCCCTGATCACCTGTGCCGGTTGTCTCTGACGTCACCGAGATCCTCAAGCAGCGCTTCCCGAGGCAGTGGCGCCAGTTCACGCGAGGCATCATGGCGGTGGAACGCTCCTTGGCGCCCGCTGAGCTCGTGCGAGACCATCCCCTCTCGCTGGTGACCGGGATCCGCTCGCGTCGCTCCTTCGCTGACGTGGAGACCTTCGCCATGTTCGTCGGCGCCTCCCGCAGCGGCCACAGTCTCGTCGGCTCCCTGCTCAACGCCCATCCTGAAGTGGTGATTGCCCACCAGCTGCACGCGCTGCGCTACCTCGCCGCTGGCTTTCGGCGTATCCAGCTCTTCGGGATGATCCTTAGAACCGACCGTCGCTATGGGCGGCGAGGACGCATTTCCAACAAGGGCCGGTTCAACTACGCGGTTCCTGGACAGTGGCAGGGCTGTTACACGCGCCTCCGTGTCATCGGCGACAAGCGGGGTGCGTCATCCACCGAGTTGCTCGACCAGCGCCCTGAGTTGTTAGAGCGCCTTCGGAGCGTGGTGGACGTTCCTGTGCGCATCGTGCACGTCGTTCGCAACCCGTTCGACAACATCTCCACCATGGCCGTCCGTTTCCACATCGAGCTTCCCGCCGCCGCCGATCGCTATTTCGCCTTGCTCGACGTCACGGCGGCGGTGAAGGCCACCGCCGGGGATGGGGAGTGGCTCGATCTCAGGCACGAGGACATGATCGCCGACCCCGTCACCTGGCTGCCTCGATTGTGCTCCTTCGTCGGAGTCACCGCTGGGGACGACTACGTGCGCGACTGCGCCAGCATCATCTACAAGCGACCTCACCAGAGCCGCCACGAAGCGCCTTGGACCGACGAGCTGGTCGGGATGGTGGAACGGCGGATGGCGGCGTTCTCCTTCCTTGAGGGATACCGCTTCGAGGAGCGGGCGGCTGGTGCCTAGTGGCCGCCGAGAAGGGCACCGGCGCTACCTCCGGTGTTCCTCGCATCAGGGTGAAGGTGCTCTACCTCATCAGCGTCCTGGCTCCCGCCGGTGCCGAGCAGTCGTTGGTGGCCATGGCCCCCTCGCTGTCGAAGCTGGGCGTGAGCCTGAAGGTGGCCTACCTCAAGGAGCGTCCTGGCCTGCACCACGCGCTGGAGGAGGCCGGGTTCGAGGTGGTCCCCCTGTCCGGGAGGGGTGGCTTCCCCGGACGGTTCCTGCGGACCCTCCGGCTGCTTCGCGCTGAGCGGCCCGACCTGATCCACACCACCCTGACCGAAGCCAACGCCATCGGTCGCCTGGCGGGTTGGGTGGCCCGGGTGCCCACCGTGTCCAGCCTGGTCAACATCAGCTACGGCCCCGAACAGCGGGCGGCGCCGGGATCCAGCGCTATCGGGGTCTCCGCTCGACATCTCCTCGACTTGGCCACGGCGCGCCTGGTCGTTCGTTTCCACGCCGTCACCACGACGGTGGCCGACGTCATGGCCCCCCGGCTGCGCATTCCGAGGGAGCGTGTCGAAGTGGTGCCCCGAGGTCGAGACGCCAACCAACTCGGCCGTCGCAACGACCAACGGCGGGCATCGGCCCGCGCTGCGCTCGGTGTGGCCGACGGCGTTCCCCTGGTGTTGGCCGTGGCCCACCAGGACTACCAAAAGGGGCTTGATCTGCTCCTGGAGGCGATGGTGGTCGTGCGCCGAGCGCGTGAGGATGCCGCGTTGGTGGTGGCGGGTCGTCCTGGGAACCACAGTGCCGCCTTGCAGGCGGCCGTGGCTCGTCTCGGGCTGGGCGGCGCCGTTTCCTTCCTCGGCTTACGCAACGATGTTGCCGAGCTCCTGTGTGCCGCCGACGTGTTCGTCCTGGCGTCGCGTTGGGAGGGCATGGGCGGCGTGCTGCTCGAGGCCATGGCCCTGGAGGCGCCCATCGTGACCAGCGACCTTCCGACCCTGCGTGAGGCGGTGCCCGACGGACGCCATGGACTGCTCGTGGCGCCCAACCAGCCGGGCGCGCTGGCCACGGCGATCCTCGACGTCACGGCCCGGCCCGAGCAGGCGGCCGAGCGGTCCCGTCGGGCCCGGCAGCGCTTCGAGGAGCGCTTCACCATCGAGCGGGTGGCCGAGGAGATGCTGGCGTTCTACCGCCACGCCCTCGCCCTGCCCGAGGCCGACGGGCCCTGTCGGTCGGAGGTCAGCCCTCGAAGGAGTAGCCGTGGAGAAAGTTGATGCGTGAGATGACCTCGGTGACCTGTTGCACATGATCGGGTGACCACTTCACCAGATGGCGGGTCTGGCGAGGTGTGTCGAACAGGATGCTCGAGCAGTCCTCCAGGTAGCCAGCCTCCGGCTCGATGCCGAGGAAGCCGCAGACCTGCGTCAGCACGCCCCGGGGATCCACCACCAGGGCTTCGTGGCGCACGTCGAGCAGCGCACCCGCCTCCAAGCGAGACCTGAGCTGCTCCACGGTGGTGCAGAGTCGCACGTACTCGGCGATGGCCGGGTCGAGCCCACCACCGCCTGGACTGCGCTGGGAGATCGTGGTGATGTTGTCGAAAGGGTTGCGGATCACGTGGACGAACCTGACGGGGACGCCGACCACCCGGCGGAGCCGATCGAGCAGGGCCGCCGACTCTGACAGCCGCCGCGTGGACCTTCCGCCCTTCTTGTCACCGATGACCGCGATGCGGCGAGCTCGCCCCTGCCACTGTCGGGGAACGGTGTAGTCGTAGATGATCTCCCGTCGCTCCCGGTAGCGCTGGGAGTTGCGCAGGAGGAGCGAGTAGACCTGTAGGCGGGTGAACCGGGCCTGGACGTAGCGAAGGGCATCGGCCTCGTGGGCGATCATCGCCTCGGGATGGGCATCGAGCAGGGAGCCCAGCAAACTGTGACCCGACCGGGGATAGCCGATGAACATGCAGTAGGTGCGTAGGTCGTCGAAGCGGTGCCGGTCTCGGAGGCCGGTGCAGGCCGAGCTGAGGAAGGCCCAAGGGAGGTCGATGTTGTTGCGGACACGATCAACGGGAGGTGAGTGCCAGTCGGGTTGGTGGGTGGTGGGGGGCCCCATCCACCGATTGCTAGCCCTTGGCGCCGCCGGGGGCAATGCGGGCAGCGGAGGTGCACCTTGAACCCGGCCGATCTCTGGAAGCGGCGGGTGTCCCGGCACCACCAGCAGCGTGTCCTGGAGGCGAGGGTCGCAGCTCGTCGCCGGACCGATGCTCGCCGTCCCCTGCCTGACTTCCTCGTCATCGGCGCGCAGCGGTCGGGGACCAGCTCGCTCTACAAGTACCTGGAACAGCACCCCTGCATCCTGTCGTCCTTGCGCAAGGAGACCGAGTACTTCTCGTCCCGCTGGCTCCACGGCGAAGCCTGGTACCGGGCTCACTTTCCCTCACGGCTGCGCCGGGCCTACGAAGAACGTCGCCGCGGCCTCGGCGTCGTCGCCTTCGAAGCCTCACCCAACTACCTCTTTCATCCGTTGGCGCCAGCCCGGGCGGGCGGACTGGTCCCCCACGTCAAGCTCGTGGTGTTGCTTCGCAACCCGGTCGACCGGGCCTTCTCCCATCATCAGCACGAGGTGAGGGCGGGACGGGAGACCCTGGCGTTCGAGCAGGCGATCGAGCTCGAGGCGACGCGCTTGGCCGGCGAGGAGGAGCGCATGGTGAGCGAACCCGGCTACCGCAGTCGGCCCTGGGAGCGGTTCTCCTACCAGGCCCGAGGCCACTACGCCGAACAGTTGGAACGTTGGATGGCCGTCTTCCCGGGGGACAGACTGCTGGTGGTGAGGAGCGAAGACCTCTACGCCGATCCGGGCACCGAGTACAACCGGATCCTCGGTTTCCTGGGCCTCGCCTCGTGGTCCCCGAGGGAGTTCCGCAATCACAGCTACTCCGGAGCCGGGCCCCCTGCAATGTCGACCTTGTCCTCGTCCCTGCGCCAACAGCTGGTCGAGGTCTTCGCTCCGTCCAACGCCCGCCTCTACTCCTTGGTCGGTCGTGACTTCGGCTGGGAGTGACCCCAGTCGGCGTCTGGCGCTTCAGCCGGGCGTGGCCCGAGACGACGGGCTAGCCGGGTGACCTGGAACGTCACCCGGCGCTGCTGCCACTCGAGCCAGCCCCGGGTCAAGGCCGGCCGCGACGCCCGGGAGTCGCCGGTGGTGCGCTCGTAGCCGAGCTCGCCCAGCAGCTCGCCGGCGATGGCCTCGAACGTGGCCTTCTCCTCCGGGGAGAGCTCATTGCGCCAGTCGCGCAGGCCCTTGGTCAGTGGCCGGGCCACGTTCTCGAACGCCGAGCGCCCTGATGTCCCCATTCCGGCCAGGACGGTGTCGGCCCGCTCGTGGAAACGCAGCATGCCGTCTTCGTACTGGAGGCCGATGAACTGGCACAGCGGTTCGAGAGTGCTCTCCGGTTGCTCTACGAGGTCCTCGTAGCGCACCTCGCGGTAGCGGGAGGGTCCGAGGGCCAACCCCGCCTTGCGCCCGCGCAGCACGCGGCTCTTCCAGTTGAAGGCGGCGTCGGTGAGCCGCTCGGGGCCGAAGCCTCGCTCGCGGTATCCGAGCCACGAGCTGCGACCGTCTCGGATGACGTGCACGAAACGCGCCTCGGGGAACAGGTCGGCGAGCAGGCCGATGCGCAGCACGTGACCCGGCGTCTTGTCCGCGTAGCGGGGTTTGCCCTGGTGCTCGGCGAAGAGGCGGAGCACGCGCCGTACTGCGTCCGGATACGACGGTGTGGCTGTCGAGAAGGCTCGCCCCACCTCCTCTTCCGAGAGCTGGAGCAAGGGAAAGCGATGGCTGGCGAACAGGTCGGCCAGGAACCTCTCGCGACGCAGTCCGTGGACGTCTTCGTAGAGGCGGCGACGACGACCCATGGTGACGATGAACTGGGCGTGGTGGGCAACAGCCAGCTGCGAGTGGGAGTCGAAGATGGCCCGGACCAGCGTCGTGCCCGACCGCCCACAGCCCACGAACATGGGAAAGGATCTGGTACTGGCCTCGTCCTGCGCTCCGCTCATCACCTCAGTCTGTCCGCTCCCAGAGCCGTCCGACACCCAGCATCGCCTCCAACCGAGCGACATCGGCCCACAGCTCGGCCAGCACGGTTTCGGGGAGCTCGGCGTCGGCTTCGGCTCCAGGACGCCGGCCCAGGCGGGTCAGGGCCTGCTTTCCTCGCTCCCGGACGGCGCCAGGAATGGGGAGGCGGCCGATCCATCCGCCGGTGTCCAGCCGGCGCACGAACGGAGTGACCGCGGGTTGGCCGACGGTAACGTTGTAGGCATCACCAGGAGCGGGGCGCTGCTCCAGGCCCAGGTGGTGCAAGACGGTGGTCCATCCCGGTTGCGGTTCGCTCACCAGGTCCTCGAAACGCACCACGCAGATCTGCTCTGGCGGGAACCGCTTGGCGTAGGGCAGAAGTCGGCTGTGGTACAGGCTGCGGCCCACGTAGGGGTTGCCCGGTCGCAGGACGGCGTCCACCAAGGCCGCCGATTCCACCGCCCGGCGCCAGTTGTGGCGGTACTGTGATCTCAGGCGCTCGACGGGGTGGCGCAAGAGGTAGACCAACCGGGCATGGGGGATGATTCTGGCCATCCGTTCGGAGGCGATGTCGCTGTACTCGGCGTCGGTGTAGTTGGTCGAGGCCTCGCCGACCAGTTGGTCGTCCGGGCTGGTGGCGAAGAGACCGCCGTACCAGTCGAGGCCCTTGTCCCAGTCCCGGGAAAAGAAGCGTGGCTCCTTCAGCGAGGAGGCAAAGACCTCCGGTTGCTCGCAGAGCCAGTGGTGCAGGGTGGTGGTGCCCGACTTTCCGGCGCCGATGATGACGAAGTCGGGAAGTCGCGGCGGACTCATCTTCTGGTGACCGGCGCCGAGGGCCGCCGCGTACGATCCCGGACCCAGCGGTAGCCGGGCTTGTCCTTCAAGAGGACGCCTACCCGTCGGCGCCAGGGGACCGGGCCGAGCCCGCCGTAGGCCACGCCGAGGTGCTCGGAGCGCGCTCGGTTGAACTCGTCGAGGTACCCGTTGATGCGCGGATTGGGTGAGGGCAACAGGAAGCCCCGGTCGTCGATCAGGCGGTGGTAGTGGAACAAGAAGGGCGGGCCCCACTGACGTCGGTAGGGCGCAGCGAAGCGAGCGGCCGTCACTGACAGGTTGCAGTTGACGGGCAGCGGGTCGACATCGATCCTCGCGGTGGCCAGGGCGGCGGACAGGGGGATCTGGTCCTTGCGCAGGCGATCGAGGCCGAGCTCGGCCAGGCCCGGCCCGAGTAGCCAGTCGAGGTGGCGGCCCCAATGCTCCAACAGTGGGCCACACACCTCGCGAGGCGTGAGGAGCACACCGCTGTTGAAGTACGGGTAGGTCGTCTGCCCGCTGACCACGGTGGTGCAGGACTTGGGAGGGAGGGGGACGTGCAACAGTTGGTAGAGGCGCTGCCAGGTCTCGTCGGGGAGGACGTCGCGCCCGGCGGGGACCGCCCTCAGGCGATCTGGGCGGATCTCGCCAGCCAGGTCGCCCATGGCCACGATGTCGCAGTCGATGGCCGCCAACACGTCGAACGGGCGCTCGCTGGCGAGCTCGAACATACGCAACTTGTTGGAGGTGGGGCGCCGGCGGTCGACGGGCTCGACCACACGAACCTCAGCGTCGAGGCGCCCCATCGCCTGCACGAAGCCATTGTCGGCGCCGCCGACGATGTTGACCACCACCGGGGCGCCGGCCAGGGATCCGCCGAACCGGCGGATCGACAGCACCAGGTTCTCCATCTTGAGGAACCAATCAGGGCGGTTCTCGCCCACGCAGGAGAAGAGGACGGCGGGCAGCGAACAACCTCCGAGATCGGAAGGGGCCAAGGATAGCGGCCTGTCCTTAGGGCCACGCGTGCATGACACCGGGCAGACTGGACGGTCATGGAATGCGACGCTGGGCGAGCCGGAAACCGACCCCGTCTGGTGCACCTCACCACTACGGACATGAGTTTGGCGCTGCTGTTGGGCCCGCAGCTGCACGCCTTTGCCGCAGCCGGCTATGAGGTGATCGGAGTCTCGGCACCCGGTCCCTTCGTCGAAGAGCTGGAGGCATCAGGCGTCCGCCACATCCCGCTGCGCCACGCCACCCGTGCGGCCGCACCCCACCGCGACCTTCTGGCCCTGGCCGAGCTGACCCGGCTGTTCCGCTCGCTCGGCCCAGCCATCGTCCACACCCACAACCCCAAGCCGGGCGTCTACGGGCGCATGGCTGCCCGGGCCGCCGGGGTCCCCGTGGTGGTCAATACCGTCCACGGCCTCTACGCCCTCCCCGGAGACCGCTTCGCCAAGCGGGCCCTCGTCTACAGCCTGGAGCGCCTGGCCGCCTGTTGCTCCCGGGCCGAGCTGGTGCAGAACCCCGAGGACATCGAGACGCTGGCCAGGATCGGGGTGCCCCGGGCCAAGCTCCACCTCCTCGGCAACGGCATCGACTTGGGGCGCTTCGAGCGAACGCGTCTGTACCCCCACCGCAGACGGCTTCGCCAAGAGCTCGGGTTCAGCGACGACGACGTGGTGGTGGGTGCCGTGGGCCGCCTGGTGGCCGAGAAGGGCTATCTCGAGCTGTTCGAGGCCGCGGCCGTGTTGTCTGCCCTTGGCAGTTCCGCCCGGTTCCTGGTCATCGGCCCCGCTGACCCGGACAAGTCCGATGCCCTTCCCCCGGGCGAGATCCGCCGGGCTGAGGCTGCCGGCGTTCGCTTCCTCGGCTTCCGTGCCGACGTGGAGGCGCTGTACGCCGCCATGGACGTGTACGTGCTCGCCTCCCATCGGGAAGGCTTCCCCCGTTCGGCCATGGAAGCGGCAGCCATGGGACTGCCAGTGGTGGCCACCGACGTACGGGGCTGCCGCCAGGTGGTCGACGATCCCGGGTCGGGGCGCCTGGTGGAGGTGGGCGACGTCGCCGCCCTGGCCGAGGCGATCGCGACGCTGGTGGACGACCCTGCCTTGCGGGCGCGCACAGGCCAGGCTGCTCACCTCAAGGCATTGACCGAGTTCGACCAGCAACGGGTCATCGAGACGACGCTGGGCGTCTACGACAGCCTGCTGGGTAAGTCCTCCCGGCCGCGAGCCCGTGAGGCGTGAACGGCGGGAGTAGTCGCCCTGGCCTCTAGCATGACTCGATGGCCACAACCACACGCGAGGGAGGGCCGCTCGACCTGCGGGACTACCTTCGGGTGCTGTCGGAGCGGAAGTGGGTGGTGCTCCTGGCCACGGTGGTCATGGTCAGCGCCGCCTATGGCTTCTCCAGCCGCCAGGAGCCGATCTACGAGGCCACCGCCCAGTTTCGGGTCATCCCGCCGGTCAGCTCCACGGTGACCGAGGGTTCCCGCGGCGCGCAAGTCTCGCCCGAGACCGAGATCGAGGTGCTCAAGACCACGCCGGTCGTCGAACGGGTCAGAACCCGCCTCGGTGGTCAAGCCCCGCCCGTGGTCACCGAGTCGGTGAGTGGCACGGAGTTCGTGCGGATCTCCGCCGAGAGTGGCGATCCAGAATCGGCGGCGGCGATTCCCAACGCCTACGTCGAGGCCTACAAGGACTACCGCCGCCAACAGGCCATCGACACCTTGACGCCGGTGCGCGACGAGGTCCAGGCTCGTTTCGACGCCGTCCAGGTCGAGATCGACGACTTGACCGGCCAGCTCAACGAGGTTTCCCAGATCACCCAGCCACAGACCTACGACGATCTCCTCGACCGGAGGTCGGCGGCTCAGAGTCGCCAGAATCCCATTCGAACCGAGATCGAGCGGTTGAACACGCAACTCAGCGTGGGCATCACCGGGGGGGCGGGTGAGGGTACTCCGGCCGTCGTCCCCAAAGAACCGAGCAAGCCGACGCCGGTGCGCAACGCGCTCTTGGCCCTGCCCGTCGGCGTGGTCTTCGGCATTGGTTTGGTCTTCCTCTTCGAGCAGCTTGACGACTCCATCAAGTCCAAGGAAGATCTGCAGGAGGCGACGGGCCTCGACCTGCCCATCTTGGGCCTGATCCCGGCCATGGCCTGGCGCGACCGCCGTCAGGCCCACATGGTCACGCTCGAGAGTCCGAACTCGCCGTCCAGCGAGGCCTACCGCACCCTGCGGACGGGAGTCCAGTTCCTCTCGGTCGAGGAGCCCTTGCACAGCTTGCAGGTCACCAGCGCCATGGCCGGCGAGGGCAAGACCACCACCGTGACCAACCTGGCGGTGGTCCTGGCCCGGGCCGGGGAGCGGCCCGTGGTCGTGGTCGACTGCGACCTGCGTCGGCCGCGGCTGCACGAGTTCTTCGGTTTGGAGAACCACGTCGGGTTCACTTCGGTGATGCAGGGAGAGGTACCACTGTCGGCCGCTCTGCAAGCCTTCAGCGGCGAGCCGGGCCTGTCGGTCTTGGTGTCCGGTCCCATCCCGTCCGACCCGTCGGAGCTGTTGGCGTCCCGACGCACCGCCGAGGTCCTGGCCTCCCTGCGGGCTGACGGGGCGTTGGTACTGCTTGACACCCCACCGGTTCTGCCCGTCACCGACGCCCTGGTGGTCTCCAAGTGGGTGGATGCCACGCTGCTCGTGAACACCTCGGGGACCACCACCAACCGCCAGGCCCGACGTGCCCTGGAGTTGCTGAGCCAGGTCGATGCACCGGTGGTTGGGACCGTGCTGAACAAGGCTCCCACCGGGTCTGGCGCCTCAGGTTACGGCTATGGGAGCTACTACGGGCCCGACGGCGGTGGACGCAAGGCGCGGGCCGGATCGTTGACCCGACTGGGTAACGGCACCTCCGACCACAAGGCGCGCATTGGCGGTTAGCGGGCAACGACAGCCGGCGGTGCTCGGGGGCGCGAAGGCATTTCCCGGTGGCCTACCCTTCGCCCGTCCCTACACGCCGCCCCTCGAGCGGGTCACCGCCCGGTTGGCGCCCTCCTACGAGCGAGGGGTGCTGACCAACGGCCCCCTCGTGCGCGAGCTCGAAGAATGCATGGCCGAGCGCCTGGGCGTGGCCCGAACCGTGGCCGTGGCCTCGTGCACTTCGGGCTTGATGCTCGTGCTGCGCCACCTGGCGCCGCCGGGGACGTCGGTGCTGTTGCCCAGCTTCACCTTCTCGGCCTCGGCCCACGCGCCGGTGTGGTGTGGCATGACTCCGGTGTTCACCGAGTGTCGGGCCGACACGTTCCAGGTGGACGTGGACGACCTCGGTACGCGCCTTGCCGGCGCCGGAGACCCGGGTGCAGTGGTCGCCACCCACGTCTTCGGGGCGCCCTGCGACGTCGACCCGCTCCAACTTCTGTCCCGTTCCACTGGCGTGCCATTGGTGTTCGATGCTGCTCATGCTCTCGGCGCCAGCCGCCAAGGTCGCCTCGTCGGTGCTTTCGGCGATGCCGAGGTGTTCAGCCTCAGTCCCACCAAGCTCGTGGTCGGAGGCGAAGGCGGCATCGTGGCCACCAACCGGCAGGACGTGGCCGAGGCGGTCGTCCTTGGTCGGGACTACGGCAACCCCGGCGACTACGACTGCCGCTTCCCCGGGCTCAACGCCCGCATGTCGGAGCTCCACGCCGCCCTGGCGCTGGAGTCCCTCGACCTGCTCGACGACCACCTCGAGCGTCGCCAGGCGTTGGCCCGGCGATACTGCGAATTGTTGGCCGGGGTGGATGGCATCTCGGTCCAGGTAGTCGGCCCCGGTGACGTCTCCACCTACAAGGACTTCACCATCCGGGTAGACGACGATTTCGGCGTGAGCCGGGCTGACGTGGTAGCGGCGTTGGCGGCCGAGGGAATCGACACACGTTGCTACTTCGATCCGCCGGTGCACGTCCAGCAGGCCTACGCCCGGTTGCCCGGCGCCATCCTGCCCGTCACCGACGACCTGGCCGGGCGGGTGATCTCGCTTCCCATGTTCGCCCGTCTGGCTCCCGACGACGCCACCACCGTGGTGGAGGCGCTGGCCTCTCTCGGCCAGCAGGCCGAGCAAGTGAGCGCCCGACTTTCGGCGTGACCGGGTGATCCCCGAGCGGGTCCTGGCGCCCTTCACCGAGGCGTCGTTCCGAACGGGGCTCGTCATCGGTCTGGTCATGATGGCCGGCGGGGTGGTGGGCGCGATGGCCTGGCGATCCCGCAGCCGGGAACCCCTTCCTGCCGCCGGGCTGCTCATCGCGGCTGCCGGGGTGCTCGTCCTCGATCAGGTGGGCCGGCCCGCTCCGGGTCTGGGGGCCGGCGTGGTCGCCCTGGGTGTTGCCGGAGTGGTGGTCGACGTGGTCCCCCGAGCCCGGCCCGCCCTGCCGGTCCTGGCCCTTCCCGGAGCCTGGCTCCTGGCGGGCGGTGTGGAGGTGGATCAGGCGTGGGTGCCGTGGGCTGTGGCGGCCACGGTGGCGGTTGGCGGTGCGCTGGTCGCCTGTTTCGATGCCCGGCCGGGCTTGCGGCGTCTGGGGCCAGCGCTGGTGGTCGCAGCTTTGGCGGGCGTCTTCGTCACCGTCCCCGAGACCAAGGAGGCCTTGCCGGTGCTGGGCGCGGCTCTGCCGTTGGCCCTCCTCGGCTGGCCCACCCGCCTGGCCACGCTGGGTGCCGGGGGTGCGCTGGCGGCCACGGGCCTGCTGGCCTGGACCGTCGGCCAGGGCGGCACGTTCCGCGACAGCGCGATCGTGGGTGGCCTGGCCTGCCTGGGCATGCTGGTGGCCGAACCCGTCGGCCGGGCACTTCGCCACCAGCGTGACCTCTCCTATCGACCGGCTCCGCTGTGGGCCGTGCTGACCGTGGCCGCCTCCCACGTGGTGGTGGTGTTCCTGGCCGCCCGGGTGGCGGGCCTTCATGAGGATCTGGGCTCGGCGGTGGTGTGGGCCGCCTTCTCTCTCCTCCTCGGCGTCCTGGCCAGCGCCGTGGTGCGAGGGGTGACCGACCGGTCACCGACGGGGGACGGTTCCGGGTGGTCACCGAGGCGAGGGAAGCCTTGGGCTGCCCCTGAGTGAGTTCGGGCAGGCCTCAGGGGGGACACGGATGCTTCTGCCCCGGTGCCGATCCCCCAGCTGGTCGGCGTAGTGCGGCAGCGCTCGCCGGCGAATTGCTGCACCGGGGCTACGATCACCCCACAGGGTGCGCCGACCCCTACACAAGGAGTTCCCCCTGAAGCAGAAAAAGCTCAGACCCCTCCCGAGCGTTGGTCGCCACCTGGGGTCACTTGTAGATGGCAATCGCTGGCTCCTCACGGTGGTGGCGGCCACCTCCCTCGTCAGCGGGTTCGCCGAAGCCAGCGTGATCTACCTCGTTGTGAAAGCTGCGTCCGCCGTGGCTGGCGGAGAGGGAACCGTCGACCTGTCGTTGGGCCCCGTCGTTGTCTCGGGCGCTTCGACAACCTCCATGCTCCTGATCGCCACCTTCATCCTGGTCTTGTTGTTGGGGCTCGCCGTGGCCAACAGCGCAGCGGCAGCCACCATGACCACACGCAGTCTCAACCGGGCCCGCAAACGCACCTTCTCCGGCTTCATCGCCACATCATGGGCTCTCAAGAGCCAGGAATCGGAGGGACGTCTCCAGACACTGCTCTCCCATCACGTCGCCCAGATCGGCTCTGCCTCGTTGCGTCTGACCAACGGGATCACGGCAATCCTGAACTTCCTTGCCTACATGGTCTCGGCCTTGCTCATCGACCCCATTGCGGCAGGGGTAGTTCTTGGCGGGGTGGTCGCTGTGGGCGCGCTCTTCTTTCCCTTCACTCGTCTGTCGAAGCGATTGGCGCGCCAGAACATGCAGCTCACCACCAGCTACGCCGGCATGGTCGCCGAATCGGTGCGCCTGGCGCAGGAAGTCAGCGTGTTCGACGTGGGCACCGAGGCGTCTGAGCGATTGGCTGTCAAAGCAGACGAGGCTGAGCGAGTTGGCTACCGAGCGCGTTTCGTCGGGAAGCTGACTCCCAAGGCGTATCAGTACATCGCGCTTGCGCTCATGGCCGGTGGCATCGCGGCGGCGAGCCAGTTCAACACTGAAGATGTCGGAGAGCTGGGCGCCATCGTGCTCCTGCTCGTGCGCGCCCTCACGTACGGGCAGCAGATGAGCACCAGCACGCAACAGCTCGCCGAGTGCCGCCCGTTCATCGAGGAGGTGGAGGATCAGCAGAAGCGGTACCAACGGCATCAGGTAGCAAGGGAAGGCGAACCGCTGGGACGGGTCAGGCAACTCCGGCTACGAGAGGTGACCTACGGCTACGACACCTCGGTGCCCGTACTGGCCGATGTGTCCTTCGACATCGAGGCCGGCGACGCCGTGGGGATCGTTGGCCCGTCCGGGAGCGGGAAATCCACCCTCGTGCAGGTCCTCCTTCGGCTTCGGAGCCCCCAGCAAGGCAGGTACGAAGCCAATGGGCGAGAAGCGAGCGAGTTCGAGCTCGACGATTGGTACCGGCGATTCGCCTTCGTTCCCCAGGACAACCTTCTCCTGCACGCTTCGGCCGCGGACAACATCCGCTTCTTTCGACCGAAGCTCAGTCAAGAGTCGGTTGAAGCGGCAGCTCGGATGGCACACATCCACGACGAGCTCGTCGCCCTGCCGGACGGCTACGAGACGGACATCGGGCCAGGCGCGCGGAACCTCTCGGGCGGCCAGCGCCAGCGCCTGGGCCTGGCCCGAGCGCTTGTCGGCGACCCGGACGTACTCGTCCTCGACGAACCGACCAGCGCTCTCGATATGCGGTCCGAGGAACTCATTCAACAATCTCTTCATGACCTGAAAGGGCGTATGACGTTCTTCATCGTCGCCCATCGCATGTCGACTCTTACCATTTGCGACCGGATCCTCGTGCTGGACCGCGGCCGGCTTGTAGCCCAAGGGAGCCATGCCGAACTACAACAGAACAGCGCCTTCTACCAAGAGGCGCTCCGACTCTCGCAGATCGCCAGCTAGTGAGGATCTGGGCTCGGCGGTGGTGCTGGCCGCCCTCAACCTCCTCCTCGG
>JAUJNB010000006.1:101325-141142 GCA_030446545.1 Acidimicrobiales bacterium | reverse complement strand
GTGACCATCCGCAGGTGCAGGCCGTCATCGCCGGCGGCCTCCTCGCCGGCGGCCTGCTCGCCGGCGGCCTGGAGGTGCTTGTCCAAGGCGAAGCTGCGCCCGTCGTGCTCGGCGGCCACGGCCCTGTCCTCGTCGGTCAGGGCCGCGCACACCCAACGGGCCTCCCGCAGCCGCCCGGCCATGCCGGACAAGGCGGTCACCAGCCCGCCACCCCCGCGCTCGGCGCTGCGCTCGTCGCCCTGTCGATCGAACTGCACCGGCCCCCGGTGGGACACCAGGATCAGCCTGGCGTCGCCGTCTGCCGCCATCCCGTCGTCTCCCACCGGGGGCACGCTACCCAGGCCCGGCCCCGGCCTTCCTATCGGGCCGGCGCCGGCTCCCGGCCTACTGGCGTTCCACGTCGATCTGCTCCTTGCGGAGCTGCTCGTCGACCTGCTCCTCGGTGCTCACCGCAGTCGTTCCGAGGCGCACCCGCTCCTTCGGCACCACCCGCTTTTCGACCACCACCTCCTCGGCCATGAGGGTGACCTCATGCTCGTCTTCGCTGAGGTCGGGGCCGGATTGCGCCTGGTCGAGGTTGGCCTCGGTGACGGGGACGCGCTCGACGCGGACCTCCTCGTGGCTCACCGGCACGGTGGTCTGCACCTGCTCGGTGACGATGTACTTGCGCAGCCGGACCAGCGACGACGGCTTGCGCACCAACCCCACCTGGAGCTCCTCCTCCGAGCGGGTCATGGCCTCGTCGGTCGCGGGCTGGGCGGTGGCCGCCGGCGACGGAGACGATGGCTGCGAGGGCGGGGACAGGGCCGGCGACGTGACCCCGTAGTGGCGGTACAGCGTCGTCTCCTGCTCGGGCGTCAGCTCCTCGTCGGGCTCGATGTGGGGGGCCTGTTTGATCTGGTCCTCGGTGAAGGCGGCCCGCAGCTTCCCGTCGCTGGCGCTGGCGTCGGCCAGGGGCACGTACACCTGCTTCCTGCCGAAGAGCCCGGTGTGGACCAGGGCCCACTCGGCCCGCTGGGTCTGGTTGTCGAGGTAGATGTCCTCGATGCGGCCGACCTTGGCGTCGTCGGCGTCGACCAACTCGCCGCCGACCAGGGGGCGAACGTCTTCGAGCGTGAGGTTCATGGTGAGCTCCTTGCGCCCCGGCGACCCTGGAAGTCACCGGTCTCGGGTTCGTGTGACACCCTCAGACCCTGCCCGCGGGGCACGAGTCAGGAAACCGGCGCAACGCCCCCGTCGGCACCCTTGTCGGCGCCTCCATCAGGTTCCTCGTCCTCGTCGGCGCCCGGGTCGGCGTCCTCGTCGGCGCCCTCGTCGGCCCGGACGTCGAGGCCGGCGGCGGCCAACGCCTGTTCGAGCGCCACCCGGTCGTCGGGGGTCAGGTCGTCGCGGGCGGCGGGGGGGACGTCCACGTCGAGCAGGTCGGCCACCGAGACCAGGGCGTCGTCGTAGGTGTAGAGGTCGGCGTCCCACGCCTGGCGCTCGGCCCGGGTGGGTGCCGGCAGCGAGGCGTAGTGGTCCAGGCGCCGGCGGCGCTCCCGCAACAGGGCACCGAGGCGCTGCACCCGGTGGGGGCGGTCGTCGGAGAGCAGCTCGCTCACGGCGCGGAGCATAGGAGACCGGCGCCGGTGGCCTCGGACCGGCCGCTCAGTCGTAGGTCGCCTCGAGGACCCAGCGGCCGGCGGTCAGGGCCAGGAGGTGGGCATCACCTGTTGAGGTCACCACCTGGATCCGGGCCCGGCGGGTACGGGTGGCCGGGTCCCACCACCGCTCGTCCACCGGCCAGGGACCGGCCCAGGCCACCACCCCGGTCCAGGGCCCGCCGGCCAGCGACACCCGCTGGGGGGCGGCGGTGACCAGGCCCCGGCCGGTGACGGCCACCGCCTCGCCACTGGTGGTCTCCACCTCGACGGGCAGGGCGTCGGCGTGCACCAGGGCGGGGGAGGGTGACGGGAGCCGGCCCGGCCACGGGGCGGGGGCCTTGCCGCCGCCACCGCCATCTCGTGCCCGAAAGTACGGATTTTTCGTACTTCCGCCCACGAGATGTGCATGGGCTGGCACCAGGACCACCTGCTCGGCCGGGCCCCGCCCGCCCCGGTGCCGGGGCACGGTCACCGCCTCGGGACCGAGGAGGCCCTGGAGCCGGGCGATCCCCCGGGCCGCCCGTTCGTCGGCCGCCGTGGCCCCACCCCAGAAGCCGAGCTGGCGGCCCCGGTCGGCCGTGACCTCCTCGGGCACCAGGCGCAGGACAGCGATCCCCCCGCTCGGACGCAGAGCCGCCGTCCCGTTGCACCAGCCGTCGAGCTGCCAGCGGGTGCGCTCCACCAGGGCCGGGGCCAGGACCAGGCCCTCGGTGCGCCACCGGCGCAACAGCGTCTCGCCGTGCTCGGTCTCGGCTTCGATGCAGACCCGGGCACAGGCCAGGCCCCGGGAGGCCAAGCGCTCGGCCAGCTCCCCGGCCAGGCTGCGGGCCACAAAGGCGGCCGGCTCCACCTGGATGGCCGGCGGGTCGAGCTCGGCGGTCACGCTGAGGTCGGGCGACGGGCCCCGGGGCCGGGGCGGGCGGTCGTCGAGGCCACGGCACAGGCGGGAGACCCGGGCGCCGGCGGGGCCGAACCGGCTGGCCAGGGTGGCGGGGGGGACGGCGGCCACGTCACCCAGGGTGCGCAGGCCCAGGCGCCGGAACAGCGCGGCCAGCTCGCCCCACCCGGCCCGCGGGTCGGCCGACGGGTCGGCGTGGTCCAAGGCGGCCACCGGCAGGGGGGCCAGGAACGCGGCGCTGGTCCCAGGCTCGACCACCAGGCCCCGGCGGGCCGCCAGCACCGCCGCGAAGAGCCCGTCGGCCACGCCCACCCGGCAGCGAGCCCTGCGTTCTCCTGCATCTTCCGTTCCGGCCCCAGGAAGCGGAGGAGATCCACGCGTTCCTGGGGCCGGAACGGGGGCGGCGTCGGCCAGGGCGGCGGCCCGGGTGGCCAGGGCGGCGTCACCCCCGAAGTAGCGCGACGGCCCCCGGGTGGGCAGCGCCAGGGCGCCCGGTCGCAGCACCTCCACCCGAGGGGTGAGCGACGCCACCGCGCCGGCCACGGCCTCGAAGGCCCGGGCTTCGCCGTCGGCGTCGGCCACGATCACCTCCAGGCCCGGGCAGCGACCCTCCGCCTCCCGCCGGCGCAGGCCCCGGCGCACCCCCTGGGCCCGGGCCGCCACCGAGCAGGCCACCACCCGGCCTCTCGCCCCCGCCCCGGTGGCCACCACCGCCACCGGGGCGTCGGCGTCCCGCCCGGCAGCCACCACCGGCCAGTCGGGGCACCACACCACCAGGGTCCGCACCGGGGCCTCCTCCCTACCCCTGGCGGTCACGGCCCTGCAGCGGGAGCCACTCCGCCGTCGGCCGCTGGCAGCCACAGCGCCACCCGCCGCTCCCGGGCCGACGCTCCCCGGCCGGCAGCCACCACCTCCACCCGGCGGGCCTCCAGGCGCCCGGCACCGTCGCCCGCAGGCCCGATCCAACTCGCGGAGGCGACGGTGCGCAGGCGGACGTCGGCCGGCACGGGCCAGCCGCCGGTGGCCGGGCGAGCCCTGCCCCCGGGGCGACCGGCGCGGTCGCCCGCCGGGGCCCCAGGGGCGACCCGGTCCTGCAGGGAAGCCACGCCCGGCGACGGATTCCGGACGATCGAGGTCGCTGAGTCACCTCGATCGCCCAGAGTCCCGGCTGGGGGACCGGGAGCCCAGCGGGGGTGGCGGCCCAGCGGTACCAGGACCGAGCCCCGCTCCCGGGCCCGGGCGGCCAGGCGACGGGCGTCACCGGCTGACACCCGAGGGGGGAGCCCGGCCCACACCAGGTCGACGGCGTCGAGCAGGGCGGCCACCACCGTGGCCCAGGTGTGCGGGGGGGCCTGAGCCACCACCACCCGCTCCAGAGCCACACCCACCTCGGCCGCAGCCAGCAACCCGGGCGAGACCAGGCCCACCCCGGCCACCCACGACCCTGACGCCGAGGCGGCCGCGCCCAACGCCAGGGCCAGCGAGGTGGCCCCCGGGCCCCCCTCCACGGTGACGATCGACCCCCGGCGCAGGCCGCCCTCGGGAAAGAGGGGGGTGAGAGGACCCAGCACGGGAAGGAGCTGCTCGCCGGCCAGGGCCACGGGGCGGGCCCACTCCCCCACCTGTCGAAGGGCGTCGAGGTCGACCGTCCGGGCCAGTGCCATCCCGGCCCACTGTAGCGAACGCCAGTTCGCTCCCACCAGGCCGCCGGGTGATCGATACTCGCAACGTGACGCCCCTCGCCCGCGCCTACCGCATCCTGCTCGCCGCGGTGATGGTCCTGGCCGCGGTGCTGGCCGTCACCGGCGTGTGGCTCACCTTCAACTACCGGCCCAACGCCACCCAGGCCTGGAGCGACCTCGGCGACACGTCGTCCGGGATCAGCGGGGTCCGGCTGGCCCACCAGCTGGCGTCCGCCCTGCTCGTGCCCGTCCTCGTCGCCTTCCTCGTGGTCGGCGTGGTGGCCTCCCGCCGGTGGCGCCCGGCGGCGGCCCTGTTGGTCACCGCTCTCGCCCTGGGATACACCGGCTTCCTGCTGCCCTGGGACCAGCTCGCCCTCTGGGCGGTGACGGTGGGCACCGACTACCAGGGCATGCTGTCCGCCGCCTTCAGCGACGACGTCCGCTTCGTGCTCCTCGGCGGCTCCGAGGTCAGCCAGGCCACGCTGCGCCTGTGGCTCGTGGTCCACACCGTCGCCCTCACCGCCGTCTTCGCCGGCCTGCTCGCCCTGGCCACGCGCAGCACCCGGTCCCGCCCGGAGGCCGCGACCTACCCCGGGCCCCCCGCCCCGCCCGCAGCTTCCCCACCGACCTCGGGCGACAGGTGGTCGAACCAGTCGAGGACGGCCCGCTCGTAGCGCAGGCCGAAGTCGAGCGTGGCCGCCGCGTAGGGAGCCAGAGCTTCCCCGGCCTCGGCCTGCAGGGCTTCGTAGCCCGCCAGGCGGACGCCATGGGCCCGGCGGTGGGCGGCCACGAACGCAGCCAGACGCCGGGGGGCCAGATGCTCACCGAAGGCCATGGTGAGCAGCAGGGGATAGCGGATCTGCTCGGGTCCGGGCTCCCGGTCGAGCCAGGTGGCGAAGGCCTCCCGCCCGTCGTCGGTGAGCCGGTAGGGCCGACGATCCCGGGGGCCGATCTCCCCGGACTCCACCAGGCCGGCCACCTCCATGGCCGCCAGCTCCCGGTACACCTGGCTGCGCGTCAGGCTCCAGAAGTCGCCGATGACCAGCTCGGCGGTAGCCACCAGGTCCCATCCGGTCAGTGGCCCGGCGTGGAGGAACCCCAGCAACGAGGCCGCGGTGGCGTTCAGGGGCCGCGGCGGCGCCGGCCTGCCGTCCTTCTCTTGACCGTCCACTGTGGCATATTAGCCTGCCCTGTCCGTCCACAGTGGAAGGTGCCCGCCATGACCCACACCATCTTGATGGCCGTCCACGTCGCCGCTGGCGTGGTGGGCCTCCTTCTCGGTCCACTGGCCGTCACCGCGGCCATCGGCGGGGGGCGCCGGAACGCCGCCACCGGGGCCTACCAGGCGGCCGTGGCCGTCATCACCACCACCGCCCTCGGCTTCGTGGTGCTCGACTGGCGGGCCTGGTGGCCCTTCGTGATCCTGGCCGGAGGCACCGAGGCCGCCGTGGTCGCCGGCTGGTGGGCCGCCCGGCACCGACCACCAGGGTGGCTGGGCCGCCACGTGCGGCTGGTCTGCGGCTCCTATGTCTCGCTGGTGACCGCGCTGGCAGTGGTGAGCTGGGGTTCGCCACTGGCCTGGGTCCTGCCTCCCGTGGTGGGCGCCGTGCTGGTCGAGCGGGCCGCCCACCGGGCCACCGGGCACGACGCCGCCACGCCTGCCCGGCGCTGACCGCGCCCGGCGACGGCCCCTCAGGTGGGCTTGTCCCCCAGCTCCTCGGCCACCTCCTGCACGTCGTCGTTGCCGGCGAAGGAATCCTGTCCCTCCGTCCGCCCCGGAGGCGCCGCCGTGGCCCGCTCCACGTCGGCACTGGCCTCGTCGCCCGTCTCCTCCCGCAAGTTGACGCTCGCCCCGCAGTGGGGGCAGTCGACCGTTCCCCGCACCAGGCCCGCCGCGTGCTGGCCGATCTCGTCCGGCACTTCGTTCCCGCACTTCGGGCACTGCGTCGCCATGGGGTGCCACCTCCGTCCCCCGGCCCGCGCCCCGGTCCCTCACCGAGGTCACCCACCAGCCGGAACCGACACGGTAGGCGACCGGCCGGTCGGGCGCGGAGGCCGTCGGCCTGGCCGCCCCCGGCGACCGGCCTCCTACCATGACGCCGTGCCCCGCCCCTCCTCCCCCGCGGCCATGACCGCAGCCCTGGCCGAGCACGCCTACCTGGCCGACCGCGGGTTGTCGACGGCGATGTTCCTGGCCTTGTCGCTCGGCCGCCCGCTGCTGTTGGAGGGCGAGGCCGGCGTGGGCAAGACCGAGGTGGCCAAGGCGCTGGCCGCCGCCCTCGGTGTCGAGCTGATCCGCCTCCAGTGCTACGAGGGCATCGATGCCGGCCAGGCCCTCTACGAGTGGGACTACGCCCGCCAGCTCCTGCACATCCGGGCCCTGTCGGAGCGGGCCGCCGCCGACGAGGCCGCCGTCGACGAGCTCTTCGGCCCCCGCTTCCTCGTCGAACGACCCCTGCTGCGGGCGCTGCGGGCCGGGGGCGGCGCCGTGCTGCTCATCGACGAGATCGACCGGGCCGACGACGAGTTCGAGGCCTTCCTGCTCGAGGTGCTGTCGGACTTCCAGGTCACCGTGCCCGAGCTGGGCACCATCGCCGCGGCGTCACCGCCGGCCGTGGTGTTGACCTCGAATCGCACCCGCGACCTCCACGACGCCCTCAAGCGCCGCTGCCTCTACCACTGGATCGACTACCCCGGCCTGGAGCGGGAGGTGGAGATCGTGGCCGCCCGGGCGCCCGACGTGCCCGCCGCCCTGGCCCGCCAGGTGGCGGCGGCAGTGGCCCGGCTGCGAGGGCTCGACCTGGCCAAGCGCCCCGGGGTGGCCGAGACGATCGACTGGGCCCGTGCCGTCGCCCTCCTCGGCGCCGACGGGCTCGACCCCGAGGTGGCCGTCGACACGCTGGGATCGGTGGTCAAGGACCACGACGACGTGGAGGTGGTCCGGGCCCGACTGGGGGAGGTGGTGGGTGGCCGCACCTGAGCCCCCCGGGGCCGATCTGGTGGCGGCCCTGGTGGGCTTCGGCCAGGCCCTGCGCCGCGAGGGGCTGGCCGTGGGCTCGGGCCAGATCGTCACCTATGCCCAGGCCCTGGCCGACCTCGACGTCTCCGACGCCGAGGACCTGTACTGGGGGGGTCGGGCCTGCCTGGTGAGCGACCGGGCCGACGTGGCCGCCTACGACCGGGCCTTCCAGCGCTGGCTCGGGGGGGGGCCCGGCGGCCAGCTCAAGGTCAGCGGCGCCGTGCCCCGCCGCCAGCCCACCCTGACCCTGGAGCCGCCGGCGGCGACCACCCCCGGCCCCCCCGGTCGCCCGGAGCGCCCGAGGGGGTCGCTGGCGTCGCACGCCGAGGTCCTGCGCCACCGTCATTTCGCCGAGTGCAGCCCCGACGAACTGGAGGCCCTGCGCCTCCTCATGGCCCGGCTGCACCTCCAGCCCCCCCTGCGCCGGTCCCGTCGCCTGGCCCCCTCCACCCGGGGGCGTCACCTCGACCTGCGCCGGTCGCTGCGGGCGTCGTTGCGCACCCACGGCGAGCTCCTCCGTCCCGCCCGTCGAACCCGACGGCTGCGGCCCCGACGGGTGGTGCTGGTGCTCGACGTGTCGGGATCCATGCGGGGTTGCTCGCGGGCCCTCCTCCAATTCGCCCACACCGCCGTGTCGAGGCGACCGAGCCGGTCGGGCGTGGCGCCGGCCCCCGCCACCGAGGTGTTCTGCTTCGGCACCCGTCTCACCCGCATCACCCCCGAGCTGGCCCGGCGCCGGCCCGACCAGGCCCTGGCCCGGGCGGCCGAGGCCGTGGTCGACTGGGAGGGCGGCACCCGCATCGGCGACTCCTTGGGCGAGCTGGTCCGGGTCTGGGGACGGCGAGGCCTGGTGCGGGGGGCAGTGGTGGTCATCTGCTCCGACGGCCTGGAGCGCGGTGACCCCGCCGTGCTGGCCACCGAGGCGGCCCGGCTGGCCCGCCTGGCCCATCGCATCGTGTGGGTGAACCCCCTCAAGGCCGACCCTCGCTACCAGCCCCTGGCCCGGGGCATGGCCGCCGCCCTGCCCTTCGTCGACGTCTTTCTCTCGGGCCACGACCTGTCCAGCCTGGAATCCCTGGCCGACCTGCTGCCCACGCTGCGTTGACCATCGCCGGGGGTGATGCCTACCATCGACCCCGTCGGTCACCCGAGCGCTGGGAGGCGTGCGTGTTCCCCTCGAACTTCGAGTACTTCGCCCCCACCACGCTCGACGAGGCCCTCGGCCTGCTGGCCGAGCACGGGGAGGAAGCCAAGGTGCTGGCCGGTGGCCAGAGCCTGATCCCGTTGATGAAGCTGCGCTTTGCGGCTCCGGCCGTCGTCATCGACATCAACCGGGTCGCCGGCCTCGACCACCTGGAAGAGAGCAAGCGGGGCCGGGGCTTCCTCCGCATCGGCGCCCTGGTCCGCAACGCCACGCTGGAGCGGTCCGACCTGCTGGCCGACCGCTACCCCACCATGGCGACGGCGGCCCCGCTGATCTCGGATCCCATCGTGCGCAACCAGGGCACGCTGGTGGGGTCGCTCTGCCACGCCGACCCCCAGGGTGACTTCGGGTCGGTCATGCTCGCCCTCGACGGCGAGGTGGTGGTCAAGAGCACCGCCGGCGAACGGCGCATCCCCATCAAGCGCTTCCTCGACGGCCCCTTCACCTCCACCATCCGGCCCGACGAGCTGGCCGTCGAGGCCCGGGTTCCGAGCCCCGAGGGACGCTTCTCGGGGACCTACCTCAAGCTGGAGCGAAAGGTGGGCGACTTCGCCACCGTCGGGGTGGCCGTCTTCGTGTCGACCGAGCGGGGCAAGGTCACCCGGGCCGGCATCGGCCTCACCGGTGTGGGCGCCACCAACATCAAGGCCACCGAGGCCGAGGCCGCCCTGGTGGGCAACCGGCTGACCGACGCCACCATCGACGAGGCGTCCCGCCTGGCCGCCGCCGCCGCCGACCCCCGCACCGACGTGCGGGGCAGCGCCGACTACAAACGGGACGTGGTGCGGGTCTACGTGGCCCGCGGCCTCCAGGAGCTCTCGGGGGCCAGGGCCGCCTGATCCCTGCGCCTGGCCCCGTACCCGCCCGACAGGACATCCCGCCACTCCCCAGGAGGTTTCGTGAAGCAGTCGATCACGGTCACCGTCAACGGCCAGTCCCGCAGCGCCGAGGTCGAACCCCGGATGCTGCTCGTCCACCTGCTGCGCGACGTGTTCCGCCTCACCGGCGCCCACGTGGGCTGCGACACCACCAGCTGCGGGGTGTGCACGGTGCTGGTCGACGGCACGCCGGTGAAGTCCTGCACCATGTTCGGGGTCCAGGTCGACGGTCGTTCCGTCACCACCGTGGAGGGCCTGGCCGCCAACGGGGCCATGCACCCCATCCAGGAGGCGTTCAAGGAGGAGCACGGCCTGCAGTGCGGCTTTTGCACCCCGGCCATGATGCTGGTGGCCACCGCCCTGCTGGAGGAGAACCCCGACCCCACCGAGGACGACATCCGTTGGGCCATCTCGGGGAACCTGTGCCGCTGCACGGGGTACCAGAACATCGTCAAGTCGGTGCAGTTCTGCGCCGAGCAGATGCGCCAGGCCTCCGCCGGCGCCCCCAGCTGAGGAGGACGCCATGACCGCCACCGAGGAGACCGCCGCCGAGAGTGCCCCCGAGAAGCCGCTGGACTGGCTGGGCCAGAGCATCAAGCGCAAGGAGGACGACCGCTTCCTCGCCGGCCGGGGCCACTACATCGAGGACATCGACCTGCCCAACATGTTGCACATGGCCATCCTGCGCAGCCCCTACGCCCACGCCACGATCAACTCCATCGACACCACCGAGGCGGCGGCCCTGCCCGGCGTGGTGGCCGTGGTCACCGGCGAGCTGTTGGCCCAGCACAACCTGGCCTGGATGCCCACGCTGTCGGGCGACACCCAGGCCGTGCTGGCCACCGACAAGGTGCGCATGCAGGGCCAGGAGGTGGCCTGCGTCATCGCCGAGGACCGCTACGTGGCCCACGACGCCCTCGAGCTCATCGACGTCGACTACGAGCCCCTGCCCGCCGTGGTCAACCCCTTCGCCGCCTTGGAGGAAGGGGCTCCGCTGATCCGCGACGACAAGGAGGGCCAGACCGACAACCGGGTCTACCACTGGGAGGCGGGCGACGCCGCGGCCACCGAGGAGGCCTTCCTCGAGGCCCACAAGGTCGTGGCCGTCGACACCCACTACCCCCGCTCCCACCCGTCGCCCCTGGAGTGCTGTGGTTGCGTGGCCGACCTCAACCCGGCCAGCCACCGGGCCACCATCTACATGACGTCCCAGGCCCCCCACGCCATCCGCACCGTGTTCGCCCTGGTCACCGGCCTTCCCGAGCAGAACATCCAGATCATCTCCCCCGACATCGGCGGCGGCTTCGGCAACAAGGTGCCCGTCTACCCCGGCTACGTGGTGGCCACGGCGGCGTCGCTGCTGCTGGGCCGACCGGTGAAGTGGATCGAGGACCGCACCGGCAACCTCATCTCCACCGGCTTCGCCCGCGACTTCCACATGAAGGGCGAGCTGGCCGTGGCCCGCGACGGCACCATGCTGGGCGTGCGGGTCAAGATGCTCTCCGACCAGGGCTACGCCTACGCCGACGCCCAGCCCTCCAAGCTCAAGGCCGGTCTGTTCCACATCGTCACCGGCTCCTACGACCTGCCCGCGGCCCACGTGGTCTGTGACGGGGCCTACACCAACAAGGCCCCCGGCGGGGTGGCCTACCGGTGCTCGTTCCGGGTCACCGAGGCATCGTTCCTCATCGAGCGCCTGGTGCAGAACGCGGCGGTGGAGCTGGGCCTGGACCCGGCCGAGCTGCGCCGGCGCAACTTCATCCAACCCGAGCAGTTCCCGTACACCTCGGCCACCGGCTTCGTCTACGACTCCGGCGACTACGAGACGGCCATGGACATGGCCCTGGAGATGGCCGGCTACGACGAGTTGCGGGCCGAACAGCAACGCCGGCGGACCGAGGGGGGCAAGCTCCTCGGCATCGGCCTGGCCTCCATGACCGAGGCCCTGGGCGCCGGGCCCAGCCGCGACTACGACATCCTCGGCATCAAGATGTTCGACTCGGCCGAGCTGCGGGTGCATCCCACCGGCAAGGCCATCCTCAAGCTCGGCGTGCGCCACCAGGGCCAGGGACACGAGACCACCTTCGCCCAGATCGTGGCCCACGAGTTGGGCATCCCGCCCGACGACATCCTGGTCCACGAGGGCGACACCGACAACACCCCCTACGGGCTCGGCACCTACGCCTCGCGCAGCACCCCCGTGGCCGGGGCGGCCGCGGCCATGGTGTCGCGCACGCTCCGGGAGAAAGCCAAGAAGATCGCCGCCCACCTCCTGGAGGTCTCCGAGGACGACCTCGAGTGGGAACACGACCGCTTCTCGGTCAAGGGCGCACCCAGCCAGACCAAGACCATCCAGGAGATCGCCTTCGCCGCCTACACCAACCATCCCATGGGCATGGAGGCCGGCCTGGAGGGGGTGCACTACTACGACCCGCCCAACCTGACCTTCCCCTTCGCCACCTACGTGGTGGTGGTCGAAGTCGACCCCGAGACCGGTGAGTGGCAGCCCATCCACGTGGTGGCCATCGACGACTGCGGCGTGCGCATCAACCCCATGATCGTCGAGGGCCAGATCATGGGGGCCTCACCGAGGGCTTCGCCATGGCCGCCATGCAGGAGATCTCCTTCGACGACGACGGCAACTGCATCGGGTCCAACTTCATGGACTACCTGATCCCCACCGCCTGGGAGACCCCGCACTACGACCTGGGGGAGACGGTCACCCCGTCGCCTCACCACCCGCTGGGCTGCAAGGGCGTGGGCGAGTCGGCCACCGTGGGCTCCCCCGCGGCGTTCGTCAACGCCGTGGTCGACGCCGTGGCCCACCTGGGCGTGACCAACATCGACATGCCCGTCACCAGCGCCAAGGTGTGGGAGGCCATCCAGGGCGCCGGGGCCGACACCTGAGGCGGCCGGGCGTCGTCCACCTGGTTCGTCGGCGGTGACCGCCCCGTCGCCGGTCGCCCCGTCGCTGGTGGCTGAGGAGGCCGGCCTGGTCGCACGGCGGGAGGCCTACGCCCGCGTGACCGTGGTGTGGTCGGCCAGCCCGGTGTCGGCCCGGGCCGGCGATGCCGGCCTGGTGACGGCCGACGGCCGCCTCCGGGGATGGGTGGGGGGCTCCTGCGCCGAGCCCGTGGTGGTGCGCCAGGCCCTCGACGCCCTGGCCGAGGGCTCGAGTCGCCTGGTGCACCTGGCCCCGCCCGACGACCTGCCCCCGTCCCGGCCGGGCGTGGTCACCGCCCCGGTGAGCTGCGCCAGCGAGGGCTCCCTGGAGGTGTTCGTCGAGCCCCGCCTCCCCCCGCCGCAGCTGGTGGTGGTGGGTCGCTCACCCCTGACCCGGGCGCTGGCCACCATGGCCACGGCGGTGGGTTTCGACGTGACCGTGGTCGAGCGTGACGGGGCCGAGGCCACCGACTTCCCGGCTGCGGCCCGGGTGATGGACGGACTCGACCTGGCTGCGGCCGGCGTGGGGCCGACCTCGTTCGTGGTGGTGGCCACCATGGGCCGCTACGACGAGGACGCCGTGGAGGCCGCCCTGGCCACCGGTGCCGGTTTCGTGGCCCTGGTGGCGTCGGCCCGCCGGGCGGCCACGGTGATGGACGTGTTGCGGGCGGGCGGCGTGGCCGACGAGGCCCTGGCCCGGGTGCGGGCCCCCGCCGGCCTGGCCCTGGGTGACCTTCCCCACGTGGAGATCGCCGTCGCCGTCCTGGCCGAGATGGTGGCAGCCAAGGCCGCGGCCGGGGCCGCTGTCGGGGCCGGGAGCGAGGGAGAGAGCGAAGCCGTGGACCCGGTGTGCGGCATGACCGTCGACCGGTCCACCTCCAACGACGTGGCCGTCCACGACGGGGTCACCTACGCCTTTTGCTGCAGCGGCTGCCGGCGGCGCTTCGAGGCCGGGCCCGAGCAGTTCCTCACGCCGGCATGAGCGAGCTCGACGACGTCCTGGCCGCCCTGGCGGCATCCGACGGCACCGGGGTGGCCCTGGCCACGGTGGTGGCCGCCCGGGGGTCCACCTACCGCCGGGCCGGGGCCCGGCTGGTGGTGGCGGGCGACGGGGAAGCGGTGGGCAACATCTCCGGGGGGTGCCTGGAAGGCGACGTCGTCCGCACGGCGGGCGAGGTGCTGGCCTCGGGCCGGCCCCGGCTGTTGCACTTCGACCTGACCGCCGACGACGAGGTCGTCTGGGGCTGGGGCCTCGGATGCAACGGCGTCATCGAGGTCCTGGTGGAGCCCGCGTCCGATGCCCTGGCCTCCGTCGCCGCCCTCCGGTCGGCCCGCCGGGAGGACCGGTCGCTGGCCCTGGTCACCGTCCTCGACGGCGACCACCTCGGCGCCCGGCTCATCGTCCACCCCGACGGGCGCACCGAAGCCGGCCTGGGTCACGACCATCTCGACGGTGCCGCCCGCCGCCAGGGCCTGCAGGCCCTCGCCGCCGGCACGAGCCGGACCCTCGCCCTGGCCGGCTCGAGGACGCGGATCTTCGTGGAGGTGTTCCTCCCGCCGCTGCGACTGCTGGTGTGCGGCGCCGGTCACGACGCCATCCCTCTGGTGGCCGCCGGTGCCGGTCTGGGCTGGCGGGTCGAGGTGGTCGACGACCGGCCCGGGTTCCTCACCGCCAAGCGCTTCCCCGGCGCGCAGCGCCTGGTGCGAGCCGAGCCGGCGGAGGCCGCCGTGGCGGCCGGGGTCGACGGACGCACCTACGCCGTGGTCATGAGCCACAACTTCTTGCGCGACCAGGATTACCTGCGCTCGTTGGTCCTCAGCGAGGTGGCCTACGTGGGGATGCTCGGCCCCCGGGCCCGCCTCGACCAGCTCCTCGACGGCTTGGCCGCCGAGGGGATCGTCCCCGTGCCGGAGGTGCGCGAGCGGGTGTACGGTCCGGCGGGCCTCGACATCGGCGCCGAGGGCCCCGAGGAGATCGCCTGGTCGATCGCCACCGAGATCCTCGCCGTGGCCCGCCGAACGGGCGCCGGCTTCCTCCGGGACCGATCGGGACACATCCACGCCGTGCCTGTCGCCGAGGCCTACGCCACCAACGTCAGCTGAGAGGAACCACCTCATGCGCATCGAGGACCGTTTCACTGTTGCCCTGCCCCTGGCCGACGCCTGGGAGGTGCTGCGCGACGTCGAGCGCGTCGCGCCCTGCATGCCCGGAGCCCAGCTCACTGAAGTCGAGGGGGACGAGTACCGCGGCGTGGTCAAGGTCAAGTTGGGAGCCATCACCGCCCAGTACAAGGGTGCAGTCCGCTTCGCCGAGGTCGACGAGGCCGCCCACCGCATGGTGCTGTCGGCCAAGGGTCGCGAGACGAGGGGCCAGGGCAACGCCGCGGCCGACGTGGTGGTGACCCTGGTGGAGACCTCGGCCGGCACCGAGGTGGCCATCGACACCGACCTCACCATCTCGGGCAAGATCGCCCAGTTCGGCCGAGGGGTGCTGGCCGACGTCTCCTCCAAGCTGCTGGGCGAGTTCGCCCGTTGCCTGGAGGACGACCTGGCCGGCGGCGACGACGCCGTCGCATTCCCTGGCGGGAGTGGCGGCAGGGCGGCGGCTGAGGACCTCGACGACGAGGGGGCCGACCCGGGGATGGCACTCACCGAGGCGGATGGCGCCGGCAGCGGGAGCGCCGGCAGCGGGACGGCCGGCGGTGAGACGACCGATGGCGGGACGACCGGCGAGCAGACCGGCTTCGAGACCACCGCATCGGCCACCAGCGGGTTCGAGACCACCGGCGAGGGGACGGGCACGGGCCAGGAACCGGGCGCCGACCGGAGCGACGACGGGCCCGACGCCAACGGCCGCTCGGCCGCGGCGACCGGCCCCGCCTCAGGCTCGGGGACCGCCGCCGCCCCACCCGCACCTTCGCCCCTGCGCTCGGT
Source organism: Acidimicrobiales bacterium (assembly GCA_030446545.1). Classification (GTDB taxonomy): domain Bacteria; phylum Actinomycetota; class Acidimicrobiia; order Acidimicrobiales; family CADCSY01; genus JADDRA01. The sequence continues at coordinate 125,941 of JAUJNB010000006.1, read as the reverse complement.
GACGAGCCGCCCCTCGGAGCCCCTCGACCTGCTGGCCCTGGCCGGTCCCGGGATGGCCCAGCGGGCCCTTCCGGCGGCGCTGGTGCTCGACTTCTTGCTCCTGGCCCTGGTCAAGCGCAGTGCCGCCCGCTGGCTGCTGTCGGCTGCGGGCGCCGGCCTGGTGGCGGCTGTCCTCGGTTCACAGCGCGACCACTGAGGCGTGGCGTCGGTCTGCGGCATCGTGCTCGGCGCCGGCGCGTCCCGGCGCCTGGGCCGGCCCAAGCAGACCCTCCCCCTGGGCGACACCACGCTCCTGGGCTGGGTGGTGCGCAACGCGGAGGCGTCGTCGCTCGATCGGGTCGTGGTCGTCCTCGGGGGCGCGGCCGACGACACCCGCGCCGCCCTCGTGCCCGAGCGGGCCGAGCTGGTCTCCAACCAGGACTACGCCAGTGGTTGCGCCTCCTCGCTGCTGGCCGGTCTCAGCGCCGTGCGCAACTGTGACGCCGCCATGCTCGTGCTGGGGGACATGCCCGGTGTCGACACCTCGGTCATCGACGCGGTGGGCGCCTACTGGCTTCGCCATCGTCCGGCCATGGCGGTGAGCAGCTACCGGGGCCAGTTGGGGCACCCCTTCGTGTTCTCGGCCGAGATGTTCGCCGACCTGGCCGGCCTCCACGGCGACAAGGCGGTGTGGAAGCTCATCGAAGCCGAGCCCGAACGGGCCCGCCACGTCCCTCTCGACCGTCCCCTCCCCCTCGACGTGGACACCTGGGACGACTACCTGGCCGTCTGCCGACAGCTGGGGCTTCCCGCTCCCGGATGAGCGACGATGCGCGCCCGCGCCGCCCGCGGGTGGCCACCACCACGTCGGCCTTCGGCGTGGGGCGCCGTGAGAGCCACGACGCCTCGGCCTTCTACGGCCAGTTCACCCCCCCCACGGTCACCACCGACGCCCACCTCAACCCGTGCTCGGTGCGCGACCGGCTCTTCTGCGGTGACAGCCGGGACATGGCCGTGGTGGACGACGCCTCCATCGCCCTGGTGGTGACCTCACCGCCGTACTTCGCAGCCAAGGAGTACGAGCAGGCGGCCGGCACCGGCAACGTGGCCGGCACCTACCTGGAGTACCTGGCCATGCTCGGCGACGTCTTCGCCGAGTGCGTCCGGGTCCTCGAGCCCGGCGGGCGCATGGCCGTCAACGTGGCCAACCTCGGGCGCAGGCCCTACCGCTCCCTCTCGGCCGACGTGATCCGCATCCTCGGCGACGACCTCGGACTGCTGCTGCGAGGCGAGGTGGTGTGGGTCAAGGCCGAGGGGGCGAGCGGCTCCTGCGCCTGGGGTTCCTACGCCTCGTCAGCCGCCCCGGCCATCCGTGACGTCTCCGAGCGCATCGTCCTGGCCAGCAAGGGCCGCTTCGACCGGGCTCTGACCCGGGCCGAGCGGGCGTCCCAGGACCTCCCCCACGAGAGCACCATCACCGCCGAGGAGTTCCTGGCCCTCACCCTCGACGTCTGGCACTTCCCCACCGTGTCGGCCAAGCGCATCGGCCACCCCGCCCCCTTCCCGGTCGAGCTGCCCCGGCGGGTCATCGAGTTGCTCACCTACCGGGGCGACACCGTCCTGGACCCCTTCATGGGCAGCGGCCAGGTGGCCCTGGCCGCGGTGGACACCGGCCGTCACTACGTCGGCTTCGACCTCGACCCCGCCTACGTGGAGCTGGCCCGCCGGCGACTGGGCCTGCGGGCCTGAGCACCCTGCGACCGCCCGGTGGCCCGCACGTGCCCGCCGCCGTGGCGCTACCCGGCGGCGGGTATGACCCCCAGGCGACCGGCCTGGTAGTCGGCAAAGGCCTGCTGCAGCTCGGCCCGGGTGTTCATGACGAAGGGGCCGTAGTGGGCAACCGGCTCACGGATGGGCAGGCCCCCGAGCATGAGCACCTCGAGCGAGGGCGTGTGGCTGTCCTGGGTGGTGCCGGCGGCCACGGTCACCGAGGCGCCGGGACCGAACACGGCCAACTGGCCGGTGTGCAGCGGTCGCTGCTCGGTGCCCACGACGCCCCGGCCGGCCAGGACGTAGGCCAGGGCGTTGAAGTCGGCCCGCCACGGCAGCACCAGCCGGGCACCGGGCGAGACGGTGGCGTGGATCAGCGTGATGGGCGTGAACGTCGAGCCCGGTCCGGTGTGGCCGCCGACGTCGCCGGCGATGAGGCGCACCAGGGCGCCGCCGTCGTCCGACGACAAGAGCACGGTGTCGCTCCCCCGGAGGTCCTGGTAGCGGGGCGGGTTCCACTTGTTGGCCCGGGGCAGGTTGACCCAGAGCTGCACCCCGTGGAACAGCCCACCGGCGACGACGAGCTCCTCCGGGGGCGCCTCGATGTGGAGGATCCCGCCGCCGGCGGTCATCCACTGCGTGTCGCCGTTGGTGATGAGGCCACCGCCGCCGTTGGAGTCCTGGTGGCGGAAGGTCCCGTCGATGAGGTAGGTGACGGTCTCGAAACCCCGGTGGGGGTGCCACGACGTGCCCTTGGGCTCTCCCGGGGCGTAGTCGACCTCGCCCATCTGGTCCATGTGGAGGAAGGGATCGAGGGTGGCCGTGTCGAGCCCGGCGAAGGCCCGGCGGACAGGAAAACCCTCACCTTCGTACCCGGACGGCGCCGTGGTCACCGACCGGACGGGCCGATCGGCGACCAGGGCGGGGTCGGGCCGGGTGATGCGGGGCAGGGTCAGGGTGTCGGCGACGACAGCGGGCATGGGGCCTTCCTCTCTCTCCTCGGTGTTGCTGCTGGTTCGGGCTCCTCGGGTCTCACTCGTTGATCGGGCGGGTGGCCTCGATGTCCAGGGTGACCTTGATCTTGTCACCGATGACGACGCCACCGGCCTCCAGCGGCATGGAGATGTCGATGCCGAAGTCCCGGCGGTTGATCTCGGTGGTGGCCGACAGCCCGAGGCGCAGGTTCCCGAAGGGATCGGTCGTCACCCCGCCGACCTCGAGATGGAGGGGGACGGGACGGGACACCCCGTGGAGCGTGAGCTCCCCGTCGACCCGGAAGTCGTCGCCGTCGGGGCGGATACCGGTGGAGCGGTAGGTCATGGTGGGATGTTGCTCGAGGTCGAGGAAGTCGGCCGAGCGGACGTGGGCGTCACGGTCGGCGTTGCCGGTGTCGAAGGAGGCCACGTCGACGGTGGCGTTGACCGAGGACCCGAGCAGGTCGTCGGCCACCACGAGCTCGGCGTCGAAGTTGCGAAAGGTCCCCCGGACCTTGCTCACCATCATGTGGCGCACGGTGAAGGCGACCTCGGAGTGGACCGGGTCGATGGCCCAGACGCCGGGCACCAGGCCCGGGATCGAGTGGGTGGCCTTGGTGGGGCTGGTCGTGGTCATGGGTACTTCCTCCTGGGGGGGTGGGCTCTTGGGGATTCAGTCCCTGCAACCTCATTGACGTATCAACTATTCCGGTCGTTGGGTAACGTGGTCCGGTGACGCCTCCCCGCTGGCTCGATCCCGACGAGGCCCGGGCCTGGCGGGGCTTCCTGCGCATGCACCAACTCCTGCGCATGGTCCTGGAACGCGAGCTGTTGGCCGAGGTCGAGCTCTCCCTGGCCGACTACGAGGTGCTGGTCGCCCTCTCGGAGGCCGAGGACCGGCGGTTGCGCATGGCGGTTCTGGCCGAGCGACTGCAGTGGTCCCGCAGCCGGCTCTCCCACCAGATCACCCGCATGGACGACCGCGGGCTCGTGTCCCGCCAAGAGTGCCCCACCGACGCCCGGGGCTCGTTCGCGGTGCTCACCCCCACCGGCCTGGCCGCCATCGAACAGGCCGCCCCCGGTCACCTGGCCGGAGTCCGCCGTCACCTGCTCGATCGGTTGTCGGCCGAGCAGGTGCGGGCCCTGGCCGAGATCAGCGAGGCCGTGGTGGGCCCCTTGCGAGGAGAGATCCTGGCCTGTGACCGTTGAGACCTAGCGCTGCCCACGGGTGGCCATGCCGCAGTACGGGGAGAGCACCAGGCGCAGCCTCTCCGGGGAGGCGGTGCGCCTCAGCGCCGGGAGACGTGCGGGTCGCCGGCGACGTACCAGCGCCAGGGCTCCTCGGCGGCGGCGGTGATCCCCACCCGGGTGGTGCACACCACGTCGGCCGGTGGCGCCACCCCGTCGTCGACCACGGTGGTGCCACCGGCTCCCGTCACCAGGTCGTCGCCGTCGTGGCTGCCGTCGAGGCCCAGCGCCTGGCACAGCCGGGCCGGCCCCGAGCACAGGTCCCGCTCCCGCTTGGCCGCCGGGCGCCGGGGCCACATCTCCTCCGTGCCGGCCACCGGGCGCAGGGCCCGCAGCAGCACGGCCAGGCCCTCGCCCTCGTCGCCGCACACGGCGTTGGCGCACCAGTGCATGCCGTAGGTGAAGTAGACGTAGAGGTGCCCGGGCGGGCCGAACATGGTGGCGTTGCGCCGGGTGGGGCCCCGGAAGGCGTGGGAGGCGGGGTCGGCCCCGCCGCAGTAGGCCTCGACCTCGACGATCAGCCCCCGGCAGGGCCCCACCGCCAGCACCTTGTGCAGGAGCGCCGGCGCCACCTCCCGGGGGTCGCGCCGGTAGAAGTCCACGGGGAAGCGCGCTCACCGAGCCGCTGCCGATCGTCGGCCAGGCGAACCTCGAACCGTTCCACCTGCACGGCCACGGGGCCGGGCCCGGCCCCTCCCGGTGTGCGGCGACGGGTGACGGCCACCCCGGGGGCGAGCAGGGCGGCCGCCTCGGTCCCCAGGTCGGGGTGGGCGGCCACCAGAGCGGCCAGGTCGCCCCCGGCCTCCAGTGACCGGCGGACGAGGTCGCCCACCGGCGTGGGCCCGACGAAACGGCATCCCCCCTCCACCAGGTGCTCGGCCAGGTCGACGGCGGCCGCAGTGGGGCTGTCGGCGGCGGCGGCCATGGGCCCGGTGTGGAACGTGGCGCTGGCCAGCAGCCCACCCAGGGCGGCCAGGGCCGACACCACCTGGTCGACGGCGTCGAACAGGGGCTCCTGGGTCTCCTGCAGATCACGGTTGTAGGCCAGGGGCAGACCCTTCAAGGTGGTCAGCACGCCGGTCAGGTGGCCGACCAGGCGCCCGGCCTTGCCCCGGGCCAGCTCGGCCACGTCGGGGTTCTTCTTCTGGGGCAGCATCGAGGATCCGGTGGACCAGGCGTCGTCGAGGCCGAGGAAGCCCACCTCCTCGCTCGACCACAGCACCACCTCCTCGCCCAGACGGGACAGGTGCACGCCCAGCAGGGCCAGGGCGAAGAGGGCCTCGGCCACGAAGTCGCGGTCGGACACGGCGTCGAGGCTGTTCTCGAAGCGGGCGGCGAAGCCCAGGTCGGCGGCCACACCGTCGGGGTCCAGGGCCAGCGACGATCCGGCCAGGGCGCCGGCGCCGAGGGGGAGACGTCGAGGCGCCGGCGGGCGTCGAGGATGCGGTCGACGTCGCGGGCCAGGGCCCACCCGTGGGCCAGGAGATGGTGGGCGAGGAGCACCGGCTGGGCCCGCTGCAGGTGGGTGTAGCCGGGCAGGTAGGCGTCGCCGGCCTCGACGGCCCGCTCCAGCAACACCGACTGGAGCTCGAGCACCGCTCCGGCCACGTTGGCCAGCTCCCGCCGGCACCACAGCCGCAGGTCGGTGGCCACCTGGTCGTTGCGGCTGCGCCCGGTGTGGAGCTTGGCCCCGGCCGGCCCGGCCAGCTCGGTGACCCGGCGCTCCACGGCGGTGTGGACGTCCTCGTCGTCGGGAGCGAAGGCGAAGGTGCCGGCGGCCAGCTCCACCTCCACGGCGTCGAGCGCGGCCAGCACCGCCGCCACCTCGTGGTCGTCGAGCACCCCCGCCCGCAGGAGACCCCGGACGTGGGCCCGGGAGCCGGCCAGGTCGTCGGCGGCCAGGCGCCGGTCGAAAGCGAGGCTGGCGGTGAAGGCCAACAGCGCCTCGTCGGGGCGCCCGGCAAAGCGCCCCTGCCACAGGGTCAAGAGTCTTCTCGAACGCCCTGGCGGGCGGCCCATGTGCGCGTCCCCAGGCCCCACAGGCGCACGAAGCCCTCGGCGTCCTGGTGGCGGAAGGAGTCGGCGGCCTCGTAGGTGGCGAGGTCGTAGTCGTAGAGCCCCACCGGGCTGCGCCGGCCGGCCACCAGGCAACGCCCGGGCACCTCGCAGCGCAGGCGCACCTCGCCGGTGACGTGGCGCTGGCTCTCGTCGACGAAGGCGTCCAGCGCCTGCTTGAGGGGCGAGAACCACAGGCCGTCGTAGACCAGCTCGGCGTAGCGGGGCTCGAGGCGGGCCTTCTCATGGGCCAGGTCGCGCTCGAGGGTGAGGTCCTCCAGGTCGGCGTGGGCCATGAGCAGGGCCAACGAGCCCGGGCACTCGTAGATCTCCCGGCTCTTGATGCCCACCCGGCGGTTCTCCACCATGTCGATGCGGCCCCACCCGTAGGAGCCCACCACCCGGGTGACCTCGTCGACCAGCTCGTGGAGCGGCAAGGAGCGCCCGTCGAGGCTCACCGGCACGCCCTGCTCGAAGCCCAGGACCAGGTCACAGGGGCCGGTCGCCGTGGGCACGGTCGTCTCGTACACCTCCTCGGGAGGCGACTCCCAGGGATCCTCCAGGATCCCGCACTCGATGGTGCGGCCCCACAGGTTCTGGTCGATGGAATAGGGGCTGGCCTTGGTCACGGTGACGGGGATGTCGTGGCGGGCGGCGTAGTCGATGGACTCCTCCCGGGTCAGGCCCCAGCCCCGCACCGGGGCCAGCACCTCGAGATCGGGGGCCAGGGCGCCCGTGGCCACCTCGAAGCGGACCTGGTCGTTGCCCTTGCCGGTGCAGCCGTGGGCCACGGCGTCGGCGCCGTGGGCCCGGGCCGCGGCCACCAGATGCTTGACGATGAGCGGCCGTGACAGCGACGACACCAACGGGTACTTCCCCTCGTAGCGGGCGTTGGCCCGCAGCGCCGGGACGACGAAGTCCTCGGCGTACTCGGCTCGGGCGTCGACCACCAGGGCCTCCACCGCCCCCGCGGCCAGGGCCCGTCGGCGGATGGCCTCGAAGTCGCCCCCCTGGCCCACGTCGACGGCCACGGCGATGACCTCGGTCGCCCACTCCTCAGCCATCCACCGCACCGCCACCGAAGTGTCGAGGCCCCCGCTGTACGCCAACACCGCTCGCTTGCTCATCGTGTCCTCTCGCTCGTCGATTCGAAGGTCATGGTCGATCGAGGCCGGCCAGGGCCCGCAGCCGGGTGGCCACCTCGGCGGCGTCGGCGTGCTCGGCCACCACCACCAACACGGTGTCGTCACCGGCCACCGTGCCCACCACCTGGGCCAGCCGCGACCGGTCGAGAGCCGAGCCCACGACGTGGGCCGAGCCCGGTGGCGTCCGCAGCACCAGCAGGTTGGCCGAGCGGGTCACCTCCACCACCCAGTCGGAGAACACCCGACGGAGGTGGTCGTCGGGCGCCACCTGCTCGAAGGCCAGCTCGGGGATGGCGTAGACGGTGTCGCCGCCGGGCACCCGCACCTTCAACGCCCCCAACTCGTCGAGGTCGCGCGACACCGTGGCCTGGGTGGCGGTGATGCCCGCCGCAGCCAGCAACTCGACCAGGCGGGCCTGGCTGGTGACGGCCTGGGCCCCGAGGATCCCGACGATGCGGTGCTGGCGCTGGGGCTTGCCCAGGGCCACGGGGTCACCCACGGTCCACCGCCGTGAGGAACCACAGCAGGCCCCGCACGGCGTGCATGCGGTTGGTGGCCTGGGCCCACACCAGGCTCTGGGGACCGTCGACCACCTCGGCGGCCACCTCCTCGCCGCGGTGCACCGGCAGGCAGTGCAGGAACACGGCGTCGGGCCCGGCCCCGGCCATGAGCGGGGCGTCGACGGTGAAGCCGGCGAACGCGGTCCGCCTCGTCTCGCTCTCCTCCTCCTGGCCCATGGAGGTCCACACGTCGGTGGACACCACGTGGGCTCCGGCCACGGCTTCGGCGGGATCGGTGGTGACGGCCACGTCACCGCCCAGGGCCCGGACCCGGGCCAGGTGGGCGTCGTCGGGCCCGAAGCCGGACGGACAGGCGGCCCGCACGCCCATGCCCACCAGAGTCGCGGCCAGGCTGAGCGAGGCGAACACGTTGTTGGCGTCACCCACCCACGCCAGCTGTCGCCCGGCCAAGCCGCGGCCGAAGTGCTGCCGTAGGGTGAGCAGGTCGGCCAGGGCCTGGGTGGGATGGGCCCGGTCGCTCAAGAGGTTCACGACCGGCACTCCGGCGGCCGCGGCCATCCGCGCCACGGTCGAGTGGGCGAAGACCCGGGCGCCGATGGCGCCGTGGTAACCCGACAGGATGCGGGCCAGGTCCTCGGCGCTCTCCCGCCCGTCGACGCCCACCTCCTCGCCCCGCATGGACACCGGGTGGCCGCCCAGTTGGACCACGGCCATCTCGGTGGCGTTGCGGGTCCGGGCCGACGGCTTCTCGAACAACAGGGCCACACCCCGCCCCTCCAGCGGACGGGCGGGCGGGGTGACCTCGGCCAGGTCGAGGACCTCGGCCAGCTCGGCCGGGGACAGGTCATCGACCTCGAGCAGGTGGCGCACGGTCATGCCTCGGCCGCCTGGGCCAGGACGTCGGCCAGGACGTCGTGGAGGACGGACAGGGCCTCGTCGATCTCGGCGTCGGACACCAACAGGGGCGGGGCCAGGCGGATGGCGGTGGGGGTGACGGCGTTGACCACCAAGCCCCGGTCGAGGGCGTCGTCGGTGACCCGACGGGCGTGGGGCCCGTCCAGCTCGGCCGCCAGCAGCAGGCCCAGGCCCCGAACCGAGACGACCCCGGGCAGGCGGCCCAGCCCGGCGGCCAGGCGGGCTCCGGCGGTGGTGGCCCGGGCGGGGGCATCCTCGGCCTCCAGGACGGCCAGGGTGGCCCGGGCCGCGGCGGTGGCCAGGGGCTGGCCCCCGTAGGTGGTGCCGTGGTCGCCCGGGACAAAAGCGGCGGCCACGTCGGCCCGGGCCCAGCAGGCTCCGATGGGCATGCCGTTGCCCAGGGCCTTGGCCAGGGTGACCACGTCGGGGCGGATGTCGAAGTGCTCGAAGCCGAACCAGCGCCCGGTGCGGCCCAGCCCGGTCTGGACCTCGTCGACCATGAGCAGCAGGCCCCGCTCGTCACACAGCCGGCGGACGCCGGTGAAGTACCCGGCCGTGGCCGGGTTGACCCCGCCCTCGCCCTGCACGGTTTCGAGCAGCACGGCCCCCACGGCCGGGTCGAGGACCCGTTCCAGGGCGTCGAGGTCGCACCAGGCCACGTGGCGGAAGCCCTCGGGCAGGGGTTGGAAGGCCTCGTGCTTGGCCGGCTGGCCGGTGGCGTGCAGAGTGGCCAGCGTGCGTCCGTGGAACGACCCGTAGGCGCTGACCACCACGTGACGGCCCCGGCCGGCCGCCTTGCGGGCCAGCTTGAGGGCGCACTCGTTGGCCTCGGCCCCCGAGTTGGTGAAGAAGATCTGCCCACCCCCGCCCAACAGGCGGTCGAGCGTGGCGGCCACCTCGGGACCGATGTCGTTGGCGAAGAGGTTGGACACGTGCGAGAGGGTGGCCACCTGGCGGGCCACGGCCTCGGTCACCGCCGGATGGGCGTGGCCGAGCGACGTCACCCCCAGGCCGCACAAGAAGTCGAGGTAGCGACGGCCGTGGTCGTCGAACAGCTCGGTGCCCCGGCCCCGCACGAAGGTGACCCGACTGGGGGCGTAGGTGGCCATCAGCGGGTTCATCCCTCGACCATGGTGCCCACGCCCGAGCGGGTGAAGACCTCCAGCAACAGGGCGTGGGGGACCCGGCCGTCGAGGATGTGGGCGTGGCCCACGCCCCGCTGAATGGCCTGCACGCACGAGGCCGCCTTGGGGATCATGCCTCCCGCCACCGAACCGTCGGCGATCATGGCGTCGAGCGCGTCCACGCGCAGGCGGGAGATCACGCTGGTGACGTCGTCGACGTCGGCCCGCAGGCCCTCCACGTCGGTCAGGTACACCAGCTTCTCGGCGCTCAGGGCTCCGGCGATGGCGCCGGCGGCGGTGTCGGCGTTGATGTTGTAGGCCTGACCGGTGCCGTCGCTGCCGATGGTGGCCACCACCGGGACCAACTCCTCGCGCAACAGACGCTCGAGGATGGCCGGGCGCACCTCCTCGATGTCGCCCACGAACCCCAGCTCGGTCGAACGCCGGCGAGCCGCCAGGAGACCGGCGTCCTCGCCCGAGACCCCCACGGCCAGGGCACCGTGGGTGTTGATGGCGCCCACGATGTCGCGGTTGATCTTGCCCACCAGGACCATGCGGGCGATGTCGAGGGTGTCGGCGTCGGTGACCCGCAGGCCGTCGACGAACTTGGGGATCTTGCCCAGGCGGAGCATGAGCTTGCCGATCTGGGGACCGCCGCCGTGCACCACGACGACGTCGACGCCCACCGACTGCAACAGCACGACGTCTTCGGCGAACAGCGAGAGCTGCTCGCTGCCGGCCATGGCGTTGCCGCCGTACTTGACCACCACGCGGGTACCCCGGAAGCGACGGATGTAGGGCAGGGCCTCGACCAGCACCTCGGCCTTGTCGCCCGGGCTGAGGGCGGCCAGGGTCTCGCTCGCCGGGCTCGGGCCGGGGCTCGGCCCCGGCCTCGGGCGGGGCTCGACGGCGACGGTCGGCTCGGACCGGTCGCTCACGACGTGCGCATGTTCTCGTCGATGTAGCCCGGGGTGAGGTCACAGGTGAGGATCTCGGCCACTGCGTCACCGAGGCCCAGGTCGGCGGTGATCTCGAGGCGGTCACCGGCCATGGCCGTGGCCACCGCGCCGCCGTCGTGGGCCACGGCCACACCCCCGGCGCACACCACGATCCCGCCGTAGGCCACGCCCACCCGGTCGGGGTGGAATGCCGCCCCCGAGGCTCCCAGCTCGCTGACGATGCGGCCCCAGTAGGGGTCACCGCCGTACCACGAGCACTTGCACAGCTGGCTCTCGGCCACCCGGCGGGCGGCCCGGCGGGCGTCGTCGGCCGAGGCCGCCCCTGTAACCCGCACCCGCACGGCCTTGGTGGCCCCTTCGGCGTCGAGGACCATCTGCTCGGCCAGCTCGGCGCAGGCCAAGGCCACGGCCGCGGCCAGGGCCGTCTCGTCGACCACTCCGGCGACCCCGCTGGCGAACAGCAGGACGGTGTCGTTGGTGGAACAGGCACCGTCGGTGGAGATGGCGTCGAAGGAGGCCGCCACCCCGGCGTCGAGCGCGACCTGCAGGCGGGCGGGCTCGACCGCGGCGTCGGTGGTCAGCACGGCCAGCATGGTGGCCGACGGGGGGCCGACCATGGCCGGCGCCAGCATGGCTGCCCCCTTGGCCATCCCCCCCACGCAGAAGCCGGGGCCGGGAACGAGGGTCTGCTTGGGTCCGGTGTCGGTGGTGAGGATGGCCCGGGCCGCGGCCGAGGCGCCGTCGGGCGCCAGGCCGGCCGACAACGGCGCCACGCCGGCCACCAGCGGGTCCATGGGCAGGGGGATGCCGATGAGGCCGGTGGAGCACACCAGCACCTCCTCGGGCGCGCAGCCCAGCTCGGCCGCCACCAGCGCACAGGTGCGTTCGGCGTCGTTCCGGCCGGCCGCCCCGGTGGCCGCGTTGGCGTTGCCGCTGTTGAGCACCACGGCGGAGGCCCGGCCACCGGTGGCGGCCAGATGGGCCCGGGACGCCGCCACCGGGGCGGCGGGGGCCCGGTTGGTGGTGAAGGTGGCGGCCACCGGTACCGGGCGACGGTCGGCGGTGGCCACCAGGGCCAGGTCGGCCACGCCGTCGGGCTTGATGCCACAGGCCAGGCCGGCGGCCACGAAGCCGGCCGGCGCGGTGACGCTCACGCGGGCCACCCGTCCCCGGTCACCGGCAGGCCCGCCGGCACGGTGGCCCTCACGGCAGGACCCCGGCCACGGAGAGCCCGGCGCCCTCGTCCAGGCCGAGGGCCAGGTTGGCGCACTGCAGGGCCTGGCCGGCCGCCCCCTTGCCCAGGTTGTCGAGGGCACAGAGCACGACGACCCAGCCGGTGCGGGGGTCGACCCGGGCGGTCAGGTGGGCGCAGTTGGACCCGGCGGTGGCCTTGGTCGAGGGTGACTCCTCCCCCACCACCACGAAGGGCTCACCCCGGTAGGTGTCGACCAGCAGGGCCAACACCTCGGCCGTCGAGGTCGACTGCCGCGGGCGGGCGTAACAGGTGGCCAGGATGCCCCGGTTCATGGGGACCAGGTGAGGCGTGAACAGCACCGACGCCCCGGTGGCCTGTTCGATCTCGGGGGTGTGGCGGTGGTCGAGCAGCCCGTAGGCCCGGAAGTCCTCGTCGACAGCACAGAAGGCGTTGCCCGCCTTGGGCGGCCGCCCGGCGCCGGACACGCCGCTGGCGGCGTCGACGATCACCCCGGTGGTCTCGATGACCCCGGCCCGCACCAGGGGGGTCAGGCCCAGGGCTGCTGCCGTCGGGTAGCAGCCGGGGACGGCCACCGCGGTGGCACCCACCAGGGCCGGACGGAACAGCTCGGGCAGGCCGTAGGCAAAGCCGGCCAGCAGGTCGGGGGCGGAGTGGACCTCGCCGTACCACTGCTCGTAGGCGGTGGGGTCCCGCAGGCGGAAGTCGGCGGCCAGGTCGACCACGGCCCCCACCCGCTTGGCCAGCTCGGGCACCAGGGCGGCGCTGGCGCCGTGGGGCAGGGCCAGGAAGACGAGGTCGAGGCCCTCGGCCAGCGCCGGGTCGTAGGTGGTGAAGCGCAGCCCCGGGGCGGCGGCGGCCAGGTTGGGGTAGAGCCGGCCCACGGCCACCCCCGCCTGGGTGTCGGCTGTGGCCCAGGCCAGGTCCAGATCGGGATGGCCGAGCACCAGGCGCAGCAGTTCGGCGCCGGCATAGCCCGACGCCCCGACGATTCCCACCAGCGGCATAGCTGGAGGATAGCCCTGCCTGTATTGCTATGCAATTCCCTGGATACGATCGGCCAGCCGGCTGATGGCCGCCACCGACGGTGCCTCCGGAGACATGTCGAGCACGCAGGCGCCCCGTCGGTCAGCGGCCACCACTGCGTCGTCCCGGGGGATGACGGCGAGGAGGTCGAGGTCGTGGGCCACGGCGAAGGCGGACAGGACCTCTTCGTCGCCCGGGCGCTCCGAGCGGCTCCCCACCAGGCCGAGGCGGGGGATACCCAGTTGGCGGGCCAGGCGGATGGTCCGAGCGGCGGTCATCAGGGACTTCGCCTGGGGCTGGGCCACGATCAACAGCAGGTCGACGTGGCGCAGCGTGCCCCCGGCCCACGACAGGTGCTCCAGCCCCGCCTCCATGTCGCCCACCACCACGGCGTCGGGCAGGGCCGACTCGACATCGGCGAAGAAGTCACGGACCGTGACGTGGGAGGTGCCCGTTCAACCAGAGCCGGCCTTCTCGACCCGGGCCGCCAGCATCAGGGTGACCTCGTCGGGCCCCTGCCAGCCGTAGTCGGCCAGCAGCCGCTGCGGGTCCCGGCCGGTGGGCACCATCCGCTGCCCACCGGACTGATCCAGGAACGGGCGCATGGCCGCCACCTGGTCGGCGGCCAGCCCGCAGTTGGCGGCCAGGTTGGGATCGGAGTCGCAGTCGAGGGCGATCACCTGTGGGCCCCGGCGGGCAAGGGTGCGGGCCAGCACGGCGGCGACCGTCGTCTTGCCCACTCCGCCCTTGCCCGAGACCCCGAAGCGCACGCCGGCGATGGTAGATGGGCCCTGGTCGATGGGCGATGGCGGGATGGACCGTCGGAGGACGCACCGGGGATACAACCCTCTCGCACCGTGCCGGCGACCTACGCTCTGCCGCCATGCCGGCCACGCGGGTGATCGCCGCCGAGGAGGGCCCGGCCGACTCGGAGGCGACCGGTGCCCACCGGCACGGATGCCTCTCGCCGGCCTGGCGGGCGGGCGCCGGCGCCGGCGCCGGTGACACGGCGCCGGCGCCGTGGCCTGGGCCCTGAGCGGCCTCCCGTCCACCGCCTGGACCCTGGTGCGAGGTGGGGACCCGATGGCGGCGGTCCGGGCCGCGGGAGCACTGGTCCTGCCCGCCGCGGCCCGCCCGGCGGCCCTCGTCGTGGCCGGCGCCGGCGTCCACACGGTCGTGTCCTTCGGCTGGGCCTCGGTGTTGGCCCTGGCCCTGCCCCCCGGAGGACGGCCGCGGCCGGGGCGGTGGCCGGCCTGGCCATCGCCGGCCTCGACCTCGGCGTCCTCGGCCGCCGATCCCCCGCCATCCGGGCCCTGCCTGTGCTTCCTCAGGTGGCCGACCACGTGGCCTTCGGCGCCCTGGTGGGGGCCGTGCTGGCCCATCGCCGCCGCCGCCGCCGGGCCCGACCCTGACCCTTGTGGTGGCGGAAACGGGGGCGTCCCCGCCGCTCCCGCCACCGGAACATCGAGGTGAGGGGCCGACTCGACGGCCAGGCCCGGCGAGCTAGGGCGAGGAGGGTTGAAGGCGGCCCGCACCTCGCCCAGGGCACCGGGGCGGGTCCACAGGTCGACAGTGGTCATGGCCATGGCCTTGGCCCCGTCGAGCACGGCCCGGTCGGCCTCGGGCGAGCGGGCGTGGCCGGCGAAGGCGGGCGAGTGGATGGACACCCCGGCCGGCGCCACCTTGATCATGGGGTGGATGGACGGCACCAGGTGGCTGACGTTGCCCATGTCGGTGCTGCCCACCACCCTGGTTCCGGCCTCGGTGGCGGTGCCCAGGCGACGACCCAGTCGGGCCGAGTTGGCGGCGTAGAGGTCGACGAGCACCGGGTTGTCGACCATGTCGGCGTAGTCCCGGCTCACCACCCGGTGCTCCATCCGACAGCCCGCGGCCGTGGCCCCCGCCTCCAGGCAGGCCAGCACCCGCTCGCGCAGCGGCGCCACTGCTGCGGCCCGGGCGGCGCGCACCATCCAGTCCATGGCGGTGAAGTCGGGCACGATGTTGGCCCGGTCGCCCCCACGGGTGAAGATGCCGTGGACCCGCTCGGTGCCCTCGATGTGCTGGCGCAGGGCGGCCACGTTGACGTAGCCGAGCACGGCGGCGTCGAGGGCGTTGCGGCCCAGGTGGGGGAAGGCGGCGGCGTGGGCGGCCTGACCGTGGTAGGTGACCTCCATGAGGGAGGCGGCGATGACGTCCATGGTGGCCAGGTCGGCCCCCGCAGGGTGCACCATCATGGCGGCGTCGACGCCCCCCAAGGCGCCCCGCTCGGCCAGGAGCACCTTGCCCGCTCCGCCCTCCTCGGCTGGGGTGCCGAGGATGCGGACCCGCCCGCCGGCGTCGGCCGCCACCGCCGCCAGGGCCAGGCCGGCGCCCAGGCCGGCGGCGGCGATGACGTTGTGCCCGCAGGCGTGGCCGATGCCGGGCAGGGCGTCGTACTCACAGCAGACGGCCACCAGCGGGCCCTCGGTCCCGGCGTCGGCCTGGAAGGCGGTGGGCAGCTCGTAGGCACCGGCGGTCACGGCCAGCCCCTCCCGCTCGAGAACCGCCGTGAGCAGCCCGTGGGCGACGTGCTCCTCGTAGCCCAGCTCGGGGTGCTCGTGGATCTGGTGCGACACGTCGACCAGGACCTCGGCCAACTCGTCGACCCGTCGACACACCCGCTCCTTCAAGGTGTCGAGGTCCACCGACCCACGGTAGTGGCGCCCTCGCCTGGCACCTGCGGGAGGAACCTGCCGGACCCCGGACAGAGAGTCCGGAGGTGGCCTGCTCACGTCGAGGCGACATGCCGTCCCGCCCCTGCCCGTGCTCGGGTCAGCAGCGGCGCCGGCGAAGGGCCCGCACGGCCAGCGCGACGGGGGTGGCCGCCATGGCCGTGGCCACCCCGGCGCCGGCCAGCTCGGCGCCGAGGCGCACCCGGCGGCGGCGGCGCAGGGCGGTCAGGTCCTGGGGCCGGCCCGGGAGCGGGACCGGAAGGCCGGGGCGCACGGGATCCTCGATCCGCTCCTCGGTGGAGTCGAACCGGGGCGGCCAGTCGGCCCGGCGGGTGACGAAGGCAGTGGCCAGCTCGGCCGTGGCGGCGGGCTCGTCGTGGTACGGGTGGACGAACCACCACTCCACCGTGGCCTGGTCGGGTGTGAGGTCGAGGACGACGTAGCCCCGCTCGGTCACGTCGGCCCAGCGCACGTGGTCCATCCGCCCGACGAGCCGGTCGAGCACCCGCCAGGCGCCGGGGTAGTGGGCCCGCCCCATGGCCGCCGACGACACCGCCGGCACGGTGAGCTCGACCGCGACGGGCCCGTCGTCCCCGCACGGCCCCTCGAAGGCCCACGACGAATGCACGTCGCCCGAGACCAGCAACGTCCGCGCCCCCGACTGGGCCCGCTCCTCGATCCACCCGGCCAGCCGCTCCCGTTCCGCGGGGTAGCCGTCCCACTGGTCGTCGTGGATGAGCTCACCGTCGAAGTCGGCGTAGCCGTTGGGCAACAGCGGGTTGAGCCAGGCCGCCGACGGGAGGGGCAGGCACAGCGAGTTGACCACCACCCCGCTGGCCACCAGGGCCCAGGGGCGGGAGGTGTCGGCCAGGCGGGTGCGCAGCCAGTCCCGTTGGTCGTCGCCCAGCAACGAACGGGACGGGTCGTGCAGCGCCTTGGCCCCCTCGTCGCCGGCTTGGAGGTCGCGCCCGGTGAGGCGGGTGTCGAGCAGCAGCAGCTCGACCAGGTCACCCACGGCCAGCGACCGCCAGGTGACGAGCGGGTCGGCGGGGTCGCGCAGGCGCGACGGCAGCCACTCCTGGCGGGTCCGGGCGGCGGCGGCCACCCGGTCGGACCACTCCCCCTGGGTGTCCGGGTCGTGGCGCTTGGCCCCGCCCTGCCAGGCGTTGTCGGCCAGATCGTGGTCGTCCCAGATGCCCGCCATGGGGTGGCGCAGGTGCAGGGCCTGGAGGTCCGGGTCCTCCCGGAGCTGGGCCACCCGGTCGCGATAGTCGTCGAGGCGCACCGCCGGGCGGGGCGGGCGATGAGTGCGCACGCCCTGGGACCCGTCGTCCTCGTACAGGTAGTCGCCCAGGTGGACCACGAGGTCGACCTCCCGCTCGGCCAGGGCCCGGTACACCCCGAGGGGGGCGACCGAGAAGTGGGCGCAGCAGGCCAGGCCCAGGCGGAGGTGATCGGTGGGAGCACCGGGCAGGGTGCGGGTGCGGCCCACCGGGGAGTGCTCCCCGCCGGCGCTGAACCGGTACCAGTAGGAGGTGCCGGCGGAGAGCCCGTCCACGTCGACGACGACGGTGTGGTCGCGCTCGGGCCCGGTCCGGGCCTGGCCCGAGGCGACCACGTCGGCCAACCCGGCGTCGCGAGCGATCACCCACTCGGAATCGGTCGCCCCGGTGAGCCGGGTCCACAACAACACGCCCGACGACGTGGGCTCGAAGGAGGCGACGGCATGGCGGAACACGTCCATTGGTAGGCAGGCTAGGGCGCGTTCTCTGCACCGCGGCCGCCGAGCGGCGGCAACCGTCAGGCTTGGTAACGGATCTCGACGCGCCGATTGGCCTCCTGGCCCTCGGGACTGCTGTTCGACTCCACCGGGTCGTTCTCGCCCCGGCCCTCGACATCGAGCTGGAGGTCGGGGCGCCCGGTCGTCACCGCCGCCGCCACCGACTCGGCGCGCTGCTGCGACAGCACGACGTTGTCCGCATCCGACCCGATGTCGTCGGTGTGGCCGGTGATGGAGACACCCCCTCCCGGCGGGATGTCGGCGACCAGTCCGGCGATCGTCGAGACCGCCTGGGACGACAGCTCAGCACTCCCAAAGGCGAAGAGGATGTCGCTGTCGAGGCTCAGCACCGCCTCGTCACCTTCGGTCGTCTCGGTCTCGATCACCTTGACGTGGCCGGTCGGGTCCCAGACGTGGATCGACGCTGCGATCTGCTCTCGCGTCGGGTCACCGAAGTCGGCCGGCTGAGCGGGTTCGCCTGGTTGGGCGGACGCGACAGGCACCACCAGTATCAGGGCGGACACGACACCGGCAGCGATCAGCGAGGGGCCACGGCTCGCCATGGCGCTCACCGGGTGATGGGCACGTCGGTGAGCTCCGGCCAGTTCTCGTGCAGCCTCACGTCGATCGAGTCGATGTCGTCCTCCGGGGCGGCGAACACGGCGAAGGCGTACATGGGATCGCCGTTCACTGCGCCCACCTCGGACGAGGCGCTCGCCCACCATTCGAAGCCTTGGTTGATGACGGAGTACTCCTTGAGGTTCTCGCGGTCCAGGAGGCGCAGCTTCACCCCGAAGTACTGGCCGCCGACGCCCATCGCCTCGCCGAGGTCCACGACCTCACTGTCACTCACCGACGCGAAGTCGGGGGTGACGATGAGGCGCAGCACCATCGTCTCCCGGTCGACGGTCAAGGAGGCGACGCCCACCGTGGCCTTGTCGTCGGGCGAGGCCGGGTCGGACACCACGGTTTGCTCGACGACCGCTTCGGCCGCCCGATCCTCGACTCCCGCACCGGCATCGGCAACCGGCTCCTCACCGGTGCCCTTGGTCGCAGTGTCGGCGCCAGAACATCCGGCGAACAGCAGCGAGGTCGTGGCCACGGCGGCGCGTAGCATCTAGGTTCGACGTGTCACAGGTCACACCCCTCAGTAGAGCTCCGGCCGAGACTACCTTGCGCCCAGAAGGGCCCGGGCCCACAAGGGCGCCGGCTCGGCTGCTACACGACGACGGTGAGGGCGTCGGGCTCCAGGCGGACCGCCAGGGTCCTGGCCGTGCCCACCACCTCGCCGTCGAGGCGCACCGCCAGCGACGTTCCCAGCTCCACCTCCACCGCCCGGGCTCGTCGCTCGAGGATCCCGGGGTGGGGCAGGTGGGCCCCCTGGGCCAGGCGGGCCCGGACGGGGAGGCGTTGGCCCGGGACCAGACGGGCGTCGTAGGTGTCGAGGAGCCCGTCACCCGGATGGGCCCGAGGCCCGAGGTTCCAGGGCCCCAACCACGCTGCGTTCATGGCGACGAAGGCCCGGCCCCGCCACCACGCCCGCCGGGCCACCAGGTGGGCCACGAACACCTCCGGTCGGCCGTCGAGCAGGACCACCCCCAGGTCGCAGGGAAGGGTCATGGCCTCGGGCGAACGCAGCCGGCCCTCGTCGCCCCGGCCCCCGAGCGTCCGGCACAGGTCGCCCGCCAAAAGCCCGAGCACCGGAATCGGCCTCCCCGCCCGTCGGGCCTCGGTCACCACCGCCCGAGCCTCGGCGTCGGAGCGCACGACCACCCCTTCGTCGGGCAGGGCCCCGGGTGCGCCCCAGGCCTGACCCTTGTCGATGGCCAACGGGGATACGACCTCCCTACCGGTCGTCGGCCGACGCGGCCAGGCGCTCGTCCTCGTCGATCTCGTCCACCGGCCCGATGGTCGACGACGCCTCGACCACCCCGCGGTAGAGCCGGTCGGCGGCGGCACGGGCACTGGCGGCGGTGGCGGCCGACGGCGCCACCTCGCCGAGCTGGCGGAGCAGGTCGATGAGCTGCTTCATGGTGCGCACGAAGTCGCCGCCCGACAGGTCTTCGTCGTCGAGGATCTCGTCGAGGTCGTCACCCGAGGCCCAGGCGTGGGCCAGGCCGACGAATCCGGGATCGAGGGCCCGGGTGACCGGCAGACCGGCCCGCCCCTCGGCCGCCACCAACCGGCCGAGCACGGCCTCGATGGCGGCCCAGCGCCGCCGCAGCTCGGTCGACGGGAACCACGGGGCGGCCGGCTCGCTCCGGCCTCTGGCCTCGAAACTGAACACCGAGGCCAACGCGGCCAGGGCCGGCGGGTCGAGGCCGTCGAACACCCCTTCCTCCACGCAGGTGGCGATGAGCAGGTCGCACTCGTGGTAGATGCGACCCAGGCGCTCCCCGGCCGTGGTGAGCGACCAGCCGTCGAGGTAGCCCCAGGACTCCAACACCCCGAGGACCCGGTCGAAGGTGCGGGCCAGGGTGTCGGAGCGTCCCTTGACCCGGGCCTTGATCCCAGCCACCTCGGCCTCCAGGCGCTCGGCCTGGGCCCAGGCCCGGCGGTGACCGTCGACGTCGGGACAGGCCTGGGCCGGGTGGTCGGCCACGGCCAGGGCCAACTCGTCGACCTCGGGGTCGGGGTGGCGCTGGCGGACCCGGGGCCGGCCCACCCGCGACCGGGCCAGGCTCGACGCCACCGCCCGCTGGAAACCGGGTGAGTTGGGGGCGTAGGGCCGGGGCAACTCGATGTGGGCCAACGCCTCGGGGACCTCGGCGAAGTCGGCCGAGCCGAGGGTCAGGCGCCGGCGCTTGGGGGTGAGCACCCGCAGCTGGGCACCCCCCCGCCGCACGGTGGCCGAGAGCACGGCTGCGGGGCCCGCCGACTTCCC
This sequence comes from Acidimicrobiales bacterium, assembly GCA_030446545.1. Lineage (GTDB taxonomy): Bacteria > Actinomycetota > Acidimicrobiia > Acidimicrobiales > CADCSY01 > JADDRA01. Next base: position 105,637 of record JAUJNB010000006.1, on the reverse strand, counting down.
CCCGGTCACCCACACCACGTCCCCGGGCCGCAGGCGGGCCAGGGCGTCCTCGGTCTGGTGCCCGACCGACGGGCGCGACGACCGGGCCCGGTCCAAGCGGCGCTGGAGCTCGAACAGCTCGCCGGCGTCGCCCCGGTCGCAGGTCACCTCGGCCCGGGCCTTGATCAGGCGTCGGCCCAGGCGCTGGAGGCGCGCCTCCATGCCCACCACCTCGCCGTCGGCCTGGTACTGGGCGAAGGACAGGTTCAACAGATGGTGGGCCTCGCCGGCCGAGTAGCGACGTACCAGGTTGGAGGCCATGTTGTAGGTGGGCCGGAACGACGAGAAGATGGGGTGGGACCGGTTCGAGACCAGGGCCGCCACCTCGTCGAAGGAGAGGAAGGGCGACCACAGCACGATGGCGTGGCCCACCTCGTCGATCCCCCGGCGCCCGGCCCGGCCGGTGAGCTGGGTGTACTCCCCGGCGGTCAGGGTCTGGTGGCGCTCGCCGCCGAACTTGGTCAGCTTCTCGATGACCACGGCCCGGGCCGGCATGTTGATGCCCAGCGCCAGCGTCTCGGTGGCGAACACCAGCTTGACCAGGCCGGCCACGAAGCAGGCCTCCACCGCCTCCTTGAAGGGCGGGACCATGCCGGCGTGGTGGGAGGCCAGCCCGGCCTCCATGCCCGCCATCCACCGGGCCCAGCCCAGGGCCTCGAGGTCGGCGCCGGCCAGCGCGCCCGTGCGCTCGTCGCAGATCGCCCGGATGCGGCGGCGCTCCTCGGCCGTGGTCAGCCGCAGGCCGGCGTCGAGGCACTGGAGGACGGCCTGGTCGCAGCCGGCCCGGCTGAACACGAAGCAGATGGCCGGCAACATGGCCTCGTCGGCCAGGAGCTCGGCCACCTCGTAGCGGCGGGGCGTCACCAGGCGCCGGCCGGGCCGGCCGGCACTGCGCCCGTTGCCCCGGTGGCGGGGGCCCCGTTCCACCGACGCCTCGAGGCGCACCACGTCGGGGTTGGGCCGGCCGCCGACGAGGGTGGGGAACAGTTGGAGGCGCGATGATCCCCGCTCGGCGAGCAGGTAGAGGTTGTGGAGCTCGACCGGGCGGCGTTCCTCGATGACCGCCGCCGTCGGGCCCCGCACCGTGGAGATCCAGGCGCTGACCTCCTCGGCGTTGGAGACGGTGGCCGACAGGCACACCAGACGCACCTCGGGGGCGAGGTGGATGATGACCTCCTCCCACACCGGGCCGCGGTAGGTGTCCTGGAGGTAGTGGACCTCGTCCAGCACGACGTAGCGCAGCCCGTCGAGGGTGGGCGAGGCGGCGTAGATCATGTTGCGCAGGACCTCGGTGGTCATGACCACGACCGGGGCGTCGCCGTTGCGGGCGGTGTCCCCGGTGAGCAGGCCCACCCGCTCGACGCCCCAGCGCCGGGCGAAGTCGGCGAACTTCTGGTTCGACAGCGCCTTGATGGGCGTGGTGTAGAAGATCTTCCCGCCCCGGGCGAGGGTGTCGGCCACGGCGTGCTCGGCCACCACCGTCTTGCCCGAGCCGGTGGGGGCCGCCACCAGCACGGAGTTCCCCTCGTCGAGAGCGGCAATGGCCCGACGTTGGAAGTCGTCGAGAGGGAAGTCGTAGCCCGGCTCGGTCGCCGGCGGGCTCATGGCCGGGCCGGACGTCTCCGCAGGCGCGCGCAGCGGTGCGGGCGTCACTCGTCGTCCCCCCGCTTGATGACGAAGCGACCGAGGAGGATCGACACCTCGTAGAACAGGATCATGGGCAACGACAGGGCGAGGAGGGTGAAGGGGTCGCCCGAAGGGGTGATGACCGACACCACCACGAAGATGCCTACCACCGCCCACCGCCGCCACGAGGCCAGGCGCTGCCAGGTGAGGGCCCCTGCCATCTGCAGGAACACCAACACGATGGGGAACTCGAAGCCCACGCCGAAGGCCAGCATCATGAACGTGACCAGGCTGAGGTACTTGTCGGGGGTGTACATGGCCTCGAGCTCCTGACCTCCGATCTGGTCCAGGAAGGCCAAGGCGTTGGGGAAGGTCCACAGGGCCAGGCCCGACCCGAGGAAGAACAGCACCACCGACGCCCCCACGAAGGGGATGGCGTAGCGCTTCTCCTTGGCGTAGAGACCGGGCGTGATGAAGCGCCAGAGCTGCCAGAGCACCACCGGCAGGGCGATGAGCAGGCCCACGTAGGCGGAGACCTTGAGGCGCACCGAGAAGCTCTGCAGGGGATCGGTGACGATGAAGTTGCAACTCTCCGGCTGCACCTGGCAGTACGGGTCCTGCAGGATGCGCAGGACCGGCTCGTAGAGCAGGAAGCCGATCACCCCACCCACGGCCAGGGCCAGGATGGCCTTGACCAGACGCCGGCGCAGCTCGGTCAGGTGCTCGACGAGGGTCATCCCCTCGTCGCTCACCTGCGTTTCGTCGTCGGCAGCAGGCTGGTCGGCGCGCCGGGAGCGCAGGGCCATCAGCCGGCCGAGGTGTTGCCGGGACCCGGCTCGGGCCCGGGTGGGACCGGGCGCTCGACGCCGGTGACCGCGGCCACCTCGACCTCGGCGACCGGCACCTCGGCGACCGGCACCTCGGCGACCTCGGCGACCGGGAGCGGGGTCTCGGCCCCGTCACCAACCTGGTCGTCGACCACGACGGGCCCCGACTCGTCACCCACGGCCACGGCCGAGCCGGCCGCGGCGGCGTCGGTGGCCGGCGGTCGGGGTGCCGCCAGGATGCCTCCGCTGGTGGCGTCGTCGGGTGTCGACGTGGACAGGGAGGCCGACGGGGTCGAGGATGCCGACTTCGACGAGGAAGCCGTCGGCTTGCCCTCGACCGGCTCCTTGAGGGCGTCACGCATCTCGGCCTGGAACCCCGAGCTGAGCTTGCGCATCTCCCCGAGGGCCCGACCGACCTGGCGGGCCGCGTCGGGCAGCTTGGTGGGGCCGAGCACGAGCAGGGCGATGACGAGGACGACCAGCAGCTCCGCCGGCCCGATGTTGAACACCCGTCGATCTTACCGGTGGTACCTCCCGGGACCCTGCTCCTCCGCCAGAGGGCTCAGCCTTTGACCATGGAGGCGACCTGGGCGAACCAGTCGTCGCCTTGCAGGAGCTGGTGGAAGGCCAGGAGCTCGTCGTGGGTGAGCGGTGGTCCCACGTGGGCCTCGGTCAGCTCGGCTGGGAGCCACCACATGGTGAGGGGCGACCCGGCGGCCACGAGGAGCTGCACCACATGTGACTCCGCCGCCTTGGCCACCGCCATGGTGCAGCCCGGGCAGCGCAGGACGTAGGAGCCCTGGTCGTCGTCGACGCACACCCGCACCTTCACCTCGGCACTGCCGACCTCGATGTCCCCGCAGTCGACGCAGTTCGCTCGCACCGTCGCCATGGTCGTCTCCCTTCCTGCGCCCCTCCTGGGAGGTGCCCCGTCGGTGTTCACCGTGGTGGCCACGGCGACTCGTCACCGATGCATCGGCCGATCGGGCCCGTCGCTTGAGCCCGTCCTGGCCGCCTTCACCCCCGGCCGATCGCGGGCAGGATGGCGGCGTGGCCCCCCGCTACCCCTCCCTCCTCGTGCCACCGGTGGGCTTCTTCTGCCTCCCCGGCGCCCCCCATCCCGACGAGGACCCGTTGGCGCCCCTGGAAGCGGCCCTGTTGGACGGGGCCACCGGGGTGACGGCCACCGTCCACCTGAGCGCCGACGGCGATCCCGTGCTCCACGGTGAGGCGACGGTACGCATGGGGCTGCGCCGCCGCCCGCTGGCGACGATGCCCACGGCCCAGGTCCCCGCCCATGTCGCCCGGCTGTCCCAGCTCTACGAGCGCTGCGGGTCGGGGTTCGACCTGGCGGTCGACCTGGACGACGACCGCGCCGTGCCGCGGGTGATGGCCCTGGCCCGCGAGGCTGCGGGTGACGCCACCGCACGGTTGTGGTTGTGCTCGTCCGACTGGCGCCGGGCGGCGTCGTGGCGGGCGATGGCGGGCGACAGCCGTCTGGTCGACGCCACCCGGCTCCGTCGGGTGGACGAGGGGGCCGAGCGGCGAGCCGCCAACCTGGCCGGCGCCGGCGTGGACGCCGCCCGCCTGCACGAATCCGACTGGAACGCCGGGCTGTGCGCCCTTTTCCACCGGTTCGGCCTCCTGGCCCTGGCCGGCCCCGTGGCCCACCGCCGCCAACTCGAGACGCTGCTGGACCTGGGGGTCGATGCCGTGTCCAGCGAGCACGCCGACCGACTGGTGGAGGCACTGGCCGAGCACCCCGGCCCGGTGTGACTCCCTCTAGAGCAGCTCCATGTCGAGCAGGGGCCAGACCTTGA
>JAUJNB010000006.1:72533-101225 GCA_030446545.1 Acidimicrobiales bacterium | reverse complement strand
GAGTCCACGGAGGAGGGGCGCGGCTTGCTCACGTCAATCCAAGGCTACTGCCGCCCGGGCGCCGCGGTACGCGGCGAGTATCCGGGCCGCCGCCGCCCCGGTGACCCCCTCGGCCCCCTCCACCACCGAGGCCGCCGGACCCAGACGCAGCAGGAGGCGCTCCAGCCAGGCCCGCTCACTGGCCACCAGCACCACCCGGCAGCGGCCGCCCCCCAGCTCCTCCAGGCGCTCCAGGGGGTACTGCTCGGCCACCCAACGGGCCCGGGGCTCGAGGTCGAGCACCACCCGGGGGTCGTCGGCCCGGGGCTGGAACACCCGGCGGGCGCCCGAGGACGGTTGCTCGGCGACCGGACGGTCGGCGGGACGGTCGAGCACGGCCAGGCTGCCGATGCGGTCGAGGCGGAAGCGCCGCTCGGCCTCAGCCAGGTGGCACCACGCCTCGAGGTACCACTCGCCCTCGGCGCCGAAGACGGTGTGGGGGTCGACGACGCGCCGGGTGCGCTGGTCCCGGCCGTAGGTGTAGTAGTCGATCTCCACCGCCCGGCCGGCGCCGATGGCCTCCCGCAGGCTCTCGAGCACGCCGGCGGGGGCGGCGCCCAGGGTGACGTCGAGGTCGACGGCGGGATCCACACCGAGCACGGCGGCCAGCTTGGCCAGGCCCCGGGCCAGGGGACCATCCGGATCGGCGCCGGGGACGGCGAGCACGGCGGTCCCGGCGGCCACCAGGGCCAGGCCCTCGTCGGGCGTGAGCCGCAGGGGCCGCTCGAGGTAGTCGGCGTAGCGGATCCACACCCGACCGTCGGCCACCGAGACGTCGATGAGGGAATCCGGGGTGAAGGGGTGGACGCCGCAGAGGAACACCAGGTCGAGCTCCGACACCAGCTCGTCCTGGGTGAGGCCGAAGCGGGCGCACACCTCCGCCAGCGTGGGCCCGTCTTGGGCCACCACCCAGGGCACCAGGGCGAGCAGGCGGCGGAGTCGCTCGGGTGCCCCGGGGCGCCCCATCAGCCCGCCACCGGGTGCGGGGTGGCCGCCAGGTCGGTCAGCCAGGCGACCAGGTCGAGGCGCAGTTCGGGAGGGCCCAACACCTCGGCGTGGTCGAGGAAGCCGAGGACGAAGGAGCGAAAGCCGTCGCGGTTGGTGACGGTGAGGGACACCTCGACGCTGCCGTCGGGATGGCGGACCCGCACGGCGTCGGGCCCCAGGTGGTCGACGCCCCAGCCGGCGAGGTCGGCATCGATGCGCAGGTGCGCTTCGAGGGGTTCCTCCTCGCCCATCTGCCAGGGGGGCACCGACTGGGTGCCGAGGACGTCGGCGGGACGCTCGAAGGCGGCCGGCTCGCCGAGGGCGATGTCGCCGTCGACCCGGTCGAGGCGGAACTGGCGGTTGGCTCGGCGGTCGTGGTCGTAGCCGTCGAGGTACCAGCGGCCCCTGGTGAAGGACAGCCGGTGGGGGTCGACCGACCGCTTCTCGCCCCGGTAGGCGAACGTGACCGGTCGGCGCCCGCCCACGGCCACGAACAGGGGCACGAGCTGGGGAATGGTGGGGATGGCGGCCAGGGTCTCGCCGCTCGGGGCTCCTCCGTCGCCTCGTGCGGTGGCTGTCGGGGACGGGGCTGCGGTCGGCCCCCCGGGCTCCACGGGCGGGCCACCCAGCTTCCAGAGGGCCTCGGTACCCCGCAGGCCCTCGATGCGCACGGCGGCGGCGGCCAGGTGCAGGGCAGCCAACTCGTCCGGGTCGAGCCCGGGGTCGCGGAGGGCGTACTGGTCACGGGGGATGCGGTAGCCCTCGATCGGTGGCTCGCTGGTGGCCACCTCCTTCGTCTCCACGGGGATGCCCATCTCGCGTAGGGCCTCCTTGTCGCGCTCAAAGGCGCGGCGCCCGGAACCCTTGACGTCGTCGGCGGGGTAACCGGGTACCCGCTCGAAGATCTCCTCGCGGGTGAGGGGGCGGGTGGTGGTCAACAGGGCGGCGGTCAGGTTGAGCAGCCGCTCCAGGCGGGACACCACCGAGCCGATGGTACCGGCCCCCTCCACGGACCCCGTCGTCAGCAGCGGGGAACCTCCAGCGCCAGCCTCGGCGACCCCCGGGGCGGGGGATGGCTGATCAGCACCTGGCCGTACGGGGTGGTGATCTCCAAGGTGGCGTCGGGAAGCAGCTTGGCCTGCCACCCCGGGGAGTGGAGCAGGTGGTGGTGGCGGACACAGACGAGGGCCAGGTTCCCGAGGTCGGTGGAGCCACCATCGGACCAGAACACCACGTGGTGGGCCTCGGTCCACTCACTGGGGCGATCACAGCCCGGGAAGCGACAGGTCTCGTCTCGTAGCACCAGGGCGTTCCACAGCGACGAGGAGATCGTGCGGGTGAGCCGTCCCACGTCGAGGATCACCGAGGGACCGGCGGTGACCACCCGGTGGACCGAGGCGTCACACAGGAGGCGCTCGATGGTGGCAGCGTCGAGGTGGGGGCCACCGAGGATCCTGGCGCTGGGGGTGGGGGTGGTTTCGTCCATGAGGTCGTCGAGGTCGACCACCACGTTGAGGTGCGGCCGGTGGCGGGTGCTGGCGGCAGTGGTGGCCGACTGGTCGCGCTCCACGAAGCGTCGCAGGATGTCGATGAGCGCATCGGCCCGGCCCTGCGCCGGTGTGCGGGCCGGCTCTCCCTCCACGTCGGGACCGGCGGCCTGGCGCAGGGCGATCGCCAACAGCTCGGCCCCCTCGGCGTCGAAGTCGCCCTGGAGCGATGCCCGACCGTCCAAGAGGCGCGACAGGTACAGCGACCTCGGGCGCTCGCGGGGTCCCGGGAGGTCGAGCTGGGCCTCGGCACCGAGGCGCCAGTGACGCATGGCGATGGCGGTGTGGGTGACCGACAGGGGCTCGAGCACCCCCACCACCGACGTCTCCTGCTCGGCGAACATGGCCTCGGTGGCGTCGCTGACGTTGGCCATCACCGCTTGGACCTGGCCCGAGGACAGCGAGCCCGACTCCCAAGACGTCCGGGTCACGGGCAGGGTCCCCAGGCGCTGGGCCGTGGTGGTCAGGCTCCGGGCATCGGGGGCCGAGAGCCGGGCGAAGTGGCGCAGCCAGGCCAGCCCCGAGGTGGCCCCGTCGAGCTGGTGGTAGCCGGCGGCGGCGAAGTCACCCACCGCGGCACACAGCTTGGCCTCCAGGCGGTCCCGCAGGGCGAAGGCCTCGACCAGGGCCTCGCCCCCCAGAGGGATCTCCAGTTCTTCGACTTCCCGGGCCAGCCCCTCCAACACCCTGGTTATCGTACAGGTGTACGAGCACTTTCACCACCCGAGGAGCATCTTTTCTCGACCCGGTTTCCAGCTCCCTCTTCCCGTACAGCCGAACATCAACGGCGGATGACCGCTTGCACCTCAAAGACCTCCACGGGGAGAGTTGTTTGGGTGCTCAGGCCCTCGACGGTGCCCGAGTCACCTCCCAGGTTCCAGGTGGCGTTCCAACTGGTACGCAGGGTCACGGTGTAGCTGCCGGTGTGGTCGTAGTGGTGGAAGATGCGGCCGGAGGGATAGGGCTCGCCCTCGAAGTCGAAAGGCCCGGCCTCGGGACTACCGTCGCCCCAGTCGACGAAGTAGGCGCCGCTGGCTTCCACGGCGACGGGACCCAGCGGGGTGGCGTCGCCCATGGCGTGGGTGAGGGTCCCGTTGGTCTCCAAAAAGGCGGCCAGCCCGGTGATGGCCTGTCCGTCGGGGGCGATGCGGGGCTCGGGCAGGGGCAGGGGGACCTCCCGCAGGAAGGCCTCGGCCACTTGGGCCGGGCTGGGCTGGGCCGCCTCGATGCTGCCGTCCGGCTGGGCGCAGGCGGCGAGGCTCCCTCCCCCGCCCGCTCCCCCGACAAAGGCGTTGCCTCCCTGTTCCCCAGAGGTGATCGGGCTGTCCCGCCGCCGGCGCTCGGTGGCCACGCACGCCTCGCCGTCGTTTCCGGTGGCCAGGTAGGACCGGGGCACCACGTAGCGAGGCAGGGGCCGGCGTGTGCCCCCGAGTCGCACCCGCTTGGTGGAGGGGCCAGGCTCCCCCGGCGAGAACTCGCCCGGGTTGGTGATGATGACGGATGAGTTTCCATCACCGCCTCTGGCCTCGGACTTGGGCCGTGGAGTCTGTGCGGCGGCAACTTCGCACCCCAGAATCATCGGAAGAAGCAAAGACACAATTGCTATTGATCGACGCACGGATTCTCCGGCTGAGAGCCGTCGGGATTGAGTCCATCCATGAACAACATCCAGGCCGTCGAGTTCTCTGCTAGAGGATCGTCCTCCTTAAGCTTGGGCGTCAAGCCAAGATATACGTCATTCCCAGGCGACAATCTCGTCGTCGTTTCAGAATAGTCTCGGCGCACTGCCACATATACGCAATCGCTGGTAACGTCGATGATTCGCTGCACATCATTATTGAGCATGCCAGGCAGCAATTCTTCACTCCGCTGATCAAGATCTTGGGACCAAATGTCAACTTGACGGTTGAGTTCCTCGGGGACGTAGATGGCCTCCAGGTAGGCGATGCCCGCTTCGTCGAGCTCTCTCGTGTTGACGAAGATCTCGGTGGCCTTGGCGTCGACGGCGAAGAGGGCGTCGACCACCGCCTGGACGTAGTCCTCGTCGATGTCGGCCGGGTCGTCGGGGATGACCGAGGGGTCCGGGGGCGCCTCCACCGCGACCGCCGTCGTGGTCGGCTCCGGGCCCAGGGTGGCGGTGGGAGGCAGGGCCTCGTTCCCGCTCGGCGAGCAGGTGGTGGCCGCCATCGCCGAGGCGCACAGTGCAGAGAACAACCAAAGGCTACGACGCACCACCCGGAACGCTACACACGGGCTCCGACGCTGTCCAGAGCCAATCTCGAGTCATTGGCACCACCGGAGCCGCCGACCGGCTCGGCGCCGGCGAGACGGCAACATGTGGGCGGTGCCGCGGCGCCAGTCCCGCCTCCTGGGAGCAGCTCGTGCAGATCATGAGGCGGCGGCTAGCCACGAATGAGAGAGCCCGGGGTTCCGGGTTTCTGCGCCGCGACCGAGGGTATGGGGGCGGGCGCAAGTTCCGAGTCCGCCGCCGGCCTCCGATCGGAGGAACCGTCTCGTCGAGGAGGCGCCCCATGTCCGTTCCACCACGCGGCCAGGCCACCAGCCTGGCCCGGGGGCTGGGCTGGTTCAGCGTCGGCCTGGGGGTAGTGCAGCTGGTGGTGCCCGACGCCCTCAACCGCCTGATCGGGGTCCAGCCCACCCAGGCCAACCGGGATCTCCAGCGGATGATCGGGGTCCGTGAGGTTCTGGCCGGGATCGCCATCTTGCTTCGGAGCGAACCATCGGGCTTCCTGTGGGCCCGGGTCGCCGGCGACGCCATGGACCTCGCGGCGCTGGGCAATGCCCTGGCCTCCGAGACCGACAGGGCCCGGACCGGCCTGGCCCTCGGCGCCGTCACCGGCGTCACCGCCCTCGATGTCCTGGCTGCGACCCGACCAAGCGCCGCCCGGCCCCCGGTCGCTGCCTGACCCGTCCCACCAACCACAAGTCCAACCAACCAGAAGTCCAACCAACCACAAGGGAGTCCCATGAAAGGTCGGAGCGTCATCACCGTCAACGCGTCGCCCGCCGCCGTCTACGCCCAGTGGCGGGACTTCGAGCGCCTGCCGACGTTCATGTACCACCTGGAGTCCGTGCGGGACACCGGCGGTGGCCGCTCCCACTGGGTGGCCAAGGCTCCGGCCGGTACCACCGTCGAGTGGGATGCCGAGCTCACCGACGACATCCCGCAGGAACGCATCGCCTGGCGGTCCCTGGAAGGAGCGTCGGTGGGGAACTCCGGATCTGTGCAGTTCAGGCCGGCGCCGGGTGGACGAGCCACCGAGGTCCACGTCGAGTTGGGGTACGACCCGCCGGGAGGGGCCATCGGCTCGATGGTGGCCAAGCTGTTCGGGGAGGAACCGAACCAGCAGATCAGTGACGACCTGCGCCGCTTCAAGCAGCTGGTGGAGACCGGCGAGATCGCCCGCTCCGACGGCAGCCCGCTCGGGAGCCGGACCCAGAACTTGGTCCACCAGCACGACGCCCACCCGCACGACGCCCACCCGACCGGCGACGATGAGCCGGGCAAGGGTGAGCTGGATGCGACGCCCGAGGAGGCCAGGGCATGAAGGCCACTTGCTGGATGGGGGCCAACCGGGTCGAGGTCCGGGAGGTTCCCGACCCGAAGATCCTCAACCCTCGCGACGCCATCGTACGGATCACCTCGACCGCCATCTGCGGCTCGGATCTCCACCTCTACGACGGCTACATGCCCACCATGGAGAAGGGTGACATCCTCGGACACGAGTTCATGGGCGAAGTCGTGGAGGTCGGTCCGGGAGCGGCGTCCAAGGTGGCCGTCGGCGACCGGGTCGTGGTCCCGTTCCCCATCGCCTGCGGTGCCTGCCTGAACTGTGAGCGGGGCCTGTACTCGGTGTGCGAGAACTCCAACCCCAACGCGGCCATGGCCGAGAAGGCCTTCGGGTTCCCTTCCGCCGGGATCTTCGGGTACTCCCACCTCACCGGTGGCTACGCCGGCGGCCAAGCCGAGTACGCCCGGGTGCCCTTCGCCGACGTGGGGCCACTCAAGATCGAGAGCGATCTGAGCGATGAGCAGGTGCTGTTCCTGTCCGACATCCTCCCCACCGGCTACATGGGCGCCGAGATGTGCGACATCAAGCCCGGTGACATCGTGGCGGTGTGGGGGGCCGGCCCCGTCGGCCAGTTGGCCCTGGCCAGCGCCCGGCTCCTCGGCGCCGAGAAGGTCATCGCCATCGACCGGTTCCCCTACCGCCTGGAGATGGCTGCGGCCAACACCGGGGCCGAGACCATCAACTACGAGGGCACCGACGTCAACGACGCCCTCAAGGAGATGACCGGGGGGCGAGGCCCGGACGCCTGCATCGACGCGGTGGGCATGGAAGCCCATCACGGCACCGGGGTGATCCAGGCCTATGACCGGGTCAAGCAGGCGGTCCGCCTCGAGTCGGATCGGCCCCACGCGCTGCGCCAGGCCATCACCTGTTGCCGCAACGGCGGGGTGGTGTCGGTGGTGGGCGTGTACGGAGGGTTGGTCGACAAGTTCCCCATCGGGTCGCTGATGAACCGGTCGCTCACCATCAAGAGCGGCCAGTGCCACGTGCAGCGGTACATGAAGCCGCTGCTCGACCACATCGAGGCGGGACGGATCGATCCAACCTTCATCATCACCCACCGCCTCGACCTCGAGCAGGCACCGGACGGCTACGAGACCTTCAAGCACAAGCAGGACGACTGCATGAAGGTGGTCATGACGCCCTCGTCGTAGCCCGTCGAGCACCCCGAGCCGGAACGCCAGGCCGCTGGTCCCGGGCGCTCGCCGGGCTCAGGGGCGGGTGCCGGTGGCCTCGAAGTCGTTGAGGTCGACGGTCAGCGGCTCGGGGCCCTGGCCGATGGCGAACAGCCCGACGTCGCCGGCGCTCGACCCGAACGGGCCTCGCACCGACGCCACCTCTTGGCCGTCGATCTCGAGGTACAGCAACGCTTCGTCGGCGGTGTCGCCCGGTTCACACCGGCCTCCGATGGTGAACCCGCCGGCCGGGTCGACGACGTCAGCGGCGGCGGGGGTGTCGGGCAGATTCGAATCCCGCAAGGACCGGAGCCCGCCCTCGGAGGTGTCGAACCGACCGATGGCGTAGAACGGCTCGCCGGCGAGTTGATCCCGGCGACGAAAAGGTAGGAGCCGGTCTCGTCGCCACCGCACATGACGCCCACCAGCCCGGGGGTGGTCACTGCGGCGACGGTGACGCCCACCTCGACGTCGGTCATCTCCACCATCGCCTCCTCCTGCAAGGGGCTGAGCAGCGGCCCCCGGGAGACACCATCCGGTAGGCGGCTCCGGTGAACTCGAGCGACGCGCCGCCTCCGAGGTCGCCCTGTTGGAACTGCGCAGGTCGGTGCGTCCAGCGGGACACGGACGAACGCGCTGAGGGGAGTGGGCGCACCGGCCTGCTCGCCGTCGGGCCCGTCCACGTCGCCGGCACCCCCGCCGGGATTCCCCGTCGCGCCGTCGGCCGTGGTCCCGGGAGCGAGATCGGCCGTGCCGTCGTCGCCCCCGCAGGCGACCAGCAACAGCGTGACGCCGACCGCCGCAGGGATCAGCCGCTTCCTCATGACACCCCTTCCTTGCCGGCGTGGACTCAGACGGCCCTCAGGAGCAGCCGCTGGTGGAACCGCAGGACGGGCAGGCGTGGCAGCTTCCCGCCCGGAGCATCTGGACACCGCACTGCATGCAGTAGGGGGCGTCGCGGTTGGTCGGGCGCACCGCGGCGGCCCGATGGGTGGAGCCGGAGGTCGTGAGGTCCACCAGGGGATCGAGATCAGCCGACGTGGTGTCGGCGCCGGGAGGACCGGCGTGCATGTCGAGCCCGGCCGAGGTCTCGGTCGTGGCCTCCTCGATGCCGGGAAGGGTGGGGTTGAGCCGCTCCCCCACCGACAGGATGCCCAGTTCCATGCGCTCGTCGAGGGGCAGGTAGTCGACCGCCAGGCGACGGAAGATGTAGTCGACCAAGCTGGTGGCGAAGCGGATGTCGGGATCGTCGGTCATGCCGGCCGGCTCGAAGCGCACGTTGGTGAACTTCTTGACGAAGGCCGAGAGCGGGACCCCGTACTGCAGGCCGTAGCTCACCGAGATGGCGAACGAGTCGAGGATGCCGGCGAGGGTCGAGCCCTGCTTGGACACCTTCAGGAACAGCTCGCCGGGCCGACCGTCGTCGTACTCGCCCACGGTGACGAAGCCCTTGCAGTCGGCCACCCGGAACTCGAAGGTCCGGGACCGGCGGTTGCGAGGCAGCTTCTGGCGGACGGGCTGCATCACCACCTTCTCCACGATGCGCTCCACCACCTCGGCCGGGGCCACCTCCACCACCGCTTCCACTGCGGCGACCAACTCGTCGGCCTTGATCTCCTTCTTGGCCATCGACAGCGGCTGGGCCACCTTGCAGTTGTCGCGGTAGATGGCCACCGCCTTGATCCCCAGCTTCCAGGCGTCGATGTGGAGCTGTTCGACGTCCTCGACGGTGGCCTCCTCGGGCATGTTCACCGTCTTGGAGATGGCCCCGCTGATCCAGTGCTGGACGGCGCCCATCATGCGGATGTGGCCCTGGTAATGGATGGCGTTGTCGCCCATGGAGCAGGCGAAGACGGGCACGTGCTCGGCGGCCAGGTGGGGGGCGCCGAGGATGGTCTTGTGCTCGTCGATGTAGGCCACGATCTCGTCGACCTGGGGCTGGGCGTAGCCCAGCCGGCGCAGGGCCCGGGGCACGGTCTGGTTGACGATGGACATGGTGCCCCCGCCCACCAGCTTCTTCATCTTGCACAGCCCGAGGTCGGGCTCGACACCGGTGGTGTCGCAGTCCATGAGCAGGCCGATGGTGCCGGTGGGCGCCAAAACGCTGGCCTGGGAGTTGCGCACGCCGAAGGCCTCGCCCCAGGCCACGGCATCGTCCCAGTCGGCCTTGGCTGCGCCCAGCAGGTCGGCCGGCACCAGGCTCTCGTCGATCACGCCCAGCTCGTCTCGGTGCATGCGCAGCACCCGGAGCATGTGCTCCTCGTTCTCGGTGTAGCCGGCGAAGGGCCCCATGCGGGCAGCCGTGCGGGCCGAGGTGGCGTAGGCGTGGCCCGTCATGATCGCCGTCAGGGCGCCGGCCCAGGCTCGACCGGTGTCGGAGTCGTAGGGCAGGCCGAGGGCCATGAGCAGGGCGCCCAGGTTGGCGTAGCCCAACCCCAGCTGGCGGAAGCGACGGGAGGTCTCGGCAATGGACTCGGTGGGGTAATCGGCGTTGCCCACCAGGATCTCCTGGGCGGTGAAGAACATTTCCACCGCGTGCTGGAAGCCCTCGACGTCGAAGCGGTTCTCGTCTTCGTCGAGGAAGGCCAGCAGGTTGATCGAGGCCAGGTTGCACGCCGAGTTGTCGAGATGCATGTACTCCGAGCAGTTCCGTACAACTATGCAATTGACGAGAAAGGAGTGGTTGCGGGGCTCGCTCAGGTTGTAGGTCTGCTCCACCCCGTCGTCGGTGCGCTCGACCAGGCGAACGGTCTCTCGGCACCGGTTGGCCGAGTGGGTGTCGAGCAGGCGTTGGAGCTTGGTGGCCTTGGTCGGCAGGCCGAAGCCGATGTGCTCGGCAAAGGTGGCGATGGAGCGGTTGGCGATGCGCAGGTCGTACATCGGTCGACTCGTATAGGTCGCAGACGTGCCGTCTTGGCGGACATGGGAGAAGACCTGCTTGTCTGCCTTCTGGGTGTTGTAGATCCGGCTGAAGACGCCGAAGGTGGCCAGCAGGCGCTGCACGTCCTGCAGCAGGCCCTTGGACGCGGAACCCAGCCCGACGTACCGGCTGTTCTTCCCGTCGTACACGCAGCCGTCGGCGTCGAACAGTCCCTGCAGGAAGGCGGCCACGGCCTCAGGAGGCGCCTGCTCCACCGACCAGGGCACCCGCTTGTCGGCCGCCTTGGCGTGGGAGATGCCCAGCGCTTCGAGGAAGCGGGCCACGACCCGACGGCTCTGGCGTAGCTGCACCGTGCCGTTGGCCTGCACCGAGGGCGTCGGGGCCCGGTCGCCGTTGACCCATGCCAGCAGCTCTAGATGGCGGGGCAGCACATGCGCCTGGTCGTCGCCGTTGCCGTAGACGCTGGTCACCACGTCGCCGGCGATGCAGCCGTCACCGACCAACCAACCGAGGTAGTGGCCGAGCTCGGGCGTCCACTTCTCCGGCAGCCGCAGCGACCGTGACCAATCACCCTTGGCGGCGTACGAGTTGACCTTGGTGGACACCGGGAGGCGGGGGTCGGCATGCACGGCCGGCGCCGGCAGGTCGAGCACCTTGACCTCGTCTCGCTCGGTCAGCTCCTGGGCTTCGACGTAGCCGCGGTTGGTGGTGAATATCCGATGGCCGGAGGTGCAGCGAAGCTCCATGCCGTTGTCGAAGCTGAGCCGCACGATCTCGTTGAGCCCGGTGATCATGACGGCCTTGGGCGAGGTGACCTCGAGACGCTGGGCCGGGGCCTCGGGGTTGGTGGCGTCATGGGTGTAGACGCCGAAGCTCTCGCCCGTGCGGACCCGATCGACCAAGTCGTCAAAGCGGACCAGACCCTTGTCGGTGTGGACACGGGCATCGCCCGGGAAGCACGGGTTGGATCCGTTGATGCGCCCGGTGTTGGCCGCGGTGTGCCAGCGGTTGATGGTGGTGTCGAACTGCATGCCCGGGTCGGCGCACTGCCAGGTGGCCTCGCTGATCTGGCGCATCAGGTCACGGGCCCTGACCGTGCGCACGACGGCACCCGTGGTGACCGCCCGCAGGTGCCAGTCGGTGTCGTCCACCACGGCCTGCATGAACTCGTCGGTGACCCGCACCGAGTTGTTGGCGTTCTGGTACTGGGTCGAGTGGCTGTCCTTGCCGTCGAGGTCCATGTCGAAGCCGGCCTCACGCAACACCCGGGCCTTGCGCTCCTCCACCGCCTTGCACCACACGAAATCCTCGATGTCGGGATGGTCGACGTTGAGGATGACCATCTTGGCCGCCCGACGGGTGGCCCCCCGCTCTTGATCGTCCCCGCCGACGCATCGGCGCCCCGCATGAAGCTGACCGGGCCCGACGCCGTGCCGCCACCCTTCAACAGCTCGGCCGAAGAGCGGATGCGGGACAGGTTCACCCCGCGCCGGAGCCGCCTTTGAAGATGGTGCCCTCCTCGACGTACCAGTTGAGGATGGAGTCCATGGTGTCGTCGACCGACAGGATGAAACAGGCGCTCGCCTGCTTCTTCCGGCCCTTGGCGCCGATGTTGAACCACACCGGGGAATTGAAGGCCCCCCGCTGGGTGACGATCAGGTACTTGAGCTCGTCGGCGAAGGCCTCGGCTTCGGCCTCGTCGGCGAAGTAGCCGTCGGCCCGGCCCCAGCCGGCGACGGTGTCGACCACCCGGTCGGCCACCTGGCGCAGGGACGTCTCCCGCTCGGGACTCCCGAGGGCCCCCCGGAAGTACTTCTGGGCCAGGATGTTGGTGGCGTGCAACGACCACGACACCGGCACCTCCACCGAGGGTTGCTCGAAGGCCACCGACCCGTCCCGGTAGTTGGTGATGCGACTGGTGCGCCGCTCCCAGTGGATCTGGTCGTAGGGGTGGGTCCCCTCCTCGGTGAAGCGCCGGCGCAACCCGATGCGCCCTCCCACCACGGGCTCGTTCCCGGTCACCTGGCTCGACGGCGCCATCGCCATAGGGTCTGCCTCCTCGACATGTGGGTGCGGCTGCGACTCATCCTCTGCCCCGGCTCCGCTGACCGATGGGGCCGGCCGTTGGAGCCTGTTTCCGCCTCGTGCTGCGACGCCTCGTGCCGGTGTCCCGGAGGGTCAAGGGTACGGGGTGGGACCTGAATTACAGCACGGTAATTACGAGGGCGCAACCATCTCTTGGTGGTGGAGGCGACCGTAGGGGCGGCGCGCTGTGGAGCGGTAGAGGGCACATCCTGTGGGCATCGAGGACCGTCCTGGGGACGTCCGCTGCTGGTACCGTCGCCTGACCCGTGCGCCAGTTGCTGCCCTTCCAAGTCGACCAGCTCGACCCGGCCACCACCTACGCCGGGTCGTCCCGCCGAGGCCGGAACGGGCGGCCCTGGGTCATGGCCAACATGGTGGCCTCGGTCGACGGCCGGGCCGCCGTCGACGGTCGCACCGCCGCCCTCTCCGGTTCCGCCGACCGGGCGGTGTTCCACCTCCTGCGCAGCCTGGCCGACATCGTGCTCGTCGGGGCGGGCACGGTGCGGGCGGAGGGCTACGGCCCGGTCCGGGCGGCGCCGTACCCGCCGGTGGCGGTGGTGACCCGCAGCCTGGACCTCGACTGGTCCGGCCCCCTGTTCACCGAGGCCACCCAGCGCACCGAGGTGATCACCTGCAGCACGACCGACCCTGCCCGCCGCCAGGCGGCGGCCGAAGTGGCCGAGGTCATCGTCGCCGGTGAGGGCCAGGTCGACCTCAGCCGGGCGCTGGCCGGGTTCCAGGCCCGGGGCCGACGAGTCGTGCTCTGTGAAGGCGGCCCCCACCTCCTGGGCGAGCTGGTGGCGGCCGATCTGGTCGACGAGCTGTGCTTCACCCTGTCCCCACTGCTGGCCGGCGGCCCGGAGCCGGGCCTTCTCGTCGCCTCCCCGATCCTCCCTCCCCATCGGCTGGCCCTGGCCTCGGTGGTCGAGGACGACGGCGCCCTGCTCCTGCGTTACCTGCGACCGTCGCCCTCGACCTGATCGCTCACTCCGGCTCGGGGAGCACCAGGCGGTCACCGGCCCGCAGGGGACGGCCACCGTTGGCCTCTTCCAGCGCGTCGACCCGATCCCTGATGTCGGCGCCGCCTCCCTGAGCTGCGGCGATCGACCAGAAGGTCTCACCCGGCTGCACGACGTGGACGGCGCCGGCCGGGAGGGGGGGCACCGGGGACAAAGGCGCCAGGGACCACGCCCCTGCGCCGGAGGCTGCCGGGGAAGCCGGTGGCGACCCGCCAGGCGTCGGGCGCCCACCCGCCAAGTCGACGGCGGCACCGCCCACGGCCCCGCCCGCCGCCATCAAGACCACCATCGCCACCAGGGCCAGCGGCGCCCGCCACCGGTCCTGGCCCACCTCGGGCGCCGCCGGGCGACGGGCCGCCGGCTGCCCGGCGGCGGCTGCCTCCGGGCCGCTCCGCCCGCCGGAGCCCGGCCGCTCTCCCCGCCGGTCCCCCCGACGAGGGACGGCATCCGCTTGGAGGTGGCCGACCGGCCGCTCCCCCGCTGCCACCCGGTCGTGCACCAGTGCCGCCATCGTCGCTCCGTCCCGGCGCCTCGACCAACGCCCGTTCCCAAACTTGTGTTCCCCCCATCTCAACAGGTACGGACGTTCGTGTCAAGGAAGATCTGGAACGGGTGTTTGCCCGCACCGCCCTGCCGGGCTACGGTGTGGTCGAGGAACGCCCGTTCGCTACGCCGAGAAGGATCGGGGTCGTGACCGGGTCCCGACGAGCCGGCCCAGGCCGGGGAAGCGAAGGTGGACAACCATGGCCGAGGCCACGATCAGCGAACGCCAGCGGGAGATCCTGCAGTTCATCGTCGACGAGCAGCGCGACCGGGGGTTCCCCCCGTCGGTGCGGGAGATCGGCCTGGCCGTGGGCCTGACCTCGCCGTCGACCGTACACACCCATCTCAACACCCTCGAGCGTCGGGGCTACATCCGCCGTGACCCCACCAAGCCGAGAGCCATCGAGTTGTGCTACGACCCGGGCTCGGGCACCACGGCGGAGCGGCGTCCGGTCAACCACGTCCCCCTGGTGGGTGACGTGGCCGCCGGGGCCAACGTGTTGGCCCAGGAGAACGTGGAGGAGCTGGTCCCCGTCCCGGCCGACTTCACCGGCGAGGGCACCCTGTTCATGTTGCGGGTGCGGGGAGACTCGATGATCGAGGTCGGCATCCTCGACGGCGACTTCGTGGTGGTACGCCAGCAGCCCGACGCCCGCGACGGCGACGTGGTGGTGGCCGGCATCCCGGGCGAGGAAGCCACCGTCAAGACGCTGCGGCGGGAAGGCGACGAAGCCATCCTCGTCCCCGCCAACCCTAGTTTGTCACCTCTGCGCTACCGGGCCGAAGAGATCACGATATTTGGTAAGGTGGTGACGGTTCTGCGCCGATTGTAGGAGGCGGGCGACGGCGGCCGGCACAGCCAGGAGGGCTCGAATGCAGCGGATGGTCGGGGTACTCGCGCTCGCCCTCGGGCTCGTCCTCGCCCTGCCGACCGTGGCCCTGGCCAGTGACGATCCCTTCTTCGAGCAGCAGTGGGCCCTCGAGGCCATCGGGGCCGAGGCGGCGTGGAGCCAGGGCCGGGGCGCCGGCATCACCATCGCCATCATCGATACGGGCGTCGACCTGGACCACCCCGACCTGGCCGACAAGATCGTCTCCGGCGCCTCCTTCGTGGGTGGCACGACCCAGGACTCCAACGGCCACGGGACCCATCTCGCCGGCCTGGCCGCCGCCAGCACCGGGAACGGTGAAGGCGTTGCCGGCGTGGCTCCCGACGCTCGGATCATGCCCGTCAAGGTGCTCGACTCCGAGGGCGTCGGCGACCTGGCCAAGGTGGTGGCCGGTATCGAGTTCGCCGCCGACAACGGTGCCGACGTGATCAACCTCTCTCTCGGTGAGAAGTCCTCCAGCCAGTCACCGGCGTTCACCCGGGCCCTCCGCTACGCCTGGGACCAGGGCGTCATCCCCGTGGTCGCCGCCGGCAACAGCGGGAGCACCAGCAGCTTCACCGACGAGCCCGTCCTGGTCGTCACGGCCACCACCAGTGCCGACACCAGGCCCGACTACGCCAGCGCGGTGGGCAACGCCCAGTGGGGCATGGCCGCACCGGGCGGCGACGGTGACGAGGAATCGCTGGCCAACGACGAGTGCGACTTCGACGCCGCCATCGTCTCCACCTACGCCGACGACGGCTTCGCCTGCCTGGTGGGCACCTCCATGGCCGTGCCTCACGTGGCTGGTGCCGCCGCGGTGCTCCGGGGCATGGGCTTTTCTCCCCAGCAGACCGTCGACCAGCTCCTGGCCACCTCGGACGACGTGGGGGCGGCCGGTCGGGACGCCACCTTCGGTGCCGGGCGGCTGAACCTGGCTCGGGCCGTCCAGGCCGCGCCCCCGCAGGAGACGACGACCACCGAGGCGCCCCCCACCACCGAGGCCCCGGCCGCCGTCGCGGCGGCGCCTCCCACCACTGCGACCCCCCCCACCACGGTCCCGCCTCCGACCACCGAGGTGCCCCCCACCACGGTGCCCCCTCCCCCGGTGTCCCTGCCGCCCACCGACCCCGAGCCGGTCGAGCCGCCCGGCCAGGCCGTCGCCCTCCTCCCCGACGACGGCGACGACACCGCCCGCTACGTGCTGGCCGTCCCCGCCGGGCTGCTGGTGGCCGGAGTGGGTGCCACCACGTGGCGCCTGCGTCGCCAGCTGGCCACGGTCGGCTGACCAGCCGACCCGGCGGTGGGCGCTGAACCGCTGACCCGGTGACCCGGCTGCGTCAGTCCGGGCCCACCCCCACCAGGTCGACCAGGGCCGCATAGGTCGCTTCCAGCGCCGATCGCTCCACCCGCTCGTCCGGGTGGTGGGCCAGGGTGGGGTCACCCGGGCCCAGGTTGCAGGCAGGGATGCCAAGGGAGGCGAAGCGGGCCACGTCGGTCCACCCCAGCTTGGCCCGCACGACCAGGCCGGAACGGTGCAAGAGGGCCTGGAGCAGCGGGTGGTCGAGGGCGGGCCGGGCTCCGGCGGCAACGTCGACCACCTCGAGGCGGTCGTCGGGGCCGAGCACCGGAGCCAGCAGCTCACCCAGGTCGGTCTCGGCCTGGCGGGGGGTCCGGTCGGGGGCGAAGCGGTGGTTGAGGGTGAGCCGGGCCCGGTCGGGTACCACGTTGCCGGCCACCCCTCCCTCCACCGCCACCGCCTGGAGGGTCTCGGCGAACTCGCAGCCGTCGAGCACCGGCCGCCGACCGTCGTAGCCGGCAGCCAGCGCCAGCACGGGCCCCAGCCGGTGCACGGCGTTGACTCCCATCCAGGGCCGGGCCGCATGGGCCCGGCGACCGGCCAGCTCGAGGACCAGGCGCATGGTCCCCTGGCACCCGGCCTCGATCACCGCCCCGGTGGGCTCGCCCAGGATGGCGGCGTCGCCGGCCAGGAGCTCGGGCCGGACGGCGGCCAGGTGGCCGAGGCCGCTGAAGCGGGCCTCCACCTCCTCGCCGGCGTAGAAGACGTAGGTGAGGTCGACGGCCGGCTCATCCACGTGCTCGGCCAGCTCGAGGAAGATGGCCAAGCCGGCCTTCATGTCCGACGCCCCCAGGCCCCAGACCACGTCGCCTTGGATGCGGGAGGCCGCGTTGCCGTTGGCCGGCACGGTGTCGAGGTGGCCGGCCAGCACCAGGCGCCAGGGTCGACCGAGGGCGGTGCGGGCCACCACGTTGTCGCCGACGCGCTCCACGGCCAGACCGGGACGAGCGGCCAGGCGGGCCTGGACGTGATCGGCCAGGGCCTGCTCGTGATGGCTCACCGAGGCGATGTCGACCAGCTCGGCGGTGCGGGCCAGGAGGTCGCTCACCGCCGCCTCCGACCGGTGGCCGGGCTCACACGGCGGTGCCGTGGGTGCGCAAGACCTCGTTGAGTTGGGCCTTCTCGTGGCGTTGTCCCACGGCCAGGCGCTTGATCACCAGCACGCAGGGCAGCCCGAACTCGCCTCCGGGGAAGGTGCGTCGCCGGGTGGCCGACACGGCCACGCACCACGGCGGCACGACGCCGCGGCTCAGCTCCTGGCCCGTCTCGGCATCGATGACGGGGACCGAGGCAGCCAGGATGGCCCCGGCCCCGAGCACGGCCCCCTGGCCGACCTGCGCCCCCTCGACCACCATGCACCGGCTCCCGATGAGGGCGTCGTCCCCGATGAACACCGGTGCCGCCTGGGGTGGCTCGAGGACCCCGCCGATGCCCACGCCCCCCGAGAGGTGCACGTTGGCGCCGACCTGGGCGCACGAGCCCACCGTGGCCCAGGTGTCGACCATGGTGTTGGCTCCCACCCGGGCGCCGATGTTGACGTAGCTGGGCATGAGGACCACCCCGCGGTCGAGAAACGACCCCCACCGGGCTGAGGCCCCCGGCACCACCCGCACCCCGGCCTCGGCGTGGCCCCCCTTGAGGGGGATCTTGTCGGCGAACTCGAAGGGCCCGACCTCGACGGTGTCCATCCGGGACTGGTGGAACAGCAACAGGATGGCCCGCTTGAGCCACTCGTGGACCACCACCTCGCCGTTGGCGCCCATCTCGGCCACTCGGGCCGCCCCGGTGTCGAGCAGGCCCACCGCCTCCAGCACCACCCTGCCGGTGTCGGCATCCCCGGGCACGAGCTCGGCCCGCCGTTCCCACAGCTCGTCGATCCGGGTCTCCAGGCTGGACATGGCCGCAGGTTAGAGGACCCCGTTTCCGCCTGCCCTTTTCACTTCCGCCCGCTCTTGTGCCGCACCGCGGCAGCCGTTGCCGGTCGGCACCCGAGAACGCTCGGTTCAGGGGTTGCGGAGCAACGAGCGCAGCCTCGTAGCCAACCAGGGCCGACGGCCCCAGGCGAGGAGCTGGCCCTGGGCGATGGCGGGCCACTGACTTCTGCGACCCCAGGCCACCAGCAGGAACGCACCCGGATGGACCGACAGGTGGCAGTCGACGGGCTCGGCGGGCTTCGTCCCGGCGCCGGTCCCACCCTTCCGGTCGGTACCACCAACACCGGCCGCGACCACCCCGTCGACCGTCAGGTCGCCGTCGTCCAGGCGCAGCACCGCACCTCCCCCGCCCCGGACCCGCACGTCGAACGCGGCTCGCACACCGGCGGCCGCCTCCTGGTCGACCAGGTCATGCCCGAGGTGGCCGATGACCGGGAAGAAGAAGACCTCGAGGACCAGCGCGGCGTGGCGGGAGGGGACCGGCCACCGCACCCCCTCGGCCCGGGCGATGTCCCAGCTGTGGACCACCAGTTCGCTGAGGGCTTGGCCGGCCAGGAGCTCGGGCCGGACGTCGATTCCCCGCACCAGCCAGGGCCGCGGCGGTCCGCCGGCGACCTCCTCCAGAACCTGGACGAAGGTGGCGGCGCCGGCCTCGATGCGGTCGGCCAGGACGTTCAGGTCTCGCTCCCCCTCGTCCCCGACGAGCGTGGCCGTGAACTCCGGCAACTCCCACAGGTCGTCGATCAGAGGACCCGCTCCCCGGGCCAGGGCGGTGAGGGCCTGGAGCACCTGGGAGACGTGCACGGCGACGTCGGCCAGGTTCCAGGTTCCGAGCGCCATCGCGTCCGCCCGGGAAGCGGAGCGCAGGAGCAACGCCAGGCGGGCGGCACTGGCCCGTACGGCCAGGCGCATCTCGGCCGGGTCGACACCGGTGCCCATCAGGCTGGGCCGCCGAGGCGCCGGGCCACCAGGCGGAGGCGGTCGTCGGGCACCACCATGGCCAGGCGCACGTGGCCGGCGCCGGCAGGACCGTAGAAGTCGCCGGGAGCGACCAGGCACCCGCCCTCGGTGGCCAGGCGGGAGGCGAAGGCCCAGGCGTCGCCCCCGGGCGCCGGCACCCAGAGGTAGAACCCCCCTCCGGGTTGGGCCACCTCGATGCCGAGGGTGTCGGCCAGCAGCCTCCGGCACGTGTCGAGACGGGCCCGGTAACGACGGGCCTGGTCGGCGGCGTGGGCGTCGTCGCCGAGGGCCACCACGGCTGCGGCCTGAGCCGGGCCGGGGACCATGAAGCCGGCATGCTTGCGCAGCTCCGAGAGGTAGCGCACCAGCTCGGCGTCGCCGGCGTAGAACCCCACCCGCAGGCCGGCCAAGTTGGAGCGCTTCGACAGCGAGTGCAGGGCCAGGACGCCCTCGCTCCCCGACTGGAGGATGCATCGGGGCCGGCCCTGCCAGGTGAACTCGGCGTAACACTCGTCCGACAGGACGGGCACTCCGCTCGAGCGGCCCCACCGGGCCAGGGCGTCGAGGTCGTCGAGCCCACCGGCGGGGTTGCCCGGGGCGTTGGACCACAGACACAGGGCCCGGGCCACGTCGTCGTCGTCGACCGCCGACAGGTCGAGGCGCCAGTGGTCGTCGAGTGGCACGGCCACCGCCCGGCAGCCGGCCAGCACCGCGCCCATGGCGTAGGACGGGTAGCTGACGGCGGGGTACAGCACGGTGTCGCGGTCGGGCCGGCGCAACCGCAGCCAGTGGGGTAGGCCCACCACCAGTTCCTTGGTGCCGATGCAGGCGGCCACGGCCGACGGGGTCGACGTCGACCTCGAAGCGTCGGGCCAGCCAGGCCACCGCCGCCTCCCGGAGGGCCACGCTGCCGATCGACGGGGGGTAGCCCCGCTCCGCCCCCGAGCCGGCCAGGGCCTCGAGGACGCCGGGCGGGGGCGGGTCCCGGGGCATCCCCACCGACAGGTCCACCATGCCGCCCGGGTGGGCCCGAGCGCCTCGGCCAGGGCGGCCAGCCGGTCGTGGGGATAGGCCGGCGGGCTGAACCCGGCGCTCATCTCACCCGCCCCCTTCCCATCGTTCTTGCGTCCCACACCGGCAACAGGTGCCGGTGTGGGACGCAAGAACGGCGGTGGGTGGGTCATGCCACGACGAAGGGGCGGAAGCGGCTGACGGCGGCCCGGTCGAGGCGGGCCCGCAGCCGGGTGGCGTCGGCCTCGTGGGCCTCGGCCAGCACCTCGCCCTCCCGGTGCACGGCGGCCAGCACGTCGCCCCGGTGGTAGAGGGCACGACCAACTCGACCACCTCTTCCAGGGCCCGGAGCCGATCGCCCACGGCGTGCAGCAGGTCTTCGATCCCCTCGCCGGTGAGGGCCGAGACGGCCACCGAGCCCGGATGGGCTCCGACCAGGCTCTCGGCCTCGGCCGGGGCCACGTCGACCTTGTTGAAGGCCAGCAGCTCGAGGACCTCGCCGGCGCCGATCTGGTCGAGCACGGCCCGCACCGCGGCCCGTTGCCCTTCGGGGTCGGGTGCGGCGGCGTCGACCACGTGCAGGAGCAGGTCGGACTCGGCCACCACCTCGAGGGTGGAGCGGAACGCCTCCACCAGCTGATGGGGCAGCTTGCGCACGAACCCGACGGTGTCGGAGACCACCACGGCCTCGCCCCCGGGCAGGTCCAGTCGCCGGGCCCGGGGATCGAGCGTGGCGAAGAGGCGGTCCTCCACCAGCACCCCGGCGTCGGTGAGCCGGTTGAGCAGGGTGGACTTCCCGGCGTTGGTGTAGCCCACGATCGACACGGTGCGGTTGCGTCCCTGGGTGCGGGCCTTGCGCTGGGTGCGACGGGTCTTGGACAGCCGCTCCAGCTCGGCCTCGAGGGTCGTGATGCGTCGCAGCAAACGCCGCCGGTCGACTTCGAGCTGGGTCTCCCCGGGACCGCGCGAACCGATGGGGGCCCGGGCCCCGCCGGCACCCATGGCCCCGGCCTGGCGGGACAGCTGGGTGCCCTTGCCTCGCAGGCGGGGCAACCGGTAGCGGAGCTGGGCCAGCTCGACCTGGGCCTTGCCCTCGGCGCTGCGGGCGTTCTGGGCGAAGATGTCGAGGATCACCGCCGTGCGGTCGATGGCGGTACGGCCCAGCAGCTTCTCCAAGTTGCGGCTCTGGGCCGGGCTGAGCTCGTCGTCGAAGACCACGGTGTCGGCGTCGGCGTCGAGGGAGACGTCAGCCAGCTCGGCCGCCTTGCCCTTGCCCACGAAGGTGGCCGGGTCGGGGGCGTGGCGGCGCTGGAGCACCCGAGCCACCACGTCGGCCCCGGCGGTGTCGATGAGCAGGGCCAGCTCGTCCAGGTGAGCCTCGGTCTCCTCCACGGTCGACGGCGCCATGGTGACGCCCACCAGCACGATGCGCTCCCGGAAGGTGCGCTCGATCAAGGTCATGCCGACACCTCCATCATCCGTGGCACGTGGATGTCGGCCACGTAGGTGGCGGGCCCGGCCAGGGTCACGGTGGTGTCGAGGTGGACGTCGACCTCGCCGCCGGGCATGCGCACCCGGACCCGCTCGCCCACCAGGCCCCAGTCGTGGGCTGCGTGGGCGACGGCGCAGGCGCCCGTCCCGCAGGCCTGGGTCAGCCCGACCCCTCGCTCCCACACCGCCAGGGCCAGCGTGTCGGGCTCTCCAGCGACGGGCGCCACCACCTCCACGTTGCTCCCGTGCTCGAACTGGGCCGACAACCGAGGGCCGAGCTGGGCCAGGTCGATGGCGGCCGGGTCGTCGACCAGCAGGACGAGGTGGGGGTTGCCCATGTCGACGGTGGCCATCCTGGTGCTGGGGGCCAGGCCCGGGGTGAGCACGCATCCCGGGCCGGGTCGGGCCGCACCCATGTCGACCTCCACCCAGGCCGTGACCGGGTCGCCGCCCGGACCCGGGCGCACCCGCACCCGGCGGCGGCCGGCGGCGGTGGCCACGACCAGGTCGAGGGAGGAGGCCCCCCGGTGGCGGGACAGCGCCTGGCCCAGACAGCGGATGCCGTTGCCGCTCATCTCCGCCGGCGAGCCGTCGTTGTTGGTCAGGGTCATGGCCACGTCGGCCTCGCCCCCCGCCGTCCCGCCGCCCGCCGTCCCGCCGCCCGGGGTCACGCCACCCGGGGTCACGCCACCGGCGGCACCGGTCGTCGCCGCAGTGACCCGGATGAAGCCGTCGGCGCCCACCCCCCGGCGCCGGTCGCACAACGCCCGGGCCCTGGCGGCATCGACCGGCGCACGGTCCTCGAGGTCGACCAGGAGCAGGAAGTCGTTGCCGAGGCCGTGGTGCTTGGTCAGGTGCAGGGTCCCCTTCATCGCAGGCTGCAGTCTCCCAGGATCCGGGGAAGCAGTGCGAGGGGGTTGTCGCCCACGTCGAGCCAGCTGATGCGCGGGTCACGACGGAACCAGCGGAGCTGACGGCGGGCGAAGCGGCGGGTACGACGCCGGGTGTCGGCCAGCGCCTCCTCGAGCGAGCAACGCCCCTCCAGGTGATCGGCCAGCTCACGGTAACCCAGCGCCTGGCGGGCGGTGGCCGACAGGCCCGGGGCGCGGTCCAGCAACCTCCGCACCTCGTCGAGCAGCCCGGCGCCCACCATGGCGTCGATGCGGGCGTCGATGCGGGCGTCGAGGAGTTCGAGCGGGAGGCGCAGGCCGACCTGGGCGATGGGTGAGGACGGGTAGGCGTCCAGGCCGGGGCCGAAGGAGGAGAAGGGGCGGCCGCTGCCGAGGGTCACCTCCAGGGCCCGGACCAGGCGGCGCCGGTTGGTGGGCTCCACGCGGGCGGCCGAGACCGGGTCGAGGTCGACCAGGCGGCGGTGGAGCACGGCGGTGTCAGGCTCCGCCTCGGCGACAGCCCGGGCGTCGGGGAAGCGCCCGGGCAGGGTGAGGTCGTCGACCAGGGCCCGCACGTACAAGCCCGTCCCCCCCACGAGCAGGCCCCGGTGGCCCCGGGCCTCGATGGCGGCCAGAACCGGTCGGGCCTCGGCCTGGAAGCGGGCCACGGAGAAGTCCTCCCCCGGGTCGGCCAGGTCGAGCAGGTGGTGGGCCACCTCGGCCCGCTCCGCCGGACTGGGCTTGGCCGTGCCGATGTCCATGCCCCGGTAGACGCCCATGGCGTCCACGCTGACCAACTCGACGGTCGGGTCCCGTCGGGCCACCGCCAGAGCCAGGGCCGACTTGCCCGAGGCGGTGGCCCCCACCAGGGCGAGGTGCGGCGGGGCACCGCCGGCCTGGTGGCCCGGCGTCACCGCTCGGACGGGGGCGCAGAGGGGCGGAAGGAGAGATCGTTGGCCACCAGCCGCTCGGGTGCCAGGCGGACCAGGGCAGGCCTCGGCGTCCGACGGATAAGCCCGAAAGCGAGGGTCCCAGGCGTGGCGGTCCCGGCCCAGGTAGCGCGCCAGCTTTCGGTAGGTGACACCGGCGTCGTTGGGAACCACATCGGCCTCACCCCCGGCGCTGACCTGGCGGGTCTCCCCGGTGGCCAGGTCGCAGGCGTCGACAACCAGGGCCACCCGCCTCTCCAGGGCCAGCGCGGCCGGCAGGCTCGACCACGGGCCCGTCAACCACCAGAAGCAGCCACCTTCCCACAGGTACCAGACGGGACGGACCACCAGCCGGGGGGCGGCGGTGGCCACCCGGCCAGGAGGGGCCGGGCCAAAAGGCGTCGATGTCGAAGGGGTCGGCGCCGGCAGTTCCTCGGGTCACGCCGAGGCGACGGGGATCCGGGTGCGGTGTCGGGGAGCGGCGGTGACGGCCACCAGCGCGCCGCTGAGGTGGTGGGGAGCGGCGGCAGTCACCCGTACGTCGGCGAAGGTGCCCACCGCCAGGGGCCGGGGCGAGGGGAAGTGCACCAACTTGTTCTGGCGGGTCCGACCGGTGAGCACACTCGGGGTCCTCTTGCTCGGCCCCTCGACCACGGCCTCCTCGACCCGCCCCACGCGCCTGGTGCCGGGCCAGGGCGCTGCGCTCGACCACCACCCGCAACCGCTCGAAACGCTCGGCCACCACCGCGGCGGGGACGAGATCGTCGGTTCGGGTGGCCGCCTCGGTGCCCGGCCGGGGGCTGAAGATGAAGGTGTAGGCGCTGTCGTAGCCGGCTTCGGCCACCACCTCGAGGGTCATGGCGAAGTCGGCGTCGGTCTCCCCGGGGAACCCCACGATGATGTCGGTGGTCAGGGCCAGATCGGCCACGGCCGCCCGAGCGGCTGCCAGGCGAGCCAGGTAGCGCTCGGCCGTGTAACCCCGGTGCATGGCGGCCAGCACGGCATCGCTCCCGGACTGCAGCGGGAGGTGGAGGTGCTCGCACACCGACGGGGTCTCGGCCATGGCGGCGATGGTCTCGGGCCGGAGGTCCTTGGGGTGGGGGCTGGTGTAGCGCACCCGACGGATGCCCTCGACGCCACCCACCGCTCGCAGCAGCTGGGCGAAGAGCGGGCCACGCCGGGTGAGGTCACGCCCGTAGGAGTTGACGTTCTGGCCCAGCAGGGTCACCTCGACGGTGCCGGCGGCGGCCAGGGCCTCCACCTCCCCCACCACGTCGGCCACCGGGCGGCTGATCTCCCGGCCGCGGACCGAGGGCACGATGCAAAAGGCGCAGGCGTTGTCGCAGCCGATCTGGATGGTCACCCACGCCGACCAGGGCAGGTCACGGCGCACGGGCAGGGCCGAGGGAAACGCCGCGCTCTCCTCGAGGATCTCCATCAGCGGTCCGTCCCGGGCCGAACGATGGAGCAGATCGACGGCGGAGCCCACGTTGTGGGTACCGAGCACCACGTCGACGTGAGGGCCCGTTGCTGGACCAGGTCGCGATCCTTCTGGGCCAGGCAGCCGCCCACCACCACCTGCATCCCGGGATGGGCGGCCTTGAGCGACTTCAGATGACCGAGGGTGCCGTAGAGCTTGTCGTCGGCGTTCTCCCGGATGCAGCAGGTGTTGAGCACCACCACATCGGCCCCGGCCACGTCGTCGGTGGCCTCGAGGCCGTCGGCTTCGAGCAACCCGGCGATGCGTTCGGAGTCGTGCACGTTCATCTGGCACCCGAAGGTTCGGATGGCGTAGCGACGACCCACGGTGGTCAGGCTAACGGCCACCGGCCGGCGCCCCGGGGAGCCGAGAGCCCTGGGACCGGAACTGCGCTACTCCTCCTCGTCGGGCTCGGCCTCGGCCACCGGGCGAGCGACGTGGAGGGGGCGATGGGGGTGGCCAGGGGAGCGATCCGGGCACCGTGGCGGTCGCCGATGACCAGGCGCATGGCCGTGCGGCGCTCGCCGTCGATCTCGATGTCGGCGAAGTTGGGCACACAGACCAGGTCGATGCCGGCGGCGGCCACGTAGCCACGAGCGATGGCCAGGGCCTTGATGGCCTGGTTCAGCGCACCGGCACCCACCACCTGGACCTCGACGATCCCCGCTTCCCGCACCACTCCGGCCATGGCGCCGGCCACGGAGTTGGGGTTGGACTTGCTGGACACCTTGAGCATCTCGGCCCCGTGGTGCTCGTCGGGGGTGGTGGCGGATGGGGGCGTGGGTGAGGTGATGGCCGTCATGGTCGGGTTTTCGACACCGGAGGGCAAAAGTCCTCCTCTCTGCAACAGTTGCACCGCAAGTTTCTCCCTCCGGCGTCGTCCCGCCCGGCCCCCGGCCGAGATTCCGTCCCAGACGCACCGCTGGGCGGGCCGGGTGGTCTGCTCCGGCCGCCTCCCCACTCCGGCGGCGCCGGCGGTGTCGGCGGAGGCGTCGCCCGTGGTGGCGATGCCCACCTTGACCCGGATGCGCTCGGAGATGTCCACCATGAGCTCGGGGTTCTCGGCCAGGAAGCTCTTGGCGTTCTCCCGGCCCTGGCCCAGCTGCTCGTCCTCGTAGGTGTACCAGGCCCCCGACTTCTTCACGATGCCGAGGTCGACCCCCACGTCGAGCAGGGACCCCTCCCGGCTGATGCCCTTGCCGTACATGATGTCGAACTCGGCCAACTTGAACGGGGAGCTGACCTTGTTCTTCACCACCTTGACCCGGGTGCGGTTGCCCACCACCTCGACACCGTCCTTGATGGCCTCGATGCGGCGGATGTCGAGGCGCACCGAGGAGTAGAACTTGAGCGCCCGCCCGCCCGGCGTGGTCTCCGGCGAGTTGTGGACCATCACCCCGTCGACGAAGTAGTTGTGGCTGCCCTCCACTTCGATGTCGAAGCGATGGGTTTCTCGTCGGAGCTTGGGTTGGCCATGGCCACCAACTCATGGCGCTCGGGGGCGAAGATCGACAAGCGATTGTACTCCATGGAGGGATGGATGAAGGGGGCGATGAGGGCGTGCAGCTTGGCTGTCTCGTCCTTCGGGAACTGGAGTTGCCGCCCGTTCCAGCAGCTTCGGCCTGATATCCCAGGTGTCGGCCAGGTAGGCGCCAGCCGGTCCCGAGAGGTGGACTCCATGGCTTCGATGCAGATCTCGGAGCGACCGCTGCCCTCCTTGGTCCGCCCCTGAAGGCCGGCCCTCAGGGTGAAGCCGCCATCGTCCATGTACCAGATGGCCAGCGACAGCGGCGTCAGCCGCTTCAGGTAGTCGTGGCTAAGCACCTTCTTGCCCTCGACGTAGACGGCTCGGCGCAGCTCGGCCAGCTCGGGCTGGGGGGAGGTCGTGGAAGACCGCCCCCTTGGCGCTCACCGATCGGCTGGAGCCGATGTTGGCGAACAGCGACCTTCCAGTCGCAGTACCCACCCTGCTTGGCTCCGTGGCCGAACCGAGGCGGGCACCGTGGCCGCTCCGGGTGGGAGACAGTGCTCCATCTCCCATGAGCGCCCAGGAGCACCTCCCACTGGAACCTGGACAGCTTGAAGGGGACGGCCTGGAGAACCCGATCGCCCACGGCCAGCTCCTGCTCCTTCCACCTGCAGGAGTGCGGATCTGGTGGTTCGGTGTGCAGGCGAACTGACCGCCCCGTGTCGGCAGGCCACGTGAACTGGAGGAAGCTGTCGGTCGGGCCGTTGTCGAACCAGTTCACGACCTTCTTGGGGACCACCGCACCAAGGTCCGGGTCGTAGGAGAGCACCTCGACCGGCATGCGCTGGTTCACGATCTTGCCAATCTTCTCTTGCGTGCCGTCATGACCCTGGTGCCCCAGGTCATGCATCCGCATCACACCTATTTTCTCGCGCAGTGGTTGATGAAGATGCAGATGGTCTGGGACTTGGCCGGTGAGCTTGCGCAGATGCGCCCATCTCGCCCTCGATCTCGGCCCGATGACCACCACGTCGAGGGCACCGGAGCGGATGAGCGTGTCGACGATCTCCAGGGCCTGCTCACCGGCGGGCTGGGACCGTCGACATCGACCCCGATGGCCCGGGCGTAGATCGGATCCATGGCGTGCTCGGCGTCGATGTAGGCGGCCCCCGTTGCGCACCGAGGAGTAGAACTTGAGCGCTCGCCCGCCCGGCGTGGTCTCCGGCGAGTTGTGGACCATCACCCCGTCGACGAAGTAGTTGTGGCTGCCCTCCACTTCGATGTCGAAGCGATGGGTGCTTCTCGTCGGAGGCTTGGGTGCGATGGCCATGATGGGCATGGCCACCAACTCATGGCGCTCGGGGGCGAAGACGGCCTCGACCGCGAAGCGACCCCGGAACCGGGGAAGCAGCTTGTACTCCATAGAGGGATGGATGAAGGGGGCGATGAGGGCGTGCAGCTTGGCTGTCTCGTCCTTCGGGAATTGCAGCACCGCCTTGCCCGCCCGTTCCAGCAGCTTCGGCCTGATATCCCAGGTGTCGGCCAGGTAGGAAACCAGCCGGTCCCGAGAGGTGGACTCCATGGCTTCGATGCAGATCTCGGAGCGACCGCTGCCCTCCTTGGTCCGCCCCTGAAGGCCTTTGGCCCTCAGGGTGAAGCCGCCATCGTCCATGTACCAGATGGCCAGCGACAGCGGCGTCAGCCGCTTCAGGTAGTCGTGGCTAAGCACCTTCTTGCCCTCGACGTAGACGGCTCGGCGCAGCTCGGCCAGCTCAGGCTGGGGGGGGAGGTCGTGGAAGACCGCCCCCTTGGCGCTCACCGATCGGCTGGAGCCGATGTTGGCGAACAGCGAGGCCTTCCAGTCGCAGTACCCACCCTGCTTGGCTCCGTGGCCGAACCGGAGGCGGGCACCGTGGCCGCTCCGGGTGGGAGACAGTGCTCCATCTCCCATGAGCCCGCCCAGGAGCACCTCCCACTGGAACCTGGACAGCTTGAAGGGGACGGCCTGGAGAACCCGATCGCCCACGGCCAGCTCCTGCGCTTCCTTCCAGCCTGCAGAAGTGCGGATCTGGTGGTTCGGTGTGCAGGCGAACTGGGACCGCCCATTGCCGGCACCCTTGGCCACGCTGAACTGGAGGAAGCTGTCGGTCGGGCCGTTGTCGAACCAGTTCACGACCTTCTTGGGGACCACCGCACCAAGGTCCGGGTCGTAGGAGAGCACCTCGACCGGCATGCGCTGGTTCACGATCTTGCCAATCTTCTCTTGCGTGCCGTCAGCCAGCGTGACCCTGGTGCCATAGGTCATGCAGCCGAACATCACACCAATTTTCTCGCGCAGCTGGTTGATGAAGATGCAGATGGTCTGGGACTTGCTTAGGTTGCCGGTGAGCTTGCGCAGGGCCTGGGACATGAGCCGGGCCTGGAGGCCGAC
>JAUJNB010000006.1:61617-72470 GCA_030446545.1 Acidimicrobiales bacterium | reverse complement strand
GCGCTGGGCCTCGGCCACCACGTGCATGGCCAGGGTGGACTTGCCCGACGACTCCGGACCGTAGACCTCGACCACCCGGCCCCGGGGCAGGCCACCGATGCCGAGGGCC
This sequence comes from Acidimicrobiales bacterium, assembly GCA_030446545.1. Taxonomy (GTDB): domain Bacteria; phylum Actinomycetota; class Acidimicrobiia; order Acidimicrobiales; family CADCSY01; genus JADDRA01. The sequence goes on along the minus strand of JAUJNB010000006.1, from coordinate 72,361 downwards.
AGGTCGAGGGCGAGAGCTCCGGTGGAGACGGCTTCGATGTCCATGGAGGTCTTGTCGCCCATCTTCATGATGGCGCCCTTGCCGTGGCTCTTGTGGATCTGGCCCACCGCCATCTCCAGTGCCTTCGCTCGGTCTACTGCTGCTCGGTCCACTGCTGCTCGGTCCACGTGTCGCTCCTGTCTTCGGGATTGCCTGCTGGCGAGGTTGCGGGGACCTCGAAGGTCCGATGGTTGTCACCTTACGAAGGGGGTGAGACAACTACCACGCGTGGAATTCCCTCGGTGTGGTTCCACCCAGCCTACTCACGAACGATCGTTCGTTCAAGGACCGCTCCCACCTCACCCTGCGGCCATCGGTAGGGTGACGAGAGATGCGAGCGACACCCTCGCCCCCGCAGGGAGCAGGCCGCCGGGACCTGTCGTGGTGGGTGGACAACCCGCCCGGACTCGACGACTGGTTGGCCCGCCACGACACCCCGGCCGCCTTTGCCCGGCCCGTCGGGAAGTTCCTCCTGGCGGTGGTGCGCACTCTGGTGTTCCTGGCCGGAGCCTTCTGGGGGTTGGCGGGCGCCTACGTCGGCGGCTCCTTCGGCGCCTGGGCGATCGCCCTTCCTGCACTGGCGTTGACCACGGCCGCGCCCGTGTGCTGGTACTTCGCGCTACGTGGAAAGGCCGGCGACTGGTGGACGCTGGCCTACCTCGGGGCCTGGGCCGCCGTCTTCGGCATCGGGCACCTCTCGAGATTCGTGAACGACCAGTTCGGGCCCTTCTGACCGCCCCCGCGTTGCTACCCCCGTCAGCCCGTCAACCGGCCAGCGGGAAGGTGGCCACCACCTCGTGGCGGGCGGGCAGACCCGGGCGCCCGGCGGACACGCTGGCCACGAGCGAGATCTCGTCCACCTCCCAGGAGTCGGCGACCGGGGTGCCGATGAATTCGTCGAGCCGGCACCTCCCCCGGCTCCGGGCCAGGGTGATGTGGCCCGAGAACGGCGGCGGTCGGGGAGGCTGGCCCACCTCGGCGGTCCTGCGGCCGAGGGTCTCGGCCAGAGCCTCCAGCCCGGTCACGGGCACGTGGAGGACGTTGCGCCCGAAGCTGCCCAACGCCGGTCCCAGCTCGGCCGTGGCCGTCCGCCCCGACGCGGCCGCCTCGGCCACCCGCTGACCGGCCACGACCCCCTGATCGACGTCGGTGTCACCGAAGAAGCGCAGGGTGACGTGCCACTGGTACGGCGGCGCCCAGCGCAGACCGGCGCGCTCGGGCCGGGCCAGGCCGGCCAGGGTCTTCAGCACCCGCTCGGGCGGGCAGGCGGCGACAAACAGGCGCATGGGGGGACGGCCTCCTCAGACCCGGCCCGGGGCTCGGCGCAGCCGCAACGGGAGGCCGCGCCCGGCGGTGTCGCCCCCGGCCCCCACCTCAGCCAGAGATGCGGGCCACTGATGCGGACACCACCGCAGGCGGCACCAGGTCGGCTTGTTCGACCACGCGATCAGCGGCCGGGTCGGGCAGGCCGGCGACCCGGGCCATCTCGGCCACGGTGAGGGTCTCCTGGTGCACCAGGTGCTCGGCTACCGCCACCAGGCGGGAGGCGTTGTCCCGCAGGATCGACCTGGCCGCCTGGTCGGCCTGGGACAACAGCTTGGCCACCGCCGGCTCGGAACGGCTCTCCGTGCGGGAGCGGGTGACGGCGTCGTCGTCGCGGCCGGCCAGCTCGAAACGCCCGGTCATGGCCCAGCGCTCCACCATCTTGCGGGCCAGCTTGGCCGCGTCGTCGAGGTCGTCCTCCGAGCGGGTGCTGGGCTCGCCGAAGGTGGCCACCTCCGCGGCCCGGCCGCCCAGCAGGACGATGAGCTGGGCCATGAGCTCGCGCTTGGTCAGGGTCTTGCGGTCGTCGCCGAAGGACCACGCCGACTTCTCGCTCGAGGCGGCGCGGGGCACGATCGAGACCCGGGGCGGGAGCTTGACGTTCTTGATCAGCAGCGACAGCAGGGCGTGGCCGGCCTCGTGGTAGGCGATCAGTCGCTTCTCGTCCTCGTGGATGAGCCGGGAGCTACGAGCGCCACCCGAGACGCGGGCCACCGCCTCCTCGATCTCGTCGGCGGTGATCTTGGTGCGGTGCTTCCTGGCGGCCAGCAACGACGCCTCGTTGATGATGTTGGCCAGCTCGGCCCCGCTCAGCCCGGTGGTCTGGCTGGCGACCTCGGGCCAGTCGACCTGGCGCGACATCGGTCGCCGGGAGGCGTAGAGGCGAAGGATGGCCAGGCGGCCGGCGTAGTCGGGACGGTCGATGTGGATGCGGCGGTCGAAGCGCCCGGGGCGCACCAGGGCAGGGTCGAGCAGCTCGGGGCGGTTGGTGGCGCCGAGGATGAGCACGCCCGAGGACGAGGCGAAGCCGTCGAGCTCGACCAGGAGCTGGTTGAGGGTGTGGTCGAACTCCCGCTCACCGTTGCCCCCCCCGCTGCGCTTGAGGCCGATGGCGTCGAGCTCGTCGATGAAGACGATGGCCGGTTCGTCCTGGCCCTTGGCCTCCTCGAACAGCGAGCGGATGCGGGCCGCCCCCAGACCGACGTACTGCTCGACGAAGCTGGACGCCGAGACGAAGTAGAAGGGCACCCCGGCCTCCCCGGCCAAGGCCCGGGCCAACAGGGTCTTGCCGTTGCCGGGGTGGCCACAGAGCAGGATCCCCCGGGGCAGCTCGGCCCCCAACGCCCGGAACCGCTCGGGGTCGGCCAGATACTCCTTGACCTCCCGCAGCTCCTCGATGGCCTCGTCCAGCCCGGCCACGTCGGCGAAGGTCACCGGTGGCCCGTCGAGGGTGGACGCCTCGGAGAACACCGCGGCGGTGGATGCCGGCCCCTCGGCCGGCACCGCCCCCACCTTGCTCCGGTCGGCTCCGGGCTGTTCGGCGCCCGCGCGACCGAAGGGCAGGGCCGACAGGTTCCGCCCCGTCGGGCGCTTGCCCGCCTTGGCCGCCAGTTCCTGGTGGGCCAGGACCCGGGCTGCGTCCTCGGCCGCCGCCGGGCACCGCGGGCCAGCACGGGCTTCCAGGGCCCGTCGAGTGTTGTGGCGCGTCAAGTACAGCGCCAAACCCAGGACCGCTGCGATCGCCACCACCGCCGTCAGGAACGCCGGGTGCAGCAGGATGTCGGTAGTACTCATTTCGGAGGGCACCTCGAATCGACCGATCTGCACTCCAGCCCGCCCGGACAGTAGCCCTTCGGACACGCACCGACCAAAATCAGCCCGTCGACGGCTCCTCGGGGCCGAGCAGGCGCAGGCGCAGCGCGTCGAGGGCGGAGACCGCCGCCGTCTGGCGGATCAGGGTCCGGTCGCCCGCCAGGTGCAGGTGGGAGACCGAGGTGCTCCCGGCCAGGTGCAGGCCGACGAAGACGGTCCCCACCGGCATGTCGTCCTGGGTCCCGGGCCCAGCCACCCCGGTGACCGACAGGCCCACGTCGGCCCCCAGCACCCGACACACCCCTTCGGCCATGGCCCGGGCCGCCACCTTCGACACCACCGGTCCCTCGGGCACGCTGAGGAGGTCGAACTTCACCTCACTGGCGTAGGAGACGATCCCACCCCGCAACCAGTCGCTCGAGCCCGGCACGTCGGTGCAGCGAGAGGCGACGAGGCCGCCGGTCATGGACTCGGCCACGGCGAGGTCGAGCTCGCGGGCCTGCAGCAGCCCGCCCACCACCGCCTCCATGGTCGCCCCGTCGCGGGCGAACACGTTGCGTCCGAGCAGCGCCCGCACCGACACCTCCTCGGTGTCGAGGACGGCCACCGCCTCCTCCACCGTCGGCGCCTTGGCCGTGATGCGGACCTTCACGCCGGCCATGCCGCTGGCCAGGAAGGCGATGGTGGGGTTGCCGGTGGCCTCCAAGGCCTCCAGGCGCGGCCCCAGGCGCTCGGCCAGGGCGGACTCGGCCATGCCCCAGGTGTGCAGCGCCCGGCTGACGATGGCGGCCCGTCCGCCCATGCGGGTCTGGAGATCGGGGATGACGGCCCGGGTCACCATCTCGGTCATCTCGTGGGGCACGCCCGGCACGGCGTAGACGACCCGGTCCGAGGCCGGGAGCGGGCAGATCAGCCCCGGCGCGGTGCCCCGGCGCTGGTCGATGACGCCGGCCCCCGCAGGGACGTCGGCCTGGCGTTCGTTGCTGGCCGCCATCGGACGATCGCGCTGCTCGAACATCCCCCGGATGCGGGCCAGGACCTCGTCGTCGCGCACCAGCTCCACGCCGAGGAGCTGGGCCAGCGCCTCGCGGGTGACGTCGTCGGGTGTGGGGCCGAGGCCACCGCAGACGATGACCGCGTCGCTGCGTTCGAGAGCGATCCGCAGGGCGGCCACGATGCGCTCGACGTTGTCACCCACCCGGGTCTGGTAGCAGGCGTCGAGTCCCGACAGGGCCAGGTGCTGGCCCAACCAGGCCGAGTTGGTGTCCACCACGTCGCCGAGGAGCAGCTCGGTGCCCACGGCGACGACCTCAACCCGCACGGGCACCCGCCTCTCCCATCTCGTCGAGGGCCGGGTCGACGTCGCGGCCCCGCCGGGCCGCCCGGGTGCCGTCGCGCAGGTACTGGGCACCGCTCCCGAGGGTCAGGGCCACCGCCGCCCACAACGTCACCCGGGCCAGCCAAGGCGCCCGGCGGGCGGCGATCGGCGCCAGGGCCAGGCCGACGGCGACGGCCTGGACGGCCGTCTTGGCCTTGGCCGAGCGTCGGGCGGGGATGGACACCCCCCGTCGGCCCACCCAGCTCCGGTAGCCGCTCATGGCCACCTCACGGCCGGTGATGAGGCCCACCGGCAGCCAACCGAACGCACCCCGGGCCGCCAGCGTGACCATGGCCCCGAGCACCAGGAGCTTGTCGGCCAGGGGGTCGAGGAAGGCGCCGGAACGGGTGGTCCCGTGGCGCCGGGCCAGGTAGCCGTCGATACCGTCGCTGGCCGCCAGCACGACCCACAGGGCCAGCGCCGGATAGGAGGAGCCCGAGCTGACGATCACGACGAGCAGGACCGGGGTGAAGGCCGCCCGGGCCACGGTGACGCCGTTGGCCGGCGTGACCAGGGCGGAGGGCCCGAACGCCCGCACATCGGTGCCCACACCGCCCGACCGCCCGCCACCTCGGTCGGCACCGAGAACCGTCGGCGGGACCCATTGCCGGCGCCCCTTGCTCATGGGGCCAGGTGGTCCGAGTCGGCGCCGCAGGCCACGAGGTCGGGACCGAGGGAGGCCTCCACCCGGACCGTGGCCAACTGGCCGACCCGAAGGGTCTGGGGCAGGTGCACCACGCCGTCGATCTCGGGCGCCTCCCGGTAGGTGCGCCCCACCCCCGGCTGATCGACCAGCACCTCGACATCGCGACCCACCAGCGCGTCTCGACCCTCGGCGGTGATGGCGTCCTGACACCGGCGGCACTCTGCCAGGCGCTCGGCCACCAGGCCACCATCGACCCGGCCACGGAGACCGGCAGCGGCGGTGCCCTCCTCCGGCGACCAGGCGAAGAAGCCGCACCAGTCGAGACGGGCCGTCTCCAGGAAGGCCAGGAGGGCGTCGTGATCGTCCTCGGTCTCGCCCGGGTACCCGACGATGAAGTTGGACCGGAAGGCGGCTTCGGGCTGGAGCCGACGGATGTCGTCCATGCGGGCCAGAAAGCGATCGCCGTCGCCCCAGCGGCGCATGGCCCGCAGCAGGGGCCGGGAGACGTGCTGGAGCGACAGGTCGAAGTAGGGAACCCCGCTGGCGCACATGGCCTCGACCAGGCCGTCGGTGAGGTCGGAGGGGTAGAGGTAGAGCAGGCGCACCCGGTCGACGCGCTCGGCCACCGCCTGCACCAGGGGCACGATGCCACGGTGGCCCCGCCCCTGGTCACGCCCGTAGGCGGCCAGGTCCTGGGCCACCAGGACGATCTCGCGCACCCCCTCGCCCAAGGCCAACACCTCGGCCAGGATCGACGAGGGCGTACGGCTTCGCTGCGGCCCCCGGAACGACGGGATGGCACAGAACCCGCAGGCCCGGTCACACCCCTCGGCCACCTTGACGTAGGCCCAGGGCGCCGTGGCCACCCACGCCCCCTGGATGCGTTGGGCACTCGACGACGTGGCCCCCAGCAACAACATGTCGCCCTGGCCGACGAGGCGTTCGGCGCCGGCCTGGTCGAGGATCACCCGGCTGTCGGCCAGGCTGGACACGGCGAAGGCCAGACGGGCGAGGATGTTGGCCTTGATCACCCCGGTGATGACGTTGACCGAGGGACGCTGGGTGGCGATGACGAGGTGGATGCCCACGGCCCGGGCCTTCTGGGCGATACGACAGATGGACTCCTCCACGTCCCGGGCCGCCACCATCATCAGGTCGTTGAGCTCGTCGACCACCACCACGATGAACGGCAGGCGGACGTGGAGGGTCTCGCCCGGGTCGTCCACGCCCTCCGCTCGGGGTCGGGCGCAGCTCGCCGCGGTCGAAAGCGGCGTTGTAGCCGGTGATGTCACGCACGCCGACCTCGGAGAGCAGGTCGTAGCGCCGCTCCATCTCCTCACGGCCCAGGCCAGGGCGTTGGCCTTCTTCTTGGGGTCGACGACCACCGCCGCCAGCAGGTGGGGGACGCCGCCGTACTGGCCCAACTCGACCCGCTTGGGGTCGACCAGGATGAGGCGGACCTCGTCGGGCGTGCTGCGGACCAGGATGGAGGTGAGCAGGCTGTTGATGCAGCTCGACTTGCCGGCGCCGGTGGCCCCGGCGATGAGCAGGTGAGGCATGTCGGCCAGGTTGGCCATCACGGCCCGGCCGCTGATGTCACGCCCCACGGCCACCTCACAGGGGTGGGCGGCCCGCTGGGCCTCGTCGCTGACCAGGATGTCGCCCACGGCCACCAGCTGGCGTTGCTGGTTGGGGACCTCGACGCCGATGGCCGATCGGCCCGGGATGGGCGCCAGGATGCGCACGTCGGGCGACGCCATGGCGTAGGCGATGTCGCGGTGCAACGACGTGACCCGGGCCACCTTGACGCCGGGGCCGAGCTCGAGCTCGAAGCGGGTGACGGTGGGCCCCACGGCCATGCCCACCAGTCGGGTCTCGACCCCGTGGGCGGCCAGGGCGTGCTCGAGGGTGCGCCCGGCCTGCTCCACCAGGCGACGGTCAACCTCCTGGGCGGGGCTACGGACCAGCAACGACAACGGCGGCAGCGTCCAGGGCCCTGCTCGGCCGGCGCCCCGAGGTCGATGGCCAGCTGCTCGGTCTCGTCCGGGGGCCGGCGCAACGGTGGCCCCGGCCCCGGCCCGGTGACGTCGGCGTCGACCGAGAAGGGCGTGGACGTGGTGTCGGCCAGGGCGGATCGTGGGCCACGGCGTCGAAGAGCACCGGCGCAGGACGGTGGTCGATCGTGGTGGCGGGGCTCCAGTGTCGCCGGGCCCGGCCGGTCCGAGCGACACCGTCGTCAGCCAACGGATACCACGACCCAGGCCGTCGGCCATGGGGCGGCTGGTGCGGGCCGCCCACTGCCCCCCACTCGACAGGTGCCCGGCGGCGGTGCGCACGGTCGTGGCCGTCAAGACCAGGACAGCGGCCACCACCAGGGCCATGAGCACCACGCTCGCCCCCACGGCGACAACACCCCCTCGAGCGGGGTGGCCACGCCCCGGCCGAGGCTTCCCCGCCATCCTCGTCCATCAGGTGCACCAGCCCGTTGCCGGCCACCAGACCCAGGGCCAGGCCGGCGGCGATGCGCGAGGTGGCATCCCCGGCTCGGCCCCGGATCAAGAGACCCCCCAACCAGAGCGCAATGAGGGGCAGGGCGGGACAGGCCCGCCAGCGATTCGAGGCCGTCGTCGACAGCCCGGCCGGCCGGGCCACCCACGTCGGCCCAGGTGCCGAGGGCCACCAGCGTCCCGGCCACGACCAGGACCGCCCCCCACAGATCGCCCCGGCCCAGACCCCGGCGCAGGCCGTCGATCCGGGCCCGCCGGAGCTGGGCCGCCTCCCGCTTGGCCTTGTTCCTGGCAGCGGCGGTGGGGGCCCGCTTCTTGTCGTGGCCGGCCGGCGTCCGCTTCTTGCTGGGCGGCCGTTGACGAGTCGCAGTAGCCACAGTGCCAACAACGGTAACACTGGCAACAGCAACAGCCGAGGCCTCGGCATTGGCCGCAGGGCCACACCCGGCGTGGGCCGCCGGTCACCAGCTCCAACGCAGTGGCCGCCGGCCACCCCGGCGCCGAAGCGCCCCCGTGGCTGGTGGCCCGGCGAGCGAAGCGAGCCCAGCAGGTGGTCAGTGCGAAGGGTGCCCGGCTCTGCCGGCGACCGGAGCATCAGCTCGGCCGAACGGAGCGGTGCGAGCAGGCCGAAGGCTGCGAAGCGAGTGAGGCCGAGAGGCGTTACGCCTCCATGACCACCGGCACGATCATGGGCTTGCGCTTGGTGCGCTCGTTGACGAAGGCGGCCAGCGACTTGCGGACCGTGCGCTTGAGCGTGTCGAAGTCGGTGTCGTCGGCCTGCTCGATGGCCCGTACCACCCGGCGGCGAGCCTCCTCCAGCAGGTCTTCGGCCTCGGTGGCGTGCACCCAGCCCCGGGTGACGATCTCCCGACCGGCGATGACCTTGCCGCTCTTGACGTCGACGGTGACGATCACCACCACCACCCTCCTCGGCCAGGACCTGGCGGTCGCGCAGGACACCGTGGCCCACGTCGCCCACCACCCCGTCGACGTAGAGGTACCCGGCCGGCACCTCGCCCACCTTGACCAGCCCGTCGTCGCTGAGCTCGACCACGTCACCGTCGGCGCACACCACGACGTCGTCCTCGCGCATACCCACCGAGACCCCCAGGCGGCCGTGGTGGATCATGTGGCGGTACTCGCCGTGCACGGGATGAGCCAGGCCGGATCGGCGATCGACAGCAGGGTCTTGAGCTCCTCGGCCTTGGCGTGGCCGGTGACGTGCACGTCGGCGAGACCCGAGTGGATGACGTCGGCGCCCAGCCGGTGGAGGCCGTCGATGACCTTGCCCACGCTGGTCTCGTTCCCCGGGATGGGATGAGAGCTGAGGATGATGGTGTCGCCGGGTCCACCTTCAGCCACTTGTTCTCGTTGGCGGCCATGCGTGACAGCGCCGACAGCGGCTCGCCCTGGGAGCCGGTGGAGATGATGCAGAGGGACTCGGGGGTCACGTCCTCGATATCGGCGATGTCGCAGATCTTGTCCTCGGGGATGCTGAGCCGGCCGAGGTCGCGGGCCAGGCGCACGTTCTTCTTCATCGACAGCCCGAGGGTGGCGATGCGGCGGCCGTCGGCGATGGCGATGTCGGCAATCTGTTGGATGCGGTGGATGTGGCTGGCGAAGCAGGCGGTGATGATGCGCTGGCCCTTGGCCCCGGCGAACAGGCCCCGCAGGGACGCCCCGATGGAGCTCTCCGAGCGGGTATGGCCCTCCTCCTCGGCGTTGGTGGAGTCGCTCAGCAGCAGGCGGATGCCGCTGGTGGCCGAGATGGCGCCGATGCGGGCCAGGTCGGTGGTGCGCCCGTCGACGGGGGTCAGGTCGAGCTTCCAGTCCCCCGAGTGCAGGATCACCCCCTGGGGTGTGCCAGGCGGTGGCGAAGCCGTCGGGAACGGAGTGGGTGACGGGGATGAACTCGACATCGAAGGGTCCGATCTTGCGACGCTCCCCGTCCTCGACCGGGATGAGCTTGGCGCGGTGCAGGACCCCGGCCTCGTCGATGCGATTGCGGGCGATGCCGAGGCTGAGGGCCGAGCCGTAGATGGGGAACGACAGGTCCCGCAAGAGGTAGGAGAGCGCCCCCACATGGTCTTCGTGGCCATGCGACAGCACGCAGCCGTCGACCCGGTCGGCGTTCTCCCGCAGCCAGGTGAAGTCGGGCAGCACCAGGTCGACGCCGAGCATCTCGGCTTCGGGAACATCAACCCGCAGTCGAGCAGGACGATGCGCCCGTCGAGCTCGAAGCAGGCGCAGTTGCGACCGATCTCCCCCAGGCCGCCAAGGAAGGTGATGCGTACGGGGCTGGGCATTCAGTCGCCCTCTCCTTGTAGTTGGGCATGCACCTGGCGAGCCCGGTCCTCGAGACCGTCGGGGGCAGGTCCCATGGGCGGACGGCACTGGCCGACCTGATGGCCGAGGACCCGCATCATGGCCTTGGTGGGGATGGGGTTGGGGGCGTCGTCGCCCGTCTCGAAGGCGAAGCTGGGCAACATCCGCTGATTGTGCCGGCGGGCGCCGTCGACGTCGCCGGCGGTGAAGCCCTCGATCATGGCGCCCATGGTGGGCCCGGCCCAGTGGCTGGCCACGCTGACGACCCCCACCGCTCCCACGGCCAACAGGGGCAAGGTGAAGCCGTCGTCGCCGCTGTAGAGCTCGAAGGAGCCGGGCGCGGCCGCGACCAGGCGGGCCGACTCGGCCGGGTTGGCGGTGGCGTCCTTGACCGCCACCACGTTGGGGACCTCCCTGGTCAGTGCCACCAGGGTGGCCGTGGCTACCTTGCGACCGGTGCGGGGGGGGATGTCGTAGACCACCAGAGGCAACTCGGTGGCGCCGGCCACGGCCGAGAAGTGGGCGAAGAGGCCGGCCTGGGAGGGTCGGCTGTAGTACGGCGTCACCACCAGCAGCCCGGCCACCCCGGTAGAGGCCGCGGCCCGGGCCAGCTCGATGCTGTGGCGGGTGTCGGCGCTGCCCACGCCGGCCACCACCGGCACGGTCACCGCCTCGGCCACGGTGCGGAACAGCTCCAGCTTCTCGTCGTCGGTC
>JAUJNB010000006.1:0-61556 GCA_030446545.1 Acidimicrobiales bacterium | reverse complement strand
GTGATCGGCGAGCCACCGGGCCAGGGCGGCGGCGGCGTCGTAGTCGACCCCGAGGTCGTCGTCGAAGGGCGTCACCATGGCGGTGACCACCGCCCCGAAGCGGGCCACGTCCTACCCGCCCGCGACCGACGTCATCGGCGGGATGGCGTCTCGCAAGGAGGTGGGGGGTCGGTGGACGAAGCGCTCGCGCACCGGGGGAACCTTACCGGCGGACACCCGGACGGTCGTCCTGGCCGAGTTGGGTGATTGAGGATGCCCGTCGGGGTCGTCGGGCCGCAGCTGCGGGCCGGGCCGGCGACCACACGACCGGTCCCGGGTCATGGCCCCGTCGGACCACCACCCTCGCTCCCCCGCTGCAGCCCGAGGGTCTGGAGCAGATCCTGGTGGAGCTCGAACCAGACGTTGTGGTAGCTGTCGATGACCGGACGGGTGAACCAGTCGCCCTCTCCGGCCTGCACCCGGGCCAGGGCATGAGCCAGGCGGGCCCGGTAGGGGGCGAAGCGGTCCAAGGTGGTCGACAACACCTCCAGCACCGGCTGGACCCGTCGGTGGATGTCGGCCAGGCGGGCCGTCACGTCGGCATCGTAGGCCGGGTCGGTGTGGTCGTTGGCCACCGGCGGGGCCGGGGGCGACGGGCCCCGGTCGGCGGGCGGGCGTGCGGGCGGACGCAGCTGCCAGGCGGCACACACGGCCAGCAACTCCGGGTTGCGGGCCAGGAACTGCTCGTAGACCCCGGCCAGGGCCGCCCGGCCTCCGGCCGCCGCCAGTTCCTCGGCCACTTCGACGTCGTCGTGCTTGCGCCCGAGGGCCGTCGGGGCCCACCCCGCCAAGGCCCCCTCGCGGCGCTCGACCAGACCCTCGCCCTGCAGGTCGGCCACCACGGCCTGGGCGTCGGAGTCGTCCACGCCGGCCGCCACCGCCACCGACGGCACCTCGGCCACGCCCTTGAGGCGCAGGACGTGCAGCACCCGCAACCGGCTGGCGGACAGTTGGGCCATCGGGGAGCAACCCTATCCCCGGGCACCGACCCGGTCCCTGGGTCGGGTCCTTCGCCGACCTCCCCACTCTCAGGTACGTGCGTACCCGCAAATCGGGAAGTCGTGTTCCCGAGACGCGGGTGGGGCGAGCGGTCAGCGCCCAGTGGGCCGGGGGTCGCCGTCAGGCCGGCAGCGGCCGAACCGTCCCCAGGGGGCGCACGGCCATGGTCCCGTCGGCGGCCACCTCCCAGGGATCGGTGACGTCCTCGGCGAACCAGCGACGGCTGGCCGGGAGGTCTCCCGGCAGGCCGGCGCCGGGCAGGGCGGCCAGGGCCACGTTGAAGGCCTTGCCCACCCCGGTGTCGAGCATTCCCCCGACCCAGAGGGGCACGCCCCGGTCCCGGGCCAGGTCGTGGACGCGCAGGGCCTCGGCCACGCCGCCCACCCGGCCGGGCTTGAGGTTGACGTGGTCGAGGGCCCCGAGGGCCAGGGCCGTCTCCAGGTCGGCGGCCGATCCGATCGACTCGTCCAGACAGACGGGGGTGATCAGTCGACGGGCCGCCTCAGCCAGCCCCACCAGGTCGCCGGGAGCCAGGGGCTGTTCGATCTCCACCAGGCCGAGGTGGTCGAGGTGGGCCAGGGGGCCGTCGTCGAGGTCGCTGCGGGCGTAGGCGCCGTTGGCGTCGACGCCGAGGGGCAGAGCGGGCCAGGCGGCGCGCACGGCCCGCACCGGCCCGGTGTCCCAGCCCGGGCGCACCTTGAGCTTGACCCGCTGGTACCCCTCGTCCACCAAGCCGGCCACCTCGGCCAGGAGGTCGTCGACCGAGGAGGCGATGCCCACGGCCACCCCGCAGGCCACCCGCTCGCGCACCGCCCCCATCCAGGTCGCCAGCGACAGCCCGGCGCAAGCCAGGCGGAGGTGCACGATGGCGCCCTCGAGGGCGGCCGTCGCCATGGGATGGCCCACCACACCGGCAGGCCGGCCCGCCAGGGCGGCCGGGATCAGGAAGCGCCGCAGCACCACCTCGGCCCCCCCGACCCACTCGGCGCTGTAGCCGGGGGCGGCCAGGGCGGCGCACTCACCCCATCCTTCCCGGCCCTCGGCGTCGAGGGCCCGTACGAGGAGGACCTCCTTGGCCGACTCGGTGCCGTGGGCGGTGACGAAGGGGCGGGCCAGGGCCAGACGGGAGCGCACCACCTCGATTCCCACCGGCGCAGCCTCGGGCAGGGGTGCCCGGGCGCCCGGGCTCACGCCGACAGGGCGGTCTCGAGATAGGGCTCCCAGTGGGTGGGGATGGTCCCCACGGCCACGGTGATCCACGTGAGCTCCCGGGGCGCAGTGGGGCGCCGGTGCAGCACCATGCCGCTCTCGGCCAACAACCGGTCGCGCTTGCGGGCGTTGCAGGCGCGACACGCCGCTACCACGTTCTCCCACACGTGCTGGCCGCCGCGACTCCGGGGGATGACGTGGTCGATGCTCTCCGCCGGCGCCGGGCAGTACTGGCACCGGGAACCATCCCGGGCGAAGACGGCTCGGCGGTTCAGCGACGCCCGCCGGCGGAAGGGCACCCGGACGAAGTAGCGCAGGCGGATCACCGAGGGCACGGGTACCCGCAAGCGCTCGGAGCGCATGACCGTCCCGGTGTCGTGCAGCACCTCGGCCTTCTCGCTCAGCACCAACACCACGGCGCGACGGACCGGTACCACACACAGCGGCTCGTAGCTCGCGTTGAGCACCAGTGCCCTGGACACCGACGGGAACGCTACCTGCCCGAGGGACGAACGGGGCGACAGATCGGCAGGGCCAACGCCCCCCTCCGATGGCGTCAGCGTCTCCCGCCACGCCCATGCCGACGGCACCAGGTCAGGTAAGCCACGACATCGGCCGGATCCGGATGGCGGGCCGGGTCCCCGTAGGCCGTCTCGAGGCGAAAGCCCAGGTAGGCAGGGTCTGGTCGGGGCAGCGGCGGCCAGTGTCGCCACCAACCCGACGGGGCCAGGCGCACAAGTTGGCCCAGCGCGGTGGGCCACAGCCACGGATGCCGGGCCACGGCCGAGCCGGCATCGAGCCACCACGACCGCCGCCCCCCCACCTTCACCTCACTCCCGGGGGTCGGGGGCGGGAGCCAGGAGCGGACGACGGGCCCAGGACGTCGACGCCGAGGCCTCGCCAGCCCACCGCACCGGCTCCCACCAGGGGACCCCGGTCCCCCAGGCCGGCGGGACGGATGGAGGCGCCGACGGAGAAGTCGAGACGGGCCCGGTGGTCGAGCTCGGCCTGGGCGGCGGCGAAGAAGGGGGCACCCAATCCCAGGGCCACCGAGCCGGCCACGACCGCCAACCGCAGGTCGCAGACGTTGGCCACCGAGGCCACCGCCCGGCCCACCATGGTCCCGACGTGGTCCACCACCTCGGGCGTGGCCTCCTCGGCCGGACGCCCGGTGGCTCGACGGATGCCGGTCCCCGACGCCTCGGCCTCCAGACAACCTCGGGCGCCACACCCGCAGAGACGGCCGTCGGGGGCCACGATCACGTGGCCGACGTGGCCGGCGTTGCCGCTGTCCCCGTCCACCAGCCGGCCGTCGAGCACCAAGCCGCCACCGACCCCGGTGGAGATGACCATGGCGAGAAAGTTCGACACGCCCGCCGCCTCGCCCACCCAGCCCTCGCCCAGGGCCAGGGCCTTTGCGTCGTTGTCGACGAACGTGGCCAGCCCGGTGGCTCCGGCCAACCGTCGGCGCAGGGGGAAAGCCCGCCAGACGCCGATGTTGAGGGGCGACACCTCCTCACCGGCGGGTGCCATGGGGCCGCCCACGCCCACCCCGCACACCACCTCGTCGCCGGTGCGCACCTCGGCCACCACCTCGAGCAGGGCGGCGAACAGGGCCTCGCCGTCGTGGCCGACCGTCGGTGCCTGGCTGCGCCGGAGCAGCTCGCCCTCCGACGACACCAACCCGGCGGCCAGCTTGGTCCCGCCGATGTCGACGGCCAGAGCGCTCGGCACGGCCCGAGGGTAGTGGGGGCCTCACCCGAGACCGGCCATCCGCCGGCCGTCTGTTGGCCCGGTGAGCGGGCCGGTAGGCTTCGTAGCTCCGGATCCGGGTGCCGACGCGCCAGCGTGCCGCGCCTCGGGCGTGTTGCGGGCAGGAAGGAGGGCCAGCGTGGACAGACGGGCGCCGGGAGGCCCACCCCAGGGCTTCGCCGAGATCTTCGATGCTGTCGCCACCAACGTGGAGCGGGTCGTGCGGGGCAAGCCCGACGTCATAGAGCTGGTCCTGCTGTGCCTGGTGGCCGAGGGCCACGTCCTCATCGAGGACGTCCCCGGCGTGGGCAAGACCAGCCTGGCCAAGGCGCTGGCCACCTCCATCGACTGCCGGTGGGGGCGCATCCAATTCACCCCTGACCTCCTCCCCGCCGACGTGGTGGGTGGCAGCGTGTGGAACCGGGCCACCGGGAACTTCGACTTCCGACCGGGGGCCGTGTTCGCCAACCTGGTACTCGGCGACGAGATCAACCGGGCCTCACCCAAGACCCAGTCGGCCCTGCTCGAGGCCATGGAGGAGCGCCAGGTCACGGTGGACGCCACCACCTACACCCTGGAGCCACCCTTCATGGTGCTGGCCACCCAGAACCCCATCGACCACGACGGCACCTATCCCCTGCCCCGCAGCCAACTCGACCGCTTCCTCATGCGCCTGACCGTGGGCTACCCGGGACGGACCAGCGAGATCGAGATCCTCGACCGGGGTGACAACGAGGTCTTCGACACCATCGAACCGGTGGCCACGGCCAAGGAGATCATCGAGATGGCCGACGTCGCCCGGGCCGTCCAGGTGGCCTCCAGTCTCCAGGGCTACCTGGTCGACCTGGCCGACGCCACCAGGCGCCACCCGGCCCTGTCCCTCGGGATGTCGCCTCGCGCCACCCTCGCCCTCCAGCGGGCCGCCCGGGCCCGGGCCGCCGCCAGCGGTCGGACCTACGTGGTGCCCGACGACCTCAAGGCCTTGGCCCAGCCCGTGCTGGCCCATCGGCTCTGCCTCTCGCCAGAAGCCCAGATGCAGGGGGTCCGGACCAGCGACATCATCGACGACGTGCTCCGCCGCATCCCCGTTCCCACCCCCCCATCGGGGCGCTAGCGCGCCCGCGCCGGCCCGAGTCGCCCTCCCCGTTGCTCACCCGCCAGGGCGTCCTCGCCACCGCCGTCGCCGTCGCCCTCGTGGTCGCCGGCCGCCTCTTCGGCATCTTCGAGCTCTTCCTGCTCGGGGCCGGTGGCGCCGCCCTGGTCGTGGCCGCGGTGGCCGCCACCGGGCTCACCCGGCTTCGTCTGGATGTGTCCCGGCAGCTGCGGCCCGACCGGCTGCACGCCGGGACCCCGAGCGTGGTCGAGCTGCGGGTGTCCAACCGCGGCAGCCGCCGAACCCCCCTCCTGCACCTCCGTGACGTCGTGGGTGAGCTGGGCCGGGCGGCCAGCGTGGTGCTGTCCCCCCTGGGCCCCGGCGAGGAGGTGACCGCCGTCTATTCGCTGCCCAGCGACCGGCGCGGCCGGCTGAGCGTCGGCCCCCTCGAGGTGCGGGTGTGCGATCCGTTCGGCCTGGCCGGACTGTCCACACCCGGAGCGCCGGTGACGGCCCTCACCATCTGGCCCGCCGTGGAGGAGGTGCTGGCCCCCACCTCCCTGGCCGGCCATCGCCACGATGCCGGTGACCCCTCGGGCCTGGCCGTCAACGGGGAGGAGCTCTACGGCCTGCGTCCCTATGTCGACGGTGACGACCTGCGCCGGGTGCACTGGCGGGCCTCGGCCAAGCGCGACGAGCTGGTCGTGCGCCAGGACGAACAGCCGGGCCAGGGCCAGGTGATCGTCGTCCTCGACGTCCGCAGCGGCGTCTACCAGGGTGACACCTTCGAGCGGGCGGTGTCCGCCGCCGCCAGCGTCCTCGTCGCCAGCGCCCGCCGGGGCCTTCTCGTGCGCCTGGTCACCACCGCCAGCCACGACTCCGGCTACGGGGGGTTGAGCGGGGCGGGCGGCGGCGGGTGGGCGAACGCGGGCGGGCATGACCACCTCGACGCCATCCTCGAACACCTGGCCGTGGTCGAGGAGCGCAACCTCGGTCACCTGGCCACGCTGGTGGGCGCGGTCGAGCGGCCCGGTGGGGCCCAGGGTGGACCCGTCGTGGTGGTCACCGGCGCCGGCTCGACCGCCGCCAGCCCCACCCACTCCCTCGGCCTCGACGGGGGGGCCTCGGCCCGGGTCGTCGTCGTCAGCTTCACCACCGCCGGCGCCAAGGCGGTGTCGGCGGGGACCCGGTTGATCGTGGTCGACGACGCCACCCCCTTCGCCGCCGTCTGGAACCGGGCCATGGCCGCCGCCACCCCGATGACGGTGATGCGGTCGTGACCGGGAGCGGCGGTGCCGGGGCCCCTATCGGGCGGGAGCCGGGGACGCCTCCGTGGCTGCTCGTCCTGGCCGAGGTCAGCCTGGCCGGGGTCACCGCGGCCGGGGTCGTCGGCTTGGCCCGGCTGTTCAGCGACGGCACCTTCCTCCTCCCGGTCCTCGCCTTCGCCATGGCCGGCCACGCCCTGGCGGCCGTCTGTCGTCACCGCCGGGTGCCCGCCGCCCTCACGGTGGCCCTCGCCGTGGGCGTGCTCGTGGCCGGGGTCTCGATCTTCCTCCTGCCCGAGACCACCCGCCTGGGCATCCCCACCGGAGCCACCTTCACCCAGGCCGGCCGGGAGCTGAGCGAGGGGCTGGCCGCCTTCCGGGAGGTGGTGGCCCCCGCCCCGGTGCAGCCGGGGTTCGTGCTTGCGGCCGTGGTGGCCACCTGGGTGGTGGCGTTCGTGGCCGACGCCGCCGCCTTCCGGGCCCGGGCCCGGGTCGAGGCGGCCGTGCCCGCCGCCACTCTGTTCGTCTTCGGTGCCGCCCTGGGAGCCCCGCCCCACCGGATCCCGGTCACGGCGCTGTTCCTGGCCACGCTGGCCGCCTACTGGCTCACCCAACGGGTTCTCACCCACTGGAGCGCCTCCCACCTGGTGGCCGGGCCCGGCCACACCGGTGCCGGGCCGCACGCCCTGCTGCGCACCGGTGCCGTCCTGGGCGCGGTGGCGGTGCTGGCGGCCGTGGTGGTCGGCCCCTTCCTTCCCGGGGCTGAAGCCAGCGCCGTCGTCCCGTGGCGAGCCGGGGAGCGGGACAGCCCGGGGTCGCGGGTCACGATCAGCCCCCTGGTCGACATCCGCAGCCGCATCGTCGACCAGTCCGACGTCGAGGTCTTCACGGTCACCAGCAATGCCCGCAGCTACTGGCGGCTGACCTCCCTCGAGATCTTCGACGGACGGATCTGGTCGTCCAGGGGCCAGTACCGCGAGGTCGACGGCGGCCTGCCCGAACGGCCGGGCGACGAACTGGCCGCCGCCGGGACGATCGTCCAGGACTTCGAGATCGACCGCCTGGCCTCGATCTGGCTCCCCGCCGCCTACCGCCCGGTGCGCCTCGAGGGCCTCGATGCCCGGTTCGACGACGACTCGGCCAGCCTGCTGACCGAGGAGGAGAGCTCGGCCGGGCTGCGTTACCGGGTGACCTCCGACCTGCGCAGCTTGGACGCCGACGCCCTGGCCCGGGTGGCCAGCGGGGCCCCGGCCGAGGTGACCGGGACCTACACGGACCTGCCCCCGGACTTCAGCCCCTCGGTGCGGGAAGAGGCGGTACGCATCACCGAGGGCGCGCCCACCCCCTACGAGCAGGCCCGGCTGCTCCAGGACCACTTCCGGGACGGCTCGTTCACCTACGACCTGTCGGTGGCACCGGGCCACGGCGGAGGCGACCTGGAGCGCTTCTTGTTCGAGAGCCGGCGCGGCTACTGCGAGCAGTTCGCGGGCGCCTTCGCCGCCATGGCCCGCTCCATCGGCCTCCCCGCCCGGGTGGCGGTGGGCTTCACCCCTGGGGAGACCGACGCCGAAGGGCGCCTGGTGGTCAGGGGGCTGAACGCCCACGCCTGGCCCGAGGTGTACCTGGCCGGCTACGGCTGGGTGGCGTTCGAGCCCACGCCCGGGCGGGGCATCCCCGGGGCCGAGGCCTACACCGGCCTGCCCGAACAACAGGCCACACCCGGTGACCCCACCACGGCCACCACCCTCCCGCCCACGCAGGCCAACACGGCCACCACCACGCCCGACGGACAGGGTGCCCCCACCACCGTCCCCGCCTCCGAGGCCGCGGCTCGGGCCGATCGGGCCCGACCGGCAGGGCCGGGCTCACCCTGGCCGGCACGGGTCATGCTGGCCTTGGCCGTGATGGTCGGGCTTCCCCTGGCCTGGGTGGGTGCCCTCACGCTGGTCTCCCGCCGGCGCCGGGAGCGGCGCCGGGCCGGGGCCGTCACGACCGACCAGCGCGTCCTGGTGGCCTGGACGGAGGTGCTCGAGAGCCTGGCCCGAGCCGGGACCCCTCCTCGGGAGTGGGAGACGCCCATCGAGTACGCCCGACGGGCCGGCGGATCCACCGACGTCGATCACCGCGTCCTGAACGCCCTGGCCGGGGCGGCCACCGCGGCCGGGTGGGGCCCGGGCGACATGGACGGCGACGTGGCCCTGCGGGCCACCCGGGCCGCGGCCGACCTCGAACAGCGGATCGATCAGTCGCTCGACACCCGGACCCGGATCCGGCGGGCCGTCGATCCCCGGCCCCTGCTGCCCGCCCGACGACCCCGCCTCGACGTGCGGGTCTCCTCGACCTGAGTCGCAGCCGCAGTTGGGACGGGCCGGGCCGGGCCTTCGCCTTCATCGCAGCCCAGCCGCTCCAAACCGACAGGAGGGCAAGCTCGGCGGCTGACCGTAGTTCAAGGCGGGCTGGGGAGAACCTCGCAGAGGTTGAGCACGTTCGATCCTGCACCGCCGCTGCAGGGCGTCGGTGTCGGCGCAGCCGGCGATGTCGTCGTCGTGACGCCGCTGGAACTGTCGTTGCGGCGCCGCCTCGGACCTTGTCCCGCCGACGCCGCCCGTCAGCGTGCGACGGAACGGGCGGCCGGGCGCACCGGGCGCCTCGCCTACTCTTCCTTTTTGAACCGTTCGCGCATTCGCTGGGAGGTGGAGCCGAAGTAGTCGCGAACGCCGGACGTGCCCATCGACTCGGTCCATTGGCGCCAGCCGGCCCGGCCCATCTTGCGCAGGTTGGCCTGGAACACGATGCCGGAACCGAGCATGGCCAGGAAGCCGGCAAAGGCGAGGGCCAGCGTCTGCACGGTGAGCACCATGAAGACCAACCCGGCCACGAACCCCAGCCCGGCCCACTTCAGGTTGCGCCCGGCGTGGCGGTAGATGGTGGTGGAGCTGACCTTCCGGGCCAGATCCTTGTCGGAGTCGTAGAGCTGCTGCTCGATCTCCTGGAGGATGCGCTGTTCGTTCTCGGAAAGCGGCACGCCTACCTGTCCTCCGTGCTGGGTCCTGACTTCGGCTGAAACGGCGGCTCGACCGCCTGAGCGGTCGAATCTACCTCCGTATCTTCGCGCACCACCCCGGCATCGACAACGCGACACGAGCCGGCCCCACCCCGGGCTCCTACCATGGCCCCATGGCCGAACCCCGTCCGGTGGCTCGGCCCTACTCCCCCACCGCCTTGCCCTCGGTGACGGCCCGGGCCCTGGCCTTCGTGGCCATCGTCGTCGGTGGCATCTGCGGTGGCCTCATCGCCTTTGCCATCACCGATCTCCAGTGCGGGAGCGACGACGGCCGGGCCGAGGTCGTCCTGCCCGGTCCCCCGGGCGAGCGCACCACGCCCCCGGCGCCTCCCTCGAACGACGAGGGTTGCACCCTCATCACCGGACTGGCCGGCCTGGCCGGGGCCACCGCCAGCGCCGGTGCCGTCTCGGTCGTCGTGGTGCTGGTTTTGCGGGCCATGGGCGAGTGGCGGCGAGACCTGGCCCCCGACGGCTGACCGGGTCTGCCCCCTGGGGCTGGCCCGACGTCAGCGCAACAGCCGCAGGCGGCGGAAGCCCTCCGCGTAACGCACACTCGTCCGGCGGGCTTCGTCGGCCGCCCGCTGGCGTACGAAAGCCCCCAGCCACTCGCCGGCGTCGGGAGCGAGCTGGCTGCGGTGGCAGAACATGGCCTGGACCTTGGTCTCCAGGGTCGACCCCACGTCGACCCACACGTCGGGTTCGAGGGTGCCCGACAACAAGACCGTGGCCACCTGGTGGGCCGGACCCTCGTCCGGGAAGTACAGCGGCGACGAGGCCGCCGGTGCCACCGCGTCGAGGGTGGCCCAGCCGATGCAGCGGTGGTCGACGTGGTTGACGTAGGCGTCACCGAAGAACACCGCGGTGGGATCCACGCCTACCACCACGTCGGGCCGAAGCCGGCGCAGCACCCCGACCAGCTGGCGCACCAGGTCAGGCACCGCCGCCAGCTCGCCGTCGGGATGTCCGAGCAGCTCCACCCCGGCCAGGCCGAGCACCTCGGCTGCGGCCGCCACCTCCCGGGCCCGCCGGCAGGCCAGGGCGTCGGGCTCGGTGGCCGGGTCGCTCGACCCCTTGTCGCCCCGGGTGGCCACCACCGCGTGCACCTCGCTCCCGGCCTTGGCCCAGCGGGCCAGAAGGCCCCCGCACGACACTTCCGGGTCGTCGGGGTGGGCGTAGATGGCCACCGTCCGGGCCGGCACCTCGTCCATGAGCTCGGCCACCGCCGCCGACCCTAGAGGCTGTGCCGACAGGCACAGCCGTGGCCCGAGCGGCCAGCCGGCGAAGCCGGCATGAGCGGGAAGCACAGCCGTGGCCCGAGCAGCCCTGCTCGCCCCGGAATCCTCCGGGTGACCGCGGCGTTGCTTCGAGCGACGGATTCCGGAGCTCGGGCGACGCCGGCATGAGCGGGAAGCACCGCCTTGGTCTCGGCGGTGAAGCCGCCGACCAGGGGATGAGCTCGGCCACCACCGCTGATCTCACCGGTGTCCTCTACCGTGGCCGTCCATGGCCGACGCCGAGATCGACGAGGTGTCGGATCTGGCCCTGCAGCTGGCCGCCGAGGCCGCCACCCTGCTGCTGGAGCGCCAGAAGGACCCCGGGGCCATCGGGACCAAGACCAGTGCCACCGACCTGGTGAGCGAAGTCGATCGGGCATCCGAACGCCTCATCGTCGACGCCGTGCGGCGGGCCCGGCCCGGTGACGGCATCGTGGGCGAGGAAGGCACGGCCGACGACGGCACCAGCGGCTGGCGCTGGGTCATCGACCCCCTCGACGGCACCATCAACTACCTCTACGGACTCCCTTCCTACGCCGTGTCCATCGCCGTGGAGTACCACGGGCGAGCGGAGGTGGGCGTGGTCGCCCACCCGGGCCACGGCGAGACCTTCAGCGCCATCCGGGGCCGGGGTGCCGCCCGTGACAGCTCGGTCATCACCACCAGCGGCCACCGCGACCTGGCCACCGCCCTGGTGGGTACCGGATTCTCCTACGAAGCCCATCGGCGGGAGACCCAGGCTGCGGTACTGGCCCACGTGCTGCCCGCCGTGCGCGACATCCGCCGGGCGGGGGCGGCGTCGATCGACCTCTGCTGGGTCGCCTGCGGACGCCTCGACGGCTACTACGAGCACGGCCTCCAGCCCTGGGACTTCGCCGCCGGGGCCCTCATCGCCACCGAGGCCGGCGCCCGCACGGGTGACCTCGACGGTGGCCCGCCGTCGGGTGCGTTCACCATGGCCGCCGCCCCCTCCCTGTTCGAGCCGCTGCGCCTGCTCCTGGTGGAGGCCGGGGCGAGGATCCGGTCCTAGCGTCACCCTCTCGACGAAGCCACGAGCCCCGCGGGTCGCTCAGACCCGAGTCGGGCCTGTTCGATGGCCGGGATGAGCTCGGACCCGGAGGCGGCGAAGTCGGCCACGGGTGCGTGCCGTGACGCGACGCCCGGCCTCCCGCCGCGCCCCGGGCCGGAACGACTCAGTCGTCGATCCCCACCGGGGGGTGGGCTGCGAGCAGGGCCTCGCGCCCCGGCCCCCGGCCGGTGCGGTAGTGCAGGCCCTCGCGCAGTCCCACAGCCCGCAGTCGGCACGCCCCGAGGGCCGACACCCCTTCGACCGTGAACGACGTCACCTGACGCAGGTCGATGTCGAGGCGGCGGGCCTCCAGGCCCAGCGCCCCTTCGGCCGCCACGCCCACGGCGACGCCCACGGCCGCGTCCAGGTGGCCGCTGAGCGTCAACAGAACAATGCCGTCCTCCACCACCACGTCGAGGCCCGGTTCGACCGTGCCCGAGCCGGCGGGGAGCTCCGACGACCTGTCCGGCGGTCGGGATGTGCGAATGCCGCCGAGGTGAGGAGTCATCGCCACATCCTGACCACGTCACCCGTCGACCCCGTGTCTCCTGCTTGACACTTGGGTGACGTTCTTGGCCCTTCCAGCGGAACAAGATGGCCACAAACAGCCCGAGCAGGCCCAAGAGCACCGCATCGGTCCTCTCGTGAGGCATCCTCGACTCGTGGGAACCCGTATTCTGTCCGTGGAGGACGACGAGCGCATCCGTACGGCGGTGCGCATGGGGCTCGAGGATGAAGGGTGGATCGTCGACGAAGCGGCCTCGGGTGAGGAGGCCATGAAGGTGTTCGCCGAACGCCCGGCCGATGTCGTGCTGATCGACCTGATGCTGCCGGGGATGGACGGCTTCGACGTCTGCCGGTCCATCCGGCGGGAGAGCGACGTCCCCATCCTCATCGTCACCGCCCGGGCCGACACCCACGACGTGGTGGCCGGCCTCGAGGCCGGCGCCGACGACTACGTGACCAAGCCCTTTCAGCCCAAGGAACTGTCGGCTCGCATCCGCGCCCTGCTGCGTCGGGCCCGACCGGCGGCCGCCGGGACGGCCCAACTCAGCTTCGGTGACCTCGAGATCATCCCCAACGAGGGAGTGGTGCGCCGGGCCGGCGTCGAGATCCACCTCACCAAGACCGAGTTCCGGCTCTTGTGCGAGCTGGCGTCGGTGCCGGCCCAGGTCTTCAGTCGCGAGCAGCTCCTCGAGCGGGTGTGGGGCTACGACTACTTCGGTGACGGCCGCCTGGTCGATGTCCACATCCGGCGTCTGCGGACCAAAGTCGAGGCCGACCCGGCCGCGCCCCGACACGTGGTGACCGTGCGCGGTCTCGGCTACAAGCTCCAGGCCTGACCGTGAACGGCGCGGTGGCCGACCGGGACGACCCCGGCACCGCGGCCGGCGTCGGGACCGACCGCGCCTCGGCCGCCCCCCGCAGCCGGGAGCGAACGTCGCCCCTGGGCCTGCGGGCGCGGGTCATCATCGCCTTCACCATGGGCGCGTTGGTGCTGTCGGCCCTGCTGGCCGCAGTCACGTACGGGTTGGTGCGCGAGAACCTGGTACGCCAGAGCGAGGCGGTGGCCACCGACCAGGCCTACCTCAACGCCCGCTACCTCCGCGACCGCCTGCGCTCCACCGGCGTGGAGGCGAGCAGCCCGCTCGACGCCCTCGAGACCACCAGCGGAGGCAGCCCCGTGTTGCTCCGGGAAGGGGTCTGGTTCGCCCCCCTCGGCGTGGGCCGCGAGGACCTGCCCTCCACCTTGCGCGACGCCGTCATCCGGGGCCAGCCGGCCCGCATGCGCTTTCCCGTCGACGGTCAGACCCAGCTGGGCGTGGGGGTCCCTCTACCCGCAGTGAGCTCGGCCTACTTCGAGGTCACCTCGTTCGAGGAGTTGGAGGGGACGCTGAACTCGCTCGGCCTCAGCCTCCTGGCCGCCGCCCTGGTGACCACCGTGGCCGGGGCCATGCTGGCGGCCAGCGTCAGTCGTCGGGTGCTGCGGCCCCTCGCCCACGTCAGCGCAGCCGCCGTGGCCATCGCCGGTGGGCGTCTCGACACCCGGGTGGCGAGCATCGACGACGCCGACCTCGGCGTGCTGGTCACGTCGTTCAACGACATGGCCGGCGCGCTCCAGGAACGCATCGAGCGCGACGCCCGCTTCGCCTCCGACGTGAGCCACGAGTTGCGCTCCCCGCTGACCACCATGACCGCCTGCATCCACGTCATGGAGAGCCGGCGGGCCGAGATGCCACCTCGGGCCCAGGCCGCCCTCGACCTCTTGGTGGCCGACGTCACCCGCTTCTCCACCCTGGTCGAGGACCTGTTGGAGATCTCCCGCTTCGACGCCGGAGCCGCTCGCCTCGACCTCGGGTCCGTCCGCATCAGCGAGCTGGTGATGCACGCCGTGGCCGCCGCCTCCGATGCCGACGTGCCCCTCGCCATCGCCGCCGACGCCGTCGACAGCGTGGTGCAGGCCGACAAGCGTCGCCTCGTCCGCATCATCGCCAACCTGGTGGGCAACGCCGAGGCCCACGGCGGGGGGGCCACCGAGGTGTCGGTCGACCTGATCGACGCCGACCACGTCTGGATCGCGGTCGAAGACGGCGGTCCCGGCGTCGACGAAGCCGACCGGGTCCGGATCTTCGAGCGCTTCTTCCGCGGCGCGGCGGCCGGCAGCCGGGGTCGGGGGGAAGGCGTGGGCCTGGGCCTGGCCCTGGTGCACGAGCACGTCGCCCTCCACGGTGGGCGGGTGTGGGTCGAGAACCGGCGCGACGCCCCCGGTGCCCGCTTCGTGGTCGAGCTGCCCGTGACCAGGCCTCCCGAGGTCACGCCCGAAGCCGATCTCGGACCGGCAGCCGTCCCTGCAGGGCGTTCGTGAACACCACCCGGCGCCGCCCGCTCGTCGTCTCGGCTCTGGTCGTCGCCTCGATGGTCATCGGATGCGCCATCCAGAACGACACCGAGCCCCGGGCCATCGAGCCCAGCCTGGTGCCGTTCGACCTCCTCGGTACCAGCACCAGCACCACCACCTCGGCCACCACGGCATCGACCGTGCAGCGGCCCCTCGAGGTCGCGGCCTCGATCTTCCTGGTCGACAGCGACACCGACCTGCTGGCCGAGGTCGGCCGCATGGTCTCGCCCCTGCAGACGGCGCAGGCTGCTCTCCAGCAGCTGCTGACGGGACCCACCGAAGCGGAGCTCGACCAGGGTCTCAACAGCGCCATCGCCCGCAGCACCGTCCTGCTCGGGGTGGAGGGGCCCGATGCCGAGGGCGTGGTCACCGTCGACCTCAGCGACGACCTGCGCAACATCGGGGGCCAGGGCCAACGCCTGGCCCTGGCTCAGGTGGTGTTCACGGCCACGGCCACCCCCGAGGTCTCCGGGGTGCTCTTCTCCTTCGAAGGCGAGCCCAGCGAGGTCCCCAACGGCCTGGGGGTCTCGACCACCGAACCCCTCGACCGGGCCGACTTCGCCACCTTCGATCCGTTCGCCCCGGCTCCGCCCCCGCCACCGGACACACCCGCCGCCGACGAGGGTTGACCAGGCCCGATCGCGCCCTCGTCATCCAGATGACAGGCCAGTGTCGAAGATGATCTGGTAGCCAGCGGTCGGATGTCTCCGATGTCACCGTGCCCACCTGGCACGCCTGGTCTCACCACTCATCGAAAGGGGACACACCTTGAAGATCGACGACAGGCAGCTCAAGGAGTTGATCGTCGAGTCCGGAGACTTGCAGGCCGACGCGCTGCGCGATGTCCAGCGGACCATGCCCGACCTCGTCGAGATCGGGAAGGCGCGCCGCAACAAGCCCGTCGACCTCGATCGCGTCCGGGCGTTCAACGACGGTCGCCGCCGTCTGCTGCGCAACGGCGGCATGGGCCTCGGTGCGCTCAGCGCTCGCGGGCTGCTCGGCGGCGCCTTTGGCAGCACCATCCTCGGCATCGTCGCCCGTCCGGTCGGTGCCCAGTCCGAGCCCGACATCCAGATGCTGCAGACGGCTGCCTCGCTCGAGAACTTGGCCGTGGCCACCTACGGCGCCGCCCTCGGGCTGCCCGGCTTCGACGCCAACGCCACCGTGGCTGCTTTTGCCAAGACCACCATGGAGCAGCACGGCCAGCACGCCGACGCCTTCAACGCCCAGTCCGAGGCCCTCGGTGGCAAGCGCCAGGACCAGCCCAACCCCGACGGTCAGGCTCTGGTCATGCAGGCTCAGCTCACCACCGCCTCGGGCGACGCCGACTACGCCAACATCGTGGAGCTGGCCTCGACCCTGGAGCAGATCGCCACCCAGACCTACGTCGCCAACGTGTTGATGATCGAGGACGAGACCGCCAAGTCGATCTTCGCCAGCATCATGGGCGTCGAGGCCCAGCACCTGGCCACCCTGCGGGCCGTCGCCGCGCTGCTCGGGAACCCCGAGCTGATCACCGTCGAGGCCACCGACGGCGCCGTCGACATCGCTGCCCTGCCTGCTGCCGCCGGCAGCGTGGCCTTCCCCGAGCCGTTCGAGAGCACCGAAAATGCCCTCCCGGCCACGTCAGGAGCCGTTCAGTGAGCGACCAATTCGACAAGCAGATGGAAGAGAACGCCTCCTTCCTGGAGCGCCTCGCCCCCTCCCCCCTCTCCCGACGCAAGGTGCTGCTCGGTGGCGGCGTGGGCGCCCTCGCCCTCGTGGCCGCCGCGTGCGGCTCCGACGACCCGGAGAACCCCTCGGCCACGGGCGACGCCACCACCACGACCGCCGCCGGCGGTTCCGGTGGGGGCGACGTGGCCACGGCCCAGACCGCGGCCAGCCTCGAGGTGCTGGCCGTCAACACCTACACGGGTGCCCTCGAGGCACCGCTCGACTACCCCGAGGCGGTGGCCGAGTTCGCCACCACGGCCCGAAACCACCACCAGGCCGCCCTCGACGCCTGGAACGAGATCCTGACCAGCCTGGGCGAGGCAGAAGTCACCGAGCCCCCGGCCGAGCTGGCCGCCACGGTCATGAGCCAGTTCGAGGCCGTGACCGACGTCACCGGTGTGGCCGAACTGGCCCTGCTCCTGGAGCAGATCGCGGCGTCGACCTACTTCGCGGTGATCCCGACCATCCAGGACCCGGGAGCGCTGGAGCTGGCCACCACCATCCAGCCCATCGACATGCAGCACGCGGCCGTCCTTCACTACGTGATGGGCGCCTACCCGGTACCTGACGCCTTTGCCAGCGAAGAGCTGTTCCAGGAGTTCGTCAGCGCCTGAGCTCTACGCAAGCACGTCCTGCAACATGGCAAGACGAACACCGGTCGGGCTCCAGGCCCGACCGGTGTCGCGTCCAGGCCATGATGAATCACCATCACCGCGACCTCCTCGTCCGAAAGGAACTCCTCATGTTCGCCACCTCCCCGGCGCGTCGGCGCCTGCCCATGCTGTTCACCCTCGCCCTCTCCCTGGCCGCCTGCGGCGGCGGCGGCGACACCGCCACCGAGCCCGCCGGCGGCGCCGGTGGGGCCTCCGGCTCGGCCAACGGGGTGACCATCGACAAGTTCATGTTCGCGCCCGGCACCATCGAGGTCCCCGCCGGCACCACCGTGACCTGGACCAACAAGGAAGATCCCGAGCACAGCATCGAGGATGAAGGCAAGCTCTTCCCCGAGAGCGAAGCCCTGGCCAAGGGCGACTCCTTCACCTTCACCTACGACACGCCCGGCCAGTTCCCCTACATCTGCGGCATCCACCCCTACATGAAGGGCACCGTCACCGTCTCCTGACAAGCTCGACGCTCTGCCGGTAGGGTCAGCGCGTGCAGGAGGGAAGCCGTGCGATCGTCTTGGCCGCGTTCTTCGCCAACTTGGGCATCGCCGTAGCCAAGTTCATCGGCTTTCTGCTCACCGGGGCGGCGTCGATGCTGGCCGAGGCGGTGCACTCGGCGGCCGACACCGGGAACCAGGGCCTGCTCCTGCTCGGCGGCAAGCGGGCCGCCAAGGTGGCCTCGTCCACCCACCCCTTCGGCTACGGCCGCGAGCGCTATTTCTGGGCCTTTGTGGTGGCCATGGTGCTGTTCTCCCTCGGGGGGCTCTTCGCCCTCTACGAGGGCGTCCAGAAGCTGCGTGAACCCCACGAGATCGAGTCCATCAGCATCGCCGTGGCCATCCTGGTGGTGGCCATCGCCTTCGAGTCCTACGCCCTGACCAAGGCAATCAAGCACGCCAACGCCGAGCGGGCGGGCCAGTCGTGGTGGCACTTCATCCGCCACTCCAAGAACCCCGAGATTCCGGTGGTGCTGTTGGAGGACGCCGGGGCCCAAGTCGGCCTGTTCTTCGCCCTGTTCGGCATCGCCATGGCCCAGATCACCGGCAACCCCCGCTGGGACGCCGTGGGCAGCCTGGCCATCGGCATCCTCCTGGTCATCATCGCCGTGGTCCTAGCCGTGGAGATGAAGAGCCTGCTCATCGGGGAGGGGGCCGGGGCGGCCGACGTGGCCGCCATCCGCAAGGCCATCGAGGGCGCCCCCGACGTGAAACGCCTCATCCACCTGCGTACCCAGCACCTCGGGCCCGACGAGTTGCTGGTGGCGGCCAAGGTCGAGTTCGACGCCCATCTCAGCTTCGGTGAGGTGGCGGCCGCCATCGACACCACCGAGGAGCAACTTCGCCAGCAGCTTCCCGAGGCTCGGGTCGTCTACCTCGAACCCGGCATCGGACACTGAGCGAGCGCCATCCGGCGCCTCTCGTGCCCGGCGGGCTCAGTACTGCCCGAAGTTTCGGGTCAACCACAGCGTGCCGTCGGTGGCGACGCCACCTCAGGCGTCGACGTGGGTGAAGGACCCGTCGAGGATGTTGGCCCGATGGCCGGCTGAGGCCATGAAGGCCCGGTGGACCGCTTCCACGGACTGCCCACCCCGCCGTTCTCCGCCACCAGGGACCATCCCGCCGGCACCGGCTCGGTGTACTCCGGATTGTGGGTGAGGCGGCTCAGGTCACACCCCCCACCGTCGCCGATCATCATCCCGGTCCACCGACCCGCCACCGCCTGGATGCCGGACCGGACAGCCAGCACCGGGAGGCCGGCGTCGGCCCGCTCTTGGACCGGGCCGCAACAGAAGACGAACCCCCGGGAAATCCCTGGCCGATCCGGGCCGGCCGCCACGCCTAGCCGAAGAAGACCTCGGCCACCCCGTGGAAGAGCGCCGGGTCGACCGTCTTGAGCTCCCCCACGGCCTCGGCCAGGGACACCCGTACGATCTGGTCGGCCCGAAGGGCCACCATGTGGCCGAAGGCGCCATCGTGGACGGCGTCGATGGCGCCGATGCCGAAACGGGTCGACAGGACCCGGTCGAAAGCGGTGGGCGTCCCGCCTCGCTGGACGTGACCGAGGATGGTCACCCGGGTCTCGAAGCCCGTACGGGCCTCGATCTCGGTGGCCAACACGTTGGCGATCCCCCCCAGCTTGACGTGGCCGAACTGGTCGACCTCGGCGTCGACCAGGCTGAGCGAGCCCTCGACGGGCTGAGCCCCCTCAGCCACCACCACGATGGAGGCGTAGCGGCCCTTCTCGTGGCGCTGGATGAGTGCCCGGCACACCACATCGATGTCGAAGCGCTCCTCGGGGATGAGGATCTCGGCTGCGCCACCGGCGATGCCGGCGTAGGTGGCGATGTGGCCGGCGTGGCGGCCCATGACCTCGACCACCATCACCCGGTCGTGCGACTCGGCGGTGGTGTGGAGCCGATCGATGGCGTCGGTGGCGATCTGTACGGCGGTATGGAAGCCGAAGGTGACCTCGGTGGCCGACAGGTCGTTGTCGATGGTCTTGGGCACCCCGATGACCCGGACCGCCTCCTTCTGGTGCAGCCGGTGGGCCACTCCGAGGGTGTCCTCACCGCCGATGGCCACCAGCGCCTCCACGCCCTGGTCGGCCAGCACGCCCTTCAGGCGCTCCACTGCTCCCTCCTGCTTGTAGGGATTGGTGCGCGACGTGCCCAGCACGGTGCCGCCCCGGGGCAGGGTGCCCCGCATGACTTCGACGTCGAGGCGGGTGGTGAGGCCCTCCACCACCCCCTTCCAGCCGTCCCGGAAGCCGACGAAGTCGTCGCCGTAGTGCTGTTCGCCCTTGCGCACCGCCGCCCGGATCACTGCGTTGAGCCCGGGGCAGTCACCTCCACCCGTCAACACCCCGACCCGCATCACCTCACCTTAGAGGGCGCGCCAGCGGTGAGCGGCTCTGAGCTCGTCGGCTTCGCCGCCGAGCGACCGTGCTGGCCTGTCGGCCGGACCGGTGGCGACGCAGCTCCGCTGCCGCCCGGCGGGTCAGGAACGTGGTCGGGCCGATTCAGCCAGCTGAGCCTCAGGGCCCGAAGGTTGTGCCGCAGGAGCCAGCTGGCGCCAACGGAGGTCGGCCACGCGGGCCAGAGCCATCAGCTGGTGACGCTCCCGGGCCCGCAACGGTCGGCCCTGGCGCCCGAGGACGAGGTCGAGGCCGGCCGCGGCGAGGGGGGCCCAGGCCATGTCGTCGGGGCCGCAGTCACCTGCGGCCGCTCGCACCGAGGAGCGGCTCCCCTCGACGAAGGCCGACAGCCATGCCGCGGCGGGCGCGGCACCGACCTGGGCCACTGCCGTGCGGGTGACGCTGTCGACCAGCGCAGCCCAGGCCGCCTCGAGGTCGTTGGCGGCGTGCTCGACCAGCAGGGCCAGCATGGTGGGGACGTTGGTTGCGCCGATGAGTGCGGTGGCCGTCTCGAAGGCATCGAAGCGGGGATCGCGCCGCGACGCCGGCGCCACCCGCACCTCCTCCACGTCGACACCGTCGACGGCGTTGACCTCGTCGACCAAGAGGTCGAGAAGTGACGGGTCGGGGAGCTCGACCACCAACTCGTCGATGGCCCGCCCGGCACCCTGCTCCAGGATCTCGATTCCGTGGATCTCCCCCCGCACGGCGCCGATGCGGCTGGCCACCAGCCCGAGCGCACCCGGTCGGTCGGGCAACCACACGCGCACGACGAAGCGATCCACGACCGGAGGCTACGAGGTCGGTGTGAACGCCGGGTTTCATCGGCGCTTATGGCCACGACCCCTCAGGACCCGGAGGGCCCTCAGGGCCGATCGGCCACGACGCCCCCACGAGGGAGGCGTCGTCTTGGGCGGGCGCCGAGGTGGCCGTGCCCGCGAAGGTGGTGGTGTAGCCCACGTCGGAAGTGACCCCCAACGAGTTGATCCCCTGCACGAGGCCTCGCCGTTGGTGTCGGTGACGTCGCTGCCGATCACCTCATCGGGGGCCCAGACCTCGCTGCACCGGGCCTGGAGGTAGTTGTTGCCGCCGGTGAGAGCACCACGGCCTGGTACGGGCAAATTCTCCGACGTCAAGAACGCCAGCCGGCCCGCCGGCTACAGCTTGGTCAGGGCCCGGCGGAGGTTTCGGACCGCCTGGGTGATCCGCTGTTCGTTCTCGATGAGGGCGAAGCGGACGTGGCCGTCGCCGCCAGGACCGAAGCCCACACCCGGAGAGGTGGCCACGTTGGCGCCGGTGACCAGGTCGCTGGCGAACTCCACCGACCCCTTCTCCTGGTAGGCCTCGGGGATGGGCGCCCACACGAACATGGTGGCCTGCGGCCGTTCCACCGGCCAGCCGATGCGGGCCAGTCCGTCGCACAGGCAGTCTCGCCGGGCCTGGTAGATGTCGCGCACCTGGCTGGGGTATTCGGATGCCTCGTTCATGGTGACGGTGGCGGCGATCTGGATGGGCTGGAAGGTCCCGTAGTCGAGGTAGCTCTTGAGCTTGGCCAGGGCGGCCACCATCTCGGGATTGCCGGCCATGAACGCCACCCGCCAGCCAGCCATGGAGAACGACTTGGTCATGGAGTACAGCTCCACGGCCACCTCCTTGGCCCCTTCGGCCTGGAGGATCGAGGGGGCGGTACCCGTCGAAACCCAGATCGGCGTAGGCGAAGTCGTGCACCACCACCACCTCGCGCTCCCGGGCGAAGTCGACCACCTTCTGCATGAAGTCGAGGTCGACACAGGTGGTGGTCGGGTTGTGGGGAACGACAGCACGATCACCCGGGGCTTGGGCCAGGAGTACTCGTAGCGCTCCACCAGGATCTCGAAGAAGTCAGCTTCGCTGTCGCCGAGCGGCATCTCCCGCACGTCGGCCCCGGCGAAGAGGGGCCCGTAGATGTGGATGGGGTATGAGGGCGAAGGGACCAGGGCGGCGTCGCCGGGCTGGAGCAGGGTCCACATGAGGTGGCTGAACCCCTCCTTGGCCCCGATGGTGTTGATGACCTCGGTCTCGGGGTCGAGCGTCACCTCGAACTGGCGCAGGTAGAGGTCGGCCAGCGCCTCGCGCAGCTTGGGCAGGCCCCGGCTGAGCGAGTAGCGGTGGTTGCGGGGGTTGCGGGCCGCCTCGGCCAACTTGTCGACGGCCAGGGCCGGCGAAGGGATGTCGGGGTTGCCGAAGGCCAGGTCGACGACGTCCTCCCCGGCCCAGCGAGCTTGCTTCTTCAGGCCGTCGATGATGCCCAGGGCATAGGGCGGTAGGGCGGTGATGCGCCGGAACTCCACGTCTGGACGCTACCCGCCCGGGGCGACCACCCTCCGGCCGGATGCGATCTGCCCCCGGGCCAGGAGGGCAGCGCCGACGGCCCCGGCCCGCTCCCCCCACTCGGCGACCACGATGCTCACGGGCGGGCGATGGGCGGGAGCCATCACCCGCTCGAGGAAAGCCGAGCGCACCGGAGCGAGCAGGTGCTCGCCCCACGCCGACAAGCCCCCGCCCACCACCACCCGCTCGACGTCGAGGACGTGCACCAGATTGGCCAGGCCGAGAGCCACCCACCCGGCCAGCCGACCGAGGAGGAGGTCACCCGGCGGGTCTCCTCCCGCCTCGGCGGCCAGGCGGTCGAGGGCCAGGCCCGAGGCATAGCCCTCCCAACAGCCCCGGTGCCCGCAGGGGCAGGCGCGGCCGTCGGGCTCGACCACCATGTGGCCCAGCTCGCCGGCGAATCCCGATGTGCCCCGCTGCACCTGGCCGCCGAGCAACAGCGCCCCACCGATCCCCGTCCCCAGCGTGACCAGCACGGCGTCGGTGACGCCCCGGGCCGCGCCCAGGGCGTGCTCGGCCACCAGCGCGCAGGTGGCGTCGTTGTCGACGGACACGGCCACCCCGGCGGCGGCGGCGAGGGGGGTGGCCACGTCGAGGTCGACCACGCCGGGAAGATGGGGCGCCATGTGCAGCGTCCCCCGGCGGTCCACCAGCCCCGGAAGGCCCACGCCCACGGCCACCACGCCGTCGACCTGGCGGCCCAGCTCGGCCACCACCCCGACGAGGTCGGTCACCAGCGCCGGGACACCCTGAGGCGTCGCTCGTCGACATTCCCCCACCACCGCGTCGCGGTGGTCGAGGGCAAGGGCGAGGATCTTGGTCCCCCCGACATCGATCCCGAGGGTGACGCTTCGGCTGCGTCCGTCACCGGGAGGGCGCCCGCCTCTCAGTAGCGCACCAGGGCCCCGATGCGGCCGAGGACGTCGAGGTCGGCGTTGCCTTCGCAGATCTCGACCCGACACGACTGGGTGAGCGCCTCCTCAACCGCCTCCTCGACCACGTCCTCGACCTGGCTCATCTCCTTGTCACAGACCGGGCACGAGCGCCCGAGCTTGCCGATCCAGCCACACGCCCCGCATCGCCAGCCCGCCTCCACGTAGCCCGAGGACACGAGCAGGGTCTCCACCCGACGTTCGACCAGGGCCAACAAAGTGGCCTCGAGCCCGGCCACCGCGCCGGTGCCGGCACCCACGCCGGCCCGCAGCAGCGCCACCGCTTCCGCCTCCTTGGCCCGCTCCACGTCGGCTTCGACCTCGAGGGCGGCCCGACGGACCTCGTCGTCGGACGCGCTGAGGGGGATGGTGCAACGGGCGACCACCCGCCCGCGCAGGTAGGGGTGCAGGGCCGACTCCACCTCGCCGGCCAGATCCTCGGGCGTGCTCAGGATGAGGCGCTCGAAACCCTGGGCCTGGAACACCTCGAAGGCCAGGGCGGCGGCGGAACGCAGGTGCCGCTGGACACGGGCGGCGACATGGTCCCGGGCATGGTCCTTGGTGTAGCTGTGGTCGTCGTCGTCACCCCGAGGCAGCTCGTCGAACGCCCCGCTCGACTCCACCAGCTCCCCCAGCTCGAACACGAGCATCCGGACCCGCTGCCGGTCGACCAGCAGCAGCCCGAAGCGCTCGTGCTGGTCGACCACCACCTCGAGCTGGCGCACGCTCGGGGTGTGGTTCACGACCACCTGGCTGTGCACCGGCACCGGGAGCTCGACGATCCGCCAGTAGCCGTGCGCCGTGCACGAGAACATGGCCAGGCCGCGGGTACGGGAACGGTCGAAGCCTCCCCGCACGTGGGCCTCGATGCGCTCCAGGTCGGAGGCGACCGACGGGTCGCCATCGAGGCGGGCCCGAGCGATGCGCAGGACACGGTCGAGCTCACGTACCACGTCCTGGTGCCGCACATGGGTGGCGCCGTCGACGTTCAGGTAGCAGCTGGTGACCGGCGCTTCCTCACCCTTGAAGCCGGCCAACCTACGGATCTCGTCCTCGGTGATGGCGACCATTCGCACCTCCTCGCCACCGGATCGACCGAGGTCGTCCGGGCGTCTCGTCTCGGGGCTGGGAAGTGCCGATGGTAGGTCGTCGTCCGGGCGGCCTGCTGCACCCACGCCTTCAGCCCAGGCAGGTCGACAGGGTGGCCTGCAGGCGGGCGGCAAGGACGTCGTAGCTGAAGTCGGCCACCACCCGCCGGCGGGCCGCCTGCCCGAGACGGGCCCGCCCCTCGGCGTCGTCGAGGAGCCGGGCCAGGCCGGCGGCCACCGCATCCGGGTTCTGGGGGTCGGCCACGACCACCCCGGTCTCGCCGTCGAGCACGGCCTCGGTCGTTCCGCCGCTGGCGCCGGCCAGCGCCGGGACCCCCGAGGCGGCCGCCTCCAGGAAGACGATGCCGAAGCCTTCCTGCTCGAGTCCTCCCCAGCGGGTACGGCAGGGCCCGGCGAAGGCGTCGGCCGCGCCGTGGAGCAGCGGGAGGGCCTCGTCGGACACTCGGCCGAGCAGGCGCACGGGCACTCCCAGCTCCCCCACCCGTCGTCCCAGCTCACCCGCCTGGCGTCCCGTCCCGGCCACCGCCACCACCAGATCGGCGCGCGTCGGTGCCAACGAGGCAGTCGCCTCCACCAGCACGTCGAAGCCCTTGCGGGGAACGAGGCGTCCGACGCCCACCACCACTCGAGCCTCGGCCGGCAACCCGAACGCAGCCCGGGCCTCGGCCCGACGCTCGGGGTCCAGGGGCTGGAAGCGATCGACGTCGACCCCGGGGGGGACCTGCGTGGCGGCCAAGGTCCTTCCCACTACCCGCTCGGCCTCCGCTCGTACGTACTCGCCGCCCACGATCACGTGCACCGCCCCGTCCAGGACCACCCGAAGGGCGGAGCGGGCCACGGGCAGGCCTGCGGGCACGGTGATCTCGGCGCCGTGGACCACCACGACGTAGGGGCGGTGGAGCTGCCGGCCGATGAGGCCGAGCGGCAGGGCGGGGTCGAGCACCACCATCGAGGCGCCGACCTCCTCGGCCAGCGCATCGACACGCCGAGCCAGCGCCGGCGTGGGCATCAACACTCCTCGGCGGTGACGCACCACCCGGAAGTGCTGGCGCCGGTCAAAGGCGAGGTCGCCCTCCTGGCCGGGGGTGAAGACGGTGACGTCCCGAGGCGGGAAGCGGCGCCAGAGCTCCCACAGGTAGGACTGGATCCCCCCGATCTTCGGAGGGAAGTCGTTGGTTACCAGCAGGTGCTTCACCGTGATGGAGGCGTCGGCCGGGCGCGAGAGCGC
Source organism: Acidimicrobiales bacterium (assembly GCA_030446545.1). Taxonomy (GTDB): domain Bacteria; phylum Actinomycetota; class Acidimicrobiia; order Acidimicrobiales; family CADCSY01; genus JADDRA01. The sequence goes on along the minus strand of JAUJNB010000006.1, from coordinate 35,963 downwards.
AACGGCCCCGCCGGCCCGCAGATCAGCAGGGCTCGGTCAGCCCCGACGCAGGCGGCGGCGACGGACCTTGGGCGGGGGATCGACGCCCGCCGGGGGGTAGAGCGTGGCCAGCGCCTCCATGGCCGACGGTTCGCTGGGGCCGGGCGGGGCGTCGGCGGCCGAGGGGGCCGCTCGGCCGGACTCGGGCGGCGATGCCCCCTCGGAACCGGCCGGTTCCGACGGTGCCCATCGAGCGTCACCGCGGTTGTCGACCGGCACTCCGTCACCGGCCGAACGAGCAAGGTCCGGGCGAAAGACCGGGTTGGGCACCGACCCCCGGTCATCCGACGGGGCGGCACCGGGCCGGGGCGCAGCCCGCCGCGGGGACGTCGTCGGCGATGCAGGCCGTCCCGCCGGACGTGCGGGCGGGTCAGCGTCGACCGTGACGACCGGTTGCACCTGAGTGATGGGGGGGGCGCCGATCGGCTCGCTCACCGCCTCCCGGATGCGCTCGGGGACGGGAATGGGGGCAGGCAGGGGGAGGGGCCCATGCACGGCATCATCCCCTCCGGGGTCGACCGCGGGCGGGCCCTCGCGGCGAGGGGATGGGGGCGTTCCAGTCGGGGCCCGGGAGCCGGCCGGGCGACTCGACCGGAAGATCCGGTCCTGGCCGGCTCCCCGGCCGTTGCCCACCGGCTTCTCTCGCTCGCGGCCGTCCTGGCCGTCGGCTTCGCTGCCGGTACCGGCCGTCGGCACCGCCGCCGGAGGAGCGACCACCTCGCCCTCCGGTGACGATGTCGCCGCCGAGACGGGGGCGTTCCCGCCAGGATCGGGCCCTGCGTCGGTGTCGCCGGTCGGGGCGGCGCTCGCCGACCGACCGGCCCCGGTGCTCGTCGTCCCCGACGGACCCGGGGGCACGGGAGGGATCACCGGTGTGGCGGCCGCCTCGGCCCGCGCCGGTGTCGTCCCCTCGGATCGCATCGTGTCGGCGACCGGTTGCTCGGGGGCCAACCCAGGGGTGTCCGGCGCCTTTGGGGCCGGCGCGTCCTGGGCCGGCACCTCCTGGACCGGGAGCCGCCGGGATGGAGGCGCCTCGCGAGCCAGGGGAGCGCTGTTCTCGGCCAACACCGCCTTCGCCGGTGCCGCCTTCCTCGCCGGTGCCGCCTTCCTCGCTGGTGCCGCCTTCTTGGCCGGCGCCGCCTTCCTCGCTGGTGCCGCCTTCCTCGCTGGTGCCGCCTTCCTCGCTGGTGCCGCCTTCCTCGCTGGTGCCGCCTTCTTGGCCGGCGCCGCCTTCGCTGGCCTTCTTGGGCGGCGCCGCCTTCTTGGCCGGCGCCGCCTTCTTGGCCGGCGCCGCCTTCTTCACCGGCGTGGCCTTCTCGGCCGGTGCGACCTTCTTCGCTGGCTCCGCCGCCTTCACGAGCTCCGGCTTCTTCACGAGCTCCGGCTTCTTCACGAGCTCCGGCTTCTTCACGAGCTCCGGCTTCTTCACGAGCTCCGGCTTCTTCACGAGCTCCGGCTTCTTCACGAGCTCCGGCTTCTTCACGAGCTCCGGCTTCTTCACGAGCTCCGGCTTTTTGGCCGGCGCCGCCTTTTTGGCCGCTCGTGACTTCTTGCTGGACCCGCTCAGCGCTGCTGCCGGCAGCGTCGGGGCCCGACGCCCGGTCGACGTCCTCTTGGTGGACGCCGGCGACGAGGCGGTTCGGTCCTGGCGTGGACCGGCCGCCTCGAGTGGTGGCTCGGAGGGGATCGCCGGCGTGCGCCGACTGCCCTGGCCCACGTGGCCCAACTGCGATGCCGTTCGGTCACGCGCCGTCAGGCGACCCTCGGCCACGTCGAACAACCACTCCGCACGCTGGGATCGCCCTCGGGAGGTGTAGTCGAATCGAATGACCCACAGGCCATCGTCGAGCTGGTAGGCGCTCCACCCGTCATCGGCCCCGACATCGGGAAGTCGAAGCCCTCGTTCGGCCAGGTTGCGGCGCACCGACGCACCCAGATCGAGCGCCGACGGCCCGAGGCGGGGCTTGTCGAAGGTGAGCTGGCGCGCCCGTCCCACCACCTGCGCCTGTTCGGCCCGCACCGGTGCGGCGAAGCGGTCGACCCAGGCCACGTCGGTGCCGGCCGCGTCGGCCACCTCCTCCACGCTCCATCCGGCCCGCAGTCGATCCTGCAGCTCGCGAGGGTTCAAGGCGCTGCCGTGCCAGGAGTGCCGGGGCTGGCGCGATTCGTTCGCCACCTGGACGACCATGCCCCCGGAGCGGACGCGGTCGGCGTCGGCCACCAATTGCACCAGGGCGTCGTCGAGATCGACGGTGAAGGCGCCTGAGGTGGAGCCTTTGCGAACACTGAGGATGAGGCCGTCGAGCCCTGCTGTGAACCCGACGAGGTGGAGCTTCTGCAAAACGTTCCCCCGCGCGGTGCGGCCCGCGGGTCGGGCCGGCCCGCTGTCGACGGTAGCACCGGTGGATACCACTGACAGGGACCCACCTCCGCAGGTCGAAGCACCAAGAGGACGGGCCCTGGCGGCCTCGGTCGGCGGGACGACTTCCGTGGTCAGATCGGCCGGTTGACCACGGCCAGCAGCTGCGGGCTGGTGATCACATTGGCTCCCAAGCGGCGGGCGCCCGCCTGCACCCGGAGGTCGTCCGACGCCACCACCACTGGGCGGCCGGCGGGCGTGTGGGCCAGCAAATCGAGCAGGAGGTCGTCGGCCTCGGTCCCCTCCGGGGAGAAGCGCACCTGGACGCCCACCCGGCGCCCCAGGTCGGCCGGCGCGCTGGCCCGCTCACCGGCACCGTCGAAGACCAGTTCCACGGAAGCACCGGTGCGGGCAGCCAGCTCGACGGCGGCGTCGACCAACCAGCCCCGCTGCTCGGGCAGGGAGAGATGAGGGCGGGCCAGCTTGGTCACGTTGTAGCCGTCGACCAGCACCCGCACGTGGCCGACACGCACGAGATGATCGGCTGCGGCCACGCTGTCGTCGAAGGTGTTGGGGGGGAGGGGCACCGGACGGCGACCGACCCTGGCCGCCTCCTCACCCCCCCCGCCCGACACCGACGCCGGCACACCGTCGTCGGGCTCCCCGCCCACGGCGGCCAGCAGGCTGGCGGCCTGCGCCAGTGCCTCCGACAACGCCCCGGCGGCGCCGGTGGCGGCGTCCACCGCCTCGGTCAGGGCCACCTGGTCGAGGGCCCGATCGTCCCGACGCGCGTCCTGCCGCCGCTCGACATCGATCACCGCACCCGGCGGATCCACACCGGCGCCCGTGACCACCCGTGCCTCCTCGGCCAACTGGCGCAGGTGAGCCTCCCTCTGTCGCCCTGCCTCGATCTCCGAGGCCAGGTCTTCGGATCGACGCCGGAGCCGGCCGGCGTCGGACTCGCTGCGCCGCCGGGCTCGGCGCTCGCCTGCCAGGAGCTCCTTGGCCGCGGCCAGCTCCGCACTCAGTCGGACCACTTCCTCCTCGGACCGCCGGCGCGCCGCTTCCTGCGTCACCAGGCGGCGGCGAAGGTCGGCCTCCTCTCGCTGGTCCCGCTCCTCCACGGCCACCACGTCGGCGGCTCCCGTCAAACGGTCGAGCTCCTCTTCCCACCCGACGGGGCGGTCCAGGAACAACCACGAGGCTCGACCGACGGATGCCTCGTCGGCCGCGTCGCGCGTGGCTCGACGTAGTCCTTCGTCGTCGTCGAGCACCCGACGGAAGGGGGCCAGGGCACGGTCCGGGAGGCGGGCGAAGCCCAGGAAGGGCACCAACCCACGAGGGGCCGGGACCGGAGGATCCTCGGTCGATCGACGCCGGGCCACCACCAGCGCCACTTCCAGCGCGCCCCGCAGGAGTTGATCGGCAAGGACCGGGCGATCGGCGCCGCGACCAGGCACGGACCCAGTCTCCTTGGGAGCCCTCAGACCTGGCAGGCCGCGCAGAAGAACGTCGAGCGTTGCGACCAACGGGCCCGCACGATGGGCTGGCGGCAGCGTCGGCACGCCTCGCCCTCCCGGGCGTAGACCTTGTGCTCACCCTGGTAGTTCCCCGGCACCCCGTAGAGGTCCCGGTACTGCTGGTCCGAGAGGGAGGAGCCCCGGAACTTGATGGCCTCGTGCAACGTCTCCAGCACCGAACGGTAGAGGCGGCGCATCTCCTGGGTGCTGAGCGAATCGGAGGTCCGGTCGTGGCGCAGGCCCGCAGCCCAGAGGATTTCGTCGCTGTAGATGTTGCCGATGCCGGCCACGAAGCGTTGATCCATCAACAACGACTTGAGCTTCACCTTGCGAACCCGGAGACGGGCTCCGAACGCGTCCCAGCTCATCACGTCCTCCACCGGGTCGAACCCCAGCTCACTGACCTCGGGGAGGTCGGACGCGATGGCGTCGGAGGCGATCACGAACATCTCCCCGAAGGTCCGGGGGTCGACGAAGCGGAGTTGGCCGCCCTGGGTGAAGGTGAACGTCACGTGGGTGTGGGGGACGACGGGATCCTTGACCGCCGCCTTGAGGAGCTGGCCGCTCATGCCCAGGTGGATCACGAGGGTGTCGTCGCCCATGGACAACAGCAGGTACTTCCCCCGCCGGGTCACCCGCTCGAGCTTCTGGCCCTCGATCTTGCTGATGAAGTGCTTCTTGTTGGGGTGTCGGCGGATGGCCCGCATGCCGGCCACCTCGGCGCTCTTGATGCGTCGTCCGATCACCTCCTTGTCGAGGTCGCGCCGCAGGGTCTCCACCTCGGGGAGCTCGGGCATCAGGCCGACACCTCAGGGTCGACGCAGAGGTCCTCGGTGCCCTGCACCACCCGGGCCGATCCGGCCGCCTCCAGTTCCTTCCAGGCCTGCCAGGCCGCGGCCGCTGCGGCCTGCTCGGCCTGCTTCTTGGAGCGGCCCTCACCGCTCCCCCGGATGCCGCCGGCCACCACGACGGTGGCCGAGAAGTGCTTGGCGTGGTCGGGCCCCCTGTCGGCGACCTCGTAGCGGGGCAGGCACTCGAAGCACCGGGCGGCCAGTTCCTGGAGCCGGGTCTTGTAATCGGCGACGCCGGGACCAGTGGCGGCCTCGGCGATGCGATGACCGAGGAGCACGAGCACCAGCTCCGAGGCGGCGTCCCATCCCCCGTCGAGGTACACGGCGCCGATCAGGGCCTCCGTGGCGTCAGCCAGGATCGACGCCTTGTCCCGGCCCCCGGACGCGTCCTCGCCCTTGCCCAGGAACATGGCCGGGCCCAGCCTCAGCTCGGTCGCCACCTGGGCCAGGACGACGGCGCTGACCACGTCGGCCCGCACCTTGGCCAGCTCGCCCTCGGCCAGCTCGGGGTAGGCCCGGAAGGCGTAGTCGGTGACGACCAGGCCGAGCACGGCGTCGCCCAGGAGCTCCAGGCGCTCGTTGGAGGCATGGCCGGCGAACTCGGCGCACCAGGACCGATGGGTCAGGGCGCGCACCAACAGCAACTCGTCGCGAAAGGGGCGGGGAAGCCGCTGGGCCAGCGCCTCCACCTCTGGCGCCATCATGGCCACCCGCTTAGCCGAGGCGGGTGCAGACGTAGTCGACGGCGTCTCGCACCGTCTTCAAGTCCTCGAGGTCCTCGTCCTCGATGCGAAAGCCCACGGTGCGCTCACCGACTTCCTCCTCGATGGCCTCCACCAGCTCGATGAGGGCCAAGGAGTCGGCATCGAGGTCGTCACTGAAGGAGTCGGACTCCGAGATCTCCGATGCTTCGATCTCCAAGATGTCGGCCAGACGGTCACGGATCATCTCGTAGACCTCGTTCCGGTCCATCGGGCTCTGCTCGACGTGGGTTTCAGCGGGCACCGAGAACTCCTCGGAAAGCGGACGGGCGGACGGTGCGGGGCCGAACTTCTGCCCTGCGAAGGCGGGAAGTCTACACCGTTGCGAGCCCGAAAAGGGGCAGAGAACGGGGCGAGGTGCCGGCGGTGTTCATGCCGACGGGACGAGCGGGGGCGACACCGCAGCCCGCAGGATCCCCACCAGGTCGGCTGTCACCATCTCCCGGGCCACGTCGAGGGCATTGACGATGGCGTTGGCCGAGGAAGAGCCGTGGCTGATGATGCAGACCCCGTCGACGCCGAGCAGCATGGCTCCGCCGTAGCTGTCGGGATCGAGGTCGGTCACGAGGGGCAGCACCGCCGGCCAGAGGACCTCGAAGGCCGCCCGCAGCTCCTCGGTGGCCGTCATGGCCTCGAGCAGCGCCCGCTCCACGAAGCGCATCCCGCCTTCGAGCGTCTTGAGCACCACGTTGCCGGTGAACCCGTCGGTGACGACGACGTCCACCTCGTCGGTCATGACGTCGCGGCCCTCCACGTTGCCCACGAACCTGCCCCCCGATGTCGCGCTCCAAGCCGGATCGGCCAGCAGGGCGTGGGCGTCCTTCACCAGGGCGGTCCCCTTGGTGGGCTCCTCCCCCACCGAGAGCAGCCCGACCCGGGGTTCGTCCAGCCCGTAGCGGGTGCGGGCGTAGGCCGCGCCCATCTGGGCGAACTGCACCAACCATCCGGGCTGGCACTCGGCGTTGGCCCCGGCGTCGAGCAGGACCGTGGGCCGCGAACCGGGGACGGGGATCGGGGTGGCGATGGCAGGGCGGTGCACCCCCCGGATGCGGCCCATGCGCAACAGCGCACTGGCCATGGCCGCCCCGGTGTTGCCGGCGCTGACCATGGCCGAGGCCGACCCGTCGCGCACCGCTTCCGCCGCCCGCAGCACCGAGGCGTCCTTCTTGCGCCGGACCGAGACCCCGGGGTCGTCGTGCATCTCGATGACCTCGCTGCAGGCCACCACCTCCAGCCCACCGGGGTCAACGGCGGCGATGGCCTCAGCCCGACCGAAGAGCAGGACCGGCACGTCCAGGCGGTCGGACGCCTGGCGGGCACCCGCCACGATCTCTGCCGGAGCCTTGTCGCCCCCCATGGCGTCGACGGCGACCGGCTTCACGGGCCCGCCCGGTCGTGGCCGTCGAAGTCTGTCCTGGGGTCAGAACCCTCGGTCACCCGACATCGAGGGCCTGGCGACCGCCGTACCACCCGCAGGTGGGGCAGACCACGTGCGGCAACTTGGCCGACGCGCACTGCGGGCAGACGCTGCGGGGCGGGGCGTCGAGGCGCCACGCCGAGGCCCTCCGGCTCCGGCTCTTGGCCTTGCTGGTCTTCTTCTTGGGCACGGCCACGGCGGTCCACTCTATCGGCCCGTGCCTCACCCCGTTCTTTCGGCGGTGAAGGGCAACAGGTGCCGCTCTCCGCCGAAGGAACGAGTCGCCCGTCGGCTCGAGGCGGAGTCGTCGAGGTCGTCGGGGCGGAGGTCGTCGAGGCGGAGGTCGTCGAGGGCCGACCAACGGGGATCGACGTCCTCGGTGGGACAGCCGCAGGGCGTCTGGTTGCGGTCGGTGCCGCAGCGGGGGCACAGACCGGCACAGTCGTCCCGGCACAACGGCGCCAACGGCAGGCCCAACAGCACCGACTCCCGGGCGACGGGTTCGAGGTCGATGCAGTCCCCCAGGAGCGGCTGGGTCTCGCCGTCGGTGGGATGGGTCTCGTAGATCTCGAGGACGGGCGCCGCCAGGCGGCCCCGGACCGGGCCCAGGCAACGCCGACACTCCCCACCCCAGGGCGCCGCCACCGAGCCCCGCACCACCACCGCCTCACCCACCGCCTCGAGGTGGACCTCGAGTCGGACCGGCGCATCAGCAGGGACCTCGCTTCCGAGCACCCGGAGGTCGCCGAGCACCGCCTCCAGCGCTTCGTCCCGACGCTGCCCCGGGTTGCGGAGGAGGTCGGCGACACCGAGCGTGAGCGCCCGCGAGCCCCGCACTACGAATCCTGGTCGTAGAACTCGGCCTCCATCATCGCCTCGTCACCCGTCGCCTCGCTGTCGTGCTCGGGGATGGAGGCGGCCAGGCGCGACCGACCCGCCTGCACCGTCTTGGTGGTGCGGTCGAGGATGATCTCGAACTGGGCCAACTTCTGGTCACAGAAGTCCTCGGCCTCGTGGCGCAGGCGCCGGGCCTCGGCTTCGGCCTCGTCGAGGGTGTGGCGGGCCTCTTGTTGGGCGGCCCGCACCACCTCGGTTCGTTGCACCATCCGCTCGGCCCGCACCCGGGCCGCCTCGAGGATCTCGTCGCCTTCGCGCTGCACCTTGTCGAGGAACTCCTGGCGCTCGCGCAACAGCCACCGGGCCGCCCGCAGTTCCTCGGGCAGGCGGGCGGCCGCCTCTTCGACCAGCTCCAAGAGCTCGTCCCGGTTGACCATCACCGACGCCGACAGCGGCATGGGCCGGGCGTTGCCGATGAGGTCGGCGACCCGGCCCAACAGCGTCTCGACGTCGGCGGCCGCCGTGGGCAGCGGACCGTACTCCTGCTCGACGTTGCCCATGGCAAGGTCTCCCTTCATCGCTGGTACTTGTCGTGGAGCCGCTGGCCCACGGCATCGGGCACCATGGAACCGACATCGCCCCCAAGGCGGACGATCTCCCGGATGTACTTGGAGGCAATGTAGGAGTTGGTCGGGGCCGCAGGCACGAAGAGCGTGTGGACACCCGAGATGGCCCGGTTCATCTGGGCCTGGGCCATCTCGCTCTCGAAGTCCGACGGCGCCCGCAGGCCCCGGATGATCATGTCGGCGCCCAGCTCCCGGGCCAAGTCGACGACCAGGGTGGCGAAGCGCGTCACCGATACGTTGGCCGTGCCGGCCAGCGATTCCTCGATGACGGACGTGCGCTCGTCCAGGCTGAGCAGGGGCTCACCCTTGGCCGGGTTGTGCCACACCGCCACCACCACGTCGTCGAAGAGACGGGCGACGGTCTCGACCAACTCCAGGTGGCCGTGGTGAAAGGGGTCGAATGAACCGGGGTAGAGCACTTTGGTCACGCCCGCTCCCTCCGTGGGTGGTCCCGCTGCGGTTGGGCCAGCACCACCACGGTACTCCCGTAGCGGCGTGAGCGAACGGTCCGCCAAACCGGCCCGAGCTCGACGGCGCGGTCGGACTCGACCACCACCAGCGGCGCGTCCACCCGGGCCAGCAGCTCCTCCCACGCCCGGTCGTCGAAGTGGTAGGGGGGGTCGAGGAGAGCCAGGTCGAAGGGGCCGGCGGACGCGGCGGCCAGGAAGCGCAGGGCGTCGCTACGGACCACCGTGGCCTGACCCGCCAGTCCCGTGGCCGCCAGGTTGGCCCGTACCACGGCCAGGACCCGGGGGTCGCGCTCGACGAAGACGGCGCGCCCGGCGCCCCGGGAGAGGGCCTCGATGCCGAGGGCCCCGGACCCGGCGAAGAGGTCCAGCACCGCCGCCCCGTCGACCGCACCGAGGCTCTCGAGGGCGTTGAAGGTGGCCTCACGGACCCGGTCGCTCGTGGGCCGGGTCGAGGTTCCGGGTGGAGCGGCCAGGCGCCGTCCCCGCGCCGTCCCCGCCACCACCCGCACGCCGGCGACCGTAGCCGCCCCCGTCGGCTCAGCTCTTGAACAGAAAGGCGGTGCGGTCGTGGGGCCCATCGGCGTCGTCGGGCCCGAGGAGCAGGGCCACCTCCTCGGCCAGGACGGGGTGGGCATCGAGGCCACCGTCACCGTCGACCAGGGCGAAGGCCACGTCGCGGGTCCGCTGCACCCACAGCTCGTCCCGGCCCAGCGAAGCCAGGCGCAGGTCGCTGCGACCCTTCTGCTGAGCGCCCATGAGGGTGCCCTCCCCCCGCAGTCCCAGGTCGATCTCGGCCAACTCGAAGCCGTCGGTGGTCCGCTCCAGGGCACCGAGGCGCGACTCGGCGTCAGGGGTCACCTCCTCGGCCCGGGCCACCAGCCAACAGGACGACACCGCCTGTCCCCGTCCCACCCGGCCCCGGAGCTGGTGGAGCTGGGCCAAGCCGAAGCGGTCGGCGTCGAGCACCACCATGGCGGTGGCGTTGGCCACGTCGACACCCACCTCGATCACGGTCGTGGCCACCAACACGTCGAGCTCACCGGCCCGGAAAGCCTCCATGACCAGCTCTTTGTCCCTCGAGGCGACCCGCCCGTGCAGCAGCCCGAGGCGCAGCCCGGCCAGCTCTCCCTCCTCCAGGGCCCGGAACGTCTCCTCGGCCGAACGGACCTCCAGCTTGTCGGAATCCTCGATGAGCGGACACACGACATAGGCCTGGTGACCGGCGGCCACCTCCGAGCGGACCGCGGCCCAGGCCTCGGCCTCCTCGAGGTCGGTGCGGGCCCAGCGGGTCACGATCGGTGTGCGCCCCGGAGGGAGCTCGTCGAGGACGCTCACGTCGAGGTCGCCGTAGACGGTCATGGCGGCCGTGCGGGGGATGGGGGTGGCCGTCATCACCAACACGTCGGGCACGGCCGCGCCCTTGCCCCGCAGCGCCGCCCGTTGCTCCACCCCGAAGCGATGCTGCTCGTCGATCACGGCCACCCCGAGGGAGCGGAACTCGAGGGCGTCCTGGATGAGGGCGTGGGTGCCCACCACCACGTCGACGCCACCTCCGGCCAGGGCCGCACCGATGCGGGAGCGCTCCGACACCGTGGTGCGCGACGTCAACAGCTCAGCGCACACCGGCCGCTCACCGAAGAGGTTGTCGCCCTCGGCGGCCAGGGTGAGCCCGTCGAGCAGGCGGCGGAGGCCCAGGTGGTGCTGCTCGGCCAGGACCTCGGTGGGGGCCATGAAGGCGCCCTGGTGGCCCCCCTGGACGGCCACCAGCAGGGCGCTGAGGGCGACCAGGGTCTTCCCGCTGCCCACGTCGCCCTGGAGCAGCCGGTGCATGGGCACCGCCGAGGCCAGGTCCGCTTCGATCTCGGCCATGGCCTTCAGCTGGGCACCGGTGAGGGGGAAGGGGAGGCGCTGGTGGAACTGGCGCACCAGGTCACCGCCGACGTGGTGCGACAGGCCGACGGCACCGGCCTCGAGCCGGCGCTTCCGACGGACCAGGACCAGCTGGATCCGCAACAGCTCGTCGAAGACGAGGCGGGTGCGAGCGGCCCGGTGGTCGTCGGCCGACTCGGGAAGGTGGATGCCCCGCATGGCGGTGTGGCGATCGACCAGGTCGAAACGCCGGCGCACCTCCTCGGGCAGGGGGTCGAGGAAGGTCCCGGCCCGCTGCAGGGCCTCCTCGATCCAACCGCCGAGCTCCCACGTCGTCAGGGCCGCCTTCTCCGACTGGGGGTAGACGGGCACGATGCGCCCGGTGCGGTCGCCGACCAGGTCGACGACGGGATTGGTCATGCGCCGACGGCCCTGGAACTGCTCGAGCTTGCCGAAGAACACGGCGTTGGTCCCGGCCTTGAGCTGTGACGCCCGCCACGCCTGGTTGAAGAAGGTGCAGCGAAGGTAGGCCGACCCGTCGGTGACGTCGACCTCCACCAGGCTGCGGCGGTTACGGGTCCGCCGCGACTGGACCTGGCGGACCTTGCCCAGAACCATGCCCTCCTCACCGATGGCCAGGTCGGCGATGCGGGCCTGGCGGGTGCGGTCGAGGTAGCGACGGGGATAGTGCATGAGCAGGTCGGCCACGGTGTGGACGCCGAGGGTGGCCAGTCCGTCGGCCTTTTTCGGTCCTACTCCGACCAGCTCGGTGACGGCGATGCCGGCGAGCTGGCTCAGCCGGCGCACGGACCCGGTTCCCCCGGCCTCGGGTGGGATGGCATCAGGGCGTGAGCGACCGGTCCGTCATTCGATGCCGAGGAGGTAGGGGTACAGCGGTTGACCCCCGTGGTGGACCTCCACCTCGACGCCGGGTCGGTGCTCGGCCAGCCACCCGGCCACCCGGGCGGTGTCGTCGTCGCGGGCCTGCTCTCCCTCGATCACGGTGACCAGCTCGTGGCCGTCGCCCACCAGGGCGTCGAGCAGACCCGTGGTGGCCTCCACCACGTCGGGGGCGAAAGCCCTGATGCCCCCCGGTCCGATACCGATCCAGTCGCCCTCGGCGATGGGCCCCAGAGAGGACCCACTGGCCCGGACCGCCCTGGTCACCTCACCACCGAGCACCCCTTCGGTGGCGGCGGCCATGGCCTTGACGTTCTCCTCGACGTCGCGCGCCGGGTCGAAGGCGAACAACGCAGCCAGACCGGCGTAGATCTCGGTGGTGGGGACCACCCGCACCGACGAGGCCGTGAGGCCGTCGACCTTCTCGGCCACGGCCACGATGTTGGCGTTGTTGGGCAGGATGACGACCTGGTCGGCCGGGCACGCCTCCACCGCCTGGAGGAGCTCGGCGGTCGACGGGTTCATCGACTGGCCGCCGGAGACGACCGATGCTGCGCCATGGGCGCAGAACAGCTGACGGAGGCCATCACCGCTCGCCACCGCCACCACCGCGGTGGTGACGGGGTGGATGGATTCACCGCCCGAGGGGGCGCTGCCGGCCGCCTCCCGGACCCAGCGCTCCTCCTCCACCTCCCCGGCCAGGTCGGTCACCCGGATCTGGCGGGGACGGCCGGCGTCGATGCCGGCCTCGACGGCCGCGCCCACGTCATCGGTGTGGATGTGGCAGTTCCAGATGCCTTCGCCGCCCACGACGACGATCGAGTCGCCGATGCCGGCCCAGGCCCGACGGAACGCCTCGACCGCGGCGTCCTCGGAGGCCTCGAGGAGGAACATGACCTCGTAGCGGAGGTCGGCCACGTCGTCGGGCGCGGTGGTGGTGACCGCGGGGGCGGGGCCGGCCACGGCGACCGGCTCAGGGAGGGGCCGGCCCTCCACCACGTGCAGGGCCGCGTCGAGCAGGAGCAGGAAACCGGTGCCCCCGGCGTCGACCACCCCGGCCTGACGCAGGACGTCGAGCAGCTCGGGCGTGCGCCGGAGGGCACTGTCGCCCTGGGCCAGGGCCGCCTCGAGGACACCGACGAGGGAGGCCCCAGGCTGGTCGGCGGCGGTTTCGGCGGCTTCGGACGCCTCGCGCACGACGGTGAGGATCGTCCCCTCCACGGGTCGGCCCACCGCCTGGTAGGCGCCCTCGCTGGCGGCGGCCAGGGCCCGGGCGAAGGCGGGGCCGTCGAGGGCCTGGGCTGCGGCGAAGACCGTCGTCATCCCCCGCAGGATCTGGCTGAGGATCACCCCGGAGTTGCCCCGGGCCCCCATCAGCGAGCCGTGGGCGACGGCCCGGCAGACCGCGGCCAGGTCGGGCCCGGCGTCGTCCAGTTCGGCCAGGACCGACTCGACGGTCAGGGCCATGTTGGTGCCGGTGTCCCCGTCGGGCACGGGGTAGACGTTGAGGCGGTTGATGGGCTCCTGATGGGCCCGCAGGGCGTCCCGGTAGGCCACCAGCAAGGCCCGGAGATCCTGCGCCTCCAGCCGTTCGAGGGTCGCCATGGGCCGTCATGGTACTTCGCCGCCGGGTCACGACGAGGTCCCGGCCGGGTTGCGCTGGTACCCTCGGTCGCCATGGCCTCGGTCTGCAAGTTGTGCGGCAAGCACCCATCGTTCGGCATGAGCATCAGCCACTCCCACCGGCGGACCAAGCGGCGTTGGAACCCGAACATCCAGCGGGTGCGGGCCGTGGTCGACGGGACCCCCCGTCGCCTGCACGTGTGCACGTCGTGCATCAAGGCGGGCCGGGTCACCAAGCCCGCTCGTCGCCAGGCCTCCTGAGCCCCGGCTCATGCAGGGCGTGGTCAAGTCCTACGACCCCGGCACCGGCGAGGGCACCCTCATGTGCGACACCGACATGGCCGACTACGACCTGGCCGGGGATGCCCTGGCCGGGTCGGTGTTCCGGATGCTGCGCCAGGGCCAGCGGGTGGTCTTCGACCTCGACGGCGCCGGCCGGGCCACCCGCCTGCGCCTGGGCTCGGAGGTCGACATGGGCACGCCCGGCTTCGACGCCGAAGGGGTGGCCGTCCCCAAGGGCCCGCCGGCGCCCTAGGCCGCGCTACCGCTCCTGGAGCACCGACAAGATGTTGCCGGCGGGGTCTTTGAACCAGGCGATGTCCGGGCCCTCGCCCCGAGCGACCCCTTTCTCGTCCTGGTCGAACCCGTCGTAGCGCTCGAAGGACACGCCCCGCCAGCTCAACTCGTCGACGGCCTCGTCGATGTCGTCGACCGCGAAGTTCAGGATGGTGAAGGTGGCCGGCGCGTGGTCCGGCTTCGGGTAGACGATGGTGTCGCGGTCTCCTGCGAGGTGCAGGGTCAGCAGGCCGTGCTCCTCGGAGACCTCCAGCCCGAGGGTCTCGCCGTAGAACGCCCGGGCTGCGGCCACGTCGTCCACTGCGAAACCACTGAAGGCCTTGGTGTTGGCGAACATGTGCTCAGCTCCTTTGGTCGGCTACGCCAATGTCGACGCAACGCCGGCATCGAACTCATCGGCCTCCCCTCAGCGGGCCACGGTGAGGTAGCGCCCCAGCCAGTGCGCCGCGTGGCCGTCGACCAGCGCGGCCGCTTCGGTCTGAGGAGCTGGCTCGTCACCCGCCTCCTCGGCCAAGGCGTGGGCCATCCCGGGGATGACGACCAGTTCCACCCGCTGTGGATCGGCGTAGCGAGCCTCGAGGGTCCGTTGCATCAGCTGGGCCGGCTCAAGGAAGCCCTCGGAATCGTCGTCGGCGCCGACCATCAGGAGCACCGCCGGTTGGCCCCGCTCGGCGAGCTCGTCGGCGCGAGCCACGAAGTCCATGCGCCGAGCCACCTCCAGGGAAGGGTCCGACCAGGGGTAGGAGACGCCGAAGTACCGTCCCATGGCTTCGACGGCCGGGCGCAACTGGACGATGGGGCTGACGAGGACCAGGGCACGAACGTCGATCGTGCCCTCCACCAGGACCAGTTGGGCCACGGCCGCGCCGAGGGACCCGCCCAGCAGGCCGATCGGCCCTTCCTCCAGTCCGAGCTGCCCCCGCAGGTCGACCAGGGCGGCTTCGAACTCCCTGGCCGCCTGCGTGGCGATGGGTCCCTGGAGGTTGAGGACCGCGTCCTCGTAGCCGAGGCGCATGAGCTCCTCGTCCCCTCCCGGCGGCGTGCGGGACCCGCACAGGGGCAGGCCCAGGTAGATGCGCCAGGCGTCCAGCCCCGCCAGGGGCAGGGCGGCGGCGAAGGCGATCTCGGTGCGAGGCGGGGTCATCAGGTGCCACCCCACCACCACCGGGGCGGACGGCCGCAGCCCCCCGGCGGGCGGGACGGCGACGAACGGGACGCCGGCAGCGACACCGGTAGTGGCAACGGTGTTGGACATGTGGAACTCCTCGTGCAGCTGTACACCGTTCAATATAGCTGGACGGCGTACAGTGAACAACCGTGGCCTCCCCCCGCACACCCGGACAGCGCGCCGGCCTCACCCGGGACCGGGTAGTCGCCACCGCCCTGAGCCTGCTGGCCGACGAGGGCTTGGGGGGGCTCACCATGCGGGCCCTGGCCGAGCGCCTCCACGTGGCCCCCAACGCCATCTACAGCCACGTTGCCGGCAAAACTGCGTTGATCGACGACATCCTCGACCAGGTGCTGGCCGAGGTCGAGGAGCCGCCTCCCGATTCCGGGGATCCCACCCTCGGACTCCACGAGCTGATGGCGTCCACCTACGACGTCTTGTTGTCCCACTGCGATCTGGTGCCCCTCTACCTGGCCCGCCAAGGCGCCCGGGGACCGCACGCCCGGCGCCTAGGGGACCTCATGCTCCTCCTGCTCGGCCGCGCTGGCGTCCACGGGGCAGAGGCCCGAGAGGCGCAGCGCGTCCTCATCGTCTACACGATCGGCTTCGCCGCCTTCACCACCCGTCCGCCCGTCGGCCCTACCGTGGAACTGCGCCCGGGCGCCGAAGACCTGGACCAGAACTTCGACCGGGGGCTGCGCTGGCTCCTGGCGGGGATCGCCTCGATCGAAAGTGAGATGCGGTGCAGCTCCTAGCACGGTGCCGGTCGATGGGTGGGGAGGAACGCCGCCGGAACCGAGCTGCGGCCAGTGGAGTTGCTGGGCCTCGGAGCACCGTGAACCCGACCAGGGCACGGCGGTGAGCCCGTCCCCGCCTCCCTCGGCGGCCAGGCGGCCACCGGGTCGCGAAGTCGACTGGCCCGCGGGTGGGAGTCGTCGGCGGGCCGGGCGGCGGCGGCGTCTGGGGGTCTCGGCGGCGGCGTTGGCTCTCGTCATCGGCGTCGTCCTCGTCCTCGTCCGGGCGAGTGACGACGACCCTGTCGGCCCCGAGGTCGCCACCACCGGCCAGTGGCTACCGATGGCGGCCGCCCCCCTGTCCCCCCGCATCGGTACGGCCAGTGCCTGGACGGGACGGGAGTTGGTGGCATGGGGGGGCCGGCCCTGCCGGGAGGGCCGCTGCGACGACGAGACCGTCGAGGCGCTGGCCGACGGGGCCGCCTACGATCCCGAGACCGACACCTGGCGGTCGCTGGCGCCGTCACCCCTGTCGCCCCGGTCGGGCGCCACCGCCACGATATGGACCGGACAGGAGGTGTTGGTCTGGGGTGGGCGAGACGCCGGCGGACCCCTGGCCGACGGTGCCGCCTACGACCCGGAAGCCGACACCTGGCGACCGCTAGCGGCCGCACCACTGTCGGCCCGCAGCGCCCAGGCGGTGTGGAGCGGGCGGGAGATGCTGGTGTGGGGGGGCACCGTGGATGCCACGGGTCGGCAGGTCTTCGCCGACGGTGCCGCCTACGACCCGGAAGCCGACACTTGGCGACCGCTGGCGCCGTCACCCCTGGCCGGTCGCTTCGACATGGTCTCGGAGTGGACCGACGGGGAGCTGGTCGTGTGGGGCGGGCGGGCCGGGTCCCAGAACCTCGGGGACGGCGCCGCCTACGACCCGGCCGCCGACGCCTGGCGCCCCCTCGCCTCGTCGCCTCTCTCGCCCCGGGTGGTGCGAGGTGAATGGAGCGGGAGGGAGCTGTTGATCTGGGGTGGGGAGCAGGGCCCCGAGGCGCTGGCCGACGGGGCCGCCTACGATCCGGCCGCCGACACCTGGCGCCCGCTGGCGCCGTCGTCGCTGCAGGCCCGTCGGGGGAACGTCGCGGTGTGGTCGGGGCGGGAGCTGTTGATCTGGGGGGGCGGTGGGGGGACGGGTGCCTTCTTCTTTGGCACCGGGGCCGGCTATGACCCCGAGATCGACGCCTGGAGGGACCTGCCGCCGGCGCCCGGTCGCTTCATCCCCGACGCCGAATGGAGCGGGGAAGAGATGCTGGTGTGGGGCGGCATCGTCCCCGGCCCCCGACCGGCCACCGTGGAAGCCACCGTCGACGGCGCCCGCTACCGCCCCTGACCCGCACTTCCCGGTCAGGGGCGGTCCCCCGGCGACCGACACTGCCCGGAGCGGCCGAAGCGGTCAGGGCAGGCGGGAGAACCAGACGAGGGAGGTGGCCGCGGCCAGGAGGGCGAAGGCGAAGGCGGCGCCGGTGAACCAGCCGGCGATCTCCCGCTGCTCGGTGACGAAGCCGATGGAGCTGCCGATGTCGCGGTAGACGGTCTCGAGCTGGGCGGTGGTGGCCGCCTCGAACGCCGATCCACCCGTGGCCTCGGCCAGCTCCGCCAGTTCGGCCTCGTTCACCGCCACCGGCAGAACCTGCCCCTCGTAGGTGATGGTGCCGTCGGGCGTCCCGAAGGCGATGGTGGTGACCGGCACACGCGCTTCCACCGCGGCGGCCGCCGCCAGCTCGTTGGGGGTGCCCACCTGGGTCTCCCCGTCGGAAAGCACCAGGATGTGGGCCGGCACGGGCTCCCCGTCGACCGCGGCAGGGGCCGACTCGATGGCCTCGAGGGAGGCGAGCACGGCCTCACCGATGGCGGTGGACTCGGCCAGCTCCAGGCGGCCGATGGCGTCGACGACCTGGTCCCGGTCCGTGGAGGGGGGGACCAGGACACGGGCCGAGCCGGCGAAGGCCACCAGGCCGAGGTTGATCTGCTCGGGCAGCAGCTGGGCGAAGGAGGTGGCCGCGTCCTGGGCCGAGGCCAGGCGCGAGGGACGCACGTCGGTGGCGTCCATGGAGATGGACACGTCGATGGCCATGATGATGGTGGCCCGCTCGCGCGGGACCAGCTCGGCCCGGGCCGGACGGGCGAGGGACAGGACCATTCCCACGAGGGAGACCAGCAACAGCACCGCGGGAAGGTGGCGGCGCCATCCCGGGCGACGGGGCGCCACCGAGCCGAGGAGGGCCAGGTTGGTGAAGCGCACGGCGTAGCGCTGGCGGCCCCGGACCTGCACCACCACGTAGGCGACGGCCACGGCGGCCACCACCACGAGCAGCATCAGGCGGTTGACGGCCAGGAAGCTCACGATCGGGCCCGTCCTGCGGTCCGGCGCCGACGGCGCCGATCGACGAAGCCGACCAGATCGAACAGCCAGTCTCGGTCGGTGCGCAGGACGAGGTGGTCGGCCCCCGCCCCTCGAAGGACTCGGGCCGTGGCGGCGCGCTGTCTGGCGGCGGCCTCGGCGTAGCGAGCCCGCAGCCTGGCGTCGCCGGTGCGGACCTCGAGACGTTGCCCGGTCTCCGGGTCCACCAGGGAGAGCATGCCCACGTCGGGCAGGGCCAGCTCCCGGGGGTCGAGGACCTCCACGGCCAGGACGTCGTGGCGGCCGGTCAGCGCTCGAAGCGGTCGCTCCCAGTTCTCCACCCCCAGGAAGTCGCTGATGAGCACCACCATCCCGCGGCGCCGGGCCAGACGGGAGCACCTGGCCAGGGCCGCGCCCAGATCGGTGGCGCCGCCGCCGTCGACGCGGGGTGAGGCCGCTGCCCGGTGCAGCAGGGCCCGCTGGTGGTGGCGGCCAGAGCGGGCCGGGACGGCGGTGGTGGTGGCTCCGTGGACCAGCAGGGCGCCCATGCGGTTGCCCACCCGGGCCGTGAGGTGGCCGACGGCGGCCAGCGCCGCCAGGGCCAGGTCGCGCTTCTCCCAGGCGGCCGTGCCGAAGTCCAGGCTGGCCGACAGGTCGAGCACCACCCAGGTCTCCAGCTCCCGATCAGCGATGGGCATGCGCACGTGCGCCTCGGTGGTGCGGGCCGTCACGTTCCAGTCGATGAGGCGCACGTCGTCGCCCGGCTGGTAGGAACGAGCCTCACCCGCCTCGCTGCCGGGGCCCGGGAGCAGGCCCTGGTAGTGGCCCTGGAGGATCCCGTCGAGGCGCCGCGTCACCCGCAGCTCCAGGCGACGGAGCAGCTCCTCACTCCCGGGCCGGGCCGTCGGCGGCAACACCGGCGGCGGCGAGGCCGGGCGGCTCACGAGGTGAGGACGGCGGCGGCCTCGGGCCGACGGGACTCCACCAACGGCGCCGTGACCACCGAGAGGATGCGGGCCAACAGGGCGTCGGCCTCCACCCCTTCGGCCAGGGCCTCGTAGGAGAGCACCAGCCGGTGGCGCAACACGTCGAAGGCCACGTCGAAGACATCCTGGGGGACGGCGTAGTCCCTACCCCGGAGCAGGGCGAGGGCCCGGCCGGCGGCCACCAGGCCCAGACTGCCCCGGGGGCTGGCTCCGTAGGCCAGGTAGGGGGCGAGCTCGGCCACCCCGTGGTCGGCCGGTGCCCGGGTGGCCAGCACCAGGCGCACCGCGTAGTCGGTCACCCCGGCGTCGACGAACACGGCGTCGGCGGCGTCCTGCAGGCGGGCCAGGTCGTCGATGTCGATGACCCGGCTGGCCGACGGCGGGCGCACGCCCATGCGCCGCACCACCTCGGTCTCCTCGGCGTGGGTGGGATAGCCCACCACCAGCTTCATGAGGAACCGGTCGCGTTGGGCTTCGGGCAGAGGGTAGACCCCTTCGCTCTCGATGGGGTTCTGGGTGGCGAGCACCAGGAACGGGAGGGGGACGGGATGGGTGACGCCCCCGATGCTCACCTGGTGCTCGGCCATGACCTCGAGCAGCGCAGACTGCACCTTGGCCGGGGCCCGGTTGATCTCGTCGGCCAGCACGAAGTTGGCGAAGACGGGGCCCAGCTCGACGTCGAAGCGCTCGGTGCTGGCCCGGTAGATGCGGGTGCCCACGATGTCGGAGGGAATGAGGTCAGGCGTGAACTGGAGGCGCACGAAGCTGCCCCCCACGCAGGTGGCCACCGTCTCGATGGTGAGGGTCTTGGCCAGGCCGGGAACCCCTTCCACCAGGCAGTGACCCCGGGCCAACAGACCGACCAGCAGCCGTTCGAGGAGCCGGTCCTGGCCGACGATGACCTTCTTGGCCTCGAACAGCACCCGCTCCAACAGGGCGGCCTCCTCGGTGGCCGGAGCCGGATGCAGGGTTGGGGCGGTGTCGGGACGGGGGACGTCGCTCACCGCTTCCACGCTACCGGCGGGTCTCGGGCCGGTGGCGATCGCCCGCCGCCTCAGGCCCGGATGACCAGGGCCCGCAGGCCGAGACCCATCAGGAAGAGCCCACCGAGGCCATAGAGCAGGTAGCGCCAGCGGTGGAGCTGCTGGCGGTAGGAGTAGAGCATCCCCACGCTGACGAGGGCGATGAAGCCGTAGAACATGTGGAACTGCTCGGCCTGGCGACCCTGACCCGCCACCATGGCCACGCCCAGGATCACCTGGAGGAAGATGGCCACCTCGGCTCCGGCCGTGCACCACCAGAGTGCCCGGAGGCGCAGCGCCGGTAGCCAGTGGGCGGCCAGGGCCCACAGGCCCACCACCGCATTGGCCACGATGACGACCCAGGCGCCGGCGACGTGGAGGTCGGAGAGGATCAGCGACACCCCACCCGCTGGCGCCCCGGCAGGTCCCACGGCGGACGCCGGGGCCCGCCGCCGAGCGGCCGCCGGAACCCGGCGATCACGGCTCTTGATCCCCGGGCCGGGGTCTGAAGCACCCCAGCGTGGCCATGGCCCACGATGATGCCACCGGACGATGAGAACGTCGCGGTCAGGCGGACTCGGGGTTCAGGAATGGAAAGCGGAGGCCGATGGTAGAACTACGACGCAGTACCGGGTCCGGCCAGCACCAGCTGGCCCAGAGGGCCGGCATACGAGGAGGTAGTACGAACATGGGTATCGGAGTCAGTGTCTTCCTGCTTGCCGTGGGAGCCATCTTGGCCTTCGCGGTGGAATTCGAGGTCTCCGGCCTCGACGTCAACACCATCGGTGTCATCCTCATGATCGTGGGCGCCCTCGGGCTGTTGATCTCGGCGCTCTTCCTCAGCAGCTTCTCCCCCTACGGTGCCCGGCGCGCCGACCGGGAGACGGTGGTGCGCGAGGAGCGCTTCTAACCCCGGGCCTCACATCCGGTCCAGCAGCTGGGCCTTCTCCGCCTCGAACTCGGCTCGGGTGAGGACCCCGCGCCGGCACAACAGGTCGAGCCGCTCCAGTTGCTCCACCACCGACAACCCGCTTCGCTCCCGTGCTCGTGTCGGGCCACCGCCCGTCATGCGGTTCTGGTTGTCTTCGATCTGGCGGTGGATCTCGTTCTGCACACCGGACGGGTGGGGGATGTCGGTGAAGCTCTGGCGTCCCTGCTCACCCCCCGATTCGATGACCAGGTCGCCGCAGCGCAGCATCCGTTCCACCATCCGCTGGCGGAAGAAGACCGTGTTGACCCGCTCGAGGGGGATCTCGATGCCCTCCTTGGCCACTACCCCATTGCGGTGGATGAGTCGGTCGGTGGTGACCACGAAGTTGGTGGTGGCCCACCGGGCGTAGCGCAGGACGAAGCGGACGAGGGCCACCAGAGTCAGCACCGCCACCGCTACCTGCAACAGCTCGTGGGCTTCGATCGAGGCGAGGGTCACCAGCAGCGAGAGGGCCCCCGCCAGCACGAGGGCGGGCAGCGCGAAGAAGGACCAGTGCGGGCGAAGATCCAACACCACGTCCTCGCCGTCGTTGAGCAGCCTCCTCGGGAAGCCCATGGGCGGACGATACCGCCCGCTCCTGGCGAGGGGCTCAGCGGTAGACGCGGCGGGAGAAGATGCGTTCGGGTGACACCACCCGGTCGAGGAACAGCAGGCCCTCGAGATGGTCCAGCTCGTGCTGCACGGCCCGGGCTTCGAAGGCGTCGCAGTCGAGCTCCCGCTCCTCACCGTCGAGGCCCACGCCCCGCACGACCACCGAGGCGGCCCGGGCCACGTCTCCGGTCAGATCGGGCACGCTCATGCACCCCTCGCGTCCGACTTCGCGTTCCCTGTCGCGCCCGGGCGACGCCACCAACACGGGGTTGAACAACACGATCTCCCCGTGACACGAGCGGGCTTTGCGGTGCCCGCTGACGTCGAGGCAGAAGGCACGCAGCGACACCCCGAGCTGGGGGGCGGCGATGCCCACGCTGTGGGCCGACGAGCGCATGGTGTCGAGCAGGTCGCGCGCCAGCGACCGGGCGGTCTCGTCGATGTCGTTCACCTCCTCGCAGGGCCGGGCCAGAACGGGATGGGGCAGGCGCAGGACGGGCCGGATCACCGGCTAGAAGACGTCGGCGTCGTCGGGCCGCAGGTGGACGTCGACCCCGAGATCGGCGGCCAGGCCGGCCAGCTCGCGGCCCAGTTCGTCGGCGTCGGTGCCCGGGGCCAGGCTGACGTCGAGCAGCAAGACGTAGGCCGATCCGTCCCCGGCTCCCACCTTGCGCGTGCTCAAGTCGACGATGTTGGCCTGGTGCCCGGCCAGCAGTCGGGTCACCCGGTGCACGATGCCGGGACGGTCGGCCCCGTGGACCGACACCGACCAACTCCGCCCCGTCTCGGAGCCGTCGGCCACCTCCCCGCCCCCGGGATCGGGCTCGGAAACCGGCCGCACGGCCACCGTGAGCCCGAGGGGCGCCACCTCGGCGGCCAGCACCGACTCGAGCTGGCCCACGTCCTGGCCGTCGGGTACCTCCACCACCAACATGATGGCGAAATGACCACCGAGGATGGTCATGGCGCTGTCCTCGAGGTTGCCGCCATGGTCCACCAGCACGCCGCTCACCCGGGCCACGATGCCGGGACGGTCGGCCCCGATGGCGGTGACGGCGACGTGGGCCATGACGGCTACGCCCACCCCAGCTCGTCGAGACGGTGGTCGTCGATGCCGAAATGGTGGGCCACCTCGTGCACCACGGTCACCCGCACCTCCTCGACCACATCGGCCTCGGTGTCCGACCGTTCGCAGATGGACCGACGATAGACGGTGATGCGGTCGGGCATGGCGAAGCCGCCGTAGGCCTCGCGCTCGGTGAGGGGGATCCCCTGGTAGAGACCGAGCAGACCCGCCGGCGAGGACTCCCGCACCTGCACGATCACGTTGTCCATGAGACGCCCGAGCTCCTCGGGGATCTCGTCGAGGGCGTCGGCCACCAACTCCTCGAAGCGCTCGGTGGGGACGTCGATCACGCCGGCGAAGTTACCGGCCCCCATCGGGCGGCCTCTTCCTAGGGAAGGATGAGGTGGAGGTCGCCGAACTCGTGCCAGCGGTAACCCTCGGCCAGGGCGGCGGCGTAGCTGCGCTCGAGGAGCGGGTGGCCCCCCACGGCCGCCAACAGGGCCAAGTGGGACGCACGGGGCTCGTGCCATCCGGTCAACAGGCCGTCGACCACGCGCACCCCTCGCGCCGGTGTGACCACCAGCTCGGTCCAGCCCCGGGCGGGATGCACCGTGGCGTGGGCGTCAGCCGCGCTCTCCAGGGCCCGGGTGACGGTGGTCCCCACGGCCAGCACCCGCCGACCGGCCCGGCGGGCCCCGTTGACCAGGTCCGCCGTCTCGGCCGACACCTGGTAGCGCTCGGGGTAGGGGGCCTCGCCGGCCTCCTGGCTCGACACGCCGGTGTGCAGGAGCACCGGTGCCAACGTGACGCCGCCGGCGACGAGTGACGTCACCAGCTCGGGAGTGAAGGCCCGGGCCGCGCTGGGCATCTCGGCGCTTCCGGGCTGATTGGCGAAGGCGGTCTGGTAGGCCGAGAGGGGCCAGGCCCGCTCGGGACAGCCGTAGCGGATGGGCCGACCGGCGCGCGAAAGGTAGTCCAGGAGGGCGTCGGGGACGTCGAAGGTCGCCACCCACAGGCGGCTGGAGGGGGCGGCGGCGTCGGGATAGGGCTCGAGCAGGGTCACCGCCGCCCCTCGGGGAAGACCCAGGCGGCGACCCGGGCGTCCGCCGTCGAAGGGGAGGCTCCCCGCCCGGCACGGGCGTCGCACCTCGACCACCCAACGGCCCGCCGGGAGCTCGGTCGACAGGTGCACCAACAGGCCGTCGTCGGTGGGCACGGCCGCCGGCAAGGTGGCCGAGGTGTTCACCACCACCACGTCACCGGCCCGGAGATGGTCCCCCAGACGGGCGACGGTGGTGTGGACGAGGTGCTCGTGGTGGCGCCAGGCCACCAGCAGGCGGGCGTCGTCCCGTCGCCCACCGTCGGCCTCGACCGGGTCGGCGGCGATGAGGTGCTCGGGCAGCTCGAAGTGGAGCGGAGTGCGCGTGGCGGCGGGGGCACTCATCGGCCCGCCCCCACCAGGTCGTGGGCCGAGTAGCGCCCGCTCGGGAGGTTGCCCTCGATCAGGGCCCGCAACCCGGGCACGCTGTCCTCGGGCGGGGGTCGGTCGGACAGGTCCTCACCGGGGAAGGCCTCGGCCTGCATGCGGGTGCGCATGTCGCCCGGGTCGACCCGGTACACCCGCAGCTCGGGGTGCTCTTCGGCCAGGACCGCGGTGAGGTGCTCGAGTGCCGCTTTGGACGACCCGTAGCCGCCCCATCCCGGGTAGGCCTCCACGGCGGCGTCGGAGGTGACGGCCACCACGGCCGCCCCCGGCCGCATGCGGGGCAGGACCAGCTGGGTCAGGGCCAGCGGCGCCACCACGTTGACGGCGTAGACGCGGGTGAACACGTCGAGGGGGTAGTGGGCCAGACCCGGCTGAGGGCTGGGACCGAGGATGCTGGCGTTGTGCACCAGGGCGTCCAGGCCACCCAGTTCGTCGACGGCGGCCAGGAGGTCCTGGCGGTGGCCGCCCTCGGCCACATCGCCGGCCACGGACAGGATCCGGCCGCCGAGCGCGGCCCGGGCCGTTTGCTCGGTCAGGTCGGTGGCGGCTACGGCCAGGGGTGCCGCCTCCCGGGCGTCGACGACCAGCGACCAGCCGGCGTCGGCCAGGTCGCGGGCCAGGGCCAGGCCGAGGCCCCGTGAGGCGCCGGTGACGAGGGCAACGGGAGTGGGTTCCATGGCCTTCACCGTAGGAAGCGGCATGCCCGTCGACGCCGGTCGCCAGGATGGTTGCGCCTCGGTCGATCGACCTACGACGGACGGACGAGGCGTGGCGATCGAGCGTGTCCGGCCGGACCCCCCGAGGTGTGGCGACGGGGAGCCCCAGCACCGGCTCGAGTTGATTCGAGGCGACGGGATGAAGCGTCACGGTGGCGGGATCAGGCCGTGACGGACGGCCCACAGGGCGGCCTGGGTACGGTCGGTCAGGCGCAGCTTGGCCAGGATGTTGCTGACGTGGGTCTTGACCGTGCGCTCGGAAACGAACAGCTCGGAGGCCAGGTCCCGGTTCGATCGGCCCCCGGCCAGCAGGGCCAGCACCTCCAGCTCCCGGGGGGTGAGGTCGTCGAGGGGAGACGATGTGGCCGCCCCCCGAGCCACCTCCTTCATGACCCGGGACACGACCTGGGGGCTGAGGAGACCCTCGCGCCGGTACACGGCCCGCACCGCCGCTTCCAACTCGAGTGGCGCCACGTCCTTCAGGAGGTAGCCGGCGGCGCCGGCGGCCACGGCGGGAATGACGTCGTCCTCGGACGAGAAGCTGGTGAGGACCAGGGTGCGGACGTCGGGATGGTGCTCGCTGATGCGGCGGATGGCGGCCACCCCTCCCCCACCCGGCATGACCAGGTCCATGAGCACCACGTCGGGACGCAGGCGCTCGACCTCGACCAGCGCCGCCTCCCCGTCGCCGGCCTCCCCCACCACATCGATCCCCTCCCGGGTCGAGAGAAACGATCGCAGCCCCTGGCGCACCACCGGATGGTCGTCGACGATGACGACTCGGATTCCCTCAGCCACGGGGAACCTCGACCCTCACGCTCGTGCCGTGGCCGGCAGCAGGCGCCGGCACCGAGGTGATCTCCAACGTTCCCCCGAGCGACTCGGCCCGCTCGCGCATCGAGGTCAGCCCGAGGCGCCGGGCCCGGATGGAGCGGGCCTCGGGATCGAAGCCCACGCCGTCGTCGACCACCTCGATCACCACGGGGGTCCGGCCCAGCTCGACGGTGACCTCGATCCGGCGGGCGCGGGCATGGCGGGCGGCGTTGGCCAGCGCCTCCTGGACGACGCGGAACAGGGTCACCTCGACCTCTTGGTCGAGGTGACCGTCACCGGAGACCACCAGGGCCGTGACGAAGTCGTGCGACCGGCCGAGGGCGTCCAGGTGCTTGCCCAGGGTGGTCACCAGGCCCTCCTCGGCCAGCGCCGGCGGGCGCAGCTCGAACACCAGCCCCCGGAGCTCGGCCACCGCCCCCTGCGCCAGCTCTCGGATGCGGTGCAGGTGCAGCGACGCCGCTTCGGGGTCGGTCCCCACCAGCGAGGCGGCCGTCTCGGCGCTGAGCGAGAGCCCGAAGAGGGTCTGGACCGTGGCGTCGTGCAGGTCGCGAGCCAGCCGGGCCCGTTCCTCACCCACACTCAGCTCCCGGCTGGCCTCGAGGAGGCGGGCTTGTTCCATGGCCACGGCGGCGTGGGCGGCGAGCAGGCCGAGCAGCCGCTCGTCGGCCTCCTCGAAGCGGTCACCGTCGCGCTTGTCGGCCAAGTAGAGCGCTCCGATCACATCGCCCTTGAACACGATCGGCACCCCCAGGAACGACCGCATGTGAGGATGGGCCGAAGGCCACCATGTGAATCGGGGGTCGACGGAGACGTCGTCACTGCGATAAGGGGTGGGGTCGACCAGCAGGGAGCCCAACAGGCCGTGGGTGCGGGGCAGCGGACCGATGGCGTCGACGAGCTCGTCACTCATGCCTGCGGTGATGAACCGGCTGAAGCCGTCGCCTTCGGCGTCGGGCGTGCCCAGGGCGGCATAGGTGGCTCCCACCAGGTCACGGGCGGCACAGACCAGGTGTTGGAGCACGGCCTCGACCGAGCGCTCGCCGGCCACGCCCAGGATGGCTTCGCTCACCGCGGCCAGGGCGGCCTCGGTGAGCCCGCCTTCCTGGGTGCTCGAAGGACCCGAGGGCCTCGGCGGGGGCAGGGCCATGGTGTCCGCCATCATGGCGGTTCTGCCCGCCCTCCCGGCTCCTGCGAGGTGCTCCGACTCGTCGGTGCCTCGTCGTGGGAGGCTTGACCCATGGGATTCTTCGGACCGGAACTGGTCCTCGTGGCCGTGCTCATCGTGGTCAACGCCGCCTTCTCCGGAAGTGAGATCGCCCTCGTGTCGCTGCGGGAGGGCCAGCTCAAGCGCCTGGACGAGTCGGGGCCACGAGGCCAGGGCCTGGCCCGCCTGGCCCGGGACCCCAACCAGTTCCTGGCCACCATCCAGATCGGCATCACTCTGGCCGGCTTCCTGGCCTCGGCCGCCGCCGCTTCGTCCTACGCCGTCGCCCTCGAAGAGCCCCTGTCGTTCCTGGGCGCGGCCGCCGAGCCGGTGGCCCTGCTCCTCGTCACCCTGGTGCTCACCTACTTCACCCTGGTCCTCGGCGAGCTGGCCCCCAAGCGGGTCGCCCTGCAGCGATCGGAGCGCTGGGCCCTGCTGGCGGCCCGACCCCTCTCGGCCCTGGCCGTGGTGTCGCGACCGGCCGTGTGGCTGCTCAGCCGCTCCACCGACGTGGCCGTACGCCTACTGGGAGGCGATCCCCATGCCCAGCGTGAGTCGATCACGGGAGAGGAGATCCGCGACATGGTGGCCACCCAGGCGGCCTTCAGCCCCGACCAACGGGGCATCGTCGAAGGGGTCTTCGAGCTCGACGAGCGGGCCCTGCGCCAGGTGCTCATCCCCCGCCTGGACGTCGTCGCCTTCGAGGAGCACCAGCCGGCCGGCGAGGTGCTGGCCGAACTGGTGCGCACCGGCCACTCCCGGGCACCGGTCCACCAGGGCGATCTCGACCGGGTGGTGGGGATCGTCCACATCCGCGATCTCGTCGGGTCGCAGCGCTCCGTGGGGGCCGAGGCCCGTCCGGCCCTGGTACTGCCCGAGACCGCCCGGGTGCTGGATTCCCTTCGCCGCCTGCAAGCCGACCGCCAGCAAATGGCGGTGGTGGTGAGCGAGCACGGCGGGGTCGAGGGTCTCGTCACCATGGAGGACATCGTCGAGGAGATCGTGGGCGAGATCTACGACGAGTTCGACCCGGACCTGGCCGCGGCGCAACGCAACGAGCAGGGCGAGCTGGTCCTGCCCGGGTCGTTTCCCATCCACGACCTGGTCGATCTCGACGTCGAGTTGCCCGAGGGCGATTACACCACCGTGGCCGGCCTGGTGCTGGACCACCTCGGCCACCTTCCCGAAGCGGGCGAGAGCGTAGAGGTGGGGAACTGGCACATCGAGGTGGTGAGCATGAACCGCCGGGCCATCGCCGAGGTCCGCCTCCAGGCCAAGGCCGAACGGCCCTCCTAGCACGATGCCCGGCCTCGTGCAGTAGGAGATTCCGACCTACAGAGCGGTCACTATTCACGGATTGTCTCTAGCCGCCTGGCACTATCGCTCGCTCGGATCCCTTCGTAGTGTGCCCGACTATTGGCACGTCAGAACGACGAACGGAGGGAAACCTTGCTGTATTGGTGGATCGGAAACCTGCTCCTGTTGGCGGTCGTGATCCCGGTGGTGCTCCTGCTCCTCAACCGGGTGGTCCGGCCGATCTCGGAGATCAAGAGCTACGCCGACGACATCCTGGACCACGGCGTCAAGCTCACCGGGACGCTCGACTGCGTCCCCGTGTTGGCCACGACCTGTGAGCTCACGGCCGCCGCCCGCCTCAACGTGACCCGCTACGGCCTGGCCCTGGCCCGGATGCTCGAGGCCAAGGACATGGGCGGCCGGGACGGGGGCGGCAGCCGCAGCATGCTGAGGGCCCGCTGATGGGAGCAGCCACGATCGTGACCCTCATCGGCGTCTTCCTGGTGGTGGCCGCCCTGGCCCTCTACCTCACCTGGATCGCCTTGGCCTTGCGGGGCGTCAGCTTCACCCTGGGCACGATCCTCATCGGTGTCCGGGCCATCCAGAACCAGACCAATGACGTGCCCACCTACGTGGGAACCATCCTCAGCGACGTGGTGGCCATCGACCAGGCCGCCAACCAGCTCCTCTCCTGGGGCAAGCCGACGCTGCGCACCGGGGGCGACCGCCCCATGTTGACCCGATGAGCGGGCGGCGACGCCAACTGCGGGCCCGGTTCGGGGCCCTTGACGGAGCCGGAGGCGGGGACGCCCCCGCCTCCGGCGAACACGGCCCGGTCGACCACGAGCCGGACCACCTGGTCGCCGACGGCGCGCACCTCGAGGCTGAGGCTCCGCCCGACCAGGGTCCTGCGGGCGCCGAGGAGGAGGACCCCGGCGACCAGGCCCCCTCCCGGCCGGCGCTGACCCGGCGCATCCGGGCGCTGTTCGACGACCAGGAATCCCCCTCCCAGGAGGAGGCTCAGCACCAGGCGGCCATAGAGCTCCAGCAGTTCATGGAACCGGCCCGCCAGCAACTCGTGCTCAACGTCCCCGGCTCCTCGACTCCCGAAGAGGCCGAGGCCATGCTGGCCCGCCAGGCCGCCATCGAGCTCGACAAGCCGATCACCGTCACTCCGGCCAGCGTGATCGACCTACGTAACCCGCCCGAGATGCGGGCCTATCCCCCGGCGGAGAAGCTGTCCAACCGGGTCCTTCGCCTGGCCAACCGGCACTGGGCTGCGGAGAAGCCGCGGCCGTCGGCCGACATCGTGGCCGAGAAGTCGGCCATCGCCGACCGTGACTTCGCCCAGAAGCCGGCGGGCACGCAACGCTGCTTCGCACTCCGGGGGGCGTTGCGCTGCTGCGGGGTGTTTGCCTTCCGCGCCGAGCAGCAGCACGACGGCGCGCCGGTCGCCTGCCCCACCTGTGGCACCTCGCACCGCTGGGACGCCGAGGCCCGCACCTGGGTGGTGGACCACGCCGCCGCGGTGGTCGCCGGGCGCAGACCGGGCGCCATCGCCTCCTCGCGCTGACCCGTCCCCCAGGCTCGTTCTTGCGGCGTCAACGACAGGAGCTGTCCGTCAGCGCCGCAAGAACGGCCGTCGGGCCCTTCGAAGCTCTTTCAGCGGTCCAGGGGACTGGGGAGCACGGGCTCGTCCTGGGCTACTGTCGGTCCTCCCATCGTCCCGCGCCCACCGAGGACCCGTATGAGCCCCGTCGAAGCCAGCCCGACCAGCGCCACCGCGCTCGATCCCGAGAGCGTGGCCCTGCACCTGCTCGTCGCCACCCAGGAGGCGGCCATGGCGTGCGTGCCCTGGGTCGGTCGGGGAGACAAGGAGGCCGCCGACGCTGCCGCAGTGGCCGCCCTGCGGTCCTCGCTGGCCCTGGTTCCCGGCCAGGGACGGGTGGTCATCGGCGAAGGTGAGAAGGACGACGCTCCCATGCTCTACGTGGGTGAGGAGCTGGGCACGGGGGACGGGGCCGGCTGGGACCTCGCCGTCGACCCCCTCGAGGGCACCAACTACTGCGCCCGGGGCGCCGAGGGCGCCATCGCCGTGCTCTCGGTGGCCCCCCGGGGCACCATGTGGGGCACGTCGGGCTGGTACATGGACAAGCTCGTCGTGGGGCCCGGCGCCGCCGGGGTGGTCGACATCACTGCTCCCGTCGAGGACAACCTGCGCCGGGTGGCCGACGCCCTGGGCAAGGCGGTGGAGGAGGTCGTCACGATCGTGCTCGACAAGCCCCGCCACACCGAGCTGATCGCCCGTATCCGCTCCGCCGGCGCCTCGGTGATCGAGATCCGCGACGGTGACGTCATGGGATCGCTGCTGGCCCTGGTGCCCGGAGGCGGGGCCGACATCGCCCTCGGAGTCGGCGGCGCCCCCGAGGGGGTGCTCACCGCCTGCGCCGCCCGTCTCCTCGGTGGCGAGATGCAAGGCCGGCTGGCGCCCCAGAGCGACGAGGAGCGGACCCTGCTCGAGGGCGACGGCGTCGACATCGACGCCGTCCTCCACCTCGATGACCTGGTGGCCCACGACGCCTGTGCCTTTGTGGCCACGGCGGTGACCGACAACACGATGATGCCGGCGCCGCAGGCCACCGCCGACGGCTGGCGCACCTCGTCGGTGATCGTGACCCCCCGGCACCGGCCGCTGTTCGTGCAGGCGCTTGTGCCCTCCGGGCCTCCGACCGCCTACGATGCCGCCAGCGAAGATCCGCTTCCCGCCCCGAAGAGGTAGGACAATGCCTGACAAGCAGCTGGCCATCCAACGAGCCTCCCGGGGCAACGGCGCCAACCGACCCATCATGCTGGCCATCGCCGGCGACAGCGCCGCCGGCAAGACCACCCTCACCAAGGGCCTGGTGCACGCCCTCGGCGACCACCGCATCACCTCGATGTGCGTCGACGACTACCACCGCTACGACCGCAACGAGCGCAAGGACAAGCCGTTCACGCCGTTGCATCCCGACTGCAACTACCTGGAGATCATGGAGCAGCACTTGCAGCTCCTCTCCATGGGCCAGCCCATCCTCAAGCCGGTCTACAACCACAGCGACGGCATGTTGGAGCGCCCGGTGCTGGTGGAGCCCAGCGAGTTCATGGTGATCGAGGGCCTCTTCCCCTTGTGGAGCAAGCAGGCCCGGGCGTGCTTCGACGCCACCGTGTACCTCGATCCCCCCGAGGAGATCCGCCGGGCGTGGAAGGTGGCGCGCGATACGGCGAAGCGGGGCTACACCGAGGAGCAGGTGTTGGCCGACCTCGACAAGCGCGAGCCCGAGTCGTCGGCCTACATCCGGCCCCAGCGCTCCAGCGCCGACATCGTGGTGCAGTTCTCCCCCATCCTCTCCAGGGGCGAGACGGCCGAGGACCCGCTCAGCGCCACGCTCCTGTTGCGCCCCACCATCCCCCACCCCGACCTGCACTCGGTGGTGGGCGACGACACCGACGCCGCCATGCACCTCAAGTTGCTGCGCGACGACGACGGCAAGCCGGTGGATGCCCTCCACGTCCACTCCCACGCCTCTGAGGAGGCCACCCGCAAGGCCGAAGAAGACATCTGGAGCTTGATGGAGGTTTCCGAGCCGCTCTCGGACGAGTTGGGCCTGATCGACGGCGAGCGTGACGGGCCCCTCGCCATCACCCAGCTCATCCTGCTGTTCCACCTCCTGCAGGCCAAGCAGCACTAGAGCCGGCCTACGGTCGCTCAGGCCGCAGGCCGGAGGGCGGCGATGGCCTCGTCGATGGTGGCGACCGGGATGACCTCCAGGTCGTCGCCGGCGGTCTCCCGGGCCAGGGCCAGCTCCCCCAGGGGTACCAGGAACAACGTGGCCCCCGCCTCCCTGGCCGCCACCACCTTGGCGTCCACGCCACCCACCTCCCCGACCTCTCCGTCGAGCTCGATGGTCCCCGTCCCGGCGATGGTGCGTCCGGCAGCCAGGTCGACCGGGTCGGCCAGGTCATAGACGGTCAGGGCGATCAACAGGCCGGCCGAGGGACCGCCGATGCCCCCTTGGTCGACCTCGACGGAGAACGGCAACGTGACGTCGAGGTCGACGGTGGTGATGCCCACGCCCAACGCCGGTTGGTCGATCCCCTCCACCGTGCCCAGGCGGACCGTCACGTCGAGCTCGACGCCGGCGCGCTGGACAACCAGGGTCACCTCTTCCCCGGCATCCCGGGAGCCCAGGGCGGCCACCAGGTCCGACGCCAGCGCCACCGGCTGGCCGTCGACCACGGTGACGACGTCGCCCTCCTGCAGCGCGCCGTCGGCGGGCGAGCCCGGACTCACCGCCGCCACCCTCGCTCCCGACCCGGCGATGGTGACGGCGGCGCCGGCGGCGCGCAGGCCCACGGCTGCGGCCACCTCGCTGCTCTCCCGGAACAAGGTGCGCTGCGCCTCTTCGAACTCGGCGTCGCCCACGCCGGGGGGGACGATGTCCTCCCGCGGGAGCACTTCCTGGCTGTCGGAGAGCCAGGCCTCGATCACCCCCACCACGCTCGGTTGGAAGATGCGGACGGTGGTCAACAGGAACGCTCCCGACAACGGGTCGGGTGGACGGCCCAGCTCCACCCGCTCGCCCACCGAGACGGCCGAGCCGGGAGCCAGCACGAACACGGGGAGGGGTACGACCAGGGCCAGGACCGCCAGCACGACCAGGGTGGCCAGGGCGACGCCCTTCTTCAGCGACTTCCCCTGACCATGCCCGCCGTTGGCGTCGGGACCGGGACCGGGGTCGGGCGACGGCCCGGTCAATCGAGGATCTCAGGGATGCCGATCGCCCGACAGGCCGCTACCCAGGAGTCCAGGTTGGAGCGCAGCACCACGTCCTGGCCGCCGGCGGCCTCGGGGTTGAGCACCAGCACGATCACCTGACCCTCGGGACCGTCGCGCCAGCGCTCGGGAGGCAGGGGCATGACCCCCTGCCAGTAGCCGTGGACCGAGGCCCAGGGAACCTGGAACACGATGGCGTTGGCCCTGGCGTTGCGGCCCTCGTGGTCGGCCAGGCCACCCAGCATGACCACCCGGCGCTCGGTGGCGGTGGTGGGCACGGAGTCCGACATCTCCGTGGGCACCAGTCCCTGGAGGTAGCCCTCCCCCACCACGTCCAGCTCCCGCTCGTCGGCGTCGAGCCACTTGCGGGGGATCAAGCTCTTCACGACGCCGGGGGGTGGTGGAGGTGTGCTCTAAGAACCCGTGGTCACAACGGCGCGGTCGAGGTAGTCGACCACTCGCCCGACCGCCTCGCGCACCGCCTCGCCACTGCCGACGGCCAGGCTGCCGCCGGCCCGGTCGGCGTCGACCACGGCGGTGTCATAGGGGATCACCCCGGCCAGGGGGACGCCGTACTCGGCACAGACCTTCTCGAAGAAGTCCTGGTCGTCGGGCAGACGGGCCTTGTTGCCGACGCCGACGGTCTGGGGGATGCCGAGCTCGTCGGCCAGGGCGATGGTGCGAGCAGCGGTGATGATCGACTTGCGGCTCGGCTCCATGATGACCACGAGGATGTCGGCGTAGGCCAGGGTGCCGCCCGAGCGGCTGAGGTGCTCGAGTCCGGCCTCCATGTCGACCAGGGTGACGTCGGCCTGCTCCTCGAGGACGTCGCCGAGGAAGCTGCGCACCGAGGCGTGGCCCCCGCAGGTGCACCCGGCACCGGCCTCGTTGACCTTGATGGCCGAGATCAAGGTGACGCCGAAGGGGGTGGTGTGGCCGTACTCGTCGATCACCCCTTCGGCGGTGACGTCACCCTTGGCCCCCACGATGAGAGCTCGGGGGAGCTGGGGGATGGCCTCGATCTCCTCGAAGGTGAGACCGAGGGACATGCCCAGGTTGGGGTTGGAGTCGGTGTCGACGGCCACCACCCGCTTCCCGCGCTCGGCCAGTGCCCGGGCGATGAGTGCCGACGTGGTGGTCTTGCCCACCCCGCCCTTCCCGACGATGCCTACCTTCACGACGAGCTCCCCTCGTGACTGCGACCGGACCGGACCCCAGCCTACGCGCTGGCCCTCCCCCTTGGCAGGGGCGCCTGGCCGACCCGTCCGGGCCGACCGGACCGGGTCAACCCGGCAGGCCGTGGAACCCGAAGATCGAGGCCCTGACCTCGGCCAGCACCCCAGCCACGGCGGCGTGGTCGCCGGAGGGTTCCACCGACGGCTCGGAGAACCGGGTGGGCAGGTCACCGCCACCGCCGATCCCGGGGAGCGCGGAGGCCCGGGCCAGCCACGAGGCAGGGAGCTCGTCGGCCACCTCCGTGCCCACCATCTCGGCGAAGTACGTGGTCCAGGCCCGAGGGACGACCCGGGCCCACTGGTAGCCACCTCCTCCCGTGGCCACCCACCGGCCGCCGGCGCAGCGATGAGCCAGGTCGTGGAGGACGGCCGCCGCCCTCCGGTAGGCGGCGGTGGTGAGGACCAGCCCGGCCAGTGGGTCGAGGTGATGGGTGTCGCACCCGAGTTGGGTGACCAACACGTCGGGAGCAAAGGCCTCCACCAGTGGCGGCACCACCTCCTCGAAGGCCCGCAACCACCCGCCATCACCCGTCCCGGGGGGCAGGGGGACGTTCACCGCCGTGCCCTCGCCGTCGCCCGTCCCCCGGTCCCCGACGAACCCGGTTCCGGGGAACAGGGTGCGGCCGTCCTGGTGCAAGGAGATGGTCAGCACCCGGGGATCAGCGGCGAAGATGGCGTCGGGGCCGTCGCCGTGGTGGACGTCGACGTCGACGTAGGCCACCCGGGCCGCGCCGCCGGCCAACAGCCAGGCGATGGCCAGGGCGGGATCGTCGTAGACACAGAAGCCGCTGGCCCGGGCGGGCATGGCGTGATGGAGCCCGCCGGCGGGGTTGAAGGCGTGCCGAGCCCGTCCCGACAGCACCGCCTCGGCCGCCACCAGGGATGACCCGGCCACTCGGGCCGAGGCCTCGTGCATGCCGGGGAAGACGGGGTTGTCGCCCGGCCCGAAGCCGTGTTCCCACCACGGTCCGGCCTCGCCGTGGCCGGCCCGGCGCACGGCGTCGAGGTAGGCGGGGGCGTGGATCAGGGCCAGTTCCCGATTGGTGGCGTCGCGGCCCGGGACCTCGACCACGTCGGGGGCGTCGAGCAGGCCGCAGGCGCGGATCAGCTCCCGGGTGAGCGTCACCCGCGCCGGCCTGAGCGGGTGGCTGGCCCCGTGGTCGTAGGCCGGGGCGTCGTCGCCGATCCAGACCAGCTCCACCCGCCCGCTCACCCCGGCGCCCTACCCAGCCCAGCCGTTCCTGCGTCTCACAGCGGCAGCAGGTGCCGGTGTGAGACGCAAGAACGATGTGGAAGCCGGAAGTTCAGGCGGCGGCGGTGTCGGGGGTGTACTTGCCCTGGCTGGCGGCGCTGTTGGCCTGGCAGCGGTCGGCCAGGGCCTGTTGGCTGGCGTCGCGGTTGGCGTCCTCGCCCTTCCAGGCGGCGAGGGCGGGGTCCTGGAGGGCCCGGCCGTAGGAGAAGGTGAGCACCCAGGGCAGCGGGCCCATGGCGTTCATGGCGTTGAGGTGCTCGGTGGCCATCTTGGCGCCCTGGCCCCCGGAGAGGAAGGCGATGCCGGGCACGGCCGCGGGAACGGTG
>JAUJNB010000026.1 GCA_030446545.1 Acidimicrobiales bacterium | reverse complement strand
CCAGCTCCATCACCAGCTCGAGCCTTGGCTCCGCACGAAAGGTCCCCGGCCTGCGCGAAGGTCGGTTCGGGTAAAACTGAACGATGTCGAATTCCAACGATGCCATTGAGGTCTACCTGAGCGACCATCTCGCTGGGTCAGCGGCGGCGATCGAGCTGGTGACCAAGATGCGCTCCAACAACGAGGCGAGCCCGCTGGGCGATTTCCTGACGTGGCTCCAAGGGGAGATCGAGTCGGACAAGGCCAGCCTGGAGAGCCTGATGCAGCAGCTGGACGCATCCACCAGCACCGTCAAACAAGTGGGTGCGGCGGCGGCCGAAAAGTTGGGTCGCCTACGCTTCAGCGAGCGGGTAACGGGGAGCAGTGCGCTCAGCCGCCTGTTGGAGATGGAAATGCTGTCGGTCGGCATTTCGGGCAAGCTCGGCCTCTGGCTTGCCCTGACGGAGGTGGCGCCGTCAAGGCCGGAACTGGTGGTCGCCGAGCTGGAGCATCTGGCCGATCGTGCCCGCCAGCAGCTCGAGCAGCTCGAGCCTCACCGCCTGGCCGCGGCCGGGGAGGCGCTCGCTCCGATCTGAACTGGCGGGAGAAGGCCTGAACGCCGTCGCTCCCGGGACGCGAGGCAGCCTCCGGGTCGCTCCGACGTCTTCTAGTTTCCTGAGGGAGCGCCGGTCTGAGGTCGTTCTCCGGTGTCGACCAGGGCCTGGGCCACCGTCTTGAGCTTGATGTTGAGGTGCTGGGAAGCACGCCGTAGGACGTCGAAGGCCTGGTCGGGAGTGATGCGTTCCCGCTCCATGAGGATCCCCTGAGCCTGGCCGATCACCTCCCGGGTCACCAGGGCGTCCTGAAGGTTGTCGAGCCGACGCTCCTCGGCGACGTGGGCCTCGGCCGAGTTGAGCGCCAGCCCGGCCAGGGACGCCAGGATGACCCCCTTGGCCCGATCGACGACCCCGAAGGCCTGGCGACAGCGGGCGTAGAGGTTGAGTGCCCCGAGGGTGCCCTCGGCCGACAGGCTCACGGCCAGCACGCTGCGCACACCGAGGGCGTCGGCCTGAGGACCGAAGCGGGGCCAGCGGGCGTCGTCGGCCATGTCGTCGGCGTAGTGGGTGGTCCCGTCGGCGAGGGCGGCGAGACAGGGTCCCTCCGCGCAGTGGTGCTGGAGGGCGTCGAGCTCGACCACCACGGGGTCGGTGCGCACGGGGGCGGCGATCGAGCCACCTTCCAGCAGGAAGATGCCGGCGAAGTCACAACCGTCGATGGTCGCGACGGCCAGGTCCACCACCCGTTGCAGAGTGTCGCCCACGCTGCCGGCCGAGAACAGCGCCTGGGCCGTCTCGAGGAACCGACCGGTGAGCTCCGTCGTGGGGTCGTGGTACGCGCTGAGGGGTGGTTCGATCTCGGTCATGAGTCCTAGGTCCGGGGGCTCGTGTTCCTCGGCACCATCCTTGCCGCGAAACGGGTGAAACAAAAGTGCACGGCGGGCGAAGCGTTCGCTAGCATCGGGGTTGCCTTCTACAGCGAGGGTTTCGGTGGGCGCCTGAGCGCCCCGGTACGACCTTGGAGGCACGACTCGTGTCGAGTTCCTCGCTGTCGGTCAACGAAGGTCTCGTTGCGTTCGCGTCGGGTATCCCCCTGCCCGCCGACGGCGCCCCGGCCTCGGTGATCGACCAGGACGTTCCGGGCGCCGGGCGTCCTCCGGTCCCCTTGTCCGGGGCCACCGGGGGGATCACGCCGGCCGATCCCCTGGCCGGATTCGGGGCCACCATCGCCTTTGCCGGGAACCAGGCGGTTCTCGGTGTCGTGGGACAGGTCGACCTCGTCAGTGCGCCCGAACTGGCGGCCGTCCTGAACGCAGTGATCGACCTGGGCCATGCCACCGTCGTGCTGGACCTGGCCGGAACCGACTTCATGGGAGCGGCCGGGCTGGAGATCATCGCCACCACCGGAAGCCGGCTGCGGTCGACGGGGGGCCAGCTCACCATCCGTTCGCCGTCGGCCCTGGTGCGCCGCATGCTCGACGTCACGGGCCTGACCGAGCTCATCTCCCTGGAGCCGACGGGCCCGGTCGAGGGGCATCTCGGCCCGGAGCAGACGGTGGCCGTCCCGGGGTTGCCGGTGGTCATGGCGCCGGCCATCCAGGCCGAGCAGTGGCGTCGGGTGACGGCCATGCCGGCCGACCTCGACGTGCTCGACGGCGCCCTGCGCCTGGTGGTGGCCCTGGCCCAGGCCACCGTGAGCGGTGCCGACGGGGTCAGCGTGTCCCTGCAGCGCCATGGTCGCCTGGCCACGGTGGCCGCCAGTGACCAGACCGTCTCGGACATGGACGCCGACCAGTACGCCACCGGCGAGGGTCCCTGCGTAGATGCCTCGGTCGAGGGTCGCTGGTTCCATGCCGAGTCCCTGGATCAGGAGACCCGCTGGCCCTCGTTCACCCCCAGGGCCCGGAAGTTGGGGATCAGCGCCATCCTGTCGCACCCGCTCCTGGCCGACGACCGGCCGGTCGGGGCCTTGAACATCTACTCCCGGACCGCCGTCGCCTTCGCCCCGAAGGAGCAGGAGCTGGCCGCCATCTTCGCGACCGAAGCCTCCTTGATCCTGAGGGACGCCGGGGCCGACGTCTCCGACGAGCAGCTGTCCGGGCGCCTCGGTGAGGCCCTGCGGCGCCGCCACATCATCGCCCAGGCCCAAGGGGTGGTCATGGAGCGCGACGGCGTCTCGGAGGACGCGGCTTACACCCGATTGCGCAACTTCTCCCGGCGGTCCGATCGACCCTTGCACGAGTGGGCGGCCGACGTGGTCGGCTCCACCCGGCGGGAGGCGCCATGGCTGGAGAACTGAGCGGACTCCTGGACCAGGCCCGCCAGGATGCCGGCCTGTCTCACGGAGAGCTGTGGCTGAGGTACTTCGAGCTGGGGGGCATGTCCAGCGCCTTGCAGGTCGAGGCCTACCTCTACGGCGCCCTCCTCCCGAGCGACCACGACTACGACGTCGTCGCCCACGCCCTGAACGAGCGCTTCGTCGAGCTCGGGGGCAATCATCCCGTCGCCTACTCCGACAGCCAGACCGTCACCGAGGACGAAGGCGCCGAATCGTGACCCACGTCGTCTCGGCCCCCGCCGACTCCAGCCGTCGGGGCCAAGGGGTGCTGGACGACCCGGACATGAGCGCCTCGAGTGACGCCGGGCTCCTCATCGCCATCGCCAGGAGGCGCAGCGACGCCTTGGCCGAGGCCTACCGCCGCCACGGTCCGTCGATCTACTTCGTGGCCGAGCGCAAGTGGGGGCAGCGACAGGCGGAACAGTTGACCATGGAGATCTTCCTCACCCTCTGGCGCCGACCGGACGCCGTCGACCTGGACCGGCGCTCGCTGCGCGCCCACCTGCTGACCCACCTCGGGCGCACGGACACGATGGCGGGGACCACGCCGCCGCAGCGGGGTCGGGTCGAGGCCCTCCACCAGTAGCATCCCCGCGTGACCGAGGACGACTTCCGCCTGCCCCGCCACGTCGTCCCCCGCCGTTACGACCTGCGCGTGGAACCCGACCTCGACACCGCCACCTTCTACGGCACGGTGGCCATCGCCGTCGACGTCGAGCAGGCGGTCGACGAGGTGGTGTGCAACGCCCTGGACCTGGAGATCGACGGGGCTTGGCTGGTCGGCCTCGACGGCACCCGCATCGAAGCCGAGCCCCGGCTCGACGACGAAGCCGAACGCCTCACGCTGGCCCTGGTCTCCACCGCCTGTCCCGGCGCCTGGACGGTCCACGTGGGCTTCCGGGGCGTGCTCAACGACAAGCTGGCCGGCTTCTACCGCAGCGTCTACACCGACGCCGGCGGGGACGAGCGCCTGATCGCCACCACCCAGATGGAGGCCACCGACGCCCGGCGGGTCTTCCCCTGCTGGGACGAGCCCGACCGCAAGGCCGTCTTCGCCGTGACCCTGGTGGTGGCCGGGGGCCTGCTGGCGGTGAGCAACGGCGGTGTGCTCAGCGAGACGCCCACCGACGACGGTCGGATGGCCGTGCGCTTCGCCGACACCGTGCCCATGAGCACCTACCTGGTGGCCCTGGTGGTCGGGCCACTGGAGGCCACCGAGGCCATCGACGTCGACGGCGTGGCGCTGCGGGTGGTCCACGTCCCCGGGAAGGCCCACCTGGCCCCCTTCGCCCTGGAGGTGGGGGCCTTCTGCCTGCGGTACTTCGCCGACTACTACGCCATCGCCTATCCGGGCGACAAGTGCGACCTCATCGCCATGCCCGACTTCGCCTTCGGAGCCATGGAGAACCTGGGCGCCGTCATCTTCCGCGAGCAGGTGCTGCTCGTCGACCCCCAGGCGGTGGCCCAGGCCGAGCTGCAGCGGGTGGCCGACGTGGTGGCCCACGAGCTGGCCCACATGTGGTTCGGTGACCTGGTCACCATGAAGTGGTGGAACGGACTGTGGCTGAACGAGGCCTTCGCCACGTTCATGGAGGTGGCAGCAGTCCACGCCTTCCGCCCCGAGTGGCGCCGCTGGGACTCCTTCGCCACCGAACGGGCTGCGGCCTACGCCGTCGACTCGCTGGCCAGCACCCGCCCGGTGGAGTACCCCGTGCACTCCCCCGAGGAGGCCGAGGGCATGTTCGACGTGCTCACCTACCAGAAGGGGGCGTCGGTGCTGCGCATGCTCGAGCAGTACCTGGGCCCCGAGGGCTTCCGGGCCGGGATCCGCCGCTACCTGGCCGCCCACGCCTACGCCAACGCCGAGACCACCGACCTCTGGGACGCCATCGAGGAGGCCACCGGCGAGCCCGTCCGGCGCATCATGGACGCCTGGATCTTCCAGGGCGGCTACCCCCTCGTGGGGGTGGACCGCAGTGACGA
This sequence comes from Acidimicrobiales bacterium, assembly GCA_030446545.1. GTDB lineage: Bacteria > Actinomycetota > Acidimicrobiia > Acidimicrobiales > CADCSY01 > JADDRA01. The sequence goes on along the minus strand of JAUJNB010000026.1, from coordinate 12,968 downwards.
CGGACGCCTGGCGCTGGACCAGCGCCGCTTCGTCTTCGCCGGCGCCGGCCCGAGCGAAGCGGCGGTCTGGCCCGTACCCGCCCTGGTGGCCGCCGCCGGTAGCCGCTCCCAGCGGGTGCTGCTGGAGAAGGACGCGACCGACGTGGACCTCGACGGGGGCGCCGAGGCCTCGCCGGTGGTGGTCAACGCCGGCGGCCACGGCTTCTACCGGGTGCGCTACGCCCCGCCGCTCCTCGCCTCCCTACGCCGGTCCCTCGGCCTACTGGCGCCGGTGGAGCGGGCCTTGCTGGTCGACGACACCTGGGCTGCGGTGCTCGCCGGGGATACCTCCGCCGGCGCCTTTTTGGACCTGGCCGGTGGCTTCGCCACCGAGGTCGACCACACCGTGTGGGCCACCCTGGCCGGTGCCCTGCGGGCCATCGACCACCACCTCCTCGACGACGCTTCCCGCTGCCACTTCGCCCCGTGGACGGGCGCCCTGGTGAGGCCGGCCCTGGACCGCCTCGGCTGGCAGCCGGGCCCGGGTGACGACGAGCGCACCCGCCAGACCCGTGGCCTGGTCGTCACCCTGGCCGGCACCCTGGCCGACGACGCCGACGTGATCGCCCGGGCCCGGGAGGTCCACCACAGCTACCTGGCCGGGGCCACCACGGTCGACCCCGACGTGGCCGCCGCGGTGTTGGCCGTGGTCGCCTCCTCCGGCTCGGCCGACGACTACCACGCCGTCCTGGAGCGCTACCGGACCTCGGCGTCGCCCCAAGAGGCCGAGCGCTACCTCTACGCCCTGGCCCGTTTCCCCGGCCACGACCAGGCCCGGCGCACCTTGGCCATGACCCTCACCGACGACATCCGCTCCCAGAGTGCCCCCTACGTGCTGGGGCGGCTCCTGGCCAACCGCGAGGCCGGAGCCGAGGCCTGGACCTTTGTGGAAGCCAACTGGGTCGCCATCGGGGCCCGCTTCCCCGACAACGCCATCCCCGGCATGTTGGCGGGCACCACCGCCCTGTCGACCCCCGCCCTGGCCGAGCGGGTCGAGGTCTTCCTTGCCGAGCATCCCGTCCCTCAGGCGGGCAAGACCGTCGACCAGCATCGAGAGCGGCTGCGGGTCAACGTCGCCCTGCGGGCGCGGGAGGCCGGTCCGGTGGCGGGCTGGTTGGCCGACTGGCCGGGCTGATGGGCACCGACAGCGCCACCCCGCTTTCGGTCTTCGCCGTCGAGGACACCACCGCCCAGCTCACCTGGGGGCCGCTGGCCGACGGGCCCCTGCGGGTCCGGGTCGGCGAGGCCACCGCGGTGGTGGGCGAAGACGGTGGCCCCGGCGCAGCCCTGCTCACCGGCCTGACCCCTGGTGGCGACCTCGACCTGGAGGTCGAGCCGGGCGAGGGACCGACCCGCTGGCTGGGTCCCGTGCGGACCCTGGCCCCGCCTCCCGGGCGCGAGTTGTTCCGCTTCGCCACCGTCAACGACATCCACCTGGGCGATCCCCGCTTCGGGCGCTTCCCCATGGTCGTGCATCCCGACGACGGCGCCGACGGGGCCCCGCCACCGGAGCGCTGCCTGCAGGCGGCCGTGGCCGAGTTGACGGCGTGGGGGGCGCAGCTCATCGTGGCCAAGGGCGACATCACCGACCACGGCAGCGTCGAGGAGTGGGAGACCGCGGCCAAGTTGCTGTCGGACCCCGGGTTGCCGGTCGAGGCCATCCTCGGCAACCACGACGTCTGGCGCGGCGCGGTCGACGGGAAGCAGATCTTGGCCGCCGCCGGCATCACCCTGAGCTCGGGTGCAGCCCACGCCCGAGACCTTCCCGGGTTCCGCCTGGTGCTGACCGACACCACCATCGCCGGGAAGAACCGGGGCACGGGTCTGCGGCTGGGCGAGGTGGCCTCGCTGGTCGGTGAAGTCGACGGTCCGGCCGTGGTGGCCCTGCACCACCACCCCCAGCGCCACCGGGCCATGACCCATCCGCCCCGGGGCATCCCCGGCAACGAGGCCATGCCCTTCCTGGACGAGGTGGCTGCGGCCAACCCGGCCACCCTGGTCATCGCCGGCCACAGCCACCGCCACCGTCGCCACCGCTGGGGCCCGCTCACCGTCGCCGAGGTGGGCTCCCCCAGGACTACCCGGGGACCTGGGCCGGCTACGTGGTCCACGAGGGTGGCATCCGCCAGGTGGTGCGCCGGGTGGCCGACCCCCGGGCCATCGCCTGGACCGAGTCCACCCGTGAGTGCTTCCTCGGCCTCTGGGGGCGCTGGTCGCCCGGCTCCCGGGACCAGCGCTGCTTCAGCCTCACCTGGCCCGAGCGCTGAGCGACCGAGCGGTGGACGTCGAGATCACCCTGCAGGTCAACGGGGTCGACCGTCGCCTGGTGGTCGACACCCGCACCACCCTGCTCGACGCCCTGCGCGAGCGCCTGGGGCTGACCGGGGCCAAGAAGGGGTGCGACCACGGCCAGTGCGGGGCCTGCACGATGCTGCTCGACGGTCGGCGGGTGAACAGCTGCCTGGCCCTGGCCGTGGCCCACCAGGGCGCCGACGTGGTCACCATCGAAGGGCTGACCCCCGCCCGGGGCCTGCACCCTCCAGCAGGCGTTCCTCGACCACGACGCCTTCCAGTGCGGCTACTGCACCCCCGGCCAGATCTGCTCGGCCCTGGGGATGCTGGGCGAGGCCCGAGCGGGCTGGCCCAGTGCGGTCGGCGTCGAGCGGCCAGGGGCGACGGCGCGCCCGCCCGTGACGGCGCGGCCAGCGACGACGCGGCCAGCGACGGCGTCGTGCTCGACGACGACGAGATCCGCGAGCGCATGAGCGGCAACCTGTGCCGGTGCGGGGCCTACGCCAACATCGTCCCCGCCATCGCCGAGTACGCGACCGCCGAGCACGCCCGGAAGTGAGGCCCTTTCGCTACGAGCGGCCGGACGACCCGCTCGCGGCCGTGGCCCTGCTGGCCGACGACCCGACGGCCACCTTCCTCGGTGGGGGCACCAACCTGGTCGATCTCATGAAGCTGGGCGTGGCCCGGCCCGACGTGGTGGTCGACGTGGCCCGCCTCACCGGCCGGGCCGTCGAGACCCTCCCCGAGGGGGGCGTGCGCATCGGTGCGGCCATGCCCAACAGCGACCTGGCCGCCGACCCGGTCATCCGCCACCGCTACCCGGTGCTCTCCCAGGCGCTGCTCGCCGGCGCCTCCGGGCAGCTGCGCAACCTGGCCACCACCGCCGGGAACCTCCTGCAGCGGACACGGTGCGTGTACTTCCAGGACGTCACCACCCCGTGCAACAAGCGCGAGCCGGGCTCGGGCTGCTCGGCCGTCGACGGCTGGACCCGCCACCACGCCGTCCTCGGTGCGTCGCAGCACTGCGTGGCCACCCATCCCTCCGACATGGCGGTGGCCATGGCCGCCCTCGACGCCGTCGTGCAGGTGCAGGGCGCCCGCGGACCGCGCCGCATCCCGGTCGTCGAGTTGCACCGGCTCCCCGGCGACGAGCCGCAGCGGGACACCAGCCTCGAGCACGGCGATCTGATCACGAGCGTGGACCTGCCGGATCTGCCCGTCACCGCTCGCTCGCACTACGCCAAGGTGCGTGACCGGGCTTCCTACGCCTTCGCCCTGGTCTCGGTGGCGGCGGTGCTCGACGTGCACGACGGCATCGTCGGCCACGTGCACATCGCCCTCGGAGGGGTGGCCCACAAGCCTTGGCGGGCCACCATCGCCGAGGACATGCTCCGGGGAGGGCCGGCGACCACCGACGCCTTCCGCGCCGCGGCCGTGGCCGAGCTGACCCGCGCCCGACCGCTGCCCGACAACGCCTTCAAGGTGCCGCTGGCCCGCAACGTGCTGGTGTCGGTGTTGGGCCACCTGACCAGCAGCGCCGGGGCGGGACGGTGACCCCGGGTCGAGCGGGAAAGGGCCACGGCGGGGTGGCGTCCCCGGCCGTGGGGCGCGATCTGCCACGAGTCGACGGCCCGGCCAAGGTCACCGGCACCGCCACCTACGCCTTCGAGCACCAGTTGGACGACGTGGTGCACCTGTACCCGTTGCAGGCCACGGTCGCCCGCGGCCGGGTGACCGCGGTGCACACCGGCGCCGTCGAGGCCATGCCCGGCGTGGTGGCCGTCCTCACCTCCGACAACGCCCCGCGGCTGGCGTGGGCCGACGACGCCGAACTGGCCGTCCTGCAGTCCGACGCCGTCGCCTTCCGGGGCCAGTTGATCGGCGCCGTGCTGGCCGAGACGTCCGAGGAGGCCCGGGAGGCGGCCAGCGCGGTGCTGGTCGACTACGACGAGCTCCCCCACGACGCCGACTTCCCGGGCGACCGGTCCCGCCTGTACGCGCCGGCAGAGGTCAGCGGAGGTTTCGCCACCGACACCGACGTCGGAGACGTGGAGGCGGCCCTGGCCTCGGCCGCGGTGACGCTGGATCAGACCTACGCCACCGCCACCTACCACGCCAACCCTCTGGAGCCCCACAGCACCGTCGCCGTCTGGGAAGACGAGGGGCTCACCCTCTACGAGTCGACCCAGGGTACCCACGCTGTGGCCACCAAGGTGGCCGCCCTGTTCGGCCTCGAGGCCGGGCTGGTCCGGGTGATCGCCCCCCACGTCGGGGGCGGCTTCGGCTCCAAGGGCCTCCCCCACGCGCCGGTGGTCCTGGCCGCCCTGGCCGCCCGGCTCGTCCCCGGTCGGCCGGTGAAGCTGGCGCTCACCCGCCAGCAGATGTTCTGCCTGGTCGGCTACCGCACCCCCACCCTCCAACACGTCCGACTCGGCGCCGATGCCGACGGCCGGCTCTCGGCCGTCAGCCTCGACGTGGTCCAGCAGACCTCGCGGATCAAGGAGTTCGCCGAGCAGACCGCGGTGGCGACCCGGACCATGTACGCCGCTCCCCACCGCCGCACCACCCACCGCCTGGCCGCCCTCGACGTGGCCGTGCCGTCGTGGATGCGGGCCCCGGGCGAGTGCCCCGGGATGTTCGGGCCCGAGGTGGCCCTGGACGAGCTGGCCGTCGCCTGTGGTCTCGACCCCGTCGAGCTGCGCATCCGCAACGAGCCCGAGAGCGACCCTCAGTCAGGCAAGCCCTTCTCCAGCCGGAACCTGGTGGGCTGCCTACGGGAGGGGGCCCGCCGCTTCGGCTGGCAGCGATGGGACCGGGCACCCCGCTCCCGGCTGGAGGGGGGCTGGTGGGTGGGCGTGGGCGTCAGCGCCTCCACCTATCCGGTGCACCGCATGGCGGGCTCCTCGGCCACGGTCGGCTTCGGCGCCGACGGGCGCTACCGGGTGGCCATCGGTGCGGCCGACATCGGGACCGGCACCTGGACCTCGCTGACCCAGATCGCGGCCGACGCCCTCGACGTCCCCGTCGAGCGGATCGCCCTCCAGATCGGCGACAGCGCCCTGCCCCCGGCGTCGGTGGCGGGTGGATCCTCGGGCACCAACAGCTGGGGTTCGACCATCGTCGAGGCCGCCCGCACCTTCCGGGACAAGTTCGGCGACCATCCCGAGGACGGCGACGAGGTCGACGCGTCGATGCCCCCGAACCCCGACACCGAACGCTTCGCCATGCACGCCTTTGGCGCCCAGTTCGCCGAGGTCCGGGTCCGCCAGGACACCGGCGAGGTCCGGGTGCCCCGGCTGCTCGGCGTGTTCGCCGTCGGTCGGGTCGTCAACCCCCGCACGGCCCGCTCGCAGTTCCTCGGGGGGATGACCATGGGCCTGTCCATGGCCCTGCACGAGCAGAGCGTGCTCGACCCCCGCTTCGGCCACATCGTCAACCACGACCTCGCCGGGTACCACATCGCCACCAACGCCGACGTGGGCACCATCGAAGCCCACTGGCTCGACGAGCACGATCCCCACGTCAACCCCCTCGGGGTCAAGGGCATCGGTGAGATCGGCATCGTAGGGACGGCCGCCGCCGTGGCCAACGCCGCCCACCACGCCACCGGCACCCGGGTCCGCAGCCTGCCCCTCACGCCCGACAAGTTCCTCCTCTGAGCCCACCCGTCCCGTTCTTGCGTCTGCAACCGGCACCTGCTGCCGGTGTGAGACGCAAGATCGGGGAGCGAGCGGCCGCCGACGATCAGGCGTCGAAGCGCAGCCCGTAGACGCTCTCGTAGCCGGGGAGGCACAGGGGCCGCTCGGGGCACTCGGGAGGACCGCCCAGCACCAGCGGCTCCTCCACCTCGAGCAGGTCCGACACCGACGCCAGACCGTACTGCTCGGCCGTCTCGGCCGTGACCACCAGGGCGTTCTGGTCCTGGGCCTCGGACGGCTCCAGGAGCGCCAGGCCCTGGGGCAACAGCGCCTCGATCCGGGTGACGCCCTGCTCGGGCGAGACCGACTCGGCGGCGGGGTCGAGGAAGGCGAGCAGGCTCTGCAGGTACTCGGGGACGATGTCGAGGTCGCCGTTGGTGAGCGACGGGTAGGTGACCTGCTCCCGTGACCCGAGGTTGGCCTCCACGGTCACGTCGTAGCCGTGGGCCCGCAGGGCCTCGCCGTACATCTCGGCCACGATCTGGCTCTCGGTGAAGTTGGCCGAACCGACCCTCAGCGGTCCCGAGCCCTCGGGCTCGGCCACGTCGAGGAGCCCTTCGGCCTGGAGGAAGTCCCGGGCCACGGCGGCCGGGTCCTCCTTGTCGCCGTCGACCCGCTGGTTGAGCTGGGTGATCCCCTCGGTGGTCAAGGTGGACGACACCATGTCGAGGACGCCGGCGACGGTGTCGTCGACCACCTCGGTGCGCACCAGGGGGGTGATGTTCTCCGAGCCCTGGAGGCCCTTGTCGTCCTCGAGGACCACCCAGTCGTTGGCGGCGATGGCCCCCACGGTCGAGAACAGCACCGCCAGGTCGATGTCGCCCTGCTCGAGGGCGGTGACGGTGACCGCACCCGGTTCGAGGGGCTGGAAGCCGAACACCGGGGCCTGGCCTTCGCCTCCTCCGTCATCACCGGCCCCGTCACCGGCGCCGCCGTCGACCGTCGAGGGGTCGGAGTCGGCACAGCCGGCCAGGGCCAGGGCACCGGCCAACACCAGGCCGAGGAGCGGGCGGAGGCGGGCGGACGAGATCGTCATGGGCTCCATCTGACCAGATGGGCCGACCTGCGGCCAGGACGGTCACGATGGCGGGGCCACGACGGTGGGGCGGCCCAAGGCCGGGAAGCGCCATGATGGGGCCGTGATCTTCGTGACCGGACCGACCGGGACCATCGGAAGCGCCCTGCTGCCCCAGCTCGCCGACCGGGGGGTGGCGGTGCGGGCCCTGGCCCACTCGCCCGCCAGCCGGGACCGTCTCGAGGCTCTGGGCGTCGAGGCCGTCGACGGTGACCTCGACCAACCCGACGCCCTCTCCGGGGCCATGGAGGGCTGCGACCGGGCCTTCCTGCTCTCTCCGGCGCACCCCCACCAGCTGGCCCGGGAGCAGGGGGCCATCGACGCCGCCAGGCGGGCCGGGGTCGGCCACGTCGTGGCGCTCTCGGTCATGGGCGCCAGTCGCTCGGCGCCCATCTCCTTCGCCCGGGGCCACGCCGAGATCGACGAGCACCTGATGGCCTCGGGATCGGCGTGGACCGTCCTGCGCCCGTCGGGGTTCATGCAGACCCACCTCCTGCCGGTGGCCACGGTGGGCGGGGACGGCTCCTGGTACGGCATGACCGGTGACGGCGCCTGTGCCTACGTCGACGCCGGCGACGTGGCCTCGGTGGCGGCCTCGGTGTTGACCACGCCGGACCACGCCGGCGCCGTCCTCGAGCTGACCGGTCCGGCCGCCCTCACCCAGCCCGAAGCGGCGGGTGTGCTCGGTGAGGTCCTCGGGCACCCGGTCACCTACCTCGACGTGCCCGCTGAGCAGTTCCGGGACAACCTCATGGGCGCCGGCCTGCCCCGGTGGATCGCCGACGACTTGGTGGCGTTGTACCGGACGATCCGCGACGGCCACGCTGCCACTGTCACCAACACCGTGGAGCAGGTCACGGGACGTCCGGCCCGAGGTTACCGCCAGGTGGCCGAGGCCCACCGGGACGACTTCGCCCCGGCCTGACCGCTCAGGCCGGGCGAGGCCCGGTCAACTCGACCTCCTCGACACCCCGGGCCGCCCGCCGCAGAGGTGCCGGGGTGAGCGCCCGCTGGACCCGGCCGAGCACCAGTTCGGTGGCCAGGGCCAACAAGGCCACGGCCAGGGCGCCGGCGAAGACCTCCACGTTGTCGCCGGTGCGCAGGCCCAGCACCACCAGGGCCCCGAGGCCCCCGTAGCCGACGAGCGCAGCCAAGGTGGCGGTGCCCACCACCTGGACGGCGGCGGTGCGCACCCCGGCCATCACCAGGGGCAGGGCCAGGGGCAGCTCCACGGCACGAAAGACCTGGCGCCCGGTCATGCCCATGGCCTGCGCCGATTCGACCAGGTCGGCGTCGACCTCCCGGACGCCGACGTAGCAGTTGGTGACGATGGGCGGAATGGCCAGGGCCACCAGGGCCACCAGGGCCGGCGTGGTGCCGATCGACGAGAGCTGGAGGGCGAGCACGAGCACGGCGAAGGAGGGCAGGGCCCGGCCGACGTTGGAGACGTTGACGGCCACCACGCCCCCCCGCCCCAGATGGCCGAGCACCAGGCCCAACGGCAGGGCCACGGCCAGGGCCACGGCCAGGGCCAGCGCGCAGACCCAGAGGTGCTCACCGATGAGGCTGGCCAGCCCCGAACGGCCCCGCCAGTTGGCCCGGTCGTTGAACCAGGCCGCCACCTCGACCAGGAAGCCCACGTCAGGCCTGCCCCTCGGGCCGAGCCCAGGGGGTGAGCCGACGCTGGGCCACCAGCAGGGCCACATCGGCGACCGCGGCCAGCATCACCGATAGGACCGAGCCCACCACGAGAGGCGTGCGGAAGTCGCGGTTGAGCCCGTCCAGGATGAGCTGGCCCAGACCGCCGTGGCCAATCAGGGCGGCCACGGTCACCAGCCCGATGGTGGTCACGGTGGCGATGCGCACCCCGGCCAGGATGGCGGGCAGGGCCAGCGGGAGATCCACCGCCACCAGCCGCCGGGCGCTGCCGTAGCCCAGGCCGGAGGCCGCCTCCCGCACGTCGTCGGGCACGCCGTCGAGTCCGGCCACCATGTTGCGCACCAGGATGAGCAGCGTGTAGCCGACCAGGCCGATGAGGGCGGTGGTGCGCGACAGCCCCGTCCAGGGCAACAACATCGAGAACAGGGCCAGGGAGGGGATGGCGTAGACCACGCCGGCGGCCGTCAGCACCGGCGGGTACAGGCGGGGCCAGCGCCGGGCGGCCAGGGCCAGGGGAAACGACACGGCCACCCCGATGGCCACGGCCAGCACGGTCAGCTCCAGGTGCTCGCGGGCCAGGTCGACGATGAGGGGACGGTGGCCCCCCACCCACTCCCAGTCGACCCATGGTTGCTGGCTGGCCATGGCCCCGTTGTAGCCGGTGAGCGCCGGTAGCGTCGGGGGCACCCGTGATACGCCTCGAGCACCTCACCAAGCGCTTCCCCGGTGGCCAGGTGGCGGTCGACGACCTCAGCCTCGACGTGGCCGGGGGGGAGCTGTGCGTGCTGGTGGGCCCGTCGGGGTGCGGCAAGACCACCACGATGAAGATGATCAACCGGCTGGTGGAGCCCACCAGCGGGCGCATCCTGCTGGAGGGCAGCGACGTGACCTTCGGTGACCCCGTGGCCCTGCGCCGGCGCATCGGCTACGTCATCCAGTCGATCGGGCTCTTCCCCCACCAGAGCATCGCCGACAACGTGGGCACGGTGTGCCGCCTCCTCGGGTGGGAGAAGGCCCGGGTGGCGGCCCGGGTCGACGAGCTCCTCGAGCTGGTGGGCCTCGACCCCGCCACCTACCGGGACCGCTACCCCCACCAGCTGTCCGGCGGCCAGCGCCAGCGGGTGGGCGTGGCCCGGGCCCTCGGCGTCGACCCGCCGGTGCTGTTGATGGACGAGCCCTTCGGCGCCATCGACCCCATCACCCGGGAGCGGCTGCAGAACGAGTTCCTGCGCCTCCAGGGCGAGCTGCGCAAGACGGTGGTGTTCGTGACCCACGACATCGAAGAAGCGGTCAAGCTGGGGGATCGCATCGCGGTGCTGGCCCAGGGCGGTGTCCTGGCCCAACACGACACCCCGGCCGAGCTGCTGGCCCAGCCGGCCAGCGAGTTCGTGGCCGACTTCGTAGGCGCTGACCGGGGCCTCAAGCGCCTCGAGGTCACCCCCATCGACCCCGGGGATCTGGAGCAACCCCCGCTCGTGCTGGCCGGAGCCTCCCTCGCCGACGCCCGGCGCAGCATGGAGCTCGACGGCGTCGAGTACGCCATGGTCGTCGACCCCGAGGGCCGCCTGCGGGGCTGGCTGAGCCGCTCCCGGGCCGGTGGCGAGGGGAAGGCGGGTGACCGGGCCCGCCCGGTGGAGGCGACGGTGGGCATCGGGGCCAGCCTGAAGGACGCCTTGTCCGAGATGTTGCTGTACGACGCCGGTTGGGTGGCCGTGGTCGACGGCGAGCGCTTCCTCGGCGTGCTCACCCCCGACACCCTCCATGCCGCCACCCGCCGCAGCGTGGCCGATCGAGTCGCGGCACCCGTCACCTCGGAGCACCCGTGATCTACCGGGTCGCCGCCGACGCGGTCATGGTGCTGCACTTCGCCTTCATCCTCTTCGTGGCCGTCGGAGCCCTCCTGGCCTGGCGCTGGCCCCGCCTCGTCTGGCTCCACGTGCCCTCCTTGGCGTGGGGGCTGGCCACCTTGACCATCGGCCTCGCCTGCCCGCTGACCGCCATGGAGAAGGGTTTCCGTCGCCTGGCCGGGACCGAGGGGTACGCCGGGGGCTTCGTCGACCACTACCTCGACGACGTGGTCTACCCCGAGGAGTACGGCAGCCTGCTGCGGGCCCTGGCCGGCCTGGCCATCGTCGCCGGCTACGTCCTGCTGCACCGCCGGACCGCCACCCGCACCGCCAGCTGACTCATCCTTCATGGACCGTTCGATGCGGCTCGAGCTGCTGAAGCGGCTGGGGATCGCTCTGGCCATCGCCTTCGGGCCGCTGGCGGCTGCGCTGACCCTCTTCGTCGCCACTACCACATCCGGTGACGCCAACGGAGCAGCCGGCTTCTACCTCGCCGCTGCGGTGGTGGTAACGCCGTTCTCCATGATCGCGGGAGGTGCGTACTTCGTGTACGCCGACCGACGGTGAGCACTCCCATGAGCGCCAAGCAGTTCTTCGTCTGGTTCGGCGGCTTCGGGCTCTTCGCCGGGTCTCTCGGTGCGGTCCAGCTCCTCGTCACGACCCGGGGACGGATCGTTCCCAGTCTGTTGATGCTGGCCGTCGGACTGGGGTTGGGACTGTTGTGCGGCGTGGTCCGCCTCGTGCAGCTCCGGTACTCCGAAGCCGCCCGACAGCGTCTGGCCACGGACTTGGAGAATCCCTCACCGCCGAGGTGGCTTCGTCGCTGGGTGGGCGCGCTGCTCTACGTGCTGCCCCTGGCCGTCACCCGGGCCCTCGGCGCCCCACCGGCCGTCGAGTACACGGTGATGACTCTTGTGCTCGCCGTGCTCCTCGTGCTGCTCTACCGGCGGAGCCGCCGGTGACTCAGCCGACAGGTCGGTCGAAGGCATCGACGGTCCGGCCCTCGGCCACGTAGACCCGACCGGCGGCGACCGCCGGCGTGGCCCGGGCCTCCCCGGCCAGATCGGCCTGGCCGAGCACCTCACCGGTGACGGCGTCGAACAAGGTCAGGCGACCGGCGGCGGTGGCGGCCACCTCGGCCCCGTCGGTGGCCACCCGGACCCCCCCGTCGTCGCCCGCTCCCTCGAGGCCAACCTGCCAGCGCCGCTCCCCACTGGCGCCGTCGAGGGTGACCACGCCGTCGGTGGTGGCCAGGACGACCACGGGTCCGGCGGCGACCGGGGACTGAACCAGGGCGACACCGGGGATCCGCCAGCGCTCGGCGCCGTCGTCGGGATCCCGCCCCACCACCGCCCCGTCGCCGTCGCCCACGACCAGCGTCCCGGCCGACATCACCGGCGTCACCGGGGTCGACCCGGTGCCCGCCACCGACCAGCGCTCGGCGCCGGTCACCGGATCGAGGGCCACCAGCCCGGTCGCGGTCCTGGCCACCACCATGTCGGTGTCGGCCGCCAGCACCTCTGTCCCCGAGCCCACCGACGTTCGCCAGCGCTCCTCACCGGTCCGGGCGTCCAGGGCGACGACATCGCCGACAGGCGCCAGCACCAGGCCGGCCGCCACCGCCACCGGGCCAGTGAGCGGCGCCCCGAGGTCGGCGCGCCACTGCTCGTCCCCCGTCCGGGCGTCGACCGAGAACAGGTGGGCGACGGAGGAGCCGGTGGCCGGATCGGAGACCTCCGTGGTCACGTGGACGAGACCGCCTCCGGCCACCGGAGAGCCCAGCTGTCGCTCCCCGGTCTCGAAGCGCCACCGGGGCCCACCGGTCTCGGCCTCCACCGCCACCAGCGCACCGTCGCGGGTGGCCACGAAGACGGTGCCCCCGTCCACCTCGGCGGCACCCACCACCACCCCGCCGGCCTGCAGTCGCCAACGGGCCTCCAGGTCCGGCGGCCCACCGCTCAGGAGGAAGAACACGGCGGCGAGAACGGCGAGGGCGGCGGCCGTCAGGCCCGCGGCCCAACGCCCCCGACCCGACCGGGGCGGGACGACGGTCGCAACGCGGGGCGAGGGAGCCGGGAAGGCCAGGCCGCACGACGGGCACCTGCGCTGGGTTGCCGTCACCGCATGGCTGCCACACGCCGGGCACCGGAGGGCGACCGGTGGAGCGTCAGGCCCGTGTCGACGCCTCGCCCCACACCGGGGACAGCCGTCGCCCGCCTCCCGCTCCGGGTGCCCGCACGACCAGCAGATGACGGTCGAGGCGGATGGTCCCACCCCGCTCACCTCGACCCGATGTCGCCCATCTCAGGCGAAGGTGACGATGGTGAAGGTGCCGTAGGCGAACAGGACGCCGCTGAG
>JAUJNB010000005.1:65518-143317 GCA_030446545.1 Acidimicrobiales bacterium | reverse complement strand
GGCGTCGTCGCCGTCCTCGCTTGCGCTCGATGGCTGACCCGGCGCCGAGCGGCACCTCGGGGCGGCCTCGCCGGGAGTGGACCGCGCGTTCTGTTCGCCCCTTCGGTGCGGCCCGGCTGCGCAACGGTCGTACTGGAACCGTCGATCTGTCGCATGCGGACGGTGGGTGGGCGATCTGTCGTTGGCAGGCTTCTGGCGCCAAGGGACGGACCTCCACGGTCGAGCGGTCAATCACCTCGGGAATCATGGGGTGCCGCCCCTCGGCTCCTGAAACTGCACCGCAATGACGATCCTTCGCGGCGGTTAGCGTCCGTGCGTGGGCGACGAGTGGGGCGACTTCCCAAGAGGGCACGCAGACGAGCGCGACCTCTTCCTCGACTGGTTGGGCTACCTACGCCGCGCGGTCATTCGAAAGTTGGACGGGCTCACCGACGAACAAGCAGCCTGGACACCCGAAGGCGCCCTCATCTCACTCCTCGGGATCGTCAACCACCTCACCAACGTCGAGTGGAGGTGGATCGGCGGGGCCATACTCGGCGGTGCTGTCGAACGACACGAAGAGGAGTTCACACCCGGACCGGAACTGACTGTCACGGCAGCCCTCGCCGCGTATCGCGATCGAGCAGAAACAACTGACGCTGCCGTCCGGCGATTGTCGCTCGACACCCCGAGCAGCGAGGGACATGGCATCGATCTCCGCTGGGTACTCATCCACCTCATCAACGAAACGGCGCGCCACGCCGGTCACGCGGATGCCACTCGTGAGCTCCTCGATGGCACGACCGGCGAGTAGCAAAGGGCGTCGGCCGGACTTCGCTTAGCGCTGCCGGGGCAGGCCGACGGCCGAAGTCGGCGACGGCCACGTCCGCTACTGCGATGGTGGCGACGTTCGGGGGCGTCAGCTCGAGGCGGGGAGCCGTCGATCTGGTGCGATCCCGGGAATGATTGCCGACGGTGGCGCGGCGTTCGGCGCATTTGCCTTGCGCAGCAACTTCCTCGACCGACAACGACGTGCGCACCACTCAGGCGGCGTTCGGGGCGGGTGAGCCTCTCAAAGGACTCGCCTGTCCGCGGTCAAGTCGCTCGGGGTGTCGCCGGTGTTGACGGTGCTGCTTGGCTCGAACAGCAAGAGCGTCGTCTCGATGTCGGCGAACGGCTGGTGCAGCCGGCCACGCGGGACGACATATGCATCCCCCGCACGGAGGACGACGTCGCCCTCGTCCATCCTGATGGTCAGACTTCCCGACAGGACAAGGAAGAACTCGTCAGTCTCTGGATGGCTGTGCCGAGTGAACTCGCCCTGAACCTTTGCCACTCGCACGTCGTAGTCGTTGACGACCGCGATCGTCCTCGGAGACCAGTGCTCGGTTACACCAGCCAGCAGACCGTGAATGTTGCTCGGATCAGAGTTCGCCATGTAGTTGATTTTCGCACATGGAATGATTGGCTCGTCCCAATGTGCCGTGCCGGGCGCAGTAACGATCCGGAGCGCGGTGGCGCGGCAATCGGGCTCTGCCGCCTCCAGAAGACTGGTCGGCGCGCTGACCCAGCGACGGTGACGCGGCTGGCGGTCCGCGCCGATTCGGCAGGGAGTATCTGACCGTGCCGTTCGATCGAGGGACCGCCGATGGGCGATCGTTCCCCTCTACGGGCCCCGACCCGTGCAACAGAACGTGCGGCTTCATCAAGATGGTCGCGAGGCCCGGTGTGACGCCGATCAGGCAGTCCGGAGCGGCTCGGCCGGTGGCCGACGCAGTTAGCGCCTCGTGGCCCACGGGGTCCCGAGAGGCACGTCGGTCCGCCTTCAGACAGCTGCAGACGCTGTCACCGTGGCCGGGTCCGGAGGGGTCTCGCCCCCATCGTGGATCACTGCGTCGAGTGCGATCGGCCGTCGATCCGGACCGAGCCAGAGGACGAACCCGCCTTCCCAGTCCGGAGTGACACCGTTGGAGAAGTGCTCCAGTTCGTACGGGACCACCTCCGGGAAACGGCTGTCACGCACATTGAACGAGGGGCAGCCGCAGCCACACACCCCGGTGACGACCAGGTGCGGTAGCGACTCGCGAACCCGCTCTGCCCCGGGTGCGTCCACGTTGGTGAGCGCCTCCAGCATCCCGCGCTGCCAGTCGTTCAGAGCTTGCTCCACAGCGCGCATATTGCCGGTTCTCCAGGGCCCACCGCCAAGACTTCGAGCTCACCGGCGACCGCCAGATCTGGGATTACGGAGCCCCGCCAGCCTGGAGGGGCTCCGTTCCCATGTGTCGGTCAGCGGGATCGTGCACTCGCCGCGGCTAGCCGGCGACGAAAGTGGCGACGACGTAGGTGGCGTGGCGGTCGAGGGACTGACGGGCCCGGTCGTAGCGCATGGTCGTGCGTGGATCCGCGCGACGCGCCTCCTGCGCGCGAGCGATCCTCTCGACCGTGGTCCCCCACCATCACTGCTCACTCAGGCGACACGCCGATGAGGTCGAGAACGTAAGCGAAGGCCGCCAGGTCTGGCTTGCCCGTACCCAACAGCCCGGAG
This sequence comes from Acidimicrobiales bacterium, assembly GCA_030446545.1. Classification (GTDB taxonomy): domain Bacteria; phylum Actinomycetota; class Acidimicrobiia; order Acidimicrobiales; family CADCSY01; genus JADDRA01. Next base: position 140,793 of record JAUJNB010000005.1, on the reverse strand, counting down.
ATCGCGACAACGTCGAACTTATCGGTCAGACCCGTTTGGCGCAGCTTGAGCTGTTGGATGTCCGGTGGTCCGTTCGTGAGCACGCAGCGCACGACTGCGCCATCGAGCGCACGACGACAGCAGCGCTCTGGATCAGAGGATGGCCCTTGCGTTGCATTTCTACGTAGCGCTCGGCGGCCGTGGCGGCGAGGTCGGGGTCCGCACCAAGGGAGCGAAGGGCAGCGTCCCACGCCAGAAGCCGGTACTTGGGCACCCAGTCGCAAAGTCCACTTATCGATGAGTGGCAGTGCTCGAAGCTCGCCCACAGGCCCTCCCAGGAGGCGATTCCGAGCTCACGGCACCGCGGATGATGCACCGATGCCCGCCAGCCCCTGCGAACGGCCTCCAACGCTCGCTCAACGTCGGGGGTGCGCCCACAAACGAGAGAGCTCCGGCGATCGGTGGCCCGGGCAGTGTCCTCCTCGACGATCAGGGTGTCATCGAGGTCGAAGATGATGGCCTCCACCACTGCTGCATCCTTGCACTCTGGTCCCTCCTGGCGTCGACGGGCTCCTGCGCACCTCTCCCGACCGTGGGGCCCTGTCGGCCGCAGTGGACTCGGGGCCCAGGTCGCGCCACCGCCCGGGCGCCCCGATGCGAGGCCCGTCTGTGCCTGCCAGGATGGGGCCATGGACGACGGCCTGCACTTCGAGCCCTTCGTGCACCTTGCCGGTCTGGACGACGACCAGGTGCTCATCGCCTGGGGGTGGTTTTGGTTCCGCCCTTTCCCGACGGGCGGGGCTGGCGGACCGTCGACGACGAGGAGCTCCACGAGGTCGACCGGGGGCGCACCGAGAGCATCGGCGTCCGCTCCGAGCCCTATGGCGACGCGTTCAGGGTCTTCGACGGAGATGGAAATCGCCTCGCCGGCGAGGCACGAACGAGCGAGACCAACCACGTCTGGGTCACGGGCCTCGACTCCGCCACCGAGTACCGCTACGAGATCACCGTCGATGGCAGTCCCTGGGTGCCCGACAGCTGCAGGCGCTGGCAGCCGATCGGCGGCGACCGGGGCGAGCTCCACCCGGCTGGTCGAACCTACGACTGCCGGTTCCGCACGTTCCCCGAACCAGGCGCCGCCACCACGGCGCGCTTCGCGGCGTTCGGTGACTACGGCATCGGAATCCAGACCGGGGACGACGCCGGCCGCCACCAGCGCCACATCGCGTCGGTCCTCGAGCACCTGGTGGAGGACCCGGGCATCGACTTCGTCGTGACCTTGGGGGACAACATCTATCACGGTGAGGACAACAGCGCCGGCGGCAGCGGTCGTGAGGATGACGACTGGTACTTCAGCTTCTACGAGCCCTACCGGTTCGTGATAAGCCGGGTTCCGGTGTACCCCTCTGTCGGCAACCACGACGCGTCAGAGACCGAGCACAGTGATGACCGGGGCCAGCTCGCCGACAACCACTTCACCGACCTGCGCTTCGACGACTCGGTCGAGGAGGACCGGGCCAGCGTGGAGATCGAGAGCAAAGATTCGCCCGGGCTGTTCTACCGGGTGTCGTTCGGGCGCCTGGTCGAGCTGCTCTGCATCGACACCTCCGAAGCCACCGCCTTCGAGGCCGAGCGCTACTTCGACGACCCGGAGCACCAGCCGTTCCTCAACCAGGCCTTCGACCCCAGCCGCGCCGACCGTGGCCGCTGGTTGATCCCCTTTGGCCACCACCCGCCGTACTGTGCGGGTCCGAAGCACCACAACGACGAGGCCCAGATCCGCTCACTCGTACCGCGATACCAGGACGGCGGTGTACGGGTGGTGCTCTCCGGGCACGAGCACAACTTCCAGCACGCGGTCAACGATGGCATCCACTACCTCGTGTCCGGCGCCGCAGGGAAGCTACGGCCGGGCGACCCCGAGGGGGTTGATGCCGCCGGCCTCCGGAGCTGGGCGGCTGAGCCGCACCTGCTGCTCGTTGAAGCCGACGCCGACCGCATTTCCATCCTGCCCGTCGCCCGGCTCGACGCCGCCGGCCGCCCGGTGCCCGTCGAAGCCCGTGCTGTCGGGGGTGGCACCCCCGACATGCCTATCGTCATCACCCGCTGACGGTCCGTTTAGCGGTCCAGAACCTACCGAGCGCCGGTTGGTGCACGCTTGCCGATGTGCAGGCGTTTCAGCTTCAGGAAGTACTCGGAGCGAGTACGGGTCTACCTAGGCCGAGCGTCCCGATGGAGGTGCCATCAATGACACCGTTGCCTGGTCGGCGTCGATGAGCGATGCCGCTCGGCGGTACTCACCCGCCAGCCAGTCGTTCGTCAGGTGGAGGTAGATGCGGGTCGACTCGATCGAGCGGTGACCGGCTTGGGCCTGCACCGCTTCGAGCGCCATGCCTGCTTCTCGCAGCCTCGTCAGGCAGGTGTGGCGCATTTCGTGGCAGGTCGCACGTCGAGACCGGCCCGGCGTCGGGCACCGGCCATGATCTCGTCGACGCCCTCGGCCGACAGGGGCGAGCCCCGCCGCGGTCCCTTGAGCACCACGAACACGGTCGGTCGCCGCCGTCTTCGGCCGCTCTTCATGGAGGTAGTCGCCCGCCGCGGTGAAGAACCGGTCGCTGATCGGCACGACCCGCTGGTGCCCGCCCTTGCCCTCGGCGACGAACACCCGCCGATCGCCGACCAACAGGTGCTCGAGGCGCAGACCGAGCACCTCGCAGCGGCGCAGTCCGCCCAACAGCATGGCCAGGACCATTGCTCGATCGCGATGGGTGCGAAGCGCGCCGAGGAGCCGGTCGACCTCACCCGGCGCCAGGATCTTGGGCAGCGTGCGCGGCACCCGCACAAGCGGCACCGTCCGCGACCGGCTCGTTCCGCCCTGGCGGCGGGTGGACAGGCCTCGTGGAACCGGGTTGGCGGTCACCGGCGTGTCACCCCGGGCGACCAGGTACGCGTAGAAGCCCGACACCGATGACAGCCGACGGGCGATCGTGCGCGGCGACAGCCCCGACTCGCGGTCCGAGAGGCGGACCACCCTGCGATCGCCCCGCTGGTGCGCCAAGGACTCGAACACGTCAGCCGCCACCACCTCGACCGGCTCCTTGTCGACCACGGCGAAGAACGCCTTCAGGTCGAAGGCCACCGCCCGCAACGTCGCCGGACGGGACCGCCCCGCGATGAACTCCAGGTACCGATCGAGGAGAGGATGCTGCAACGAGTACCGGCACTCTCCGGATGGCGAGACCGAGCGGACAAGACACGACAAGCGGCTCATCGCCGCATGCTCTCAGCGTCGGGCGAGATGCACGCGGATGGAAGATGGATCACCCGTGTATTAGGCGATATGTAGCAGAGCGGAGTTCCTTGGCACCCTCGCTGGCACTTGTCAGCGTGTTCGCATGGGACGGTGGCATTTGTTTCGGCGGTGCCAGCCGAGGTGTCCCTACTCGCACTCGCTCGCTGGTGTGTCTTCGGGGAGGAACCCAGCCTCGGCGGTGCCAGCCGATGTGTCCTACTCGCGAATCGACCGACTTTCGCGAGGGGCGGTCAAGGGCGGCCGGAGGCCGGCGAAGCGGACCCTTGAGGGCCCCGGGCATCGCCAGTGGATCATGGAGGAGAAGCTCCCCTGGGGAGCTTCTGGTTGCCCGATCCGCCGATCACCAACCCAAGTCGATTCCCTGTTCCATGCCGTGGTCGAGGCTGCGGCCCATCGTCGGGAGGGGCGGCCGGGCGAGGACCTCGGCCGGGTGCACCGACCGGTCCCACTCCTGGCCCTGGCACCGATCGAGTGGGCGCTCCGCAACTGCTCGGGCTCCACGCCCCACTCGTCCCGGTAGGACTCGATCCAGCTGGCCCGCTTGATCCAGGTCCTGGTGGCCTCCGGATCGCCGATGGGTACCACCCCGATCAGGTTGACGACGTGGTCGGGTTGGGTGATGGCGGCAGCTACCCTGAGCTCGTTGCGGCGGTTGGCCACCGCTGCGGCCAGGTCGTCCCGATAGGCGAAGGTGTCGGCGTGGGCGTCGAGCCACGCCTGACGGCGTCGTGCATGGTCGACGAGCTCGTCGTAGCGGGCCTCGGCCGCCTCCAGCCTTCGTCGATCCTCCCTGCCCCTCTGGGTGAGGTGGCCCGGTCTACAGGTGGTTCGGGCCTGCTCCAGCCGGAGATCGTACCGTTCGATGAGTCGGAGCAACTGGCGCAGCTGGTAGGGCTTGGCTTGGCCTTGACCTCCTGGAGGTTGATCAGTTCCGAGATGGAGGGGTGCGAGAAGATCTGATGGCTGCCGCTCACTCGGACACGCTCGAACCCGAGGTCGCCCAGCAGGCGATGCAGGTCCGACCAGTCCATCCTGCTGGTCGACGAGGCCACCACCACCGAGGGCCTCTACGTGGGCATGACCCGGGGCCGAGCTGGCCAACGTGGCCCTAGTGTGCGCGACGACACAGATGTCGAGCATCGGCCAGCAGGCCCGAACCGCAGCGAGACCGAGGTGGTGCTGGCGGCCATGGGTCGCAGCGCCGCCGAGGTGGCCGCCCTGGAGGCCCTACGGGAGGGCCTTCGCCCGTTCAGAGTCGCTGGCCACGCTGGCTCCCGCCTGGCCAATCTGAACGCAGAACTGGCTAGGGAAACGCCGCCCGATCGATCCAAGGAGCTGCAGTGGGCGACCGAGGCCCTGGAGCAACTCCTCGAACTGCCACTCGGAGCGAAAGTGCTGGTCAGAGGGGGCGGAGGGGAGCGGGATTCGAACCTGCGGGGCACGCCCAGAGGTTTTTCAAGACCTCCGCATTCGGCCGCTCTGCCATCCCTCCAGCGCTGACGCTATCCGGTGCCGGCGCTGCCGAAAGGTGGAGTTCTCCGTCAGAGCTGCCACACTGGTCGCCGCCAGGAGCGGCAGGCCCGATTGGGGCCGCCGCCACCCGACCGGCCGGGCTGGCCTCACACAGACCCCCCCGTACCCGACGCGCCCGGCCGACATCCAACCCCCAAGAGGAGAGAAGTTCATGAGTGCATTCCTGTTGGCGACGGCCTTGGCCGTCGTGCCCCCGCCGCCGCTCCCACGCATACGGTGACGTCGGGCGAGTCCCTGACGTCGATCGCCGAGGTGAGCTCGGCGACGCCAATCGTGTGACGGAGCTGCTCGAGCTCAACGCCGAATTGCTCGGCGATCCCGATGTCATCCTTCCCGGTTGGGAGCTCGCTCTTCCCGAGGGCGCACGGGCGAGTGTCCGCAACCGACCCCGACGGCGAGCCCGGCGCCGACCACGCCGGCTGCGGCCCCGCTGCCTCCAGCCACAGCCACAGCCACAGCCAGCGTGCGACCGAGCGCCAGGGCCGCAGCCGAGCGCGGGTGCGAGCTCAGTCGGCTGGTGCCCGCACCGGCAGCGGACTCGGTGCCATCCGCCAGTGCGAGTCCGGCGGCGACTACAGCGCGGTGTCGGCCAACGGGAAGTACCGGGGCGCCTACCAGTTCGACCGTCAGACATGGGCCTCGGTGGGTGGCAGTGGCGATCCGGCGGCGGCGTCGGCCGCCGAGCAGGACCGGCGGGCCCAGGCCCTCCGACAGCAGCGGGGATCGTCTCCCTGGCCCTCCTGCGGCTGAGCCGAGAGCGTGGCCGGGTGTCGCCATCGAGCGGCACCCGGCCACGGGTGGCTCACGCCGAAGGACGTCCCCCGCGAGGGGCGATGGCGCGGCGGAGCCCCTCCAGCCATTCGTCGGCCTGTCGCCACGACGCGTCGGCGTTCCGCCGGCGGGCCTCTCCGTGGTGACCGGCGGCCGGGTAGGAGCCGAGAAACTTCACATCGGCCAGCTTGGCCTTCAGGTCGCGCAGGCAGTCGGCCACCAACTCGTCGCCCAGGTGGCCCTCGAAGTCGATGATGAAGCAGTAGTCGCCCAGTCCGCGCTTGGTGGGCCTGGACTCCAGCTTGGTGAGGTTGACGGCTCGGGCGGCGAACTCCTGGAGGATGGCCAGCAGGCTCCCCGGACGGTCGGCGTGTTGGAAGCAGACCACGGTGGTCTTGTCGTGGCCGCTCGGCGCGGGGATGCCTGCCGCCGCGGTGGCCACCGCCACGAAGCGGGTCTGGTTCTCGGGGTGGTCCTCGATGTCGGCGGCCAACACTTCGAGGCCGTAGAGCTCGGCGGCCAGCGCGGTGCCCACCGCGGCCAGGCCGGCCTCACCGCCCTCTCCCACGAGACGGGCGGCCTCGGCCGTGGAGTTGGCCGCCCGGGTGGCCACGCCGGGAAGCTGGCGGGCCAGGAAGCCCCGTACCTGGGCGGTGGCGTGGGGCATCGACACCACCGTGGTGACGTCGCCCAGCTCCGTCCCCGACGGCCCCAACAAGTTGAGTTGAACCCTGGCCACCACCTCGCGCTGGATGAACAACTCGGACTCCAAGGCGAGTGTGTCCAGCGTGAGGTTGACCGTGCCCTCGATGGAGTTCTCGATGGGCACGAACCCCAGGTCGACCCGGCCGTCGGCGGTGCTGCCCAGCACCTCGGAGATCGAGGCCAAGGACTGCAACTCGTCCCCGGCCAGATCGCGCTCGCTCAGCAGTGCCTGCTCGGTGAAGGTGCCGGGGGGGCCGAGGAATCCGATGCGTCGGGGCGGGTGCACCACGTGAGGGTAGGGCGTAGCGCCCGCCGTCGGGCAGGATGACGCCCGTGGACGAGGTCGCGCTACGCCGACTGCTCGACGACCTGGAATCGGGCCGGGTCACGGCTGACGACGCCGTGGCCCAGCTGCGGCGCCTGCCCTTCGCCGACCTCGGCTTCGCCCGCCTCGACCAACATCGCGCCCTGCGCCAAGGCGTGGCCGAGGCGGTGTACGCGCCGGGGAAGACGGCCCGGCAATGCGCGGTGATCGTCGACCAGCTCCTGGCCAGCGCCAGCGGGCCCGTCATCTTGACCCGAGCCGAGCCTCACCAGATCGATGCGGCGCTGGCCATGTCCGCCGGAGGGGCCGTGCTCGGCACCACCGTGGTGTGGCGTCCGGCGCCGCCCCGAGGCGAGAAGGTGGCCGTCGTCACCGCCGGAACCGCCGACCTGCCGGTGGCCGACGAGTGCGTCGCCACCCTCGGGGCCTACGGCGTGGTGCCCCGCCGCCTCACCGACGTGGGGGTGGCCGGCATCCACCGCCTGCTGGCCGACTTGGAGGTGGTGACCGAGGCCGGCGCGGTGGTCGTCGTCGCCGGCATGGACGGCGCCCTGGCCAGTGTGGTGGGGGGCATCACCGCCGCCCCGCTGGTGGCCGTGCCCACCAGCGTGGGCTACGGCGCCGCCCTCGAAGGGGTCACCGCCTTGTTGTCCATGCTGGCCAGCTGCGCCGCCGGCGTCACCGTGGTCGGCATCGACAACGGCTTCGGGGCGGCGTGTGCCGTGGCCCGCATCCTCGACGTCGGGAACCCACGCGCGGCGCCGCGCCCATGACCAAGCCAACCCAGAACCTGGCCTGGTTCCACTGCTTCGCCGGGATCGCCGGTGACATGGCGCTCGGCGCCCTGGTCGACGCCGGGGCCGACCTCGACGAGGTCCGGGCCATCCTCGGCCGCTTGGCGCTCCCCGGCTGGACGCTGAACGCCGAGGAGGCGATGCGAGGCGGGATCGCCGGCACGAAGGTCGACGTGGTGGTCGAGCCGTCGACCGTCACCCGCGCCTACGGGGACATCCGGTCACTGCTCGACCAGGCCGTGCTTCCCGAGCGGGTCAGGCGTCGGGCATCGGCCACCTTCGCCGCCATCGCCGGCGTCGAGGCCCGTCTGCACCGCCGGCCCGTCGAGCAGGTGCACTTCCACGAGCTGGGTGGCGTCGACGCCATCGTGGACATCGTCGGCGTGGCCGCTGCCCTCGAGGTGCTCGACGTCGACACGGTCACCGCCAGCCCCGTGGCCACCGGCCTGGGCCTGGTCCGTAGCAGCCACGGCGTGCTGCCCAACCCGGCGCCGGCCGTGGTGGCGCTGCTGGCCGGCGCCCCGACCAGGGGCCTCGACGTGGCCCTGGAGCTCACCACCCCCACCGGTGCCGGGTTGTTGGCGGCCCTGGCCGAGGGGTGGGGGCCGCTGCCCGCCATGACCGTGATGGCCAGCGGCTTCGGCGCAGGCAGGGCCGAGCTGGACGACCTGCCCAACCTCACTCAGGTGGTGCTCGGCACCACGCTGCACCCGGTCCCGGCGGCCGGCCCCACCGTCGTCGTGCTGGAGACCAACGTCGACGACGTGACGGGGGAGACCCTGGCCCACGCCCTGACCGTGCTCCTCGAGGCCGGCGCCCGCGACGCCTGGGTGACCCCGGTCGTGATGAAGAAGGGCCGCCCGGCCCACGTGGTGAGCGTCCTGGCCGATCCCGGCGACGCCCGCCACCTCACCGAGGTCCTGGTCCGGGAGACCGGGACCTTCGGGGTGCGGACCACGACCACGACCCGCTGGGTCGCTCCGAGGCTCGTCGACGAGGTCGAGGTGGCGGGGACGAAGTTGCGGGTCAAGGTGATGGGCGGCCCCGACGGGCGGGCCAAGGTGGAACACCAAGACGCCGTCGCCCTGGCCCGTCACCTGGGCCTGCCCCTGGTCGAGGTGGTGTCCCGGGCCGAGGAGGCCTGGCGCGCCCGCCGCCGGTGAGCGGCCCCGGCATCGCCTACAGCGCAGCCCTCCTGCTGGCCGTCGTCTTCACCGGGGCCGGGGTGGCCAAGTTGCGCCGGCGCGCCTCCACCGCCCGGGCCTTCGCCGCGCTGGGCCTGGCGTCGCCGGAGGTGCTGGCCGTGGGCGTGCCGGTCAGCGAGTTGGCCCTCGCCGTCGGGCTGGTCCTGGCGCCGGCCGAGGCCGGCATCGTCGCCCTGGCCGTGCTGGCCGGCTTCACCACCTTCCTGGTCCTCGCCATGCGACGGGGAGAGGCCTTGGGCTGCGGGTGCTTCGGCGCCGCTCGTCCCGCCCCCATCGGCCGGGCCGAGATCGTACGCAACGCCGTGCTGGCCGTGGCCGCCGGCGGGGCTGCCTTCGCCCGCCGTCCGGTCCGGCCCGGGGTAGGCGACGTCGTCGTCGTCCTGGGCGCCGCCGTCGTCGGCCGAATGCTGGTCTCGGTCGTCGGCCGGCGCCTCCCGGGCCCGCCACCCGCCAGCGGTCCCCCGGTCGGTTCGCTGGCCCCGGCCCTGGAGGGGCTGCGCTACCAGGACCACCGCCGCACGCTGGTCGCCTTTGTGGCACCCACCTGCGACGGTTGCGCCGAGCTGCGGTCGGCGCTGCAACCGCGCCGCCACCAGGCCGACATGCGGGTCGAGGTGGTGGACCTCGACGACGTCACGGCCGTCGCCTTCGCCGCGTTCGGTGTCCACTCCACGCCCTTCCTGGTGGTGGTCGACCGCGAGGGCAGGGTCGAGGCCAGAGGCCGTGCCCGCACCGAGGCGGAGGTGGCCGCCCTCGACCCCGGGTGAGGTTCAGGGGCCGGCCCGTCGCCCCAAGAGCCCACGCCACCCCGGCTTCTTCTCGGCCGGGACCGATCGAGCATCTGCGCCGGCCCGGGGCCCGGGGGGGGCGTCGGGCACCACCCGGACGTCGACCTCGGGTGGGGCCGGGGCCGGTGGTGAGGTGGGGCCGATGATCCCCCGCCCCTTGAGCTCGCTGCCCACGGCCACGGCCACGGCCGCGATGGGCACCGCCAGGAAGGCACCGATGAGCCCGCCGATCACCGCCCCGCCGGTGAGGGAGGCGAGGATGACGATGGGATGGAGGCGCACGGCGCGTCCGAGCACGAGGGGGGCCAGCACGTCACCTTCCACCTGTTGGACCACCACCACCACCCCGAGGGCCAACAGGGCGTCCCCCGGGCCACCGCTGACCAGAGCCACCAGCACGGCGACGACTCCGGCGAGGACGGCGCCGATCAGCGGAAAAAAGGCCCCGAAGAAGACCAACAGGGCCAACGGCAGGACGAGGGGAACGCCGATGAGGAGCAGACCGACACCGATGATGGTGGCGTCGACCAAGGCCACCAGGGCCGTCCCTCGCACGTAGCCACCGACGGCACCCCAGACCCGCCGGCCGAGCGCCCGGGCCAGATCCTGATGCTCGGGCCGGACCTGGGCGAGGGCAAAGGCACAGATCTTGTCGCCGTCCTTCACGAAGAAGAACACCAGGACGAACGTCAGCAACAGGCCGGCCACCACCTCGCCGGCGAGGACCGCTCCGGCCAGCACTCCCGACGCGATGCTGCTGGCGCTGGAGCGGGCCTGCTCGGCGATCTGGTCGGTGTACCGGTCGATCTGGTCCTTTGAGAGCCCCAGGGGGCCCTCGACCAGCCAGGTCTCGACCTGGGCGATGCCCTCCGACACGGTGGGACCGAGGTCACCGAACTCCTCGGCCACCGAGGGTGCCACCAGGGTGACCAGCCCGACCAGTGCCCCGAGCGATCCCAACAGCAGCAGCCAGGTGGCCACGATCCGGGGCACCCCGGCCCGGTGGAGCCGTGCCACCGGAGGGACCAATACCGTCGCCAGCAGGACGGCGATGATCACCGGCAGGACCAGGATGCGCAGGTGGGCCAGGGCGAGCACCACGACGACCACGCCGGCGGCCACCACGAGCGATCTCCAGGTGAGCTGGGCGACACGGTCGAGGGCGGGAGGAGTGGTCACACCCGACGGTCTACCCGAGTTGGCCCGATGCGCTCGACGAAGACGGCCACCGGCACGCCACGCCCCGACCTCCCGGTCGGCCGAACCGAGCCCGGGCCGGCCGCCCCGTGGGTCGAAAAGGGGGCCCACGGGGAACACTGGCGTCATGGACGCCATCACCCTGCTCAAGAACGACCACAAGACCGTCGAGAAGCTGTTCAAGCAGTTCGAGAAGACCAAGGAAACTGAGCCCAAGGCCCGGAGGAAGCTGGTCGACCAGATGATCGAGGAGCTCTCGGTGCACGCCACCATCGAGGAGCAGGTCTTCTACCCCGCCGTGCGAGAGGACGTCCCCGACACCGAGGACATCGTGCTCGAGGGCCTCGAGGAGCATCACATCGTGAAGTGGACGCTGTCGGAGCTGAAGGACATGGATCCTGAGCACGAGCGCTTCGAGCCCAAGGTGACGGTGCTCATCGAGAGCGTCCGCCACCACGTCGAGGAGGAGGAGGGCGAGATGTTCCCCGAGGTCCGCAAGGCCCTGGGCCGCAAGCGCCTGGGCCAGATCGGAGACTCGATGGAGCAGGCCAAGAAGATTGCACCCACCAAGCCCCGGCCCAAGGCCCCCGACACCCCGCCGGGCAACGTACCCGTCTGAGGCAGCGGTCTCGGGGCTTCAGCCTCGATCGACCACGTTGACGGCGATGGTGTGGTTGCCGGTGGCCCCGCCCGGACGGGGCAGGGTCCGCTCGGCGGTCTGGGTCACGCCGGCGCCGTCGGTGGCCCGCACCCGCAGTTCGTGACGCCCGGGGGCAGCGTCCCAGTCGTAGCGCCACTGGCGCCAGGTGTCGACGTCGAGCGCCCCGGCCAGGGTGGCCTCCTTCCAAGGGCCCTCGTCGACGGCCACCTCCACCCGTGAGATCCCGAGCGTGGGGGCCCAGGCCACGCCGGCCACCGGGACGAGCCCGGCTGGGGGCTGCGACCCGAAGCCGGGCACGTCGATGCGGGCCTGGGTTTCGACCGGCCCCAGCTTGGACCACCCGCGAGGCACCCAGTAGCCGTCGAAGTCCTCGAAGGTGGTGAGCTCGATCTCCGAGAGCCACTTGGTGGCCGAGACGTAGCCGAACAGACCGGGCACCACCAGACGGGCCGGGAAGCCGTGGTCCCGAGGGAGGGGCTCACCGTTCATGGCCAGCGCCACCAGGGGGGTGCGGCCGTCGAGGGCGGTTTCGGTGGGGAAGCCGGCCGTCCAGCCGTCGACCGAACGCCCGACGATCTGGGTGGCGCCGGGTCGTACCCCGGCCCGCTCGAGCAGGTCGGCCAGCGGCACACCCTGCCAACGGGCGTTGCCCACCAGGTCGCCCCCGACCTCGTTGGAGACGCACGCCAGGGTGATGTCGGCCTCGACCTGGGGCATGGCGTTCAGCTCTTCGAAGGTGAGCTCGAAGGGTTGGTCGACCATGCCCGTGACCCGGAGCCGCCACGTCTCCAGCTCGACGCGGGGGACGGCGAGGGCGGTGTCGATCCGGAAGAACCTTGGGTTGGGGGTGAACAGGGGCGACAGGCCGTCGATCTCGAACGAGGCGGCCGAAGCGGGTCGGGCCAGGGGCACCGACACCGGACCCAGGGTGACTTCGCCAGGTTGGGTGCCCCGGCCCAGCCAACGGGCCACCCCCCGACCGGCGAACCCGGTGACGGCCACCGCCCCCACGGTCGTGACGGCCAGGCGGAGGAACCGGCGACGGCCCACCTCGGCGGCATCGGTGGGCCCGGCCGGGTGGACCACGCCGGCGGTTTCACCACGATCCCGGGACGACGCCCCGAGCGGGACGGCGGCCGGAGCCAGGCGGCGACGGAGGACGAGCAGGCCCACGCCCACGCCCGCGCCCACGGCAACGGCGGAGAGGGCCGGATCACCGGTGGGCCGAGAGGCGACCGCGGCCACACCGAGGGCGGCGAACAAGGTGAATCCGACGGCGGCGATCCAGAACCGGCGGGCCGCGGCCATCCCCAGGGCCGCGCCCAGCGCCAGGGCTACGGCGACGATTGCCATGACCAGGACGAGCTTGTCGGCCGTGCCGAAGAGGTCGATGGCGGCATCCTCCACGGCCGGGGGTACCCGCTCGATCACCTCTTGGCCCACGGCCAAGACCAGGGACGTCCCCGTGCCCAGCACCACGGCGGCCACCTCACCGGTGGCCAGGGCCGCCATGGACGCCACCACGCCGGCACGCGCCCCGTGGCGTCGGGAGGGGGCCGGTCGTGTCATCGCCGAGGTGTTCGGGTGTGGAGGGGTCGATGGACGTAGAACGAGACCGGCGCCGAGGCACCTCGGCCGCACTCGTCGACCACGACCGCAGAAGGGGACCGGGGTCCCGACCGGTCCAGCGGGCAGGATCGGGACCCCACGGGGGCCGGGGCTGCGGACGGGCAGGCTCAGCGGTGGGGTATCTTGGTGGCGTCGAGATCATGGGCGCGGCCGTCACCAGGTCCGAGCGGGAGACGCTCAAGGCCATCTACCGGCTGACCCGAGACCGTCTCGACGCCCAGACCGGTGCCCTGGCCGAGGCGCTCGGGGTCGCTCCGGGCACCGTGACCTTCACCGTCAAGCGCCTGGCCGAGCGGGGCCTGGTCGACCATCGTCCCTACCACGGGGTCGAGCTCACCGTGGCCGGACGGCAGGCTGCCGTGGCCACCATCCGTCGTCACCGGATCGTCGAGCGCTTCCTGGCCGACATGCTGGGCTACGCCTGGAACGAGGCCGATCGCCTGGCCGGCAGCTTCGAGCACGACCTGCCTCAGGAGGTCGAGGACCGCATCTTCCTTGCCCTCGACCGCCCCGCCACCTGTCCTCACGGCTTCCCCATCCCGGCCCTCGAGGCGGCCGACATCCCGGCCATGCCGTCGCTCTACGCCCTGGAGCCCGGCGACGTGGCCACCGTGGCCGTGCCCGGATCGACCGACGCCGAGGTGGTGGCCTTCCTCGACACTCTCGGCCTGCGCCCCGGCGTCACGGTCGAGGTCAAGGAGAAGCACCCCTTCGACGGTCCCCTCGTGTTGCGGGTGGCCGGTCACGACCGGACCCTGTCCAGCCTGGTGGCCCACCAGGTCTTCGTCCACCACCGGGCGGCCGGGCCGGAGGACGCAGCCACGGCGTGAAAGCGCCCGACGCGGCGGTGTGGCGGTCGATCGACGTGCTCGTCGACCTGCTGGATGGTGTTGCGCCCACCACCGCTCGGCTCAGCTTCCCTGCGAGATCATCACCCGGAGGGCTGGCCAGCGGGCCCTGGTGGAGGTCCCTCCGGGACACTGGTCGAGTTGTGCCAGGCGAACCCACGCCGAGGGCGACTCAGTGAGAACTGCGGCCTTCGACGGGGCCGCTCCGCTCGTAGCGGTCGCACGCTGGAGGCGGCGGGACACCTCATCGAGACGGGTGGTCAACTCGGGTGAACCTGGGCCCTCGAGGTCGAGGTCGAAGCTGACCGCGAGCATGGCCACGGTCGAGACCAACCAGTCGAGAGTCTCGGCCCGGACGCGCACCCGGGACCTGGCCTGGTCGACGACCTCGATCCGGGCATCGGTCCAGCCCAGGACCGCGCCCACCTGGTCGATCCCAGCGTGGACCACGACGGTGGCTTGGTGGGCCATCGGCATGCTGCGGATCGAGCGGGCCACGAACTCGGCGGCGTCCGCGGCCGGGAGCCGGCGGGGCCCGAAGCGGGCACCGGCGAGGGCGGGTGCCTCGAGGCGGTCGAGCCGGAAGGTCCGCCAGTCGGCCCGGCGGCAGTCCCAGGCCACCAGGTACCAGCGACGGCCGGCCGACACGAGCTGGAGCGGCTCGACCAGGCGCCGGGTCTCGTCGCCGTCCCGGCGGCGGCAGTCGAAGCGGACCTGCTCGGGGTCGCGACAGGCCTGGGCCAACACGGCCAGCGCTTCGGCGTCGACGGTCGGCTGAGCGCCGGCGCCCCAGCGCAGGGCCACCACGTTGGTGTGCACGGCGTTGACCCGTCGTCGTAGGTGCTCGGGAAGCACCTGCTCCAGCTTGGCCATGGCCCGCAGCGAGGTCTCCTCGATGCCGCCGACCGATGCGCCCGCCGCCGCCCGCAGCCCGACGGCGATGGCGACGGCCTCCTCGTCGTCGAGGAGCAGTGGGGGCATGTCGGCCCCGGCCTCCAACCTGTATCCCCCGGCCACGCCGGGCGCAGCATCGACCGGGTAGCCGAGGCGGCGGAGCCGCTCGACGTCGCGCCGCAGCGTCCGGGCGCTCACGTCGAGGCGGTCGGCCAGCTCGGATCCCGGCCAGAACCGCTGGGTCTGCAACAGCGAGAGCAGCCGCAGCACCCTGGCCGTGGGCTCGTCCATGGACTCCATCTTCGTCGCTATCGAGGTCAGAACCTGACCGCAACGGTGCCTACCGTCTCCATCAGACGAGGCCGGACATGCGGCGCGATGAGTCGAGCGCAGGGTCGGCGTCTGTATCCCCGAACCACTGCAGAGAGAGGAGCAATCTTGGCTGACATGATCCGGGCGAGGGGCCTGGTCAAGCGCTACGGGTCGGTGACCGCGCTCGACGGGCTCGACCTCCGGGTCCCCGAGGGCCGAGTGCTGGGTCTGCTCGGGCCCAACGGTGCCGGCAAGACCACCGCCGTGCGCATCTTCACCACCCTGCTCGTGCCCGACGCCGGCAGCGCCGAGGTGGCCGGCCTCGACGTACGCACCGATCCGCAGGTCGTGCGCACCCGCATCGGCCTGTCCGGTCAGTACGCGGCGGTCGACGAGCACCTCACCGGCTTCGAGAACCTGGACATGGTGGCGCGCCTCTACGGGCTCGGGCGCCGGCGCTCGAAGGCCCGGTCCCGGGAGCTGCTGGAGCTGTTCGACCTGGCCGACGCCGGACATCGCCCGGTGAAGACGTACTCGGGGGGCATGCGCCGGCGCCTCGACCTGGCGGCCGCCTTGGTGGCCGAGCCGTCCGTGCTCTTCCTCGACGAGCCGACCACCGGCCTCGACCCCCGCAGCCGGATCGACCTGTGGGGGGTGATCCGCGATCTGGTGGCCGGCGGGACCACCCTGTTGTTGACCACCCAGTACCTGGAGGAGGCCGATCGGCTGGCCGACACCATCGTGGTGATCGACCACGGCCGCATCATCGCCGAGGGCGCGGCCGACGAGCTCAAGGCTCAGGTGGGCGGGGAACGGGTGGAGCTGGTCGTCGGCTCGGGCTCCGACCTCGCCGTGGCCCGGACCGCCCTGGCCGAGCTGGCCTCCGGCGACGTGCAGGTCGACGAGCACGCCCGGCGTCTGACCGCACCGGTGCACGGTGGGGCCGGCGTGCTCATGGGTGTGCTCCGCCTGCTCGACACCGCCGGGGTCGTCGTGCTCGACGTCGGGCTGCGGCGCCCGACCCTCGACGACGTCTTCCTGCAGTTGACCGGCCACGCCGCCGAAGGCCAGGCCGACGAAGGCCAGGTCGACGAAGGCCAGGCCGGCGGCCCGGGGGCCGGCATCCCAACGGCGCCCCACCTCGACGGTGACGCCCCCACCATCCGTGATGAAGAAAAGGAGGCAGTCCGATGAACCCGGTGCTTCGCACCTTCGCCGACGGCGCCGTGGTGGCCAAGCGCAACCTCATCAAGATCAAGAGGGTCCCCGACATCTTGGTGTGGACCCTGATGTCGCCCATCATGTTCGTGCTGCTCTTCGCCTACGTGTTCGGCAGCTCCATCGACGTCCCCGGAGGGAACTACCGGGAGTTCCTCATCGCCGGCATCTTCGCCCAGACGGTGATCTTCGGCGCCACCTTCACCGGAGCCGGCCTGGCCGAGGACATGCAGAAAGGCGTCATCGATCGTTTTCGCTCCCTGCCGATGTCGCGTTCGGCGGTCCTCTTCGGGCGCACGGCCAGCGACATCGTCACCAACCTGCTCTCGATCGGCGTCATGGCCGCCACCGGGTTGCTGGTGGGCTGGCGGGTGCGTACCTCGCCGTGGGAGGCCCTCGGCGGGTTGCTGCTGTTGTTGGTCTTCGCCTACGCCTTCTCATGGGTGATGGCCTATGTGGGCCTGTTGGTGCGCAGCCCCGAGGTCGTGAACAACGCCTCGTTCATGGTCATCTTCCCGTTCACCTTCATCGCCAACACCTTTGTGCCCAGCGAGAACCTGCCCTCGGTGTTGCGGGCCATCGCCCAGTGGAACCCGGTGTCGTCGGTGGTCCAGGCGTGTCGGGAGCTCTTCGGCAACATCAACCCGATGGCGGCCGCCACCCCCGACGTCTGGTCGCTGCAGCACCCGGTTCTCTACACCCTCATCTGGTCCGGCGTCATCGTGGCC
Source organism: Acidimicrobiales bacterium (assembly GCA_030446545.1). Lineage (GTDB taxonomy): Bacteria > Actinomycetota > Acidimicrobiia > Acidimicrobiales > CADCSY01 > JADDRA01. Next base: position 123,893 of record JAUJNB010000005.1, on the reverse strand, counting down.
GTCTTCGTCCCCTTGGCCGTGCGCCAGTACAAGCGCTCGACCAGCCACTGACTCGTTCAGCGGATAGGCAAGCGCTTCTCAGGCTCGGCGGCTTCGCCGCCAAGAGTGAGGCTGTGTTTCCCGCTCTTGCCGGCTTCGCCGGCGGGCCGCTCGGGCCACGGCGGCGCCTATCGGCGCGGCCTCTGAGGACCCGGGGACGGCGGAGCCGCCGGGTGGCAGCATCGGGCCATGAGGACGTTCGACGTCGCGGAACGCCGGGCCCGACTGGCCCGCCGTCACCGACTGACACCGGGCCATCGTGCGGGAGACGTGGTGGAGGGGGCGAGGAGCATGGTGTGCCTGCACGGCACCGACCCGGCGACGATCTTCCTGGCGGCCCGGGCCCGGGTCGACGGGATGGTGGTCCCCGACCTGGAGCACGCGCTCTACGTCGAGCGGTCGCTGGTCAAGCACCTGGCCATGCGTCGCACCCTCTTCGTCTTCCCCCGGGCAACCCTGCCCTTCGCCCAGGCCGGGGCCAGTGATCGGGTCTACGGCGCCGAACGCCGCCGGCTCGTGCGCGACGTCGAGGCCGCGGGGCTGCATCGAGACGGGGAGCGGTGGCTGACCGAGGCCTCGGAGCAGGTGCGTGAGGTGCTGGCCGACGGGCGGGAGGCCACGTCTTCGGAACTGCGCAGCCAGATCCCGCTGCTCGCCGGGTCGATCACCTATGGGGAGGGCAAGGCCTGGGGTGGGCCGGTGCCGGTGGGTCCCCGGGTCCTGACCACCTTGTCGGCCGCCGGACACATCGTGCGGGCGTCGAACGACGGCGGTTGGTCCTCCTCCCGGCCCCGGTGGGCCTCCACGGCGGCGTGGCTGGGGGAGGAGATCCCACCGTGCTCGCCCGCCGAGGGAGTGGCACGGCTGGTCGAGCAGTGGCTGCGGGTGTTCGGCCCCGGTACGGCGGTCGACCTCAAGTGGTGGCTGGGGTCGACCGTCGCGGCGGTGCGCCGGGCGCTGGGCGACGTCGGCGCGGTCGAGGTCGATCTCGGCGGAAAGACGGGGTACGTGCTCGCCGACGACCTGGAGGGGTCCGGCCCGGTCGAACCCTGGGCCGCCCTCCTGCCCGCCCTGGACCCCACGACGATGGGCTGGTTCGAGCGGAGTTGGTACCTCGGCCCCTACAAGCCGCTGCTCTTCGATACGAGCGGCAACGCCGGGGCCAGCGTGTGGTGGGACGGACGGATCGTGGGCGGCTGGCGCCAGACCGCAACCGGCGAGGTCACCCTGCAGGTGCTGGAGGACGTCGGCTCCGATGGGCGGGCCGCCATCGGGGAGGAGGCGGCCTGCCTGACCGAGTGGTTCGCCGGGGTGCGGGTGCGGCCCCGGTTCCCCTCGCCGCTGTCGAAGGACCTCACCACCACGGGCTGGTGATCGACCCCACTTCCCCGAGACCCACTTCATGAGAAGAGTCTCATGACGCCCTCATCCACCTCTCAGACACCGGGCCGACACTTGGTGTTCACCTTCCCCCCCCCTTCCCCCCCTCCCGAGGAGACTGACGTGGGCCTCCATCTCCATCACCGGCGCCGGCGCATCGCCCTGTATTCCCACGATGCCCAGGGCCTCGGCCACATCCGGCGGAACCTGGCCATTGCCGGCGCCCTGGCCGCCACCGGACCCACCGAGCCGGTCCCCGAGATCCTGCTGGTCACCGGGGCGCCCGCCACCGCCACCCTGCTGGCCCCGCCTGGGGGCGACTTCCTCATCCTCCCGGCCCTGGGCAAGGACCTCGACGGGACCTACCGGGCCCGTACCCTGGCCGCACCTCTCGCCGCCCTGATCGAGTTGCGGTCCCGGATCCTGCTGGCCGCCCTCACCACCTTCGACCCCGACCTGCTGATCGTGGACAAGGTCCCCCGGGGCGCGGCCGGGGAGCTCGAGCCGGCGTTGGCTGCTCTGCGCACGATGGGACGGGCCCGCTGCGTGCTCGGCCTGCGCGACATCCTCGACGCCGCCGGGCCCGCCCGCCGGCAGTGGCGTCAGGACCGGGCCAACGAAGCGGTGGCCCACTACTACGACGCCGTGTGGGTCTACGGCGACCCGCACGTCTTCGACCCGGTCGCCGAGTACGCCATGGCACCGGTCGTGGCCGGTCGGACCACCTACACCGGCTACCTGGGCCACGGCCGACCTGCGGTCGCCGCCGTTGCCCACCCCGAAGTCTTGCCGCCCTACGACCTGTGCCTGGTGGGCGGGGGCCAGGACGGCCTGGGCCTGGCCCACAGCTTCGTCCAGGCCCGCCTGCCCCGGGGCCACGTGGGCGTGGTGGTGGCCGGTCCCTACATGGCGGCGGAGGATCGCCACGCGCTGGACCGCCTGGCGGGCGATCGGGCCGACATGTCGGTCCTCGGTTCCGTCGACGACGCCGAGCGCCTCACCGCCGGGGCCACCTCGGTGGTGGCGATGGGCGGCTACAACACCATCTGCGAGATCCTGGCCCAGGGTTCGCGCGCCCTGATCGTGCCCCGCACCCGTCCCCGGACCGAGCAACTGGTGCGAGCCGAGCGCCTGGCGGCACGGGGACTGGTCGAGATGATGCACCCCGACCACCTCACCCCCCGGCATCTCGGGAACTGGCTGGGCGCCGGCGGCGACCGGCGAAGTGACGTGGCGTCCGGTATCGACCTCCACGGGCTGGCCCGGATCCCGGCCCTGGCCGACTCGCTCCTCGGCGCGCCCACCATGGCGTCGGGACGTCGCTCCTGGCGGCGGGAGGTCGTCGATGTCGCCGTCTGAGTCGTCACCCGTTGCGAACCGGGTCGGCTACGTCCTCAAGATGTACCCGCGGTTCTCCGAGACGTTCATCCTCAACGAGATCCTGGCCCACGAGGCGGCCGGCACCGATCTGGAGATCTTCTCGCTTCGCCCGCCGGGCGACGGGCGCTTCCACGAGGCCCTGGCCGACGTGCGGGCCCCGGTGACCTACCTCACCCACCACGGGCGACGGGCCTCGGACCTGTGGAGCCTGCTGCAGAGCGCCTCCGGCCAGCTCCCCGGCCTGGCCCACCACCTGGACGACCTGCTGGCCGCCGACGTCGACGACGCCGCCCAGGGGGTGGAGCTCGCCCTCCTGGTGCGCCACCACGGCATCGGCCACCTCCATGCCCACTTCGCCTCGGTGGCCACGACCGTGGCCCGCCTGGCGTCACTGCTCACCGGCGTGGCCTACACCTTCACCGCCCACGCCAAGGACATCTTCCACGAGGACGTCAACGCCGAAGACCTCGGGCGCAAGCTCGAAGGGGCGGCGGCCTCGGTCACCGTCAGCGACTTCAACCTGGCCCACCTGCGCCGCTCGTTCCCGGCCGCGGCGGCATCGGTGGAGCGGGTCTACAACGGTCTGGACCTGGTCCGCTTCCCGTACTCCTCGCCCGATCGCCGGCCCCCGCTGGTGGTGGGCGTGGGCCGGCTGGTGGAGAAGAAGGGCTTCGCCGACCTGGTGGCGGCCTGCGCCCTGTTGGTGGCCGAGGGGCGGACGTTGCGCTGCGAGCTGGTGGGCACCGGCCCGGAGGAAGCGGCGCTGCGCCTTCAGATCGAGCGCCTCGGCCTGGCCGAGATCGTGCGCTTGGTGGGGCCGCTGCCCCAACTCCAGGTGCGGGACACCGTGGCCGGCGCCGCCGCCCTCGTCGCCCCCTGCGTGGTGGGCGCCGACGGCAACCGCGACGGCCTGCCCACCGTGCTGCTCGAGGCCATGGCCCTCGGAACCCCGTGCGTGGCCACGCCCGTGACCGGGATCCCCGAGGCCGTGCGGCCCGAGCACACCGGTCTGCTCGTGCCCGAAGGCGATCCCCGGGCCCTGGCCGCCGCCATGGGACGGCTCCTCGACGACGCCGGGTTGCGCACCCGCCTGGCCCGGGCGGCCCGGGCCCTGGTGGAGGAGGAGTTCGACGTCCATCGCCAGTGCGCCCGCCTCCGGCGCCACTTCGCTCCTCCTGCGGGCCGGGCCGACCGGGCGGCCCAGCCCCCCGCCCCGACGGTCCTGGCCCTGGAGCCGGCGTGATGCGGGTGGCCTACGTGTGCGCCGACCCCGGCCTGCCCGTCTTCGGGCGCAAGGGCGGGTCGGTCCACGTCCAAGAGGTGGTGCGGGCCTTGCGTCGCCGGGGCCACCACGTGGAGCTGTTCGCCACCCGGTTGGGTGGTCCGGCTCCGGCCGGCCTGGCCGACGTCGTCGTGCACCGGTTGCCGGAGATCGGCTCCGGGGCGCCGGCCGAGCGGGAAGCCCGGGGCCGGGCTGCCAACGACGGCCTGTCGGCCGCACTCGAGGGTGCCGGGCCGTTCGACCTGGTCTACGAGCGCTACTCCCTGTGGAGTCGGGCGGGACTGGAGTGGGCCGCCCGCCACGGTGTCGCCGGCCTCGTGGAGGTCAATGCCCCGCTCATCGACGAGCAGGCCACCCACCGTGCCCTGATCGGGCGGGACGAGGCCGAGCAGACGGTGCGCGCCGCCTTTGCCGCCGCCACCGCGGTGGTGGCCGTGTCCGAACCGGTGGCGGCCTGGGCCCGGCCCCGGGCCGTCGACCCCACCCGCGTCCATGTGGTGGCCAACGGGGTCGACCCGCAACGGATCACGCCGGCGCCTCCCACCCAGCCGTCGGACACCTTCACCGTCGGATTCGTGGGCACCCTCAAGCCCTGGCACGGCCTCGACGTGTTGGTGGACGCCCTCGCCCTCCTGGTCCAGGCCGACCCGTCCTATCGCCTGTTGGTGGTCGGCGACGGTCCCGGCGCGGCCCTGCTGGCCGAGCAGGTCGAGGGGCTCGGGCTGGCGGCCAACACCACCCTGGCCGGCGGGGTGGATCCCGACGACGTGCCCGGGTACCTGCACCGCATGGACGTGGCTACCGCCCCCTATCCCGAGCTGCCCGGGTTCTACTTCTCGCCCCTCAAGCTCTACGAGTACCTGGCCGCCGGCCTGCCCGTGGTGGCGAGCCGCCAGGGCCAGGTCACCGAGGTGCTCGACCACGGGCACACGGGCCTGCTCGTCGCCCCCGGCCAGCCGGTGGCTCTGGCTGCCGCGCTGTCCTCCGTGCGTCGCCACCCCCGCCTCGGCCGAGCCCTGGCCCGGGCCGGGCGGGAGCTGGTGGTGACCCGCCACAGCTGGGACCACGTCGTGGGGGAGATCCTCGCCCTGGCCGGGTCGCCCTACCCCGCCGAGGCGGTGGCCTGATGGCCAACGCCGCCTCCGCCTCCGCTGCCACCCTGCGCCAGGCCCTGCCCGGGCTGCGGCGCACCTACGGGCGCTTCCGCCCCCACCTACGTCGCCAGCGCGCCGTCCTCGCCGGGGGCTCGGTCGCCCTGGCCTTCGAAGTCCTGTTGCGGCTGGCCGAGCCGTGGCCCCTCAAGTTCATCATCGACGCCATCGTGACGCCGGTGGGCGCGGCGGGCGGCCGGCCCCCCCCGGCCACGGTCGCCGACCCGACCACCGTCCTGGCGGTGGCCGCGGTGGCCGTGGTGGTCTTCACCGGGTTGCGGGCGTTGGCGTCGTACCTGACCACCGTGGCCTTCGCCCTGGCCGGCAACCGGGTCCTCACCGAGGTGCGGGCCGAGGTCTACGCCCACCTGCAGCGGCTCTCGCTGGCCTTCCACCACCGGGCCCGTACCGGCGACCTCCTCACCCGCATGACCGGCGACATCGGCCGCCTCCAGGAGGTGACGGTGACCGCAGCCCTGCCCCTCGTGGGCAACCTCGTCACCCTGATCGGCATGGCCGTCGTCATGGCCCTGGTCGACTGGCAGCTCGCCCTGGTGGCCAGCGCCGCCTTCCCCCTCTTCGCCGTCTGCGGCACCCGCCTCACCCGGCGCATCACCAGCGTCTCGCGCACCCAGCGCCGCCAGGAGGGCGAGCTGGCGTCGGTGGCGTCCGAGGCCCTGGGCGCCATGACCGTGGTCCAGGCCTACTCCCTGGAGGGCACCCTCGAGGAACGCTTCGCCGTCAACAACAACCGCAGCCTGCGTGACGGGGTCAAGGCCAAGCGCCTCTCGGCCGCCCTCGAGCGCTCCACCGATCTCCTGGTGGCCCTGGCCACCGGGGCCGTGCTCTACCTCGGTGCCCGCCGGGTCCTCGCCGGCGCCCTGTCGCCGGGTGACCTGGTGCTCTTCGTGACCTACCTCAAGCAGGCCTTCCGGCCCCTGCGCGACGTGGCCAAGTACACGGGCCGGCTGGCCAAGGCCTCAGCCTCGGGTGAGCGCATCGTCGACCTGCTCGACACCGTGCCCGAGATCCGCGACCGGTCCTGGGCCCGCCCGGCCCCCGCCTTCCTGGGCGACGTGCGCTTCGACGGCGTCACGTTCGCCCACGAGCCCGGCCGGCCGGTCCTGCACCAACTCGACCTGCACGTGCGCCCGGGCCAGCGGGTGGGCGTGGTGGGCGATTCCGGCGCCGGCAAGTCCACCCTCATGGGCCTGCTCCTGCGCCTGCACGACCCCACCGAAGGCCGGGTGTTGGTCGACGGCCACGACTTGCGAGACCTCCGGCTGGCCACGGTGCGTCCACAGGTGGCCATCGTGCTCCAGGAGAGCGTGTTGTTCGCCACCTCGGTGCGCGACAACATCGCCTACGGCAACCCCGCTGCGGGGGACGAGGAGATCGAGGCCGCCGCCCGCCTGGCCAACGCCCACGACTTCGTCACCCAGCTTCCCGAGGGCTACGACACGGTGCTCGGGGAGCGGGGGGCGACGCTCTCGGGCGGGCAGCGCCAGCGCCTGGCCATCGCCCGGGCGGCCGTGCGCCAGGCGCCCATCGTGGTGCTCGACGAGCCTATGGCCGGGCTCGACCGCACCAACGAGGTGGAGGTGGCCGATGCGCTCCGACGCCTGACACGGGGGCGTACCACCTTCGTGATCGCCCACGACGAAGCCGCCGTGGCCGACGCCGACCTCGTCGTGCACCTCCGCGCCGGGCGGGTGGTGGCCCAGGGTCGACCCGCAGACGTGCTGGCGGCCTTGGTCCCGGCTGCCCCCGAGGCGCCCCTGCTCCTGGCGGCCAGCTGGGACAGGAGGGCCCGTGCTGGCACCGGCTGACGCCGCCATCGTGGCCCGGGACCGAGCCGTCCCCGGCTTGGCCCTGGTCCTCGATCCCGAAGCCCTGGGCGCACGCCTGGCCCCGGTCCGGCCCGACCTGGGCCCGTTCGTGGCCTGCGCCACCTACGTGCGCTACAAGCCGGGGACGAGCTGCCTGGTGGCCTACCGCCTCGACCGACCGGGAAACGCGCCCGCCGAGCTGGTCTTCGCCAAGGCCTACCGCGGCGGGGACGGGGCCAAGCTGGCCAAGGCCAGGGGGAAGGCCGAGGGCAGCGATGTGGTGACCCTCGGTTCCGAGCTGGTGGTGGTGGCCGGCGGGGCCGGCGACCGCGACCTGCCCGGGGCCCGCCGCCTCCAGGGCGGTGACGGGGATGCCCGCCGTCGCCTCCTTGGTCGCCTGTTACCCGAGTCGCCCGAGCTGTGGGAGACCGCTCCCCGCGTGCTGCGCTACAAGCCCGAGCGGCGTTGGGTGGGGGTGGTGGAGCGGGGTGAGGGGAACCCGGTGGCGCTGGTCAAGGCCTACCGGCGGTCCCGGCTGGCCGCGGCCGCGGCCGGGTTGCGCTTCGCCGCCCCGGCGTCGTGCCGGTCACCCCGTCTGCTCGGTACGGCGCCCAGGGCCGGGGCGCTGGCCAGCTCCTGGGTCCCGGGTGAGTCCCTCTCCGACGTCCTCGCCCGACCGGCCCGGCCGCCCGCCCCGCTGGCCGAGGTGGGGTCCGCCCTGGCGGCCTTGCACCAGGCCGACCCTTCGGGGTTGGCCTCGTTGCGCCCCGGCGCCGACGCCCGGGCCGCCCGGGCCGCAGCCTCGCTCGTCGCCACCGTGCTCCCGTCGTCGGGTCCGGCGGCGGCCGGGCTGGCGACCTCCCTCTCCCGCCAACTCGACGAACGGCCGCGACCGGTCGGTCCCCGTCACGGTGACTTCTCCTCCGACCAGGTGGTGTGTGGAGCCGGGGGTGTCGCCCTGGTCGACTTCGACGACGTCGCCGTCGGGGACCCCACCGCCGACGTGGGCCACTTCCTCGCCGCCCTGGTGGCCGCCGAGCTCGACGGACGGCTGGCGCCGGGCTCGGCGTCGGCGCTGTCCGGGGAGCTCCTGGGCGGCTACGCCGCCGCCGGTGGCTTCCCCCGTGCCGACCTCGTCGCCATCCACACCTCGATGGCCCTGCTCTGCCTGGCCGTGGAGCCGTTCCGCCTGCGCCGGCCCGGGTGGCCGATCCGCACCGAGGGGCTCCTCGAAGCGGCCCTGGCCTGGTCGTCCGCCGGCGCCGTTCCCTGCTGATGGGGGTCGCCGGCTCGGCTGCTGACCGGACACCTCCCACGACGCCGCCTGCTGCCGGCGCCCCGGCCGTCGAGGGCGACGACGGGTGGGGCCTGTCGGGACTGGCCGAGGTGGTCAGCCCGAGCAGCGGCCGGACGCTGCTCCTGGCCCGGTCCTGGCCCCGCTCGCCCGATCACCTCTTGCTCGAGTACCGCGACGGCACCTCGACGGTGGCCGGGCAGTGGTTCGCCGATCCGGCCCGGTTGCGGACCGTCGCCGGCCAGACGGCGGTGACGGCCCCCGGTCGGGTTGCGGTGGTGGAGGACACCGGCGTGATGCTCCAGGCCGGAGGGGCCGACCGTCGCCTGGTCGACCTGGCCGACGTGGTCGGCGCCCCCGGCTCGGAGTTGGTCGTGCACCGACCCGAGCGCCGAGCGGTGGTGCGGGTCACCCGGGGGGCGGTCGTCACCTACCGCAAGCTCAGCCGGCCCGGGCCCACGGTCCGCCGGCCCGACGGGGTGGCCGTGGGCGGGGTGCGTGTACCCGACGTGGTGGCTTCCGACGCCGCCGCCGGGAGCCTCGAGTCGGCCGAGCTTCCCGGACGACCGCTGCATGCGCTGTTGGGTGACGTGGGGACGACCGATGGCCAGGTCGAGGCTGCCTTCTGTGCGGCGGGAGCAGCCCTCCGGGCCCTGCACGGGGCCGAGCCCGCCCCCGGGCTGGCCCACCACGACGTCGGCGCCGAGTGGCACGTGGCCAGGAAGTGGGTGGACCATGCCGTGGCCCACGAGGTCCTCCCGGCGGCGGCCGTCTCGTCGGCCCGTCGGGCCCTCGAGGACCTGCGCACCCGCTTCGATCGTCTTGTCGACCCGGCCACCACCGCAGTCGTGCACCGTGACCTGCACGACAAACAGGTGCTGGTGGACGACGGCGACCGGGTCGGCCTGCTCGACCTCGACACCCTGGCCCTGGGCGATCCCGCCCTCGACCTGGCCAACCTGGCGGTGCACCTGGAGCTGCGGGTGCTGCAGGGCTGGTGTGGGCCCGAGCGGGCCGCCTCCGCCGGCTCCGCTCTCCTCGACGGCTACCGCCCCACTGCGGCGGTCGTCGCCGGTCTGGACGCCTACGCCGCCGCAACCCGGCTGCGTCTGGCCTGTGTCTACGCCTTCCGTCCCCGCTGGCGTGGCCGGGCCGTGCGGCTCCTCGAGCCGCTCGGCGCCGTTTGACATCCCCCCGGTGCCCGGTTTGGGTGGAGGCGTGGCCAAGCCCCTGGTGATCGTGGAGTCCCCTGCCAAGGCTCGGACCATCGCCGGGTTCCTCGGCAGCGGGTACGTGGTCGAGTCGTCCATCGGCCACATCCGCGATCTGCCCCGCTCCGCCGCCGAGGTGCCGAGCCAGTACAAGGGTGAGCCGTGGGCCCGGCTGGGCATCGACGTCGAGCACAACTTCAAGCCCCTCTACGTGGTGCCTCGGGAGAAGAAGGAGCAGGTGGCCAAGTTGCGCCGGTTGCTCAAGGACGCCAGCGAGGTCTACCTCGCCACTGACGAGGACCGCGAGGGAGAGGCCATCGCCTGGCACCTGCGCGAGGTGCTCAACCCCAAGGTGCCGGTGCGGCGCATGGTGTTCCACGAGATCACCAGGGCCGCCATCGACGCCGCCATCGCCGCTCCCCGTGACCTCGACCTGCGCCGCATCGACGCCCAGGAGACCCGTCGCATCCTCGACCGGCTCTACGGCTACGAGGTCAGCCCGGTGCTGTGGAAGAAGGTCATGACCGGGCTGTCGGCCGGGAGGGTCCAGAGTGTGGCCACCCGGATGGTGGTGGAGCGAGAGCGGGCCCGCATGCGCTTCCGCTCGGCCCAGTGGTGGAACCTGCAGGGGACCTTCGCCCCCGAACAGCCCCTCCGCCAACGAGCAGGCCGGGAACCAGCACTTCGACGCCACGCTCGTCGCGCTCGACGGCCGCCGACTGGCCACCGGCCGCGACTTCACCGAGGCGGGCGAGCCCTCCAGCGCCGAGGTCGTCCTCCTCGACGAAGCGGCCGCCACCACGCTGGCCGCCGACCTGGCCTCCGCCGACTTCGCCGTGCGGGGCGTCGAGCGCAAGCCCTACCGCCGCCGGCCAGCCCCCGTTCATGACCTCGACGCTGCAGCAGGAGGCCGGCCGCAAGCTGCGCATGTCGTCGGCCCAGGCCATGCGCTCGGCCCAGCGCCTCTACGAGGGTGGCTACATCACCTACATGAGGACCGACAGCATCACACTGTCGGAGACCGCGCTGGCCGCGGCGCGGTCCCAGATCGCCGAGCGCTACGGCTCGGAGTACCTGCCGGGCGAAGCCCGGCGCTACGTCACCAAGTCGAAGTCGGCCCAGGAGGCGCACGAGGCCATCCGCCCGGCGGGCGACTCCTTCCGCACGCCCGAACAAGTGGGTCGGGAGCTGAGCGGAGCGGAGTCCCGGCTCTACGAGCTCATCTGGCAGCGCACCCTCGCCTCGCAGATGCCCGACGCCGTGGGCGAGACGGTGACGGTACGCCTGGGCGCCACCTCGGCCGCAGGCGCCGACGCCGAGTTCTCGGTCAGCGGCACCGTCGTCACCTTCCCCGGCTTCCAGCGGGTCTACGTGGAGAGCCACGACAGCGAAGCCGAGGACGATCCGGCCGAACGCCGGCTCCCGGCCCTGGCCGAGGGCGATCCCCTCGCCCTGGTGTCGCTGGCCCCCTCCGGCCACGAAACCTCGCCGCCGGCCCGCTACACCGAGGCGTCACTGGTGAAGCGCCTGGAGGAGTTGGGTGTGGGACGTCCCTCGACCTACGCCAGCATCATCGGCACCATCCAGGACCGGGGCTACGTCTGGAAGAAGGGCAGCGCCCTGGTGCCCTCCTTCACCGCCTTCGCCGTGGTCACCCTCCTCGAGAACCACTTCGGCGGCCTGGTCGACTACGCCTTCACCGCCCGCATGGAGGACCGCCTGGACGAGATCGCGGCCGGCACGGAGGAGGCCCTGCCCTGGCTCACCCGCTTCTACTTCGGGGACGACGGCGGCCACGACGGCGACGAGGGCCTCCGGCGCATGGTCTCGGAGCACCTTCCCGACATCGACGCCCGCCAGGTCAACTCCATTCCCCTCGGCGCGGACCCCGAGGGGCGCCAGGTGGTGGGTCGGGTCGGTCGTTACGGCCCCTACGTGCAACGGGGCGAGGAGACCGCCGCCATCCCCGACGACCTGGCCCCCGATGAGCTGACCGTGGAGCTGGCCGTGGAGCTGTTGGCCGCGCCGAGCGGTGACCGGACCTTGGGCGAGGACCCCGAGACGGGCCTCCCGGTGCTGGTCCGGGGAGGCCGCTACGGCCCCTACGTGCAACTGGGCGAGGCGGTCGAGGGCTCCAAGGAGAAGCCCCGGACGTCGTCGCTGCTGGCCACCATGACCCTCGACACCATCGGCCTCGACGACGCCCTGCGCCTGCTCACCCTTCCGCGGGTGATCGGCCACGACCCGGCCGACGGCCAGGAGATCACCGCCCTGAACGGCCGCTACGGGCCCTACATCAAGAAGGGGAGCGACAGCCGCAGCCTCGATGCCGAGGAGACCCTGTTCACCGTCTCGCTCGACGACGCCCTGAAGCTGCTGGCCGAGCCCAAGCGCCGGGGGGGCCGGGGCCAGGCCGCACCGCCGCTGCGGGAGCTGGGCGAGGATCCGGCGTCGGGCAAGGCGGTGGTGCTCAAGGAGGGCCGCTTCGGGCCCTATGTCACCGACGGCGAGACCAACGCCTCGCTGCGCAAGGACGACTCCATCGAAGGGATCACCAGCGAGCGGGCGGCTGAACTGCTGGCCGACCGACGGGCGGCTGGGCCCGCCCCCAAGCGGGCCGGTCGCAAGGGACCGGCCAAGAAGAAGGCTGCCACCAAGAAGGCCGGGGCCAGGAAGGTCGGGGCCAAGAAGGTAGGGGCCAAGAAGGTCGGGGCCAAGAAGGTCGGGGCCAAGAAGACGGTGGCGGTGCCGAACCAAGCCGGCTGAGCGGAGCCGCGGCGACGTCGACGTCGCCGGGTTCGACCGACGACGGTCCGGCGGCGCCGCCGAAGACCCCCAGTACCCGCACCCTGCGCCGGGTGCAGATGTCCTCCAGGCGACCGTCGGTGACCGCGGCCATCAGGGCGCAGCCGGGTCACGGGCGGAGGTCACCCGTCGAGCCCACGGCCTCCGCCCGGGGCGGCGGGCCAGCGGTCCGGCCAAGGCCACCTAGGTAGGCTGCTCCCCGTGGCCCAGGCCCGACGCCCGCGGGACCCTGTGCTCCGCCACCCGCACTCCGACCCCGGGAACGAGGACCACCTCGAAGAGGACATCGGGGTCACCGAGGGTGGAGCGGGGCCCACCGGGGACGCAGCGACGGCCGCCGCCGACCTCCCCACCCAGCCCGTGGCCCACCTGGATCGAGGCCCAGCCCGCTCGGCCACGGTGCGGCTCTTCGGCTCCCACGACTTCTTCCGTCTGTGGCTGGCCCAGGTGGTGTCGGCCCTGGGCGACTGGATCGGCTTCCTCGCCGTCGTCGCCATCGCCGAGCGGATCGGCGGAGCCGGCGCCATCGGGGTGGTGATGACGGCGCGCATCCTGCCCGGCTTTTTCCTGGCGCCGGTGGCCGGGGTGCTGCTCGACCGCTGGGACCGCAAGCGGGTCATGGTGGGCTGCGACATCGGTCGGGGCCTGGTACTGCTCGCCCTGCCCTTGGTCGACACGATCCCCCAACTCGTCGTCGTCTCGTTCCTGCTGGAGCTGCTCACCGTGATGTGGTCGCCGGCCAAGGAGGCCGAGACCCCCAACATGGTGCCGACCGACCATCTGGCCACCGCCAACTCACTGTCCATGGTGGCCGCCTACGGGTCGATCCCCATCGCCGCCGCCCTGTTCGCCGCGCTGGCCAAGTTGGCCGACATCCTCGGCGCCAACCCGGCCCTGGCCTTCCTGAAGGACTCGTCGTTGGCCGTCTACTTCGACGTGCTCACCTTCTTCTTGTCGGCGGTGTTGATCTCGACGCTGCGGTTCGGGGGTCGGCGCCCGGAGGTGACATCGGCGCGCCGTCGGATCGACCTCAGCGGGACCTTCACCGAGTTCAAGGAGGGCTGGCACTTCATCGCCTCCAGCCGGATCGTGACCGCCGTCATGGTGGGCCTGGGCACCGGGCTCATCGGTGGAGGGATGCTCGTGCCCCTCGGTCCCCTGTTCACCGAGAAGGTGCTGGGCGGGGGCACGGCCGGCTTCGGCCTGGTGATCTTCGCCCTGGGTGCCGGAGTGGCCTCCGGGGTGGTGGGCGTCTCGGTGTTGAACGCCCGTCTGAACCGGCCCCGGGCCTTCAGCGGGGCGGTCGTCCTGGCCGGCGTCTCACTCCTGGCCGGAGCGTCCATGTCGACGCTCATCCCGGCCCTCTTCCTCGTCGCCTTGCTCGGAGTGGGCGCCGGTTGCGCCTACGTCCTCGGCTACACCATCCTCCAGGAGCACGTCTCGGACGACCTGCGGGGCCGCACCTTCACCGCCCTCTACACCGTGGTCCGCCTGTGCCTGCTCATCTCCTTTGCCGTCGGGCCCTTCCTCGCCGGGGCCCTCGGTCGCCTCTTCGGTGGCTTCGTCGGTGAGGAGGTCTCCTGGGGGGCGCTGACCATCAGCATCCCGGGGGTGCGCCTGACCCTGTGGCTGGCGGCCGTCATCATCGTCGTGGCCGGTCTGGCCGCCGGTCGGGTCCTGAGGGAGACCCGCCAGGGTGAGGGTTCGTCGTGATGCGGGGCCGACTCGTCGTCCTCGAAGGGGGAGAGGCGGTGGGCAAGTCCACCCAGGCCGCCCTTCTGGCCCCCCGCCTCGACGCCCTGCTCACCCGGGAGCCGGGGGGGACCGAGGTGGGCGAGCGCGTCCGTACCCTGCTCCTGCAGCCGGCTGGGTTCGACCTCGACCCCCGGACGGAGGCCCTGCTCATGGCCGCGGCCCGGGCCCAACACGTGGCCGAGGTGGTGGCCCCGGCCCTGGCCGCCGGTCGCCACGTGGTCAGCGACCGCTTCGTGGGCTCCTCGCTGGCCTACCAGGGCTACGGCCGGGGCCTGGCCCTCGACGACGTCGCCTCCCTGTCGCGCTTCGCCACCTCGGGGCTGGAGGCCGACGTGGTGGTGCTCCTGGACTTGGACCCGACCCTGGCCACCACCCGGCGGGACGCCCACCTCGACCGCCTGGAGGCGGCGGGGGACGCCTTCCACCACCGGGTGGCCGAGGGTTTCGCGGCCCTGGCCGCCGCCGATCCCTCCCGGTGGTTGGTGGTCGACGCCGCCGGCACCCCCGAGGAGGTGGGCCGGCGGGTGTGGGACGCCGTGGCCGCCCGCCTACCCCCGTTCTCCGGTGCCGGTACCGCGCTCGGCGCCGGTCGGGGCCCGGAGAACGGACCGTGAGCGACGCGTTCTCCGGTGTCCGCGGCCAGCCCCAACTGGTGGGCCAGCTCCGGGCCGCGAGCGTCGAACCCGTGCACGCCTACCTCCTCGCCGGCCCCGCCGGTGCCGGGACGGCCGCCGCGGCCGTCGCCTTCGCCGCTGCCCTGCTGTGCCCGGAGGGAGGGTGCGGAACCTGTCGCGACTGCCGGCTGGCCCTGGCGGGTGAGCATCCCGACGCCATGACCTTCGTGCCGGAGGGGGCGTTCCTGCGCATCACCGACGCTGAGGAGATCTCCCGGGTGGCGGTACGCAGCCCGATCGAGGGTCGGCGCAAGGTGCTGGTGCTCGCCGACTTCCACCGGGTGCAGCGGGTGGGGCCGGCGCTGCTCAAGACCATCGAGGAGCCGCCGGAGAGCACCGTGTTCGTCGTGCTGGCCGACACGGTGCCGCCCGAGCTGGTCACCATCGCCTCGCGGTGTGTGCGCATCGACGTGGCCCCCGTCCCCCGGTCCACCCTCTTGGACCTGCTCCTGGAGGAAGGAGTGGAGGAGGCCCGGGCCACCACGGCGGCGGCCGCGGCCGGCGGGAGCCTCGACCGGGCCCGCCTCCTGGTCAGCGACCCCGGGCTGGCCCGCCGCCGTGAGGCGTGGGCCGGGGTACCGGAACGGCTCGACGGCAGCGGGGCGGTGGTGGCGGTGGTGGTGGCCGAGCTCCTGGAGCTGGTGGAGGAGGCGGCCGAGCCCCTGCGCCGGGCCCAGGCGGAGGAGGTGGCCGCCCTGGAGGAGAGGGTGACCGCCACCGGCGAGCGAGGGTCGGGGCGTGGGCGGGTGGAGGCGTCGCAGCGCCGGGCCCTACGCCGCCACCGGACCGAAGAGCTGCGCTTCGGGATGGCCACCCTGGCCGATCGCTACCGTGAGGCGCTGGCCGGGCCCGAGACCGATTCCCGGCCGGTCATCGCCGGGCTCGACGCCATCACCGCGGCGTCGGCGGCGCTGCTGCGCAACCCCAACGAGACTCTGCTCCTCCAGGGCCTGCTCCTCCGCCTGCCGGCAGGGTCGCCCTCCAGGTAGGGGGTCGACCGGCCGAGCGAGGCGGGGTCCGAGCCTCGTCGGCGCTAGCGTGAGCCCCTACCGTCCGCCGGCCCGAGTAGCTCAGACGGCAGAGCGACGCTCTCGTAAAGCGTAGGTCAGGGGTTCGATTCCCCTCTCGGGCTCTCATGGCCGATCCTGCGACGTTCGCCGACCAGGCGATGGAGCTCATGCCGTCGTTGTACTCGGCGGCCCTGCGCATGACCCGCAAGCCGGCCGACGCCGAGGACCTGGTGCAGGAGACCTACCTCAAGGCCTTCCGGGGCTTCGGCGGCTTCCAAGAGGGCACCAACCTCAAAGCCTGGCTCTACCGGATCCTGACCAACACCTACATCAACCGCTACCGGTCCCAGCAGCGCCGGCCCGAAGAGACCAATCTCGACGACATCGAGGACTTCTACCTCTTCCGTCGCCTGGGAGGCCTCGAGAGCGCCCGGGCCACGCGCAGTGCCGAGGACGAGCTCCTCGACCTGTTCACCGAGACCGAGGTCAAAGACGCCGTCGAGGACCTCCCCGAGCAGTTCCGCATCGCCGTGCTCCTGGCCGACGTGGAAGGCTTCTCGTACAAGGAGATTGCCGAGATTCTCGAGATCCCCATCGGAACGGTGATGAGCCGGCTGCACCGCGGAAGAAAGGGCCTGCAAAAGCGGTTGTACGACTTTGCCGTCCAGCGACGGCTGATCGGCGATGAACTCGTGTCGGCGTCGAACGAAGAAGCGGAGGAGGGTACGGCCACCTCGTGGAGGACCGATCGAGAAGGGGGAGATGACCAGCCAGCCGATCCCACCGCCCAGGTCCACTGAGCGCGGGAGCGACACCGACTGCCGGGAGTCGCTGACCGAGCTCTACGGGTTCCTCGACGGCGAGCTCACCGTCGAACGGCGGTCCATGATCCGCGGCCACCTCGAGGCCTGCAACGGTTGTCTGGAGACCTACGATTTCGAGGCCGAGCTGCGGCTGGTCGTCTCCACCTGCTGTCGGGAAAAGGAATTACCGCCGGGGCTCAAGGACCGGGTCGCCCAAGTGCTGCGGGAGCTTCCCGAGGCTCCGTGACCCCGAGCGAGGAGCGACCCTGCGTCCGGGCCCAGGCGGGTCGGGTGTGCCGAGAAGAGGGGTGCCACACGCGGTTGTCGATCTACAACGACGGTTGCTACTGCAGCGTGCACGAGCCCATGAGCGTGCCCCGCACCAGGGGCCGCAAGTTGGCCACGTGACGCCCGCCGGCCTGTGGTGAGAAGAGGCGGCCTACCATGGCGGGATGGATCTTCTGCACGAGGCCTCGCTGCTGGCCGCCCAGGTGTGGCACTACTGGATCGGCGTCCCGCTGGCGGCGGGTGGAGTCCTCTTGGTGGTGGTCATCATCGCCGGGTACTTGAAGAAGGTGCAGGCCCTCAAGTACCCGAGGAACGAACGTTGAGAAAGGTGCAGCGTCGTGGCTGACCCCATCGGCTGGGACGTGGCCGAGAAGGTGGCGGTGCGCATCGCCGGTCGGGAGCCCCTGGCCGACTCCTACCACGCCGACTCGCTGGCGCCCGACTTCGCCGAGCTCACGGCTGAGGCGGAGGTGTTGGTGGCCGAGGCCACCGGGCTGGTCTCCCTGGCCGGCCCGGCCCGGGCCCGCGTCACCGACCGGGCCGGATGGGTCCGGGCCAACCTGGCCTCGTTCCAGCGCATGCTCAGCCCCCTCACCGAGCGGTTGGGCGAGCGCATGCCCACCAACGCCGTGGCCGCCCGGGCCACCCGCACCCTGACCGGGGTGGAGGTGGGCACCCTGCTGGGCTGGATGTCGACCCGCGTGCTCGGTCAGTACGACCTTCTGGTGGTCGACGACGAGACGGCGGTCGACCAGGACATCGTCTACTACGTCGGGCCCAACGTGTTGGCCCTGGAGAAGCGCTTCGCCTTCCCCCCCCGGGAGTTCCGGCTGTGGCTCGCCCTCCACGAGGTCACCCATCGGGCCCAGTTCACCGGCATCCCCTGGTTGCGGGGGCACTTCCTCTCGCTGGTCGAGGCCAGCCTGGGCAGCATCGAACCCGACCCCAAGCGCTTCCTGGCCGCCCTGCGCCGGGCCGTCGACGAACTTCGGGCCGGGCGCAACCCGCTCGACGAGGGGGGTCTGGTGGCGCTGCTGGCCACGCCCGACCAGCACCAGCTCCTGGGCCAGATCGGGGGAATGATGAGCCTGCTCGAGGGCCATGGCGACGTCACCATGGACCGGGCCGGCGCCGGCCGCGTTCCCTCGGCCGCGCGTTTCGGGCGGGTCCTGCACCAGCGCCGGGCCAGCACCTCGGGGGTGGCCAAGGTTGTCCAGAAGCTGGTCGGCCTGGAAGCCAAGCTCAAGCAGTACGAGCAGGGGGAGCGCTTCATCGAGGCCGTCGAGGCCGAAGGTGGCCCGGAGTACCTGAACCGGGCCTGGGAGGGGCCGGAGATGCTCCCCAGCCTGGCCGAGATCCGGGAGCCGGCGGCCTGGATGCGCCGGGTCGGAGCCCCGGTTGCCTCAGGCGGGGCCACCGTCGCCGGCTGAGCCGGGCTCGGAGGGGCGAGACACCCGAGGCCTCGTCCCGCGCCTGCTCGCCGGTTGTCGCTTCCCGGCCGCCGGGACGGCGGTGGCGGCGGCGGTATCGGGTGGACCCGACTCGAGCGCGCTGCTGGTCCTCGCCGTCGAGGCCGGCTGTGCCGTGACCGCCGTGCACGTCGACCACGGGCTTCGAGCCGGCTCGGCGGCGGAGGCCGAGGTGGTGCGGACCCTGGCCGTGCGCCTGGGCGCCGATTTCGTCGCCCGGCGAGCCGTCGTGGCCCCCGGGCCAAACCTCGAGGCCCGGGCCCGCGCCGCCCGGCGGTCGGTGCTCCCGGCCGGGGCCATGACCGGTCACACCGCCGACGACCAGGCCGAGACGGTCGTGCTCAACCTCCTGCGCGGCGCCGGGCTGGACGGGCTGGCGGGCATGCGTCCCGGTCCGGCCAAGCCGCTGCTGGCCCTGCGCCGGGCCGACACGCTGGCCCTGTGCGCCAGCCTGGGCATCCAGCCGCTCGACGACCCCACCAACGCCGACCCCGGCCTGCGGCGCAACCGCGTCCGCCACGAGGTGCTGCCCCTGCTCGACCGGGTGGCCGAGCGCGACGTGGCTGCCGTGATGGCCCGCAACGCCGGTCTCCTGGGAGACGACGCCCGCCTGCTCGAGCGTCTCGCCGCTGCCCTCGACCCGACCGACGCCTCGGCCCTGGCCCACGCCCCCCTGCCCCTCGCCCGCCGGGCCGTTCGGAGATGGCTGGTGTCGGAGGCGGGCCATCCCCCCGACCGCGCCACCGTCGAGCGGGTGCTGGCGGTGGCGAGGGGGGTCTGGCGGGCCACCGAGGTCGGTGGTCGACGGCGGGTGGCGCGCCGGGACGGGCGGCTCCGGTTGGAGCCGAGCGCGGCCGGCGAGCGATAGTGGCGACGTGCTCGCCCCCTCCCTCCCTCCCGCCGGCCGTTGAGCGGTGCCGTGCCGGCTCCGTCGGCCCCGGGGCCGAGGGGCCGGACCGTGCCCTCTCCCTACGACAGCGACCCCCGCCTGGGTGAGCTGGTGGTGAGCCAACACGAGTTGGACGTCCGGGTGGCCGAGCTGGGCCGCCAGATCACGCTCGACTACGCCGAACACCCCCCCTTGCTGGTCGGCGTGCTCAAGGGCGCCTTCATGTTCATGTCGGACCTGTCCCGCGCCATCGACCTCCCCGTGGAGTTCGACTTCATGGCCGTGGCCTCCTACGGGAGCACGACCCGCACGAGTGGGGTGGTCCGAATCGTCAAAGACCTCGAGCTCGACCTCACCGGACGCCATGTGTTGTTGGTGGAGGACATCATCGACAGCGGCCTCACCCTGTCGTACCTCCGTCGGACGCTGCTGGCCCGCGATCCGGCCAGCCTGGCCGTGTGCTCCCTGCTCGTCCGTGACCACTACGAGGTGGAAGACCTCGACTTGGCCTATGTGGGCTTTCGCATCCCGTCCGACTTCGTGGTCGGCTACGGCCTCGACGTGGGTGAGCGCTACCGGAACCTGCCGTTCGTGTGTCACCTCATCGCCGAACCAGAGGTTCGTCGATGAACTTCGTCGTGGGCTACGGCCGGACGTGGGTGAGCACCTTCCGGAACCGGCCATCAGTCTGCGCCTTGTCGGTGAGCCGGAGGTTCGACAACCAAGCTCGATCCTCGCTTCCCTGCCGATGGTCTGTTGAGGGGACAGGCCGTAGTGTTGGGGTCTCTCCTTCGTCCCTCCTGGGAGCTCATTGATGCGCAGGGTCATGCGAAGTGTGGTGTTCTGGGTGGTTCTGGGCGTGGTCGTGCTGTTCGGGGCCAGCCAGCTGCTCGGCGGAGACGAAGAGCGCGGGAGGCGCTGCGCTACGACGAGTTCGAGGACCGGGTCCAGGCGTGCGTGGACGAGCCCGACTGCTCCATCGAAGAGGTCGAGATCAAAGACCAGAGCTCGCGCATCCTCGGGAAGCTGACCGACGGCACCACCTTCGAGACCACGTTCGTGGCCGAATCCGGCGAGCGCCTGACCGCCTTGTTCAGCCAGGCCGACATCCCCACCGAGGTCGATGCCGAGGAGAGCTCGTTCTGGTTGTCACTGGTCATCCAGCTCCTTCCCATCCTGCTCATCGTGGGCGTGTTCCTGTTCTTCTTGAACTCGATGCAGGGTGGGGGCAGTCGGGTCATGCAGTTCGGCAAGTCCAAGGCCAAGCAGGTGTCCAAGGACCAGCCCAAGGTCACCTTCGCCGACGTGGCCGGCGCCGACGAGGCCGTGGAGGAGCTCCACGAGATCAAGGAGTTCCTCGAATCTCCGGCCAAGTTCAAGGCCATCGGTGCCAAGATCCCCAAGGGCGTGTTGCTCTTCGGCCCTCCCGGCACGGGCAAGACGCTCCTCCTGGCCCGAGCGGTGGCGGGTGAGGCCGGCGTCCCGTTCTTCTCCATCTCGGGGTCGGACTTCGTCGAGATGTTCGTCGGCGTCGGCGCCAGCCGGGTGCGTGACCTGTTCAACCAGGCCAAGAACAACAGCCCGGCCATCATCTTCGTCGACGAGATCGACGCCGTGGGCCGGCACCGGGGGCGGGTATGGGCGGGGGCCACGACGAGCGGGAGCAGACCCTCAACCAGCTCCTGGTCGAGATGGACGGCTTCGACATCAACACCGGGGTCATCCTCATCGCCGCCACCAACCGCCCCGACATCCTCGACCCCGCCCTGCTGCGTCCCGGCCGCTTCGACCGCCAGATCGTGGTCGACCGACCCGACCTCCAGGGCCGCCGGGCCATCCTGAACGTGCACGCCAAGGGCAAGCCTCTCGGCAACGACATCGACCTCGACGTGCTGGCCCGGCGCACCCCCGGCTTCACCGGTGCCGACCTGGCCAACTTGATGAACGAGTCGGCCCTGCTGGCGGCCCGGCGCAGCGCCGACACCATCGACATGGCCGCCATGGAGGAGTCGATCGACCGGGTCATGGCCGGCCCCGAGCGTAAGAGCCGGGTCATGTCGGAGAAGGACAAGCGGGTCATCGCCTACCACGAGGGCGGCCACGCCCTGGTCGGCCACGTGCTGCCCAACACCGACCCGATCCACAAGGTGTCGATCGTGGCCCGGGGCCGGGCCCTCGGGTGGACGTTGGCTCTGCCCAGCGAGGACCGCTACATGCACACCCGCTCCAAGCTGCGCGACGAGTTGGCCATGCTGCTGGGAGGGCGCACCGCCGAGGAGCTGGTGTTCGGCGATCCCACGACCGGGGCCCAGAACGACATCGAGAAGGCCACCCAGATCGCCCGGGCCATGGTCACCGAGTACGGCATGACCGATGCCATCGGTCCTCAGCAGCTGGGTCAAAAGGACGGCGAGCCTTTCCTCGGGCGGGACATGGGCCATCAACGCGACTACTCCGACGAAGTGGCGGCGCAGGTCGACGCCGAGGTGCGTCGGCTCATCGAGCACGCCCACGACGAGGCGCGGGAGATCTTGCGCACGCACCGGTCCACCCTCGACCTCTTGGCCGACACCCTGATGGAGGTGGAGACGGTCGACACCTCCCAGCTGCTGGAGATCTTCGGCCAGTTGCCGGTGTGGGACGGCGCCGGGACCACCGATGGGAACGGGAGCGGCAACGGGGCCCGGCCGACCGGGCCCGACGGGGCCCGGGCACCCGAGCCGGCGTCCTAGCCAGAGGCGCCGCCGTGGACGAGCCTCATCGGCTGCCGGAGTCCTCGACGATCGACCGGGCCCGCATCGAGAAGGCGGTCAGGGAGCTCCTCCTCGCCATCGGCGAGAACCCCGACCGCGACGGCCTCGAGCACACTCCGGCCCGGGTGGCCGACATGTACGCCGAGGTGTTCGCCGGGCTCGACGGTGACCCCGGCGACCACCTGAGCACCACCTTCGCCGCCCACCACGACGAGATGGTCATGGTCCGCGACGTCGACCTGGTGTCCATGTGCGAGCACCACCTGGTTCCCTTCGTGGGCAAGGCCCACGTGGCCTACATCCCGAGCGACGAGGGACGCATCACCGGGTTGTCCAAGCTGGCCCGGCTGGTGGAGGGCTTCGCCCGGCGGCCCCAGGTCCAGGAGCGCCTGACCTCCCAGGTGGCCGACACGCTCGAGCGGGTCCTGTCACCGCGGGGCGTGCTCGTGGTCATCGAGGCCGAGCACCTGTGCATGTCCATGCGGGGCGTACGCAAGCCCGGTGCCACCACGGTGACCTCGGCCGTTCGGGGTCTGTTCCGCGACAACGCCGCCACCCGGGCCGAGGCCATGGCCTTCATCCATCGGGCCCGCTGATCAGCTGGCGGCGTCGTCGGCCACCGAGCGGGAGAGGAACGACTGGCACCACCTGACCAGGTCCTTCGGCCCGAGGCGTTGCCAGCCCACGTGGCCGACCTGGCTGTCCGGACCGTCCCCCGCTGCTTCCCAGCCGCTCAGGACCCACGCCCCGTCGGGTCCGCCGTAGCAGGTGAAGGACCGTTGCCCGCCCGAGGCGCCTCCTCCTCGTGCCCCGAGGTAGCTGAGCGCGCTCGTGCGAGCGGTGGTGGCCAGTTGGTCGGGGTGCGGGTCGAGGTCGGCGATGCTGGCCGCCGACAAGGGTTCCCCCGTACGGTCGGCGCAGCCGAAGGGGTCCACGGAGGCGGCCAGGCGTTCTGCCGCCCTCGTCGGGGAGTGGAACACGAAGTGGTGCAGGCCGGTGTCGCTCACGTCCTCGAACAGGAACAGGTCGGGACGAACGCGGTAGACGGCAGCCCGCCTCGTGCCCTCGTCCCTGACGTCGACGCGCACGCTGACGGCGGCCTCGCACTCCTGGCGCAGGTCCCCCACGACGGCGTAGACGCCGAGGATGCGGAACTGCTCGCGCTCGGGGTCCCAGGTGGCCACACCCTGGGCTTGGAGGAGCCAGAAGGCCGTCTCGATGGCGATGTCCTGGTCGTGCTCGGAGAGCTCGGCCAGGCGGGGGGCGTCGATGAACGCCTCGGGCCGGTCGTCGGCCCGACCGGTCATGATGTGGACCTCTTCGTCGGCGAAGATGCCGGCGTCGACATCCGCCCGACCGACGGCGGCCACTAGTGGTCCCAGCTCGGTCGGGCCCTCGGGGATGTCGCCCATGACCTCCTCGAAGAGGATCACCGGGTGGCTACGCCGCTTCATTGCCCCGGTCGGGCCATGTCGGCCCGCAGCTCGGTCAGGGCCGCCAGCAGCCCCTCGGGGTGGCGACTGGCGATCAGCCATCCGGGCCGGGCCAGGTCTCGGCCCTTCTGGACGACGAACACGGCCGGACCGTTGTTGGGGAGGTAGTTGTACGACATCCGGCGGCGCCCGATGCGAGTGCCCTGGTACCGGCAGCTCAGTGCGGCCCGGCCGGCCTCTGCCTCGGGGAGGAGGGCGCACGTGCCCACCTCGCCGGTAGGCAGGAACTGGCGGCCCACGGTCAACCCGTCACGGTCGACCCGGATGCTCTTGCACTCACTGGTGCCCGGGGCCCAGGCGAAGAGGGCGAGGACCGCGCTGATGAACGCCGCCACCCCCAAGGCCCAAATGGCAGTGCGGACGTCGAGAGCGGGGTCGTAGGACGTGGCGAATCCCCAGGCGTTCCCGATCGCCAGGACGACCCCGAAGGCCAAGAAGGTAGGGGTGAACCACCGACGCTCTTCGTAGAGGACCTGTGGGCCGGCTTCGAGCCCAGCTTCGGCACCACCGGGTTCGCCGAGCGCCTGCTCAGAGGCCAAAGAAGTCGCCCACGCCTTCGGCGATGTCCCCCGCCCGGTCAGCCACCCCTTCGGCCAGGTCCCCCGCCCGGTCGCGGGCCCAGCCTGCGGCCTGGCCGATCTCGTCCCGGTACTCGTAGATGAGCGAGCCGGCGACCAGCACTGCGCCCACGGGGGCCGTCGGGCCGAACATCATCAGGCCTGTTCCGACGACGGTGGCGGTGTTGGAGGCCACACCGCCCCAGTCGCCTCGCTGGACGTCGCCGTAGCCGTCGACGACGGCCAGGCCGATCCCCGCCACTCCGAGGAACCGGCCCCCGGTGCGCACCGCCCTCGACGCCCGGGGGAAGCGACTAGCGGCCGAGGTGAGGGGACGTCCTGCCCGCAGGTTCTGCCCGGCGCGGCTGGCCGATCTGGCTTGCGCCCGTCGCACGCGGTCCAGGCGGTTGTTCTCGGCCCGCATCATCGTCCGACGGATCCGTCGGGGGAGGCGGCGCTCGTCGAGGAAGGTGGCCGCCGTGGTGTAGCGAAAGGCGAGGGCGGCCCGGCGCAGCCGGGCCACGGTGTAGCGCAAGCCGTAGGTCACGCTGCGGGCCAGCGACATGAGCGATTCGGTGCCGCTGCTCAACCGTTCGAGCGCCGTCAGGGCCGCCAGGCCGCCCCCGGCGATGTCTCGAAGCCGGTTGCGCATCTCCTCGCCGGGCGCAGCATCGGCGAGGATGGCCGAGATCGAAGCCGGCCATCCTTGCTGGTCGGCCGTGCGGATCATTTCGGCCCGCACCCGGATGTCCTGGCCCACCGTCGCCAGCAACTCACTGGTGAGGCGGGCCGTCGACGGGGCCATCGACGACGAGCCGGCTTCGTCGAGCAGGCGGTCGATGACCGCGGCCCGCTCCTCGAGCTCGGAGGCCACGTCGGCGATGCGACGGGCGACTTCTTCGGCGGCGTCTGGTTCCATGTACACCACGGGCATGGACCCGCGACGTTATCGCGCTTCCTCTCCTGCCTCTGACCCGTCAGCGCGGAGGACGGCCCCGCTCGGGGGCCGACCCGTGCGTAGACCGATCGTCCTTCCTGGTCCCAGGATCCGCATCGGCATGTTCAGGTATTTCCCGGTGGGTGGGAACTACGGTGGGCCTCGATGGCGACGCGGGTGATGGGTGTGCTGAACGTCACCCCCGATTCCTTCTCCGACGGCGGCAGGTGGACCGACCTCCCGGCGGCGGTGGCGCACGGGCTGGCCATGGTGGCCGAGGGAGCCCACGTCATCGACGTGGGCGGGGAGTCCACCCGACCGGGCGCCGAGCCCGTCGACGAGGCCGAGGAGCGCCGGCGGGTGTTGCCGGTGGTCGCCGCCCTGGCGCCCCACGTGCGGGTCTCGGTCGACACCCGCAAGGCCGGTGTGGCCGAGGCCGCCGTGGAGGAGGGGGCCACCCTGGTCAACGACGTGTCGGCGTCGCTGTGGCCGGTGGTGGCCGCGGCGGGCGGCGAGGTGGGCTGGGTGGCCATGCACATGCAGGGTGATCCCGCCACCATGCAGGCCGACCCCCGCTACGACGACGTGGTCGTCGATGTGCGGTCCTTCCTGGTGGAGCGGGCTGAGGCCGCTCGGGCCGGCGGGGTGGACGAGGTGTGGATCGACCCCGGCATCGGCTTCGGCAAGACCCTCGACCACAACATCGACCTCTTGGCCCGACTGGGCTCACTGGTGGCCACCGGCTTTCCCGTCCTGGTGGGCGCCAGCCGCAAGGGCTTCCTCGGCTCCCTCACGGGCGCCGCCCCTGCGGCCGATCGCCTCGAGGGTTCGTTGGCGGTGGCGGTGTGGGCCGCCACCGCCGGGGCGGCCATGGTGCGCGTGCACGACGTGGGCGCCACCGTCGACGCCCTACGCCTGGTCGGGTCGTCCCCGACCGGCCCCGGCCTCAGCTCCGGACGGGCCGACGCCAAGAGCGGATCATGAAGGGGCAGTGGGCCAAGGGGATGCCCCCCCGCCACTTCGCCTGGGTCATCAAGGACCGTCTGGCCGTGTGCGAGCGCATCGGCGGCTACGGGCCCAGCCACCGTCGGGTGCGCCGGGCCGAGGAGATCGTCTGGGTGAAGGCCCAGGGATTCACCTGCGTGGTCAGCACCTTGGCGTCGCCCCACAACCTCCACGCCTACGACGAGTCCGGCCTGGCTGCCCGCCACCTGCCCCTCGGTCGCCGTGACGAGCTGGTGGCGGGGCTCGAGGCGGTCTTCGTCGACGTGCGGGGCCTGCTGGCGGGCGGAGAGCGGGTGCTGGTCCACGACGACGACGTGGGTGACCGGGTCCAGGGGCTCCTGGCCGGCTACCTGGTCCATGCCGGGCTCGTCCCCGAGCAGACCCGGGCCATCGCCATGATCGAGCGTCTCCTGCACCGCCCGCTGGGACCGCCCGGTCGGGAGCTGGTAGCCCTGGCCCAGCGGCTGGCGGTGCAACCCTGATGGGAACGTGGATCGAGCTCCGGGGCCTGCGGGTGCTGGGCCGCTGCGGGGCCGAACCAGCCGAGCGCCGCCAGCGCCAGCCCCTCGAGATCGATCTGGATGTGGCGGCCGACCTGGCCACGGCGTCGAGGAGTGACGACCTGGCCGACACCGTGGACTACGGGGCGCTGTGTGACGCGGTGGCGGCCGCCGTGGAGGGAGAGCCGGTCACCCTCCTCGAGCACCTGGCCCGGCGCATGGCCGACGCCGTGCTCTCGGCCGACGTTCGCATCGTGGCCGTCACCGTGGTCCTGCGCAAGCTGCGACCCCCGGTCGCCCACGACCTGGCCTCGGCCGGTATCCGCCTCACGTGTGTTCGCCCCGACCGGTGAGGGCCTTCCTCGGCCTGGGCTCCAACCAGGGGGACCGGGAGGCCCACCTGCGAGCCGCCGTATCCGCCTTGCCCGACGTGGTGAGGGTCTCACCCGTCTACGAGAGCGAACCGGTTGGCGGGCCGCCACAGGGGCTCTACCTCAACGCGGTGGTCGAGCTGGACACCGAGTGCTCGCCCCGCCGGCTGCTGGAGGTGGCCAAGGAGCTGGAGGGCCGGGCCGGCCGGGTGCCGGGGGAGCGCAACGGTCCCCGAGCGCTCGACGTCGACGTGCTCCTGGTGGGCGACGTCTCGGTCGACGACCCCGACCTGGTGGTGCCCCACCCCCGCATGTGGCAACGCCGCTTCGTGGTCGCCCCCCTCGCCGACCTGGCGCCCGAGCTGGTCCCCTCGGAGCTGCTCGCCGCCAGCACGGGTTCGGTGCACCCGGCGGCCGTCGTGTGGCCGTCCGACTCGGGAGGCCGCCACGGCGGTGGACGAGGGCGGGCGAGGTAGCCTGGCCGTTGCGAACGGCACCCGTGCAGGGGCTGGAACGTAGGGGGTCGGACATGCGGATCATCGAGCGGGCGGCCGAGCTCTCGGCCCACCTGGGAGCACGACGTGCGGCGGGCGATGCCGTGGGGCTGGTACCCACCATGGGCGCCCTGCACGACGGCCACGCCAGCCTGGTCGAGCGGGCCGCCACCGAGTGCGACACCGTGGCGCTGAGCATCTTCGTCAACCCCCGCCAGTTCGTCCCCGGCGAGGACCTGGACACCTACCCGAGCGATCTCGACGCCGACCTCGTCGTGGCCGAGAAGGCCGGAGCCTCGGTGGTCTTCGCTCCCACGGTGCCGGAGATGTTTCCCGACGCCAGCCGGACCACGGTGCACGTGGCCGGGCTGGGTGACGTGCTCGAAGGAGCGAGTCGTCCCGGTCACTTCGACGGGGTGGCCACGGTGGTGACCAAGCTCCTGGTCCTGGCCAGGCCCAGCCGGGCCTACTTCGGTGAGAAGGACTTCCAGCAGCTCGTGGTGGTGTGCCGGCTGGTGGCCGACCTCTGCCTGCCGGTCGAGGTGGTGGCCTGTCCCACCGTGCGGGGCTTCGACGGCGTGGCCCTGTCGAGTCGCAACCGCTACCTGTCGGTGGCCGAGCGTGAGGCCGCCGCCGTGTTGTACCGGGCCCTCCGGGCCGGGGCGGCGTCCGTCGTGGCCGGCGAGCGGGATCCGGGCGAGGTGGTCGCACTGGTGGCGGCCGTCGCCGAGGCCGAGCCGCTGGTGACGCTCGACTACGCCACCGTGGTCCACCCCGAGACCTTGGCCCCCCCCGAGGTGCTGGCCGGCGAGCTGCGCCTGCTGGTGGCGGCCCGGGTGGGGACGACCCGGCTCATCGACAACGTCGCCATCGAGGTGCCGGAATGAGGCGCCGGATGTTGAAGTCCAAGATCCACCGGGCCACCGTGACCGGCGCCGACATCGCCTACGTGGGCTCCATCTCCCTCGACCCCGAGCTGATGGAGCGGGCCGACATCCTGGCCCACGAACAGGTCCAGGTGCTCGATGTCGACAACGGCGCCCGCCTCGAGACCTACGCCATCCCTGGTGGACCGGGTGAGGTCTGCCTGAACGGCGCCGCGGCCCGCCTCGTGGCCGTGGGCGACCGCGTCATCGTGCTCACCTACGCCGACTACGAGGGGGCCGAGCTCGACGGGCACCAGCCGGTCGTGGTCCACGTCGACGAGGCCGACCGGCCCCGGTCGTCGTGATCGTGAACCAGGTGGTGGCGCCGCTCGATCTGCTGGTGCTCGGCAGCGGGGTGGCCGGGTTGTCGGCGGCGGTGCGGGCGGCCGCCCGGCCGGACCTGCGGGTGGGTGTGCTCACCAAGGCGGCCCTGGACCAGGCCACCACCCGCTGGGCCCAGGGCGGGGTGGCGGCGGTGCTCTCGACCGACGAGGACTCCACCGACGCCCACCTGGCCGACACGCTGGCCGCCGGGGCCGGATTGTGCGACGTGGACGCGGTGCGGGTGATGGTCGACGAGGGGCCGGCCCGGGTGCACGAGCTCATCACCCTCGGGGCCGTGTTCGATCGTGACCAGGGCGGGGCCCTGGAGCTGGCTCGGGAGGGCGGCCACTCCTGGCCCCGTGTGGTGCACGCCGGGGGGCGGCGACCGGCGTCGAGGTGGAGCGGGCGCTGGTGGAGGCGGTGCGGGCCACCGCGACCGCGGTCATGGAGGGCTGGTTCGCCCTCGACCTGCTCGTAGAGGGAGACCGCTGCCGGGGGGTGGTGGCCCTCGACCTCGAAGGTGGGCGTCGAGAGGTGCGGGCCGCCCATGTGCTCCTGGCCACGGGCGGGGCCGGCCAGCTCTATGCCGTGACCACCAATCCGGGGGAGTCGACGGGCGACGGCCTGGCCATGGCCCTACGGGCCGGGGTGGCCGTGGCCGACGTGGAGTTCGTCCAGTTCCACCCCACCGCCCTGCACCACCCGTCGGCGCCCCGACCGCTGCTCTCGGAGGCGCTGCGGGGCCATGGCGCCGTGGTCCGCGACGCCCGGGGTGAGCGCTTCGTCGACGAGCTGGTCACGAGGGACGAGCTCAGCCGGGCCATGACCTCGAGGATGCTCGACCAGGGCGTCGACCACTGCTGGCTCGACGCCACCGGGCTGGAGGACTTCGAGCGGCGGTTCCCCACCATCGCCGCCTCGGTGCGCTCCGCCGGCCTGGACCCCACCGCCGACTGGCTGCCCATCGCCCCCGCCGCCCACTACCTGTGCGGCGGCGTGGTCACCGACCTCGACGGCGCCACCTCCCTGGCCGGGCTGTGGGCCTGCGGCGAGGTGGCGTGCACCGGGGTGCACGGCGCCAACCGCCTCGCCTCCAACTCCCTGCTGGAGGGCATGGTCTTCGGCCCCCGGGTGGTGGAGGCCATCGAGGCGGGCTGGGAGGGTCCCCGGCGCAGCGGGGCCATGCGGGCCGTGCTCGATGGCGGGACGCTCCTGGAGAACACGACAGTGTCCGACGAGGCTTGGTTCGCCTACAGCCCCCGGGCCCAGCCGGCCATCACGTCGAGGCAAGCGCTCCAGGAGGCGATGACCTGTGGAGCGGGCGTCGTGCGCACGGACGTCTCGCTGAAGGCGACGGAAGACGCCCTCGGCCACATCGCCACCACCCCGACGGATGACGGGGACGATCGGGACCACCACGAGCTCCGCAACCTCCTCACCGTCGCCTCCGCCGTGGTGACGGCCGCCACCGCCCGCGCCGAGAGCCGCGGCTGTCACTGGCGGGCCGACCACCCCCGCCTCGACCCGGCCTTCCACCGTCGCCTCCTCCACCATCCCGCCCTTGATTCGGCGATGACGCCCACGCCCTCGGACTCAGCACCGAAAGAACGGGCGAAGTGAGCGTGGTCCACCCGCCCGACACCGCGGTGCAAGATGCCGTGGGCCGGGCCCTGACCGAGGACCTCGAGCCGCTGGGCGACCTGACCGCCGCCCTCCTGCCTCCCGAGGCGTACGGAGACGCCGCCATCGTGAGCCGAGCCGACGGCGTCGTGGCCGGACGACGCTGCGCGGTGGAGGCCTTCGCCCGGGTCGACCCCTCCATCGAGGTGACGTGGCTGCTCGACGACGGGAGCCCGGTGGCTCGCGGTCACGTGGTGGCCCGGGTACGAGGTCCGCTGGCGGCGATGCTGACTGCCGAGCGGACCGCCCTGAACTTCCTCTGCCACCTCTCGGGCATCGCCACCTTGACCCGGGCCTACGTCGACGCCGCCGCCACTGGCGGCCCGGCGCGCATCTGGGACACCCGCAAGACCACCCCCGGTCTGCGGGCCCTGGAGAAGGCGGCGGTGCGCGCCGGCGGGGGGGCCAACCACCGGGGCAACCTGAGCGAGTGGGTGTTGCTCAAGGACAACCACCTGGCCGGCCTGGGCATCGCCGACGCCGTCGACGCGGCCCGGGACCGCTGGCCCGGACGCACCGTCGAGGTGGAGGCCGACCGGCTCGACCAGGTGGGCCAGGCCGTTGCGGCCGGGGCCGACCTCGTCCTGCTCGACAACATGACGCCCGGCCAGGTGGCCCGGGCCGTGGACGAGCGGGGCCCGGCCCGACGACCCCTCCTGGAGGTCTCGGGTGGGGTCACCCTGGAGACGGTGGCGGCCTACGCGGCCACGGGCGCCGACCTCATCTCGGTGGGTGCCCTCACCCACTCGGCCCCGGCCCTCGACCTCGGTCTCGACGTTCACCACCACCTCGACGCTCGGACCCCCGGCGGCGGGACCTGATGCTGCTGGCGGTCGACGTGGGCAACACCGAGACCGTGGTGGGCCTGTTCGGTCACGGTCCCCCTCGCCACGAGGACGGTGACGTCGTCGATCTGGCCGATCACTGGCGTCTCTCCACTGAGGCGTCCCGCACCTCCGACGAGTTGGCCCTGGTCCTCGGCCAGCTCCTGGCCCAGCGTGGTGTGCGCCTCGACACCGACGTCACCGGCGTGGCCGTGTGCTCGGGGGTGCCCCGGGTCACGGCCGCCCTGCGGGCGCTGTGCGACCGCCACCTCCACCTGGCGCCGGTGGTCATCGGCCCCGGAACCCGCACGGGCGTGCCCATCCGCTACGAGAACCCCCGGGAGGTGGGGGCCGACCGCATCGCCAACGCGGTGGGGGCCCTCGACCGCTATCCGGCTCCACTCGTGGTGGTCGACTTCGGCACCGCCACCACCCTCGACGCCATCTCCGCCGGCGGCGAGTACCTGGGGGGCGCCATCGTCCCGGGGGTGGAGATCGCCCTCGACGCCCTGTACTCCCACGCCGCCCTGCTGCGACGGGTGGAGCTGGTGGCGCCCCGCCAGGTGATCGGCACCAGCACCGAATCGGCCATCCAGTCGGGGACCCTCCACGGCACCGCCGTCCTCGTCGACGGCATGGTCGCCCGCATGGAGGCCGAAATGGGGGAACCCACCGTGGTGGCCACCGGCGGCCTGAGCAACCTGGTGGCGCCGTTGACGCGCAGGGTGCAGCATCTCGAGCCCTGGCTGACCCTGCACGGCCTGAGGCTCGTCTACGAGAGGAACACCTGCCGGTGACCATCCCCTACCACTTCGACGTCACGCGCACGGCGGCGTCGCTCTCCGAAGAGTTCGCCCACCTCGAGCCGGGCACCGAGACCACCCAGGTGGTGGCCGTGGCCGGACGGGTCATGCTGCGCCGGGTCCAGGGCAAGCTGGCCTTTGCCACCCTCCAGGACAGCAGCGGTCGGGTCCAGCTCTTCGCCCCTTCGGCCTCCACTCCTCGCTTCGACGACTTCGCAGCCCTGTCCATCGGCGACTGGGTCGGGGTCACGGGTGAAGTCATGACCACCCGGCGGGGGGAGCTGAGCGTGCGGGTCGACACCTGGGAGCTCCTGGCCGCCACCCGGCGGTCGTTCCCCGACAAGTGGCACGGCCTGGCCGACGTCGACACCCGCTACCGTCAGCGCTACCTCGACCTGTGGGTCTCCGAAGAGGCACGCGCCACGGCACTGACCCGGGCCCGGGTGCTCAGCCTCACCCGGCGTTGGCTGGAGGACCGGGGCTTCGTGGAGGTGGAGACTCCGGTGTTCCACCCCATCCCAGGAGGGGCGACGGCCCGTCCCTTCACCACCCATCACCAGGCCCTGGATATCGACCTCTACCTGCGCATCGCTCCCGAGCTCTACCTGAAGCGCCTGGTCGTGGGGGGCCTGGAGCGGGTGTTCGAACTGGCCCGGGTCTTTCGCAACGAGGGCCTGTCGACCCGGCACAACCCCGAGTTCACCATGCTGGAGCTCTACCAGGCCTACGCCGACTACACCGACGTCATGGCCCTGGTGGAGGAGCTGGTGGCCCACCTGGCCATCGAGGTGTGTGGGACCACCGTGTTGACCTACGACGGCCGGGCCCTCGACCTCACCCCGCCGTGGCGACGGGCCACCATGGTCGAGCTGATCGAGGAGCACACCGGCGTCCGGGTCAGCCTGGCCACCCCGCTCGAGGAGTTGCGCCGGGTGTGCGAGACCCACGGCGTCGTCGTGGAGACGGCTTGGGGACCGGGAAAGCTGGTGCTCGAGCTCTACGAGAAGACCACCGAGGCCCAGCTGTGGGGGCCGGTGTTCGTGTGCGACTACCCCCAGGAGGTGTCGCCCCTGGCCCGGGACCACCGCAGCGAGCCGGGGATGGTCGAGCGCTTCGAAGCCATCGTGGCCGGCCGCGAGCTGGCCAACGCCTTCTCGGAGTTGGCCGACCCCGACGAGCAGCGGCGGCGCTTCGCGGAACAGGCGGCGCAGCGGGCCGGAGGCGACGCCGAGGCCATGGTGGTGGACGAGGACTACCTCCGGGCGCTGGAGTACGGCCTGCCTCCCACCGGTGGCCTGGGCATCGGCATGGACCGCCTGGTCATGCTGCTC
The DNA here is from genome assembly GCA_030446545.1 of Acidimicrobiales bacterium. GTDB lineage: Bacteria > Actinomycetota > Acidimicrobiia > Acidimicrobiales > CADCSY01 > JADDRA01. Next base: position 90,636 of record JAUJNB010000005.1, on the reverse strand, counting down.
ACCGGCACCACCACCATCCGCGACGTCATCCTCTTCCCCACCCTGCGCCCCGAGCAGACCGAGTAGCGGTTTCGCCGGACCGGAGATACCCACCGCCTCCAGGGGGTAGGGCGGGGCGATGTCAAAACGCCCCTCTGTCCTGGTCGACGTCGACGGCACCCTCGTCGACAGCAACTACTTCCACGTCGTGGCCTGGTGGCGGGCCTTCCAGGACATCGGTGAGGAGGTGCCCATGAGCAGGATCCATCCCATGATCGGCATGGGCTCCGACCAGCTGGTACACCGCCTCATCGGACGGGAGAGCGAGGAGGCCAGCGACGCCCACTCCCGCCACTACGAGCCGTTCAAGGACGAGATCAAGGCGTTCCCGCAGGCGGCGGAGTTCTTGAGGGAGCTGGCCCGACGGGGGGCTCGGGTCCTCCTGGCCTCGTCGGCGGACGAGAAGGACCTCGAGCGGCTCCGAGAGGCCATCGGAGCCGATGATGCCATCGAGGAGACGGTGTCCAAGGGTGAAGTCGAGCACAGCAAGCCGTCCCCGGACATCTTCGAGGCGGCCATGAAGAAGGCCGGTCTCGACCCCGCCCGGACACTCGTCGTGGGCGACACGCCCTGGGACGTGGAGGCGGCCGGCGAGCTCGATCTCGAAGTCGTCGGTGTGCTCACGGGAGGTGCCACGCGCGTGCAGCTGGAGGAGGCGGGAGCTGTCGAGGTCTACGAAGACGTGGCCGAGCTTCTCGCCCGCCTGGACGAGAGCAGGCTGGGCAAGCTGATCGCATCGTAGGGCGCTCCCCCGCCGCCCGGCGCTATCCCCGCCGCTGCCTCCCGCATCGACCCAGAACTGCGCCAGCGTTTCCTGGAGACTGGCGACTGCTTCCCCGACACCCACTGGGGCCACGCCGAGGCCTCATCGGCCGTCCCATATCATCCGCATCGGGTGATATCCCCGACTCTTCGGCGCCTGACGGCCACACTGTGTTGGTCAAAAGGACATCGACTCGATTGGGAGGCATGAAGTGAACCGACGAGAGCTGGTCAATGTGGTGGCCGCACACGGAGAGCTGGAAGCGAAGCAGGTCGACGCCACCTTGCGCGCCCTCACCGAGGTCATCACCGCGGTCGTGGCCAAGGGGGAGCCGGTCAGCATCAGCGGGTTCGCCAAGTTCGCCAAGGTCGACCGCCCGGCACGCGCCGGGCGCAACCCGGCCACGGGCGCACCCATACGCATCAAGGCCTCGAAAAAGGCGAGGATCACCCCGCTCAAGGCGTTCAAGGACTCGGTCATGATCCCTCGCCAGGCCCCCAAGCTGGCTCGGGGCGTGTGGTCCCCGCCCCCGGCAGGTGGAAGCACATCGGAGGCCCCGGCCAAGAAGGCCCCGGCCAAGAAGGCCCCGGCCAAGAAGGCGGCTGCGAAGAAGGCCGCGGCCAAGAAGGCCGCGGCCAAGAGCTGAGGGGTACCCGGGGCGGTCCGGCTCTTCCTCAACCACGATGCCCGGTCCACCGGGCGGGCCACGGCCAGTGGGCACCGGTACGTTCGAGCGACTGCCGGTGCCCAGAAAGTCCTGATCACGTTCATCGTTCGGCGAGCATGGCGTCGTCCCGGTACCCGCTCCGGTGATCGCCGTGACCGGAGCATCGGGCCGCCTCGGTGGGAGAGTCGCTCGCCGACTCGCCCAGGTCGGATGTCCTCAGCGCCTCATCGTCCGACAACCCGACGCAGCCCCGGATCTTCGCCTGGCCGAGGTCGCCGTCACCCACTACGACGACGGCCCCGCCTCTGTCCGGGCGCTGGAAGGCGTCGAGACCTTGCTCATGGTGTCGGCGCGTGAGTCCGCCGAGCGTGTCGCCCACCACCGGATCTTCGTCGACGCCGCCGCCTCGTCCGGCGTACGTCACGTGGTCTATACGTCGTTCTACGGCGCCGCCGCCGACGCCGTGTTCACCTTCGCTCGTGACCACTGGGCAACCGAGCAGTACATCCGAGCGAGCGGGCTCGGATTCACCTTCCTGCGCAACAATCTCTACCTCGATCTCCTGCCCTTCATCGCCGGTCCCGATGGGGTGATCCGGGGCCCAGCGGGAGACGGACGCATCTCGGCGGTGGCGCTGGACGACATCGCCGATGCCACCTCGGCCGTGCTGCTCGACCCCGATGTCCACGCTGGCGCGACCTACGATCTCACCGGTCCGGAGGAGCTGTCTCTCACCGAGGCAGCGGCGCAGTTGACGGCGGTGACCGAGCGTGCGGTGACCTACGAGGAGCAGACCTTGGAGCAGGCCTACGCGTCCCGCGCCTCGTACGGGGCTCCTGACTGGGAGCTCGAAGGCTGGGTCAGCACCTACCTGGCGATAGCCGCCGGTCAAACGGCAGGTCTCAGCGACGCCGTCGAGCGCCTCGCCGGCCATCCTCCGATGAGCCTCCACCAGCTGCTCGCCCGTTCCTGAGCCACGCCGGCTCTGTCGAGGACCCCCAGTACCGGTTCTCCCCAGCGCAGTTCTGCCTGCACGCTGGGGGCTCGACTCCGGGGGGTCTACTCGATGCCGTGCTCCAGGGCGTAGCGCATGAGCTCGTGCTTGCGGTTGAGGTGGAGCTTGCCCAGGATGTTGCGGACGTGGTTCTCCACCGTCTTCTCGGCGATGTAGAGGGTCTCGCCGATCTCCCGGTAGGTGTGGCCCCGGGCCACGTGCTGGAGCACCTCCCGCTCCCGGTCCGACAGGGGCGACGCTCCTGACCCCTTGGCCAGGCGCCGGAACTCGCCCAGCACCAGGGCGGCCAGCGACGGGCTGAAGACGGGCTCGCCCTGGGCGGCTCGGCGCAGACCGGCCCGCAGCTCCGCCGGTGGCGTGGACTTGACCAGGTAGCCGACGGCCCCGGCGGCCACGGCGTCGAGGAGGTCGCGCTCGGCCTCGGAGACGGTGAGCATGACGAGGCGGGTGAACTCGGCGCACGCCTTGGCCACGGCCAGGCCACCTCCGCCGGGCATGGCCAGGTCGCACACCACCAGATCGGGCCGGGTCCGGCCGATGACCTCGATGGCCGCGGGTGCGTCGGCGGCTTCGCCCACCACCCGGAAGTCCTCACCCAGGTCGACCCGCACGCCGTCGCGCCAGATGGCGTGGTCGTCGGCCAGCACCACCTTCCAGGTGTGGACCTGCGGGCTCATCGGCGGGCCACCCAGATGCGAACCTCGGTCCCCCGTCCCGGGCGGCTGGCGATCTCGACCCGCCCGCCGGCCTCGGACACCCGGCCCCGGATGGAGCGGGGCAGACCCACGCCCTCGACCACCGTGTCGGGGTCGAAGCCGGCGCCGTCGTCCTTGACCGAGCAGAAGACCCCACCGTCGTCACCCCGCTCGAGGTAGACGGTCACCTGAGCTGCGCCGCTGTGCTTGCCCGCGTTGGCCAGCGCCTCGGTGACCGCCCCTACGAGGGCATCGTGCACCTCCGGGTCCAGGCGGGGCACCTCCCCGGCCACCACCACCTGGGTGCGTACACCATGGGCGTCCTCGCACCACGCCCCCACCCGCCGTAGGGCGGCGGCCAGGTCTTCGTCGCCGTCGTCGAGGTCACCGGCCAGGTAGGCCCGCAGGGCCCGCTCCTGCTGGCGGGCCAGGCGGGCCAGGTCGACGTCGGTGGCCCGACGCTGCACCACGGCCAGGGTCTGCAGCACTCCGTCGTGGAGGTGGCGGGCCACCTCCTCCCGGGCCCGGGACCGGCTGATCTGCTGCTCGGCCCGCCGGGCCCGCTCGGCCGCGAACCCGGCCGCCCCGCCGGCCAGGGAGTACAGCACGGTGGTGGAGACGATCGACAGGACCCGGCCGCCGTCCCACCCCCCGGGCACCCCACCCGCCACCGCGCCGCCCAGACGGCTGATCCCCATGCCGACCCCGGCGGTGACCCCGGCCGCGCCACCGAGGGCCAGGCCGGCCGAAAGGACACCGGCGAGGGGCCAGGCCGAGCCGAGGGACTGCGAGCCGGCGGCAAAGGCATGACCCTCGCCGTAGGCCAAACCGCTGCCGAGGACCAGGGCCGCTCCCACGGCCAACTCCGCGATGACGGCCACGGGGGTGAGGAGCAGGGTCGGGTCGCGACGCACCTGGGACCCGGCCACGGCGGTGACGACCAGGGCCAGGGCCACGAGGCCGATCGCCACCACCGGTCGATCCAGGTCGTCCCGGGACACGACCAGGACCGCCACCATCCAGACCCACGCCGCCCAGCGGAAGGCGGCCAGCCCGGCCAGCAGTCCCCGTTCGATCCCCTAATGCTACGCGGCCGCCGCCGAGCCACCGCCAACCCCGTCGGGGCCGCCACGGCCGCAGGGGTCAGGCGGGGACGGTCTCCAGCAGGGTCCGGGCCGTGCTCACCAGGTCGTCGGCACCGGAGCAGTCCAGGCCGGCCAGGCTGGCGATGGCCTCCTGGCAGTAGTGATCAGCGACCACCAGGGCGCCGGCCACGGCCCCGTCGGCCTGGACCAGGGACCGGGCCTGGGAGATCTCGGCCGGCCCCAGGGGCCGCCCCAGCAGCCGGGCCAGCTCGGGGGCGCCGCCGGGCTCGGCCAGGGCCCGGATGACGGGCAGGGTGTAGACGCCCTCGGCCAGGTCGTTGCCGGCCGGCTTGCCCAGTTGCTCGTCGGTGGCCACCACGTCGAGGACGTCGTCGACGATCTGGAAGGCCATCCCGAAGCGCTGCCCGAAGGTGGTGAGGGCGTCGACCTGGGGTCGGGCCAGCCCGGCCACCAGGGCGCCGATGCGACAGGCCGCAGCCGACAACGACGCCGTCTTGCCGTCGATGGCCGCCAGGTACTGCTGTTCGTCGCGACCGGCGTTGTAGGCCGTCTGCAGCTCCCGGACCTGGCCGGCGCACATGTCGCCGATGGTGGCGGCGAGCAGGGCGGCCACCTCGGTGCCGAGGGAGGCGGCGATCTCGGAGGCCTTGGCCAGGAGGAAGTCGCCGGCGAGGATGGCCCGCAGGTTCCCCCAGCGTGCGTTCACCGACTCGACCCCCCGGCGGGTGGCGGCCTCGTCCATGACGTCGTCGTGGTAGAGCGATCCGAGGTGGACCAACTCGACGGCGACGCCACCGAGCACCACGTCGTCGCTCACGGGGCCGTCACCAGTGGCGCAGCTCCCCGCGGCCACGGCCAGGGCCGGGCGCCAGCGCTTGCCGCCGGCAGCCACCAGATGGGTGGTCATCTCGGTGAGGAACGGGTCGGCGGTCACCACCGCGGCCCGCAGGCCGTCCTCGACCCGGGCAAGCTCCTCGGCCATGCCCGGGAGATGGAGGAGTGGGGCGAGCGCAGCCACCGGGCCACGGTAGCCGGGGAGGGCGGCCTACCCGCAGTGCGGGCCGGCCGGGGCGTGCGCTGACGTGTCCCGGCGTCAGTGCCGCAGCGCTCCCACGCCCCCCTGGCGGCCGTGGCCCGGGCGGCGGCGAGCATGGCCCGGGCCGCGACCCCTTCGACCGCCTATCGCCGCTCAGGCAACTGTCGACCGGGCCTCGCTCGTTCCGGCCGACGACTCCATCCTGGCCAACCTCCCGTGGGCCGTCTGAGCCTGGGAGGTGTGGCACGCCTCCGCACGGAGGGGCGGCCGGTCGGTAGACTCACAGCACGTAGCGCCCAACCGAGGAGGGCGGTTCCTTGTTCGAACGGTTCACTGACCGGGCCCGAAGGGTCGTCGTGCTTGCCCAAGAGGAAGCGCGCCTGCTCAACCACAACTACATCGGCACCGAGCACATCCTGCTCGGGCTGATCCACGAGGGTGAGGGGGTGGCGGCCAAGGCCCTCGAATCGCTGGGGATCTCGCTCGAAGCCGTACGCAGCCAGGTGGAGGAGATCATCGGCCAGGGGGCTCGTCGCCGTCCGGCCACATTCCCTTCACGCCCCGTGCCAAGAAGGTGCTCGAGCTGTCGCTCCGCGAGGCGCTGCAGCTCGGCCACAACTACATCGGCACCGAGCACATCCTGCTCGGCCTCATCCGGGAGGGCGAGGGCGTGGCCGCCCAGGTGTTGGTCAAGCTGGGAGCCGACCTCTCACGGGTGCGCCAACAGGTCATCCAGCTCCTGTCGGGCTACTCCGGCGCCGGCAGCCCCGAGGCGGGCAAGGCCGGAGCCAGCGCCAGTGGCGGCAGCGGCGAGTCGCCGTCGGGTTCGCTGGTGCTCGACCAGTTCGGCCGAAACCTCACCCAGCAGGCCCGGGAGAAGAAGCTGGACCCGGTCATCGGCCGGGCCCGGGAGATCGAACGGGTCATGCAGGTCCTCTCCCGGCGCACCAAGAACAACCCGGTGCTGATCGGCGAACCCGGCGTGGGCAAGACCGCCATCGTCGAGGGCCTGGCCCAGCGCATCACCACCAACGACGTCCCCGAGACCATCGCCGGCAAGCAGCTCTACACCCTCGACCTCGGCGCCCTGGTGGCCGGCAGCCGCTACCGCGGCGACTTCGAGGAGCGCCTCAAGAAGGTGCTCAAGGAGATCCGCACCCGGGGCGACATCATCCTGTTCATCGACGAGCTCCACACCCTGGTGGGCGCCGGTGCCGCCGAGGGAGCCATCGACGCCGCCTCCATCCTCAAGCCCATGCTGGCCCGCGGTGAGCTGCAGACCATCGGTGCCACCACCCTCGACGAGTACCGCAAGCACCTGGAGAAGGACGCCGCCCTCGAACGTCGCTTCCAGCCCATCAAGGTGGAGGAGCCGTCGGTGGCCCACACCATCGAGATCCTCAAAGGCCTGCGGGACCGCTACGAGTCCCACCACCGGGTGACCATCACCGACCAGGCCTTGGTGGCTGCGGCCAACCTGGCCGACCGCTACATCTCCGACCGCCACCTCCCCGACAAGGCCATCGACCTCATCGACGAGGCCGGCAGCCGCATGCGCATCCGGCGTATGCAGACCCCGCCCGACTACAAAGAGCTCGAGAACGAGCTCTCCCGGGTCGTGCAGTCCAAGAATGGAGGCGGTGGAGGCCCAACGCTACGAGGAAGCGGGCAAGCTGCGCGACAAGGAGAAGCTGCTGCTCGAGCAGAAGGCCACCAAGGAGCGCGAGATCAAGGACTCCGGGGTCGACCTGTTCGACGAGGTCGACGAGGAAGCCATCGCCGAGGTGCTGTCGATCTGGACCGGCATCCCCGTCTACAAGCTCACCGAGGAGGAGACGGCCAAGCTGCTGCGCATGGAGGACGAGCTGCACAAGCGGGTCGTCGGCCAGGAGGATGCCATCAAGTCGGTCTCCCAGGCCATCCGTCGCACGCGGGCCGGGCTGAAGGACCCCAAGCGCCCCAGCGGCTCGTTCATCTTCCTGGGCCCGTCGGGTGTGGGGAAGACCGAGCTGGCCAAGACGCTCTCGGAGTTCCTCTTCGGAGACGAGTCGTCCCTCATCGCCCTCGACATGTCCGAGTACATGGAGAAGCACACGGTCAGCCGCCTGGTGGGCTCGCCCCCGGCTACGTGGGCTACGAGGAGGGTGGCCAGCTCACCGAGGCCGTGCGGCGCAAGCCGTTCTCGGTGGTGCTGTTCGACGAGATCGAAAAGGCCCACACCGACGTGTTCAACACCCTGCTCCAGATCCTGGAGGAGGGACGGCTCACCGATGCCCAGGGCCGCTCGGTCGACTTCCGCAACACCGTGTTGATCATGACCTCCAACCTGGGCACGGCCGACCTGCGCAAGGCGGCGGTGGGCTTCTCCAAGACCGACGAGGCGGTGAGCTACGCCAAGATGAAGGAGAAGGTCAACGACGCCCTCAAGCAGCACTTCCGACCCGAGTTCCTCAACCGCATCGACGAGACCATCGTGTTCCACGAGCTCTCCAAGACCGAGGTGGTCTCCATCGTCGACCTCATGATCAAGCGGGTCACCGGCCAGCTCGTGGGCCAGGGCATCGGCCTGGAGCTGACGCCGGAGGCCAAGCTGGTGCTGGCCGAAAAGGGCTACGACCCGTCGCTCGGCGCCCGTCCCCTGCGCCGGGCCATCCAGCGCATGATCGAGGACCCCATGTCGGAACGGATCCTGTTCAAGGAGTTCACCGCCGGCGAGACCATCATCGTCGACGCCGAGGGCGACGAGATCGTCTTCCGCACCGTCGAGGGCTTCGAGCCCCCGCCGGTGGAGCTGGCCGAAGCAGGTCCGGCCGACTAGCCCCTTGTCACCCTCATAGTGCCCGGCGCCGGTCCCCGACCGGCGCCGGCGCCGTTTTGGCGGGAAGTATCATCCATGCCCGTCCCGCCGGAGGGCGGGCGCTGCGAGGGGAGGGAGCCCATGTCCGGCAAGGTGGTCCACTTCGAGATCCCCGCCGACGACGTGGAACGGGCGTCGGCGTTCTACTCCGAGGCCTTTGGGTGGGAGCTCACGTCGATGCCGGGCATGGGCTACACCCTGATCAAGACGGCGGTCACCGACGAGCGGGGGATGCCCAGTGAGCCGGGCGCCATCAACGGCGGCATGTTCGCCCGCCAGCCTGACATCACCGGGCCGGTGGTGACCGTCGACGTCGACGACCTGGACGCGGCTCTGGTCAAGGTGGCCGAGCTCGGAGGCGCGGTGGTGCGGGGCAAGGAGGCCGTGGGCGACATGGGCTTCGCCGCTTACTTCACCGACAGCGAGGGCAACCTGCTCGGCCTCTGGCAGACGGCCGGCGCCTGATCCAGCTGGGGGGTCAAGCTCGGCCGAGCACGCGGTCCACGGCGATCTCCAGGGCCACCCGGTCGGGGTTCTCGCTCGGCCGGCGGTAGCGGCCGGCGTAGGCGGTCTCGGCCGCCGCCACCCGGTCGGGCCCGGCCGACAGGCACACGGGGCCCTCGAGCGAGAGCCACCGGCCACCGTCGAGCTGGCACACCACGGCCCGGCCGCCCCTGCGGGCGTTGGCCGCCTTCTGGCTCCCGGCGTTGGTGATGACCCTGACCAGGGCTTCTCCGGGGTCGAACGCGAAACCGACGGGCACCACATGGGGCGTCCCGTCGGCTCGCAACGTCGTCAGGCTGGCGAGGTGGCGCTCGGCCAGGAAGGCCAGCACCGCTTCGGGGAGGGCGAGGGGATCGAGGGCCACAGGTGCATGCTCCCATGGCCCTCGATCCGACCCACCCCACAGCTACTGGACCCGCTGGGGATTGCGCAGGTCGGTGCCCTGGTGGGGCGTGGCCAGGTAGGGGAAGTCCTGGAGGTAGGGCCGGTCGTTCCCGTCGACGCCGTCGGTGAGGGCGTTGTTGGGAGCGACGTTGGTCACCTCGGGCTCGGGCGCCAGCGGCGTGCCGCCGGCCACCGCCCGCAGGGCGATGTCGACCACGTCGTCGCCCACCCGGCGGCCGTTGGGGAAGCCGTCGCTCTGACCCGCCAGCAGACCCAGCGGGTCACGGTCGGCAAAGGGGGTGGGCGGGGTCTCGGTGTTGAGGCGCAGCATCTCGGCCGGCTGCACGTCGGCCGGCTGGTTCAGTCCCTCGATGCCGGTGAGGAAGATGGAGATGAGGTCGGTGCGCTCGGGGCCGGGGATGGTGAGGCCGTAGAGCTGCTCCATGTAGGCGCCGAGGATGGGGTCCTGGACGAGCGGGATGTCGCCCTCGGTCGAGTAGGGAGCGGCCTGGACTCCCGTCAGGGTGGCGGCGTCGTCCTTGGGCTCGAGGGAGTTGAAGGCGTCCTTGAGGCCGAGGGGGATGACGACCTCGTTCACGAGGGGGCTCCCCAGTCGGGACACCTGGACCCAGTCGCCGGAGCTCTTGGGCTTGCTGCCGTCGTTGTTCTTGAACACCCGGGTGGACTGGCGGGAGGTGGTGGACCACACGCCGATGACCGGCTCGTCATCGTCGGTGAGGTGCTCCACGGGGACCTGCAGGGCGATGGACTGCACGTTGTAGCCGGCGAAGGTGTCGATTCCCTCGGTGCCGTCCTCGTAGTTGGGCAGGAACGGGCGTAGGGAGCCCAGGTCGAAGATGGAGGCGATGTCGACGTAGAAGCCCTCCTCGCGCTGACCGGCGAAGACCTGGCCACCGTCCTTGAGCTCGGTCACGGCCGTCTGGGCCAGCGACTCGTAGTCGGGCGTGCTGGCGGGGCCCACGTTGGACGGAGCGGTGCGCACGTTGCGGGCCATCCGTCGACGCTCGCCGTTCTCCACCTTGGTCACCGTGTACTCCTGGGGCCGGTTCCAGGTCTCGTCGTCGACCGTGGTGATGGGCCCGGTGGCGTAGAGGAAGGTGTTGGGGTCGACCGTGGTGGTGGTGAAGCGGAACTCATAGGTCACGTCCTCCACCGCGTCCCCGTCGTTGTCGACGTGGATCTCGTAGAGCACGTCGTCGCCGAACTCGAAGTAGTTGGGGCCGCCGCCGGGCTCCTGGAAGCCCTGGAAGTTGGCGATGAGGTTCACCATGTCGGGATCGTCGGCATCGACAAAGGCATAGACGTCGGTGTTGTCGGCCACCGGGTCCTTGGAGATCAAGGGCGCCTCACGGTGGCTGGAGGCGTCGGCCGAGACCAGGGTCGACAGGGCGAGCGTGGAGCCCAACCCTCCGGCGAGCAGGGCCCTCGAGGCCCACGTACGAGCGGATGACCGCATATCGGTTGTTCCTTCCTCGGGTCCGTCGGCGAGGAAGGCCACCAGACGCTCCGGCGGCTACCGGATGGCTGGTTTCGGTGATGCGCTCCGCCCCGACCGGATCGTGATCGTTTTCCCTATTCGGCGCCACCCCCCCCGGGAGATGTCGAGGCAGCCGATGATCATGTCCGGTTCATCTGGGTGGTACCCAGCAGCTCACGCAGTGCGGCCACCTCAGCGGCCAGCGCGGCGCGACCCTCGGTGGTGGCATGGATCCACGTCCGGGGCTTGCGCTCCTCGAAGGCCTTGTCGATACGCACGTAGCCGGCCTGCTCCAGCACCCCGAGGTGGCGGGACAGGTTGCCGTCGGTGAGGTCGAGCATCCGGCGCAGGTAGGTGAAGTCGGCCCGGTCGGCTTCGGCCAGCACGGCGAGGATGCCCAGGCGCACCCGCTGGTGGACGACGTCGTCGAGGCGATGCACGGGATGTTCGCCCGTGGCCGTCACGCCGAGCGCTGTTCGGCCCGCCGGGCGGCCAGGCCGGTGACGAGGATGGCGGAGCCGGTGGTGGCCGCCACCGGCGGACCCGGGTGCGCCAGTCCGACCAACAGAGCGCCGGCTGGGACGGCCGCCACCACCACCCCGAGCACCGCCAAGGTGGGGCTGCGGGAGAGCCAGGCGAAGACCAGGTAGCCGGCCCCCACCGCGAAGGCCGACACCACCTCCTGGAGGGCGCCGGTGGTGACGGCCGGCAGGCCGAAGGCGGCCACGAAGAGCACCGCCCCGGTGACCAGAAAGGGTGTGCCCGAGCGGGAGACCCCAAGGCGCTGCTCGCGGGAGTGGCAGTACCACCCGATGGCGGCGCCACCGGCCGGCCCGGCCACAGCCCAGAAGTAGGGGATGGCCGGGCTTCCGTCGGGAACCAGGAAGGGGATGCTGGCCAGGGTGAGCACGCCGAAGACGACCAAGGGGAACCAGAAGGAACCGAGATCGGCGCGGGTGCGGTCCTGCAGCTCCTGGACGTGGTGCAGGGCGGCCGCCGGCTCACTGACGCCGGCAGGATGGAAAAAAGGCGGAGTAGGCATAGAAAGTACTTTGCAGTACAAAGTTGCCCCTGTCAAGGGCCGGATGGCGGTTCGGCTAGCCCAGGTCGGGGAGCTCCTGGACCAGGTGGTTGGCGGGGCCGAAGAGATCGCCCAGGGCGTCGATGCGCTCGAGCACGGCCGGGGCCTGGAAGGTGAGCAGCTCGGGGTCGCCCCGGCGGCAGGCGGCGTCGACCTCGTCCCAGGTGACCGGCGTCGAGGCCGTCGGTTGCTCCCGGGCCCGCAGCGAGTACACGCACACGGTGGTCTTGTGCCTGGCGTTCTGGCTCCAGTCGATGAGGACCTTGCCCCGCCGGAGCTCCTTCCGTTGTTGGCTGACCACCTGATCGGGGAACTGGTGCTCCAGGAGTTGGGCCAGGTGCTTGGCCAAGCCGGCGGTGCGGGCGTAGGTGGTCGGGGTGTTGAGCGGCAGGTAGACCTGCAGCCCCTTGGAGCCCGAAGTCTTGACCAGGACCTCGAGGCCGAGGTCGACCAGTACCGTCCGGATGGAGCGGGCCACCTCGGCGCAGTCGAGCACCGAGGCCGGGGGGCCGGGGTCCAGGTCGAACACCACCATGGTGGGGGCATCGGGAGCGAGGGCGCGGGCCATCGAGGTGTGGAGCTCGAGGGCGGCCAGGTTGGCCACCCAGGTGAGGGCGGCCAGCGAGTCGATGCGGCAGAAGTCGATGGCCTCGCCCCCGCCCCCGCTCTCGAGGCCGATCCGGTGCACGCCCACCCAGTCGGGCCGGTGCCCCGGGCAGTTCTTCTCGTAGAACGATCCGCCCCCGACGCCGTCGGGGAAGCGTCGCAGCGTGAGGGCCCGATCAGCCAGATGGGCCAGCAGGACCGGGGCCACCCGGGCGTAGTAGTCGAGGACCTCGGCCTTGGTGAACCCGGTGGCGGGATAGAGGACCTTCTCCAGGTTGGACAAGGTGAGGGCGCGGCCCCCCACCTCGATGACCGCCTCTCGACCTTTCGCGGCCACGGGTCTCGGCCGCCCTACGCGCTCTGACGGACCGTCGGGATGTTCGCCAGCCCGAAGTCGAGCAACCCGCTCCAGATCGCCCTCGGCATGGCCCGCGGCCTCCCCTTCGCCCGCCCCTGAGACACCATTCAAACCTTGAGGCGACCTTCGACGCCAGCTCCCCCGTCGCCAGCCACGGCGAGGAACGGAGCTGCCAGGAGCTCCAGCCCCAGCTCACGAGCAACTGTGGAGCCTCCGGGTTGCTCTACAACCTCAATGCTCCCCAGCTCGATGTCCTCGTGATGCTTGCGTGGGCTGGTCGGAGGTCAGGCGCCCGCCAGCTCCTCGGTCCAGCCCACGTTGGCGGGCTCGACGTCGTCCCGCAGGCCCTTTATCGAGGGTTGGCGGAGTACCCCGGCGCGGGTCACTTCGTTGAACATGATCTCGACGACCAGGCTGGGCTGGACGAAGTGCAGGCGCGGGACGGGAGGCGGGGGTACGAACGGGCTCGTGGACGAGGCCAGGTCCTCGAAGGTCGAGCCCAGGTGGTTGAGGAGGAACGTGTTCAGCCCGGAGCCGACCTGACCCGCATATCGCAGCGCCAAGGGATGCCCCGGCGGTGCGGGCACGTCGGGATCGACCCAGCCGACGGCGAGCGACCCGATCCGACCAGTGCGGCCGCCTGATCCCTCGCTCCACCCGCCCACCACGAACTCCCGTTGGCGGACGCACTTGACCTTGGTCCAGGACTTGGAGCGCTTGCCCACCGAGTAGGGGGCGGCGGCCAACTTCCCCACGAATCCCTCGAGCCCGACCTGGTTGCAGGCGACGAGCAGCTCGTCGTCGGGTGGTTCGGGCAGCAGCTGGGAGATCTGCCAGGAAGGACCCTTGGGGTGCAAGGCTTCGAGCCGTCGTCGCCGCTCGGTGAACGCCTCACCGGTGAGCTGCTGCCCGTCCAGCCACAACAGGTCGAACACCACGTAGAGCACGGGGGCCCGGGCCATCAGCGAGGGGCTCGGGTGGCGGACGTGCATGCGCTGCTGAAGGCGCTCGAAGCTCGGGCGTCCTCGGTCGTCGAAGGCGACGATCTCGCCGTCGAAGACCACGGCCCGGCCCTCGAGGCCGACTCCCAAGCGCGCCAGCTCGGGGTAGCCGGCGGTCACGTCGTTCCCCAGCCGGCTGGCCAGGGCCACCTGGCCGTCCCAGACCCGGGCGATGGCTCGGACACCGTCCCACTTGGGCTCGAAGACCCACCCCGTGGTCTTCTCGGGCAGGCCGGTGGACCCCGCCAGCATGGGCGCCAGCGCCGGCGGCTCACCGGACGGCGTGATCATGCCCCATCGTGCCTCAGTCTCCGACCGGGTCGGACACCGACCGGAGGCGGATCAGGTGCAGTCCCACGTGAGGCGCCACGACCCGTCGGGGCTCCGCCCCAGCCGGGCCGGGGCCACCACGGGACGGGCCCCGCCGTCGCCTTGGCGCTCCCAGCGGATGGCCCTGGCTCCGAGGTCTCCGGTCGTGGGGACGAGCGCCACCACGAAGCCGTCGTCGACCACGGCGAGGCCGCGCGCCCACACCCCGAGGGCCCAGCCCACCCCGAGGGTGACCCTGGCCCGGGCCCCGAAGCGGTCGATGCTGCCCTTGACTTCGGGGACCCGGCCCGGCCGGGCCAGCTTCACCTCGACCGACGGCGTGCGGCCGGACTCGAGACGCCGGGACCACAGGTCGACGTGGGCCGTCAGGGGGGCCAGGGCCCGGTCACCCAGCTGGCGTTCGAGGAGGCGCTCGTGGCCCACGCCGTAGTACGCCGAGGTGCGCCAGGCCCGTTCCCAGGTGAGCAGGAGCGACAGCTCGCTGGTCTGACGCAGGGCTCCCGGGCCCAGGATGCGCTCGGGGCCCAATCGGTCGCGCATCTGGACGTAGAGCTCGGGCGACGTGGCCCAGGAGTGGAGTTCGCGCCACTGCTTGACCAGGCGCAGGCACGCCGGGGTCTCGGCGCCCAGGGCCTTCATGGCCCGCTCGGCCTCGAGGTCGTGGTCCTCGACCACCAGGCTGCCCCGCAGCCAGGTCACGCGGTGGTGCTCGCCGCTGCACTCCACCAGCTCGGTCACGGGGTCGAGGCGGTCGCACCACCGCCGGCTCACCTTCGGCCCGTTCCCGGCGACGGCCCGTCAGGCGGCGAGATCGAGGTGCACGACCCTCGTCCACGCCGGGGTAGCCCAGACCTGCCCGCCCCGAGCCCCCACCTCGGCGCCCACCAGCCCCACCACGACCTGCATGGCCTTGGGCGCCTCGGCCGGCCACGACGTCATCCCGTCGGTGAGGACGACCAGGACCGATGGGCGGGGCCGCAGACGGGCGACCGCCTCGATGCCGGCAGCCATGTCGGTGCCCCCGCCCCCCACCAGGTCGATCTGGCCCACGTTGGTGACCCGGCGGTCGGTGTGCACGGCCGCGTCACCGGAGAGGACCCGCAACCGGGCCCGGCCCACACCCACCCCCCGCAACAGGCCCTCGACCTCGGCCAGCACCCGGGCCAGGGCCTCGCCGTCCATGCTGCCCGAGGTGTCGCACAGCACCGCCACCTCGGGCAGCGGACGCTCCAGGGCGGGCAGGATCACCCCGGGGCTGGTGCCCGCCCGGCGGGACGGCCGCCGGTAGCTGTAGTCGGCCCGTCCGGCCACGGTGGTGATGCCTTTGCGGATCTCGGCGGCCAGCACCCGGCGCCAGTCGACGGTCGGCTCCAGCACCTCGGCGGCCCAGCGCTGCCAGCCGGCGGCGACCCGGCCCCGCCCCGAGCGGGCGTAGTCGACCACCCGGCTGGCCGTCGTGCACTGGAGCATCTCCCGCTCGCCCACCGGGACCCCGCCACCGGCGTCGCCGGCCAGCTCCCACGGCCGCACCTTGGCGTCGGCGCCGCTGCCGCAGTCGTGGTGGTCGGGTGGGTCGAAGTTCCCCCGGTGGAGGTACTCCTCGGCCAGGCGACCGGCTTCGCAACCGAGGGTGGCGGGCAGGACCACCTCGCCGGGCAGGCGCAGGTCGGGGTGGGACAGGTCGTCGTTGATCTCGGCGTCGGCGGCCAGGGCCCAGTCGTCGGACTCGGCCTGGCTCAGACCGAGGGCCCGGGCCCGACCGGCGTGGTCCCGAAGCAGGTGCCCGGTGTGGTGGACCAAGAGGCTGCCCAGCTCGGCCACGCTCCAGCGCTGCACCACCTCGGGGTCGAGGTAGAGGCGCCAGGCCTCGTCGACCGTGGCCCCGCCGAGGCCGGGGACGGCCACCACGGTGGAGGCGAACAGGGCCGAGGCCAGGTAGGGGTGACGGGCCACGGCCCACAGCCGGGCCGACGCCACCTTGCCCCGGTCCAACTCGACTCAGCCACAGACAGCCCAAGAACCCTAGCCAAAGGAGCCGGACGGGTGGTGGGCCAGGGAGCCGGACGGGTGGTGGCTCAGGGAGCCGACCAGGTGCCACCGAGGGGAGCCGACCAGGTGGCGCCGAGGGGAGCCGACCGCCGAGGGGAGCCAACCGGGTGGCGCCGAGGGGAGCCGACCGGGTGGCGCCGAGGGGAGGGGCCCACGGGCCCGAGCGCAGCGAGGCGTCCGTGGGAGGGGTCCCGCTCGGTGACAGGACCCGGTCGGCGGGCAGGAGGGCGACAGGACCCGGCCGGCGGGCAAGGAGGGTGACAGGACCCGTCCGGCGGGCAAGGAGGGTGACAGGACCCGTCCGGCGGGCGAGGCGGGTAGCGGGACCCGGTCACCCTCACAGCAGTCCGGCCTCCTTGAGCAGGGGGGCGAACAGCTTGACCTCGGGGGGCGCCACCGCCGAAGCGGGCCGGCACTGGGCCAGGGTGCGGGCGGCCACGGCGGCCACGTCCGGCGCGTGCTCGCCCACCCGGGCCACCACCTGCCACCCCGCCCGCCAGCGTTCGACGGTGGGTTGGGCGGCCACCGCGGCCGCCACCGCCGAGAGGGCGGCGTAGGCCCGGTCACCCCGCTCGGGCACGACGAAGCGCAGGGGGTCGGCCAGCACCGCCTCCGGGTCGGGCAGGTCCATCTCCGAGCGCCACAGAAGAAACTCGGTGCCGGCGCCGGGACCGAGGGCACCGGTGATCAGGGCCGTGACCGCCTCGGTGGAGGCCCCGGTGGCCTCGGCCCCGGCCAACAACTGGGCGGCCATGTCCCAGGTGCGGGGGCTGGGCCAGCCCCGACCGGCCCGGGCCGCATCGGTGGGCAGGGCACAGGTCAGGCCGGGGCGCACGGTGACGAAGGCGGCCACCAAGGCCCGGGTCTGGGCCAGGGCGTCGCCGTCCCATCCGGGGCTCAGGGCCGGGATGGTGGCGGCCGGAAACCCGCCCACCAGACCCTGGGCGAAGGTGGCGGCGTCGACCTCCCAGTCGAGGTGGCAGAAGCGGTTGGCCAGGGGAGCGGACAGGTCCCAGCCGTCGGCCGCCTGCTCGGGGGGGTTGGCCGCGGCTACGACGACCACGTCGTCGGGGAGGTTGAGGTCGCCCACCACCCGTTCGAGCACCACCCGCAGCAGGGCGGCCTGCACGGCCGGCGGGGCGGTGGAGATCTCGTCGAGGAAGAGCAGCCCCCGGCCGGCCTCGGCCAGGCGCTCGGCCCACCGGGGCGGGGCGAAGTGGACGACGCCGTCGACCACCACGGGCAGGCCGGAGAAGTCCGACGGCTCGCGGATGGCGGCGATGACGGTCTCGCAGGGCCAGCCGGCGGCGTCGGCCATGGCCCGGATGGCCGAGGTCTTGCCCGTGCCCGGAGCCCCCCACAACAACACGGGCACGCCGGCGGCCACCGAGACGCCCATGGCCTCCACCGCCGCCCGCTGGCCGCTCATACCGTGCACCCTACGGGCTGGCCATCCCCGTGGTCCGGCCGGCTCTCCGTCGCTGTCCCGGTAGCGTCGCAGCGTCGTGTCCTGGCCCAGCGCGAGTCGAAGCCCCGGACGAAGCCCGAGGGAAGCCGGCCCGGCCCGGGCTCGTCGACTCCTGCTGGTCGCGGCCCTGCTCGCGCTGGCCGCCAACAGCTGCCAGGTGGGCGTCGACGTCGGGTTCGACGTGGCCCGGGACGGCTCGGGCGAGGTGCAGGTCGCCGTCACCCTCGACGCCGAGGCCAGCGGGCGGGTCGACTTGGCCGACCAGCTCCGGGTCGACGACCTGCAGCGGGCCGGGTGGACCGTGGCCGGGCCCCAGCGCACCGACGACGGGTCGACCGTGGTCACCGCCACCAAGTCCTTCGCCACCCCCGAGGCGGCCGCCGAGGTGCTCGAGGAGGTCAGTGGGCCCGACGGTCCCCTGCGGGACTTCGAGGTGGCCCGCCGCTCCTCGTTTCTCAGCACCACCTACGCCTTCGACGGCCTGGTCGACCTCAGCGCCGGCATCGAGGGCTTCAGCGATGACGAGCTGCGGGTGGCCCTGCAGGGCAGCGGCTTCAGCCTGGCCGGCGCCGAGCTGGAAGAGGCGATCGGCGGCGAAGTGGCCGACACCTTCCGCTTCGAGGTGCACACCCAGCTGCCCGGTGCCCTGAGCGCCCCGCCCCCGGGCCTGGTGACCGCCGACGGAGCGGTGTGGCGTCCGGCCGTGGGTGATTCGGTGCCTGTCTCGGCCACCTCCAAGCTCCTGCACACCGAGCGCCTGGTCTGGCTGGCTCTCGCCGCGGCCAGCGCCCTGGCGGCAGCGGTGGTACTGGCCCGCAACCGTCAGCGCCGGCGCCGGGAGGCGGGCTAGGCACGATGTCCCAGGCCCTCCCTACCATGCCCCGGTATGGCCAAGTCCCGCCTCGTCCACCGCTGCACCGACTGCGGCGAGGCCAGCCCGCGATGGATGGGGCGTTGCCCGGCGTGCGGGTCATGGAGCACCCTGGTGGAGGAGCCTGAGGACGTCGTCCTCCCGGGCTGGGCCGCCGGCCTGCCCGCCACCTCCGCCGGGCCCGTCCCCATCGGAGAGGTCGACGTGGATGCCTGCGGGCGGCGCTCCACGGGGTTGGGTGAGCTCGACCGGGTCCTCGGTGGGGGCCTGGTGCCGGGCTCGGTGACCCTGGTCGGAGGCGAGCCCGGGATCGGCAAGTCCACCCTGCTCCTCCAGGCCTTGGCGGCCATGGCCGGCGCCGGGGCCCGGGCCCTGCTCGTCACGGCCGAGGAGTCGGCCCCCCAGGTGCGGATGCGAGCTGAGCGGCTGGGGACGCTGGCCCCCGAGCTGCACCTGCTGGCCGACGCCGTGCTGCCGTCGGTGCTGGCCCACATCGACGCGCTCCGGCCCGACGTGGTGGTGGTGGACTCGATCCAGACGGTCTTCGACCCCGACCTCGGCTCGGTCCCCGGCTCGGTCACCCAGGTGCGGGAGTGCGCCCACCGCCTGGTGGTGGCGGCCAAGGAGCGAGCCATGAGCGTGGTGCTGGTGGGACACGTCACCAAGGAGGGTTCGTTGGCCGGCCCTCGGGTCCTCGAGCACGTGGTGGACACCGTGGTGGCCTTCGAGGGCGATCGTCACCACGCCCTGCGCCTGGTGCGGGCGGTCAAGCACCGCTTCGGCTCGGCCGAGGAGCTGGGCCTGTTCGAGATGACCGACGCCGGCTTGATCGGCGTCCCCGACCCGAGCGGGCTGTTCCTCGCCGACCGCCGGCCCGGCGTGGCCGGCTCGGTGGTGGTGCCGACCATGGAGGGCCACCGTCCCCTGCTGGTCGAGGTGCAGGCCCTGGTGTCGCCCTCCACGCTGGCCCAGCCCCGTCGCTCGGCCCAGGGCCTCGACCACGGCCGCCTCACCCTGATCCTGGCCGTGCTGGGCTGCCGGGTCGACTTCGGCCCCGGTTCGAACACCGACTCTGGCGCCCTCGGCACCTCCGACGTCCACGCGTCGGCGGTGGGCGGGGTGCGGGTGGTTGAGCCGGGCGCCGACGTGGCCCTGGCCCTGGCCCTGGTGTCGTCGCTCACCGGCCGCCCCGTGCCCGCCGACCTGGTGGCGGTGGGGGAGGTGGGCCTCGGGGGTGAGCTGCGCCAGGCCGCCCAGACGCCCCGACGCCTGGCCGAGGCCGCCCGCCTCGGGTTCCGCCGGGCGGTGGTCCCGGCCACTGCGCCGGTGGCGCCACCGGGGATGACCCTGCTCCGGGCGGCCACCCTGACCGACGCCATCCACCAGACCTGGAGCGGGAGCTGACGCCGGGCCTGGGGTGGGCCATGGCCCCTCGACCGGGGACGAGGACGGCTGGCGGCTACCGGGCCTGCCCGTCGAGCGGGTTGAACCAGCGCAGGCCGGTGAAGCGGGCGAAGTCGGTGTCGGCTGAGCACACGCCCACGCCGTGCTCGATGGCCAGCGCGGCCAGGTGGGCGTCGGGGACGGCGTTGCCGACGAGCTGATGGCGCCGCACCAGCCCCCCGAGCACCTCGGCGTGGCGGTCAGTGGGCGTCGGCGTCCAGGCAGCCGGCGCGGCCAGCCAGGCCACGACCCGGTCCCAGGCGTCGTCGGGCTTCAGCGGGTGCTCGAAAGCCCGGGGGTGGGTGCGGATGCGGACGAAGGATGAGATCGACGGCCACGGCAGCCCGATGCGGACCGGTCCGTTCAACGCTTCGGTGAGCCAACGCAGCGATGCCTGGTGATGAGAACTGGTGTCGTCCTCGGCGAAGAGCAGGACGTTGGCGTCGACCAGCATCAGGGGTGGGCAGGCCCGTCGAGGACCTCCATGACCGTAGCCACGTCGGTGACGACGAGGGCCCGCGGCGACGTTGCGTGCACAACCCACCGCATGAGGGAAGGGTGCTTCGGCGATGGCCACCACCACCCCAAGTAGGATCGCCGGCGTGGCCCCCCGTCGTGGCTCCATGCTCTTGGAGGCATTGGCCTCGGTGGCGCCCGGGAAGCCCTTGCGGGAGGGTCTCGACCGTATCCTCCAAGCCGAGATGGGTGCGCTGGTGGTGGTGGGCGACGGGCCCGAGGTGCTCAACATCTGCTCCGGGGGCTTCCTGCTCGATGCCGCCTTCAGCCCGCAGCGCCTCTCCGAGCTGGCCAAGATGGACGGTGCCATCATCCTGGCCGCCGACGCCAGCCGCATCGCCCGGGCCAACGTCCATCTCGTGCCCAACCCCAACGTGGCCACCTCCGAGACCGGTACCCGCCACCGCACGGCCGAGCGGGTGGCCCGCTCGATCAGCGTCCCGGTCATCTCCGTCTCCGAGGACCAGTCGGTGATCGCGGTGTACGTCAACGCCGAGAAGCACCCGCTCGAGCCCATCCCCCGCCTCCTGGCCCGGGCCAACCAGGCCCTGTCCACCTTGGAGCGCTACAGGAACCGCCTGGACACGGTGGCCGGGTCGCTCTCGGCCCTGGAGATCGAGGACCTGGTGACGCTGCGCGACGTGGTGACGGTGCTGCAGCGCACCGAGATGGTCCGTCGCATCTCAGAGGAGATCGAGCGCCACATCGTGGAGCTCGGCGTCGACGGCCGCCTGGTCCGCCTCCAGCTGGAGGAGCTCATGGGGGGCGTCGAGGACGACCACCGGCTCATCGTCCGTGACTACGTCCACGAGGAGGCGGCCTGGCACCTGGCCGAGGCCGTGGAGGGGCTGGCCAACCTCGGGACCGATGACCTGCTCGACCTCAAGGCGGTGGCCTCCATGCTCCACCTGCCCGGTGGCAACCAGAACCTCGACCTGACGCTGTCGCCTCGGGGCTACCGGCTGCTGTCCAAGGTGCCCCGACTGCCCCCAGCAGTGGTCGAAGGCATCGTGGGCCACTTCGGCAGCCTGCAGAAGATCATGCGGGCCTCCACCGCCGACCTCGACGATGTCAAGGAGGTGGGCGAGACCCGGGCCCGGGCCATCAAGGAGGGTCTGTCCCGCCTGGCCGAGACCAGCATCCTCGACCGCTACAACTGACCACGCCCGGCCCGGGAGCGCCGGTATCCTCGAAGAGATGATGCAACTGCGGCAGTCCCGGCCGCCGCTGCGGGCCCGGAGGAGCGAGCGCACGGGTTCCCTGCCCTCCAAGCTCGGCCAGGTGGTGGTGGTGCTGGTGGTGCTGGTCCTCGGCCTGGGCATCTCCAAGGTGGCCGGGTGGCTTCCGTCGTTCGGCAACCCCTTCGCCGAAGAGACGGTCGACCGGACCCAGCCCGCCCTGCTCCAGGCCATCGAGGACCTGGCCGAGTACCGAGCGGCCACCGGGCAGTTCCAGGTGATCCTCGACGTGGAGGACGACACGAGCTTCGTGCCGTCGTTCATCCGCGGCGAACGCACGGTGTTCCTGGCCGGGGGAACCGTGGACGCCTCCGTGGACTTCGCCGGTCTGGCCGAGGGAGCGATCGAGGTGGCCGAGGACAACTCGGTCACGGTGCGCCTGCCTTCCGCCCGGCTGTCGGAGCCGAGGATCGACCCCGAGCGCAGCTACGTGGTGTCCCGGGACCGGGGGCTGCTCGACCGGGCCGGCGCCGTCTTCTCCGACAACCCCACCGGCGACCGCGAGCTGTACCTGTTGGCCGAGGAGAAGCTGGCGGCGGCGGCGGTCGACGCCGGCCTGGTGGGACGGGCCGAGACCAACACCCGGGCCATGTTGGAGTCCATGTTGTCGTCCCTCGGCTTCACCGGCGTCACCGTGGTGTTCGAGGGCGGCCCGCCGATCTCCTGACCGGCGCGTTCGGCCGCTCAGCGCCGCTCAGCGCCGGGTGGCCTCGGCCAGGTCGGCCTCCGAGCCCACCGTGTCGGCGGCGAAGGCCTCCCGCTGCCCGAGCGGTTGTGACGGGCCCCGGGTGGAGTCCAGCTCGGTCTGGCGCTCGGTCTCGGCATCGAACTCGGCGCCCAGCACGATGGCGTAGGCGGTGAGGAGCAACCACAACAGCAGCACCACGACGGCGCCGAGGGTGCCGTAGGTCTCGTTGTAGTTGCCGAAGTTCCTGACGTACACCGAGAAGGCGATGGAACCCACCAGCCACAACACGGTGGCGGCGATCGCCCCCGGCGTGACCCAGCGCCACTTCGGCACCGCCCGGTCCGGCGCGTAGCGGTAGAGCGCAGCCAGGGCCAGCACGGCCAGGGTGGCCAGCGCCGGCCATCGCAGGACCGACACGGCCGTCTTCCCGAAGCTGCCCAGCCGCTCGGCCAGGTTGCCGACGACGACCATCCCGCCCAGCCCGGCCACGGCGGCCAGGGCCAGGCCCAGGGTGAGCAGGAGGGCCAGGCCCCGGAGGCGGACGAACTTGCGGGTCTCCTGCTCGTCGTAGGCGATGTTGAGGGCCGAGACCAGGGCGAGCATGCCCTTGGACGCGCCGAGGAGGGCGACCACCACACCGACGATCAGGCCGATGCCGAGGCTGGACCGCTCCTGGTTGGTGATGGCCTCCACCTGGGTGCGGATCAGGTCGGCGGCGTCCTGGGGCAGGGCGGAGAGGAACGGTCCCAGCTGGCGGCTCACGTCGATGGGGTCGGCCACCAGGCCGTAGAGCGAGATGACGGCGATGAGGGTGGGCACCAGGGCGACGAAGACGTAGAAGGCCACGCCGCCGGCGACGATCGAGACGTTGTCGGACACGAGCTGCTTGGCCGTGCGCTTCAGGATGTCGAGCCACCCCTTGGCCGGGATCTCCTGGGGGGAATCGGCCTGGCGCCCCCGTTCGGCGCCGGGCCCGTGTCCGTCAGCGCCCCGGGGGGCCGGCTCCGCCTCCGGCCTCTGGTGGGGCACCGGTCGGCCGGCGGAGCCGGCCCTCGCAGTCGGGGCTCCTCCTCCCGGGGCGGTGAGCACGTGGTGGCGGAAGCCGTCGAGCTCCTCCTGGAGCTGGCGACGAAGGATCAGCTGATCGGTCAGATCGTTGCCGGTGGCCGGTTCCCAGTCGAGCTCGACCGTGACCCGGGACCGATCCCCTTCGAGTGCCGCGAACGAGACCACGCCGGCATGGGGCCGTCCCCGTCCCGTCCACGAGATGTGTTCCTCGTCGACCTGCTCGTCGATCTCGGCCTGGAAGTCCTGGGCCCGCCCTTCCACCATGGTCACCCAGTCGACCGTGACCGGATCTGCCGGGCGGGCCTCCCCCGTGCCTCCCATGAAGGTCGGGATCCGCGGGGATCGGGTCCAGGCCCCGTACACGGTGGGCAGCGGACGGTCGATGTCGACGGCACAGATGACCGATGTCATGGCCCTGCTGTTCCCCGACGGGGCCGGAGGGAAAGCTGAGGCCCGGCCCGCCGGGCGACGTCGGGGGCGGGTAGGGCGAGTAGAACATCGGCGATGGGCGTGTGGACGATCGTGGTGGCGGCCGGGCGGGGGTCCCGTTTCGGGGGAGCCAAGCAGTACGAGGTGGTCGCCGGCCGGCGGGTGCTCGACTGGGCCCTGGCCGCAGCCCGGCCGGTGAGCGCCGGCATCGTGGCGGTGGTGGAGGCCGCACGGATCGGCGACGCCGAGCCGCTGGCCGACACCGTGGTCGCCGGTGGGGCCACCCGTTCGGCCTCGGTGCGGGCCGGGCTGGCCGCCGTACCGGAGAGCGCCGACGTGGTGGTGGTCCACGATGCCGCCCGTCCGTGTGCCTCGGCCGCGCTCTTCGAGTCGGTCGTGGCCGCCGTGCGGGACGGAGCCGACGCCGCCGTTCCCGGCGTGGCGGTGGTCGACACCATCAAGGACGTCGATGCCCACGGCGTGGTGGTGGCCACGCCCGACCGGGCCACACTGGTGGCGGTGCAGACACCCCAGGCCTTCGCCGCCGACCGCCTGCGCGCCGTTCACGCCGGGGAGGCCGAGGCCACCGACGACGCGGCCCTGATCGAGGCCGCCGGTGGCCGGGTGGTGGTCGTGCCCGGTGAGGTGGCCAACGCCAAGGTCACCGATCCGCCCGACGTGGTGCGGGCCGCCACCCACCTGGCCGGAGCACCGGCGGGGGACCGGTCGGCCCCGCCGGCCGGGACGAGGGTGGGCCTGGGCTTCGACGTCCATCCCTACAGCCTCGACGCGGCCCGCGCCCTGGTCCTCGGGGGCACGGTCTTCACCGGTGAACGAGGCCTGGCCGGCCACAGCGACGCCGACGTGGTGGCCCACGCAGTGGCCGACGCCCTGCTCGGGGCGGCCGGTCTGGACGACATCGGGACCTACTTCCCCGACACCGATCCGACCTGGAAGGATGCCGACAGCCTCGGTCTGCTGGCCCGGGCGGCCGCCCTGGTGCGCGAGTCGGGATGGGAACCGGTCAACGCCGACTGCTCCGTGGTGCTCGACAGCCCCAAGCTGGCACCCCGGCGCCGGGAGATGGAGCACTCGTTGCGGTCGGCGACCGGGGCCGACGTGACCGTGCGGGGCCGTCGGCCCGAGGGCATGGGGGCGTTGGGGCGGGGCGAGGGGGTGGCGTGTTGGGCCGTGGCCCTGGTGGCCCGGGCCGCCGGCCCGGTTCCGGAACGACCGGGTGGCGAAGCGCCAGGGGCCAGCGCGGTGGCTCCGGGCCTTCCGCCGCCGACGTCTGCGGTCGCGATCGGGACGAGCGGGTGAGCGGGCCCGGCCGGCGCCCTCCCCGCCCCGGTGACCGTGCCGGCCGCCCCGGTGACCGCCGCCCGGCCCGCGCCGGTGACCGCCGCCC
>JAUJNB010000005.1:44635-65418 GCA_030446545.1 Acidimicrobiales bacterium | reverse complement strand
GAGGCCGGCGACCGCCGTTCCCGGTCAGCTGCCGCCCCTGGCCCGACCGGGCGCCGGCGCGGCGGCCCATCGGCCGGCCGCCCCTCCCGGGCCCGAGCTGCCCAGGGACCCCGGGGGCCGGCGTTCGGTCGCCCTTCACCGTCGCCCCAGCCGCCCGGCCGCTCGGGCTCAGGCGGCCCCCGGGGGCTCGGGGGCGAACAGGTCGAGGGGCGCCAGGCCGTCCGGGAGCTCCTGATCGCCGGGCACCGGCGGGTGCGCGACCTCTGGCTGGCCGACGATCTCGACGACGCCCCGATCCTCGCAGAGATCCGTGAGCTGGCGGACGAGGCCCGGGTGCGCCTGCGTGCGGTAAAGCCTGCGGCGCTCGCCGCCGAGGCCCGCTCCGAGGCCCCCCAGGGTGTCCTGGCCCACGCCGAGCCCCTCGCCGAAGCCGATTTCGAGGGGCTTCTCTCCGCCGGCCGAGGGCCGTGGGCGGCGCCGTTCCTGTTGTTCCTCGACGGCATCACCGATCCTCAGAACCTCGGTGCGCTGTTGCGCTCGGCTGAGGCTGCGGGTGTCTCGGGCGTCGTCCTGCCCCGCCATCGGGCGGCCCACGTCACCCCCACGGTGGCCAAGGCGGCCGCCGGCGCCGTCGAGCACCTTCCCATGGCCCTGGTGGGGGGCCTGCCCACCGCCCTGGCCCGGGCCCGGGAGGCCGGGGTGTGGACCATCGGCCTCGACAGCGGCGGCGACACCAGCCTCTTCGACCTGGCCCTGGCCGTCGAGCCGGTCGCCCTGGTGCTGGGGGCCGAGGGCCGGGGACTGGGCCGCCTGGTCAGCGAGCGCTGCGACGTGACGGCCTCCATCCCCCTGCGCGGCGCCCTGGGCTCGCTCAACGTGGCTGCGGCGGCGGCCCTGGCCTGCTTCGAGGTGGCCCGACGTCGGTCGGCCTGACCGTGGGGTGATCGAGGCTCCGCCTCGGCCGTCGTTGCTCCGTCATGGTCTTGCTCCGTCATGGTCCGGCTTCGTGATGGTCTCGTCACCATGCCGGCTGGAGGTGGCGGGACGGGAGGGGTACGCTCCGGGTGCGTTCCGCTCGGCCAGCACTCGCATCGCACTCTCCAGGAGACCGCATTGTCGCCTCGATCCGGCATCGCTGCAGTTGACCACCTCGACGACGACCACCTGGCCGTGCGGGCCCAGCAGGGCAATGACTTGGCCCAGCAGGCACTGATCCAGCGCTACCGGCGCTTTGCCTCGTCCCGGAGTCGGGGGTACTACATCCCCGGGGGCGATGCCGACGACATCGTGCAAGAAGCGCTCATCGGCCTGTACAAGGCCGTGCGGGACTACCGGCCCGAGCGCCAGGCCTCGTTCCGGGTGTTCGCCGAGCTGTGCATCACCCGCCAGATCCGCACCGCGGTCAAGACCGCCCAGCGTCGCAAGCACCAGCCCCTGAACCACTACGTCTCCATCTCCCGGCCCCGACCCGAGGGTTCCGCCGACGCCGCCGTCGACGGCCTGGTCGACGACCGCTCCGATCCGGCCGACGACGTGATCGCGGCCGACGGCGCCCGGGCCGCCGACCGTACGGTGGCGGCGTTGCTCTCGGGCTTCGAGATCGAGGTGCTCCGGCTCTTCCTGGACGGCCAGAGCTACGAGGAGATCGCCATCCTGCTCGGGCGTCAGTCCAAGGCGGTCGACAACGCCCTCCAGCGCATCAAGCGCAAGCTCGCCGACCGGGCGCCGAGCGCCGCCAGTTTCGCCCTCTCGGAGTAGATGCGAGCAGACGAGGCGCCGAGCGCGGTCTGCGTTACTTCTTGGCCGCCTCGTAGTAGGGGTTGGCCCCGCTGGCGTGGTCGGTCACGTCGGTGACCTGGGTGATCTCGGGAACGGACTCCCGGATGGCCACCTCGATCCCCTGGGTCAAGGTGACCGTGGCCATTCCGCACCCCTGGCAGCCTCCACTCAGGCGGAGATAGGCCACGCCGTCGTCCACCGCCACCAACTCGGCCTGCCCACCGTGGGAGGCGATGCTGGGGTTGACCTGGGCTTCGATGACCTGGGCCACCCGCTGGGCCACGTCACCGCTCAGGTCGGCGGGAGGGCGGGCGCTGATCGAGGGGCTGGCCGGCTGCGGGGGGTGGTTGGGGTTGGTCACGGTCATGCCCGGGTTGAGCAGGTCACGGCTCACGCCCAGGGTGGCGCCCCGGAGTTGTTCGACGCTGGCGGCGGGGACGACCACCGACACGTCGTCGTGGCGCTGGACCGCATCACCCGGCTGAGCCCGGTCGAGGGCATCGAAGTAGAGGTCGTAGGTGAAGTCGGCCCCGGCGACGCCGGTGACCTCCAGCCACAGGGCCAGTGACTCGGCGTTGGGCTCGTCCTTGCGCAGCGCCACCACCTTTTTGCGGGCCTGGTCGCTGACCGTCACCACCGCGTCACCGGTGGAGTCGGGTTGTCGGTCGAAGTTCTCGGGAGCACTCGCGTCGGCCATCCCCCCATGATAGGACCGTGCCCCGGGTCCTCCTGATCCTGCCCACCGGAACCTACCGGGCGACCGACTTCGTGCGGGCTGCCGCGGTGCTGGGCGCCGAGGTGGTGGTGGCATCCGAACACCGCCAGGCCATGGCCGCCACCATGGTCGACCGGGCCCTGGTGCTGCCCCTCGACCGTCCCGAGGCAGCCGCCGACGCCATCGTCACCTTCGCCGAGCGGGCCCCCGTCGACGCGGTGGTGGCCGTCGACGAGCAGGGTGTGCTGGCCGCGGCTCTGGCCGCCCGACGGCTGGACCTGGCCCACAACCCGCCCGAAGCGGTGGCCGCCACCCGTGACAAGCTGGCCAGCCGCACGACCCTGGCCGACGCCGGGGTCGACCAGCCGGTGTTCCGGGTGGCCCGCCCGGGGGACGACGTGGCCCGTCTGGCCGCCGAGGTGGGCCTGCCCTGCGTGGTCAAGCCGGTCTCGCTGTCGGGCAGCCGGGGGGTCATCCGGGCCGACGACCCGGCCGCCGCCGCCGCCGCGTCGTCGAGGGTGCGGGCCATCCTGGCCGACGCCGGGGAGGACCCAGCCGGACCGGTCCTGGTCGAGTCCTTCGTGACCGGGCCCGAGGTGGCCCTCGAGGGCCTGTTGCGGGCCGGGCGGCTCGAGGTGCTGGCCCTGTTCGACAAGCCCGACCCGTTGGACGGCCCCTATTTCGAGGAGACGATCTACCTCACCCCGTCACGGCTGGCGGCCCCCATCCAACAAGCCGTGGCCGCGGTGGTGACCGCCGCCGCCGCCGCCCTCGGGTTGGTCGAGGGCCCGGTGCACGCCGAGGTGCGCATCGGTGCCGGCGGCGTCCGGCTCCTGGAGGTGGCGGCCCGGTCCGTCGGCGGCCTGTGCTCGCGGGCGCTGCGCTTCGGCTCGGGGATCTCGCTCGAAGAGGTCATCCTCCGCCACGCCCTCGGTCTCGAGCTCGACGATCTCCGCCGGGAGGAGCAGGCCGCCGGGGTCATGATGCTGCCCATTCCCCGCTCCGGTCATCTGGCCGAGGTGAACGGCGTGGACGCCGCCCGGGCCGTGCCCGGCATCGAGGGCCTGGAGCTGACCATCGCCCGGGGCCGAGCGGTCCGGGCCCTGCCCGAGGGCGACCGCTACCTCGGCTTCCTCTTCGCCCGAGGCCCCACCCCGGCGGTGGTGGAGGACGCCCTGCGCCGGGCCCACGCCTGCCTCGACGTGGTCATCACCGACCCCTGATCCCGTTCCTGCGGCGCTGGCGGACAGCGGATGTCCGTGACAGACGCAAGAACGGGGACGGGGCGGACCGGGGCGCGCCGATAGCGTGAGCGCGGTGCGGGTGCTCCTGATCTCGACCTACGAGCTGGGTCATCAGCCCGTGCACCTGGCCTCGCCCGCCGCTGCCCTGCGCCGGGCGGGCCACGAGGTGCGGGCCCTCGACCTGGCGGTGCAGCCCTGGGACCCCGACCTGGTCGCCTGGGCCGGCGCCGTCGCCTTCTCGGTGCCCATGCACACGGCCATGCGCCTGGCCCTGGCCGCCGCCACCACGGTGCGCCACCAGCAACCGGGCCTGCCCGTCTGCTTCTACGGGCTCTACGCCGCCGTCAGCGCCGACGCCACCCTGCGGGCCACGGCCGACCGGGTCATCGCCGGCGAGTACGAACCCGCCCTCCTCGAGTGGGTCGACGGGCTCGAAGCCGGCTCCGGACCGGGGGCCGGCTCGACCTCGCCCGCAGCGCCGGCGCCGACACCGGTGCTTCCGGACACCGGGGCGACCGTCCACCTCGGTCGCAGCGACTTCCAGGTCCCGGCCCGCGACCTCCTGCCCTCGCTCGAGCACTACGCCCACCTGGCCGTCGACGGTGAGGAGCGCCTGGTGGGGGCGGTGGAGGCCAGCCACGGCTGCGCCTCCCGGTGCCGGCACTGCCCGGTGCCCACGATCTACGACGGGCGTATCCGGGTGGTGGGCCCCGAGGTGGTGCTGGCCGACATCGCCCAGCTGGTGGCCGCCGGCGCCCGCCACGTCACCTTCGCCGACCCCGACTTCCTCAACGGCGTGCACCACTCCACCCGGGTGGTGGCGGCCATGCACGAGCGCTTCCCCCCGCTGACCTTCGACTGCACCACCAAGGTGGAGCTCATCCTGCGCCACCGCCACATCTGGCCGGAGATGGCTGCCGCCGGCTGCCTCTTCGTCGTCTCGGCCCTCGAGTCGGTCAACGACGAGATCCTGGCCCGCCTCGACAAGGGCCATACGGCGGCCCAGGCGGCTGAGGCCATCGCCGTGCTGCGGGCCCACGACATCGAGCTGCGCCCGTCGTTCCTGCCCTTCACCCCCTGGACCACTCCCGCCGATCTCGTCGACCTGGTCGACTTCGTCGCCGAACACGACCTCATCGCCAACGTCGACCCGGTGCAGTACACGATCCGACTGCTGGTGCCCGAGGGGTCGCTGTTGCTCGGCCACCCCGACATGGCCGTCCACCTCGGCCCCTACGACGCCGAGCGCCTGAGCTACCCGTGGACGGCGGCCGACCCCCGAGTCGACCAGCTCCAAGCCCGGCTGGCCGGCCAGGTGGAGGCCGCCTTGGCCGCCGGCGAGCCCCCCGGGAGCGTCTACCTGGCCGTCAGCCGGGCCGTCCGCCGAGCTGCCGGCGCCTCCGAGCCCGGCGCCCGGGAGCTGATTGCCGCCGGCTCGACCCAGGGCCGGCCCCGGCTCACCGAGCCCTGGTTCTGTTGAGCGGAGCCGACCGAGGGCCAGTTCGGCCCTCTTCCCCACGCGTGAGCGGTCCGACCTTCGCGGTGGCGCTCTCCGACGGCGTCGAGGTGCTCGACTGGGTGGGGGCGTGGGAGGTGTCGGCCACCTGGTCGGCGGGATGGCCGGGCCACGGCGTCACGGTCTTCACCGTGTCCGACCACCGGGGAGTGGTGCACTCCGCCATGGGGGCCACGGGTGCTGGCCGACCACTACGGGCCGACGTCCCGGTCTTCGACGTCCTCGTCTGGCCAGGGGGCGTGGACGTCGTCGCCCTGGGTCGGGGTCCCCAGGTCAGACCCGACGACCGCTTCGTCGACGACGTCGACATCGTCACCGCCGCCGGGGTTCGGCGGGATCGACATGGCCCTGCACCTGGTGGCCCGCCTGCACTCGGCCGAGCGGGGCGCCGAGGTGCGCCGCCGCATCCAGTACGACCCGGCCCCGCCGGTAGCCTCGACGGAGCCAGCCCGACAATAGGGAACCACGGCAGAGGGAGTGCAGGTCCATGGCGGAGTCGACGGCCGACGGAACGAGAAGCGAAGCCAAAGCCACCTTCGGGGCCGGATGCTTCTGGGGGGTGGAGGCCGCCTACCGTCAGGTCCCGGGGGTGGTGTCCAGCGCCGTGGGCTACATGGGCGGGACCCGCGACCGGCCGTCCTACCGCCAGGTCTGCACCGGGCGCACCGGCCACGCCGAGGTGGTCCAGGTGACCTACGACCCCGAGCGGCTCACCTACGACGAGGTCCTGGCCGTGTTCTGGGACAACCACGACCCCACCACCATGAACCGCCAGGGTCCCGACGTGGGCACCCAGTACCGGTCGGCGATCTTCACCCACGACGACGCCCAGGCCGAGGCCGCCCGTCGCTCGGTCGAGGCGCTCGAGGCTTCCGGGCGCTTCCGCCGCCCCATCGTCACGGAGATCACGCCGGCGGCGACGTTCTGGCCGGCTGAGGATTACCACCAGCAGTACCTGGAGAAGCGGGGCCTCTCGACCTGCCGGATCTGAGGGCGCACCCCGATCTAGGGCACACTAGGAGCTTCCCAGCGGCCGGTACAGGAGCATGCATGTCGTTCAAGATCGGCGATCACGTCGTCTACCCCCACCACGGTGCAGCCGTGATCGAGCGTACGGAGATGCGGGAGGCATTCGGTGAGCAGACCGAGTACCTGGTGCTGCGCATGGCTCATGGCGACCTGACCTTGTCGGTGCCCTCCGACAAGGTGGAGGAGGTGGGCATGCGCCGGCCCATCAGCGTGGAGGACGTCGAGGACCTCTTCCAGCTGCTGTCCAAGAAGGACGTGCGCGAGCCGGGCAACTGGAGCCGTCGGTTCAAGAACCACCAGGAGAAGCTCAAGACCGGCGACGTCTACCAGGTGGCCGAGGTGGTCAGGAACCTGGCCCTGCGGGAGGCGGCCAAGGGGCTGTCGGCCGGCGAGAAGTCGATGCTGGAACGGGCCCGGGGCATCCTCGTGTCCGAGCTCAGCGTGGCCCTGTCCATCACGGAGGACGAGGCACTGGAGCGGCTCTCGGCCGAGATCGCCTGAGCCCCCCGCCGGCGCGTGGCGCTGGCGTGCCTCGCTAGGGTCGAACGATGGTCCCGTCCATCGCCGCGCTCAGCACCGACGACACCGTGACCGTGGTCGCCGACCCGTGCGTGGGTCGAGGTGCCCTCTGCGAGTGGATCCGGGATGCGACCGGCGAGGACCAGCTGGCCAAGGCCGGCGACGTCTTGTTGGCCACCCCGCTCAGGATCATCTTCATCGCCTTCCTGGCCCTCATCGCCACCCGGTTGGCCCGGCGGGCCATCAAGCGTTTCGTGCGCAGCTTCGAGCAGCCCGACGTCCAGCGCACCCTGGGGTCCATCCGGGAGAAGACACCGGCGGCCTTGCTCACGACCGGGCCGGTCAACATGCGGTCGGTGCAGCGGGCGGAGACCATCGGAGCGTTGTTGAGCAGCATCACCACCGCGGTGGTGTGGACCATTGCGGTGTTCACCATCCTGGCCGAGTTCGACATCAATCTGGGCCCTTTGATCGCCGGCGCCGGCATCGCCGGCGTGGCGTTGGGCTTCGGGGCCCAGAGCCTGGTCAAGGACTTCCTCTCCGGCATGTTCATGCTGGTGGAGGACCAGTTCGGGGTGGGCGACATCATCGACGTGGGCGACGCTTCGGGCACCGTCGAGGGGGTGAGCCTGCGCACCACCCGCCTGCGGGACGTGGAGGGCACGGTCTGGCACATCCCCAACGGGGAGATCCGCCGGGTGGGCAACAAGTCCCAACAGTGGTCTCGCGCCCTCATCGACTTCGAGGTGGCCTACGAGACCGACATCGTGGCGGCCAAGGACGCGATCAAGCGGGTGGCCGACGAGGTGTGGAAGGACGAAGCCTGGGGGGACAGCATCCTCGAGGAGCCCGAAGTGTGGGGCGTGGAGGCCTTTGGTCCCGATGGCATCGCCATCCGGCTGGTGGTCAAGACCACCCCTTCCTCGCAGTGGAAGGTGATGCGGGAACTGCGCCAGCGCATGAAGGCGGCCTTCGACGCCGAGGGCATCGAGATCCCCTTCTCGCAACGCGCCGTGTGGGTCCGCCCCGAAGCGTCGTAGTGTCGCCGGCGAACCAGAGTTTCGTCGCCGAACCAGAGGTTCGACGGCGAGCTGGTCGTGCTCCGGTCGTCGGGCAGAGCCCGCCGACCTTCGCGCTGAACACCTTCCTGGCGAGCTTCGCTCCCCTGGGCCGCCAGCCAGGGAGGCCGGCTTCGCCGGCGAGTGTGGCCGGTGGCCGGCCGGTGGCCGTCTTACGCTTCGGCCAGTTCCACGGTGACCGACGGCTGCGGTCCCTCCACCAGCTCCAGGTCGGCGATGCGGCCGGCGTCCCGCAGGTCGTCGGTGGCGCCGGCCAGGGCGGCCAGGCGCTCGGGCGAGTCGGTGACCACCACCCGGGTCACCTCGGTGCGCAGCGAGCGCTGCGCCGTGGTCTTGGCCTTGCGCACCTCGCCCAGCACGGCTGCGGCCAGGTCGAGCACCGAGGGGTCACCGGGGCCGGGGCCGGGGCCGAGGGCGGCCGGGGCCAGGCGGTCGGCGTCGGGCCAGGGGGAGCGGTGCACCGAGCCCTCGTTCGACCACGACCACACCTCCTCGGTGACGAAGGGCAGAAAGGGGGCGAACAGTGCCAGCAGGGTGTCGAGAGCGCAGGCCAGGGTGGCGTGGGCGGAGTCGGCCCCGGCCCCCCCGGCCTCGCCGTAGGCCCGGGCCTTGACCAGCTCCAGGTAATCGTCGCAGAAGCGCCAGAAGAAGCGCTCGGTGTGCTCCAGGGCCCGGGCGTAGTCGAAGGTCTCGAAGGAGGCGGTGGCGTCGGCCACCACGCCGCCGAGCTGGTGCAGCACCGACCGGTCGAGGGTGTTGGTGATGGCCTGGTCACCTCCCGGCTCGGAGGGCAGGCGGGACAGCACGAAGCGCGAGGCGTTGAGGAGCTTGATGGCCAGGCGCCGGCCCACCTTCATCTGGTTGACGTCGAGGGCGGTGTCGGTGCCGGGGCGGGCGCTGGCGGCCCAGTAGCGCACGGCGTCGGAGCCGTGCTCGTCGAGCACGGCCGTCGGGGTCACCACGTTGCCCTTGGACTTGGACATCTTCTTGCGGTCGGGGTCGAGGATCCAGCCGTTGAGGCTGGCGTCGGTCCAGGGCAACCGGTCGAACTCGGCGTGGGCCCGCACGACGGTGGCGAACAGCCAGGTCCGGATGATCTCCGGGCCCTGGGGGCGCAGGTCCATGGGGAAGGTGCGGGCGAACAGGTCGGGGTCGTCGGCCCAGCCGGTGGCGATCTGGGGGTGAGCGACGACGTGGCCCAGGTGTCCATGATGTCGGGGTCCCCGGCGAAGCCGCCGGGGCGTCCCCGCTGATCGGCGGTGAAACCGGGCGGGACGTCGGATGACGGGTCGACGGGCAACGAGGCCTCGTCGGGCAGGAGAGGAGCGTCGTGGCGGGGCGCACCGTCGTCGTCCAGGGGGTACCACAGCGGGAAAGGGACGCCGAAGAAGCGCTGGCGACTGATGAGCCAGTCACCGTTGAGGCCCTCCACCCAGCTCTCGTAGCGCTGGTGCATGAACGCCGGGTGCCAGGCCAGCTCCTTGCCCCGCCGGAGCATGGCCTGGCGCAGGTCGGGGTCGCGCCCGCCGTTGCGGATGTACCACTGGCGGCTGGTCACGATCTCGAGCGGCCGGTCACCCCGCTCGTAGAACTTCACCGGATGGGTGATGGGCGTGGGCTCGCCCGCCAGCTCGCCCGCCTCCACCAGCAGCTCGACGATGCGCGCCCGCGCCTGCTTGGCGGTCTTGCCCGCCAGCTCGGCGTAGGCCGCCCGTCCCTCCTCGGAGGTGATGGCGGCCGGCGGCTCGCTCCGCAGGCGGCCGTTTCGTTCCAGGATGTTGCGGATCGGCAGCTGCAGCTCCCGCCACCAGGTGACATCGGTGGTGTCGCCGAAGGTGCAGATCATGGCCACGCCCGACCCCTTGTCGGGGGCGGCCAGCTCGTGGGCCAGCACCGGCACCTCCACCCCGAACAGGGGGGACACGACCGTGGTCCCCACCAGGGCCTGGTAGCGCTCGTCGTCGGGGTGGGCCACGAGGGCGACGCAGGCGGGGAGCAGTTCGGGGCGGGTGGTCTCGATGAAGACCTGGCCGGCGCCGTCACCGCGCCCGAAGCCGTAGCGGTGGTAGGCGCCGGGCTGCTCCCGGTCCTCCAACTCGGCCTGGGCCACGGCCGTCTGGTCGGTGACGTCCCACAGGGTGGGGGCCTCGGCCGCGTAGGCGTCACCCCGGGCCAGGTCGCGCAGGAAGGCCTGTTGGCTGGCGCGCTGGGCGCGGGGACCGATGGTGGCGTAGGTGAGCGACCAGTCGACCGACAGGCCCACCCGCCGCCACACCTCTTCGAAGACTCGCTCGTCCTCGACGGTCAGGGCCAGGCACAGCTCGACGAAGTTGGGACGACTGCAGGCCTCCTTGCGCTTCGGGTCGGGTACGGCCGGGGGGCTGAAGGCTGGATCGTGGGCGAGTGAAGGGTCGCAGCGCACGCCGAAGTGGTTCTCCACCCGGCGCTCGGTGGGCAGGCCGTTGTCGTCCCAGCCCATGGGGTAGAAGACGGCCTGGCCCCGCATCCGGTGAAAGCGGGCCAGGGCGTCGGTCTGCACGTAGCCGAACACCGATCCCATGTGCAGCGAGCCACTGATGGTGGGCGGCGGGGTGTCGATGCTGAACACCTCGCCCCGAGGCCGGGACCGGTCGAAGGCGTAGGTCGCGTCGGCCTCCCAGCGCGGCGCCCACTTCGCTTCCAGGCCGTCGAGCAACGGCTTGTCGGGGATGGCGGCCATGGTCGCTCACGCTAATCGGGGAGGCCTGCTCAGCAGCACTCGATAACGTCCCGCTCGATGCTGCGCCTGCACGACACCGCCACCGGAACGGTGCGACCCCTCGAGCTGCGCGAGCCGGGCCGGGTGTCTATGTACGTGTGCGGGCCCACGGTCTACGACGTCCCCCATCTGGGCCACGGTCGTTTCGTGCTCGTCTTCGACGTTCTGCGCCGGTACCTGGCGTGGAGCGGCCACGACGTCCGCTACGTCTCCAACATCACCGACATCGACGACAACATCATTCACCGGGCCATCCGGGATGGTCGCACCGAGGCCGAGGTGGCGAGAGAGTACGAAGCCGTCTGGTACGAGGCGGTCGACGCCCTCGGGATTCTGCGCCCCGACGCCGACCCCCACGCCACCGACTTCGTCGAGCGCATGGTGGAGCTCATCGCCGAGCTGGTGGAGGCGGGCTCGGCCTACCAGACGGTCGACGGCGTCTACCTCGACGTGGGCCGGGTCGAGGGCTACGGCCTGCTCGCCCGCCAGTCGCTCGAGTCCCTCCAGGCCGGCGCCCGGGTGGAGGTCGACGACCAGAAGCGGTCGGGGAACGACTTCGTCCTGTGGAAGGC
The DNA here is from genome assembly GCA_030446545.1 of Acidimicrobiales bacterium. GTDB lineage: Bacteria > Actinomycetota > Acidimicrobiia > Acidimicrobiales > CADCSY01 > JADDRA01. The sequence continues at coordinate 54,207 of JAUJNB010000005.1, read as the reverse complement.
GGCCAAGGCCGGTGAGCCCTCGTGGCCCTCGCCCTGGGGTGAGGGTCGGCCGGGCTGGAACACCGAGTGCGTGGTCATGGCCCTCGACGAGCTGGGCGAGGGTTTCGACATCCACGGCGGTGGTCAGGACCTGGCCTTTCCCCACCACGAGAACGAGCGGGCCCAGGCCGTGGCCCTGGGCCGGCCCTTCGCCCGCCACTGGGTGCACAACGGCTGGGTTGTGGTCGAGGGCGAGAAGATGAGCAAGTCGCTGCACAACTTCACCTCGCTCACCGACCTGTTGTCCCGGGTCGACAGCCGGGCCTACCGGTTGCTCGTGCTGCGGGCCCATTACCGCTCGCCGCTCGAGGTGACCCCGGCCACCACGGCCGACGCCTCCGCCGCCCTCGAGCGCCTCGACAACCTGGTCCGGCGCTCGGTCGAAGCCGGGCTGGCCGAGGTGGCGCCCGATCCCGATGCCCAGCAGCGCTTCGGTTCCGCCATGGATAATGACCTCGACACCCCGGCGGCCATGGCCCTGGTCTTCGAGCTCAGCCGGCGGGCCAACGCCGCTCTCGACGCCGGGGATCTCGACCGGGCCGCGCCCCTCGTGGCGGCGGTGCGGGAGGTGACCGGTGCCCTCGGCCTGGTCCTGGCCGGCGGTGGCGGGGTCGACCTCGATCCCGTCACTGCGGCGCTCGTGGCTCAGCGCGATCAGGCCCGTTCAGGCCGGGACTGGACGGTGGCCGACGCCGCCCGCGACGAGCTGGTCGAGCGGGGCTGGCTGGTCGAGGACACGGCCACCGGCACCCGGGTCCGGCGCCGCTGAGCTCGTTGCCGGCGCGCCGGGTTCACGACCGCCGGCGGCGCCGTCCCGGTGGCTCAGGAACCGGAGAACGGCACCTCGACCCCGGCTCCGACACCGGCGTCGCAGCCCTCGGAGGAGGCAGCGCCCCGGCCGGCGACATCGAGGCCGAGCTCGAGACCGTCCTCGCTGGCCATCTCGGCGGCCAGGGCCAGGCGGGCGGCCCGCTCGGCGGCCTCGAGCTCCATGTCGACGTCGACCGACGGGTCCTGGTCGCCGCCGCCGCCGCCAAACCTGGCGTCGGGCCTGCCGCCGGCGCCGTCGTCTTCGAACATCCGGCCCAGGCTGGCGACCGTCCGGTCACCGTCGTCGCCCCCCCCGGGGACGCCGTCGCCACCTGCGTCCGCCGAGTGGTTGGGCGGAGCTGCGTCGGTCTCGGCTTCGAGCGGGCCCCCACCGGGCAAGTCGACGAGGGCTTTGGGGCAGTCGGGCTCGGACACCACTTGGGGCTGACCCACCGGGAGGGCGGCCATCAGGGGGGGCGGCGGGGTCAGCTCCCCTTCCGAGGCGGACGACGGCGCCTCGGGCCCGTCGGCTCCCGATCCTCCCGTCCCGGGGCCGGCCACGGCGTCAGCCCGATCGGCGGCCACCACCGCAGCCGGGGTGGCGGGGACGGGGGCCCCGGCCTGGTCGGAACCGGCGAAGTAGGCGCCACCGGCGCCGGCGGCCAGGATGCCCGCCGCCGCGGCCGCCGCCGCCTTGGTGGCCCAGGCCTCCTGGGCCCAGGCCAGGGCCCGGCCCACCTTGCTGCCGAAACCGACCAGCACCGGCGACCCGGCGGCGCCGAGGGTGCCGGCCAGGGCGAGAGGCACCGGCACCGCGGCTCGGCGCAGGCAGGTGCCGACGTCCTCCAGCTCCTTGCGCCGGGCCTCGCACGAGGCACAGCCGGCCAGGTGCTGGTCCACCTTGGCCAGATCGCGCGTAGACAAGCCTCCGCCGACATAGGCGCCCAGGCGGTCGACGGTGGTACGGCACAAGGGGTCGACGGTCTTGCGCAGGTGGGCCTGGAGGAAGCGCTCCCGCAGGCCGGTGCGGGCCCGCACGGCCAGCTGGGCGGCGCCGTTGGGTGACAGGCCCAGCCGCTGGGCCGCGTCCTTGGTGGCCACCCCCTCGACCTCGGTGAGCCACAGGACCGACCGCCACCGCTCGGGGAGGTTGCGGAAGGCCTCGGCCACCAGGGCGGCCTCTTCGTCATGGGTCAGGAGCTCCGACGGGGTGGGCGAGGTGGATTCGACCTCGCTCAGTTGCTCCTGTTCGGTCGGTCGGGTCCGACTCGTCTTGCGGATGTTGTCGAGGGCGGCGTTGCGGGTGGCGGTGAGAAGGTAGGAGCGGAAGGAGCCCCCCTTGTCGAGATGGCCGGCCCGGACCGCCACCAGGACCCGGGCGAAGGCCTCGGAGACGGCATCGGCGGCGTCGTCGGCGTTGCCGGTGACGGTCTGGCCCAGGCGCCAGGCAGCCAGCGAATGGCGCTCGTAGAGCTGGGCGAAGGCGTCGTCGTACCCGGCGACCACCCCGTCTACCAGCTCGGCGTCGGTGAGCATCTTGCCCTCCTCCCAACCGCCCTCGAGTTGTGCTCCTGCGTGAGGACTACGGGGCCAGACTAGGCCGTGGACGTGGCCTTGTCGCTGCAGGTCCGCCCCAGGTCCGCCGATGGCCGGTGCTGGTGGCCTACCCTGAGCCGTTTCGACGGGGAGGAGACACGATGAGGCGCAGCATGGCGCTGCTGGGGCCGTTGCTCGCCCTCGTCGCCATCTTCCCTGCCTGCGGGGGCGACGATGAGGGTCCGCCTCGGGTCACCACCACCACCTTGGCTCCGGCGGCGGCGGCCGCCGGGCGGGAGGTCTGCGGAGCGGTGTTCGCCGACGCCACCAAGTTGCCCTCCCTCGACCGGGCCCGGGAGGCGGGGCCCCAGCTCGGGCGCATCGTCGAAGACCTGGCGGCGCTGAAGGCCGATGACACCGCCGGCCAGCTCACCCGGGAAGCGGCCGTGGACCGCCTGACCGTCCTTCTCGAAGCGTTCGAGATCGTCTGCGACGACGTCTACGGCGTGAGCGCCCCGCCGGACTACCTCGACCTCTCCGCGCCCTGACCACCAACGGTCAGGGCCGGAACGACCGGCGCGCTCACCGGTGAGGCACCGGCGGGGCGCGGACGCTCGTGGCCAGGTGGTCGCCCCCGTCAGTATCCCAGGACGGGGTCGACCAGACCGAGCAGCGGCTCGCCCCGCCGGTAGCGCTCGACGTTGACCCGGATGCGCTCGGCCAGGAGCGGTTCGGCCATCTCCCAGGTGTTGGCCACGTGGGGGGTGATCAGGCAGTCGTCCCGCTGCCAGAGGGGATGGCCGTCGGGCAGGGGCTCGGGATGGGTGACGTCGAGGGCGGCGCCGCCGATGGTGCCGTGCTGGAGCGCCGCCACCAGGTCGTCGGTGACCACGTGGGCACCCCGGGCCACGTTCACCAGCCAGGCGTGGCCGTCCATGTGGTCGAGGGCGGTGGCGTCGATGATGCCCGTCGTCTCGGGCGTCAGGGCCAGGGCGGCCACGACCAGGGCGGCGCCAGGCAGCACCTGGTGGAGCTGATCGGACCCGACGACCCGCTGGGCCCCGTCCAGCGGGGCGACGTGGCGGCGAACCACGGTGGCCTCCACCTCGAAGGGAGCCATCAGGGCCAACAGGGCCCGGGTGATGCTGCCTCCGCCGAGGATGGTGACCCGCTGGCCCATGAGCCGCCGGCCGGCCGCATCACCCCACGACGAGGCCCGGGCCCGGGCGGCCAGCTGGCGCAGCCCGGCCAGACCGAGGGCCAGGGCGTGTTCGGCCACCGGTTCGGCGTAGGCGCCCTTGGCGCTGGTCCAGATGCGGCCGTCGCCCAGGACCGAGGCAAAGGCGTCCACACCGGCGAAAGGGAGTTGCACCCAGCGGACGCCGGGAGCGTCGGCGAGCAGGGTGCGCAGCCCGTCGGCGTCGGCCGGGTCGGTCCACACCAGGGCCTCGGCCTCATCCGGTGCCACCACCCGCCCGCACCCGGCGGCCGTCACCGCCGTGACCAAGGCCGGCGCCGAGCCGGGAGCCAGGGCGCACAGGAGGCTGTCGTCGGCTCCCCGGTCGCGAGGCCCGCTCATGGGGTGGCGAAGGCCATGGGATCGAGCGTACTGCGAGCCCTCGGGCAGCTGATCGCTACAGGCCCCGCTCACGGTCCTGGCGCTCGGCCGAGCGAGCGGCGTAGGCCAGGATGATGGCGGGGGCGAGGACCACCGAGCCGGCGATGAGGCAGGCCACGACCACGTCGGAGACGGTGTCGCTGAACCTGGTGGCCAGCCCGACGAGGAACACCACGATGGCCACCCCGAACAGCAGGTAGCCCACCCGCTTGCCTGCCACCGCCACCCGGGCCGCCCGGGCTCGTTGCTCGCGCACCCGGTCGACGGCCATCAGTGGTCCGAGGCCGAGCTGAAGGCGAACGACCGCAGGCGCAGGGCCGGGCATCGGATGGCGCTGCCCTCGTCGCTGCTGGAGCGCACGACGTCGCCCACGCCGTCACAACCGTCCAGGGCGTCGAGGATCGACTGGTTGTAGCGCAGGTTGCGCACCGGTGGGCCCCGTCGTCCGTCTTCGATGCGGAAGGTCCCGTCACGGGTCATGCCCGTGATGAGCGTGCGCTTGGGGTTGACGTCTCGGGTGTACCAGAAGCGGGTGACGAGCAGGCCATGCTCGATCCCGCCGACGAGCTCCTCGACACGGGATCGTCCCGGGGCCATCGCCAGGTGCGTGGGCATGGGGCCGAAGGGGTTGGGCGCAGGGAGACCGTGGCCGGTGGACTCGGTGCCGGCGGCGCGGGCACTGGCCCGATCGTGGACCACGCCTCGGGCGGCCCCCTCGGCCAGCAGGGGGACACCCCGGCGGGGGGTGCCCTCGCCGTCGAAGGGAACACCGAAGGCACCGTCGCCGAGGGGGTCGTCGGCCAGGTGGAGCAGAGGAGAGACGCAAGCCTGGCCCAGGCCGTCGCTGAAAGGTGAGCGGCCTTCGGCCACGGCCTTGGCCGAGAAGGCCGGGGCCAGGTGTTCCAACAGGGTGGCCACCGCCGAAGGGAGCAGGACCACCTGGTAGTGGCCGGGGTCGACCGCCCCGGGGTCGACGGCCGCGGCCGCCGTCTCGGCCGCCCGGGCCCCCACAGCGGCGGGGTCGAGGTGGTCGAGACCGACGGCCGAGTCCTCGCCGTGCCCACTCGCGCCTCCCCCCATGACCACCGTGGCAGCCGTGGCGCTGGTGGCCAGGGCGTGCAGGCGGGCCCCGGAAGTGGTGACGAGAGCGACCTCGGTGGCACCGGTGGAGATCGCTCCCGCCGCCTCCTGGCCGGGTCTGAGGCGGGCCAGGAGGCGGGCCACGGCTTCGGCCCGCCGGGCGGGTGACGCGGCGGCCGTCCGCTCGTCGAAGCGCCCGCCGACGACCGGCAGAGGCGCCGGGCCGGCCAACCCCGCATAGGTGGGATCGGGTGGGCTGAGGCGCGCCGCGGCGCGCGCCCGGACGGCGGCTGCCATCGCTCCGGACGGGGTGGCGTCGTTGGTGGAGGCCACCCCGACGCGTCCGTCCACCACCACCCGCACCGAGACGCACGTGTCGTCGGTGGCGACGTGTTGGTGGATGGCGTTGCGGGCGAAGCGGGCCAGGCCCCCCCAGGCGTGCACGGCTCGGGCCTCGACCTCGTCGACGCCCCCGACCGCCAGGGCGGCATCGAGTACCGAGTGCAGGTGCTCGGGGCCCAACTGGTCCCGCATCAGGCGCCTCCCACCAGCACGGACCGGAAGCGGGCGGGGGCGGCCCCGTGGGCGACGTAGCCCACCTGCCCGGGCTGACCCTTGCCGCAGTTGGGCAGCCCCCAGGCCTTCCAGAGGCCCGGCCCACCGACGGCATCGAGGGATGACCAGAAGGGCTGGGTGCGGCCCGCGTAGGTGGCGTTGCGCACGACCCGGCCCAGCCGGCCGTGTCGGATCTCCCGGCCCCACTCGGTGCCGAACTGGAAGTCGACCCTGCGGTCGTCGATCGACCACGACCGGTTGGTCTCCAGGTACACCCCCCGGTCGACGCCGTCGAGGAGCTCGTCGAGCGAGGCGGCTCCTCCCGGCCGCAGGGACACGTTGGTCATGCGGATGAGAGGGAGGTGGGCCCATGACTGGGCCCGGACCGTCGCGCCTGAGTGGGTCAGGCCCAGCTCGGCCGCCGTCTCCCGTGACGACAGGAACCCTCGGAACACCCCCTCGCTGACGATGGTGGTGGAGGTGGCTGGGACCCCTTCGTCGTCGTAGCCGAAGGTGCCGAGGGCGCCGGGAGTGGTGGCGTCGGCCACCACGTGCAACAGGGGTGAGCCGTAGCGCAGGCGACCCACGTCGCTCGGAGTGAGGAACGACGTGCCGGCGTAGGCCGCCTCCATGCCCAGGACCCGATCGAGCTCCACGGGGTGGCCGATCGACTCGTGCACCTGCAGGGCCACCTGGCTGCCGTCGAGCACCAGGGTGGTGACCCCGGCCGGGCAGACGGGGGCGGTGAGGAGCTCGACGGCCTCCTCCCCGACCCGAGGGGCGTGGCCCACCAGGTCGAGGTCACGCACCAGCTCGTAGCCCGCCGACCCGAAGTCGCCGCCGAAGGAGTTGGGGTAGGAGCGGGTCTGGGTCTCGGTCTCGCCCACGGCGGTGGCGGTGATGCCCGCTCCACACTGCACGACGGTCTGGGTGATGTCGGATCCTTCGCTGGAGACGAAGCGCGACCGTCGCCGCCAGGCGTGCTGGCCGGCCTGGGCCAGGGCCACCCCCTGGATCGAGCCCATGGCCTGGCTGGCGGCCACGAGGAGGGCCAGCTTGTCGTCGAGGGCCACCGCGAAGGGGTCCTCGAGCATCGGGGTGGCCCAGGTGGCCACCGTCGGCTCCACGTCGGCCAGGCGCACGGGGGCCCTCCGACTCTGCCGGCCGGCCTCGCCGACCTCCACGGCCAGCCGGGCGGCGGCCTGGACCCCGGTGGGCCCGAGGTCGGCCGTGGCGGCGAAGCCCCAGCAGCCGCCGCGCACGACCCGCACGCCGAGGCCGGCCGAGACCGTCTGGCTCACCCCCACCACTTCACCGTTGCGCACGGCCAGATGTTCGGACCCGAGGTCGACCAGGCGGGCGTCGGCATAGGTGGCGCCGGCGGCCAGGGCCACGTCGACGGCCCGACGGCACCCTTCACCGCGCCCGCGGCCGATTGCGTCGTCACTCACCACCTGTCCACCAGTCGTCGCAGGTCGTCGGCGACCCGAGCCAGGGAAAAGTGCTCCCGGGCCAGGGCGGCGTTGTGATCGTGCAGCCCGGGGTCGGGCCGGGCCAGGTGGCGGGCCAGGGGGGCGGCGTCGTCGGCGGGGAACCACCGAAAGCCCAGTTCGGCGATCTCGGTGGCCACGGGGTAGCGGTGCACGGCCAGGGGGCGGCGGTGGATGGCCGCCTCGATCAGGGGGTTGCCGAACCCCTCCCAGCGGGACGGAAAGACCACGGCGTCGGCCGCGGCGTAGGCGTCGGCCGCCCCGGTGGGGAAGGGACGGTGCAGCGTGGCCGCAGGAGCCTGGGCCAGCATGCGGTCGAGCTCGTCGCGGTACCCCTCCTCGGCCGGGCCGCTCAGCCAGTAGTGGGCGTGGAGGGCGCCGGCCAGGGCCAGGGCTGCCGGCACCGCCTTGCGGGCGATGGCCCGCACCGGGTGCAGGAGGAGGGTCTGGTCGTCGCCCACCCCGAGGGCGGCCCGGGTGCCCGCACGGTCTCCTGCGGCTTGGTCGACGTCGAAGCCGGGATGGATCACCGTGGCGTCGATGCCCCGCTCCGCCAGCTGCACCCGGCTCAGCCGATTGACGGTGACGTGGCGCCAGGAGGGATCGTCGGGCGGCCAGCCCGAGCCGGCGACACCGAGGTGGGCGAATCGCTCCCGTTGCCACGGGAGGTCGTAGTGGTGGAGCACGGCCGGTCGTCCCCGAAGGACGGAGGCCACGACCTCGGTGGCCGGGGGATTGAGGGGGAGCGAGCAGAGATTCTCGACCACGACCAGGTCGGCGTCGGCCAGGGCGTCGGCCAGCTCCCCCCGGTCGGGCGGGTCGACCGGGCCGGGCCAGGCCAGGCCGGGCACCCGGCGATCCACCGGACCGTGCCCGGCGACGGTGACCACCCGGTGCCCGAGGTCGTCCAGGACCCGGGCCCATCCGGCGGCGGCCACGGACACGCCGTCGGTCCCGCCCAGGCGGAACGACATCAAGGCGACGGTGGCGACGACTATCGCGCCGGTGACAGTCGGGTCAGCAACGGACGGGGCCGGCGCGCTCGGCCACGCCGGCCCGCGTCCCGGCGGCGGCTGCCTTCCACCGGGCGCAGCAGGCGGAACGACACATTGGCCAGCCCCGCGGCCAGGATCAGGTCGCCGAAGGAGACCACCTCGTCGAGGGGCGCCACCGGGACCACGTCGCCCAGGGCGGCCAGGCGGTCGTCACCGTCCTGCCATTGCCGGACGTTGCCCAGGTCGAGCGAGGCCACCGTCTCGAAACGGGCCACGCCGGCGGCCACCACGGCGCCCGGGTCGACGGGCATGCCGCCGTTGGCCAGGATCACCAGGGCGTTGAGCCCCAGCCCGAGGGCCACCACGGGCATGCCGACCAGGCGGAGGTTGACGGCGGTGAAGGCAAGGAGGGCGACGTAGGAGCAGAGTGTCAGGGCCACTGCCGGCGGACGGGCGAAGGCGAAGAGCAAGGGGGCCCAGTACAGCGCCACGGCCACGAAAACCAGTGACGACCAGCGCAGGCGATCGGCGGGAAGGTGGCTCAGGCGCCCACCCAGGAGCGCCCCCAGGGCCAGCCCCCCGAGGAGGGCGAGAACCGCAAGGCGCATCAGGCCACGGTAGCGGTGGCGAGAAGCGTTCCCGGGGCAGGCCGGTCAGAGGGGTGACGGCGCCGGCCGCTCCTACAGGAGGTTGCCGCCCTTCACCACGGCACCAGTACCCGGCGGGCGGGCGAGAGGCGGCGGGCGGCGGGCGGCCGGCTGGGGCCGGGCGACGCCGATCAGACCCGGGCGCACTTCATCGAGACCGCAGGCCGAATCGATGAGGACATCGCCGAGCAAGTCCGAGGCTCTGGCCGATCGTGGTGCGGGGTGGCAGACGGGCCGGCCGCCGAAGGACCGCACCCGGGCCCAGTTGGCCGCCTCACGCCACCGAGGCGTCCCTGGGCGGGTGGGGACCGGCCCGGCTCCTCGGTCCCACCCAGCGCCGGTCGCCGGCCGGGCCCTCCAGGCGCCAGCCCCGATGGGTCTTGTCCAGGTGGTGGCGCTTGCACAGCCAGCACAAGAACTCCAGGGCGGTCTTGAAGCTGTCGTGCCAGTCGTCGATGTGGTCGATCTCCAGGCCCCGGGTGGCCCCGCACCCGGGCACCTCGCATCGATAGCCCCGGGCCTCCAGGGCGCTTCGCTGGTGCTCGGTGACCGAGCGACCCAGATGGGCCACGGTGAACACGTCGACCCCGTTGGTCACGATGGCCGCTCCGAAGCAGTCGGCCAGAAGCGAGCGGGCCGTGGCCAGCGACACCGGGCCCACCCCGGCGATCTCGCAGCGCTCGTCGCCCTCCACCCGACCCCGGGTGAGGGCCGCGTGGTCGATGATCACGATCACCTTGGTGTCGGGCCGCCGGGAGCGCCCGGAGGTCGGCTGGGCGGCATCTGGCCGGGGATCCCCGGC
>JAUJNB010000005.1:36443-44535 GCA_030446545.1 Acidimicrobiales bacterium | reverse complement strand
GCCGCCGGGAGCGCCCGGAGGTCGGCTGGGCGGCATCTGGCCGGGGATCCCCGGCACCCGCCCCGCCGTCCCCGGCACCCGCCCCGCCGTCGCCGGCCCCAGGCTGGCCGCCTTGGTCCGGCGCCGGGCGGGCCCGTCGGGCACCACCAGCCCGGGTGTCCTCGGCCCCCACCGAGCGCCGCACCACCTCGACCAGGGCGTCGGCCCCGTAGGCCTCGCCCGACTCGTGGTGCCCGGTCCGGCGGGCGGCCTGAAAGATCGACTCCCGCAACGGGGCCAGCGCGGCCTCGAGCTCGGCCCCCATCTCGGGGGTGTTGCGCACGGCCAGGTTCCAGGAGCCGTCGGCGTCGGTCCAGGTGCGCAGGCAGCGTTGTTTGTGCAGGCGCTGGGCCCGGGCGGCACCGTCTTCGCCTCGGGCCCGGACCCGGGCCGCCGCTTCCCGCAGCTCCCGGAGTTCCCGCCGCCGGGCGACGGCCAGGAGGTGGGCCTCCTCGCAGGGATCACCACCCCGAGCCCCGGCCGCTGCGCAGATGGTCTGGGCCTGTTGGTCGGACAACTCGCCGCCGGCCAGGGCCGCGTCGGTGGCGGGCAGGCCGGCCAGGGCTCGGGATGCCTCCAGGGCGGCCCGGGTGCCTCCGGTGGTGGTGCCCGACGTATGCGCCATCCACTCCGCCGGGGAGCGCTCACCGCGGTCCTGCCAGGTCCGAGACGCCGCCACGCGCTCGGCCAGGCGGCATTTGGCCCCCGAGGCCAGGCGCTCCAGGGCGTCGAAGGCGGACCACACCTCGCACACCTCGCCCAGGGGCACCGAGGCGGGATCGAGGCGGGCGCACACCTCCCTCAGGTGCCGACGCAGCGCCTTGACCTCCACCCCCAACGCGGTCCCACCCGCAGTACCCATGTTCGTCACACTACTCCCGGCATGAGACAAGAAACCCTGGCCGGCCGACCGACCGAGGGCTGCGGGTTGGCTCACCGAGTTCCACGGAAGTGGGTAAGGATCGGTGCACATGGGCGACCAGTCGGGCCACGGCGAGACAGGCGAGGACCCGGCGATGACCAGCCGGAAGACAGCCGAGGACCCTGGGAAGGCTGCCCGGCAGGATCCCAGCTCGGCTACTGCTGATCCGCCAGGACCGGGCCTCCCCACATCCGATGAGCTGGACCCTGGCCCGATTGCATCCGATGGGCTGGAATCCGCCTCGGCTGCACCCGATCGGCTGGAACCAGGCTCGATTCCGCCCGAAGGGCCGCAGCCCGGTCCCACTGCGCCTGGTTCGCCGGAGACCAGCCCGACCGGGTCGCCGCCGAGCGGCGGGTTCCGGCCCGACCCGGCCTCACCGGCAGCCGAACCGTCACCTGCGCCGGCACCGGCTGCGACCGCACCGCCGCCACCGACACCGGGACCGAAACCGCCACCGTCACCGGCCGCGGTGGCCGCCGCCGAGGCCGCCATCGTCCGGCTCCACGGTGACCCCGAAGAGGCGTCGCCCTTCGGGCTGCCGGGCCGGCCGCTGCCGGTGGATCATCCCTTCCGGCTGGGCTTCGTCGGTGCTTTGGGCGTGGCCGCCGCCCTGCTCCTCGTCCGGATCGTGCTGGCCGCGGCGCCGATCCTGCTGCTCGTGGGCATCGCCCTGTTCTTTGCCATCGGACTGGACCCCGCCGTCAGCTGGCTGCAGCGAAGGGGGCTGGGCCGGGGCTTGGCGGTGTTCGCCATCGTGGCCGCAGTTTTGGCGGTGTTGCTCGTCGTCGTCGCCGCCGTCGTCCCCCCGTTGGTCACCCAGGCGTCGGGACTGCGCACCGAGCTGCCCGAGTACTTCGAACGCCTGGAGCGCGACAACGACATGGTGCGCGAGCTCGACGAGCGCTTCGGGATCATCGAACGGGTGCGGGGCTTGCTGGCCGGAGAGTCCGGGACAGGGGAGCCGGTCCTCGGCGGTGACGGCCTGGGGAGCGTGGTGGGCGTGGCCCGGGGGGTCTTCACCGCCTTCGCCTCCACCCTCACCGTGGTCGTCCTGGCCCTGTACTTCCTGGCTTCGCTCTCGGGCCTCAAGCACACCGCCTACCGACTCGTGCCCCGCTCGCGACGGGAGCGCTTCTCGCTACTGGCCGACGAGGTCCTCGACCGCATCGGTGGCTACCTGCTCGGCAACCTGGCCACGTCGGTCATCGCCGGGAGCGCCGCATTCGTCTTCTTCGTCATCGTGGGGATCCCCTATCCGTTTCCCCTCGCCTTGGTGATCGCCCTCACCGGACTGATCCCCCTCGTGGGGGCCACCATCGGCTCCGTCGTGGCCGTCCTGGTGGCCTTCCTGATCTCGGTGCCGGTGGGCATCGCCACCGTGGTCTTCGCCTTCGTCTACCAGCAGTTCGAGAACTTCGTGCTGGCTCCCCGGGTCATGAAGCGCACCCTCGACGTGTCCCCGTTGGCCACCATCGTGGCCGCCCTCATCGGCGCCGCCCTGCTCGGGGTCTTCGGTGCCCTGCTGGCCGTGCCCGTGGCCGCATCGATCCAGATCATCGGGCGCCAGGTCGTGCTGCCCCGCCAAGAAGGGTCGTGACGTCGGCGGGCCCGACCCGAGAGGAGCCGACCACGTCACCGGAGTCGCCGAACCTGGTTCCCGAGCCGTCAGGAGACACGCCCGCCGCATCAGGGACGCTGCGATGCGGCCTGGGACAGGACACCCACAACGACCGTTCGTGGCCGAGGCTCGACGCCGACGGGCCGTCTCGCCGCACGTCTAGACGTGACGGAGCTCGTCGGCCTCGGCGTCGTCCACCGTGCGGTCGCAGGTGGGGCAGTACCAGCGGGTCTCCACGGCCGTGCCGCACGTCTCGTGGTGGCGGGACCCCTCGGTCCCCTGGCGACGGGCGCCCCAGGTGGTGAGCAGGGCCAGTGCCCCGGCCAGGTCCCGGCCGGGGTCGGTCAGCTCGTAGGCCAGGCGGAGGGGGCGCCGGGAGTAGGGGGTGGCGGCCACCAGGCCCTCCCGCTCCAGGTGGCGCAGGCGGGCGGTGAGCACGTTGGGGGCGATGCCGCCGACGGCGTCGGCGACCTGGCCGAAGCGCAGGGGGCCCTCCAACAGGGCGGCCACCACGAGCATGGACCACCGGTCGCCCACCGCGGCCATCGCCACCTCGAGCGCACCTCCCTTGTCGACCACGACACCATGGTGCCAGCCGGGGGTAGCGGTCGCCGCCAGCCACCTCTACAGTCACTTGCAACTAACAAGTGACCTCGAAGGAGGAGTGGATGAGCGCAGTGAGCGAATTGGAGGAGGGAGCCAGATCGGTGGCCCGACGGGCGGGGCCGGCGGTGGTGGCCATCGGTCGCGGTCCCCGCGGCTCGGGCGTGGTGATCGGTGCCGGCCAGGTCCTGACCAACGCCCACAACCTGCGGGACCGCACCACGTCGGTGACCTTCGCCGACGGCCGGACGGTGCAGGCCAGGGTGGCCGGGGTGGATCCCGACGGCGACCTCGCCGTGCTGGCGGTCGAGACCGGCGACGCCGGCCCCTTGGCCTGGGGCCACCCCGGCGAGGTGGCGTCCGGCAGCCTGGTCTACGCCGTGGCCCGCGGCCGTGGCGGCCTGCGCACCACCTTCGGGTTGGTGACCGGCACCGGCCAGGAGTTCCGAGGGCCCCGCGGTCGTCGCATCCGGGGATCACTGGAGCACAGCGCGCCCCTGGCCAGGGGCTCGTCGGGCGGACCGGTGCTCGACGGTGAGGGCCGCCTCCTCGCCCTCAACACCCGGCGCCTGGGCGAGGGGTTCTACTCGGCCCTGCCCGCCGACGAATCGTTCCGGGCCCGGGTCGAGGCGCTGGCGGCGGGCGACGCTCCCGCGCCCCGCCGCCTCGGCCTGGTCCTGGCTCCGGCCGGCGTGGCCCGCCGGTTGCGCCGTGCGGTCGGCCTCCCCGACCGGGACGGACTGCTGGTGCGCGACGTCGAGGCCGACGGGCCGGGCGCCCGGGCGGGGTTGCGCATCGGCGACTTGCTGGTCGAGGCCGACGGCCGGGCGCTGGACGACGCCGACGTGCTCCACGACGTGCTGGAGGCCCTGGGGGAGGGCGCCTCGCTCAATCTGGTCGTGGTGCGAGGGACCGAGGAGCTCAACTTCAGCGTGTCCTTCGCCGAGCCGGAGTAGCAGCGGTGAGCTAACCCACCCCGAAGGTCAGGTCCGGCGGCTCGGGCAGGGTGATGGACTCCACCATCTCCCTGATCTCGTCGGGCAGGGGCTCCACCGGGAGGTCGCGTCCGCCTCCCTCGAGGGTGACCGGGCTGCCCAACACGTCGTCGTCGAGCACGAGCGCCTGGCCGAAGAAGGTCTCGAAGCGAGACTTGCGGTTGCCGATGGAGAAGCTCGTACCGAGGGGCGCGTGGACCTCGAAACCGGCTTTGGTGAAGTAGGCCTTCGCTCGGGCCAGGTCGCTCCCGCTGGTGGGCACGGAGACATCGCCGGGGCCGGTGGCACTCGAGGGGAGCGGTTCACCGGTGGCGGCGCCCTCCAGGATGGCGGCGCCCTCCGCCCCCACCCCCTCGGGGTTCTCCACCGTGGCTTCGTCGACCCGGCGCGATCGGCCGGAGTGCAGTTTGACGTCGGCCGAGAGGTAAGGGTCAGCTTCCATGTTCCCGAGGCTATTGCTCGGCCGGGGCCGACGGGCATTCGACGGGGTCAGGTGCTGGACTCGTCCTGTGCACCATCACCCTCCACTCGTCCTGGGCCTCGACCTGGGCACCACCCGGTGCAAGGCCCTCCTCATCGACCCCACGGGTGCCGAGGTGGCGTCTTCGACGGTGGTGACACCCTTTCGCCGGACCCAGGACCGGGTGGAGATGGAGGTCGACGCCCTCCAGGGGGCGCTGCGCCGGGTGGTGACCGCGCTCGGCGATGCCCGCCGCCACGTGATGGGCGTCGGCGTCGCCGGCATGGCCGAGAGCGGAGCTCCGCTCGACCGGGCCGGGTCGGCGCTGGCGCCGGTCATCGCCTGGCACGATCCCCGGGGCACCGAGACCGTGGCCGTCCTCGGGGAGCGCTTCGGCGACGAGCTCCCCCGGCGCCTCGGTCAACGCCTGCGGACGGTCTCGTCGGTCGCCAAGTTGGGATGGGTGCTGGCCTCGGGCGCCACCGGGGTGCATCGCTGGCTGGGGGTGCCCGAGCTCTGCCTGTTCGCCCTCACCGGGGCCCAGGCCACCGACCACTCCCTGGCCGCCCGTACCGGCTGCTACGACATCGCCCGGCGGGCATGGTGGCCAGACGTGCCGGACACCCTCGGCATCGCCAACGGCATCTTCCCGCCGCTCCGGCGGGCGGGTGCCGTGCTGGGCCGGGTGTCGAGGACGGCCTCCTCGTGGTCGGGGCTCCCGATCGATGTGCCCGTGACCCTCGCCGGCCACGACCACCTGGCCGCCCTGAGCGGATCCGGTGCCCTGGCCGGCGACTTCGGCAACTCGGTGGGGACGGCCGAGTCGGTGGTGGCCTTCGCCGACGAGCTGCCCGACGTCGACCGGGCCCTGGCCCTGCGCGTGGCGCTGAGCGTGCGCCCGGACGGGGACGGGTGGGCCCTGCTGGCGGGGGCCGCCCGGGCCGGTCGGGTCATCGAGACGGTGGCTGGTCTCCTCGGCCGGTCGCCCGTCGATCTCGACACCCAGGCGGTGGCCGCGGGCGACCAGATGATCGACGCCTCGGAGCTGATGGCGGCGATCCTGGAGGACCGACAGGTGGAGGCGCCGACCGGAGCACCGGGAGAGGTCTGGAACGGCGTGCTGCACGCGCTGGCCAGGCGCACCGGGGAGGCGATCGGGCGTGCCGCCGCCCTGGTGGGCCCCCCGTCCCGGTTGGTGGTCTTCGGTGGCGGCAGCCGGAGCCGGCCGTGGTTGCGCTGGAAGGCCGGGGTCGGGACCCGCCACGGGGTCGCCGTGTGGCGGTCCTGCGCCGGCGAGGCCGCCGCCCGGGGGGCGGCCCTGCAGGCCGGCGTGGCTGCCGGCTGGTGGTCGTCGCCGGCCGAGGCACCGTCGACGAGGTCTCGATCACCCAGGCGGTCTTGCGTCGGTGACAGCGACCGGTCACGACGCAGAACGACTGCTGATGGCGGCGGCGATCCTGGAGCATCGACGGGTGAGGCGCCGACCGGAGGTCACCGGGAGAGGTCTGGAACGGCCTCAGCAGGCGCTGGCCGGGCGCACCGGGGAGGCGGCCGTGCCGCCGCCCTAGTGGGCCCCCCGTCCCGGTTGGTCGTCTTCGGGAGCGGCAGCCGGAGCACCGAAGACGGTGGAAGATCGGGGCCCGCTGGTCTTCGGCGACGCCGTGTGGCGGTCCTGCGCCGGCGACAGGCCGCCGGCTCGGGGGCGGCCCTGCAGGCCGGCCACTGCCGGCTGGTGGTCGTCGCCGGCCGAGGCACCGTCGTCCGGCGGAACCGCCTGGGCGACGACCGGGGTGGCCGGCGTCGGTGGCGCAGGTGCCGGTCACAGACGCAAGAACGACGAGACCTCGGCGCCGGACTGACGGCCAGGATGCCGGCCATTGCCCCGGCGGCGCCCAGGAGCGAGAGGACCATGAAGACGGTGGGCGATCCGGACGTTCTCGGCGACCGCGGGCGGAGGAGCGCCAGCGCCGGGGCCGCCCCGGGGGACGCCCGAGGTCTCGGTGGCCGGCGGACCTGGGCGACGACCGGGGTGGCCGGGGTGGCCCGTAGCCGGTCCGACGGCCAGCTAAGCGGCGCCGTCATCGAGCGAACAATCATGGGCGCGAAAATGCTCGCTCAAGATGGGGCCACGGCACAGGCAGATGCTCGTCGCAAGCTATTGCCGCTCATCAGCCGAGTGGAGGTCCATGCCGAACGGGTGGACATCTATCTCTTCCGGGCCGCTCTCGTAGCCGGCAACGAGTCACCTGCCGCCCCTCCCCTCCTCCTCTCGTCACCCGCGCGGATCGTCAAAGGACCGAAGGAAGTTCGGCTGGTCGTGAGCTCCGCCGCGCCTTCACCCGGCGACCAGCGCGATCCTTCGCTCATCAAGCTGATCGCCCGGGCCTGGGCAGCGCGTCGTGCGATCGAGGAACGACCTGAGGAGACGGTCGAGCAGATCGCCGCCTCCCAAGGCTATGGCCTGCGCCACTTCCGAGTGCTCCTTCGGATCGCTTATCTGGCTCCGGAAATCACGACGGCCATTCTGGAGGGGCGGCAGCCGCTTAGCATGACGCGCGAGAAGATCGTACGAATGAGCGACCTCCCATTGGACTGGAAAGAGCAGGCCGAGAGGCTCGGCTTTCCGGCGGCGAAAGCAGCTTGAGCGCTACCTCAAGCACTTTGGTCGAAAAGTTGCTCCGCTAGGCTTTGGATCCGCTCCCGCCAAGCCAGCTTCTCTAGCCACTCCTTTGGGATGCCGGAGACACCGTAAAGCGCGCCGGCGAGTTGGCCAGTAATAGCCGCCGTGGTGTCGGCATCTCCGCCAAGGTTGGCGGCGGTCAGCACGGCGGTCCGAAAATCCGCCGTACGCCCGACGGACCAAAGGGCTGCCTCCAGGGAATGGGCAACATAGCCGGACGATTGCACCTTGTCCCGATGCTTGCCGCGCCAAGAGCCTGTCAGGATACCAGCGATAGCACCTGCATAGCTGCCCGCCCTTGGGGCCATCACCTGCGAGCGAGGCATTCCCGAGATCGCATCCGCCAGCACCTCTGCGTAGCCCACACAGGCGGACACAGCCTCATGGGCGCCGTGGGTAGTACGGCTTTGGGTCGGTGACAGGCAGCAGGTGCCGGTCACAGACGCAAGAACGACGAGACCTCGGCGTGGGAACCCTCAGCGGGGGCGGGTGCGCACCCAGGTGACGGCCAGGATGGCCACGGCCCCGGCGGCGCCCAGGAGCGAGAGGACCACGAAGACGGTGGGCGATCCGGACACGTCTTCGGCGACCGCGGGCGGAGGAGCGGGCTCGTCGGAGGCCTCGCCGGGGCCACCCCCCGGGGGGGCCGGGTCGGACCCGCCCGAGGTCTCGGTGGCCGGCGGAACCGCCTGGGCGACGACCGGGGTGGCCGGGGTGGCCGGGGCGACCGGATCCGCCGGACTCGCCGGTCCGACGGCCAGCGCCAGCGCCA
>JAUJNB010000005.1:25579-36343 GCA_030446545.1 Acidimicrobiales bacterium | reverse complement strand
GCCAGCGCCAGCGCCACCCCGGCCGGGACGAGCGACCTCACGGGGTGCGCCCGTAGAACAGGCGCTCCACCACCGCCCGGGCCCGGCGGGTGACCCGTCGGTAGTGCTCTCGCAGCTCGACCGGGGCGGTGTCGAGGGATCGGGCCAGGCGGGCCAGGTCGTCGCTGGCCTGGGGCAGGGCGTCGGCCCGGTCGCCCCGGAGCAGGTAGAGCCGGTTGCGGGTGCGCTCGCAGAAGCGGTAGGCCTCGGTCAACACGGCGGCGTCGGCGGCGAGCAGGGCCCCGGCGTCGACCAGCTCGACCAGCGCCGTCATGGTGGCCGGTGAGCGGACGCCGTGCTGGAGCTGCAGGAGCTGGGCGCAGAACTCGATGTCCGACAGCGAGCCCCGCCCCAGCTTGAGGTGGAACTGGGGGTCCTCGCCGGCGGGGATGCGCTCACGCTCGATCCGGGCCTTCATCCGCCGGATCTCCCGCACCTCTTCCTCCCCGAGCGCCTTCCCCCACACGAAGGGCGCCAGCATGTCCAGGAAGCGCCGGCCCAACTCCGCGTCGCCGGCCACAGGTCGGGCCCGGGACATGGCCTGTCGCTCCCACAGCGCAGCCCAGCGCTCGAAGTAGCTCCGGTAGCCGTCGAGGCTGCGGGCCAACGGGCCCTGGCGTCCCTCGGGGCGCAGGTCGGCGTCGAGCCGGTAGATGCGCGTGGCCGGCGTGGTCCCCTTCACCAGGCGCATCAGGCCGCTGGCGATGCGCTCGCCCTCGGCTACGGCGGCGGCGTGGTGGCCCTCGTAGACGAAGACCACGTCGAGGTCGCTGGCGTAGGAGAGCTCGGCCCCCCCGAAGCGGCCCAGGGCGACCACGCTGAAGGCCACACCAGGATCGAGGGCCGCCACGCCGGCCTCGAGGGAGGCCTCGGCCAGAGCGGTGAGCTCGGTGGCGGTGGTGTCCACCTCGGCCAGGCCCACCAGGTCGCGCACCGCGATGCGCACCAGCTCGCGCTCCTTGAATCGTTTCAGCCCGGCGTTGTGCATGTCGGCCTGGCGCCAGCGCAGCGCGCTGGAGGCCCGGTCACGGAGCTCGTCGGGACGACGTTGGGAGAGGGACCGATCGTCGCCCAGGGTGGCGATCAGGTCGGGGTTGTGGCGCACCAGGGTGCCCAGCAGGGGGCTGGTGCCGAGGACCAGGCACAGGCGACGAGCCGTCTCGGCCGACTCACGGAAGGCCCGCACCAGCTCCGAACCGAGGCTCGGGCTCGACGCCAGGGTGCGCAGCCCCAGCAGGCCCCGGTCGGGGTCGGGGCTGTCGGCCAGCCAACCGAGCAGGAGCGGCAGGAGCTGGTCCATCAGCCGGGAGGACCGGGTCAGGCCCCGGGTCAGCTCGCGCACGGCCTGGCGCGTGCGCTCGGCGTCGGTGAAACCGAACGCCGACAGTCGGGCCTCGGTGGCCTCGGGGCTGAGCGGGCCTTCGGTGGCACCGGAGAACGCTTCGAGCAGCGGTCGGAAGTAGACCCGCTCGTGCAACGACCGCACGGTGGCCCGGCACCGGGCCAGGTCGGCGTCGAAGGTGGCCAGCGCGGTTCCCTCGGGTGACCCCCGGAAGCCGAGGACCCGGGCCAGGCGCTCACGCGCACCGTCGTCGGACGGCACCTCGTGGAGCTGACGCTCGTCGAACAGCTGCACCCGGTGCTCCACCGTGCGCAGGAAGCGGTAGGCCATGCCGAGCGCGACGGCGTCGTCGCCGTCGAGGTAGCCGGCGGCGGCCAGCTCGGCCAGGGCATCGAGGGTGGTGGGGGAACGCAGGGCCGGGTCGTGGCGACCGTGGACCAGCTGTAGGAGCTGCACGGCGAACTCGATGTCGCGGATACCGCCGGCCCCCCGCTTCAACTCCCGCCCGCCCAGTCCCTTGCGGGCCACCTCGGCCTCGGTCCGGGCCTTCATGGCCCGCAGCGAGCGCAGGTCGTCGGGTGGCAGGACCCGTCCCCACAGGGCCTCGACGGCGGCGGCGTGGAACCGGGTGGCCAGCCCGGACGGCCCCACGACGGGTCGGGCCTTCAGCAGGGCCTGGAACTCCCAGGGGCTGGCCCAGCGCTGCCAGTAGGCCTGGTACGACGCCAACGTGCGGACCAGCGGGCCGTCCCGGCCCTCGGGACGCAGGTTGGCGTCGACCCGGAAGCATCTCCGGGCGATGCGCATGGCCTCCCGCACGGCGGTGGTGGACTTCGCCCGGGAGCCACCGTCGGCGTCATCGGGGCCCACGAACATGATGTCGACGTCGCTGGCGTAGTTGAGCTCGCCCCCGCCGAGCTTGCCCATGGCCACCACCACCACCTCGTCCGTTGCCGCCAGGGTGCAGCTGGCCTCCAACACGTCGGTGGCCAGGGCCGACAGGGACGCGACGGTGACCGGGAGGTCGTCGACGCCGAGGAGGTCGCGGCCGGCGATGCGCAGGTACTCGTGCGCCTTCCAGCGCCGGAGGCTCTCCTCGTCGAGGTCGTCACTTCGGGGTAGTGGCGGCCGACGGTCGAGGGCGCCCAGGACCTCGAGGGCGTCGGCGTCGTTCTCGAGCAACTGCGTCAGGGAGCGGCTGGCGCCGAGGACGGCCAGGATCACGGCCCGGCGATCGGCGTCCCTGTCGAGAGCCGTGGCCAGTCCCGGATGGGCCGATTCCAGGCGTGCGACTCCGACGCGTACCGCATCCGGCGCGGCCGAGCGATCGATGGCCTGGTCGAGGTCGGAATGCTGGCGGAGGCCGAGGCCGGTCCCGGTCACCTCTCCAGTCTGGCCGGTGGCTCGCCTTCGGATGGGCAGTGGTCGGCGTGGATAGGCTCGCCGTTCGTGCAGGTCCTGCGCGTCGCCGCCTGCCAGATCAACACCGTGGTGGGCGATCTCGACGGCAACGTGGGACGCGTCCTGGCCGCGCTCGACCGGGCTGAGGCGGCCGGGTGCGACGTGGCCCTGTTCCCCGAGTTGGCCGTGACCGGGTATCCCCCCGAGGATCTCCTGCTCAAGCCCGGGTTCGTGGCCGACAACCGTCGTGCCCTCGACACCGTGGCCGGCGCCAGTGGGCGCTGCGCGGCCGTGGTGGGCTTCGTCGACGCCGGCTACGACCTCCACAACGCCGCCGCCGTGTGCTTCGGGGGGTCGGTCCTCGGGGTCTACCGCAAGCGCCACCTGCCCAACTACTCGGTGTTCGACGAGCAACGGTACTTCCGGCCCGGAGAGGGTGACCCGGCCCTGTTCTCCATCGCCGGGGTTCCCGTCGGTCTGTCGATCTGCGAGGACGCCTGGAACCCGAGCGGGCCGGTGGCCCGGGCCGGCTCGGGCGGCGCTGCCGTCGTGCTCAACCTCAACGCCTCCCCCTACCACGCCGGCCGCCAGGCCGAGCGCGAGCGCATGCTGGCCACCCGGGCGGTCGACGCCGGGTGTGCCCTGGTGTCGGTCAACCAGGTGGGGGGCCAGGACGAGCTGGTCTTCGACGGCGCCTCGACGGCCTTCGACGCCACCGGGACCCTGGTGGCCCGGGCCCCGCAGTTCGAAGAGGACGTGTCGGTGATCGAACTCGAGTTGCCGGCGCCCTTCCGGTCCCGCCTGCTCGATCCCCGTGGTCGGCCCCGGATCGAGCCGCTCACCGTGGTTCCCGTGAGCGAGCCCGACGCCACGCCAGGGGAACGGCCGGCGACCGCCAACCGGGTCCACGGCCTGGTCGAGCCGCTCGACGAGCTGTACCGGGCTCTGGTGTTGGGCACGCGCGACTACGTGGGCAAGAACGGTTTCTCCGACGTGGTCCTCGGGTTGTCCGGGGGGGTGGACTCGTCGCTGGTGGCCCTGGTGGCCGTCGACGCCCTCGGCCCCGACCGGGTGCACGGCGTGGCCATGCCCTCTCGCTTCTCCAGCACCTCCTCCCACGACGACGCCGCCACCCTGGCTGACCGCCTGGGCATGGAGCTGCGCACCATCGCCATCGAGCCGGCCCACGGAGCCCTGCTGGAGATGCTGGCGCCCACCCTGGGGGACCGACCCCCCAACGTGACCGAGGAGAACCTCCAGAGTCGGGTGCGAGGGGTCGTGCTCATGGCGTTGAGCAACGAGTTGGGGTGGTTGGTGCTCACCACGGGGAACAAGAGCGAGTCGGCGGTGGGGTTCTCCACCCTCTACGGCGACACCGCCGGTGGCTTCGCCGTGATCAAAGACGTCCCCAAGGGCCTGGTCTACGAGCTGTGCCGGCACCGCAACCGCCAGGCCGGCCGGGAGCTGGTCAGCGAGGAGGTGTTGGTCAAGCCCCCGTCGGCCGAGTTGCGCCCCGACCAGCGTGACGACCAGTCGCTGCCCCCCTACGACGTGCTCGACCCGGTGCTGGCCGGTTACGTCGAGCAGGACCGCACCGCGGCCGAGCTCGAGGCCGCCGGCTTCGACGCCGAGCTGGTCCGCCGGGTGATCGCCCTGGTCGACCGGGCCGAGTACAAGCGTCGCCAGACTCCCCCCGGCGTGCGGGTCAGCGCCAAGGCCTTCGGCAAGGACCGTCGGGTCCCCATCACCAACGCCTACCCCGGCTGAGCCCGCCCGGCGACAGGAGCACCATGACCCCTCCGGAGCCTTGCGGCAGTCCCGATCGCCTGTCGATGCGGGAGGTCGACCGGCTGGTGGCTCGCTACGTCTGGCACGTAAGGCGACCTGTGGTCGCCGAGCATGGTGCGGCTTAGAGGTAAGCCCTGCCGCACGACGGGCCGATCCCCGGCCCGGGTGCGAGAAGGAGCCAAGCCCAGACACGGTGGTGCCGTCGGGTCCCCAGTGGCCGCCGGCGCCGGTGTGGGCCACCTCCTCCGCAGGCGAGTGTGGGGTCAAAGACCAGGTCAGCCGTGCGCGACCGATTCCCCTGCCCAACGACGAAGGGACCAGACCGTGGACGTGAGCGTCAGCAGCCGCAACATCGAACTGACCGAGGCCCTGCGTGACGTGACGACCGAGAAGATCGGCCGTCTCGGGCGGTTCCTCGACGGGATGGACCGGGCCGAGGTCCACTTCTTCGAGGAGCGCAACCCCCGCATCTCCGACAAGGACGTGTGCGAGGTGACCATGGACGGCCATGGTCACCACGTGCGGGCCAAGGTCTCCGCCGCCGACCCCTTCGCCGCCGTCGACGCCGCCGTCAACAAGCTCGAGCACCAGCTGCACAAGCTCAAGACCAAGCTGGTCGGCCGCAGCCACCCCCGTCGTTCCCAGCGTGGAGCCGAGCCGCCGGCGGCCGAACTGGCTGCGTCGCTCGACGGGTCGCTCCCGCCGGTGGCCCCGTTCCTGCCCGTCGAGGACGACGACGAGGCCGAAGGGTTCCGCATCGTGAAGTCCAAGCGGTTCACCATGAAGCCCATGACGCCCGAGGAGGCCGTGATGCAGATGGAGCTGCTCGGCCACTCCTTCTACTTCTTCTCCAACGCCGAGACGGGCCTCTCGGCCGTGGTGTACCACCGCAGCGCCGGCGACGTGGGCCTCATCGACGAGGCCGGATAGGGTCTCGTTGCCGGTGAGGTCCAACGACCGGAGAACACCAACGGGAAGGCCATAGGCGACACCGCCACCAGCCGCGGAGGCGACGAGAGACCGGGCCGGGCCGGGCCGAACCATCCTCGCCAGCTGCTGGAGGCAGGGTTTGGGAGCGGCCGGCGTAAGCGCGAAAAATGGGCTCGGACCGACGTCCGCCGGGCTCGCCACACCTCGAGCTGCGGGCGACGACGAGCGGGGTCGCCCCCTCCCTCGGCCCCTAGACTCGGCCTCGTCATGTGGGCATGTTCGATCGCATCCTCAAAGCCGGCGAGGGCCGCAAGCTCAAGGCCGTGGCCGGCCTGGTGCCCGAGATCAACGCCTTCGAACCCGAGATCGAGGCGCTGTCCGACGACGAGCTGGCGGCCAAGACGCCCGAGTTCCGTCAGCGCCTCGACAACGGCGAGGACCTCGACGACCTTTTGATCGAGGCCTTCGCAGTGGTGCGCGAGGCGGCCCGGCGCACCATCGGCCAGCGCCACTTCGACGTCCAGCTCATGGGCGGGGCGGCCCTGCACTTCGGCTGGGTGGCGGAGATGAAGACCGGCGAGGGCAAGACCCTGGTGTCCACCCTGCCCGTCTACCTCAACGGCCTCACCGGCAAGGGCGTGCACGTCATCACCGTGAACGACTACCTGGCCCGCTTCCACGCCGAGTGGATGGGGCGCATCCACAACCGCCTCGGGCTCTCGGTGGGCCTGGTCATCCCCCAGATCCGTGACAACGCCGAGAAGCGGGCCAACTACGCCTGCGACGTCACCTACGGCATCAACAACGAGTTCGGCTTCGACTACCTGCGCGACAACATGGCCCTGTCCACCGAGGCCAAGGTCCAGCGGGGCCACCCCTACGCCATCGTCGACGAGATCGACTCCATCCTCATCGACGAGGCCCGCACGCCGCTCATCATCAGTGGACGGGTGGCCGGCGCGGCCAAGCTCTACTACAAGTTCGCCAGCATCGCCCGGGGCCTGAAGCGCGACGTCGACTACGACGTCGACGAGGAGAAGCGCCACGTGGCCCCCTTCGACGAGGGCATCGAGCGGGTCGAGGCGGCGCTCGGGGTCGAGAACCTCTACGACGAGCTCTCCCAGAACCTGGTGCACCAGCTGCAGGTGTCGCTCAAGGCCAAGGAGCTGTACCACCGCGACAAGGACTACATCGTGGCCAACGGCGAGGTGAAGATCGTCGACGAGTTCACCGGGCGCATCCTCGACGGCCGCCGCTGGTCCGAAGGACTGCACCAGGCGGTCGAGGCCAAGGAGGGGGTGAAGATCAAGGAGGAGAACCAGACGCTGGCCACCATCACCCTGCAGAACTACTTCCGGCTCTACGACAAGCTGGCCGGGATGACAGGCACGGCGGTGACGGAGGCGGCCGAGTTCGCCAGCACCTACAACCTCGCCGTGGTTCCCATCCCCACCAACGTCCCGGTCGTGCGGGCCGACGAGGGTGACCTGATCTACAAGACCGAGGAGGCCAAGTACGACGCCGTGGTCGACGACATCGTCGAGCGTTACGAGGCGGGCCAGCCGGTCCTGGTGGGCACCGTGTCGGTGGCCAAGTCCGAGCACCTCGACGGCCTGCTCACCAAGCGGGGGATCCCCCACGAGGTCCTCAACGCCAAGCAGCACACCCGGGAGGCCGAGATCGTGGTCCAGGCCGGTCGCCTGCACGCCATCACGGTGGCCACCAACATGGCCGGCCGGGGCGTCGACATCATCCTCGGTGGCAACTCCGAGGGGCGGGCCGGGGCCCAGGTGCGGGCCGAGGGCCTCGACCCGGAGTCCGACGAGGACGGCGGCAAGCAGCGCTACCGCCACCTGCTGGAGGGCTTCAAGGCCGAGTGCGACGCCGAGGGCGACAAGGTCCGCCAGCTGGGCGGCCTCTACGTGCTCGGCACCGAGCGCCACGAGAGCCGCCGCATCGACAACCAGCTCCGGGGCCGCTCCGGGCGCCAGGGCGATCCCGGGGAGAGCCGCTTCTACCTCTCCCTGGAAGACGATCTCATGCGCCTGTTCGCCACCGGCGCCATGAACTGGGTCATGGGCAAGGCCTTGCCCGACGACGTGCCCATCGAGGCCAAGATGGTCTCCAAGGCCATCGAGCGGGCCCAGACCACCGTCGAGGCTCGCAACGCCGAGATCCGCAAGAACGTGCTCAAGTACGACGAGGTCATGAACGAGCAGCGCAAGGTGATCTACCGGCGCCGCAACCAGATCCTCGAGGGCCACGACCTGCGGGACGAGGCCCTGGCCAGCCTGCGCAGCGCCCTCGAGAGCGCCGTGAGCACGGCCTGTCTATCCCAGGATCCCGAGGAGTGGGAGCTCGAAGGCCTGGTGGCCCAGCTCAACGAGTACTACCCCACCAGGTTCACGGCCGAGGACCTCGGTCGCACCGAGGCGTCCGACGAGATCCTCGAGTCGGTGGTGGCCGAGGGGGTGGCCCACTACGAGGAGCGGGAGGTCGAGTTCGGTGCCGACACCATGCGCCAGGTGGAGCGCCAGGTCATGCTGCGGGTGATCGACACCCGCTGGCGTGAGCACCTCTATGAGATGGACTACCTCCAAGAGGGCATCCACCTGCGGGCCATGGGCCAGAAGGACCCCCTGGTGGAGTGGCAGCGTGAGGGCTTCGGCATGTTCTCCGACATGGTCGACTCCATCGCCGAGGACTTCGTGAAGTACGTGATGCACCTCCAGGTGGTGCGCCAGCCTCCGCCCGAGGCCGAGGAGGTCCGCAACGTCGAGTACTCCGCCCCCGAGGACCCGTCCCAGAACACCAAGGGCATCCAGGCGGCGGCGGCGGCCGAGGCTCAGGCCCAGGGGAGGCCCCTCCCGAGCCCGTGGAGCCCGAGACCATGGCGCCGGTGGTCAAGTCGGCGGAGGAGAAGCTGGGCCGCAACGAGCCCTGCCACTGCGGGAGCGGTCAGAAGTTCAAGAAGTGCCACGGCGGGTGAACCTTCGGCCTCACTCGTTCGCTTCGCTCACTCCGTTCGACCGAGCTCTTTCGACCTCACTCGCTCCGCTCCGTTCGGTCGAGTCTGATCGTGCTCCCGACGCCGGCGGAGCCGGCGCCCTCGCCCTGAACACCTTCTGGCTCGCTTCGCTCGCTTGGGCCGCCAGCCATGGGGGTCGCCTACGGCGACCTTCGTGGCCGGCGGCCGTAGTCGTGGCCTAGGCCACTCCTGTCATGCGTGATTTTTCTGACGAGTTGGCCCTGGTGGCCAAGCGGGTGGGTGAGGCTGGGGCGTACCTGGGCATCGAGGCGGGTCGGCAGCGGGCGGCGCAGTTGGAGGTGGAGGCCACTCGTCCTGATCTGTGGGACGACCCTGAGGGAGCCCGGCGCGTGACCACCGAGCTCGAACACGTCCGGCGTGACGTGGAGATCTACGACCGCCTGCTCGGCGACCTCGACGACGTCCGCACCCTCGACCAGTTGGCACGCGAGGAGGCCGACCAGTCAGTCGAGGCGGAGGTGGCCGCCGCCCTCGACGATCTCGCCCGCCGGCTCTCCGAGCTCGAGCTGCGCTCGCTCTTCCGGGGTGATCACGACGAGCGGGACGCCATCTGCGAGGTCCATGCCGGGGAGGGGGGCACCGACGCCCAGGACTGGGCCGAGATGCTGGTGCAGATGTACGAGCACTGGGCCGAGCACCGGGGCATGGCCACCGAGATCGACGAAGCCTCGCCGGGCAAGGAGGCGGGGCTGTTGTCGGCTACCTTCATCGTCAAGGGGCGTTATGCCTACGGCTCCCTGCGGGGCGAGCAGGGGGTGCACCGCCTGGTGCGCATGTCCCCCTTCGACGCCGCCTCCCGGCGCCAGACGAGCTTTGCGTCGGTCGACGTCACCCCGTTCCTGGAGGACACCTCCTCGGAGGTCGACATCGACGAGAAGGACCTGCGCATCGACACCTACCGGTCGTCGGGTGCAGGGGGACAGCACGTCAACGTGACCGACTCGGCCGTGCGCATCACCCATCTGCCCACGGGGATCATCACCTCGTGCCAGAACCAGCGCAGCCAGCACCAGAACAAGGCCCGGGCCATGCAGATCCTCGGGGCCAAGCTGGCCGAGCACCAGCGGGCCGAGCACCAGCGCCAGCTCCAGGCCATCTCCGGATCATCGTCCCAGGCGGCCATGGGCAACCAGATCCGCTCTTACGTGCTGCACCCCTACCAGCTGGTCAAGGACCTGCGCACGGGCGAGGAGACCGGCAACGTGGCCGCCGTGCTGGCGGGCGACCTGGACCGCTTCATGGAGGCGTTCCTGCGCTGGGAGCGGAGCCGGACCGAGGAGGACTGACCTCCCCATCAACTTCGTTCCGGTCAGGAGGGGGACGAGATCCCCGCATCTCGGGAGCCAGAAGCGACGGGGGCGGAGGTCAGGAGGTCAGCAGCTTCACCAGCGCTTCGGTGTCGGACAGGTCGTCGAGCAGGGCGTCGGGGTCCAGCCGGGCCAGCTCCTCGACGGAGGAGTGCCCGGTGGCGACCAGGGCGCAGCGGGCGCCGCCGGCCCGGGCGCAGGCCAGGTCGTTGGGGGTGTCGCCCACCACCCACACGTCACCGGGCGCCAGCGTCCACCCACGATGCTCGGCGGCCCGGCGCAGGGCCACCGGGACCAGGGCCCGCCGCTCCCGATCGTCGCTGCCAAAGGCGCCGATCTCCACGTCGAGCCAGTGGTCGAGGCCGAAGGCAGCCAGCTTGGTGGCGGCGTTGAGGGCGGTGTTCCCGGTGAGGACCGACTGGGCCACGTCGGGCTCGGCGTCGAGGGCGGCGAGGACTTCGGGCACTCCCGCCAGCACGTGGCCCCGCTCCCGGATGAGCTCGACCGCTGCCGTCAGCTCCGCCTCCAGGCGCTCGACCACCAGCGGCAGGTGGTGCTCGCCCTGGCGTTCGTCCAGGCCCATCCCGGCCAAGATCTCGAGAGCGATCTGCGGGTCGGTCTTGCCTCCCATGACCACGCCGTGCTCGCCCGGGTGGGTCCCCACGGCGTGCTCCACGGCCAGGGCGAAGATGTCCTTGGCCACGTTGCCCGCCCGCACCAGCGTGCCGTCGATGTCCCAGAGCACCAGCCGCCCAGCCATGGGTCCGACGGTACCCGCCGAGAAGCGCCACCCCGAGGAGCCGATCGTGCGCATGTCTCCAGCCTGTCGGCGCGACACTAGGGAACTGCGCCGACAGGCGGCGCCGGGACGCCGGGGGGAGGGACCAGTGAGCACCACCACCACCACC
>JAUJNB010000005.1:20620-25479 GCA_030446545.1 Acidimicrobiales bacterium | reverse complement strand
CACCACCACCACCACCGACGCCCCCACCGCGCCTCCGTCCAGCCGGCCCTGGTGGTTCCCGGTCGCCGTGTTCGTGGCCCTGAGCCTGGCGCTGATCCTCGTCGTGTGGTTGAGCGGGGTCCACCTTCCCCGGGCCCCCGATGCCGGCGTCCCCAATCCCGACATCCCGGGGGGGCCGTGGCTCGAGGGCTGGGTCCGGTGGGACGCCGGCTGGTACCTGGCCATCGCCAACGACGGCTACTTCTACATCCCGGGCAGCCAATCGTCGGTGGCCTTCTTTCCGGCCTACCCGCTGCTGCTGGGTGCCGTCGACGATGTGTTCATCGGCGACTCCTTCATGGCCGGCATGCTCGTCACCTGGCTCTCCGGTCTGGCCGTGGCCGTGCTCTTCTGGCGCTGGTGCCGGCGGCGCATGACCACCACCGCCGCCACCACGGCCCTGGTGCTGTTGCTGGCCTTCCCCTACGCCTGGTTCTTCCACTTCAGCATCTATGCCGACGCGCTGTTCGTGGCGGCCGTGCTCGGTTCGTTCACCCTGCTCGACGACGACCATCCGTGGTGGGCTGGTCTGGTGGGGGTGCTGGCCACGGCGGCCCGGCCTGTGGGATTGGCCGTGGCCATCGGCCTCGTGGTGCGGGCCCTGGAGCGCCGGGGTGCGTTGCGCATCCCCGAGGGGGCCCTGGCCCGGTTCCGAATCCCCGTCGCCCTCCGCCTCGACCGCCTGCGCAAGGCCGATGCCGGCGTCCTGGTCTCGCTGGGGGGCTTGGGTGCCTACTGCACCTACCTGGCCCTGCGCTTCGGCAACCCGCTGGCCTTCGCCGCCGTCCAGGCGGCCCCGGGCTGGGAGCAGAAGGCCGGGCCTCGCACCTGGCTGAAGGTGGCCTTCCTCGGTGAGCTGGTGAACGGGCAGCGCGACGTGGCCCTGCGCCTCCTCGTCCAGGCTCTGTTCACTCTCGGCGCCCTTCTGCTGGTCCCCTTCGTGGTCCGCCGTTTCGGCTGGGGCTACGCCGCCTTCTCCCTCGCCATCGTGGCCCTGCCGGCCATCTCCACCAAGGACTTCCAGGGCATGGGGCGCTACCTCCTGGCCGCTTTCCCGCTCTTCGCGGTGGCCGGCGACCTCCTCGACGGGCGGTCCCGGGCCCGGGTG
Organism: Acidimicrobiales bacterium; assembly: GCA_030446545.1. Lineage (GTDB taxonomy): Bacteria > Actinomycetota > Acidimicrobiia > Acidimicrobiales > CADCSY01 > JADDRA01. Next base: position 24,332 of record JAUJNB010000005.1, on the reverse strand, counting down.
GCGGTGATGTCGGTGAGCATGGCCGGTCTGGTGCTGGCCACGTCGCTCTCGGCGCGGGGCTATTACCTGACCTGATGGTGACCCGGCCCGACCCTCCCAACTTCGACCGGCTGACGCTCTTCTTCCCGATGTGGAACGAGGAGCTCACCCTGGCCCGTACCGTGGCCGCGGCTCACGAGATCGGTGACGATCTGGTGGCCAGCGGCGAGATCGGCTCCTACGAGATCCTGATCGTCGACGACGCCTCCACCGATGCCACCGGCGCCCTGGCCGACAAGGTGGCCTCCGACGACCACCGCGTCCGGGTGGTCCACCACCCGGTCAACCGGAAGTTGGGGGGCAGCGTCAAGACGGGCCTGACCGAGGCCGGTGGCGACCTGGTCCTCTACACCGACGCCGACATGCCCTTCGACTTGGCCGACCTGACCAAGGCCGTGCGGCTCCTGCGCGTGTACGACGCCGACATCGTCAGTGCCTACCGCTTCGACCGCACCGGGGAAGGCTGGCGTCGGGCGGCCTACTCCTTCGTCTACAACCTCCTGGTCCGGTCCCTGCTGGGCCTGTCGGTACGCGACGTCAACTTCGCCTTCAAGCTCGTGCGCCGCGAGGTGCTCGACCACGTCGAGCTCCGCAGCGAGGGCTCGTTCATCGACGCCGAGCTCCTGGCCCGGGCCAAGCGCCTCGGCTTTCACACCATCCAATTCGGCGTGGACTTCTTCCCGCGCAGCCGGGGGGTCTCCACCCTGTCGTCACCCTCGGTCATCCTGCGCATCGTGGCCGAGATGACGTCCCTGCTCCCCGAGATCCGTGCGCTGCAACCGCTCCCCCCCGAGCTGCGCCGGCCCGAGACGCGCCAGCCCGGTCCGTCCTCGCCGTGACCTCCCGCCGCCTCCTCATCGTCAACGCCGACGACTACGGGCTCACGTCCGGGGTCTCCCGGGGGATCCTCCGAGCCCACCGGGACGGCATCGTGACCAGCACTTCGGTGCTGACCCTGGCCCCGGCCTTTCCCACCACGGTCGGCTGGTTGGGCGACGTGGGATCGCTCGGGGTCGGCGTCCACCTGGCCGCGGTGGGGGAGGACCCACCGCTGTTGCCCGCGGCCGAGATCCCCACCCTGGTCGACGAGCGTGGCCGTCTGGCGCCGTCGTGGCGCCAGTTCCTGCCCCGGGCGGCGGCCGGTCGCATCGACCGTGACGACCTGGCCCGGGAGTTCGCCGCCCAGGTCGACGCAGTGGCCGGCGCCGGTCTGCCCATCGGTCACCTCGACACCCACCAGCACCTCCACCTTTGGCCGCTGGTGCGAGGCGTCGTGCTGGACCTGGCCGAGCGGCTGGGTGCCGGGGTTCGGGTCACCCGCTCGGCGGCCCGCTCGCCGGTGGGCGTGGTGGTGCGTCGCCTGGCCCGGAGCCTGGAGGCCGACGCCCGGGTGCGGGGGCTGCGGTTCCCCAAGTCGGCGGCCGGCCTGGACGAAGCCGGAGCGCTCGACCGGGACTCACTGGTCGCCGCGGTGGCACGCCTGGCCGGTGACGGGTGGGCCTCGGCCGAGGTGGGTTCCCATCCCGGGGCGGGCGATGATCCGGCCCGTTCCCGGTACCGCTGGAACTACCGCTGGGAGGAGGAACTGGCGGCGTTGACCTCGCCGGAGGCCCGACGGGCGGTGGAGGCGGGCGGCTTCACGCTCGGCACCTACGCCGACCTGCCCCCGATCGATCGACCCTCGTGAGAGGTCGCCGCCTGCTCTCGCTCTACCGCGGCTCCCCGTCGGCGGTGCGCCTGCACACGGCCCTGCGCTGGGCCAGCTGCCCGTTCCCGGCGGTGGAGGCCGTCGTCCCCCCGAGGGGGCGCATCCTGGAGGTGGGCTGCGGGCACGGGCTGCTGTCGCTGTTCCTGGCCATGTCCGGCCCGGCTCGCCGGGTCCACGGCGTCGATGTCGACCAAGCCAAGGTCGACGCCGCCCGGTCGGCGGCCGGGCGGTTGGGTTCGAGGGAGGCCGAGGTGTCGTTCGACACCGTGGCGCGGGGATGGCGGCCCCACGACCGGGTCGACGCCGTCGTCATCGCCGACGTGTTGTACCTGCTGGAGCCGGCCGAGCAGCGCCGGCTGCTGTCAGCCTGCGCCGGCTGCCTGGGGCCGGGTGGGGTTCTGGTCGTCAAGGAGGTGGCCACCGAGCCGGCCTGGAAGTTCCGCTGGAACCAGGTGCAGGAGACCCTGTCGACCCGCGTGCTCGGGATCACCGCCGGGGGCGACGGCCTGCACTTCGTCCCGCCGTCGACCATGGCCGGATGGCTGGGCGGCGAACAGCTCGGCGTCGAGTCGCGAGCCGTCGACCGGGGGTACCCGTGGCCCCACCACCTGCTCGTGGCCCGCCGCCCGCGGCCCGCTCCGTAGCGGAGGAGGTCGCGCCGCGCCGCCCGTGTCACCGCCGACGGACCACCCTTTGGTACCCTGGTCCGGTCCGCCACCGCCACCGCCAGGGTGACCGTCGGATCGGTCGCACTGGCGCCGATCTCCCTCTGCCGATCCGAGGTCCTCGTGATCAAGCTCGACAACGTCTCCAAGCACTACAAGAGCGACGTGGTGGCCCTGCGCCAGGCGTCGGCCGACATCCACAAGGGTGAGTTCGTGTTCCTGGTGGGCCCGTCCGGTTCGGGGAAGTCCACGTTCATCCGCCTGCTCAACAAGGAGGAGGAGCCCGACGGGGGCCGGATCTGGGTGGCGGGGAAGGACATCGCCCAGCTCAGCCCCTGGAAGGTGCCCTTCCTGCGCCGCAACATCGGCTGCATCTTCCAGGACTTAGCTCCTGCCCACCCGCAACGTCTACGAGAACGTGGCCTTCGCCCTCGAGGTGATCGGCCGGCCCCGCCACGTCATCCACTCGCAGGTGCCCGCCATCCTCGAGCTGGTGGGCCTGGGCAAGAAGTTCAAGAACCTCCCCCACGAGCTCTCGGGTGGTGAGCAGCAACGGGTGTCCATCGCCCGGGCCTTCGTCAACCGCCCACTGATCCTGCTGGCCGACGAGCCCACCGGGAACCTCGACCCCACCACCTCGGTGGGCATCATGCGCCTGCTCGACCGCATCAACCGCACCGGCACCACCGTGGTCATGGCCACCCACGACCAGGGCATCGTCGACACCATGCGCCGGCGGGTGGTCGAGCTCGACCGGGGCACGATCGTGCGCGACCAGACCCGGGGGGTCTACGCCTGATGGGCGGCAAGTTCGGCTACGCCCTACGCGAGACGCTGCAGAACCTGCGGCGCAACCTGGTGCTCACCGGGGCCTCCATGCTCACCGTGGCCGTGTCCTTGTCGTTGGTGGGCGCCGCCTTCTTGTTGGGCTATGGCGTCGACAACGTCACCCAGCGCTGGCAGGGAGGCATCGAGTTCGAGATCTTCCTCAGCGAGAACGTCACGCCCGAACAGCAGCAACGCATCCAGCGTGAGCTGGAGGCCAGCCCCGACGTGGAGCGCAGCCAGTTCGTCTCCCAGGCCGAGCAGTACGAGTTGTTCCGGGTGCTCTTCGCCGAGCAACCCGAGTACATCGAGACGGTGACGGCCGATGTCCTCCCGGCGTCGTTCCGGGTCGAGCCCAGCATCGCCGACGCCGACGTCATCCGGGCCCTGGGTGACCGCTTCCAGGCCGAGGCCGGGGTTCGGGAGGTGGTGTTCGCCGAGGAGACGGTGCGGACGCTGCTGCGGGTCTCGGGGA
>JAUJNB010000005.1:0-20610 GCA_030446545.1 Acidimicrobiales bacterium | reverse complement strand
CCGCACCGCCATCTTCGCCCGCCGCCGGGAGATCGAGGTCATGAAGCTGGTGGGGGCCACCAACTGGTTCATCCGGGTGCCCTTCATGCTCGAGGGCCTGGTCCAGGGGGTGGTGGGCGCCTCGGTGGCCTTCGGGATCGTCTACCTGGTGCGCAACGCCGCCCAGGACGCCGTGCGCAGCGTGCCGTTGTTCGACGGGTTCATCGTGGTGGCGTCACAGGTGGCCACCACCGGCACCCTCACCCTCATCCTGGGGGCCGCCATCGGGGCGGTTGGGGCGGGGGTGGCGGTCACGAAGTTCCTGGACGTGTAGCCCTCCCTCCACCGTGGCCCGCCGACGGGCCCTGTCCGGTCGGAGCGGGTCCTGTCACCGAGCGGGACCCCTCCCACGGGACCTCGCTGGCGCTCGGCCCGTGGGCCCCTCCCCTCGGCGCCACCCGCTCCGACCTCCCTCCCGGTGAGTTCCCCAGAGCTACCCGTCCCCCCTTCGTTCCGGGCTGCGCTGCTTGATCGGGGAGCAGGCCGTTGAGGCCTGCTCCCCGATGGTCGTGTTCCCCGGTCAGTGCCGGCTCCCGGCGATTCATCTCCCTGCCGGGGCCTCCTGAGGGCGCCCTGTACTTGTGGTGACGGTGTTCATAGTGTTGTTGGTGTGACTCGTGGGGCCGCCGGGGCGCTGGCGTTGTTGGTGGGGCTGGCCCCGGCGGGCGGGGCCTCCACTCCTGGGTATGCGGCAGTGCCGTCGCCTGAGGAGCGGCGGGAGGACATCGGCGAGGAGCTGGAGCGGCTTCGGGAGGAGGTGGACGAGGCCGTGGCCGAGGAGGCCGGCGTCTTGGCCGAGCTGGAGGTGACCCGCCGGGTGCGGGCCGAGTTGGGCGACACCGTGGCCGACCTCGAAGTGGGCGTGGCCGGTGTCGAGGCCGACCTGGTGGCGGCCGAGGGCGTGCTGGGGAAGGCCGAGGACACCCGGGCCGATGCCGAACGCCGGCTGCGGACGGCCCGGGTGGCGCTGGCCCGGTCAGAGGAGGTCATCGAGGACCAGGCCGTCTCCCGCTTCATGCGCAACGGCGCCGAGGCCACCGCCCTCGACGTGTTCCTCCAGGTCCGCGATGTGCACCACCTCCACGAGGCCACCGCCTTTGTGGGGGCGGTGGCCCGGTCGCAGGCCCACGTGGTGCGCCAACACCAGGCGCTCGAGCGAAGCACGGCCGAGCTGGCCGCCAGGGCCGAGGCGGCCCGCCTCGACGCCCTCGGGCGCCGGGACGAGGTGGCCGACCGCAAGCAGGCCCTCGAGGCCGCCCGGGCCGAGCAGGCTGCGGCCCTGTCGCAGGCGGCGGTGGAGGAGGAGCGGGAGGAGGAGCTCCTGGCCGACGTCCAGGAGACCAGGGCCGACCACGAGGAGCGCATCGAAGCGCTCCGGGCCGAGTCGCAGAGTATCACCGCCCTCCTCAGCGCCCGCCAGGCCAGCCAGACGGTGACCCCCCGGGGAGGCGGCCAGCTGGCCTATCCTCTGGCCAACGCGGTGGTGACCTCGCGCTTCGGGTTCCGCACCCATCCCATCTTCGGCACCCGGCGGCTCCACGCCGGCGTGGACTTCCGGGGGGCGACGGGCACGCCCGTCCTGGCCGCCGCCGCCGGGACCGTGGTCTTCGCCGGCCCCCGAGGCGGATACGGCAACGCCGTGATCATCGACCACGGTGGCGCCCTGGCCACCTTGTACGCCCACCAGAACCGGTTGTCGGTGGCGACCGGCGCCAAGGTCGCCGCCGGCCAGGCCGTCGGGACCGTCGGGTCCACCGGGTTCTCCACCGGCCCCCACCTCCACTTCGAGGCCCGGCTGAACGGCACGCCGGTCGACCCCCTCAACTACCTGTAGCGGCGGCTCAGAGCGCGGCTGCTAGCCGAGCTGTCGGTGTTGAGGCGCCTTGACAAGCATCGTCTGATAGGTAACCTTACCGGCGTAAGCCCAGGGACTCGACGAAAGCCAGTCACGGGAGCGGCGGAGCATGCCAACCAATCAATCGGCCCAGTTGGAGCGGAGGGAGCCGGCGCCTCCGAGCCGGTCGGCCGGCGGCGGGCTGCCGGCCACCGGCCGGTTCGCCGGCCTGCGGGTGGTCGACGGCCGCAGCGTGGTCACCGTGCGCCTCGAGGGTCGTGGTCACGCCCAGGTCACCCTGGAAGCCACGCCGGACCACCGGTTGGCCCGGTGCCTGACGGCCGGCTTCCGCCGCCTGGCTTGGGTCAGGATCGACGTCAGGACCCTCGGCGAGGCAACCGTGCGCTGCCAGGTCGCCGGCCTCGCCCGCCGACTCCACCACTGCCGGCTTCCTCTCGCCGCCGCTCTGGCCCTGGCCGAGGCCGACGTCCCCACCGTCGTGCGCATGCGCCCCGAGGGCGCCTGACATGGTCATCTGCCACTGCCGGGCAGTGTCCGACGGCCTGGTGCGGGCGGCAGTGGCCGACGGGGCGGGCGACGTCGAGACGGTCATCCGTCGCTGCGGCGCCGGCTCGGTGTGTGGCGGATGCCGCCCGACGATCGCACTGCTCCTGGCCGACCTCGAAGCCACCACGACGAGCGTGGCCGCTGTCGACCTTCGTCCCTGTTCGGCCGCCTGAGCGGTCTACCATCCGGTGATGCAGGGACGTCCCGAGATCATCGAGCTCCTCAACGAGGTGCTCACCGCCGAGCTGACGGCCATCAACCAGTACTTCGCCCACGCCAAGATGCAACAGAACTGGGGGTACCTGGGCCTGGCCGGGCACACCCGGGCGGAGTCGGTCGACGAGATGAAGCACGCCGAAGTCCTGATCGAGCGGATCCTGCACCTGGAGGGTGTCCCCAACCTCCAGCGCCTCGGCCCGGTCCGCGTGGGCGAGACGGTCCCCGAGCAGTTCCGCCTCGACCTCGACGTCGAACGCCAGGCCGTCGATCGCTTCAACCGGGGCATCGCCCTGGCCCGCGATCTCGGCGACAACGGCACCCGGGAGCTGCTCGCCAGCATGCTCGTCTCCGAGGAGGAGCACGCCGACTACCTGGAGACCCAGCTGGCGCTGATCGAAGCGATCGGGGAGCCCCTTTACCTCTCCCAACACCTCCAGTAATCGGGGCGACGGCCAAAGGCCAGAGCCGTGGTGGCCGCCGGCCACGAGCGCCGGCGAAGCCGGCCCCTCCTGGATGGCGGTGTCAGGCGAGCGAAGCGAGCCAGGAAGGTGTTCCGGGCGAAAGGTGCCGGCTCTGCCGGCGCCCGGAGCACAACAGGGGCTCGGTCGAACGGAGTGAGCGAAGCGAACGAGTGAGACCGAAGGGTCTCAGTGGCGGTTGTTGAACTCCTGGTCGCCGCCCAGGAGGTCGAAGAGCGTGTACTGCCAGCCGGGATGCTCGGTGTGGTCGTGGCTCGACCGGAGGGTGGTGTACTCGCCCTCGAGCTCGGTGCCACCCTCGTACCACATGATCGAGGTGGGGTCGTCGCTGTGCTCCAGGCCCAGGGCGTGACCCAGCTCGTGGATGGCCACCTCGGTGCGTCGGGCCTGGTCGAGGTCGCAGTCACCGCACACCTCGAGGTAGGCCCCCTGGATGTGGCCGTTGTCGACCATGTCGTAGCTCTTGCCGTCGAAGGGACCGTCGACGCGGGTGTCGCCCAGGCACACGCCGATGCGGCTGCCGTCGAAGTCGCAGTCGCCGGTTCCCTGCTCCCAGGTGAGACGCAAGTCGGCGCCAGCCTCGTTCCACACCGCCACCGCCTCCTGGGTGGCGTGCTCCCAGTCGTGGTCGCCGGTGCGGTCCACCACCACCAGGTCCCGGCTGTCCTCCTGCCAGTGGCGCTGGTTGCCGAACACGGAGGTGGCGGTCACCGTGGAGGCGCCCAGCACGAGGCTGGCCGGCACAGCCAGGGCGGCGAGGACGAACTTCTCGGTCCTTCCTGCCCGCTGGTGGGCCACCTGGCCGATGCGGACCACGATGGCGAGGAACGTTGCGACGAAGGAGGCCAGGGCCAACCATCCGAGTGTCATGGCGCGCTTCTTCCCGATCGGAGACAAGGGTGGGCAAGGGTTGGCAGCCACTTGGGGGGGCGACCGAGTTGTTCGCAGTCTTCCCCGACTTCAGGCTGGACAACCTCTGCTACTTGAGCTATCGGCAGGATCGGTCCCGAGGTTGAGCGATTCCGGGGCGACGATCAGTAGCCGATCCACTCCCGGCGCTGGTACTCGAGGATGACCGGGTCGAGGAGGGTCGACGCCTCCACGTCCCGGGGGATGCGGTCGGGGGCGAACACCGTGGCCGCCCCGAGCACCTCGGGGGTGAGGAAGCGCAGCTCCGGGGCATCAGCGGCCAGGGCGAGCGGTGGCGGACCCGGGCTCGGCCCGGCCAGGACGAAACCCCAGTCACCAAAGGAGGGCACGTCGACGTGGTACGGCGTCGTCGCCAGCCCGGCCTGGGTCAGGGCCGCCCGGATCGACCAGTACGACGACGGGGCGAAGAACGGTGAGCCGGCCTGGACGACCATGCGGCCGTCACCGGCCAGGAGGCGGCCGACCATGCCGTAGAACTCGACGGTGTAGAGCTTGGCCGTGGCGGTCGAGTCGGCGTCGGGGAGGTCGACGAGCACCACGTCGAACGGTTCGCCCCGGTAACCCCGTGACCAGCTGAAGGCGTCGTCGGCCACCACCTCGACCCGGGGGTCCTCCAAGGCGCCCTGGTTGCGGGCCGACAACACTGGATGGGTGCGGGCCAGGTCGACCACGGCGGGGTCGAGGTCGACCAGGGTGACCTCCTCGACGTCGGGGTAGCGCAGGACCTCGCGCAGGGCCAGACCGTCGCCCCCGCCGAGCACCAGGACCCGGGACCGGGCTCCCCCCATGGCCGGGTGCACCAGGCTCTCGTGGTACCGGTGCTCGTCCAGGCTGGAGAACTGCAGGTCGCCGTCGAGGTAGAGGCGGAGGTCACGGTCCCGCCACCCGTCCACCGGCGCCGAGGTCAGGACGATCTCCTGGTAGGCGCTGCGCTCGGCGTGGACGATGGGGTGGCGGTAGAGGCGCTGGCGGGCGGTGACCTCGAAGGTCCCGGCGTAGGCGGCGGCCCCGGCCAGGACGAGGAGCCCGGCCACCGTGACCAGGGCCACCGCGACGCGGGCGGGACGCGACAGCGAGCGCCGGAACAGCCAGCCGGCGAGGAGTCCGGCGGTGGCCACGTTGAGCGCACCCACAACCAGGGCGCCCTGGAGCAGACCGAAGAGGGGGAGCAGCACGAAGGGGAAGGCCAGGCCCCCGACCAGGGCGCCGCCGTAGTCGACGGCCGAGAGGTCGGCCACCGCACCGGCCGCCTCCTGGCGTCGCACCCGCTGCACCATGGCCATGAGGAGGGGGACCTCGGCGCCGATGAGCCCGCCGATGAGCGTGGCTGTCAGCAACATCACGGGGGTGTAGAGGTTGAGCCAGGCGAAGGCGGCGTACAGCAGGGGCACCGACAGGGCACCCAGGAGCCCGAGGGTCAACTCGACGGCGGCGAAGGCCGCCACCGGCCAGCGCAACAGCGGCTTGACGGCCAGGGCACCAGCGCCCATGGCGGCCATGACGAACCCGATGACCAGGGAGGTCTGGGTGATCGAGCCGCCGGTCAGGTACGAGCCCAGGGTGATGAGGGACAGCTCGTAGACCAGCCCGCAGGCGGCGCACACGAACACGGCCAGCAGCACGAGGCGCCGGGCCCGGACCGGAGAGGCCACGAGGTCGACGGGCGAACCGCTCCCGCCCTCGGCCGGAGGCTCCTGGCCGGGACGCCGGGGGCGCTCGACGGTGGCGGTCACGGAGCGAGGGTCACCGACGACCGGTCAGGAGATGGCGGCGGCCAGGATCGCTCCCAGGGCCACGTGGTTGGCCGCCACCACCCAGGCCGCCGGCGACGGGGTGGCGTTGGTGACGATCTCCCCCAGGTCCCCCGGCGTCAGGCGGTCGGCGACCAGGAAGGCGACGGCCAGCAGGACGATGCCCAACAGGCCGAAGGCCATTGCGCTCACCAACCCGGGGAGGAAGCCGTCGAAGGAGGTGAGGATCGACGTGGTGATGACGGTGCCGATGGCGAGCAGGCCCGACCCCAGCACCACGGCGGCGTTGACGTTGCGATCGACGAAGATCAGCTGGCTGAGCTCGCCGGGGGTGAGGCGGTCGATGACGACGTAGCCCACCGCCAGCAACACGATGGCCATGGCGCCCCACACCACGCCTTCGCCCAGTTCGGTGAGGAGCTGGCCCACATCGACGGCCGCTATCTGGAACATGTCGGTCCTCTCGTCGTCCGGCGCCGGGGCCGGCGGTGTTCGATCATCGTTGGCTGGGTCGATGGTGGTGTGTCGCCGGTGTCCATCGGGTCGTCTCCATCGGTCGTCTCTCCTACTTGCCGGCCCCGACGCCGCCGCCCCGGAAGCCCCCACCTCCGGGGCCGCCGGTCCCCCCCCCGATGCCCGGTCGGCCTCGGGGCCCGTAGGAGAAGGGTGAGCCCCCCCAGAAGCCGCCGATGATGGGCAGGTAGCGGTTGCGAACCTTCTGGTAGTCGTCGAACTCGATGCGCGAGCCCTGGGCCTCGGGGAAGGTGGCGACGATGTAGTCACCCTCGCGCATGAACTCCGCCTCCTGTTCGGCGAAGCGGTCGCGGGGCTTGATCCGAGCGGCGATCTTGTCGGCGGTGGGCTTGACCGCCTCGGCCGAGAGCCAGGTGTTGGACCGGTTGGGGTCGGCCTCATAGGTGCTATCGAGGAAGGCCCGCACCTCCTCGCGGCTCGGGCCGCTGTCGCCGCAGGCGCCGGCCACCAGGGCCACGACGAGGGCGAGGGCCAGGGCTCGGACCGGCCAGGTGACCGTCATCGGTCACATCGGGCTGCGGCCGGTGCGAGGACGAGTCGGGACGACGTCGTCACCACCTCACCGGTCGTCGGGTAGCTGTGCCAACCACACCAGCCCAGCTCCTCGTTCCCGGCCACCTGCAGACGCAGGCCCGTGGTGGCCCGCTCGTCGCCGGGGAAGCGCCCGCACAGCGCACCGGTGGCGCCGACCAGGTCGGCCACCAGCTCGTCGACCCGGCGCCCGAAGTCGGCCGGTCCGAGCACGTGGCGGTCGGCTCGGAAGCTGTGGTGGGCCAGGTGCCCGGCCCGCTGGTGTCGGCCCGGCAGGGCGGCGCCGGCCGACCGGTCCGGGCGACAGGCCACGGTCTCGGAGCAGGCCAGCTCGGCGCCGCGGTAGGCCAGTACCTGGTGGGACGCGCCCAGGATGCGCAGCTCGACGGTCCAGTTCCCGAGATCGACCCGCCGGAGCGCGAGTGCCTCCTGGGGGGCGAGGTCGAGGAAGAGACCGAGGTCGGCGGCGCAGGTGTCCCGGTAAGGGACGGGCAGCTCCAGCACGGCGGCGCTCGACCGGTCGGGGTCGGCGGCGAGGAGGTCGACGGCCGTCATCCGGTCCGGGGGAAGACGTCGAGCACCCGGGGGAGCACGGAATGGCCGACCGACACCTCCCACTGCTCGCCGAAGCGCTCGAAGCTCAGCCGCTCCTCGCCGGGTCCGTGGTAGTCGATGTAGCGGGCGGTGCCCGAGGGGGCCGTGCCGGTCGTGCCCTCGGCGGTGAAGGCGGCCTGGCCCTCCTCGTGCAGCTGGTAGGCCACCTGGCCGTGGGTCACGGTGCGGGCACCGGGCTCGCCGTCGACCTCGTTGGGAGGGACCCGCTGCCAGATCGAGACGCTGATGCCCTCGTCGTCCTCCACCGACAGCCAGTGCTGGTCCCGGGCGTCGCTGATGAGGTGCTCGGACCAGGTGTAGCCCCCGTCGTTGAAGCGCAGGGTGCCCCGCACGACCCAGTCCTTGGCGTGGTAGCCGATGACGTCGCTCACCTTGAGCCCGTAGAGGAGGTCTTCATTGCCGTGGCCCTGGGCGAAGGGATCACGGGGCGTGGCCGCTTCCTTCTGGCGGGCCGCTTCCTCGGCCTTGCGCTTGCGCTGGTAGGCCACCACGGCAGCCACGCCGGCGGCGACGAGCAACAACAGGATGAAGAGCTTCACGGATGCGGTCCTGGGTGGGGGGTGAGGGGTGACCTGCGGCCTTCAGCCTAGGGGTCCCGGCGGTGCGCGCCTGGCCTGCCGCTACCGTGGGGGTGGATGTCGGGCCAGGTGAAGCCCGGGTTGCGTGATGTCCTGCTGGCGCCGGTGGCGGCGGTGGCGCTCCTGGTGACCGGGGCCTGTGGGGGGTCCGGCGGGTCCGGCCTGTCCGGGGACGCCACCGAGGCCCCCCCGGCGCCGAGCCGCAGCGGCGTGGCGCCCGAGGTGGCGCCCCCGACGCCACCTTGTCGCCCGGCGTCGCTGGAAGCCCGGGCGGCCACCGTGTTGGTCCTGGGCATCGGTGAGGCCACCACGGCCGACGACCCTCTGGCGGCCGAGGTGGCCGCCCTCGGCGTGGGTGGCGTCGTCCTGCTCGGCTCCAACATCGTGGGCGGCGACCAGGCCCGGGACCTCATCGAGGGTCTGCGCCGGCAGTCACCTCGCCCCCTCCTCCTCGCCGTCGACGAGGAGGGGGGACGGGTCTCGCGGCTGCGCCCCATCGTGGGCCCCACGCCGTCGGCGAGGGCGCTGGGCCAGCGACCACCGGGCGAGATCGCCGCCGTGGCCGCCGAGCGGGGAGCCACCTTGCAGGACCTCGGCTTCGACTTGGTCCTCGGGCCGGTCTTCGATGCCGACGGCGGATCCGGCGACGCCGCCATCGGCGACCGGAGCTTCGCCGCCACCCCCTCCGAGGCCGGCGCCCGGGCCGCCGCCTTCGTCGACGGGCTGGCCCGGTCGGGGATGGCGGCCACGGCCAAGCACTTCCCCGGCCAGGGCGAGCTGGGCGACAGCCACGACGGGCCGGTGGTCTTCGACGCGCCCCTCGACCAGGTGGAATCGGTGGCCGGCGCCGGGTTCGCTCCCGCCATCGCGGCGGGCACGCCGGCGGTGATGATGTCCCACGTCACCTTCCCAGCTCTCGGGCCGCTGCCGGCCAGCGCCGAGCCCGGCGCCTACCGGCTGCTGCGCTCCCTGGGCTTCGACGGTGTCGCCGTCACCGACGCCATGAACATGTCGGCCATCACCGATCGGTGGCCGCTCCCCGAGGCGACCGTGATGGCGCTGGCGGCCGGTGCCGACATCGTGCTGGCCACCCCGGGAGCGCAGGCCGCCTCCATGATCGACGCCGTGGTCGCCGCCGTCGGCCAAGGCCGGCTGCCCGAGGCCCGCCTCGACGAGGCCGTGGGCCGGGTCCTGGCCCTCCGGGGCGAGGACCCGTCGACGATGGTCTGCAGCGGCTAGACGTCGAGGGTCCCCAACGCCGATGGGCAAGGCCCAGGTCCCACCTCCGCCAGCGCCCGCCCGGCTTAGCATCGACGTCGGTGGCCTACGACGAGGAGCTGGCCGAGCGGATCCGCGCCCTTTTGCCGCAGGACGCCGCCGTCTCGGAGCAGGCCATGTTCGGCGGGCTTGCCTTCCTCGTGGGAGGCAACATGGCCCTGGCCGCGAGCGGACAAGGTGGCCTGCTCGTGCGGGTCGATCCTTCGGAGCTCGAGGAACTGTCGGCCACGACGGCCGCGGTGCCGATGGAGATGAGAGGCCGGCCCATGCGCGGCTGGCTGCGGCTGGGTGCGGTGGACGTCGCCACGATGCGGCAACTGTCGAGATGGGTCGACCTCGGTGTGAGGTACGCGTCCACCCTGCCGACCAAGACCTAGCCGGGGTAGGCCGCGCCGTGGCCCCCGCGGCCTCGGCCCCTCCACACCACCACGTCACCACCGTGCCGCTCAGAGCCAACGACGAACGCGGCGCCGGTAGTCGCAGTAGCGCGCGCCGTAGCGCTCGCCCAGGTAGGTCTCCTCCGGCTCGATCACCAGTTGTCGTACCGCCAGCAGGGCCAGCGGCAGCGTGACCAGTGACCATGAGAGAAGCAAGGCCGGGCCTACGACAACGCAGCCGTCTGCACCAGTCGCAGGAGACGAGACAACGCATCCTCGGGGCCGCCCGGGAGCTGATGGTCGAGCGGGGATACCGGGCGACGACCGTCACCGCCGTCGTCGCCACGGCCGATGTCCACGTCGACACCGTCTATGCGTTGGTCGGACGCAAGCCCGTGCTGTTGCGAGAGCTGATCGAACAGGCCCTCTCGGGCACGGACTGCGCCGTGGTGGCCGAGGAGCGGGATTACGTCAGGGCCATCCGGGGCAAGCTCGAACCCGACCCGGGGTGCGCGCAAGCTCGAGGCCGAGACCGACATCGAGGTGGTGGGTGAGGCGGGGGACGGCCTCGAGGCCGTCGAGCAGGCCGGTGCCCTTGGACCCGACGTGGTCCTGATGGACATACGAATGCCGCGCCTGGACGGCCTGGAGGCCACCCACCGCCTCCTCGACCAGGCCACCGGCGAGGACAGACCTCGCTCGGTCCTGGTCCTCACCACCTTCGACACCGACGACCTCGTCTTCGAGGCCCTGCGGGCCGGCGCCAGCGGCTTCCTGCTCAAGGACACCCGAGGCGAGGAGCTCGCCGCCGCCGTGCGGGTGGTGGCCGCGGGTGACGCCCTGCTGGCGCCTTCGGTGGCACGGCGCTCTTCTACAGTCCGGCTTCCTCGCCACCGCCACGTGGATGTCGTGGCTGGTGGGCCGACACCTGCGCCAGGGGACCACCGTGAGGGCGGCGGTGGCGGAGGGCTGACTCGACTCGGGCTGGCCGGCGTGGCGGTGTTCGCCCTCGGCGGTGTGGGCGACCTGGTCTGGCACTCGGTCTTCGGGGTCGAGGTCGACCTGGAGGCGCTCGTGAGCCCCTCCCACCTGGTGCTGTTCACGGGCGGGATGCTCGTGTTGTCCAGCTCCTTGCGGGCGTTGTGGCCTGCCGTCGTCGACGCCCACGGGTCGTCCGACGACCTTCGCCACCTTCCTGCCCGCCCTGCTGTCGACCACGCTCGTCACCTCCCTCACGGCCTTCTTCTTCATGCACTTCTCACCCTGGCTGACCGGCGCCACCACGGCCGATCCCTACCGGTTCATCGCCGTGGCCGTGCCCCAGGCCGACCTGGCCGACTGGTTCTTGGGAGATCCAGCTCGAGGGCTTCGCCGCCATCCTTGACGTCACCACCGTCATCCTCATGGCGCCCACGCTGCTGCTGCTGCGGCGCTGGTCGCTGCCGGCCGGCAGCCTCACGCTGTTGTTCTCGACGGTGGCCGTCCTGTCGGCGGCCATGGAGGGGTTCCACCAGGGCGCCACCGTGGTCGGCGCCGTGGTCGCCGGGGTGATCGCCGACGGACTGGTCCAGTGGCTGCGGCCCGCCCCCGAGCGCCTGGCGGCCTTGCGGGCCTTCGCCGCCCTCGTCCCGGTGCTGCTCTGGTCGACCTACTTCGCTCTGTTGGCCATGGCCGGCGACCTGGGTTGGCCGGTGGAGCTGTGGGCCGGGGTCACCTGTACCGCCGGTCTCGTCGGCTTCGGCCTGGCCCTGCTGGTCGCACCCCCGCCACTGCCGGTGGAAGCCGTGGCCGGTCCTGATGGGCGCTCCGCGAGCAGCGGGTGCCGGTACCGGCCGGCTGACGACGGCCCGATCCGTCTCGCCGACCCCTTGCGGCCGGGGGGCGTCACCCCAGCTCGAACGTGGCGGTGAGGCGCACCTCCTCGAGGAGGCGCCGGTCGTGGGTGACCAGCAACAGGGTGCCGTCGTAGGTCTCGAGGGCCTGCTCCAGCTGCTCGATGGCGGGGAGGTCGAGGTGGTTGGTGGGCTCGTCGAGGACCAGACAGTTGGCCCCACTGGCCATGATCAGCGCCAGCCCGGCCCGGGTTCGTTCGCCGGGGGAGAGGCTGCCGGCCGGTCGCTCGACGTCACCGGCGGCCAGTCCGAACTTGGCCAGCAGTGACCGGGCTGCCTCGGGACGCTGGCCCGACGCCCCGGTGAACCCCTCGAGCAGCGACCGGTCCGCCTCGAAGCGATGCCGACCCTGGTCGAGGCGGCCCACCACCACACCGGGACCCAACGCCTGTTGCCCCTCGGTGAGGGGGATCTCGCCGAGGAGGGCGCCGAGGAGGGTGGACTTGCCCGACCCGTTGGGCCCGAGCACGGCCAGGCGGTCGGCCCAGCCCACCTCCAGGTCCAGCGGACCCAGGCGGAACGAGCCTCGCTCGACCACGGCGCCGGCCAGGCGGGCCACGACGTCGCCGCTGCGCGCCGCCGAGCCCAGCTCCATGTGCAGCTCCCAGCCCTCCCACGGTTTGTCCACCACTTCCAGGCGCTCCATGGCCCGCTCGGTGATGCGGACCTTGGCGGCCTGCTTCTCGGTCCGGTCCACTTTGAAGCCGCGCTGCGCCCGGTCATGGTCGGGCGCGCCCTTCTTGGCCCTGCGTACGCCGCTGACCGCCCATTGGCGCTGGGCCCGGGCGCGGGTGGCCAGTCGCTCGGCTTCGGCCCGATAGCCGGCGTGGGCCACCTCGCCGTGGCGGCGGGCCACGGCCCGTGCCTCCAGGTAGCCGAGCCAGCCTCCGCCGTACTCGGTGGCGGTGCGGCGGTGCTCGTCCAGCTCGAGGACGCGCTCGACGGTGGCGGCCAGGAAGGCCCGGTCGTGGGAGACGACCACCAGGCCGCCGGCCAACTCGGCCAGGAACCGCTCCAGGCGTTCGAGGCCGGCGAAGTCCAGGTCGTTGGTGGGCTCGTCCAGCAACAGCACGTCGACCCGGGTGAGCAAGATGGCGGCCAGGGCGGCCCGGGCCGCCTGGCCACCGGAGAGGCGGCCCACCTCCACGGCCAGGCGGTCGGCGCCCAGGCCGAGGTCGGCGCACACGGCGTGGGCCCGGGCGTCGAGGTCGGGCCCGCCGAGGGCGAGGTAGCGGTCGAGGGCGGCGGCGTAGTCGTCGTCGGCCCCCGGCGCCGACTGGGCCAGGCGGGCCCCGGCCGCCTCCAACCCGGCTTCGGCGGCCGCCACCCCCGTGCGTCGGGCCAGGAAGGACCAGAGGGTCTCCCCCGGGACGGCCTCGGGCTCCTGGGGCAGGTAGCCGACGGTGAGGGTGGGCGGTGCCAGGGTGAGGCGCCCGTTGTCGGGCGAGTCGAGCCCGGCCAGGATGCGCAGCAGCGTGGTCTTGCCCACGCCGTTGGGGCCGACCACGCCGAGGCGGGTCCCCGGCCCGATGGTGAGGCTGACCCGCTCGAGGATCGTCGTCGCCCCCCGGGAGCGGGTGAGTTCAGTGGCGACCAGGGTGGCGCCGGAACGTGACGAGGGCAGGGGATACCTCCGAAAAGGGATGCTGAGATCAATCCCTGAAACGTTGCCGCGGATCAGGCGAGGCCGAGGAAGACCAACAGGGCACGCCATCGGGCGAGCATGTCGGGGTCAGAGACTCCTTCGACGTACTGGCCGTGGCCCGGTCCGCCTTCTGACCCAGGGTCCAGGCGATCCGCAGCTGCGGAAGCTCGATGGGGTCGCTGGTCAGCGGGCAGATGGTGATCGAGTCGGTTGCATCGAAACGGTGAGGGCCCGGTGGCGGAAGTTGCGATCATCCATGATCCCGAACTTACCGGCACCGGGGGATGCGTGGATCCGGGACGGCCGGACCTCCCGTCGTCCCCGCTGGCGGGGACAGGACGGGATCGGTCAGGAGAAGCACCACGGGGTCTTGGGCACCAGCATCGAGCCGGCCAGGGGCTCGAACAGGTGAGCCGATCGCGGATCATGAGCCATTGCGGCGAGATCTTCGGCGTGAGCCTGGGCGGTACAGGGAATTCCTGCTTCCGTCAGCTTCTCCTCCCAGTGGACGGAGGGCCTGGTAGCCAAGCGCTCGCAGACGAGCTGCTCGACATGGCCGGCAGCATGCCTGTCGACTTCGAGCTCCAGTATCCGGCAGAGGCGCTCCAGGTCAGTGTCGTGCTCGACGGTCAGCACGACGAGGCCGTCGGCGGCGGGGACAGGCTGGTCGAGCGGGCCCCACACCGGGCGCCCTGCGCTTCTCCCTGGTGCCTCGCCTCCTCGGGCCAGCGCCGCCAGCACATGGTCCTGCAATGCCATGGCACCCTGGAGCAACGACGTTTCGACCTTGGCGCCTCGACCCGTCCGCTCACGTTGGTAGAGCCCGCGCAGCGCGCCTTCGGCGCCGATCAGCGCACCGGCGAAGTCGACGACGATGACCCTCGTAGGGAAGGGCGGCTTGCCCTCGGGCTGGATGGTTGCGCCCAACCCCGCATAGGCCTGGACCAGGAAGTCGGTGCCGATCAGGGGCCGCTCGTGTTCGACGTCTCCCCATCCCGACGCCTCGGTGTAGACCAGACGGGGGTTGGCTTTCAGGAGATCAGCGGCGTCGAGGCTCCATTCGGCCGCCTTCCCGGGGCGCCAGTTGTGGAGGAAGACGTCGGCGTCGGCGACGAGCTCGACCAGCGCCGACCGGCCGGACGGCTTCGCCAGGTCGAGCTGGGCCGTCTCCTTGCCCCGGTTGAAGCACAGGAAGAACGAGCCGGTGTCTCCCGCCAGCGGGGGCACGATGCGTCCGAAGTCGCCGCCGGGAGGCTCGACCTTGATGACGTGGGCGCCGAGCATCTGCAGGAGCAGACCCGCCAATGGCCCTTGCATCCTCGTGGTCGCCTCCACGACCCGTATCCCCTCGAGCGGGAGCCGGCCCCTCGGATTCGCCGGTGCTCCCTCGCCGGACCCCGTGTCGTGGGCCCGTGGCCAGGGTTCGACGGCGGGGAAGCCCGATGACCATCCGGGGTGGGCGAGAACCTCCGAGGGGAGGCGAACGGGCACCAGGCTGACGTGACATTCCTCGGCAACGCTGCTGATCTCCGCCAACGTCTGGCGAGCCGTCGCCTCGTGCATCCCCGTTGCCAGCGAGCAGCTCGACTGGTAGTACCGCGCTCGGAAGAGCGCCCACGCTCGGCCCAGCTCGCTCCCCTCGACACCGAGGTGGAACCAAAAGGCCTTCCAGGCCTCGGGTTCGAGCGTCTCGATCTCGAACCAATGGCCGTCGGCCGTACGGAAGGGAGGCCCGGGAGCCGGACCCGGCGGGGCCGGAACCCACTCCTCGGTCCCGGTGGAGGCGGCCACGAAATGCGAGGCCAGCATCAGCCCAGCCTGGAGCACCGACGTCTCGACGGCCGCCACGGAGAGGCCGCGAGCGCGTCCGACCAGGGCCGCGAGCGTGCCCTGGGCCGCCAGCAGGCCGGCGGCGACCGAGGCCACCTCCAAGCCGATGCGGCGAGGTCGACCGAGGTCGCGCCCGTGAAGGTGCATGAGCCCGCAGCGGGCCTGAACCGTGGCCTCACTGCCCAACTCGGTACCGAGGTGGGCGGGCCCGTGCCACGAGATCCTGGCGGCGAGATCGACGTCCCCGGAACCGATGGCGAGACCCGTCGGCTCCAATCTCCGAGCGCAGGTGGCGACCGGCAGCGTCGGTCCGGTGAGGTCGAGCACAGCGGATCAGGCTCGCCCGCCGTGAGCGACGACCAGATGTCCTCGGCAGGGGCCGATCGGCCACAGTCCAGCGGTGATGAGCTCGGCCCAGGCGGAGAAGGGGTTGGAGGTCGTGGCTGTGAGCGCCCACGTGACGGCCGCCGTCAGGAGCCAGAGCCGGCCACCGGACATCACGTGGGCGGCGACGTCGGTGTCGTCGTCGGGATCGAGGATCTCGGTGGCCAGGAGCATGGTGACGTGCAGTGCTGCTTCGAGCTGGGGGCCCCGCCCCAACTCCAGCAGCTCGCGTCGAGGCGACGACCGAAGCCGATCGACGCGGGCGACCCACCCCCGGTCCAGGGCAGCGGAGGCATCGACGGCCTCCCTCGATGACACCAGGGCCAGGGGGAGGTCGACGTAGCCAGCGGGTGTGGCTCTGGCGGCATCGGCCACCCCCTCGTCGAGCCGCTCGTGCTGGAATCGCCACAGGTTGTCGAGCATTCGCTCCACCTCGTTTCCTCCTGGGCCCAGCGCCTCGCCCACGGCACGAGAGGCGTGGTCGTCGGCGACCACGCTGATGGGCCAGGTGATCACCGGGGCAGTGGCCAGTGCGGCCGCAGCCGACGCGGCGCCGGGGGGAGACGGGAGCCCGCCGGTGCCCAGATCCCGTCCCGATACGTCGACGGCGTACCAGGACTTGGCCGCCACCTGCCTCACCCGCTCCAGCTCGTCGACACCGCGGGAAACCCCAACCCGAGGTCATCGACCACGAAGCGCCGGCACCGGGTGACGAACTCAACCCGAGACTCGTCGTTGCTTCGGTGCTTGATCCCCCAGCGGCGGAACAGTTCGTTGTTCGGCGAGACACTCCGTCCGAAGAAGGGAAGGGTGAAGTGCACGAGGTCGTGGACCGCCTGGGTGAGCGCAGAGCGGTTGGACGGTGCCGTCGCCAGCTCGCCGGACGCGGCCCGACCAAAGGCAACGTGGAAACGTTCTTCGGGAAGCAGCTTGGTGGCAAGGTGCCGCAGAGGGAGGTACGTGCAATCCTTCAGCTCCTCCATGAGCACGACCTCGGCCAGGTCGACCACCGCCTTCAACACCACGAAGTCGGTCCAGGTCCGCAGCTCATAGTCGAAGACGGAAAGGGTCCGCGCAGCCAGGGGATCCTCGAGCCCGAGCTCAGCGGCCAGCTTGTTGAACTTGAGGTGGTGGCCGTACTCCTCCATGGCGATCCGGCAGGCCAGCCACTTCTCCTTGGGTGCGGGCGCCAACGCAATGGCGGGCTCGTCGAACACAACGGCCCCGGCGAGCTCGTTGCGAACGTGACTCGAGATCACCTTTCCCACGGCCCGCACGTACTCCGGACCGAGGGCATGTGCCTCGGATGCATTGGCCACCTCCGCGGTGAACGGGCGCTCCAGGGTGGGCTCGGTCACGGTGTCGTCCTTTCGGTGACGGGAACCGGCGCGCTGGTGAACACCTCGAACTCGGACTCGAGCGGAACGAGCGCAGGTTCAAAGGCGCAACGAGCGGTCTTGGTGAGGCCGTCAGCCCCCCACCCGGCCTGGTCGACCACCGATACCACCGGCCGGGGTTGCGACCACAGGGCGACCTCTGCGCCCCGACATCCCAGGATCTGCCCGCTGACTCCCCCCGCCGCGTCGGAGCACAGCCAGGCGATCAGTGGGCCGATGTCGGCGGGCCGGGCCTGCGGAGCGGACTCCAGGTAAGACCGGAGTTGGTCGTTGACCGGGGGGATGGACTCCGTCATGCGGGTGAACGCGAACGGAACCAGGTAGTTGACGCAGACGTCTCGATCAGCCATCTCCAGCGCAACCGCCCGAGTGAGGCCGAAGAGAGCGGCCTTGGCCACCACGTAGCTGGCCTGGCCGGCATTGCCCACCAAGCCTGCCGCTCCACCGAGGTACACGATGCGACCGAAGCGGCTGGATCGGATCTCACTGGACAGCGCTCGCGTGAGCTCCGCGGCCACCGACAGATGGGACCCGAGGATCTCGGCCCAGTCGTCGTCGGATGCCTTGTGCACCATCCCGTCACGGAGGCTCCCGGCGGCATGGACCAAGATGGTGGGGGCCACACCGGCCCACTCTCGTACCTCGGCCACGAGCTCCCGAGCGGCGCCGGAGGTCCGCGTGTCCAGCATGCTGGCCATCGCTCGTCCCCCTCGCTTCTCGAGATCGGCCACGGCTCGCTGCGCTGGTTCGGAAGACGGCTCCGTCCCATCAAGGGCGGCACCGGTGTCGTTGACACACACCGGGTGCCCCGCCTCAGCCAGGGCCTGAGCGGCCGCCCGTCCGATGCCCCGGCCCCCGCCGGTGACGATGGCGGGACGGATTCGAGCCCTGGCCGTCGCGCCGCCCGGGCTCAACGTGCTCGCAGCCGTTCCCGTAGGGCGTCGGCATCGACGACCGCCTTGCGAAGGGTGGGACGGTCGACCTTGCCGATGTCCGACCGGGGGATCTCCTTCAGCAGGCACAGTTCGTCGGGGAGCTTGTGTCGAGCCAACGTGGCCCCGAGGAACGCCCGGACCTCGGCCAGATCGGGGGGAGAGCCGTCGCTCGGGACCACGCAGGCGCAGGTGGCCTCGCCCAACACGGGGTCAGGGGCGGCCACGATGGCCGCGTCGGCCACGCCAGGATGGCGGATGAGCACCGCCTCGACCTCGGCGGGAGAGACCTTGAGCCCGCCCCGGTTGACGAGCTCCTTGAGGCGACCGAGCACGTAGAGGGAGCCGTCGGCATCGATCCGCCCCAGGTCGCCTGTGTGGTACCAACCGTCGGTGGCCACATCGGGCTCGCGCCAGTAGCGCACGGGGGTGGCCGCACCGAAGACGATCTCACCGACCTCGCCACGAGGAAGCAGCGTCGGGCCGTCCGGGCCCATGATGGCGACGGCACCATTGGCCGACGTGCCGGGCGGGCCCCGGAAGACCGTCCTGCCCACCGAGCCACGCAGGATCTCGTCGGGGTCGGTGGTCATCGTGGTGAAGCCCTCGCTGCAGCCGAAGACGTACAGCAGCTCGGCACCGAACCGCTCGTACACCGACTCCACCAAGGGTCGAGGAAGGTTGGCGGCGGCCGAGATGACCCAGCGGAGACTTCCCACCTCGTGGCGGGTCGGATCGAGGTGCGACAGGAGCAGCGTGAGGTGGGTGGGCATCCCCGGCAGAACCGTGACGCGCTCGCTCGACACCAGCTCCAGGGCTTGCTTGGGCGAGAACCGCTCCTGGAGCACCACCCTGCCCCCCCGCAGCAGGGCCAGCAGCGCCAGTCGCAACCCGAAGACGTGGGAGATGGGGAGGTAGACGAGATGGACGTCGTCCACGCTCGGGCCGAAGGCGTCGGCGAAGAACTGCATCTTCGCCCAGCAGACGGGAGCGGTCTCCATGACCGCTTTGGGCCGGCCGGTCGTACCCGAGGTCAGGAAGAACAGGGCCATGTCAGCGTCTCCGAGCTGAGGGGAGGCTGGCCTGTCGTCTGCCGTTGGGTGCTGGAGCAGCGCGGTGAGCGAGATCTCGGCCCCCTGGGGAGTCGCCTCGTGCAGGACGCGGACGACGCCGGGATGGGAGCGGCCGAGGGACCGCAGGGGCTCGAGGGCCTGGCCACCCTCTCCTCGCGGGTGGAACAGCAAGGCAGCCGGTTCGACGTGCTCGACCAGCCGCGTCAGTTCCGGGGTGGTCAGGTCGTCGTCGACCCCGACGTGGATGGCGCCGCACGCCCATGCCGCGTTGATGGCGACGACGTGCTCAGGGCAGTTTCGCAGACCACAGAGCACTCGGTCCCCGGCGCGGACACCGACCCGGCGATAGGCGGTGGCCAGCGCCGCGACCTGGTCCCACAACTGGGCATAGGTGATGGTCTGGCCGCGATAGGTGATGGCGCCCCGGTCGGCCCAGCGCCGGCAGGCCACCTCCATGGAGGGGGCGAGGGGCGCCCTCACCGACGACAACGGTGCCTTCTCGCAGGACGGACTCGGTCGGCCCCCGGCTCGCATCCTCTAAGTTGAGGCCGGTGGCAGAAGGCGAGGTTCCTGCCCTGGCGACGTCGTCCCTGCTCGAGCAGGCGCGCCAAAAGACTGGTCTCGCCGACTTCGGGGATCCTGGGTTCCTGGGGGCCTTGCAGCTGTTCGTCGGCTCGTGCCAGAACACCGCGGAGCTGAACGACACCGGCCACAAGGTGTTGCCCAAGGTGCTCGTCCGGCACCTGATGAACCGGCTCTACGTCCAGGACCACCTGCGCCAGCGCCCCCAACTGAGCCAGTCTGCCCTGCCGGTGGCACTGGTGGTGACGGGCCTGCCCCGCACGGGCACCACGTTGTTGCACAACTTGCTCGCCCTTGATCCGGATCATCGATTCCTTCGCCTGTGGGAGGCACTGCATCCCGTTCCCCCCGCCAGTGAGGGCATGCACCGGCGTGAGGCCCTGGTGGACCACGCCCGGTCGTGGCTGGACGGGCTCTACGCCCTGGCCCCGGGGTTCAAGGCCGTCCACCCCGCCGCGGCTGAGGGCCCGGAGGAGTGTGACGCGCTGCTGCAGAACGTCTTCGTCAGTCAGCATCTCGAGGACATGTTCCATGTCGAGGGGTACTCACGCTGGCTAGATGGTGCTCGGCTCACAAGTGAGTACGAATACTACTCCCTTCAGCTCCGGGTTCTCGCCAGCTCTGATACCGGCTCGCGGCCGTGGGTGCTCAAGTCACCCAGTCATCTGGCGCACCTACTGTCTTTGACATATACCCTGCCGACCGCACTAATCGTGCACTGTCATCGGCGCCCGGTCGAGGCCGTCGGGTCCTACGCCAGCCTGGTGTGGACGGTTCGCCGTCCCTACAGCCACTCGCTCCAGCCCCACGTCGTCGGTCACCATGCGCTGCGGCGGTGCGTCGTCTCGATGGACCGGGCCCTCGCCGCCCGGGATGAACTGGGTCCGGATCGGTTCGTAGATGTGTCCTACCCGAGCCTCGTGCGTGATCCGGTCAGGGTCGTCGATTCGATCTACCACCGCCTGGGCAAGACGTTGTCAGTCGAGCATGAAGAAGCCATGGCGCGCTGGCTCGCCCGCAACCGCCAACACGGCCACGGTGTGCACCGCTACCACCTGGCCAGCTTCGGGCTGGATGCCGACGAGGTACAGTCGAGCTTCAGCTCCTATCGGGAGCGGTTCCCCTCCGTGGATGAGGACGACG
>JAUJNB010000004.1:62371-148881 GCA_030446545.1 Acidimicrobiales bacterium | reverse complement strand
CAACGCCGGTGTGGCGGGGCCGAAGCTGGTGTGCTGGGGGGAGCCCCAGGCCCTGCTCCAGGTGGGGCTGTCGGCCGACAAGACCGGGGTGATGACCCCCCTGGTCGAGCGGGGCGAGCTCGACCAGGAGCAGCACGACCGGGTCCGCGACGTGTTCGCCGTCCCCGGGGCGTGCACCCTGGTGCGAGCTGACCTGTTCGCCACCCTCGGCGGGTTCGACCCCGCCATCACCTTCCTGGGCGACGACCTCGACCTCTGTTGGCGGGCGCACGTGGCCGGCTCCCGGGTGGTGGTGGTGCCGGCCGCTCGGGTCCAGCACCGCGAGGAGCTGAGCGCGCGACGCGGGGTCGACGATCGCCGCCGGCTCTTCGCCCGCCACCGGCTGCGCACGATGCTCACCTGCTACAGCTGGTTCCACCTGGTGCGGGTCGTGCCCCAGGCCATCGTCCTCACCCTGGTGGAGGCGGTCTACGCCCTCGCCGCCGGGCAGGTGGCGCAGTCGATCGACGTGTTGGGGGCCTGGTCGTGGAACCTGCGCCGTGTGGGCGACCTGCGCCGGCGCCGGCGCCAGCTCCGCGCCGTACGGGGGCTGCGCGACGTCGAGATCAGGCGACTGCAGGGTGGTGGCAGCGCCCGGATCAGTGCATACCTGCGAGGAGAGCTCGGCGGGGGCGACCGGGTGCGCCAGTCGCTGGCCGACGCCGGCCGGGGCATCACCGGCTCGCTGCAGGCCGGCCCCCGGCGCCTCGCCCTGGTGGCGTGTGTGCTCGTCGCCATGGTCGTGCTCATCGGCACGCGCGAGCTGATCGGCGAGCCGCTCCCCGCCTTCGCCAGCCTGATCCCCTTCGACCAGGGCCCGTTCTCGCTGCTGGGCCGTTACCTCAACGGCTGGAACACCGCCGGGCTGGGCTCCGAGGCTCCGGCCCCGACCGCTTTCGCCCTCCTCGGGCTGGCGGGGACGCTGTTCCTCGGGGCGATGGGACTCCTGCAACAGGTCCTGGTGCTCGGCGCCCTGCCGGCCGGCCTGGCCGGCGCCTGGCGACTCACCCGCGGCCTGGCGTCGCCGCGGGCCCGGGCCGTGGGTCTCGTGGTGTACGCCGTGGTCCCCCTTCCCTACGACGCCCTCGCCCGAGGACGCTGGGACGGGCTGGTGCTCTACGCCGCTGCCCCGTGGATCCTCGCCCGCCTCCTCGTCGCCTTCGACGAGGAGCCCTTCGGCCACCAGGGCGACTCGAGCGGCTGGCAGGGCCTGTGGCGGGCTGTGCTCCCGCTCGGGCTGCTCGTCGCCGTGGTGGCCGCCTTCGTGCCCCTGGTCGTGGTCTTCGTCCCCGTGATCGCCGTGGCCATGGTGATCGCCTCGCTGCTCGTTGGTGGTGCCGCCAGCAGCCTCCGAGCGCTCGCCGTGGCTGCCGGGGCATCGCTGGTCGCCCTCGGGCTGCACCTGCCCTGGAGCTCGGAGTTCCTGCCGAGCGCCGGGGGGTGGGCGGCCATGGCCGGCATCTCGCCGCTCGGCACCGATGATCTCGGCGTGGGCCAGCTGCTGCGTCTCGAGACCGGCACGGTCGGGCTCTCCGCCCTCGGGTGGGCCGTCCCCCTCGCCGCCGCCCTGGCCCTGGTCATCGGACGGGGGTGGCGCTTCACCTGGGCGGCCCGGCTGTGGCTCGTCGCCCTGGCCTGCTGGGCGCTGGTGTGGGCCGGCGGACGGGGCCTCACCGGTCTGCCGCTGCCCCCGGCCGAGGTGCTGCTCGCCCCGGCCGCCGCCGCCCTGGCGCTCGCCGCCGCGCTCGGCATGGTGTCGTTCGAGCGTGACCTTCGTGGGTACCGCTTCGGGCTGCGTCAGGTGGCCTCCCTGGTGGCGGCGTCCGGCGTCGCCCTCGCCACCGTCCCCGTGGCCGTGGCCGCCATCGACGGCGACTGGGACGCCCCCGACAGCGACTTCAGTCGCACCCTCGGCTTCATGGATGGCCCCGAGCTGCGAGACCAGGGCGCCTACCGGGTGCTGTGGCTGGGCGACCCCGACGTGCTCCCTGTCGCCGGCCACCGTCTGGGTGACCACCTCGCCTACGGGCTGTCCCGCAGTGGCGACGCCGACATCACCGAGCGTTGGGCCACCTCGTCGGGACCGGCCACGGCGCTGGTGGCGGGAGCGGTGCGCCTCGCCGCCGACGGAGACACCCAGCGGCTGGGCCGGCTCCTCGGACCCCTCGGGATCCGCTACCTGGTCCTGGCCGAGGAGGCGGCGCCGGCGCGCAGCGGAGCGCTGCGTCGTCCTCTGGACGAAGGGCTGCGGGCGACCCTGGCCCAGCAGCTCGACCTGCGCAGCGTCGACGTCGACCCCGCCCTGACCATCTACCAGAACGCCGCCTGGGTGCCGGCGCGGGCGGCCCTGTCGGTGGGCGCCGGTGACGACCGAGCGGGGGAGCTGAGCGAGGCGCTCCTGGCCCCCGCGCCCTTCGAGGCCACGGTGGGCCTCGACCTGTCGTCGTCGCAGCCGGTGCTCGCCGAGGTCCGCTCACCCGTCCGCTTCGTGGGTTCGGTCGCGCCCGGCCCCCTCCACCTCGCCGAGGCGTTCTCCCCCCGGTGGCAGCTTCGCATCGATGACGAGGTGAGCCCCCACCAGCGGGGCTTCGGATGGGCCAACAGCTTCGTCTCCCCGCCCGACGCCCCTGGCGGCGGCGGGAGCGCCGAGGCCAGCCTGGGCTACCGCACCTCGCCGCTGCGATGGCTCGTGGTGGCCGGTCAGGTCGCCCTGTGGGTGGGGACGGCGACGCTCGTGGCTCGCGGCTGGCGCCTCCGCCGGCGAGCATGAGCCCACGCCGGCTCCCGATCCTCGTCCTGGTGGTGGCCGCGTTGGCGGCCCTGGCCCTGGTCGAGGTCGACGACGGGGCACCCCGTCCGCTCGGCGATGTCGCCAGCATCGCCATGCCCACCGCAGGTGGAGCGTCGGCGTTGTCGTCGGCGTGGTTCTGCGCCGCCAGCGCCACGGCGGCCGACGGTCAGGCCGACCTCAGCGTGACGGTGGCCAACGGGACGGCCTCGCCCCGCTCGGGGACGGTGACCTGGGTGCCCGACGAGGGGAATCCCGTCGACAGGCCGGTCGAGCTCGGACCGCACCAGGCGCTGCGCCTGGTCGCCGGCGACGTCGTCCGTGCTGGCGGCGTGTCGGCCATCGTGGAGCTCGACGGTGGGGGCGTCACCGTCGAGCACGAGGCCGAGAGCGCCCGAGGGAGGGGTCTGGCCCCGTGCGCCTCGGCAGCCTCGGACCGCTGGTACCTGGCCAACGGCACGACGGCGCGGGACGCGGCCCAGGTGCTGGTGCTGTTCAACCCCTTCCCCGACGACGCCATCGTCGATGTGAGCTTCGCCACCGAGCAGGGCCGTGACCAGCCCGACGCCCTGCAGGGCCTGCCGGTGCGGGCCCGGTCGGCCACCCGGGTGAACGTGAGCGAGCTCGTGCGCCGGCGTGCGGTCACCGCCACGGCGGTGGTGGCCCGGCGGGGACGCCTCGTCGTCGACCGCCTCCAGTCGTTCGACGGCAGCGAGGGTCGCACCGGCGTGTCCCTGGCGTTGGCCGCTCCCGCGCCGGCCGAGTCGTGGACCTTCCCCGCCGGGCTCCACCAGGAGGGCCTCACCGAGCGCTGGCGCCTGTTCAACCCCGGCGATCGAGATGCGGTGGTCATCATCGAGGTGGTGCCCGACAGCGGCGAGGTGCCGATACCCGTGGAGCGGACCGTTCCGGCCCGCTCGCAGCTGGTCGTCGATGCCGCCGAGAGCAGCTCCGTCCCCGGGGGGACGGGCCACTCGTCCACGGTGCGCTCGATCAACGGGGTGCCGGTGGTCGCCGAGCGGGAGCTGGCGGGCACCTCGCCGTCGTCACGGCGTGGGTGGTCGTCGATGCTCGGGTCGCCGCTGGTGGCCGAGCGCTGGGTGCTCGCCACCGGTCCGGGGGCCGACGGCGTCGCCGAGCGTCTGGTGGTGCACAACCCCGGGGCCGAGCCCGTGCGGTTCTCGGTCACCGCCCTGGCGTCGGGCGCCCCGCTGGCCGTCCCCGGCCTCCAGGATCTCGAGCTCGGCCCGGCCCAGCGCCGGGTGCTCGACATGGCCGCGTCGCTCGAGCGCTCCCCCTTGCCCCTGGTCGTGGAGGCCGACGGCCCGGTGGTGGTCGAGCGCGACCTGTCACCGGCGGGCGCCCCGGGCATCTCGACGCTCATCGGGGTACCCGAGGCCTGATCGCCGCGTCGACGGCCGAGGGGTCGTTACCGTGATCCCGGTGGAGCGTTTGGTTGTCGCCGCCGTGCTCGTGGCCCTCGCCGTGGTGGTGGCGTTGGTGCTCGACCGGCGCCGGGTCGATGCCCCCACCCAGGCCCGCTGGGCCGTTCCCACCCAGCTCGACCGGTCGGACTTCGCCCGAGCCGAGGCGACGTGGCTGGTGGCGGTGTTCACGTCGTCCACCTGCGACTCCTGTGCGGGAGCGGTGGCCCGGGCCCTGCCCCTCGAGAGCGCCGAGGTGGCGGTGCAGGAGGTGGAGGTCGGCGCCGAGCCCGAGCTGCACCGCCGCTACGGCATCGACGCCGTCCCGTGCCTGGTGGTGGCCGACGCCGCCGGGGTGGTGCGGGCCAGCTTCGTCGGCCCCCCGACGGCGACCGACCTGTGGGCTGCCGTGGCCGATGTGCGCCGCGACCCCTCCGAGGCTTCCGGCAGCGCGGGCGCGCCGGAGACCGGACGCTGAGCAGCCCGAACCGGTTCAGCGACTCAGGAGCGGGCGGGGCGCAGCTCGGCGCGCTCGGGCGTCGCCGGAGCGGCTGGGTCGCTGCGGTAGCCGTCGTCGGCGCTGCGCTGGGCCTCGTGGATCAGGCGCCTCACCTCGTCGCCGCCGATCGTCTCCTGCTCGAGCAGGGCGGCGGCCACCGCGTCGAGGCCCGGCCGGTAGTGGCGCAGGGTGTCGCGGCAGCGGTCCTCCTGCTCGCGAAGGATCCGCTCGACCTCTTCGTCGATGACCCGGGCAGTCTCGTCGGAGTACTCACGGCTGTGCATCAGGTCCTCGCCGAGGAACACCTGGCCCTGGCCGCCCCAGGCCATCGGGCCGACCCGCTCGCTCATGCCCCACTCCCGCACCATCTTGCGCGACAGCTCGGTGGCGCCCATGAGGTCGTTGTTGGCTCCGGTGGAGATCACGCCGAACACCAGCTCCTCGGCGATCCGCCCGCCGAGGCGCACCACGAGCGAGTCCTCGATGTAGTTCTGACGGTAGAGGTGGCGCTCCTCGGGGAGCTGCTGGGTGACGCCCAACGCCATGCCGCTCGGGAGGATGGTCACCTTGTGGAGGGGATCGGCGTGGGTGAGCACGGCGGCGCACACGGCGTGGCCGCCCTCGTGGTAGGCGACGATCTCCTTCTCCACGTCCGACAGCGCCATCGACTCCCGGCGCTGGCCCATGAGCATCCGGTCGCGCGCCGACTCGAAGTCCTCCATGTGGACCTGCTTGGCGTCGCGGCGCACGGCGAACAGCGCCGCCTCGTTCACCAGGTTGGACAGGTCGGCGCCGCTCATTCCCGGTGTCCCCTTGGCCACGGTGACCAGGTCGACGTCCTCCGCCAGCTTCTTGTCCTTGCTGTGCACCCGCAGGATGGCGAGGCGCTCTTCGCACTCGGGCAGGGGCACCACCACCTGGCGGTCGAAGCGGCCGGGACGCAGCAGGGCGGGATCGAGGATGTCGGGCCGGTTGGTGGCGGCCATCATCACGATGCCCTCGGTGGCCTCGAAGCCGTCCATCTCCGAGAGCATCTGGTTGAGGGTCTGCTCCCGCTCGTCGTGGCCACCACCGAGGCCGGCGCCCCGCTTGCGGCCGATGGAGTCGATCTCGTCGACGAAGATGATGGCCACACCCACGAACATCTCCATGAAGTCCGAGCCGGTGACCGACAGGAAGGGCACCCCCGCCTCGCCGGCCACGGCCCGGGCGATGAGGGTCTTGCCCGTGCCCGGAGGGCCGACCAGCAGGACACCCTTCGGGATGCGGGCGCCGATGGTGGCGAAGCGCTGGGGCGACTTCAGGAAGTCGACTACCTCGCGGATCTCCTGCTTGACGCCGTCGTAGCCGGCCACGTCGTCGAAGGTGGTGCCCGGCTTCTCGGTGGAGTAGGTCTTGGCCTTGGACCGCCCGATCTGCATGATGCCGCCCATCTGGCCCTGGGCCCGACGCTGCATCCAGGCAAAGAAGCCCACCAGCACGACCACGGGCAGGAGGAACGGCAGGAGACTGGTGAAGAGGTTGGGGGTGGGGGTGTCGGTGCGGTACTCGACCTCGTGTTCCTCGAACAGGTCGGTGTCGGCCGCGAACAGCTCCGCCGTGGCGCTGCTGATGACCGGGTCGCCGCCGGTGGTCTCGGCCACGATCTGGTTGTTGGTGGTGTTGAAGGTGATCGAGGCGATCTTGTCCTCGGTCACCTGCTGGCGCAGGTCGGAGTAGCTCTCCGGTTCGGCGTCGTTGGCCGAGAACAATCCGCTCATCAAGAAGAACGAGAGCACCACGCCGAGCCCGACCCACGCGCCCCAGCGGGGCCACCCCTGTTCGGGACGCCCGGGCCGGCTGAAGCGACGGGCGTCGCGCGCGTCGCGAGGAGGCGGCTTGGGGGACTGGGGGACCATGGCCCCATGCTACGGGTCCGATTGGCTGCCGCAGGCAGCAAGCCGATCGCGGTCTCCCTCGGCATCCCCCACCGACGTAGAACCCAGGGGTAGCCTCGAATACATGGGAAGCAGCCGTCCTGTGCTCGGGAACCGTCGCCCTGCGGTCGCCATCCGGCCTCGTCTGTGTGCCCGTCAGGGTTGCGACGAGGTGGCCTCGGCCACCATGACCTACGACTACGCCAACCGCTCGGCGTGGATCGACCAGCTCGACGCCGAGGCCTCCCCGGCCGGCTACGACCTGTGCGACACCCATGCCGACAACCTCGGAGTACCGTCCGGTTGGACCCGCAGCGACCGGCGGGCCCCTCCCTCGCCCTTCGCACGCGTCGCCGTCTGAGAGTGGCCGTCTGAGAGTGGCTGTCTGAGAGTGGCCGTCTGAGCGTCGCCGCCCCGCCCAGGGCCTAGCGTGGGCGGCGATGTCGCCCGAGGAGCGAACTCCGGCCCCGGGAACGGCACCCGATTGGGGGCCCCTGGACCCGATCGTGGCCAGCCCCGACCATGTCCCCGTCCGCTGGGGCATGGGCGACGCCGTGCTCGGCACCGCCCTCACCCTCTTCGTGCCGGCGCTCATCGGGTCGGCCGTGCTGATGGCGTCGGGCCGGGTCGACTTCGTCGGCGCGTCGCTGAGCACCGTCGCCCTCCTGCAGGTCCCCTTGTGGGCCGGGCTGTTGGGGGCGCCGCTGTGGTCGACCTACGCCAAGGGACGACGCAGCCTGGCCGCCGATTTCGGGCTGTCGATGCGCGGACGCGACGTACCCCTCGGCCTCCTCGTCGGCTTCGCCACCCAGTTGGTGCTGGTCGTGGCCATCTCGCTGGTCTTCCCCCTGCTCGGGATCGACCCCGAGCAGGTGGGAACCAGCGCCGAGGAGCTGACGGCCAGCGCCACCGACACGTTGGGCGTCGTCCTGCTCGTGGCCATCGTGGCCGTGGCTGCGCCTCTGTTCGAAGAGCTGTTCTACCGCGGCCTCTGGCTGCGGGCCCTCGAGCACCGTATGGGGACGGGATGGGCCGTCGCCGGCTCCTCGCTCCTCTTCGGCGTCATCCACTTCCAGTTCTACGACCTGCCGGCGCTGATCGCCTTCGGGGTGGTCGCAGCCCTGCTCACCGTGCGCACGGGGCGACTCGGTCCCGCCATCTGGGCCCACGTGGCCTTCAACTTGACCGCGGTGGTCAGTCTGTTGGCCGATCTCCGCTGACCGCTCGCTCCGCTCGACGCACCACCGGCTTCGCTCAAGGTGAGGCCCTGGTGGTCCGAAACACCAGACATGGTCGCCCCTCCGCCCGTCGCCGGTTGCGGGACGTGCTCGTCACCCCTCGTGCTGATCTCGTTCGTCCAGGGCTCCTCCACCATGACGATGGGTTCGTGCGCCTCGTGCCACACCCGTTCGTGGTGGCGCGACGGCGTGGCCGTCGACCTTCCCCGGGTGCTGGCCGACCTGTCCGAGCAGGCTCCCTCGAGCTCCCTTCCCGACTGAGGGGCCCTTCCTCCCGACGCCCGTGACCGCTGGCCGCGCCTGAGGGTCCCTGACGCCACCGAGGGGCCTGGGCGCTGGCAGGATGGGTCATGGCCGGAATCCAGCGCCTGCGTCGCGCCTCGCCCCAGAGCCTCCTCACGATGGGCCTGGTGGGCGCGGCCGTGGTCTTCACCTTGCTCCAGCTGCAACCAAAGCTCATCGTGGCCGACACCCTCGCCGCCGGGGGGGACATGGGCGCCCACGTCTGGGGTCCGGCCTACCTGCGCGACGAGCTTCTGCCCGCGGGCCGCCTCAGTGGTTGGTCCCCCGACTGGTACGCCGGTTTTCCCGCCTATCACTTCTACATGGTGCTCCCCAGCCTGTTGATCGTCGGCCTCGACGTGGTGATGCCCTACACCGTCGCCTTCAAGGCGGTCACCGTCTCGGGCCTGCTCGCCCTGCCGGTGGCGGCCTGGGCGCTCGGGCGCCTGGCCCGCCTGCCCTTCCCCGGCCCCGCCCTCCTGGCGGTGGCCGCCGTGGGGTTCGTCTTCGACCGGTCCTTCACCATCTACGGCGGCAACGCCGCCTCCACCCTCGCCGGGGAGTTCGCCTTCAGCATCAGCCTGGCCCTGGCCGTGGTGTTCGTCGGCCTGGTGCTGCGCGGGCTGGAGACCGGAGGCCTCCGGGTGGCGGCGGCCGTCACCCTGGCCCTGTGTGCGCTGTGCCACGTCATCCCCGCCATCTTCGCCGGCGTCGCCGCCCTCCTGGCTTTGGCCCTGCAGGGTGACCGGGCCCGCCTGCGCTGGGGGGCGGGCGTCGGGCTCGTAGGCGCCCTGCTCACCGCCTTTTGGACCCTGCCGTTCGTCGGGCGCCGGGCCTACCTCAACGACATGGGCTGGGAGAAGGTGACCACCTACTGGGAGGCCCTGCTCCCCGGACGCCTGGGCGATGGGCTGAGCCGGGCCTTTGGTGGCGACGTCACCGCCACCGTGGCCGGCGACCTCACGTGGGTCGCCCTGTTGGCCGTCGTGGGGATCGTGAGCTCGATCATCTTCGGTCGACGGCTGGGCGTGTACCTCGGGGTGCTGGCCGCCATCTTCGCCGTGGCCTTCGTGTCGGCCCCCCAGGGCCGGCTCTGGAACGCCCGCCTCTTACCGTTCTGGTACCTGTGCCTGTACCTGTTGGCAGCCATCGCGGTGGCCGAGCTCGTGTCCTCGGTGGCGCTGTTGGTCAACCGGCGAGACGAC
Organism: Acidimicrobiales bacterium; assembly: GCA_030446545.1. Classification (GTDB taxonomy): domain Bacteria; phylum Actinomycetota; class Acidimicrobiia; order Acidimicrobiales; family CADCSY01; genus JADDRA01. Next base: position 139,490 of record JAUJNB010000004.1, on the reverse strand, counting down.
GCACCCCATCGGCGGGTGCTGCTGGGTGGGTCGGCCCTGGTCGCCCTGGCCGCTCTGGTCTCCATCGGCCTCCCCCTCCGATCCCTCCCCTTCGGCTCCACCTCGGCCGATGGCGGGACCTACTCCTGGTTCGGCCTCAGCACCACCGAGCGCAGTTTCATCCCCGACTGGGCCCGGTGGAACTACAGCGGCTACGAGGCCAAGGAGGCCTACCCCGAGTTCAGGGCCATCGTGGACACCATGGACGACGTGGGCCGGGCCACGGGGTGCGGTCGGGCGATGTGGGAGTACGAGGCCGACCTCGACCGCTTCGGCACCCCCATGGCGCTCATGTTGCTGCCCTCCTTCACCGATGGGTGCATCGGCTCCATGGAGGGCCTCTACTTCGAGGCCTCGACCACCACGCCCTACCACTTCCTCAACCAGTCCGAGCTGTCGGCGGCGCCGTCACGGGCCCAGCGCGACCTGCCCTACGGGTCGCTCGACGTGAGCCGGGGGGTCGACCACCTCCAACTCCTCGGAGTCCGCTACTACCTGGCCTTCTCTCCCACCGCCATCCAACAGGCCGAAGCCGAGCCCGACCTCGCCCTGGTGGCTTCGGTCGAGGGCTGGAACGTCTACGAGGTGGCCGACGCCCAGGTGGTGGAACCCCTCGAGGCTGAGCCGGTGGTGCTCGAAGGCGTGCCCAAGGGGGGCGAGGGATGGCTCGACGTCGCCGTCGACTGGTACATGGACCCCTCGGCCCAGGACGTCTTGCTGGCCGCGTCCGGGCCCTCGTCGTGGGAGCGGGCCCCGGCCGGGGCCGACATCGAGCCCACACCGGTGCCGGCGAGTGAGGTCTCGGCCATCGCCACCGACGACGACTCCATCTCCTTCACGGTCGACCGTCCCGGTTCGCCGGTGCTGGTCAAGACCTCCTACTTCCCCAACTGGCAGGCCCGCGGGGCCGAGGGGCCCTGGCGCGTGGCTCCCAACCTGATGGTGGTGGTGCCCACCGCCAACCAGGTCGAGCTCACCTACGGCACCACCCCCCTCGACTGGACGTCGTGGGTCCTGACCGCCCTCGGGGTGGCCGGGCTCGCCTTCCTCGCCGTCCGGGGCCCGGTCGTCCTCCCCGGGCGCCGTCGCACCAGCGACACCTCCGGTGACCCCGACGCCTCGACGCCGGCCCTCCTCCCCGCCGTCGACCACCCGGACTCCGACGGAACGGGCACCGGCGGGAACGGCGGCCAGACCGGCGGCGACATCGGCGGCGACACCGGCGGCGAGGACACCGAGGCCGACGACCGCCGGGAGCAGGCCGCTCCGGCCCGTGCCGGCGGGCCTGGGACGAGTCCCTAGACACCCGTTAGGGTGAGGCGACCATGGCCCCCCTCGACACGCTCGACGCCATCTTCAAGGCTTACGACATCCGGGGCACGGTCCCAGACCAGCTCGACGCCGAGGTGTGCCGGCGCATCGGCGCCGCCTTCGCCCGCTTCGCCGCCTGTCCCCGGCTGCTGGTGGCCCGTGACATGCGCCCCTCGGGAGTGGAGCTGTCCGAGGCCTTCGCCGAGGGCGCCAACGGCCAGGGCGTCGACGTGGTCGACCTCGGGATGGCGTCGACCGATCTGGTGTACTTCGCCGCCGGCCACCTCGACGCCCCCGCCGCGGTGTTCACCGCCTCCCACAACCCGGCCGAGTACAACGGCATCAAGTTGTGCCTGGCGGGGGCCAAGCCGGTCGGCCAGGACACCGGCCTGGGCCAGATCAGGGACTGGGCCAAGGAGGGGACGCCGGAGGCCGAGGGCTCGCCCGGTGAGGTCTCCCACCAGGACCTGCTGGGGCTCTACGCCGACCACGTCCGGTCCTTCGTCGACACGTCCTCGTTGAAGCCGCTGCGCATCGTGGCCGACACGGCCAACGGGATGGGCGGGTTGGTCGCCCCCGCCGTGTTCGAGGGTTTGCCGTTCGAGGTCGACTACCTCTACCCCGAGCTCGACGGCACCTTTCCCAACCATCCGGCCGATCCCATCCAGCGGGAGAACCTGCGCGACCTGCAGGCCGCCGTGCTCGAGCGGGAGGCCGACGTGGGCCTGGCTTTCGACGGCGACGCCGACCGCGTCTTCCTCGTCGACGAAGGCGCCCGCCCCCTCTCCGGCTCGCTCACCACCGCCCTGGTGGCCACCGGGATGCTGGCCAAGCACCCGGGGGCGACCGTCTTGTACAACCTCATCTGCTCCAAGGCCGTGCCCGAGGTCGTCACCGAGCACGGGGGCACACCACTGCGCACCCGGGTGGGGCACAGCTTCATCAAGCAGACCATGGCCGAGACCGGTGCCGTCTTCGGCGGCGAGCACTCGGGCCACTACTACTTCCGCGAGAACTACCGGGCCGACTCAGGCCTGGTCGCCAGCCTGGTGATCCTCGAGCAGTTGTCCGCGGCCGGGGTCCCCCTCTCCGAGCTGGTGGCGCCCCTCGACCGCTACGCCAACTCCGGGGAGATCAACTCCCGGGTGGAGGACCCCCCGGCCGCCATCGAGCGGGTGGCGGAGGCCTACCAAGGCGCCGAGGTGGACCGACTCGACGGCCTCACCGTCGGTGTGGGCGACTGGTGGTTCAACCTGCGCCCCTCCAACACCGAACCGCTGCTGCGTCTGAACCTGGAAGCGCCCACCGACGAGGAGTGCGAGGCCCACACCGCCGAGGTCCTCGCCCTGATCAGGGAAGGATGACCGTCGTGCTCGATCCCCAACTGCTGGAGATCCTGGCCTGTCCCGACGACAAGGGGCCGCTCTACTACCTCGACGACGAGGGAATGCTCTACAACCCCCGGCTGCAGCGACGCTACGACGTCCGTGACGACATCCCCATCATGCTCATCGACGAGGCCACCGCGGTCGGCGACGACGAGCACGGGCGCATCATGGGTAGGGTCGAGGCCGAGTCCATCCACCCCACCTTCCAACCGTGAGCCAGGAGACGGGGCCCGACCAAACCGTGATCGACGTCGCCGGCCAGCCCGTACTCGACAGCCAGGGCATGTTCGAAGCGGCAGCCGGACTGCCCGAGCAGGTCTTCGACGCTGCCGTGGCGGCGCGGGGCCTCGAGGGGCTGCCCGAGCGGGACCGCATCGAGAACGTGGTCGTGCTGGGCATGGGTGGCAGCGGCATGGTCGGCGACGTGCTGGCCGCCGCCGCCGGGCCGTTCCTGCCCGTGCCGGTGATCGTGTCCAAGGGTTACGAGCTGCCGGCGTTCGTGGGCGAGACCTCCCTCGTGTTCGCCGTGTCGTTCTCGGGCAACACCGAAGAGACGGTCGAGGCGGCCTCAGCCGCAGCCGTGGAGGGTGCCCGCATGGTGGTGGTGACCAAGGGGGGCGAGCTGGGGCGCCTGGCCGCGAGCTGGGGTGTGCCCGTGGTCGGCGTGCCCGACAACCTGGCCCAGCCCCGAGCCGGCCTGGGCGCCCTGGCCATCCCCGCCCTGGTGGTGCTGGAGGAGGTCGGCCTGTTCCCGGGCGCCCAGCAGTGGATCGACTTCGCCGTGGAGCAACTCCGGCGCCGCCGGGACCTTCTGGTGGGCGACGGGCTGTTGGGCCGGGCCCTTGCCGCCCGTATCGGCCGCACCCTGCCCATCTTCTACGGGGGCGGCCAGGTCGGCGCCACCGCGGCCCAGCGGTGGAAGAGCCAGGTGAACGAGAACGCCAAGGTGGCGGCCTTCTGGAACACCCAACCCGAGTCGTGCCACAACGAGGTGGCGGGCTGGGGCCAGCACGGTGATCTCTCCCGTCAGGTGTTCACCGTGGTGAACCTGCGCCACGACTTCGAGCACCCGCAGGTCTCCCGTCGCTTCGAGGTGGTCAACACTCTGCTGGAAGAAGTGGTGAGCTCGGTGGAGGAGGTCCGGGCCGAGGGCGAGGGGCAGTTGGCCCAGCTGCTCGACCTGGTCATGGTGGGCGACTTCGTATCCCTCCACCTCGCCGCCCGCGAGCAGCTGGACCCGGGCCCGGTCCCGGTGCTCGACCACGTCAAGTCCGCCATCACCTCAGGCGCCAACGTCTGATCCCTGAAAACGCGCCCCTGCTGTCCCCCTGCGAGGGTCAGAGCCGCAGGGAGGGAGGAGTCGGGCACACTGGGGGGCATGACGTCCCCCTCCCCCCCCTTCGACTTCAAGGTGGCCGACCTCGGTCTGGCCGGCTTCGGCCGCAAGGAGATCTCCCTGGCCGAGCACGAGATGCCCGGGCTCATGGCCCTGCGGGCCGAGCACGGCCCGGTCCAGCCCCTTGCCGGCGCCCGCATCACCGGGTCGTTGCACATGACCGTGCAGACCGCGGTGCTCATCGAGACCCTGGTCGCCCTCGGCGCGGCTGTGCGCTGGGCCTCCTGCAACATCTTCTCCACCCAGGACCACGCCGCCGCCGCCGTGGCCGTGGGTCCGCGGGGTCGGGCCGACGATCCTCAGGGCGTGCCCGTCTTTGCCTGGAAGGGCGAGACGCTGGAGGAGTACTGGTGGTGCACCGAGCAGGCGCTGGCCTGGCCCGACGGTGGCGGGCCGACCCTCTTGCTCGACGACGGGGGCGATGCCACCCTCCTCGTCCACCAGGGGGTGGCCACGGAGAAGGCCGGCCAGGCGGCCGACCCCGAGGGGGCCGGCTCGGCCGAGGAGGCGGTGATCCGCCGGGTGCTCCAGCGCACCCTCGGTGAGGACAGTGCCCGATGGACCAGCGTCGCCGGAGGCATCCGGGGGGTCTCGGAGGAGACCACCACCGGCGTACACCGCCTCTACCAGATGCAGGAAGCGGGCACGCTGTTGTTCCCCGCCATCAACGTCAACGACTCGGTCACCAAGTCCAAGTTCGACAACCTCTACGGCTGTCGCCACTCGCTCATCGACGGGATCGCCCGGGCCACCGACGTCATGATCGGCGGCAAGCTGGCCGTGGTCTGCGGCTACGGCGACGTGGGCAAGGGCTGCGTGCAGTCGCTGCGGGGCCAGGGCGCCCGGGTGGTCGTCACCGAAATCGATCCCATCTGCGCCCTGCAGGCGGCCGCGTCCGGCCTGGGGTGGTCACCCTCGACGAGGTGGTCGAGCGGGGTGACATCTTCGTCACCGCCACGGGCAACCGCGACATCATCACCGCCGCCGACATGGCCCGCATGAAGCACCAGGCCATCGTGGGCAACATCGGCCACTTCGACAACGAGATCGACATGGCCGGCCTGGAGGCGACTCCCGGGATCGAGCGGGTGACCGTCAAGCCCCAGGTCGACGAGTGGGTGTTCCCCGACGGCCATGCCGTCATCGTCCTGGCCGAGGGCCGCCTGCTCAACCTGGGCTGCGCCACCGGCCATCCCAGCTTCGTCATGTCGGCCAGCTTCACCAACCAGGTGATGGCCCAGATGGAGCTGCACGCCAAGGCCGACGGGTACGAGAACCGGGTCTACGTGCTGTCCAAGGCCCTCGACGAGCAGGTGGCCCGGCTCCATCTGGACCATCTCGGGGTGCATCTGAGCGAGCTCACCGAGGCCCAGGCCTCCTATCTGGGCATCCCCCAGGACGGCCCCTACAAGCCCGATACCTACCGCTACTGAGCTGCCGTCGCCGTCGCCGTCGCCGTCGCCGTCGCCGTCGCCCAGACCGGCGTCGGTAGCGGGGCCAGGGTGAAGCGGCCGAGGAAGAGCTGCACCAGGGGGCCGATGGCCAGGGCGAAGACGACCGTGCCGATCCCGACCGTGCCTCCCAGCACCCAGCCGAGGGCCAGCGCTCAGCTCGATCCCGGTGCGCACCAGCCGGATCGACGGGCCCCGCGCGGCAGCTGGTCATCACCCCGTCACGAGGCCCCGGTCCGAGACCGGTGCCCAGGTAGAGCCCCGATCCGAGGCCGACGGCCACCACCCCGGCCACCAGGAGGCCCACCCGCAGGACCATGCCATGGGCCTCGGGGAGCAGCATGGCCAGGCTGAGGTCGAGCACCGTGCCCACCACCAGCACGTTGATCACGGTGCCCACCCCCAGGCGCTGGCGAAGCGGGAACCACGACGCCAGCACGAACGCCCACGGCGATGACGACCATGCCCATGGGGATGCCCGTGCGCTCGGAGATGCCCTGGTGGAGGACGTCCCAGGGCCCCAGGCCGAGGTCGCTGCGCACGACCAGGGAGATGCCGACACCGGCGGCGACCAGGCCGAGGAGCAACTGGACCAGGCGGCGACACAGCGGCGGGACCGGGGTGGAACGGGGCACTCGGGCGAGGCTAACGGTGACCGGCGGAGCCTGGAGGAGTTTCGGCGGACCCCGCCGAAGCAGCTACGTGCCGTCGAGGTAGTGCGAGCTGGTGGCGGTGCGACCGTTGATGCTGGAGACGTCGTTGGCGGTGCTGAGCGCGAACTCGACCAGGATGAGGGCGGCGATGGCGGTGATGGCCAGGACCACGATCAGCGCCTGGCGCTTGGTGGCCCGGTCGGGCCGTTCACTGCGATCGCCCACGCTGGGCTCGGTCGAGGCCTCCGCGCTGCTCACCGGACACAGGGTAGATCAGTGGCGGAGGTGGACGGGAATCGAACCCGCCGGACGGGGATCGCCCGTCCCACCCGCTTTGAAGGCGGGGAGCCCACCAGGTACCCCAGACACCTCCGCCGGGCAACCTAGCTGGTCAGAAGGGGTGTTCGGCGAATCGGGGGCTGTGGACAACGAGTACTCGGCGAAAACTCCGCGAAAAACTCCTTGAGACGCACCGTCACCAGCGGGCACGGGCCGGGGCGCGATGGCTCGCAGCGGCACCATCAACGACCCTCGGTGAGGCGGGGACGGCCCGCCGCTCATCATCGATGGCGCCAAGGAAGCCGGATTGCTCCTCGTCCGCGAGGTCTTCGAGCACCGGCTGCTTGGCTCCCGCGTCCCACGGTGGCCAGCGGGGTGACGGCTGCCCAGCGCTCGCCGCTGCAACTCCTTGGCTGCCAACTCCGCGTGTCGCCAGGCTGCGTGGCCGGCAGGGTGACCGGCGCCGTACGCGAGGTCGTAGCGTTGGCGCTGACCGCAAGCTGGACTGCTGGAGCCAGACCAGATCGCCGTCCCGGCGGACGACTCGGGCCGCCAGCGGACCAGTTTGTGCCTCGTCGTCGCCCGCACGCAGCCAGTCGCCTGGCTGGGGATCGAAGCCTGTGTCACCGGCGCGAGGCCCGTGCGAAATCCAGGGCTTCCACCACCAGGTCGCCGCCGACGGCGTTCGGGTCGTACCAGAGGTCGTAGGAAGGCGAGGTCTGGCCCATGACCGTCAGAGTACCCCTGGTCACCTCGGCCGGACCAGGCCGGGTTGTTGACCGGGCCCCGGAAGAGCGAGCGGGCGCGTGCGAACCGCGGCCGGGGGTCGATCAACCGAGAGCAGAACGGTCCAGTGGGGGCAGTCAAGCGTCGGGAGCAGGGGAAGCCGGCGTCGACCAGTTTGTGCCCGTCGGACACGAGGAGCAGCCTGCGTTGCCGTACGAGCCGAGGCTGGAGGCGTTGGCGGAGCTCGATCGGGGGGAGTACCCATCACCTCGTCCGGCACGAGCTCCAGGACGGAGAACCCCTACATTCCCCACCGCCCGTGAGTCTGGGCCGCCGAGCACGAGGGCACCGAGGGGCGTCGGTGGCACCTCTGGAGGCGAACGACGACGAGGAGAGGGGTACCCACTTCCCTCGCCGGGCAGATGTGGCCCGTCACCAGCTACTTCTACCTCTGGGCCGTCACGGCGCCCGGACTACCGGCGAGTGGGAGGAGGCCGAGTGGCTGAACGGGGCACACCGGGGCGGCCTTCGTCCCCCTGGAGGGTTGTTGTCCTGCGTCGTCATCGGATGTCGGCAGGGTCCGGGTCTGCCCGGGCGAATTCGTAGCGGTCGAACGACGACGACGGACGAGCCTGGTCGACGCCGCTCGGGGAACAGGTGCCGAGCGGTGGCCTTGGTGCTCGACCGCCGCACATCAGCGCCTTTGCACCAAGGTGACACCCGGGGTGTCGATCACACCAGATCCACTACCGCTCGTAGTTCGACCACCATCAGGCTCGACGTCGCCGGCGGTCGGCGATCGGACAACCCCGCCGAGGTGAAGGCCATCGAGACTGGTCGTCTCCGGGCACCGGCCGAGGTCACGGGTTAGGAAGGCCGTCGCCCTTGCGAACTCGGCGGGTGGAGGCGGTCGATCATGGCGGCGGCCACCGCGACGGAGCCCCAGCGGCTGAACGCCTCGACGCCAGGCTGGCGGTGAGGACACCAGCTGGAAGAACAGGTTGGCCGTCGCCCTCGCGCCACCTCATCGATGATGACCAGAACAGGGGGACGTGCGCCGGAGCCGCCGGCGTCATGCGGTCGAGCGGATCATCCATGACCTCGATGCCACCCGCCGGCAAAGTCGGTGACGGTCCCGGTGCTGCGACGGCATGGTGTGCGATCTACTACCGGTATGTCGCACCCTCACCTGCGTCGGCGTTGAGCATCCCCAACCGCCCACGCACCATCTTGCCGTCGACGTCGACCGGCGGTCGGCGATCGTGACCGAGAGGTTGGCGAGGTTGTGGTGGCAGTCGGACACGCCATCGACGGTGAAATCAGCCATGGTCGTCGCCCGGCACCCTCGAACCGAGGTCGGCCGCCCGCAGCCCGTTAGCGGCGTGTCGCCCTTGAGGTTGATGACCTCGGCGTGGTGAACACAACGGCGGTCGATCATTGCGCGGCGGCCACCGTGTCGTCACCGAAGGCCGGCCTCGCCCCAGCGGCTGAACGCCTTGTTTGAGCTGACGACCAGGTCCCATCTGGCCCGCTCAAGTGCACCCCGTCGAGAGACACCAGCTGGAAGAACAGGTTGGCCGCCTCGCCCTCGAAGGGGATGTCGAGCCCACCTCACCGATGATGACCAGAGAGAGACGGGGCCAGGGGGCGTAGCTCGTCTTGGAGCCGGCCGGCGTCATGTGCGGCACCCAGGCGGTCCACCCACTGAGCCTGGCGCCGAGGCGTGGCGGGTGCCATGTGCCGACCTCGACATCGACCTCGAGGCCTTCCCGCACCGGCCGCACCCGCTCGGCGAGGCCCAGGCGCAACTCTCGCTAGGCGTCCGCCCGTTATACGCATCCCCTTCCTGTCGGTGTTCTTGGCGGAACGCCCGGACACCTAACCCGCTGAGTAGCCCGGGCCCACCAAGAGCGGGGGAGTCCCAAATGAGAGCGAGATGCCTAGCGTTCGTCGTGGCGGTGCTGCTGGTGGCCGGGGCTGCTCCTGCCGCCGGAGCACCTCCAGCGGGGACGGGAGGCTCCCCCGAGCGGTTCATCGTCGTCCTCGAGGACGGCGTCGATCCACAGGCGGTCGCCAACGAGCACGCCAACAGCCACGCAGCCCAGATTGGCTTCGTCTACACCCACGCGCTGAAGGGCTATGCCGCCGTCATCCCCAACGGCCGGGTACCTGCCATCCGTGCCGACCGGCGGGTGAGATACGTCGAGCCCGATCAGGTGGCCACCACGATGGCCCAGGATGTGCCCTACGGCATCAAGAAGGTGGAGCCGACGTCAGCCCGACGGCCACTGCGGGCAACGGTAGCGGGGCGGTGGGCAACGTGAACGCCTACGTCATCGACACCGGCATCGATAAGTCTCACCCAGATCTCTTCGTGGTCAACCACGTGAACTTCACCAGCGGGTCCAACAAGGACTGCAACGGCCACGGGACCCACGTGGCCGGAACGGTGGCGGCCAGGGACAACACCCGGGAGGTGGTCGGCGTGTCCCCGGCTCGCCACTGACCGGGGTGAAGGTGCTGGGCTGTGACGGCAGCGGTAGTTACTCGTGGATCATCAAGGGCGTCGACTGGGTGACGGCGAATGCCAAGAAACCAGCGGTGGCCAACATGAGCCTCGGCGGGGGCCTAGTCAGGCCCTTGACGACGCCCTACGCAACTCCGCTGCTTCCGGCATCTTCTACGCCGTCTCCGCCGGCAACTCCGCCAAGAATGCCTGCGACTACTCACCGGCACGCGCCGGCGCCGGACGGACAACGGCATCGCCACCATCGCCGCCACCGACCCGGGTGACAAAGAGGCGTCGTTCAGCAACTTCGGGCCCTGCGTCGACATGTGGGCACCGGGAGTCAACGTCGTGTCCACCCGGCGAGGCGGCGGGACGACGACGCTGTCAGGGACCTCGATGGCGGCTCCCCACGTCGCCGGGGGTGCCTCCGTGTACCTGGCAACCCACCCTGGCTCCTCGGCGTCTTCGGTCGAGGCTGCCCTGCGCCAAAGCCTGCAAGTGCCAGGTACCACCAGCAAGGACGGGGCGGCCATACGCCGGGAGCACATCGCCACCTTCTGAAGCCCGTCATCAGCGTTCCAGTCGCTAGTAGGTCCTCGCAAAATGACACGGATGTAATCCGATAGGGCCATGCGACTACTTCCTCTCGAGATCAGCGACGAGGACCGTGCCGAGCTGGAGCGACGGGTGCGGTCGGTGCAGGCCCGCGCAGCCCAGCGGGCGAGGATCATCCTGATCGCCGCCGACGGGCTGTCCAACAGAGCCATCGTCGAGCGGTCGGGATGCACCACAACCAAGTCGGGATCTGGCGTCAGCGCTTCGCCGCCGATGGGCTCCCCGGCCTGTTGGATGGTGACCGCTGCGGGCGTCCGCCGGTGTACGGCCACAACGACGTGCTGTTTGCGCAGCGCATGGCCGACCAGGGAGTGGCGATCTCTGCTTCCCAGGCGTGGCGCATCTGTCAGGCGCTGGACCTCAAGCCCTAGCGGGTGCAGTCGTAGATGACAGCCACGACCCCGACTTCTGGGAAAAGGCCGGCGACGCGTGCGGGCTTTACCTCAACCCGCCGGAGAACGCCCTAGTGTGGTCGGTGGACGAAAAGACCGGGATCCAGGCCAAGAGCCGCATCAGGAGGATGTCCCGACTTCCGTGGAACTTCGGTGGCGGCCCGGTGATGGCCAGGCTGCTACTTCGTCATCATCGCACTTCGGTGCGACAGCTTCGTTGACCTGAGCCTGGAGCGGATGGACCCGGCGTCATCAGGAACGGCATACCTGTACGTGCCTTCGTCGAGGCCCTGGGAGGGGCGACTAAGCTTGGAGACACCGCCAGCCCCGCAGCTCACGCCTAGCCGGCGGTGTCTGCCGGGCGGTGACCACCAGCCTGACGGCTCGAAGCTATGGGGGACCTTCGCGTTTGAGCGGGGTCTGACCGTCTGAGGGTCCGCGCGAAGGTCGGGGGTCTCGACCAGTCTCTGGAGTGTCGAGCTTCAGATCCTGCGAGGAGACCCCCGATGACCCTTGACCGTAACGCGCTGGTGCGAGCTGTTGGTCGGCCTTCGAGCGAGTCGAGGTGCTCGACGTCGTCCGCCAACTCGATCGCCTGGTCGTCACCGTCGAGGCCGCATCGTGATTCATGCCGAGGGCTCTGGAAGCGCCCCGACTCTGCAAGAACTCCGCGAAAACTCCGCGAACGCGCGGCGATTAGGCGACACTGAACGAGACGGGAGGGCACAGAAAACTGCCCCTGACCTGCGCTTTCTTCCAAAGTCGCTGGTGTGGATAACCCTTGGCACCCGCTTTGAAGGCGGGGGAGCCCACCAGGTACCCAGACACCTCCGTTGGCGAAGCTACCTGGTCAGGAGGGGTGCCCGTCGAATTCGTGGCGCGAGTGCCGCCCCGGGCTCGCTACGAGCGAGTGGGCCCTCGAGTGGCTGGACTGCTCCCGAGTGCCGTTGCTCGCGCCGGAGCCCATGGCCTTGGGGTTACCTGGCAGCGCGCCAGGCTGCAGTTCGGTCAACGAGGTCCACCTCGATCGAGCCGGCCGGCTCGGCGCGCGGGAACCCGGAGTCGTCGACGACGAAGAGCGTGAAGGTCAGGCGGTGTGCGCCGTCAGGCAACGGCCAATCGCCGCCGGAACCGTGTGTCGACTCGCCCCTCGAAATGGAGCGATGGCTCCACCTTCGTTCGGCTCCCACGGCAGCTCCACGTCGGCGGAGTACTCCACGCGATGAGGTAGCGAAGAGTGCGCCCGGATCGTCGGTCGGCTCGACGCCCGGAACCAGCTCGTACTCAAGCGAGATTCCCTCGGCGAGCATCCGCTTCTCAGGAAGCGCACTGCTACGTCGCGGAGGAGCGTCACCACCTCCAGAGTGTTGCTCATCCGCAGCTACCGACCTCTGCGATCTCGTGCCTTGAAGTGTGGAAGGAGTTCGACGACGAGTTCGCCTCGACGCTCGGACCAGCGCGACGGGAAGGCCTCGAGTAGCTGCCAGCCGGCGCTGAGCAGGGACAGATGTCGGTCGATGTGTTCGTCTGGCCCGCCGGGGTGGACTCCGCACTCGATGGCGACGTCGCTCGGACCGTCCCGACCGCAGATGTCGATGGTGTGCCGTCCGGTCGGGTACGAGGGCATGACGGCCACGCCACCAGCGGTGAGATCGTCGACGAGTTCGGCCACCCAGCGGTTCGCCGGCTGTCCCAACGGCGGGTCACCGGGCGGCGAGTCGGCTTGCGCGAGGTACTCGGCCACGAGCCCTCCTGGGGGCGGGTCGGCCGACACCAGGATGGTCATCTCCCGGCGGGCCCGCGTGACCAAAACGGTAAAGAGATGCGGATCCTCGATAAACCGCCACGATGACCCATCCTGCTCGGGCCCGACGCCGAGCGAGGCGATGACGATGTCGCGCTCGTTGCCCTGAAAGGCATGAACCGTCCCAACGCGAAGATCCAGAGCTTCCAGGTCGTCGATCTTGAACGCACGCAGGGCGGCCGCCTCGAGAGCGTCAGCCTGCGCTCGAAATGGCGTGATGAGGCCGACGCTGTTCGCTCCGGACCTCCGAAGCCGGACGAGCTCCTGGAGCGCCGCATCGACCTCAGCCCCGACCACGCCGTCCTTGCTGCGCCGTCCCTCGAGCCGCACGATGGACACGCAGTCCTTAGCGGTCGTCGTGGGGGCGCGGGTTGCGACCTTCACCGTCCCTCCGTAGAGCCGCATTGCCACGAACTCGACGAGGTGCGGGTCGGAGCGGAAGTGCTCATCGAGCACGTTCACCGGAGAGACGCCCGCGCCGAGGTCGAACGCGCTGTTCCGGCGCACGTCAAGTCGGGCAGTCAACATCGGGTGCGCATCGAGTCCGTGCTCGTCGATGACGCTCCTGAGCCGCTCGTCGGAGAGGAAGGACACATGGCGAAGCTGCTGTGGGTCGCCAACAATGACCCCTCGACGGGCACGGAGGAGACCGGGCACGGCGAGCGATTGGTCGATGGACGATGCCTCGTCGAGGATGACGAGATCGAAGAACCCGCTCACGGCGGGCAACAGGTCGTCGATGTCGGGAAGCGACCCAACCCACAGCGGCAGGGCCCGTGTGAGCCTCCGGTCGAGCCGGCTGAGCTGATCCCGCCGCGCTGCTCGACCGCTCCGGAGGGCAGTGGCGAGGGCTGCCACCGTCGGAAGTGTCGCTCGGTTGAGCCGCTCGTCGGACCGGCTATCGGCGGCGAGCCATTCGGCTGTCGCTCGACGGGCTCGGTCGTTGAGGTCTCGTAGGTCCGTCCACGCGCCGCCGATCTCCAGGCCTCCGTCGACGACGAGCCGAGACGCGACGTGGGTGGCGCGCGCTACCCGCAGAGCTTCGGTGAGCTGGACGAGCGGCACATCAGCGGATGCGCGCGCCGAGGCGAGCAGGGAACGCTGGTACCGTCGCCGTCGACGACCCCGCCACCAACCGCGTGCGGGGCTGAGCGCCGCGTCCAGTACCCGCTCCACCTCGACGAGGTCCGTGGCGGGGTCGAAGAAGCCCGGCGCATCGCGCCGAGCCCGGTCCTGGCTCGCACCGGACCGCGTCACCAACTCCTCTGCACCCAGCTGATCGGCTATGCGCTGGCGGAGGGACCGTTCGTCATCGCGAGCACGCTCGTGCGCGGCGCGTGCTCCGCGTACTGCGTTGTCCGAGATCGGCTGCAGCTGGCCGGCTGCCAGACGATTGGCCAAGGCCTCACGACGTTCGCTCGAACCGAACACGACGGGATCTGGACCGGGCGAACGCTCGAAGAGGTCGAGGAGTGCGTCGACCGTTGCGTCGGACTTCGCCGCGACAAGCACGCTTTCACCTCGGCTGAGCGCGTCGCACGCGATGGAGACGACGGTGTGCGACTTTCCGGTGCCGGGAGCTCCCGAGACGACCGTGATGTGCTCTCGACGGCTTCGGATGATCGCGTCGCGCTGTGCGGGCGTCAGCAGGTACGGCGACTCCACCGTGACCGAGTGCTCGGGGTTGGCGACCGCGGGCGGATCGGCGTCGAGGTACAGCGCGTGGAAGGCGGTCCATTCCGAGAGAGGGCTCGCTGCCCAGGCGCGAAGGGATCCTGCTCTGCTCGCCGTGCCCGTCTCATGTGTTGCGAAGACACCGACACCCGCAACAATCACCAGGCCTTTCGCGGTCATCAACTTCTCGGGGCCGTCGGTGGCCGGCACGACCAGCGACGCTGGAAGTCGGGCGGCGCTCGCCACAGATCGAGCGAATTGCTGGAGATGGTCGAGCCGTGCGAGGAGCGCGGGCGGGATCGTGACGTCGTTCATGCCGTCCAAGGCGCCGCCGCCGAGCTGGATCTGGCCTTCCAACCGGTAGCGCTCTTGGCGGTCTTCGATGAGTTCGGAGACCTCGACGTCCCCGGCGGGACGAAGGCGAGCAGGCCCCCAACCTGGCGCGCGGTCGACGCGAACGGGGACGGTCACAAGAGGGTGGAGCACACGCCTGACGCGCGCCGAATGGTCCTTCATTCGGCCTGCGACGAACAACCATCCAACCCTGAGCGATCGCTGTTCCGGCCGCAACTGGTCAACGCTGGCGAGACGCTCGGCGAAGGTGCGGTCGACGGACGCAAAGCGCATCGCCGCCTCCTCCGGTGTGGCGAAGCGACGGATGGCCTCGGCGGCCGTCCCGGTGCCTTCGTAGTAGGGGCGGGGAACGAACAGGCGCACCGAGGCGGCATCCAGCCATCGGAACCATTCGGTCGGAACGCTCAGGGCCACCGTTCGCTGCTCACCCGACGGCGCGAGATCCGCGAGGGCGAGCAGAATTCTCTGCGCCTGGTCTGGGGCACTCGCGGACATCGTGATCCACGGTAACGGTGGCCGCGTCCGGCGACCGGCGAGCAACGAGGCGCGCGTTGCTACTGGGCCTCTTCGATCAGCCTCCCGAGCCGTTCACGTCCCCGCCGAGCGGGTTGGCGTCGAGCACTGCGACCATGACCTGCCGTCCGGTGGCCTGGTAGGGCCTGGGGTTGCTTGACCGTCGATCAGCGATCAGAGGAGCGGTGCCTCGCAGTTGGTGACTGCGTTCGACAGAGCCAGGCGGTGGGTCCTCCCGGGATGCGGGGAGGCAGGCGGCCTCTAGCGTGATGCCGGCTTGATGTTCTGGTTGAGGTGGAAGAGGTTGTCCGGGTCCCAGGCGGCCTTCACCTCGGCCAGGCGGCCGTAGTTGCGCCCGAAGTTGGCCTCGGTCCGGTGGGCATCGTCCTCGGCCATGAAGTTGACGTAGCCGCCGTCGCTGCCCGAGTGGGGATGGATCCCGGCGTAGTAGTCCCGCACCCATTGGGTGTTGGCCTCGTTGTCGGCCGGGTCCGGCCACATGCCGGCGATCACCGCCGCGAACTTCTTGTCGCGATGGCCAAAGGCCGTCTCGTCGGTGCTCACTCGCTGCACCGCCCCGTTGATCGGGTAGAGGTGCATGGTCGAGTTGACCACCGGCGTCTTCTTCCCGTGCTCGATGTGGGCTCGGATGGCGTCGTCGCTGAGCTCGGTGACGAAGTCCGCCTTCCAGTAGTGCTGGAGCCCGGGAGGGACCAAGCCGTCGAACGCGCCGTTGAGCGCCGGGTAGGGCATGGGACCGACGTGCTCGGCCTTGACCTCGGCGACGTCCCGGAGCGGCTTCATGACCGCTTCAGCCTTGTCGAGGGGACCGTTCCAACACGTCACCATGGCGCAGAAGAGGTCACCCACCCGGTTCTCGGGCACGAAGGGCAGCGGCGGCGCGATCTGCCAGGCGAAGAAGCAACCCAGTTGCTCGGGAGCGCTGTCGATGTACTCGCGGTAGAGCTGCAGGACCGCCTCGGCGTCGTCGACCTCGTAGAAGAGCGGCCCCCCGACGATGGTGTCGCACTCGTGGAGCTGGAACTCCAAGGCGGTGACCACGCCGAAGTTCCCGCCACCGCCCTGCAGGGCCCAGAAGAGATCCTCGTGCTGATAGTCGCTGGCGGTCACCTGGCGGCCGTCCGCCGTCACCACGTCGGCCGAGAGGAGGTTGTCGATCGACAGTCCGTGGCCTCGCGTCAGGTACCCGATGCCGCCTCCGAGCGTGAGACCGCCGACCCCCGTGGTCGAGATGATGCCGCCGGTGGTGGCCAGTCCGAACCCGTGGGTGGCGTGGTCGAAATCACCCCACGTGGCGCCGCCGCCGGCACGAGCCGTTCTCTTGACCGGGTCGACGCTGACGTTGCGCATGGGAGAGAGGTCGACCACTACGCCTCCTGTGCACGTGCCGAACCCCGGCACGCTGTGACCACCACCGCGCACGGCCAGATCGAGATCGTTCTCCCGGGCGTGATGAACGGCGGCGATGACGTCGGCTGCATCGGCGCAGCGCACGATGACCGCCGGTCGGCGGTCGTGCATGGCGTTGTAGACGGTGCGGTGCTCGTCGTACCCGTCGTCGTCGGGGCCGATCACCGGGCCCCGGGCTCGGGCTCGCAACCCTTCGATGGTGCTCATGGGACTCCTCCTGTCGATGACGCGTCCTGGCGCCGCCCACCGTGCCCACCGGGGTGTTCCCCGAGCGTTCCCTCAGACGTTCCCCTGTCCCGCCCCGCCCGGAGTGAGGCCGAGCCCACCCGGGTGTGGCCGTCGACGGCCGACCGGATGAAGCGGTCCGCCCCCTGAGCTACGGCGACGTCCCTGGCCCGGTCGAAGGCTGCCGCCGCCCCGGGGAGGTCACCGTGGGCCTCCAGCAGCTCTCCCTCGATCCGGTGCAGAAGCGGATCCGTGTAGTGCTGGTCGTGCGCCGCGGCCCAGGCCTGACCCTCCCGGACCGCCGAGAGGCCCCGTTCGGCCCGGCCGAGACGAAGGTGAGCCCGAGCGAGGATGCTGAGGCCGTGGGTGAGGTGCAGGCTGACCGACTCCACGCGACAGGCCTCGACGGCGGCCTCCAGCTCGTCGAGTGCGGCCTCCCGGCGGTCGAGGATCCCGATCCAGGCTTCGTAGATGCGCTCGACGACTCTCACGAAGGCCAGTCCGTGCTCACCCACTGCGGCCACCTGGTTCAGGTCGCGCCGGAGCCAGGACTCGTCAGAGAGCTCGATGGCGGCCATCGAGGTGAACAGGAGCACGTATCTCAAGGTCATCGGGTGGTCGAGCGAGAGGGCGAAGGACCGGGCCTCCTCGGCCAGCTCCCTGGCCTCCTCGGTGTCTCCCCGCCAGAGCCGCGTCACCGCCAGGCGCACCAGGCACACCGCCTTGGGATCCTGCGCGTAGTAGAGGCGGTGGGTCGGTCCGAGGTCCGGTCGGTAGCTAGAGACGGCCGCCCGGAGATGGTGCTCGGCCGACGCCAACGCGCCCCGCCAGAAGGCGGTGACACCGAGCAGGTAGTGGCCCTCCGTCCTGGCGATCGGGTCGTTCTCGATGGCCAGGAGCTCCGCGCCGAACGCGGCGGCGCGGGGGAACTGGCACGAGGTGACCGCGGCCAGGCCCAGACCTCGCAAGGTGGCCGGGTCGACGCGGCGGCCAAGGTGCCGGCACAGCGCCAGCGTGCGACCGTACACGTCCTGTCCGAGCGCGGAGCCGTATCCCTCGAGCGCGACCACCGGCGCGCCGAGCGCCAGTCGGAGCTCCAGCTCCTGCTCGTCGCGGTCGCGGCCCGGGGGGAGCTGCTCGAGCAGGGCGAGGCCACGCCGGCAGGACGCGATGGCCTCGTCCAGTCCGAAGACTGCGGCGGCGTGCTCGGCGGCCCGGCGGTGGGCATCGACCGCGGCGCCCACCTGTCCGGCCGCCTCCAGCTGAGCGGCCAGGTGGGCGCTGAGCGGGCCCGGATCGTCGCCGTGGGCATCCAAGAGGGCCTGGGCCGCGGCCCAGTGGAGACGCCGACGCCGAACCGGGCTGATGCCGTCGTAGGCCACTTCCCGGATCTTGTCGTGGGTGAAGTCGTAGCCCGCACCCAGCTCCCGCACGATGCGGCGTTGCCACAGCTCGTCGAGCGCATCGAGCACTTGCTGCGGTTCCTGGTCGGATGCCCTCACCACGACGTCGGCGGTGAACTCGCGGCCCAGCGCGGCGGTCAGCTCGACCAAGGCCCGGGCCCCGGGCGAGAGACGGGCCAGACGGGCGCCGATCGTTGCCTTGACGGTGGGCAACAGCGATGTGGAAGCAGCTGCCTGCTCGGTCAGCCCGGCGCGCACCGCCTCCACCAGGAACAGGGGGTTCCCGGCGGTCTCGCGCCAGAGGCGTTCGAGCGCCCCGGGCTCGACCTCGACCCCGGTCAGCCGGCGCACCAGGTCGCTGGTGGCGGCGAGGTCGAGAGGTCCAAGATCGATCTGGGTCACTGCCGCCTCCCGCTGGAGCCCGGTGACCAACCGGCGCAGGGGATGGTCGTCGGCCACCTCGTCGATCCGGACGGTGCCGGCCACGAGCACGGGGGACGAGGGGCGGGTGGAGACCAGGTAACCGATGAGGTCGATGGTGTCGAGGTCGCACCACTGGAGGTCGTCGATGACCAACAGGACGGGGCGGTCATCGGCCAGGAGCGCATGGGAGATGGCGTCGAAGAGCTGCGTGCGCCCCCCGGGGTCACCCTCATGGCGGGGCGCGGTCCCGGCCTCGGCACGGAGCTCGGGGAGGAGGACGGCCAACTCGGCCCGCCAGCTCGGCGCCAGCCGATGGCGGGCCTGTTCCAGGCCGCCGGAGCGCAACCACTCGACGACCGGGCCCCACGGAAGCCGGCCTGCGGCCTCATAGGCTCGTGAGCGGGCCACCGTGGCCCGGCTCTGGACCGATCGAGCCAGCTCGTCGACCAGCCGGCTCTTGCCGATGCCGGCGTCACCGGTGACGAGCAGCAGCTGGCTGCGGCAAGCCGTCGCCCGTTCCCACACCGACGCCATCCGGTCGAGCTCGACGTTCCGGCCGACCGCTGACGACGACGAAGGCGCGACCACCGTGGCGCCGGCCGCCGGGCTGATCGATGGGCGCACGGCCTCGTACGCTCGGCGGGTGGTCGGGTCCGGTTCGACCCCGAGCTCCTTGGCCAGAACCTCAGCGCAGCGGTGGTAGCTGCGGAGTGCCTCGGCCCGGTTTCCGAGACGACCGTGCGCTCGTATGAGATGGCGGTGGGCCGGTTCCCACCAGGGTTCGAGACGGAGTCGGGCACACGCATGATCGATGGTGGCGAGGTGGTCCCCCCGGTCCTCGGCGGCGGCGGCGAGCCGGTCGAGCGCGCCGCCGGCCGCCTGGCGGAGCCGATCCCGAGCCTCGATGACCCAGTCGTCGTAGCAGTCCGGCAACAGGTCGCCGGCGTAGGTGGTGGCGGCTGCGTCGTCGTCACCTCGCTCGAGGGCGTCCCGGAACGCGATCACGTCGACCCAGCTCGACGGGGCCGCTCGCCACCGCAGCCGCTGTTGGTCGACCTCCAGGTCGGCCCCGGCTCCGGAGAGCATCTGGCGCAGTTCGTGGAGCAGCTTGCGGAGGTTGGTTCGGGCCTGGGCTTCGGTCGATTCGGGCCAGAGCTGGAAGGCCATCCTCGACCTCGGGACGGCGGTGTCCGGCTCGAGGACGAGCGCCGCCAGCAGCCGCTGCATCCGGAGCGAGGAGAAGCCCACGATGGTCTTGCCCTCGAGGAGGAGGGTCGGGTGGCCGAGCAACCGCAGCTCCAGGGCCAGGTCCCTGTCCTGGAGCACCCTTCCGCCCGGTGGGCGGCCCTGGGGTTCCGGCGAAGTCATGCCGACGCGAGCTTAGGATCCCCCGCTCCAACGGGGTTCCGCTGGATCTCGGCCACCAAGGTCAGCTCGGTGGTGTACAAGTCTTGTGGTGACGTCGCCGAAGTTGGAGGCCTACGGGTGGGGCGAACGCTGGACCCCCGGGTTCCGCGAGGTGGCGTCGTCGTGGCCCGACGCCCAACCCGGGCGGGTCGTGCGCCACGACGGTTCGGCCGTGCTGGCCGTGACCGTCGACGGGGCCCTCGAGCACCTCCACGTACCCCCCGGCGCCGATCCGCCCCCCGTCGTGGGTGACTGGGTGGCGCTCGACCGGTCGGCCCAGGTGGTGGTGGCCGTCGTGCCCCGGCACTCGCTCCTGCGCCGCCAGGATCCCGGCACCGGCGGGGAGCAGCCGCTCGTGGCCAACGTCGACGTGGTCTTCGTGGTCTGCGGCCTCGACCGACCGGTCAAGCCCGGGCGCATCGAACGCTCGGTCACCCTGGCCTGGGATGCCGGCGCCACACCTGTCGTGGTGCTGACCAAGGCTGATCTGGTGGCCGATCCCGAGCGACGGGCGGAGACGGTGCGCCGCGGTGGCCCCGGAATCGACGTGATCCTCACCAGCGCCACCACCGGCGACGGCCTGGGCGAGGTGCGCCGGCGGTGTCACGATTCCACCGTCGTCCTCCTGGGCGAGTCGGGCGCCGGGAAGTCCACCATGACCAACGCCCTGGCGGGAGGAGACGTGGCCGCGACCGGGGTCGTCCGCGGTGGGGATTCCAAGGGTCGCCACACCACCACTGCCCGGCATCTGTACCCGCTGCCGAGCGGCGGCGTGCTGGTGGACACCCCGGGGCTGCGGGCCGTGGGGCTCTCGGTCGACCTCGACGCCGTGGCGGCCACCTTCGCCGACGTCGAGGCCACGGCCGCCGGTTGCCGGTTCGACGACTGTCGTCACGACCGCGAGCCGGGCTGCGCGGTCATCGAGGCGGTGGCCACCGGGGCGCTGGCCACCGAGCGGTGGGAGAACTGGACGGGGCTGCTGCGTGAGGCCGAGGCGGCCGAGCGCCGGGCCGACGAGCACGAGCGCCGTCAGCACGAACGCCGTTCCGGACGCGGGGCCAGGGAGGCCCAGCGTCGGAAGCGCCAGGGGCGGTGACACCACCGGGCGTCGAGAGCCTGGCCGGTCACCTGGTGGCGCGCCCTCTAAGGTGCGGGCATGAAAAAGCTGTTGATCCTCCTGGTGCTGGTCGCCCTCGGTACCGTCGCCGCCCGCAAACTCAAGGACGTCTGAGTTCCCATCTCGTCGTTCCGGTGGGTCGGCGCCGCGGGTGCCGGCCTTGATGTGAACTTTCCCCTTGCGCCGGGCGGAACTCGGCGTTAGGTTGGCCCTACCACTTCCCCGTGGAAGCGTCCCGACGCGCCCAGGGAGTGGATGTGCTCATCGCCTGCTGGTCAGCCAAAGGGGGCAGCGGCACCACCGTGGTGTCGGTCGCCCTGGCCACGGTGCTGGCCCGGTCGTCGCCTGCGGGCGTTCTTCTCGCCGACCTCGGCGGCGACGTCCCGGCGGTGCTCGGCCTGCCCGAAACCTCCGGTCCCGGTCTGGGCGAGTGGCTGGCGTCGGGCGACTCCGTGCCGGCCGACGCCCTGTCCCGCCTCGAGATCGTCGGCCCCGGAGGCCTGCACGTGCTCCCCACCGGGTCGTTGACCGCCACCAGTGCCACCGCGGCGACGGGTGAGCCGTCGGTCGGTGGGGCCGGGCGGGCGGAGGTGCTTGCCGCCGTCCTGGCCGCTGATCCACGTCCCGTCGTCGCCGACTGCGGGTGCCTCCCGGGCCCCGGCCTGCCCGTGGCCGCCGCCGCCTCGGTCTCCCTCCTCGTGCTGCGCCCCTGCTACCTGTCGCTGCGCCGGGCGCTCAACGCCCCCCTGCGTCCTTCGGGCGTGATCCTGGTCAGTGAGGCGGGTCGTTCCCTCGGCCGTAGGGAGGTCGAGGAGGTGCTCGGCGTCCCGGTGCGGGCGGTGGTCGGGGTCGACCCCGCCGTGGCCCGGGCGGTCGACGCCGGGCTCCTACCGGCCCGCATGCCCCGTGGTCTGGAACGGGCACTCCGACATGCCGCGTGAAGCGACGGGCCGAGGCCCCCTACCGCCCGGGGCAACCGTCGTGGCCGGCCTGGAGGAGCGTCTCCACCGCTGCATCGTGGCTGCCGATCGTCAGCTGGCCGACCGCGCCGACCTGCAAGCCCAGGTCGAGCGCATGGCGCGGGCCGAGGCCCCGCTGCTGAGCGGTCCGGCTCTCGACGCCGTCGTCGACGCCGTCACCGCCCGGGTACGAGGCCTCGGCCCGCTCGAAGCGCTGCTGCGCGACCCCTCGATCAGCGAGGTCATGGTCAACGGGCCGGGGCGGGTCTGGATCGAGCGTCATGGTGTCCTCCAGCGCCTCGACGTCGAGCTGGACACCCCCACCATCGAGCGCCTCATCGAGCGGGTGGTCGGCCCCCTCGGGTTGCGCATCGACCGCTCCTCGCCGCTGGTCGACGCCCGGCTGCCCGACGGCTCACGGGTCAACGCCGTGGTGCCGCCCCTCGCCATCGACGGACCTTGCCTCACCATCCGCCGATTTGCCACCCGGCGTCTGACGCTCCACGAGGTGTGCCCTCCCGGGGTCGCCGACCTCCTGGCCTGGGCGGTGCGGTCACGAGCCAACCTGTTGGTCTCGGGCGGGACCGGGGCGGGCAAGACCACGTTGCTCAATGCCCTCGGAGCGGAGATCCCCGAGGGTGAGCGGGTCATCACCGTGGAGGACGCGGCCGAGCTCCGTCTCCCCGGCGAGCACGTCCTGCGCCTCGAGTCCAGGCCGGCCAACGCCGAGGGGGTGGGCGAGGTCCCGCTGCGCCAACTCGTCCGCAACGCCCTGCGCATGCGCCCCGACCGGATCATCGTCGGCGAGGTCCGGGGCCCGGAGGCCCTCGACATGCTCCAGGCCATGAACACCGGACACGAGGGCTCGCTGTCGACCTGCCACGCCAACAGCCCCACCGACGCCCTGCGCCGACTGGAGACCATGGTCCTCACCGGATCGGTGGCGCTACCCCTGTCGGCCGTGCGCGACCAGCTCGGCGCAGCGATCGACCTGGTCGTGCAGGTGGCCCGACGGCCCGACGGTGGCCGGGGTGTCACCGAGGTGGCCGAAGTGGTGGTGGGTGACGCGGCCGCCGTCGCCGGCGGGAAGGCCGGGCTGGGCACCCGTCGCCTGGCCGGTCCGGAGGGGGTGCTGCGCCTGCCGATGCGCAAGCCCCGCGGCCAGGGCGCCCGCCCCCCTGACCCTTCCTGGGTCGGCGCACGGGTGGCGGCGCCGTCGTGAACGTGGCGCTGGGCGCCCTCGTCGCCGTGCTGATGATGGCGGTGGCCTCGGCGGCACGGGTGGCGACGGCGGGAGGTCGGCGCTCGTTGGTGACGCGCCGCCTCGGAGGTGGGGCGGTGGCACCCGTCGGTCGCGGCACCTGGCTGGACGCGCTCCCACGGGTACCCGCTCAGGTGGCCCGGCGCCTGGAGAGCGCCGGGCTGGTCATCGACGGTCGACGGGTGTGGGCCGCCTGGCTGGCCACAGTGGCGGTCACGGTCGTCGTCGCTTTCCTGGCCGGGGGCGTGGGCCTGGGGTTGGTGGCCGGTCTCACCACCACGGTCGGGCCCCTGGTGGCACTGGGCGCCGCCTCGGGTCGGGCCGACCGGCTTGCGGAGGACGGCCTGCCCGACGCCCTCGAGGCCATGGCCCGGGCCCTGCGCAGTGGTGCGTCCCTGCACCAAGCAGTGGGGGAGGCCGCCACCACCACCCCGGGAAGCCTCGGCGTCGATCTGGGCGACGTGGCCCACGAGGCGAGCCACGGCCGGGCCCTCACCGACGCCCTCGACCGGTGGGCCATGCGGCGGCCGCTTCCCGGGGTCCGCCTGGCCACCTCGGCGCTCGGCCTCGGCGCCGAAGCCGGAGGTGCCCAGGCCCGGGCCCTCGACGGTGTGGCGGCCACCTTGCGCAGCCGCCAGGCCGTGGGGCGCGAAGTGCGGGCCCTGTCCTCCCAGGCCCGCATGTCAGGCGCGGTCATCACGCTGGCGCCGCTCGGGTTCTCGGCTCTGGCCGCCGCCACCGACGAACGCACCGCCTCGTTCCTGCTCGCCACCCCGCTCGGCCTCGTCTGCCTCACCCTCGGCCTGGCCCTCGACGGCGCCGCCGCCCTGTTGATGCAGCGGCTCTCCCGGGTCGAAGCGTGATGGTCGTCGCCCTGCTCGCCCTGGCCTGGGCCGGGTTGGTCCTGGCCGCGGCCAAGCACCGGGCGCCGGCACCGGCCCGTCACCGGGTCTTGGCGCTCGACGGAGGCTCTCGGCGGTCCGCCGGTGAGCCGGGGCCGACGATCGCCGGAGTCGTCGGGGGATGGCTCCTGCGGACGGCCCGTCGACCGGCTGGTCCCGAGAACGCCCACCGACTGGGCCGTGCCGCCCTCGCCGGGGCGGCCGCGCTCGTGTTCGGCGTCCCCGCGGCACTGGCCCTGGGCGCAACGGTCTGGGCCCTGCCCGCCCTGGGCCAGCGCCGTCTCCGCCGGCGGCGCCACAACGAGCTCCTGCGCCACCTGCCCGAGGTGGCCGACCTCTTCGTCCTGGCCGTCGGTGCCGGGCTGACCGTGCCGCTGGCCGTGGCCGCCGTGGCCCGGCGAGCACCGGGGCCATTGGCCCCGGCGCTGAGCCAGGCGGTCGACGCCACCCACCTCGGCCGACGCCTGGCCGACGCCCTCGAAGACATCCCCGCCCAGCTGGGAGAGGAAGCTCGGCCGCTCATCGGCGCCCTGGTCTCCTCCGACCGCTACGGCGCCCCCCTCCTCGAGGGGCTGGTCCGCCTCAGCACCGAGCTGCGGGCCGATCGTCGCCGACGGGCCGAGGAAGCGGCCCGGAGGGTGCCGGTGAAACTTCTCTTCCCCCTGGTGTTCTGCACCCTTCCCGCCTTCGCGCTGCTCACCGTGGCGCCTCTGCTCGCCGGCGCCCTCCGGTCGCTGCGTCTCTGAACCTGCACCACCGAGAAGGAGGAGCCCATGCTCCCGATCACCGTTCGTCTCCACGTCGCCGTCCTCTTCGTCACTGCACGCGTCGAAGCCCGCCTGGGCCACGTGCGGGACGAGGAAG
Source organism: Acidimicrobiales bacterium (assembly GCA_030446545.1). Taxonomy (GTDB): domain Bacteria; phylum Actinomycetota; class Acidimicrobiia; order Acidimicrobiales; family CADCSY01; genus JADDRA01. Next base: position 114,394 of record JAUJNB010000004.1, on the reverse strand, counting down.
GACAGACCTCGGCCGAATACGCCCTGGTCCTGCTGGGCGCGGCCACCGTCGCCCTGCTCATCGCCCTGTGGGCCAAGAACACCGACAAGGTGGGCGGCCTGCTCGACGCCATCTTCGACAAGGTCACCGGCCTGGCGCCGTGAGCGGGGGCACCCTCGGGTGCCGCCGGCGCGCACGGGGGGACCAGGGCCAAGCCGCAGTCGAACTGGCCCTGGTCCTGCCCTTGGTGGTGCTGTTGGCTCTCGTGCTGGTCCAGGTGGCCCTGGTCGTGCGTGATCAGGTCCTGGTCAGCCACGCCGCTCGAGAGGCAGCCCGGGAGGCCGCGGTCGACGCCGATCCCGAGGTCGCCGGCCGAGCGGCCCGGGCCAGTGGCGCGCTCGACCCGAGCCGACTCGACGTCGAGGTCTCGGGCCGCGGCCCCGCCGGCAGCCGGGTCCGGGTGCAGCTCGGCTACGCCTCGCCCACCGACGTGCCCCTGGTGGGAGCCTTGGTGGGCGACGTGGGCCTCTCCGGCTCGGCCACCATGCGGGTCGAACGCTGAGCCGGCCGGTTGCTGAGCCCTTGGCGTCACATTCGTCGCGGTGACGCGTCCAACCGTCGGTGGGCAATGCATGGTGGGCGCCGTCGCTGGTGGGGAGACGGCGCTCTTCAGGATCGCTCTCTGCCTGCCGATGAACAACGGAAGTCGCGCCCGGCTCGCGTCCGGGCATCAGTAGCCTGGAGAAGCTCATGACTGCGAACCCCCACAAGTTCCGCACCGATGCCCGGGAGCCGGCCGGGCCGCGCGACCCGATGGCCCGAGTCGCCTCCGGCCTGGGCGGCCGGCCCTGGGCCCGCCGCTTGCTCACCGGCCTGGCTGCGGTCATGGCGCTCGTTGCCGTGGGCGTGCTTGGTTACCCCGTCTACACCAACCTCTACCAAGACCGCGTCCAGGGTGGGCTCGACGGTCAACTGGCCAGCCCCGAGTTGGAGCAGGCCTACCGCTCCGATGACGTGGCCGAAGGCGACAGCCTGACCCGGCTCATGATCCCCTCTCTCGATGTCGATGTGATCGTGGTCGAGGGCACGACCGCCAGCGCCCTGCGCGCCGGCGCCGGTCACTACCCCGAGTCGCCGTTGCCTTGCGAGATCGGCAACGTGGCCATCGCCGGCCACCGCACCACGTACGGCCGCCCCTTCCACAACCTCGACCTGTTGAGCACGGGAGACAAGATCATCCTGCAGACGCCGGTGGGCACCTGCACCTACTCGGTCAACAAGGACCCGTTCGTGGTGGAACCCAACGACTTCTCGGTGCTCGATCGCACCCCCACCGGGACCTTGACCCTCACCACCTGCCACCCGAAGAACTCGGCCGCGCAGCGCCTCATCGTCCAAGCCGACCTCGAGGGGCCGGCTGCCGCAGCATGACCATGGCCCGTCGCCTCGCCGCCGCAGCCGGTGCCGGTGTCCTCGCCCTTCTCACCGTCGCCTCCCCGGCGCGGGCCGACCATCCTCCTGAGGTGGCGCTGACCAGCCCCGCCGCCCGGGACGCGCCGGGCCCGGTCACCGGCACCATCTCCGTGGACGAAGACGAGGGTCAGACGCTTTCCGAGGTGACCTTCGCCGTGGTTCTCGAGGACCCCGACGCCCCCAACGACCCCGATGACCCGTGCTTCGTCGACCTGCCCACGGACAAGAAGGTCCAGACGTTCGACCCGGCCGTCAAGGTGACCGAGGCCAGCTTCGACTTCGACCTCGACTTCCCGTGCAACCGGGCCTACAAGCTCCTGGCCGACGTGTCCTACGAGAACCCTGGCGTCTTCGACTTGGCGCCGGCGCCGAGGGAGCCGGCTCAGGAACCGGCCGCGTTGAGCTTCTCGGTGGCCATCCGCCCCGTGCAGGTGAAGGGGCTGGAGGCCGTCTATGACTCCGCCACCCGGGAGGTGGCCCTCACCTGGGCGCCCAACCCCGAGCCCGACATCGTCGGCTACCACGTCGAACGGTCTCCTGCCGGCCAGTCCCGCTTCACCCGTATCAGTGGTGACGCAGTGGTGACGGACACGGCCTTCCGCGACCCCGACGTCGGAGAGGGGCAGATCTACCGGATCATCGCCGTGCGGCCGGAGCCACCTGAGGGCCGGATCGAGAGCGAGCCCTCCCGGTTCGTGCGCTCGGGGCCTGAAGCCCCCGATCTCCTGGCGGCCCCTTCCGGCCCGAGCAACGCCGGCGGGAACCGGTCAGGCGACCGGTCGGGCCCGGCGCGGCCGCCCTCCCGGACCCGAACCACGGCCGACACCGGGTTCGACCAGGCGCTGCCCTTCGACCCCAGCCGGACCACCATCCCCTCGGAGGATCTCCGGCCCGAGCCCCCCGGGGACGCGGCAGTGCTGGCCGAGTTCGACGACGTCTCCGACGACGAACAGCGCCGGGCCACCCTCGTCCCCGTGGCCGGAGGCCTCGCCCTCATCGTCGGGGCCCTGCACCTCTTCTTGCTGTCGAAGCGGGCCGGCGAGAGCGACATCCCCATCGTTCCCCGGTAACGCCGGCGGGGCCGCCCGGAGCGACCGGCGGACCCAGCCAGTAGCGTGATCAGGTCGTCGACGCGGAGGGTTACGAAAGCATGGATCTCGGGTTGGAGCTGTCGCAGCGTGACGGGTACTCGGTGCTCGCAGTGTCGGGCGAGGTGGACGTGGCCACCGTCCCCCGGATGCGTGAACAGCTGCACGGCCTCGTGGCTCAAGGAGACAACCGCATCGTGGTCGACCTCGACGGCGTGGACTTCCTCGACTCGACCGGCCTCGGCGTGCTCGTCGGGGCCCTCAAGCGGGTGCGCTCCAGCGGCGGAGACCTCCAACTCATCTGCAACCAGCCCCGCATCCGCAAGGTGTTCGAGGTCACGGGACTGACCAAGGTATTCTCCATTCACGACAGCGTCGACCAAGCCGTCGCCGGAGCAGCCACCTAGTCAACGGGAGGCCGACATGGGCGATCAGCCCGATCCCGAACACGGTGGCCTGGCCACGGTCCCCAAGCCCGACGAGCTCCTCGCCCTGCATTCGGTCACCACCGAGATGTTCGCCATCCTGCGGGGGTGGTTCGACGTCGCCGACCACGTGACGCTCGATCTGTCCGAGGTCGACTCGGCGGTGGCCGAGTTGGGCGATCCCCAGCTGGTGGCGGCCATGGCCATGCGCAAGCTCCAGGCCCTGCACCTCCTGGCTACTCCAGGTGTACGGACCACCACCGACGTGGTGGTGACCATCGTCCAGGACCTCCAGCGGGCTCTCCTCCAGGCTCCCTCCATGCGGCTCAGAGTGGCGGCGGAAACCGCCGACTGGGATGCCGAGTTGGCCTCGTTGGCCAATTCCGACGAGGGTTCAGCCGGTACCGCACCCCAGGCCACCGACGCCGCTGACCCCGAAGTCGACCACTTCCGCGTCCTTCACGCCCTGCTGGTAGCCGCCGTGGAAGCCGTGGTGCAGAGCTCCGAAGGCCGCATCTGCTACCTGCTCTGAGCTGGGCTCACGACGGACCTTCGTTTTCGCAGGTCCGTCGTGGAGCCTCAGTTGGAGCCGGCTCGGATGGGGGCACGCCGCGGAGAGCGGCGGGGCTTGGCCGATCCGGTGCCGTCGCCCGTCGATGTCTGCTTCACCTGGCGCGAGGCCGACGTCGCCCGGCGCTTCACCGTGGCCCCGGCGTCCTGGGCTTCGTCCTTGACCTGGCGAGCCGAGCTCTGAGCCTCCTGCTTGACCTGCTCGACGGCTTCGGTGGCCTTCTCCTTGAGTTGCTCCACGCCGCCTTCGGCCACCGGCTGGAGCTCGTTGACGATGTCGCGCCCGATGGTGCCGGCCTGGCGCTTCAGGGGCTCGACCTCCTGAAGTAGCCGCTGGGCCGCCTCCCGTTCGCGCTCGCTGGGCGGGATCAGGGCGGCCACGAGGAAGCCGGCGCCCAGAGCCACCAGCCCGGCCGCCATGGGGTTGCGCTCCGTGCGCCCACGCAGGGCCGGCGCTGCCGTCCTGGTCTGGTCACCCACGGTGGAGACGGCGTCGCCCGCCCGCCCGGAAAGCTCCTGGGCCTGTCCTCGGATCTTGTTCCCGCTTCCTGCCATCGGGTTCTCCCTCCCTGCGGACATGCCGCTGCTCGTCATGTCGCTGATCGCCGTACTCACGTCGTCCCAACGCCGGCGCACGCCGGCGGTCTTGCGCTGCCACACCCGGGCCGGGCTCACCCGGTCGACCACTTCCTCTTTGCGCTCGCGCAGTCGTTTCTCGAACAGCTCCGCTGTGCCGAAGAGTTGGCGTCGGCTGCGGGCGATCTCCTCTCGAACCTGGGCTACTTCCGTAGCGCTCGTGCCCATTGCACATCCTCCTTGAGAGTCTCGACCGTCTGACGGGGAACCATCTGGACGTCAGCGGCCTTCTTGCGTGCGCCCGAGAGCAACACCACTGCGGCCACGAGGTAGACCACCCCCACGATGAGGAAGGCGAAGCCCGTGGGCAGGATGGCGTCCAGGCCCCAAGCGGCGGCGAAGGAGAGGAGCAACAAGGCCATGAACCCGGCCAAGCCAGCGGCACCGAAGGCCGTCCCGGCCTTGGCGGCCCGCTGCAGTTGCTCCTTGGTCTCGATCTTGGCCAGCTCGACTTCCTGGTGCAGCAAGTTGGAGGCCTCTCGGGTCATCTCCGACCACAACTCCTGCAGCGAGCGGTCGTCGGCCGGGCGTTGGCCGGTGACGCGCCGCGGTCGCATCGAGGTGGCCATCACTCGCCACCGGCAGAAGCGGGGTTGCGCCGCGCGCCGGTGGCGGCGCTCATGGGTGCACGTCGGCGGGCGACGGTCTCGGTGCGGGGCGCTCCACTGGTGACGGTGCTCATGGCGTCCGTCCCGCCGGTGCTCATGGCGTCCGTCCCGCCGGTATTGGCCTTGCCGCTGCGCAACAGTCGCCCACCACCGAAGCCGATCAGAGCCGCGCCCAGCAGGAACGTGCCGGGACGCCGTCGGGCCAGATCACCGACCTCCTCCACCAGCCCGCTCGCGCCCCGCATCTCGATCTCCGACGCTGCTCGGTACAGCTGGTCGGCGAACTGACGGGCGTACATCCCCACCGTGCCGGCGTCGGCCGGCCGGCCCTCGGCCAGCGCCTGGGCTTCACTGCCCCAGCGGTGCAGGGTCTGGGCCAACGCCTGGGTCTGGGCGTCGGCCTGCTCGGCCACCTGCTGGCGGGTCTCCTCGTAGAGGGTGCGGCCCTGGTCGGACAGCTCCTGGGTCAACTGGGTGGCCTGACTCCGAACCAGGTCGGCGACCTCCCTGGCCTGGTCACCGGCGACGGAGGCCACTTCCTGGGTCTGAGCCCGGGCCTGGCGGGCCACTTCCTGGCCCTGCTCGCCGGCCACGGCTGCCGCCGGCCGCCCACGCTGGGGCGCAGATGCACCACCGGCACCGTTTCCCGAGGACCGGGTGGTCCGCTCGGACTCCACGGGTGCCTGCTGCGGAACATTGCGTACGATCGGCATTCTCGACTCGCCTCCTCATCATCCGTCCGGTCGAAGCTTTCGACCGGACCCGCCTACCCGACCGGCGCCGCCGGGACACCTTGGTACAGTCAGGTCGTTGGGATGAACGGGTGAATGCCGGGTTAGCTCAGCTGGCAGAGCGCTTCTCTTGTAAAGAAGAGGTCGTCGGTTCGAACCCGACACTCGGCTCCGGGGTGTGCCGTCGACGCTGCGCCCCGGCCACCAGTTCGAGGGTCCTTGCATCGGGACCCCCGCAGCGCAAGGCTGGCCACGATGGGCCTGACCGAGAGGGAGAAGGCGATCCTCGACTTCGAACAACGGTGGAGGACGTTGCCCGGGCCCAAGGAACGGGCGATCCGCTCCCAGTTGGCCTTGTCGCCCGCCCACTACTACTCCCTGCTCGGTCGCCTCGTCGACTCCCCTGAGGCCCTGCGCTACGACCCGTTGGTCGTTCGTCGTCTCCGGCGCCTTCGCCATCATCGGCGCCGGGCCCGTTTCGAGGGTCGGTCGGCTGAAGGACGACCGTCGAGATGAGCCGGGGTCAACACGCGGCCGACGACGGCTCCTTCGGGCGCTCGGCGAGCGGAGCCATGGCCCGGGGGGTGGCGCTCATCGTGGTCGCCGTCGTCCTCGGCGTCCTGCTGCTCCGGGCCACCGACGGTCCCGACCCCTTCCCGGCGGGCTCTGGTCCCGTTGGCGGGGACGACACCACGACCACGTCGGCGACCGGCGGCGACGCAACCACCACGACCCTCCCCCCGCCCGCGGCCGAGGTTGACCCCACCACCATCACCGTTCTGGTGGCCAACGGCGCCAGCGTGAGTGGCCTGGCCGGGGACCTGACCGAACTGGTGGCGGCCGAGAGCTTTCAGACGGTCGACCCGACCGACGTCGACGAGGACGTCGAGACGTCGACGGTCTACTACACCCCCGGCTTCGAGGAAGCGGCGGCGGCGGTGGCGGCGGTGTTCGATCCCGCCCCGGAGGTGGCGGCGCTGCCTGACCCCTCCCCGGTCGACGACCTGGCCGGAGCCGACGTGGTGGTGGTGGCCGGCCCCGACCTGGTGCCCGAATAGCCTGAAGAGCGCGTCTCGGCCGAACCGCGGGCCGGGGGCGGCCGCTAGGCGGGGGCGTCGACCAGCCTGGTCTGGGAGCTGACCTCCACCACCAGCGAGCCTCGCACGGGGCTGCCGGCCTCGCCCGTCGGAGGACCCACCTCCAGGTCGAAGCGGCCCACCGTGCTCGACGTGGCCTCCCGCACCGAACCGTCGTCGAGGTCGTGGGTGGCCCGGTAGTCGGTGACCTGGGTGCCCGACAGGCGCAGGGCACCGTTGGGGCCGTTGATCACCGACTCGAGCGGCAACCGGGCGGCCGAGGCCAGACGGGCCACCTCCTCCTCGCCCACCATGGCCAGCTCGACCAGGCGGCCCGAACCGCGCAACCTCGTCTCCGCCCCCACGCCGCTCAGCTGGACGGCGTCGTCGATGACCCAGCTGGATCCCGGCGCCAGGGGCTGGTCGGGCGGCGCACCAGCGGCCGCGGGGAAGATCTCGGAGATGCCGAGCATGCCCAGCTGTTCGTCGGGCACGCCCTCGATCGACTGCACCTCCTCGAGCTGGGCGGCCCGGTCGAAGATCACGTCGAACACCCGGTCGTCGGCCCCGGGTTGGAGGAGCAGCACCCGCACCAGCACGCCCTCGGCGCCCGAGCGCACCACGGTGTGTTCGGCCCGGAGCACGACGTCCTCCTCTCGGACCTCCGGGCTGCCCGTACCCAGGTCGACCGCAGAGGTGGTGCGCACCTCGACCTCGTAGCGGTAGACGGCTCCGACTTGGGGCCGGAAGGTGAGGCGGACCTCGCCCGGTCGACAGGCGGTCAACCCACCGGCGGCCAGAGCCCCGGCCAGGGCGACGGAGGCCACAGGCCGCAGCCGGCGCAGGTGAGGGGTACGAGGCATGGCAGGGCGACGGTAGCGTCCCTGCCGGTGGTCCTCCCGTCGCTCTTCGCCCCGTTCCTCGCGGCCCCCTCGCGCGCCGCGGTGTTCACCGACTTCGACGGGACGCTGGCGGCCATCGTGGACGACCCGGCCGAAGCCCTACCCCTGCCTGGTACCGCCGAGGTGCTGGGACGCCTGGCCGGGCGCTTCGCCCGGGCCGGGGTCGTCTCCGGGCGGCCGGTGGCCTTCCTGGTCGACCAACTCGGGACCGGCCTGTGGCTGTCGGGCCTCTACGGGTTGGAGCGCTTCGTCGAGGGACGGCCCGTCGAGGTGGCGGAAGCGGAGGAGTGGCGGCCGGTGGTGGCCGAGGCCGTGGCCCGGGCCGTCGCTGCGCTCGGCCCGGTGGTCGAGGACAAGGGACTGTCGCTCACCCTGCACTTCCGCACCCAGCCCCAGCGGGGAGACGAGGTCCGGGCCTGGGCCCGGGCCGAAGCGTCGGCCCACGGCCTGGAGCTACGTTCGGCCCGGGCCTCGGTCGAGCTCCATCCTCCGGTGGCCACGGACAAGGGCAGCGAGGTCGAGGAGCTGGCCCGAGGGATGGAGTCGGCCTGCTTCGTCGGCGACGACCTGGGTGACGTGGCCGCCTTCGGGGCCCTCGACCGCCTGGCCGGCGCCGGCGCCCACGTGGTGCGGGTGGCGGTGGGCAGCGACGAGGCGCCCGAGGAGCTGCTCGAGCGGGCCGATCTGGTGGTCGACGGCCCGCCCGGGGCCCTGGCCCTGCTCCAGGAGCTGGCCGGGGCCGACTCGGCCGCCGGGTCCTGATCAGGTCGAAGTTGCCGCCCGCACCTGATCGGCTACCCAGTCGGCCGGCGCCCGGGACCCGGCCAGGGCCCGTACCGCCCGAGCGTGATGGCGCCGCTCCGGCCCGTCCATGGTGAGGGCTCGGTGCAGCACGTCAGAGGTGGCCGTGACGTCGAAGGGGTTGAGGCCCAGGGCGGCGGTGCCCAGTTCGGACCACGCCCCGGACTCCCGGCTGAGGGCGAGCACCCCGTCGCGCTCGTTGACCAACGGTCCTTCCTTGGCCACCAGGTTGAGCCCGTCACGCACGGGGTTGACCACCAGCACGTCGTAGCGGCGGAGGCCGGCGACGGAGCGGGGGAAGTCGTCGGTGTCGTCGTAGAGGATGGGGGTCCACGTCGGCGTTCCCCAGGTCTGGTTGATCCGCCGGACCAGCCCCTCGACCTCCTGGCGGTAGGCCAGGTACTCCGGGAGCCCTTCCCTCGACGGGTAGACGAAGGCGGCAAAGACGACACGCTCCCGCCACTGGGGTTGCTCGCCGAGAAGCTCTTCGAAGGCGAGGAAGCCCCGCAGCAGGTTCTTCGACAGCTCGATGCGGTCGACCCGTACCACCAGCCGGCGATCGCCGACCTGGCGGTCCAGGTCGGCGAGGGCGGCGGTGCACGCCTCGGAGGCCGCCACCTTGGCGATCTCGGACACCTCCACCGCCGCCGGCGACACGAAGGTCGGGCACGCCGACCGGCCCAGAAGCTCGGCGCAGCAGGCTTCGAAGGCGGCCGCCCACCGGGGCGCCTGGAAGCCGCAGGCAGCATGGTCGGCCAGGCCCGCGAGCAGCTCGACACCCACGTCGTCGGGCAGGATGCGCAAGTCGTCGGGACCTCCGAAGGGCGTGTGGTGGAAGTGCACCGGGGTCAGGTCGGGACGCTCGGCCGCCAGCTCGGACCCGAGCAGGGTCAGGTGGTAGTCCTGCACCAACACGATGGCGCCGGCCGGGGCCTCGTCGACGACCACCCGGGCGAAGGCGGCGTTCACCCGGCGGTAGGAGTCCCAGGCCCGCCGCCAGTAGCGGTCGAAGCGGGGACGGCGGGCACTGTCGTAGAGGCGGTGGTGGACGAACCACAGGGCCCCCGAGGAGACCACGTCGTAGTAGGCCCGGTAGTCGTCGGCGTCGATGACGAGGGAGCGCACCTGGAAGCCGTCGGCCTCCACCACCCCGGCTGCCGCCGCCTGCCGATCGGCGTCGCTGAGCGCCCCGGCGATCCACATGGCTCCCGAACCGGCCACCGCCGGTCCCAGGGCCGAGACCAGCCCGCCGCCACCCCGCTGGGCGTGCAGCGATCCGTCGTCGGCGATGCGGAACGACAGCGGACCGCGGTTGGAGACGATCACCAGGTCTCTCGGCGTGTCCACGATCACCGGCGACACGGTAGTCAGCAGGCGCAGGCCGGGACATCCCCGGCCCTACGTGGTCAGGGGGACGGGCGGGCAAGATGGGGCCCGTGCACGTCGTGGCCGCACCCGACAAGTACCGGGGGACCCTGAGCGCGGCGGCCGCCGCCCAGGCAGTGGCCCGGGCGGCCGAGGAGGCCGGGTGGAGCGTCGACGTCGTGCCCGTGGCCGACGGAGGCGAGGGCACGCTCGAGGCCCTCGGAGGAGCCAACCGCCGCACCCTGGTGACCGGCCCCCTGGGCGACCTGGTCGACGCCGGCTGGCGCCGATGCACCGGCGGTGAGGGTGGGCGCCAGGCGGTGTTGGAAATGGCCCTGGCCTCGGGGATCGACCTGGTGGGTGGGCCTGCCGGCAACGACGCAGTGGCGGCGTCCACCCACGGCACCGGGGAACTGCTGGCCGCCGCGCTCGACGCCGGTTGCCGCCGGGTCGTCCTCGGGGTCGGTGGCTCGGCCTCCACCGACGGCGGTCTGGGCGCGCTGCGGGCCTTGGAGCCATTGGGACGGGTGCGCAGCGTGGAGCTGGTGGTGGGATGCGATGTGCAGACCACCTTCGTGGACGCGGCCCGGGTCTTCGCCCCCCAGAAAGGTGCCACACCGGCCCAGGTGGAGCTGTTGCACCGACGCCTGGAGCGTCTGGCCCAAGTCTACGAGCAGGCCCACGGCGTGGATGTGCGCACCATCCCCGGGGGCGGCGCCGCGGGCGGCCTGGCCGGTGGGTTGGCCGCCATCGGTGCCCACTTGGTGGCCGGATTCGATCTGGTGGCCGACGAGGTCGGTCTGGCCGACCGTCTGCAGGGGGCCGACCTGGTGGTCACCGGGGAGGGCTTCCTCGACGACCAGTCGTTCGCCGGCAAGGCCGTCGGGGGCGTGGCCGAGCTGGCCCGGGTGGCGGCCGTCCCCGTCCTGGTCGTGGCCGGTGAGGTCCTCGACGGGGTCGAGGTGCCCCACGGGGTGCAGGTCGTTTCCCTGGTCGAGCAATGGGGCTGCGAGCGGTCCCTCGGGGACACCGGCGCGTGCCTGCAGGCGGTGGTGACCGGCCACCTGGCCGGCCGCTGACCCGGTGCCGGTCTGGGCCCAGGGCCCCCTCTGGGCGCCGGTAGCGTGTTGCCCATGAGCGAGCACATCCGACGCGCCGGCCAGGTGGCGTGGTCGGTGGTCGGCCTGGCCGCCCTCCTGGCTCTGGTCGTCCTGGTGGGCTGGTCGATCCGGGTGGTGTGGCCCCCCCTCATCCTGGCCGGGGCCATCGTGTTCCTCCTCAATCCTGCGGTCACCGCCCTGCACCGACGCCACATCCCCCGTCTGGCCGGCACCGCCTTGGCCTACCTCGGCTTCTTCGCCAGCGTGGCCCTCATCGGGCTCATCGTGGTCCCCCTCGCCGCCGACCAGGCCGAGGACCTGGCCGCCGAGGGCCCTCGGGTCCGGGCCGACATCGAGCGCTGGATCAACGATCGGGCCGAACAGTCCCAGGACTGGATCATCACCGTGCCGAGTGTGGGCGAGCTCGAGAGCCAGGTGGGAGGCGAGGCCGGAGAGTCGGGCCTGAGCGAAACCATCGACACCGTGCGGGTGGTCGGTGGCCGGGTCTTCCACGTGTTGCTCATCGTGTTGCTGGCGCCCATCATCGCCTTCTACCTGCTGGTCGACCTCCCCCGCCTGCTCACCGTGGCCGAGTCGCTGGTGCCCGGGCGGGTCAGGGAGGAGACCCGGCTGCTCGCCACCCGCCTCAACCAGGCGGTGGGCGGCTTCTTTCGCGGTCAGCTCCTGGTGGCGCTCATCGTCGGCGTGCTGATCTCGATCGGCCTGGCCGTGATCGACCTGCCCTTCTGGCTGATCGTGGGCATGGTGGCCGGCTTGTGCAACGTGGTCCCCCTGGTGGGCCCCTGGGCCGGAGGGACGCTCGGGGTGGTCATCGCCCTGACCACCCGCGACGCCACCACCGCCGTGTGGGTGGTGGTGATCATGGCCGCCGCCCAACAGCTCGACAACCACTTCATCAGCCCCATGGTCATGCAGCGGGCGGTCAAGCTCCACCCGGCTGCGGTCATGCTCGCCCTGCTCGTCGGCGGCACCGCCGGCGGGGTGTTCGGTCTGTTGATCGCCGTGCCCGCCGCCGCCGTCCTCAAGATCCTGGTCGGCCACCTGTGGCACACCTACGTCCTGGGTGAGCCCCTGGAGACGGTGGCCGCCCGAGCCGAGGCGACCGATGAGGCTTCCGGCCCGGGCGTGGTGCGCAGCGTCAACAACCTCGGTGCCGACGGTGCCGACGGTGCCGACGGTGCCGACGGTGAGGGTGCCGACCGGCCCGCCCGACGGCGCCAGCGGTGAGGTGACCGGCCCGCCCCGAGGTGCCGACGGCGAAGGAGACGCCGAGCAGCCCGAGCCCGAGCGGCCCGAGCCCGAGCAGGCGGGAAGCCCCGCTCGGAGCTGAGCAGGAACCCTTGATGCGCATCGTCTCCCTGCTGCCCTCGGCCACCGAGATCCTCTTCGCCGTGGGCGCCGGCGAGCAGGTGGTGGGGGTGACCTTCGAGTGCGACTTCCCGCCCGAGGCCCGTCAGCGCCGGATCGTGTCCGACACCACCTTGCCCCCGGACCTGACGCCCGCCCAGATCGACGAGGAGGTGCGGGCCGCATCGGCGCCGGCGAGGACCTCTACACCCTCGACGCCGGAGCCCTGCGCGACCTCGATCCCGATCTCGTGGTGACCCAGGACCTGTGCGCAGTGTGTGCCGTCGACGTGTCCGAGGTCGACGACGCCCTCGCCCACCTGGGCTGCCGAGCGCAGGCTCACCCTCGACCCCACCACCCTGGAAGAGGTCCTCGACTCGATCGCCGTGGTCGGTCGGGCCACCGGCGCCCCGATGAGGGCCGATACGGTGGTGGCCGGGTTGCGGGACCAGCTTGCCCGGGTCGCCAGCCTGGTGGTCGGGCGGCCTCGACCCCGCTTGGCTGTGCTGGAGTGGACCGACCCGCCCTACTCGCCCGGGCACTGGATCCCCGACCTGATCGCTGCGGCCGGCGCCTTGTCCGTGCTGGGGACGCCAGGAGGTCGCTCGGTCCAGATCGGGTGGGCCGAGCTGGCCGCCGCCCAGCCCGACCTCATCGTGGTGGCCCCTTGCGGCTACGGCCTGGACGACGCACGACGCCTGGCCGGCGATCTGGTGAGCGCCGGTGCTCTGCCTGCCGGCGTGCCGTGTGGGCCGCCGACGCCAACGCCGCCTTCGTTCGCCCCGGCCCACGCCTGGTCGACGGGGTGGAGGCCCTGGCCGCGGTCGCCCACCCCGGTGCGGTCCCCCGCGGCCCGAACTGCTGGCGTTGGTGGCCCCGGCCGGCTGACTCGGGCGACCCAGAAGGCTGAGTCCGGTGCCGAAATCGCGCTGAGGGACGCAAAAGGCTCGGAGAAGGGCCGGTTTACTCGGGGGTCGCCCGGTTGCAGTAGGCCGGCACCTCGACCAGCGACCGCGGGGTGGGCCCCAGGCCGCCGGGCGGGGGCCGCCGGCCTGCCCCGCCTCGGGGTGGGCCGTCTGCTGGTGCTGGGGGGGGTTGGGGTGCGCGGGGTGGCCGTGGTGCACCTGGGCCATGGCCCCCAGCCCCACCTGGGCGGCCACGTCGACCAGCAGCCCGAGGTCGACGCCGTAGCCGGCGGCGAAGGGAAGTCGCTCCAGCAGGGCGCGCCTTCCGCCGTACTCACCCGACAGGGGCTGGGCGAAGCCGAGCAGGTGGGGGAAGAAGCGGGCCAGGAGGGGACGGGCCACCAGTTCGGTCACCCGGCCACCCTCACCGGGCCGGCCTTCGAGGTCCCGCCGGTAGCAGCCCTTGACGAAGTTCACCGAGGGGTGGCGGAGCAACGGGGCCACCAGGCGGGTGACGAAGCGGAGGTCGAAGCCGGCGATGTCGGCGTCACACCAGATCACCACGTCGCCCCGGGAGGCGGCGAGGGACTTCCACAGCGCCTCGCCCTTGCCCGTGGCCGGTCCGCACTCGGGGAGGACGGTCCCGGCGCCCACCACCCGGGCGCCGGCCCGACGGGCTTCCGCCGCCGTGGCGTCCGTCGAGCCGTCGTCGACCACCACCACCTCGTCGACCAGTCCGTGGCGCTTGACCAGGCCGTCGACGACGAGGGCGACGATCGACCCGACCGTGGCCGCCTCGTTGCGAGCCGGCAGGCAGACCGAGACGGTGGTGTGGCCCTTGCCGGCCACCAGCTCGTCGACGGTGAGATCGGCGATCGGGGCGATGGTCACGGGGCGTCCAGTTGCGAGGAGGGCCGAGGGGTGCTTTCCTGGTTAGCACTCGACCATCGAGAGTGCTAACCGCAGTCCGGTTCGCCACAAGGTGGTCGAGGCGCACAGTGAGACGCCCCGAGGGACCCCCCCGCCGGGCGAACCGAAGAGTTCCAACGGAGGAGCATCGTGTCCAAGCTCATCGCCTTCAACACTGAGGCCCGGCGTGGTCTGGAGAGCGGGATGAACCAGCTCGCAGACGCCGTGCGGGTCACCCTCGGCCCGCGAGGCCGCAACGTCGTGCTCGACAAGAAGTGGGGCGCCCCCACCATCACCAAGGACGGCGTCTCGGTCGCCAAGGAGATCGAGCTCGAGGACCCCTACGAGCGGATCGGGGCCGAGCTGGTCAAGGAAGTGGCCAAGAAGACCGACGACGTCGCCGGTGACGGCACCACCACCGCCACCGTGCTGGCCTGGTCCATGGTTCGCGAGGGCCTGCGCAACGTGGCTGCCGGGGCCAACCCCATGGGCCTCAAGCGCGGCATCGAACAGGCCGTCGAGGCGGCCGTCAACCACCTCCACGGCATCTCCCGTGAGATCGACGCCAAGGAGCAGATCGCCCAGGTGGCGTCCATCTCCGCCAACAACGACAACGAGATCGGCACCATGATCGCCGACGCCATCGACAAGGTGGGCAAGGACGGCGTCATCACCGTCGAGGAGTCCCAGACCTTCGGCATGGAGATGGACCTGGTCGAGGGCATGCGCTTCGACAAGGGCTACATCTCCCCCTACTTCGTGACCGACCCCGAGCGCATGGAAGCCGTGCTCGAGGACCCCTACATCCTGCTGGCGGGATCCAAGATCTCCGCCGTGCGCGACCTCCTGCCCGTGCTGGAGAAGGTCATGCAGGCCGGCCGTCCGCTCATGATCGTCTGCGAGGACGTCGAGGGAGAGGCCCTGGCCACGCTGGTGGTCAACAAGATCCGGGGCACGTTCAAATCGGTGGCGGTCAAGGCCCCGGGCTTCGGCGAGCGTCGCAAGGCCATGCTCCAGGACCTCGCCATCCTCACCGGTGGCCAGGTCATCACCGAGGAGGTCGGCCTCAAGCTCGACGGCGTGACCCTCGACCTGCTCGGCACCGCCCGCAAGGTGGTCGTGACCAAGGACGAGACCACCCTGGTAGAGGGGGCCGGTTCCGACGACGACCTCAAGGGCCGGATCAACCAGATCAAGGCCGAGATCGAGAACTCCGACTCCGACTACGACAAGGAGAAGCTCCAGGAGCGTCTGGCCAAGTTGTCGGGCGGAGTGGCCGTGCTCAAGGTCGGCGCCGCCACCGAGGTCGAGCTCAAGGAGAAGAAGCACCGCATCGAGGACGCGGTCAGCACCACCAAGGCGGCCGTCGAAGAAGGCGTGGTCCCCGGAGGCGGGGTGGCCCTGATGCGGGCCCAGGCCGTCGTGCGGGAACTGGCCGACAAGCTCGAGGGGGACGAGGCCACCGGTGCCCGCATCGTGGCCCGGTCCCTCGAGGAGCCCCTCAAGCAGATCGCCCTCAACGCCGGCATCGAGGGTGGCGTGCCTCAACGCCGGCATCGAGGGTGGCGTGGCCGTCGACAAGGTGCGCAACCTCGATGGTGCCTTTGGCCTCAACGCCGCCACCGGCGTCTACGAAGACCTGCTCAAGGCGGGCGTGCCCGACGCCACCAAGGTCACCCGTTCGGCCCTGCAGAACGCGGCGTCGATCGCGGCGTTGTTCCTGACCACCGAGGCGGTCATCGTCGACAAGCCCGAGAAGGAGGCGGCGGGCGCCGGCGCCGGAGCGGGGATGGACGACTACTGATCCAGCGCCCGGGAGCTCGCTCCTAGACGCTCGCCACGGCCGGTCCTTCGGGGCCGGCCGTGGCGCGTCTCCGGCGCTGACGGGCGGTCTGGCCCGCAGCCAGGCGGAAGACGGCCCCGGTGCCGAAGGCCAGGAGCCACGCCGCGGTGGTGAGCACGACGCCGGTCCGGAAGGGGCCTTCCAGGTCGGCCAGTGCCGCCACGCGGACCGCGTCGCCCGAACCCAGGAGCCGGCCCTGCCCGGGCGTCGTCACCGCCCACGAGGGGCCAGCGAAGCGCCCGCCCGCCCGCGATCCGGGGTTGCCGGCGTCGGCGACGGTCTCCGAGGGGGCGGGCGGCGTCTCGACGCGCACCGTCCACAACGTCGAGCGCAGCCCGAGGATGTCGTCGAAGCTGAGGGCAGGGAGCTCCCGGGGGCCGGCGTCGCCCACCAGCTCCACGGTGAGGGCCCGACCCGATGGACCGGTGGTGGCCACCCGCACGTCGCTGAGGACCCCCGGGTAGGACAGGCGCCGTCCCACCTGGGCCAGCGGCAGGCGGAGGTCCCAGGCCTGGGCGTCGGCCGTGGGATACGAGGTGGCACCGAGGTAGGGCAGGCCCTGGCCCGAGTTGCCGAAGCCCTCGTCGGGCGTGGCCGTGATGCCGCCACCGCTGGCCGAGTACACCGCCTGGGCCAGCCGGCCCTGGAACTGCACCACCTGTCCTCCGGTGGCAGCCACGGCGGCGTCCATGGCCCCGTACTCGGCCTGGCTGCCCAGGTACACCTGGCAGTCCTGGGTGTCACACAGCTCCCCGCCGAGGTCCATGGCCCGCAGGGCGTAGGTCCGGGCCGCCACGGCCTGGGCGCCGAGCGAGGCCCGGGGCCAGGAACTGTCGAGCACCTCGCCCATGCCCCGGAGGTAGTCCTCGACGTCGACCTCGTTGACCAGACGGAGGCCGCCGTCCCCTGCCACGGCCTGGACGACCCCCCGGTAGGTGGCGCTGCGGGCGGGCACCCCGACGGTGGCACCCCGCGGAACGGCCCACAGGGCCGACCCCGAGACGGCCACGTCGTCAGGAGGGGGCGGCGGGGCGGGGGCAACCCCGCCCGGCTGGTCGGGCGGGGCTGCGGGATCGTCAGGCTTGGGTGGGTCGACGGGCGGCGGGTCGCTGGGCGGCGGGTCGCTGGGCGGGTCGTCGGGACCGAGGAGGCCGCCTCCGAGGAGGCCGCCACCTTCGTCGTCCTCAGGGGCGGCGGAAGCGACGGGACCGGGTGCCGCCGTCGACTGGGCGGCCACCACCACCGGGTCCGCCGCGCCGAGGGCAGCCACGGTGGCGCCAGTGAGGGGTTCGGCCCGGTAGGAACCGTCGAAGCGCAGCCGAACCGATCCGCCCGGCGCCACCGAGACGGGGAAGCCCGGCGCCTGGGCACCGCTGCGCGAGCTGCGCACCTCCCCGCCACTCGGGAAGGACACGACCGTCGCTCCTTCCGGTGCGCTCGACACCACCACCCGCACGGCCCCCCCGTCCTGGCCGAGGGTGGTCCCGGGATAGAAGTGTTGGAGGATGTCGGCCGTGGAGGCCCCCTCCCGTCCCATGGCCAGGGCGCCGTCCTGGGCCATGCCCACGCCGTGACCCCAGCCCTTGCCCTCGATGACCACGGTGGGTTCGGTCACGGGCTCGGCCTGGCCCATGGCTGGCGGGGCCGACACGAGGCCCAGGAACCCGACGAGGAGCGCGCCGAGAACGACGGAAAAGGCGGCCGGCAGCGTGGCCGAAGGGCGGGAGGACCGGGAAGGGCGCACGACGGGAGGGCACCCTATCGCTCCCGAGGCGGTCGTTCGACGCGGCCCGCCCGCCCCGCCCCATGCCGGTCCCCGACCGTCTCCGGCTCGTCTCGCTGAAGTGGTAGCACGGTGGCGTGTCGAGACGGGTCTCTCGCGTGCTGGTGCGTCGCCATGCCGGAGGGCTGACGTCCACTGCACCCGACGAGCTCATCGTGGAGGAGCCGATGGAGGTGCGCCTCGACGGTGCCCTCGTCACCACCACCATGCGTACCCCGGGCCACGACTTCGAGCTGGCGGTGGGGCTCTGCTTCGGTGACGGCCTCCTGGCCGGAGCGCCGGTCAGGACCGTGGCCTATTGCGCCGACGGATCGGCCGTCTCCTCGGCGTTCAACGTGGTCACCGTCGACACCGCCGGCCTGGCTCCCCCGGCCGACGCCCGCCTCGGGACCGTCACCTCCTCGTGTGGCCTCTGCGGGTCGGCCTCCATCGAGCGACTGGTGGAGCGCCTCACGCCGATCGTCCCCGGGGCCGGCTTCGAGCTCGGCGTCCTGGCCGGCATCCCCGCCCGGATGCGCGCCGAGCAGGCCCTGTTCGCCCGCACCGGATCGGTGCACGCCGCCGCCGCCTTCACCCCCGACGGGGAGCCGCTCGTGGTGCGGGAGGACGTCGGCCGCCACAACGCCGTCGACAAGGTGGTCGGCCGCCTCCTACTCGACGCCGGACTCCCCGCCGAGGGACTGGGCCTCTACGTCAGCGGCCGGGCCTCGTTCGAGATCGTGCAGAAGGCCTGGGCGGCGGGCTTTGCCACCATGGTGGCGGTGAGCGCACCCACGGCGTTGGCCGTCGAGACGGCCCGGGTGGCGGGCATCCTGCTCGCCGGCTTCGTGCGCGGCAACCGGATGACCGTCTACTCCCCGGCATGACCACCTGCGTCGTCGTACGTCGGTGACCCATCGCCTGCTCCTTGCGTGCAGCGACACGAAAGGGGAGGTAGCCGTCAGTGTGGTCAGCGCCTCGGCCACCCGAGCGGGCGGGCCGGTTTCGGGCCGGTAGCGTAAAGGCGTGCCCGAGCCCCAGCAGCCGGTCGTCCCCTCCGAGGGGCTGGCCGTGCTCCATCTCTTCTGCCGGTTGCGTCCCCACGCCGATCGAGAGGCCGTGACCGTCGCCGTCAAGCAGGGTGGGGACGGAGAGCACCAGGTCGTGCCCTTCTCGGTGCTCGGCCACAAGGCCGACCTCGGGTTTCTGGCCATCGGCCCGGATCTGCGCCAGCTCCGACGCCTCCAGCGCGACCTCCAGGCCGCGGGTCTGGAGATCGCCGACTCCTACGTCTCGCTCACCGAGGTCTCGGAGTACGCCAAGGAGGTGCCCGAGCGGGCCAAGCGGGAGCGCCTCTACCCGACCCTCCCCCCCGACGGCATGCCGGCCCTGTGCTTCTATCCCATGTCCAAGCGCCGCAACGTCGGGCAGAACTGGTACACACTGCCCTACGACCAGCGGCTCGAGCTCATGTACGACCACGGCAAGAGCGGTCGGGCCTTCGCCGGGCGGGTGCTCCAGCTCGTGACCGGTTCCACCGGGCTCGACGACTTCGAGTGGGCGGTCACCCTCTTCGGGGTGCATCCCGACGATCTCAAGGAGTGCGTCCACACCATGCGCTTCGACGCCGGCTCGGCCCTCTACGCCGACTTCGGGCCCTTCACCACGGGCCTGGTCGCCCCCCTCGACGAGGTCCTCGACGAGGTCGGCCTCACCTGAGAGCGGGGTCAGGCACCGGTGCCGTCGCCGACCTCGGCCGCTGATCCTCCCACGTCACCACCCAGGTAGGCCGCCCGCACCGACTCGTCGTCCAGGAGCTCTGCGGCTGGCGCGTGCCGTACCACCCGACCGGACTCCAACACATAGGCCCGGTCGGCCAAACGGAGGGCCTGGGCGGCGTTCTGCTCGACCAACAAGACGGTGGTGCCCTGCCGGTTGATCTCCTCGATGATGGAGAAGATCTGCGCCACCAGCTTGGGTGCCAAGCCCATCGACGGCTCGTCGAGCAACAGCACCCGGGGTTCGGCCATCAACGCCCGTCCGATCGCCACCATCTGCTGCTCCCCGCCCGACAGCGTGCCTCCGGGCTGGGAGCGGCGCTCGTCGAGTCGGGGGAACAGGCCCATGACCCGCTCCAGGTTGCGGGCGAAGGCCCCGCGCCCTCCGGCCCGGTTGTAGGCGCCCATCTCCAGGTTCTCCATCACGGACATGCCGGGAAAGATCCCCCGTCCCTCGGGTGCCTGGGAGATGCCCATGCTGACGAGGCGGTGGGCGGGAACCCCGGCCAGCTCGACGCCGTCGAAGCTGATGCGACCGCTCGACATGGGACGCAGGCCGGAGATGGTCTTGAGCAGGGTGGTCTTTCCGGCACCGTTGCTCCCGATCAGGGTGACGATCTCGCCCTCGTCCACGCCGAGGGACACGCCCTTGAGGGCCTCGATCCGTCCGTAGTGGACGCCGACGTCGTCAAGCTCGAGGAGCATCGGCCGCCACCCCCAGATAGGCCTCGATGACCCGGGGATCGGCGCGGACCTCGGCAGGCGGACCGTCGGCGATCTTGGTGCCGAAGTCGAGCACGGCGACGCGCTGGCACACCTCCATCACCAGGCCGACATCGTGCTCGATGAGCACGAGCGTGAGACCCGAACGATGGAGCTGGTGGATCAGGTCGATGAGCACCCGCTTCTCCGACGGGTTCATGCCGGCGGCCGGTTCATCGAGGAGCAGAACGGTCGGACCGGTGGCCACTGCCCTGGCGATCTCCAGACGTCGCTGGTCACCGTAGGACAGGTTGCGGGCGACCTCGGCGCCCCGCCCGCCGATACCTACGTACCGCAGGAGCCGTTCGGCCTCCTCGGCGCCGGCCCGCTCTTCACGGCGATGGCGGGGCAGTCTCAACACCGCACCGGGCACGCTGGTCCGGTGCCGGGCATCGGCTCCCACCAGAACGTTCTCGAGGGCGGTCATGTCGGGGAACAGCCGGACGTTCTGGAAGGTGCGGGTGACGCCGGCGGCGGTGATGCGGTGGGGCTTGCGTCCCACCAATGACCGGCCGTTGCCGGTGATGGTTCCCGAGTCGGGCCGGAACACCCCGGTGACGCAGTTGAACACGGTGGTCTTGCCGGCGCCGTTGGGCCCGATGACACCGTAGATCTGGCCCCGGTGGACCGACAGCGAGACCCGGTCGAGTGCGACCACACCGCCGAAGGTCATGGTCACCTCGCCCAGTCTCAACACCACGTCCGGTTCCCCGTCCGGCAGGTCGGTCGAGGCGAGGGCCGCGGACGCCAGGGCGACGGGGAGCTCGCCTTCGCCGCCGCCGCCGCCGCCACCACCACCCTGGCCGACCGGCGGACGCTCCGTGTCCCCCTCCGGGTCGACCGGTTCCAGCGCAGACGCCTCGGCGACGGCCTCTGGGTTGGCGGCCATCGACGATCCCGAGCCGGGATCGGCCAGCTCTGACGCCCGACGCCGGCTGGGGATCAGTCCCTGGGGCCGGAAGATCATGACCACCACCAGCGCCGCCCCGAAGAGCATCACCCGGTATTCGGTGATGGAGCCGACCTCGCCTCCGGTCAGCACGTTCAGCCACCTGGTCAGCGTCTCGCCGGCAGCCAGATCACGGAGGTACTCGGGGAGGAAGGCCACGGCCAGACCGCCTGCCACCGCGCCGGGGATCGACCCCATCCCTCCGAGCACGACGGCCGAGAGGATCAGCACCGAGAAGAAGAAGAGGAAGTTGTCCGGATTGATGAAGCTGGCCCGGCTGGCGAAGAGCCACCCGGCCAACCCGGCGGTCGACGCCCCGACGGCGAAGGCCCACAGCTTCATTCGGAAGGTGGGCACGCCCATGGCCTCGGCCGTGTCCTCGTCCTCACGGATGGCCGACCACGCCCTTCCCACCCGGGACCGACCGATGCGCACGAACACGGCGACGGTCACGGCGACGGCCACCAGGGTCAGGTAGTAGTAGGGCAGCGGTTTGAACTCGAAGGCTACGCCGGCCAGCGGCGACGGGTGGGGGATTCGGGTGATACCGCGGGCCTCCCCCAACGACGCGCTGTTCTGGGCCACGATGCGCACGATCTCGCCGAACCCCAGGGTCACAATGGCCAGGTAGTCGCCCCGCAACCGCAGCGTGGGGGCGCCGAGCACCACGCCCGCCAGCATGGCCAGGCCAACGGCCGCAGGGAGGGCCTGCCACGACGACCATCCCGCGGTGGTGGTGAGGACAGCGGTGGTGTAGGCGCCGACAGCAAAAAAGGCGACGTAGCCGAAGTCGAGCAGCCCGGCCGAACCGACCACGACGTTGAGCCCGAGGGCCAGGAGGACGTAGAGGCCGATCGGTGAGAACAGGGCGCTCTGCCACAGGGGCGGAAGGGTGGGGGGCACGATCACCGCGACGATCACCACCGGGAGCACCACGAGGGCCTTGACCACCCATCGCTGGCGTTGCCACCAGCGCCCGACGGCTTCGGTGATCGGCGGTGACTGCCGCCACCGCTGCCGCAGCGCCGCCGCCACCTCCGTCATGCCCGGGCCCGGCCCAAGCTCTCGCCCAGGAGCCCGGTGGGCCGCAGGAGCAACACCAACACCAGCACCGTGAAGGCGAACACGTCCTTCCACTCGCCGCCGAGCACCGTAGCCCCCCAGTTCTCCAGCAACCCGAGGGACAGCCCGCCGAGCACGGCACCGCGAATGTTGCCGATGCCACCCAGCACCGCCGCGGTGAAGGCCTTGATGCCGAGCAGGAACCCGATGTTGTAGCGGGCCGTCTCGAAGAACACCCCGAAGAGCGTTCCTGCGGCGCCGGCGAGCAGCCCTCCCAGCATGAAGGTGAGCATCACCACCCGGTTGATGTCGACGCCCATGAGCGACGCCGTCTCCGGGTCCTGGGCCGTGGCCCGGATGCCCCGGCCCAGGCGGGAGTGGTTGACGAAGCGGTCGAGCGCCACCATCAACACCAGGGCGGACACGAACACCAGCACCTTGTCGGTGCGGATGTTGGCGCCGGCGAACTCGAACAGCTGACGCTTCTCGAGCACCCTGGGGAAGCCCAGTTGCTCCCGCTTGTAGCGGGCCGCGAACAGCTCCTGGAGGAACAGCGAGATCCCGATGGCGGTGATGAGGGCGGCCAGGCGCGGCGCCCCGCGGTTGCGCAGGGGCCGGTAGGCGACCCGTTCCATGGCCACGGCGGTGAGTCCCGAGGCGGCCATGGCCGCCAGCATCACCGCCACCAACGTGGCCACCAGGGCCAAGCCCGAGCGGGTGGGGTCGCCGGTGTCGATGCCCAGGGCGTGCAGGGCGAAGAGGCTGGCGAAGACCCCCACCATGAAGATCTCGGAGTGGGCGAAGTTGATCAGCCGGAGCACGCCGTAGACGAGCGTGTAGCCGAGGGCGACCAGGGCGTAGATGGCACCCAGGGTGAGGCCGTCGACGGTCTGAGGGCCGAACTGGTCGACCAGGCACCGGAAGCAGGCGTCGATGGTGATCCCTTCGAAGCGCGGGGGGTGGGGCGAAGCTCGCCCCACCCCGCTAGCGGACGCTCAGTCGACCGTCACCGTCTCTACCGCGGCAAAGGCCCCGTCCGTCACCTCGAACACGAAGAAGTCCTTCGAGGTGACGTTGCCGTTGTCGGCGAACTCCACGGTCTTGGAGACGCCCTCGTAGCTGGTGAAGTCCTCCTCCAGGTAGCTGACCAGGCTGGCCCGGTCGGTGTTGCCGGCCTTGATGCCCTGAATGAGGATGTTGGCGGCGTCGTAGCCCTCAGGCGAGTAGAGGCCCGGTTCCCGGCCCACCTCCTCGGTGTGGTTGTCGAAGAACTCCTTGAGGTTGCCCTCGGACTCCTGGAAGGCCAGGTTGCACGGGCAGCTGAGCCGGGCGCCCTCGGCGGCTTCGGCGCCGGCGGCGGCGATGAAGCCGGGGTCGAGCGACCCGTCCCCGCTCACGAAGGTCCCGGTGAAACCGGCGTCGGTCAGCTGCTTCTTGAACCGGCCCGCCTCGGTGTAGTAGCCCCCGTAGAAAAGCACCTCGGGATCGGCGCCGTTGACCGCGTTCACCGTGGAGGAGAAGTCCTGGGCATCGGGGTCCAGCGTCAGTGGGGCGTCGGTGGCCGCCGTCACCCCCGCCCCGGTGACCAGGCTGGCCACGTCGTCGGTGAGCCCCTTGCCGTACTCGGTGTTGTCGTGCACGAAGACGATGGACGACGGGGCCAGCGTGTCGGTGATGTAGGAGGCCACACCGCTGGCCTGCAGGGCGTCGTCGGCGATGATGCGGTGGAACACCGAGCTGCCGGGCACGATGTCGGGAAGGTCCTTGTTGGTGGCCGACGGGCTGATCATGGGCAGTCCGGCGTCCTCGAAGGAGGGGATGACGGCCTTGGTCTCACCGGAGAACACCGGCCCCACGACCGCCACCACGTCGTCGTCGCCGATCACCTGGTCCTTCACCGTCCCGGCCTGCGCCGGATCACCGGCGGTGTCGAACTCCTTGATGGCGATGGTGGGACCGTCGCCCGTGGCGTTGGCCTGATCGACGGCCAGCTCCATCGCGTCGCGGACGTTGATCCCGAGGTTGGCACTGTCACCCGTGAGCGCACCCATGAAGGCGATGGTGACCGTTTCGCCGGCCGGATCGTCGCCACCGCCGGCCGAGTCCTGGTCGTCGCCCCCACCGCCGCACCCGCTGAGCACCAGCGCCATCACCATCCCCACGGCGAGGCTCCGTCCACCTATCCCACGTCGGCCCACGGTCGTCCCCCTCGTTCGCCGGTCCTGAGAAGCAGGATGATACGCACGGAGGTGCCAGGATGACAGGGTGCGCGAAGCAAAGGCCTCCTCCCCGTGGTGCACGTGAGCGGGCCGGACGGGCCCCGCCTCGACGGTCTGCGCCTCGAACTTCGCCGGCTGGGGCGGGTGGTGGTGGCTTTCAGTGGAGGGGCCGACTCATCGCTGTTGGCGTGGGTGGCCCAGGACACCCTGGGCGCCGGGGCCACGTTGGCGGCGACGGCGGTGTCACCGTCGCTGGCCCCTGAGGAGCAACACGACTGCGCCACCCTGGCCGCGGAGTGGAGCCTGCGCTGGCGGGCCGTGGTCACCGATGAGATGGCCGATCCGGCCTACGTGGCCAACGACGGGCAACGCTGTGCCCACTGCAAGTCGGCCCTCATGGCCGCGCTCACCCCCCTCGCCCAGGCGGAGCGGGCCACCGTGGTGCTGGGGGTCAACGTGGACGACCTGGGCGATCACCGGCCCGGCCAGGCGGCGGCTGCCGCCGCCGGCGCGGTGTTCCCCCTGGTCGAGGCCGGCTTCACCAAAGGCGACGTGCGCTCGGCCTCCCGGTTGCTCGGACTGCGCACCTGGGACAAGCCGGCGGCCGCCTGTCTGGCGTCACGCGTGCCCTATGGCACGCCGGTGACGGTGGGGGTGCTGGCCGAGGTGGCGGCGGCCGAGTCGGCCCTGCGCCGGCTGGGGTTCGGCCAGCTCCGGGTGCGCCACTACGGCGACCTGGCCCGGGTCGAACTGGCCCTCGACGACCTGGCCCAGGCCCTCCGGCGTCGGACCGAGGTGGTGGCCGCGGTGCAGGCCGCCGGCTACCGCTACGTCACCCTCGACCTCGAGGGCTTTCGCTCGGGCAACCTCAACGGCGCCCTGTGACCCGCCTGGTGCTGGTGCTGGTCGTGATGGTGGCGATCGTCGTGGTGGCCGCCGAGGTCGTGGTGCCTCCCCGCCTCGAGGAGGAGATCGAGCAGCGGGTCTCGACCAAGGTTCCCGAGGCGGGATCGGTGCAGGCCGAGCTGGACGGGTTTCCCGTCGTGGCCCAGGGCCTGGCCACCGGTGAGGTGCGGCGCCTGGTCGTCACCCTGGAGGAGGTGGCCCGTCCCGAGCTGACCATCGACCGGGTCCTGGTGGAGGTGACGGGCATCGAGGTGGCCCGTCGGGCGCTCTTCGACGGCGAGATCGACCTGGAGCGGGTCGACCGGGGAGAGCTGACGGCGGTGATCACCGAGGCCGACCTGGAAGACGCCTCGCCGGTCGGCGGGATCGACCTCACCCTCACGCCGGGCCGGGCCGAGGCCACCCTGGCCGGACAGACGGCGGGCAGCGACGTGGAGGTGGCCAACGGAGAGGTCCGCTTCGAGCTCGGCCCCCTGCCCGACCTCTCCGTCGCCCTGCCCGGAGCCGACTTCTTCCCCTGCCCGCTCGAGGGCGAGGTGGTCCAGGGCGCCGTCCGCCTGGGCTGCACGCTCGACCGGGTCCCCGACTACCTGCTCCGCCGCATCGAGGGGGCCTGAACCCCCGTCCAGCGGCAAGCGAGGCTCACTCGAGGAGCTCGACGCTCAGGAACGCCTCGGCCCGTGACCCGAGGAGGCGCCGTCACCAGCCCATGGAGCCGGGGACGCCCTTGAACGGGCCCACCACCTCCGACGTGACCCAACCGCCGTAGAAGCCACCGGGCTGGGGCGTGGCCAGCTCGTCGCCCACCCAGCACTCGTCCATGCGGGCGGCGTAGAAGGCCACGTGGTCGGCCAGGGCCCGGTAGCCGGGGCTGGGTTGGGGATAGCTCCAGGCCACGTCCTGCTCGACCCGGCCGCCGGCGGACACCGTCCAGTAGTGGGCCAGCCCCTTGAACTCGCAGAACGACCGGCGGGCCGTGGCCTGGACGAGCTCGTGGTCCACGTCGCCGGGCGGCAGGTAGTAGTTGGGCGGATGGCTGGTCTCGAGCACCCGCAGCGCCGCGGTCGAGTCGGCGACGGTGACGCCGGCCAGCACCACCCGCACCCGTCGGGTCACCGGCTCCACGGCGGGAGGACGGGGGTAGTCCCACACCGACTCCTGGCCGGGCGACGGAGAGATGCGTCGAGGCCTCATGTGGGCAAGCATGGCAGCGGTGGACGACATCTCCGAGCGCCTGGCCGCCGCGGTGGAGCGCGTCCTTCCGGCCTGGGTGGAGCGGTCGGTTCGACGGCGTCTCCTCGACTGGTCCGGTTCGGCCGATCCGGCCGCACTGGCCCAGGGGGCGGCGGCCGGCCAGCGGGCGTCGGAGGAGGTCGGCTGCGAGCTACGCCGGCTGTTGGCGGCCGACGTCGACGAGCAGTGGACCAACCCCCTGTCCGTCCTGCGAGGCGCGGTTCGCTTTCCCACTGAGGTCCTGCGTCGGGCCGGGGTCCCACCCGTGGTGCGCGACGCCTACGACGAGGCCCACTTCCCCGACGACGATTACGCCCTGGTCCCTCGCACCTTCGCCGACGTCGACGTCTCGCTCCATGACCTGGGCCTGGCCTGGGGCGCGTCCAAGGCCCACGCCCACCTGGGCCGCCACGGCCGGGCGCCGTGACCGTCCTCGCCTACGTCCCCGACCTGATGGACCGCTCCAAGGTGTCGGCGGCGGCGCCGGCCACGTTCGTCACGCGACCGGCCGATCTGGTCCCCACCGTCACGGGCGACGACGTGGTGGTGGTCGACCTGGGCCGGCCCGGGGTGCTCGACGTGCTGCCGGCCCTGGTGGCCACCGGCGCCCTGGTCCTCGGCTTCGGCTCCCACGTGGAGCGGACCACCCTGGAGGAGGCGGCGGCCACCGGCTGCCGGGCCATGCCCCGCTCGCAGTTCTTCCGTAGTCTCGAAGCGCTGCTCACCCCCTGACCCCTGGAGCTCTCTCCGTGGCCCTGCCTCCACTGATCCCCCTCGAGCACTTCTTCGACAACCCCGAGAGGTCCGGCGCCAAGATCAGCCCCGATGGCACCCGCCTGTCCTACCTCGCCCCCGAGGAGGGCCGCCTCAACGTGTGGGTGCGCACGGTGGGGGCCGACGACGACGTGTGCGTGACCCACGACCACGTCCGGGGCATCCGCGGCCACTCCTGGAGCCGGGACTCCTCGCGCATCCTCTACACCCAGGACCAGGGGGGCAACGAGAACTTCCACGTCTACGCGGCCGACCTGTCCCGCCCCGGCGACCCCTCGGTCGACCTCACCCCCTTCGACGACGTGCGGGCCGGCATCGTCGACGTGCCCTACGACGACCCCACCCACGTTTTGATCTCCATGAACCGCCGCAACCCCCAGTGCTTCGACGTCCACCGCCTCGACCTCGCCACCGGGGCCCTCGACCTGGTCGCCGAGAACCCGGGCAACATCGCCGGCTGGCACACCGACAACGCCGGGCGGCTCCTGGGCGCCTCGGCCCAGACGCCCGCCGGCGACACCGAGATCCTGGTGCGCACCCGGGAGGACGAGGAGTTCCGCCCCCTCGCCGTCTACGCCAACGAGGACGGCGGCAATGTCTACGGCTTCACCCCCGAGGGCGACGCCCTGTGGGTGGGCTCGGCCCGGGGCCGTGATCTCACCCGCCTGGTGCGCCTCGACCTGGCCACGGGCGAGGAGACCGAGGTCCACGCCCACCCCGAGGTCGACCTGGGCGGGCCCATCCTGC
Source organism: Acidimicrobiales bacterium (assembly GCA_030446545.1). Taxonomy (GTDB): domain Bacteria; phylum Actinomycetota; class Acidimicrobiia; order Acidimicrobiales; family CADCSY01; genus JADDRA01. The sequence goes on along the minus strand of JAUJNB010000004.1, from coordinate 86,423 downwards.
GCGGTCGCACCGGTGAGCTGCTGGCCGTGGTGCACATGGTCGACCGTCTGGAGGTGGCCTTCTTCGACGACGGCTTCGAGCAGAAGTGGCACCGGGCGGCCGAGCTGCACCACGGCGACGTGGCCGGGGTGTCCATGGACGACGACGAGGAGACCTGGGTGGTGTCCTTCGACGACGACCGCGAGCCGGGTGCCACCTTCCTCCTCGACGCCCCCTTCCTGGCCGGCGACGAGGGAGGCGATTCCGTCGGCGGCGGAGCCCGGTTCCTCTTCCGGCCCCGGCCCTGGCTCGACCCGGCCAGCCTCGCTCCCATGCAGACCTCTGCCATCGCCTCGCGTGACGGTTTCACCCTGCACTGCTGCCTGACCCTTCCCCTCGGCGTGGAGCCCGAAGGACTTCCCCTGGTGCTGGTGGTCCACGGCGGCCCCTGGGCCCGCGACACCTGGGGCTATCACCCCGAGGCCCAGTTCCTGGCCAACCGGGGCTACGCCGTGCTCCAGGTCAACTACCGGGGCTCCACCGGCTTCGGCAAGGCGTTCATGCACGCGGCCGAGCACGAGTTCGCCGGGAGGATGCACGACGACCTCCTCGATGCCGTCGAGTGGGCAGTCGAGGCCGGCATCGCCGACCGCGCCCGTCTGGCCATCTACGGCGGCTCCTACGGCGGCTACGCCACCCTGGTCGGGGTCACCTTCACGCCCGACGTTTTCGCTGCCGCCATCGACTACGTGGGCCCCTCGAGCCTGGTCACCCTGGTGCGCTCCTTCCCGCCCTACTGGCGGCCCTTCCTGCAGGGCTCGTGGTTCCGCTTCGTGGGCGATCCCGGCACCGAGGAGGAGCCCAACGAGGAGGTGGTGGCCGACCTGTGGGCCCGATCGCCCCTGTCGAAGGTCGACGCCATCCGCACGCCGTTGCTCGTGGTCCAGGGGGCCAACGACCCCCGGGTGACCAAGCAGGAGGCCGACCAGATCGTGGCTGCCCTGCGCGAGCGGGGGGTGGAGGTCGAGTACCTGTTGAAAGACGACGAGGGGCACGGCTTCTCCAACCCCGAGAACCGCCTCGATCTCTACCGGGCCATGGAGCGGTTCCTGGCCGAACATCTAGGCGGACGGAGCGGGTAAGGGGAGGTCATGGCGAGAGCGATCTGGAGCGGGGCGATCAGCTTCGGGCTGGTGAACGTGCCGGTGAAGCTGTTCAGTGCCACCGAGGCCAAGGACGTGAGCTTCCATCAGTTCCAGGAGGGGACGGGCCAGCGCATCCGTTACCGGCGGGTGGCCGAGGAGTCGGGCGAGGAGGTGGGCTTCGACGACATCGTCAAGGGCTACGAGATCGACAAGGGCCGCCACGTCCTGGTCACGCCGGACGAGTTGGAGTCGGTCGACCCCGGTCGGTCCCACACCATCGAGATCGAGGACTTCGTCGACCTCGACGAGATCGACCCGGTCTACTTCGAGAAGACCTACTACCTGGCCCCGGCCAAGGGGGCGGGCGCCGACAAGTCCTACGCACTGCTGCGCCAGGCCATGGAGGACGCCAACAAGGTGGCCATCGCCCGCTTCGTGCTACGGACCAAGCAGTACCTCGCCGCCGTGCGCCCGGCCCGGGGCGCGTTGGTGCTCGAGACCATGTTCTTCGCCGACGAGGTGCGCGACCCGGCCCAGGACATCGACGACCTGCCGGGCGACGACGTCGAGCTCGGTGAGCGGGAGCTGCGCATCGCCGGCCAGCTCATCGAGTCGCTGAGCAGCGACTGGGAGCCCGAGCGCTACCACGACACCTACCGGGAGCGGGTGCTCGAGCTCATCGCCCGCAAGGCCGAGGGTGACGAGATCGTCACCGAGCGGGCCGCCGAGGACGACGGCAAGGTGGTCGACTTGATGGCGGCGCTGGAGGCCAGCGTGGCCGCCGCCCGCCAAGAGCGGGCCAAGGCCTCGACGTCGACGTCGAAGGGCTCCAAGGCGGAGGAGGGGGACCAGGCCGCCGAGGGCTGAACCCGTGACCGGCCACGCCGGCTCCGGGGACGGGCTCGTAGGCTGGGCGACACCTATGGGGTCCGTGCTCAACGTGGTGCTGGCCGTGGTGGCCGCCTACCTGATCTTCAAGGTGGGCTTCGCCGTGCTCGGCTCCTTCGCCCGTCCCGCTCCCGAACCACCACCACCCGGAGAGATGCGCCGGGTGAGCCTCACGTACCGCTGCCCGCTGTGCGGCATGGAGCTACGGGTCCGTTCGGCGATGTCGGAGGACCCGGTGGCCCCACGCCACTGCATGGACGAGATGGAGCTGGTGGTCCCGGCCGAGTGAGAGCCGGTTGTCCACAGCGTGTGGAGAAACCTGGGGAGAATGACAGCGCTGTAAGTACGCGACCGTTCCGTCGGCTCAGTGGTAGCGGGTGGCGGTGATGAACCCCCCGGTGATGAGGGCCAGGCCGACCAGGAGGTAGCGGTCGTCGGCGGCTCCGGGGAGCAGGCCCAGGTAGTTGAGCAGGATCACCGCCGCCCCGCCGAGGAGGAAGAAGAACATCAGGGCGGGAACCCAGCGGGGGCTGACCTTCTGCTCCCGGGGGATGGGCGGGGTGTAGCGGCCCGAGCTGGGTGGCACCTTCTCCTTGGTGGGTCGGCCCTTGGCCAGCGTGGCCTTGTCGTTGGTGCCCTTGGGCGTGGTGCGTCCGGACGAGCCGGTCGGTCTGCCTGGTGCCCGTTTGGCCATGGCGGCCAGGATAGGACGGCCGGGTGGGGGAGTCGCCCGGCCGCCCACCAGCCGGAGGGTACGATGCGCGGCCATGGCTGGCGAGTTCGACGAGATCCGGGGACGACTCGAGGGCATCGCCGAAGAGCTGGCCGACCTGGCCATCCTGCGCCTGCGCGAGTCCATCGACGCCGGAGGGACCGAGCTCCCCGTCGACGAGAAGCGCCTCACCCGGGCCCGGCGAGCGGTCGAGAAGGCCGCCCACCTCCTGGCCGAGACCGACACCGGGACGGTCGCCGGCTGACATCGGTTCCCGGCCACCGACGCCGTGGCTACCCTCGTGCCATGGGCGCCCGGGTGCTGGTCGTGGACAACTACGACTCCTTCGTCTACAACCTGGCCCAGTACCTGGGGGGGCTCGGGGCCACCCCGCTGGTCCATCGCCACGACGCCATCGACCTCGACCAGATCGACGAGCTGGCGCCCGACGCCGTGCTCGTCTCTCCCGGGCCCGGTGGGCCCGACGACGCCGGCATCTCCAACGACGTCATCCGCCACCTGGCCGGACGGGTCCCGGTGCTCGGTGTGTGCCTGGGCCATCAGTGCATCGGCGCCCTCTACGGGGGTCGGGTGGCGCGGGCCCCCCAAGTCGTGCACGGCCGTACCTCGATGGTCCACCACGACGGTCGAGGCGTCTTCGCCGGGGTGCCCAGCCCCTTCGAAGCCACCCGCTACCACTCCCTGGTGGTCGAGCGGGACGGGCTGCCCGAGGTGTTGGAGGTGAGTGCCGAGACCGACGACGGCGTCGTGATGGGCCTGCGCCACCGCGACCTCGACGTCGAGGGCGTCCAGTTCCACCCCGAATCGATCCTCACCGGCTCGGGCCACGACCTGCTGCGCAACTTCCTGGGGCGAACCGCCGTCCCGGCCTGAACGATCGGTCGTCGGGCGCCGGGGCGGGCGGGCGGCCTCGCTCAGCGGCGGCGGTTGCGCTCCTTGCGCTGCTCCAACTCGAGATCATGGGCCACCATGGTCTCCACCAGCTCGGGGAAGGTCATGGTCGGGGTCCAGCCGAGGAGGCGCTCGGCCTTGCGGGCGTCGCCCACCAGGAGGTCGACCTCCGCCGGGCGCATGAAGCGCTCGTCCTGGCGCACGTAGCGGCCCCAGTCGTCGATGCCGGCGGCCCGGAACGACAGGTCGACGAACTCGCGCACCGAGTGGGTCTCGCCCGTGGCCACCACGAAGTCCTCGGGCTCGTCCTGTTGCAGCATCAGCCACATGGCCTGCACGTAGTCGCCGGCGAAGCCCCAGTCGCGCTGCGGTTCGAGGTTGCCCAGGGCCAGTTCCGGTTGCAGGCCCAGCTTGATGCGGGCCACCGCGTTGGTGATCTTGCGGGTGACGAACTCCAGACCCCGACGCGGTCCCTCGTGGTTGAACAAGATGCCGCTACAGGCGAAGAGGTGGTAGGAGTCGCGGTAGTTGACGGTGATGTCGTGGCCGAAGACCTTGGCCACGCCGTAGGGGCTACGGGGGTAGAACGGCGTCTCCTCGTTCTGAGGGGTCTGGCGGACCTTGCCGAACATCTCGCTCGACGAGGCCTGGTAGAAGCGGATGGGGTTGTCGGTCCCGCCCACCATGCGGATGGCCTCGAGCATGCGCAACACACCCAGGCCGGTGACGTTGGCGGTGAGCTCGGCCTGGCGGAAGGACAGAGCCACGAAGGAGATGGCGCCCAGGTTGTAGACCTCGTCGGGCTGGGTGTACTCCATGGCCGCCACCAGGGAGGCCAGGTCGGCCAGGTCCCCGCCCACCACCTCCACGAAGGGGAACTCCTCCTGCAGGAGCACGGTTCGGGGATTGTTCTGTCCCTTCACCAGGCCGAACACCTCGTAGCCCTTCTCGTGGAGCAGCTCGGCCAGGTACTGGCCGTCCTGTCCGGTGATCCCGGTGATGAGGGCTCGGGGCATCTCCGCAGTGTGGCCGAGGGACTGACCAGCTGTCGTGTCCTCCCGTTGCGTCATCCGGTTCGGGCCCACCCACCCACACCCTTCGGTGAGCGCCGGTTGCCGACGGCGATCGTCCGCCGGTGCCTCATTTCCCTACCGCGGCGCTCCCGTAGGCTGATGCGCTTGCCGTCCTCTGGCCCGAACAGGCTCTCTACGAGCAAGGAACCGACAGTCCCCTCCGGAGGCGAACCAGGACGACGATCGCCGAGCGAGCGGCAGAGGGAGGCCGAGGTCCACCGGCCCCGCTGGGGGAGCCTGCTCACGTGGTGGGACCTGCCCGGCGTCACCTTCCTCGTCGTGGTGGCGCTGTGGCTCCGCGTGCCGGGGCTCACCAGACTCGGCTTGTACCGGGACGACGCCTGGCCGGCCCTGGCGACGGAGGCCGGGCTTCTCGACGCCCTCCGCATGGGCATCACCACGCCGGGATTCGAACTGTTCCTTCGCTTCTGGCTGAGCTTCAGTGGGGCGACACTGTGGGCGCAGGCACCGACGCTGGTCGCCGCGGTGCTGACCATCGTCGGTACCTTCCTCCTGGCCAGGAGGCTGGGCTGTGGGCGGGTGGCGGCCGGGGTGGCGGGTGGGCTGCTCGTACTCTCACCCGTCAACATCCTCTACGCCACCCGGGTCAAGCCCTACCAGTTCGACGCGCTCAGCGCGCTGTGCATCATGGCTGCCGCCTTGGCCGTGGTCGAGCGCCCGACCTCCCGGAGACGTTGGGGCGCCCTCCTGGCCGTCTCGCTCATGGCCGCCTTGTTCTCCGCCTCCACGTTGGCGGTATCGGCTGGCGCCGTGGCCTGGTGTGCGGTGAGCAGCGTGCGCCGGGGCGAAGGTCGGGCCCGGCGCCGCGGCGCCACGCTTCCTCTCACCTACCTTGGTCTGGTCGGCGTCTACGCCACCATCGTGTTGGGCAACGTCCCGCCCTCGCTGCACGCCTCCTGGGCCGAGAACTTCATCTACGCCTCGACGCCCGCCGAGCTGGTGAGGACGACCTGGTCGGTATTCGGGAGCTTTGCCGCCGGCGTGCTACCCACCACCGAGGCGATCGCCGCCCTTGTCCTGATCGTGCTCTCGCTGGGGGCACTCTGGTACCGCTCGCACGTCGGCATCCTGGTCATGGCGCCTGTGGTGGTGGCTCTCGGGCTGGCTTTGGTCCAGCGAGCTCCGTTCGGTGGGGGCCGCATCGACATCTACCTGTACCCGTGCATCGCGCTCCTGGCCGCCATGGCCAGCCAGAAGCTCCTCGACACGACGCGCGTCCCTGATCGCTTCGCCGGCGCCACCCTCGTCGTGGTCGTGGTCCTCGGCGCCGGCACCATCCTCCGGGCCCGTGTGGAGGCCAACCCCTACCCGGCGGCCGACATGGCGCCGCTTGCGGCAGCCGTGGGTGCCCGCATGGCGCCCGGCGACGCCATCGTGGTAGGCGCCTTCAGCCGGTTCCCGTTCGCGCTGTACGCCGACGTCGAGACAGAGGTCGTGCTCAGTTCTCTCTACGCCCCGGGATTCACGGTGCGCTCCCGGGATCCCGACGTGCTGATCATGCCCGCCGAGTTCTTCGAGGACGGCTACGACGAGGGACAGGCCGTGCCGTTCGCCGAAGGGCGGTCCCGAATCTGGTACCTGGCGACCGACACTCCGGCGAGCGACACGCCGCCCGAGGTGCAAGCGCATGAGTACCGGCCCGAGCAGCGTCTCCTCGGGAACGGGTTCCGGATCGTCGACCGCATCGACGCCCACGGAGTGCACGCCGATCTCTTGGTCCGGAACCGGCCGTGACCCCGTGTGGCCACGGCCGAGCGTGCCTGACGTCGCTTCGGCAAAGGAGACGGTCCTCCCGGCCTCAGGTGGCGCCACCCGCTCGACGCCGGCTGGCCAGCGTCGGCCCGGCCCCGAGCCCGACCGAGCGCGAGGGGGCGCCAGGCGGCCAGAATGGCGCCGTGGCCACGCTGACACCGTCGGAGGTCATCGCCGGGGTGTGGGTGGTGGAGCCGAGCGTGCACACCGACGACCGGGGCATGTTCGTGGAGACCTATCGCCGGGCGTGGTTCCCGGGCGGTTTGGAGATGGTCCAGGCCAACCGGGGTGATCGTCGGTCGGGCTCGGTGGTGGGGTTGCACTTCCACCTCCACCAGGCCGACTACTGGTACGTCCCCGACGGTCTGGCCCGGGTGGTCCTGCACGACCTGCGGCAGGGTTCACCCACCGACGGGGCCACCCTCACCATCGACCTCGGTGCCGCTCCGGGCGCCCCACCCGACCACCGCGGCGTGTTCATCCCCCCCGGTGTGGCTCACGGCTTCGCCGCTCTGACCGACGTCACCATCACCTACCTGGTGGACCGCTACTACAACCCGGCCGACGAGCTGGGGGTGGCCTGGGACGACCCCGACATCGCCGCCGACTGGGGCCTGGGCAACCCGGTCCTGTCGGCTCGGGACCAGTCCAACCCCGCTCGGGCCGAGCTTTCCCCCGAGCGGCGGCCCCACGCCGGCCTGCGCCCGTGAGGGTGCTCGTCACCGGGGGGGCCGGGTTCATCGGGTCCAACTTCGTCCGCCACGTCCTGGCCCAGCGCGACGACCACGTCACCGTCTACGACGCCCTCACCTACGCCGGCAACCCGGCCAACCTGGCCGGTCTCGACGACGATCCCCGCTACCGCTTCGTCAAGGGCGACGTCTGCGACCGCCCGGCGGTGACCGAGGCCATGGCCGGCCACGATGCCGTGGTGCACCTCGCCGCCGAGAGCCACGTCGACCGCTCCATCGCCAGCCCCGACGAGTTCATGCGCACCAACTGCGGGGGCACCAACGTCGTGTGCGACGTGGCCCGTCACCTCGAGGTCTCCCGTGTGTTGCACGTCTCCACCGACGAGGTCTACGGCTCCATCGTCAAGGGGTCCTTCACCGAGTCCGACCCCCTCGCCCCCCGCTCGCCCTACTCGGCGTCCAAGGCCGGCTCCGATCTCATCGCCCTGTCCTACGCCCACACCTACGGGCTGCCCGTGGTCATCACCCGCTCGTCCAACAACGTCGGCCCCTACCAGTTTCCCGAGAAGGTGGTCCCGCTGTTCGTGACCAACCTGCTCGACGGTCGGCGGGTTCCCCTCTACGGCGACGGCGGCAACGTTCGCGACTGGTGTCACGTGGACGACAACTGCGCCGCCCTCGATCTGGTGCTGCGCCGGGGCCAAGTGGGTCAGATCTACAACGTGGGGGCGGGACAGGAGATCACCAACCGGGACCTGACGATGAGGCTGCTGGCCCTGTGCGGGCGGGACCGGTCCTTCATCGAGCCGGTGGCCGACCGGCTGGGACACGACCGTCGCTACTCCCTCGACAGCACCAAGGTGCGGGAGCTGGGCTGGGCTCCCCGCTACTCGCTGGACGAAGCTCTGGCCGCCACCGTGAGCTGGTACCGCGACAACCGGTGGTGGTGGGAGCCCCTGACCCGGGGCCGCTGATGCGGGTCTTGGTGAGCGGGGCCGGAGGCCAGCTCGGCCGGGAGCTGGTCCACGCTTTCACCGCCGCCGGCCACGAGGTGGTGGCCGCCGACCGCCGGCGCCTCGACGTGGGCGACCGCCAGGCCGTGCTCCAGGCCCTCGACGGCGTCTCACCAGAGGTCGTGGTCAACGCCGCCGCCTGGACCGCGGTCGACGCCTGCGAGGACGATCCCGACCGGGCCTGGCGGGTCAACGCTCTCGGCGTGCGCCACCTGGCCGAGGGCGCCCGGCTGGTGGGGGCCCGCGTCTGCCACATCTCGACCGACTACGTGTTCGACGGCACCAAGACCGAGCCCTACGTGGAGTGGGACGCACCCAACCCCCACTCGGTCTACGGGCGTTCCAAGCTGGGCGGCGAGGCCGAGCTCGACCCGGAGGCCACCCTGGTGCGCACGTCGTGGCTGTGTGGGCGTTCCGGTCCCAATCTGGTCAAGACGGTGCTGCGCCTGGCCGGCGAACACGACGAGCTGGCCTTCGTAGACGACCAGCGGGGTTCGCCCACGGCGGCCTGTGACCTGGCCGGCTCCGTCGTCCGCCTGGTCGCTGATCGCCTGCCCGGGACCTTCCACGTGACCAACCACGGGTCGGCGAGCTGGTTCGACGTCGCTCGCACCGTGATGTCCTCGGCCGGTCTCGACCCCGCCCGGGTGCGACCGGTCGCCACCGCCGACCTCGTCCCGCCCCGCCCCGCCGCCCGTCCGGCCAACTCGGTGCTCGACAACGCCGCCCTGCGGCTCATGGGCCTACCCCTCCTCCCGCCCTGGGAAGAGTCCTTCGACCGCCTCGTACGGATCTGCAGTACGAACGTCAAACGACCCCTCGGGACCTCGCTCTCCCTCCGACTACCTCATGGGCGATGATGCCGCTCGTCGCGCAACCCACTGCTTCCGGGCTCGTTCGGCCACCATGAGCGGCGTTCTACGCGGGCGAATCCAACGATGAGCACCCAATCTCCGACTGCGCCGGTACCCAGGCCGGCGCGATGCGTACAAGTCGGTCAGAGCACTTCCAGAAGGGTCATGCGCGTCGTCAGTTGTGTCGACCAGTTCACGACCCAGAGGTAAAGATGGCAGCCGCTGGGAAGGCCACGGTCTGGGCCCTCAGAGGTGGATCGACAGGGACCGGTCCAGCTAGGGTTCGGCGCCGGCACTCAGGCCGACATCACTCGGAGGGCTGGCTCCTCCCTTGCCCGAAGGTAGGTCGCCACACAGATGGAAGCTGAACGGATGCAACTGCCCGAGAGGTTCTCCGGTGCAACCGTCATCCTGCCGGCGGTGACGGAGACAGATTCGATCGCCCAGACCGCTGACATCCTCAAGAAGACGAGTGATGCCGACATAGAGCAGGTGCTCGTCGTGGTCTGTGACCGGACCACGCCCGAGACGATGAAGCGTTGCGAGGACCTCGCAACGTGGTTCGGCCCACGCGTGCAGATTCATCAGCAGCGCCTACCGTTCCTCGGCGGCGCCATGCGAGAGGCGTTCGAGTTGGCTTCGGCCAGCCATGTGATCATGATGGCAACAGATCTCGAAACGGATCCCAACCTGGTCCCAGCGTTCATCGACATCGCCAAGCAGCGGCCGCAAGTCGTGGTTACCGCCTCCCGGTGGGCGCAAGGAGGAGGTTTCTCCGGTTACGGACGGGTTCGCGTGGCTGCCAACTGGGTTTTCCAGCACCTCACGTCGCTATTGTACCAAACACCACTCACCGACGCGACCTTCGGGTACCGGCTCTTCCCCACCGCTTTGGTCCAGGCGATTGATTGGGAGGGAAGTCGCCACGAGTTCCTGCTTGAAACCGTGCTCAAGCCTCTCCGCCTTGGCATCGAGGTGGTCGAGATACCGACGTATTGGGCCCCGCGTCCCGACGGAGAATCACAAAACTCCCTCTCTACCCAGGCTCGTTACATCCGCACCCTCTTGACCAATCGCTTGGCTCCGCCGAACTCATTCCTTCGAATCTCGCAACGAGGTGTCCGATGACCAACGTCATCGTCACCACGACGATCAATCCTCCGACCAAGGCAGTCGAGATGTTCGACCGGATGGGTGACTGGCACCTGGTCGTGATCGGTGATCGGAAGACGCCGGAGGGTTACCACCTCGACAACGGAACCTATGTCGGCCCAGAGGAGCAGGAGCGGATCGACAAGGAACTCTCCGACCTCATCGGCTGGAACTGCATCCAGCGCCGGAACTTCGGGTTCCTACTCGCGCACGAGATGGGTGCCGAGATCATTGCGGTTGTTGATGACGACAACATCCCGCTCGAGGGGTGGGGTACGGAGGTGATGGTAGGCAAGCCCGTCGAGGTGAACCTGTTCACCACGTCGCTGCCCGCCTTCGATCCGATCGGCGCCACCAATTATCCCCATCTGTGGCATCGAGGGTACCCGCTTCAGCTTTTGGCTCAGCGCGACTACTCCCAGCACTCCCGTCAGGTGGTGACGCCGGACGTTCAAGCCGACTTCTGGAACGGAGATCCCGACATAGATGCCATTTGTCGTATGCAGTTTGCTCCCGACTGCTCCTTCCAGGACGAGTCCTTCCCGATCGCTTCCACCGCTATTGCTCCTTTTGACTCCCAGAACACCTTCATCACCTCTTCCTGGCTTGAGAACTATTTCCTGTTCCCCGGCGTCGGCCGCATGGACGACATATGGGCTGCCTATTACCTTCAGGGCGAAGGGGCAAAGGTGGTATTCGGCAAGGCTTCCGTGATCCAGGAACGGAACCCGCACGATCCGATAACTGACATGAAGCTGGAGTACGGTGGCTATGAGAACAACCTACAGATTGTCGGTGACGTGGCGAAGAGCGCCGATTCGCTATTCCGGTTCCTACCTGAGCGAACCGTTGCTGCGTTCAATCGTTACCGTTCTCATTTCTGACGAGAGAACTTCTCTTCCGCCACGACGGATACCCCACCTGGTCGGCGCCAGGCCATGACGACGGTGGCCAGCAAGAGGAGGACCAGGGGGTCCGAGTAGAGCCGGAACCGATTGTTTTCGCCTACCTCGAGGAGGTTGCTTACCAAGAAGATGTACCCAACGGTGAACCAGAGAAAGCCGGTGAGGGTCACCACCTCGAGGGGTGTGTCGCGCCGGAACAATGATCTCAGCAGAAGGATGGCGCCAGCGACGGCGGCGAGGCCGTAGGCAGCCACGACGGTCCAAGCGGTTCGGGAAGTGGATCCCAACGTGTACTGAGCGCGAGCATCAGGAATAGCGATCTCGCCGACTCCTCCGGAGACCACGCCGAGGATCGCCTTGTTGAAGAAGCGCTCAACTGGTGCGACGCGGGCACGGTTCTCGGCAAGAGTAAAGAAGTCACTGGTGGGCCTGAAGAACTGCTGGGTGGCTTTGGCGACACCCTGGAGGTATATCTCTGGTCGGTTGCGGATGATGTGGAGAGAGTCTCGAAGGTAACTATTGGAGATCGCAATGAAGACCCTACTATTCATGTTCACCCGGAAGACGTCATTGGTGGGCGGGCTTTCATAGACGCCCTTCTGATCATCGTCGAGCACAGGTACGCCTGTTCGTGCGGGCGCAGGTACGAGGTCCGAGTAGTTGGCCGCCGGGCTCAGCGGGTCTACCAAGGAGACAGCTGAGAGCTCCCCGCTGGCGACCATGGCCTCCCGTTGGTCCAGAGGAAGCTGGAAGACCGTAATCTTTGCCAAGCTCACCCCGAGTCCACTGCTCAAGGCGATGGTCCCGAAGCTGGCGAAGCGCTGGACTTGGAACCCGAGCACGACCAACACGGGAAGGCTGACGGCGGCCAGAACCCGGCGTCGGTCGGCAGCCATGAGGATGACCAAGACTACCCAGAGGAGCAGCCAGGCCAAGTGGAAGATACTACGAGTGAGGACCGTTGCGGCCAAAGCGGCGATGAAGCCTGCCGCTTGTGCTGGGCGACGCTCCTGCAGAAACCGCTGGAGGGCTACCACGCCCAGGATAAGAAGAAGCACGACCAGGTAGTCGTAGTGGAGCCAGCTCTCGTATAAGAATACGCCGGGGCTGCAGCAGAACAAGACGGATAGTGCGACTGCCCAAAACGTGGGCACGGCCGATCGTCGCAGGACGGTGTAGAGGCAGAGAGCGATCGCGAGACCCACCCCCAGATAGAGCGCATGAAACAGCGGGGTCTCCAGGCGGATGGGAGCGTGTAAGCCTAATCCGATGAACAGGTTGAACAGCGGAGGCTGCGCGTGCAGGTGGAGCAAACTGTCCAGCAGGTGGTCACGAAGTTGTCCTCTGTCGAGTAGCTGGGCTGCGTCATTGAGTGGCCGGTTGTCGAACTGGACGCGAGCAACGGTTGCCAGCACCAAGCGGCAGGTAACGAAGGCAGCGGCAACGACCAAGGCGCCTGCATGACGACGAGCACGTTCCCTCAAAACGCTCCCGAGGCGGCCCTCACGCCCCCCTAGGCGGCGGTGGTCATCATGCCTGCAACTCATCGTGGATCCATCGATACGTACGCTCGAGGCCGGCTTTCAGTGAGACAGAGGGTTCCCAGTTAAGATATTCGCAGATACGCGTGTTGTCGCTGTTGCGACCTCGGACACCAAGGGGCGCATCCAGGATGTAGTTACGTTTCACCGTCATACCGGCGATCTCCTCAACGATGTCGACCAGCTGGTTGATCGAAACCAACTCCGAGCTGCCAAGATTTATCGGCTCGGTGATGCCACTGGTCATGATTTTGAAGGTACCGTCGATACAGTCTGAGATATACATAAAGCTTCGAGTCTGTTCGCCGTCGCCCCAGACGTCAATCTCATGATCACCTGAAAGCTTGGCCTGGATCACCTTCCGACAGATCGCCGCCGGCGCCTTTTCGCGCCCACCGTCGTAGGTGCCGTGTTCGCCGTACACGTTATGGTAGCGCGCCACCCGGGTGGTAAGACTGAAGTCTTCGAGAAAGTGACGACACATTCGCTCGCTGAACAGCTTCTCCCAACCGTAACCGTCTTCTGGCATGGCCGGGTAGGCATCGTCCTCTTTCAGGGCAGTCACATCTGTTGTCACCTGCTTCCCGGCGGCATAGACACAGGCCGAGGATGAGAAGAAGTAGCGGTCTGTAGCCGCTTCTTGACTGGCAAGTAGGAGGTTGGTGTTGATCAGCACCGAGAGCATGCACAAAGCCTTGTTATTTTCGATGAAGCCCATGCCACCCATGTCGGCGGCGAGGTTGTAGACCTCGGTGGCACCCTCGACGGCAGCGCGGCAGGCTTCCATCTGCTGCAGATCGAGCGATCGGTTGTCGACGCCGGCGTGCACCTGGTACCACTCGCTGAGTGGCTTGCGGTCCACCGCCCTGACCAGACGGCCCTCGTCGATCAAGCGCGCGACGAGATGCCCACCGATGAAGCCTCCCCCTCCAGCGACAACCGTCACGTCATTCGCCATTAGCTGCTCCTCCTGTCGTTCGACTGCCCGTGACCCTAGTCGGCGGCGAGAACCGAGTACGAAAACGAGCCCAGATGGTTGACCGGCAGTCTCGACGTGGTATCGAGTAGCATCACCAGGATGCTTCGGCCCCTCGTCGACTACGCGCGTGCTCAGTTGGACCGCAAGGCGCTGCGGTATTCGCTGGTGTCGGTGGTGGCCGTCGCGGTTTCCCAACTGGTCCTGGTGATCTGCGCTGGGGTGCTCGGCTGGTCGCCCGCGCTCGCCAACGTAGCTGCTGTCACCATCGGGTCGGTCCCCTCCTACACGCTGAACCGCCGCTGGGTATGGGGCAAGCGAGGTCCCAACCACCTGCTGCGGGAGATCTTGCCCTTCTGGGCCCTGGCGTTGCTTGGGCTGGTCTTCTCTACCGTCGCCGTGCATGTGGCGGTGCAGTGGAACGACACCACGTTGGTGGCGAGCGCGGCCAACCTCACCGCCTTCGGGATCCTGTGGGTGGTCAAGTTTCTGCTCCTCGACTCTGTGTTGTTCCGGATCCCCGAGCGTTCCGAGGCCCTGGCCTCCTGAGCCCGCTGTGAGCAGCCCGGCGGCCCTTCGCCCCCGGGGCCGGACACGCCCGCTCGCCCCCTGGCTCCTGGTGCTCGCGTACCTCGTGCTCATCACCGCCTGGGTGGGGGCGAACCCGCCTGGGGCCGCCCCTGACGAACCCGCCCACTACATCAAGGCCCTGGGAGCCGGCGGAGGAGACCTGGTGGGAACGCCGACACCCCCTGGGCTCGAGGACGAGGCGCAGGGGCTGTCGGCGGAGACGCCCCGGCAGCGGGCCTGGCAGGAGAAGACGAGCCGCCTGGTCGAAGTGCCCCCGTCGCTGTCGGCCCCGCCCGAGCTCGACTGCAACGCGCACCTGACCGAAGTCTCCTCGGCCTGCCGAAGCTCGGGTCAACCCCCGCCACAGCCATCGGTCCAGCCCACGTATGTGGGCACCTACCAGCCCTATTTGTACTTAGCGCCCGGTTGGGCCGCTCGGCTGGCCGCGAATGTCGACGATGCGATGCTGTTGGCGCGAGCGGTGAGCGCCGCCCTGGTCATCGTGCTGCTCGCCCTCGCCGTGCTGGCCTCCTGGGAGCCCGAAGTCGGAACCGCCAGCTTGCTCGGACTCCTCCTAGCGCTGAGTCCCATGGTGATCTTCCTGGCCTCGGCCGTGTCGGCCAGCGGCGCCGAGGTCGCCGGAGGGGTGTGCTATCTGGCGGCGCTCCTGCGCCTGACGCGCCGGGCGCCGCCCACGCCGGCCACATGGCTGGGCTTGGCGCTGGGCGGGGCGGTGCTGAGCTTGAGCCGTTCCCTCGGTCCGGCCTGGGTGGTGCTCGGCGCCATGGTGCTTCCTCTCGCGTTGGGCGTTCCGCGTAGCGTGGCCGTCCTGAGGGATGGTGGACGCCGAGCGCTGGTAGCCGGCGGCGTCATCGGATTGGCCGTGGGGGTGAGCCTCGGCTGGGAGCTGACCCATCAGGTCCACCCCGAGACCGATATCGCCACGGTTCTCGACGGGATCGTTCTCGCCGTTGGCGAACTTCCCGACATCTACCGGCAGCAAGTCGGGGTCTTCGGATGGCTCGACACCGAGCTGCCGATTGAGGGGTACCTGGCCTGGAGCGTCGGCTTGGCCGTTGTCGTGGTGCTCGCAGTGGTGTTGGGCACCGCCCGCCAGCGCATGGTGCTTGCGGTGCTCACCCTAGCCAGCGCCGGGCTCTCCGTAGCTGTCTCCGCCGGTCTGATCCGTCCGACCGGCTTCGGGATGCAGGCACGCTACGTCATGCCCCTGACCGTGGTGGTCCCGCTCTTCGCCGCCGACATCGTGCGCTCGCAGTGGGCGCGGGCCCGATCGCGGGTGACGACGGGCCTTCTGTGGTTGGCCGTCGGAGCCGTAGCCGGCGTGCAGTTCGTCGCCTGGTACGCGAACGCCCGGCGCCAGGCGGTGGGCACGGCCGGCCCGAAGCTGTTCCTGGAAGTGGCTGAGTGGGCGCCGCGGCTCGGGTGGCTCCCATGGATGGTCCTCGCTCTCATGGGCAGCGCTCTACTCGTCCTCGCCATGGCTGTCGCCTGGTGGGGTGACGGAAATTCTTGGCCCTGGCCTGGCCGAGGACGTCACCTCAGCGCTCCAGTGGTAAGCCTTCCCAACGCCCGCCCAACGACATGACCCCATGGCGTTCGGCAGGGCTGCCGGCCACCACCTCGAAGCGAAACGCTCGATGACGCACGTCGTACTGATAGGCGCCGGTGTAGTCGGTCAGGGACGCACCGAGGTCATAGGTCCCGGGAACGAGCAGGAGCCGCTCGACCCGTAGGTCGATGTGGCCTCTGCCTTTTACTTCGTCGGGAACCAGGCCGGCGTCGCGAGTGTTGGGCGCGGTGACGTGGACGCCGCCGGCCGTATGCACCGTCAGGGTGAACACCGGCCGTTCAATGGGCTCGGTGGTGTCGAAGTGCAGTCGGAACACCACGGGGTCGCCTGTGCGCAGGCGGGCGGCCGGGCCACCGCCGAATTCGAGCACCTCGATGCGCTCGATGCCTCCTTCACCCGTCCCCCAGCGGGCGCCGAGGCTGCCATCATCGAGGCGGTCATGGTGGACCCGGCCGAGGTAATGGTCGATCACCTCGCCCACGGGCCCGGTTTGCTCCAGGCGGCCGTCCTCGAGCAGCGCGGCCTCGTGGCACACGTCGCGTACGGCCCCCAGGTCATGGGAGACGATCACGACGGTGCGACCCTCGGCCTGCAAGTCGGCGAACTTCTCCCTGCACTTACGCTGGAACTGCTCGTCGCCCACGGCCAGCACCTCGTCCACCAACAGCACGGCGGGATCGACGTTGATGGCCACGGAGAACCCGAGACGGACGTACATGCCCGAGGAGTAGTCCTTGACCGGCGTGTCGATGAAGGGCTCGACCTCGGCGAAGGCGACGATGTCGTCGAACTTCGCCTTGAGCTCTTTGCGACCCAGACCGAGGATCGAGCCGTTCAAGAAGATGTTCTCCCGTCCGGAGAGCTCAGGATGGAACCCTGCGCCCAGCTCCAGGAGGGCCGACAGCCTTCCGTCGACGACGATCCGTCCGGTGTCGGGGCGAAGGATCCTGGCCATGGTCTTGAGCAGGGTGCTCTTGCCAGAGCCGTTCCTGCCGATGAGGCCGAGGGTCGTCCCTTCCCGGACCTCGAGCGTGACGTCCCGCAGTGCCCACAGCTCCTCGTAGCGGGACCGTCTCCCCCTCACGAGCGATGCCTTGAGGGACTGGTTGCGCTCGTGGTAGAGGCGGAACCGCTTGGAGACGCCCTTCACCGAGACGGCCAGCCCACTCACCGGCTGCACGCCTCGCCGGCGGGCGAGCGCCTCACAGCTCCTCGGCGAATCGAGGCTCGAGACGCCTGAAGACCAGCTGGCCGAGGGCCATGCAACCCAGGCCCCAAGCCGACACGTACACGAGGTCGCCGAAGGGAGGCAGGCGAAGGTCGTAGAGCACGTCACGGAAGGCCTCGACCATGGGCACCATCGGATTCAGTCGGTACAGGGACCGTACCGGGAGATCCAACCCGAACAGGACGGCTCGCACAGGCACCAGAGAAAGCGGGTAGACGATGGGGGTGGCGTAGAACAGCGCCTGGAGCACGATGGCGATGAGGTGCTTTACGTCGCGGAAGTAGACGTTGACGGCTCCGAGGATCAGCCCGATGCCGAGGACGAAGCTCGTCTGCACCAGGATGAGCACGAGCACCACGGGCAGCCAGGGGAGAACGAAGTTGCCGAAGGCCAGCAGGAGCAACGCCAGGACGCCGAACTCGATGAGGAAGGGCACCATCCACGAGGCCACGTTGGCAACCACGAGGACCTGTCGGGGGAAGTAGACCTTCTTGATGAGGTTGGCGTTGGCCACCAGGCTCTCCGTGGCCCCGTTCAAGCTGTTGGCCAGGTAGTTCCAGGGCAGGAGGCCGCACAACAGCCAAAGCGGGAAGTTGGACAGGCCGCTGGGCTCACCCGACGGGTTCGGGGCTTGGAAAAACACCTTGAAGACCATGGTGAAGATGAGGGCCGTGGCCAGTGGGTTGAGCAGCGACCAGCACCAGCCGAGCACCGAGCGCTTGTACTTTCCCTTCAGCTCACGACTCGTGAGGTTGAGGGCTAGGTCACGGACGTGCGCGTACGTCCCCAAGGCTGCCATGACGAGGGGGAGGCTACCCCGCGCAACCCTCGGGCCGACCGGCCGAGGCCGGCGTCCCCTGGCGCCGGCGTCGCATGATCGTCCAGGGAAGGGCGCGTACGAAGCCGGCCAGGGCCCCGAGGCGCAGGCGGGCTACCCGCCCACACGGGCGGACGCCGCGCCGGAGCGGGGCCAGCAGGTCGCGTCGGCCATAGGAGGCGGTGACGAGCAGGAAGCGGACCACGGCCGCCATAACCGAACGGCTAGGTGCGTGCGTTGCCAAAACGATCAGCCGATTCCGTTCGCTGAAGTGCTGGTGGAGGGGTGATCCCGCCACCACCGTGGCCGAGTGCACGTGGCGGGCGACCGCCTGGGGGACCGTGACGTGGCGCCAGCCCGCCCTGGCCGCCCGCAAGGAGAGGTCCACGTCTTCGTAGTAGAGGAAAAGGCGCTCTTCGAAGCGGCCCACCTGGCGCAGGTGCTCGGCCCGGAGCAGGACCGATGCACCGCTCCAGGCCTCCACCGGGCGGGGCTCGTCCCACTGGCCCTGGTCCTGTTCCAGCCAGCCGCGGTCGGCGGCGTAGCCGTCTTCGAGCACGGAGATGCCAACGCTGTTGATCACCTCGACCGGCGTCCCCCCCAGACCGACCGCGTGCCAACGAGGCTGCGGGCCGACCTGGAGCACAGACCGGTCGTCTCCGGCAAGGACCTGCACCGTGCGTGAAGCGGGAGCGGACAACAACAGCTCGCACGCGGCGCTGCGGTGTCCGCCCGTTGGAACTCGGATGAGGGCGCTGTCTTTGCTCCACTGCGAAGCTGCGCCCTGGCGTGAGCACGGCTCGGGCCCCCAGAACCCTCGCACGAACTGCAGCCGGCGACTCACGTTCTCACCCGCCATCCGGGCCCCCGACATCAGGACCCCAAGCTGGCGGCGATCTCCCCGCCCGAAACGGGATGTGGGGCTCTTGATCTCGATCTCCACGAAGGGAACGTCGAAGAGGATCTTGGGGCAGGCGGCGGCCAGGGCCGGATCCGCCGCGTGCGCCGCGGCCAGACGCCACAGCCAGTCGGGTTCGACCACGGCGTCGGGGTTGAGCAGGGCGACGAAGTCGACACCGGCGAGATCACCCATGCCGAGGTTGCAGCCCCCGCCAAAGCCCAGGTTGGTGCCAGCCTCCAAGACCCGCACGTTGCCCGTTGTGCCCCTCACGGCCGAGGCCACGCCATCGGTGGAAGCGTTGTCGACGAGCACCACGTCGAGTGCTTCGGCCGGCCAATCAAGGGCGCGAAGGCTCTCGAGGGCCCGCATCGTGGCTCCGCCACCGTTGTGGTTCACCACCACGGCACGGACGTAGGGCTGATCAGACACGGGATCACCTTGGCACGATCGCTCCCGCATCGCATGTTGGACAGACGGTCGTGCCAAACTCCACCGGGTGGGATCGATGCCGGCTGTGCAGGGCCGTGGCCGCGGTGCCGGCGTGCCGCCGGAGGCTGCCGGGTGACAGCCATAACTGAGCGTCGCCGCATCCTGATTCCGGTGATGGATCCGCTGACGCCCCAGATGGCCGGCCCGACCATCCGGAGCTGGCACATGGCCGGCGCTCTGTCCGTCGAGCACGAAGTGGTGCTGGCCACCACCGGGCTCTGCACCCTTGAAGATGGCCGCTTTCGAACATGCCGTGTCGACGCGCAGGGTTTAGAGGATCTCGAGCAGTGGTGCGAGGCGATGGTGGTACGAGGCTTCGTCATGCGACGCCACCCGGTCCTGCGGCGCTCCGGGAAGGTGGTCGTCGTCGATGTCTACGATCCCATCCACCTCGAGCAGCTCGAGCAGGGCAGAGACGCCGGGATGCGCCAGCACCTGGCGTCTGTGCGGGCGGCCGCCGCAGTTCTGAACGAGCAACTCCTGCGGGGCGACTTCTTCGTCTGTGCCAGCCCCAAGCAGCGCGACTTCTGGCTAGGCCACCTGGCCGCGCTGGGAAGGATCAACCCGCTCACCTACCTCGAGGGCGAGACGATGCGATCGCTCATCGCGGTGGTTCCCACCGGCCTGCCAGATGCACCTCCTGTCCCCGGCATCCCCGTATTGCGAGGCGTCGTCCCCGGCATCTCTGCCGACGACCTGTTGGTCCTGTGGGGAGGGGGTATCTACAACTGGCTCGATCCGTTGACCCTTCTTCGAGCGATTGATCGCCTGCGCCACCGCTTGCCCAAGGTGCGCCTCTACTTCATGGGCCTCAACCACCCCAGCCCGGACGTCCCCCCGATGGCGATGGCGGCACAAGCCATCGAGTTGGCCGCCCAGTTGGGCCTCACGGATTCCCACGTTTTCTTCAACCAGGGCTGGGTCGACTACAACCAGCGCCAGCGCTACCTGCTCGAGGCTGATATCGGGGTGAGCACCCACCTCGACCACCTGGAGACCGCCTTCTCGTTCCGCTCTCGGCTGCTCGACTACCTGTGGGCGTCCTTGCCCATGGTCGTAACCCGGGGTGACGGCTTCGCCGAGCTGGCCGACGCTCGGGGCATAGGTCTAAGCGTGCCCCCTGGCGATGTGGACGCGCTCGAAGAGGCCTTGTTCCGTCTGCTGGTCGACGCCGAGTTGGCCACGAACTGCCGCCGCGCCATCACCGCCGTCGCCTCTGAGCTCACCTGGTCCTCGGTCATGCAACCGCTGCTTTCGTTCTGCCGCAGTCCGCGCCGAGCCCCCGATCTCGTCCACCCCTACACCAAGGGCTCCCGTCTGAGCGCTCCCTCGGCGGCGGAGCTCGCCTCACCGGGAACGAAAGGCGACCTCCACCGGCTGGCCCACCACCTGCGCCATGGGGAGGTCAGCGTGATCCTCGACAAGGTGCGGGGACGGATGACGCGAGGCCATACCTGACGGCCGCCGCGGCGTGGGTGTGGAGGGTCAGGCGCTCCGCTTGACGAAGAGCCAGCCGTTGAAGGGCGTCAGTTCCACCCCATCGGGCGCCTCGATCGACGTGTCCAATCGCAGCCGGTCGTCGCGCTGCAGCAGCGCCTGGATGTCAATGCAGTGCTGTTGGACCAGTTGATGGAACTCCACCAGATCGGGGGTGTCTTCCAGATCAGGACACATGAGCAAGACTCTGGCGCCCACCGCCAACGCATCGATCATCGGTGGGAGAGCCTGGTCCGGTTGGCTGTTGCGCATCCGCTCCAAGCTGTCCCGCCAGTCGGTGACCTGTACGTCGTCGACCGCACCGTGGGCGCCAGCATAGCGAAGGTCGGGAGGAAGATAGTAGGCCAGTAGCGGGATCTGGCTGAAGTCTGACGTGACCACAAGATCTCCCGGTCGGAGTTGGTCAGCCTCTTGGGCCACCTCTTGCGCGTTGCTCTTCTGGGAGGCCGGCACCCTGACACCCAGGGGAGCGGCGAGGAACGCCGCGAGGACAAGGCCCGTGACCCCCAAGGATCCGCCCCTGGCCATACCGAGGGCGAGGACCAACAACAGCGGCGGGACGACCACCCCCAGGTAGCGATATCCCCATACTGCGCTGGCCCAACCCCCGGCGAGAACGACGACGGGCAGGATGAGCATGGTCGCCACCGCCAGGGCGGTGCGAGTCGACGGTCGCTTCAAGATGGCGACCAAAGCGGCGATGCTGCCCACGCCGAGAGCCACCACCACCTCCTCCCCACCCAGCCCGAAAGCCACTGCGTCCCGGAGGCCGGTCAGGGTGGGGCGCCGGGACCAGGGGTTGGGATCGTGGGCCACCTGATAGAGCAAGGTCGGCACCCAGGGTAGGTACAACACCCCGACAGCCCCGAACGCGAGGGTGGCGTCGACCAAGATCCTTCGACGATCGGGTCGCAGAGCCACGCATGGGACCAGGGCGGCGGCCGCTGCGACGCCGAGGAACAGACCCCAGCCGTGGGTGTACACCAGCAAGGTGAGCACGGCGACAAAGGCTGGGAGGTAGCCTCGGCGGCCGAAGACAAAGCTGTGGAGGAACGTGGCGGTGACCAGGAGGGTGAGGAACGTGACGAGGCTGTACATGCGCGTCTCGTTGGCGTAGTAGGCGATGAAGGGGTTCAGAGCTGCGAGTGCGGCGCACATCCAGCCCGTTCGCCTGTCGAAGAGGCTCCAACCCGCCCACAGCGCAGCGGGAACGACCGCCAAGGCGAACAGCAGGGACAAGGTGTGGGTGGCCGCCTCGGAGGACCCGAACATCGACATCCACAGGTGGAGCAAGAAGTAGTACAGCGGCGGCGACCCGTCGAGTCGCAAGCTGGCGGGGATGTCCGCCAGCGGCTGAGACGAGATGCCCACGGCGATTCCCTCGTCGATCCAGAACGAGACGCCCCGGCCGCGTCCCCACAGGAAGGCCAGTACGGCCACGAGTCCAGCCAGGATGGTGGCGTCGGTCCTGTGGCTCGCCAGTGCGCCCCGCACCCGAGGGGTCTGGGCGGGAGATCCCTTCGCATTGCTTCCGTTGGCGGTCCGCTCTTTCGACAACAGGTCTCGTTGCGCCGGTTCGGTCAGGTCCGTCACGTCCGCTGGTCACCTCGCTCCATCAGCTCACGAACAATGGCTCTTGCCTACGCGGACTCGCCCAGTCAGCACCAGTCGGTTCTTTACCATCTCCACCACCCGACGGGACGACGCGGCGAAAGGGCATTGTCGACGATGGGTATCGCGTGCAGGCACCGGAGAGCACAGCCGGAGGGCGCACGTTAGCAGGATCGGGGTCGGGGGCTCGGCGCCGGGACAAGGTAGCATCACGTGCCATGGCTACCGTTCTCATCACCGGCGGCGCCGGCTTCTTCGGCGACATCCTCAAGCGGCGGCTGCTGGCCGACGGGTTCGATTGCGTGAGCATCGACCTGCAGCCTGACCTGCTCACCCATCCGCAGCTCACGTCCATCCGAGGTGACATCCGTGATGAGAAGCTCGTCGATGGGCTTTTTGCGAAGTATCGCTTCTCGGGCGTCGTTCATTGCGCCGCCATCCTCGCCCACGCAGTGAAAGATGAGGGCTTCCTCTGGACCTCCAACGTGGACGGGACAGAGGTACTGGCTCGCTGCGCCGCCGCCCATCAGGTCTCGAAGTTCGTCTTCATCTCCTCCAACTGTCTTTGGGGGCAGAGCTTCCAGCGTCCGGTGACCGAGGAGGACGTACCTCGACCCATAGAGATCTATGGTCGATCCAAGTGGGAAGGTGAGAAGGTGCTGGCCCGCCACCGGGGCGACTTCGACGTGGTGGTGCTGCGTAGCCCGACCATCGTTGATGCTGGCCGCCTGGGGCTCCTCACCATCCTGTTCGACTTCATACGTGAGGGCCGCAGGGTCTGGGTCGTCGGCAAGGGCGACAACCGCTACCAATTCGTTTATGCCCCAGATATCGCTGAGGCCTGCGTGCTCGCCCTCGGCTCGAGCGGTTCCGCCTGTTACAACGTGGGCTCCGATCACGTCAAGACGATGGCCGAGGTCTACAGGTACGTCATCGATGGCGCGGGGACGGGTGCACGGGTGGCCTCGCTGCCGAAAGCACCGACGCTTGCCGCCATGCGGATCGCCGCCGCCCTCAAGGTCTCGCCCCTCGGTCCCTACCAGCAGCGCATGATCGCAGAGGACTTCATCTTCGATACCTCCAAGATCGCCAATGAGCTCGGCTGGTGCCCGTCGCTCACGAATGAGGAGATGCTAGCCGAGGCCTACAAGAGCTACGAGCGAGACTTCGAGGAGATCCACAACCGGCGGGACGTCTCCGCCCACCGCCAGCCCGCCGAGATGGGCGCCATCCGAATCCTCAAGTGGCTGTCTTGATTGGCGGCGTCGCCGGTTCCTCGCCCGATTGAGCCTGTCGGCGCCGAGATCGCCAAGCCAGGGCCAAGGCCGCCACCAAGAGCATGACGAGTGGATCTGTATACAGGCGGAATCGATCGTTCTCTCCGACCTCCAACAGATTGCTGACGAGAATCACGTAGACGACGCTGGACCAGAGAAAGGCCAGAACGAGTGAGCCCGGCCTGGCCTCTCGGCGACGGCGCCGCAGCCACAACTCGATGGGGCCACCAATGAGGGCGACGAGGTAGAAGAGCAGGGAGAACCATGCCGTGCGGGGAGGTCCCTGGCGGTACTGTCGCCCCACGTCGGGGAAAACCGAGACCGGGTCACCATCGGCGATGACTCCGTTGATCACCCGGTTGTACACTCGGTTGAACCCGGCGATCTGCGTCCGGTTGTCGCGCAGGGCGAAAAAGTCGCTGGGTGGTCGAAAGAACATCTCCGTAGCGAGGCCTA
>JAUJNB010000004.1:55778-62271 GCA_030446545.1 Acidimicrobiales bacterium | reverse complement strand
GTCGTCATCTTGGCCAAGCTGACTCCCCCTGAGGTGCTCGAGGTGAAGCTCCCGGCGATGCGCAGCGTGTTGGCCTGAACGGCCACGATCGCCAGCAGGGGCACGATGGCGATGAGCGTCACCACCTTCCAGTCGCCACGGCGGCGACGAAGGACCAACACCCCGGCCCAGACCAGGAACCACAGCAACTGAAACGTGCTCCTGGTCAGGACCAGCACTGCCAGCAGGCCGAGGAACAGCGCGGCGTCGCGGGGTCGATCGCGCTGCTCGTAACGCTGCAGGGCGAGGACCGAAAGGCACAGCAACAGAACGACCAAGTAGTCGTAGTGCGACCAGTTCTCGAACAGGATGGTGGCGGGACTCAGGGTCAGGAGAAGGGTGAGGACCACGGCTACTGCACGGCTCACCCCGATGCGGGCGAGGACGAAAAAGATGCTCAGCGCCAGCCCCAAACCGACGCCCAGGTACACCAGGCGCAACGCCGGAACCTCCCAGGCTTGAGGAAGACGCAGCACCAGCCCGATGAAAAGGTTGAACAGAGGGGGCTGGGAGTGAAGATTGGCCAGGCTCCCGAGGAGGTCGGCGCGTAGTTCACTCAGCTCGAGCACCTGGAACCCGCTGGCCAGTGGACCGGCGTCAAACCGCACACCCGCGGCGGCCACCGCCAGGCGAGACAACACGAACGCACACACGACGACGAGCACTGCGGGCCAACTCGATGGCTGGGCGCCAGGCGCACCGCCCCTTTGGCCCTCGTGGCTCGGGCCGGCCCCGACATCAGTCGACGAAGCCCGTCGTTCTGCCTTTTTCTCTCGCACCACGCTGCACGGTATCCTTCCTCTTACCGCCTACCGGGCCAGCGGATCATCTGCGAGTCCCGGGCTCTAGGCCTTGTCCCTTTCTCGAGCCACCCCCTTCCGATCCGCACAACGTCTGGCGAGCAACTGGAAACCATAGGCAGGAGAACAGAAGTCGACGAAGGCGAGCGAGCGCCTGATCCCCGGTCAGGACCCCTGAGCGAGATCGGACCTGACATCGCAGTTCGCTCCACCGCTGTTCCCCGTCGACAAGCCAAGGTCGACGCCAGCGTCTTGGCCGTGCTCATGGCCGTGCTCGCTCTCTTCTGGAGCAGAGGTCGCAACACCTGGTACTGGACCGACGAGAGTCTCTCCATCGGCATGGCCTCGCATTCGATCGCTCGCCTGCCCGAGATCCTGGCCCAGGACACCTCACCACCGCTCTATCACGTCCTGCTCCACCTGTGGATGGACGTGTTCGGATCGTCGGAGGCGGCGACTCACGCGCTCTCTTTGCTCTTCGCCTTGGCCGTTGTCCCGGCGACCGTGTGGGCAGGCTGGAGCCTCTTCAACCGCCGGACCGGTTGGATGTGTGGGATCTTGGCTGCGGCCAGCCCGTTCCTCGCCACTTACGCCAACGAGACCCGGATGTACTCCCTGATGGCGCTGCTGTGCGTGCTGGTCACCGCCACCTTCCTCCACGCCTTCTTCTATCGCCGCCGGCGGCTCGTTCCCGTGTTCGCCCTCTTGCTGGCGATGACCCTCTACACCCACTACTGGGGCCTTTTCCTTGCTTTGGGGACCGGCGCGGCTTTGGTGCTCTGCTTCGTGGGCAGTGATGATCGGCGACGATTGGCCATTGATGCCGCCCTGGCCTACGGGGGCGCCGCCCTGTTGTTTGCTCCCTGGGTTCCCACGCTGTTGTACCAGCGTTCTCACACCGCGATCGGCTGGGCGCTGCCGCCCACCCTTCAGCTGGTTCGCGACGACGTCATTGGGTTGGTGGGAGGACCGGTGCCGGCAGTCGCCCTGGCGCTCGGGGCCGGAGCTGGCCTCGTCGTCCTGACCCGACGACCGTGGGTGGGCTCGTCACTGCTGACGGTCGCCCTCATCGTCATTACCGTGACGGCGGTCGGGGCGGGCTGGGCGATCTCGCGCGCCAGTGGACAGTGGCACGGGCGCTACCTCGGCATCGTGCTCGGCGCTGTCGTGCTGGTCATCGGCGCTGCGCTGGCAAGGGCCGGGACCAGCGCGATTGGGGCCTTGGCCATCGTTGCCGTACTCAACGCTCCGCTCAGCACGGGGGTACCCCTCTTCGCCAAGAGCAACGTTGCCGGCTGGACGCAGGAAGCCGCGCCGATGCTGGCGACCGGCGATGTCGTCTTCGCTCCCATAGGGGCCGTCCCGCTTTTCGCCCACTACCTAACTGGTGAACTGGTCTATACGACCACCACAGGTCCCGTCGCCGACCCTCTGGCCGCCGACTGGAGGGATGCGATGGAACGCCTCCGCCGGAGCGAGCCTGCAGCCACCCTGTCGCCCTTGGTCGACAACCTGCCAGGCGGCGGTCACGTGTTGGTGTCTTGCCCGCCCGTTGCGCGAAGCGATCTTGGCGGCCTTCCCGAGTACATCCAGTTGGAAATTCTCCGGTGCCTGGAGGGACGGGACTTCCTGCTCGCCCACCCGCTCTTGAAGCTCGACCGATCGTTCAGTCATCCGCCCACGCCCAGTGCCGTGGCCGATGCCGAACTACTCACCAAGCTGACGGCGCCTCCGTAGCCTGAACCGACGAGGAGCCGAGCTGCGGTGCGTAGACAGGTCATTGCCCCCAGCGGTGACCACCACGAATCAGACGACCCCGTCAGCGAGGCCAACACCGCAGGGCGTCGGGGCCAAGAGCACTCGGCCAGGGCACGACCTCGATACAGGCGCCCCACCTGTCAGACTGCCCCACCCGGAGTGGCGCGTCCGTCGAGGAGATCAAATCATTCAGCTGAAGGTAGCGTTCGATGCCACTGCCTTGCTCGGTGCCCGCACCGGCGTTGGCGCCTTCACCACCGCCCTGCTCGAAGGCCTAGCCGTGCGACCTGCCGTGGCGGTGACGGCTTACGGCGTTACCTGGCGGGGACGGCGGCACTTGGCCGGGGCCGTGCCCCCCGGCGTGGCGGTGTGTCGCCGCCCCATGGCCGCCCGTCCCCTGCGGTGGGCATGGACACGAAGCGATGGCCCACCTCTGGAGTGGTGGACCGGGCCGGTCGATGTGGTCCACGGGACCAACTTCGTGGCGCCGCCCACCACGCATGCGGCCACGGTGGTGACGGTGCACGACCTCACCTCGCTGCACCATCCCGAACTGTGTGACGTCGCCAGTCTCGCCCTGCCCCCTCTCATACGGCGAACGTTGGCCAGGGGAGGCTGGGTCCACGCTGTCTCCCGCTTCGTGGCCGATGAGGTGGTGACCGACCTGGGGGCCGACCCCGAACGGGTGGTAGCCATTCACTCAGGTGTCCCCCCCGTCTCGGCTGGCCACCAGGGCGATGGCCGGAGATTGGTCGGCGCTGAGACCTACGTCTTGGCGCTCGGCACCGTCGAGCCCCGTAAGGACCTGCCCATGTTGGTCCGGGCCTTCGACGCCATAGCCGGACCGCGCCCCGACGCCCGTCTGGTGATCGCCGGCGCCGACGGTTGGGGCGTCGAGGCCCTTCATCAGGCCCTGAACAACGCCCACCACCGTCGTCAGATCACGCGCTTGGGCTGGGTAGACCACCACCAGCGATCTGGGCTGTTGGCCGACGCCACCGTATTGGCCTATCCCTCGCGCTACGAAGGCTTCGGCTTTCCGCCCCTCGAGGCGATGGCCGTAGGCGTGCCGGTGGTGGCCACCCGAGTGGGTGCCCTGCCCGAGGTGCTGGGTGAGGCGGCCACGCTGGTCGCTCCCGGTGACGTCGACGCGCTGGCCTCGGCCCTGGCCGGGCTGATCGACGACGACGCACGGCGGCACGCCCAGGTCGAGGCCGGCTACCGCCAGGTGGGAGCCTATGACTGGGACCGCGCCACCGACGCCATGGTTGCCTTGTACCGTCGGGCCGCGACGGAGCGCGGCTGATCCATCCGTTCGTTGAGTCCGGTCAGCGGGACTGACGATCCCGCCGCCGCCTCTTCTCGCGGCGGCGGTCGCCGTCGCCGTTCTCGTTCTCGTCCTCAGACCGCCGGCGGGAGGCCGGTGCCTCTGCGGCCGGAGGCACGTTCAAGGGGGAGGCGTCCCCAAGGTGACCTCGGTACTTGCCGCGATCCGAGCGGCCTCCCGTCGCGGACCTCGGCCAGCCGCCGATACAGGCCGTCGCCCGGACAGCCGGTAGCCAGCACGTCGCGGTGGCCACACAGGTTGGCCAACCTGACCACGCTTCCGTCGGCCTTGGCGTAGCCGGACCCATCGTGCGGTTTGATACCCCGGCATCCCAGCTTCCAGCTCAAGAGGTGGGTGAGCGCTTCCCGCGCGTCGTCGGTCGCGGTGGCGCCGTCGGGCGAGCACGTGCCCAGCAGGGCCACGCCTACGCGGCCCCGGTTGAAACCGAAGGCGTGGGCACCAAGGACGCCCAGGCCGTCGTTGTCCTCAGGTGTGTGCAGCTCAGCCGATCCGTAGTCGCGGGCCACGATCTGGTGGACGCGGCCCTGGCCGGGTTGGCCGGCGACGTGGCCACCCGGGTGGTGGTGCTGGGCTGGGTCGACGACCCGGTGCGCCGGTCACTGCTGGCCGGGGGGCCGGGCCCTGGCGTTCCCGTCACGCGACGAGGGCTTCGGCTTCCCCATGCTCGAGGCCATGGCCCTGGGCACGCCGGTGGTGGCCACCGCGGTGGGCGGCATTCCCGAGGTGGCCGGCGACGCCGCCGTGCTGGTCCCTGTGGGCGACGACGACGCCCTGGCCCAGGCCCTGGCCGGGGTGGTCGGCGACGAGGCCCAGTGGGCCCCCCTCATCGCCGCCGGCTCCGTGCGGGCCGCCACCTTCAGCTGGGAGCGCACGGCGACGGGCATGGTCGACCTGTGGCGGCGCCTGGCGGCTGGTGGCTCAGACGCCCGGGAGTGGCAGCCCTCGTCGCCGGGACTCCTCAGGCCAACAGCTCGACCTGGCAGCGTGGGCCGGGGGTATCTACGAGACGCTCATCAGCGGTCACGAGGGTCGCCTCCATGTGCTCGGCCATGGCCACGTAGGCCGCGTCGTAGACCGTGGCGTCGTCTCGCAGCTCCCAGCAACGCCTGAGCAAGGGCCGATGAGCGACATGTTCGAGGCGAAGGGACTCGAGGCCAGCCAGCGCCGCATCCACTCGCTGGCGTTCGAGCCTCCCGGCCAACCAGAGGCAGCGCCAGGCGGACAGTACCTCGAGGTCGACGACCTCTGGAGCGAGGAGTCGCTCGCCTGCGAGACGGGCGCGAGCACGCCGACCGTTCGGGCCGTCGTCTCCCAGCGAGACGACCAGCACACTGGCGTCGACCACGATCACCGGGACGCCCGCTCGGCCCGCACCACCTCGACCGCCTCGGCCGAGCTGACCGCCCCTCCGGTCCGGTGTCCCGCACGAGTCAGGACCTCATCGAGTGTCGGACTGCGAGCGTCCTCGACCAGTCGGGCCAAGCGGTACTCCTGCAGCGATTGTCCGGCGATGGCGGCCCGCCGTCGCAGCGTGGCGTGGACGTCCTCGGGCACATCCTTCACCTGGACACTGGGCATGCGGACCAGCGTCGCGCCAATTCGGAGGGAGGACATGGAGTATGGCGCCAGAAGTCCGGCTGCGGTTTTCCAGTTTCGGCCGATGTGGCAGCGCCCTCAGGCGTCACAGAGGGCCAAGAGTCGCAGCACCGTGGTCCAGTTGCGGGCGGTGCTGCCGGCGCCGGTGGACAGGGCGCCTCCGGCGCGACCGAGCTCGACGGCCAGCACACTGCGGCCGAGGCCGTCCGGCGTACGTAGGTAGAGGGTGCGCCCGACCAGCTGCGCCTCGTCGGGGCTGCCCTTGGCCCGGGCCCGCTCGACCGCCTGGGCCACGTGGGCGACCACGTCGGGGCTGAGGTCGTCGTTCCTGAACACCATGTGCAGGCACTTGGGGTCGGACTCGTCGGGATAGGGGTTGTCGGCGACCACCTGGGCCAGCTCGTCACGGGCCAGGACCACCACCCTCGGCGCCACGCCCAGGTTGTCGGCCAACGCCCGCTCGAGTGCGGCGCAGAGCACGGTGGTGTCGGCCTGTCCGCCCGCCGAGGTGAACACCACGTTGCCGCTCTGGATGTAGGTGGCCACGTCGGTGTGCCCGAGGGCAGCCACGGCCTCCCGGAGGTCGGCCATGGCCACGCGGTTGCGGCCGCCGACGTTTATCCCGCGGAGCAGGGCGACGTGGGTGGGCATCCTCCCCAGTCTGGCCCGCCTGCAAAGGGCGGCGGTAGAGTCGGATCGGTAGCTTGCCGATGCCGTCGTCGCTCGAGGTTCCTCTCCGACCGGCCCCATCGGGGCCTGTACTTCTGGCACTACGCCGGCAACCGCCTCCTCACCCTGGTCTCCAACGCCTTTACCAACCTCAACCTGACCGACATGGAGACCTGTTACAAGACGTTCCGCAAGGAGGTCCTCGACAGCATCGAGGTGCAGGAGGACCGCTTCGGGATCGAGCCCGAGATCACGGCCAAGGTGGCCGCCGGCGGGTGGCGCA
>JAUJNB010000004.1:0-55678 GCA_030446545.1 Acidimicrobiales bacterium | reverse complement strand
CGCTTCGGGATCGAGCCCGAGATCACGGCCAAGGTGGCCGCCGGCGGGTGGCGCACCTACGCCGAGGGCAAGAGGATCGGCTGGCGCGACGGTCTGGCCGCGTTTCGCTGCATCGTGCGCTACTCCGACTTCGCCCGTCGTTGGGGCGCCGTGCGCTCCTGACTCCAGCGCGTCTTCGGCCCCCTGCAAGGCCGGTTCAGCACCGGGAGATCGGGCGCCCGGCACCCTCGACTAGTCGTCCTGGTCTCTCCTGCGCTCTCTGCGCTTCTTCTTCGGTTCGTTCTCGGGGTCGTCGGCCTCCCGGCCCTGCTCCTGGCCGGCGGAGGGTTCGACCGACCGGGGTTCGACCGACCGGGGTTCGACCGGGCGGGAGGCGATGGTGGCGGCCACGGCGGTGCGGACCTCGGCCAGCCGTCGGCCCAGGCCGTCACCGGGGCAGCCCGTGGTCAGGACGTCTCGGTGACCGCACAAGTTGGGGAACCGGACGATGCTGCCGTCGGCCTTGGCGTAGCCCGAGGAACCGTGTGGGTCGATGCCTCGGGTCCCCAGCTTCCAGCTCAACAGGGCGGTGAGCGCCTCCAGGGCGGCGTCGGTGGCGGTCGCATCGGCGGAGGTGTACGTGCCCAGGAGGGCCACGCCCACGCTGCCCCGATTGAAGCCGTAGGCGTGGGCGCCGAGGACGCCCAGGCCGTCCTCGTCCTCACCACCGTGGGTCTCGTCGGAGCCGTAGTCCCGCGCCCAGCGACCTTCGTAGATCAGCCCGCTCTGGTCGATCAGGAAGTTGTAGCCGATGTCGCTCCAGCCGCTCCCCTGGACGTGGTAGCGATAGATGGCTCGCACTCGGGCGCCCGGGTCGGGCTCCTCGGTGAGGGTGGCCGTGTGGTGGACGATGGCTTTGGTGACAGGAGCGAACGAGCGAGTGCCGGTGCGCAGCGATTCGTCGGCGCCCCACTCCTGGCGCGAGATGATGGGCGGGGCCGTCACCCGGGCGGGTGCGTGCACGAGGGTGGCGTCGTCGATGGCGGCGCCGGTGGCCAGGGACTCGAGGAACCGAGGGCCCAAGGCGAGGGCACCGGCGGCCATTAGGCCCCGACCGAGCAGGGCCCGGCGAAGGGACCGGACCGGCGCATCCGGCCCACCTTCGGGCGCGGCGGCCATCTCCGTCTCGGACATGCGGCGAAAGGGTACTCGGCTCCTCGGGGGCGGCCCGCCTAGGTCGTCGGCCCGGCGGGTAGTGGCGGATCATGAAACCCACGAGCACATCCCGGAAGATCTTCGTCAACCTTCCCGTCAGCGATCTCCCCAAGTCGGTCGAGTTCTTCACCTATCTCGGCTTCGAGTTCAACGCCCAGTTCACCGACGAGAACGCCACCGCCATGGTCGTCGGCGAGAACGCCTTTGTGATGCTGCTCATCAAGCCCTTCTTCAAGACGTTCACCGGAAAGCAGATTGCCGACGCGACCACCCACACCGAGGCCATCATCGCCCTGTCGGCCGGTAGCAGGCAGCAGGTCGACGACATGGCCGACAAGGCGCTGGCGGCCGGTGGGAAGCCGTCGAACGACCCCATGGACGTGGGGTCCATGTACGGCCGGAGCTTCCAGGACCTCGACGGCCACCTCTGGGAGGTCATGTACCTGGACCCCGGACCCCAGGCCGAGTGAAACCCGGGACCGGTACGCTGGTCGAAGCAAATGAGACGGGCGCCGTGCCCGCCTCCTCGAGGAGGAGATGACGGTGCGTTCCAGCAGCAACCCTGCCCTCACCCGCAGTCCGGCTTTCACCGGCGCCGCCAACCGCACGCCCACGGTGGATCCGCTGGAGGAGTCCTTCGGGGCGCCCAGTGCGACCGCCAGGCAGACCGGGCGCATGACCGTCGACAGCGTGGTCGAGCGGACGGCGATCCTCCTCGGTGTGGCCCTGCTCACCGGCGCGGCCACCTGGGTGCTGGACCTCGGCGTGCTGGCCTTCCCGGCGGCCATCGTCGGCCTGGTGCTCGGCCTGGTCATCGCCTTCAAGCAGGTGACCAACCCCGGGGTCATCCTGGCCTACGCCGCCGTCGAGGGCGTCTTCCTGGGCGGGATCAGCAAGTTCTTCAACGACATCTACCCGGGCATCGTGGTCCAGGCCGTGGCCGGCACCGCCGTGGTCACCGCCGTCATGCTCGGCTTGTACCGCAGCGGCAAGATCAGGGTCACGCCCAAGTTCACCAAGATGGTGGTGGGGGCCACCCTGGGGTTTTTCGCCCTGATCATGGTGAACCTGGTGGCCGGCTTCTTCACCGACGGCGGCCTCGGCCTGCGGGAGGGTCCCCTCGGCATCCTCGTGGGGGTGGTGGCCATCGGCCTGGCCTCGCTCAACCTCGTGCTCGACTTCGACCTGGTGGAACAGGGCGCCCGGCGGGGTCTGCCCGAACGCTACGGGTGGTTCGCCGCCTTCGCCATTCTGGTGACGCTGGTTTGGCTCTACATCGAGATCCTGCGCCTGCTGTCCATCTTGCGGGGCGACTGACCGCTCCCTTCCCGGCCTGGCGCTCGGCGGGCCGGCCGCTTCAGGCGTCGGCGACGCCGGCTGGCGCCGGAGTGGGGCCGGACCGGCGCGAGGAGCCCAGGAGCTCGACCAGTGCCCAGACGACCAGTCCCAGTCCGCTCACCGCAACCGTGAAGACCAGCGCCGGAGGCCAGGGGGAGAAGGCCAGGACCGTGCGCACCCGCTCGCCCAACGAGGCCCCCGCCCAGTACCTCGGGGTGATGGCGGCCAGAGCGGTGAACTGCAGCCCCACGGCAGCCACCAGCACCACGGCCGGAAGAAGGGGCGTCGGCGTCGACCGGAGCTGGTCGAGGCCCACGGCGGTGACCACCACCAGCCCCATCAGGCCGACCAGCACCACTCGTCCCTCCACGCGCAGGGGCGCTTCCCCGGACAGCGTCGACCCGAGGGCGGCGACGACCGCGAACACGGCCGAGGCCAGCGCTGGCAGGACCAGGAAGGCCAGCCGGACGCGAACCGGCCGGACCCGTCCCCGGACCAGGGCCACCCCGAGTGCCCCACCCAGCACCACGGTGGCGATCAGGACGGCGGCGGTGGGCAGGACCGCCTCTCGGCCCCCGAACGCCCCCCAGAAGTCGGCCAAGAGGCGGCTGGCGAGGCCGGTACCGGCACCCGGCCCGACGCTCGGCAGCTGGTCGAGACCCAGCTGCAGGCCTTGGTTGCGGACGAGGTGCCCAAGGTGCCACCACCCCCCGACGACCATGGCCAGGGCCACGACGATCACCGGCAGTCCCCGGCGCAGGCGTCGATCGGCCGGGGTCGGGCCCGTACCCGCCGTAGGTCCGGAACGAGGCGCCAGGAGGTAGGCCCCGACCATCCAGGGCACGAGCACCAGGGCGCTGCCGGAGGCGAGCAGGGCCAGACCACAGGCCACCCCGGCCAGCACACCGGTGCGCAGGGAGCGGTCGCCGGTGACGACCCGGGCGCCGAGGAGGAACACCAGTGCAGCCAGGACCACCACCAGGGCGTCGTCGCCCACCACCGAGCCGACGTGGGTGAGCTGGGGGACGGCGAGCACGGCGGCGGCCGCCGCCAACGAGGCTCGGGGTGGGCACCGGAGGCACCGGGCGGTGGCCCAGGCCAGGAGCGGGACGGTGGCCACCAGGGCCATGTTGACCAGGCGGAGGAGGGCGACAGTGCGGTCGAAGGACCACGGCCACCCGGGAAGCGCCACCTCGGCGACGGTGAGGACGGCGGCCCCCAGCCACGAGGTCAGGGGCGGCCGCCGGGCGACGGCGTTGGCCTCTGCGCCGGCGGCTGTGTCCGGGGCGGCCCCGTCTCCCTCCGGCGCCGTGTCCGGGGCGGCCCCGTCCCCCTCGGCGGGACCGGACCCGGCCGCCAGCTCGGCGAAGGTGGGACGGTCGTCGGGCGGGACGGCCGCGGCGAGGCCGACCGGCGGTGCTCCTGGGGTGTAGGCCGGCGAGAAGGCGGTGGCGGCGACGAGGGCGGCGGCCAGGGCCGGCCCCGCTTCTGACGCCGGCCCGTCCGAGGTCCCCGCGCCCGACCCCTCCGCCCCGGCCGATGCTCCACCGGCCTGCTCGTCGGCGCCGGCCAGGCGGCGCATCTGGTCGACGTAGAGGAGCTCGTCGGGTGCCCGGAAGGTGGGCACCACCAAGCCGTAGATGACCAGGAGCACCACGTGCACCGCAGTCAACAACCACACCGCCCGAGGTACGGCCGACCTCGGCGCCGCCGGACGGGGCTCGGCGCCGGCGGAGTCCACGGCGCGGAGACTACCGTCGCCCTCGCGCTCGGTCGGTCCACCTGGGCGCGCCACCGGCGCCGCGGTCATCATCTCGGGGTGGGCGGGGCGCCGAGGTGAGGGTTGCGGTCCACGTGGGCCAGCTCCACCAGAGCGTCCCCGGTGGCATCGGCCGCTACGTGGAGCACCTGGTGCGGGCCCTGCCCGCCGCCGGCGTGGAGACGGTGGCCTTTGCCGCCGGTCCCGTGCCCGAGCGCCTGGCGTCCGGACCTGCCGGCGAGGCGCCCTCCTACGTCGACCTCGGGTGGCCGGGGGGGCCGCTGCGCTACGAGGCCTGGCACCGCCTGCGCCGGCCGGTGGTCCGGGTGCGAGCCGACCTGGTGCACGCCACCAGCCTGGCCGTGGCCCCGGCGGGGGATCGCCCCCTGGTGGTGACCATCCACGACCTGGTGTTCCTGCACCACCCCGAGCACCTCACGCCTCGGGGGGTGTCGTTCCACCGCCGGGGCCTGGAGCTGGCCCGCCGGGAGGCGGCCGTGACGGTGGTGCCCACCGCCTTTGGGCGCGACGAGCTGGTGGCCGAGGGCTTCGACGCCGAGCGGGTGCACGTGATCCCCCACGGCGTCGACGCTCCGGCGCCCTCAGGTCGAAACGGGCCTGCCGGTGCGTCACGATTGCGCCCCGACGTGCGTCCACCGTTCGTGTTGTTCGTGGGCACCCTCGAGCCCCGCAAGGGCGTGGCCGACCTGCTGGCGGCGTTCGCCCGCCTGCGTCGGTCCCATCCCGAGCTCAGCCTGGTGCTCGCCGGCCCGAGGGGTTGGGGAGAGGCGCTCGACCTCTCGGCCGCCGGGGTCGTCGCCTTCGGGCCCGCCCATGACGCCGATCTCGACGCCTTGTACCGTGCCGCCGTGGCTCTTGCCCTGCCCAGCCGGTACGAGGGCTTCGGCCTCCCGGTGATCGAGGCCATGGCGCGCCGCTGCCCGGTGGTGACCAGCGACGCCGGCGCCCTGGTCGAGGTGGGTGGCGGGGCGGCCACGGTGGTGGCGGCGGGCGACGACGAGGCCCTGGCCGCCGCCCTCGACCGGTTGCTGGTCGACGACCAGCATCGAGCCGAGCGGGTGGCGGGGGGCCTGGCCCGGGCCGGCGAGTTCACCTGGGCCGCCAGTGCCCGGGCCCACGCCCGGGCCTACGGCGCCGCCCTGGGAGGAGACGCCGGGTGAGCGGGGCACGTCCCCGGGTGGCCCTCGACGTGTCGGCCGTGCCGGCTCGACCGGCCGGCGCCGGCATCTACGTGTTGCGCCTGGTCGAGGCCCTGGCCGCCAACGACCAGGTCGACCTCGAGCTGGTGGCGGCGGTGGGCGACGGCCGGCGCTGGGAGCAGGCCGCTCCTGGCGCCCACGTGCACCCGGTGGCTCCCGGGCGACGGCCGGTTCGCCTGGTGTGGGAGCAGACCCAGGCGCCCGCCCTGGCCCAGCGCCTGGGCGAGCTGTGGCACGGGCCGCACTACACCATGCCGCTGCGGACCGACGTCCCCACGGTGGTGACCATCCACGACCTCACCTTCTTCGACCACCCCGAGTGGCACGAGCGGGCCAAGGTCGTCTACTTCCGCAAGATGATCCGGGCCAGCGCCGAACGGGCCGACGCCTTGGTGTGCGTCAGCCAGCACACCGCCGACCGTCTGCAGGCGGTACTCGCCCCCTCCGTCCCGGTCGAGGTCATCACCCACGGCGTCGACCACCGCCGGTTCCGGCCCGGCGACGAGGACGACGACGACCGCCTGGCCGACCTCGGGGTCCGTCAGCCTTTCGTGGCCTTCACCGGCACCCTCGAGCCCCGCAAGAACGTGCCTGCCCTGGTGCGGGCCGTGGCCCGGCTGGCCCCGACCCATCCCGACCTCCAGCTGGTGCTGGCCGGGCACCGGGGATGGGGTGGGCCCGAAGTCGACGCCAGCGTGGCCGCCACCGGGTTGGGTGAGCGGGTGGTGCAGCTCGGCTACGTCGACGACAACGTGCTCCCGGCGCTGTACCGCAGGGCTGCGGCCGTGGCCTATCCCTCCCTGGAGGAGGGCTTCGGCCTGCCCGCCCTGGAGGCGCTGGCCTGCGGAGCGGCCGTGGTCACGAGCAGCGGGTCGGCCATGGAGGAGGTGGTGGGCGACGCCGCCTTGTTGGTGCGTCCGGGAGACGAGCCGGGACTGACCGCCGCCATCGAGGCGCTGGTGGAGGGTGGCCCCGAGCTGTCAGAGCTCCGCCGGGCCGGGCCGTCGGTGGCCGCCCCCACACCTGGGAGGGTTGTGCCCTGCACCAGGTGGAGGTCTATCGCCGGGTCCTCGCCGGAGCGATGTGACTGCCGGATGTGACTGCCGGCCACAGGGGACGCCGGCCGGCTCGTGATCGCGGTCCTCGCCGGAGGGGTGGGGGCGGCCCGTTTCCTCTCCGGCCTGATCCAGGTGGTGTCGCCCGAGGAGGTCACCGCCGTGGTCAACACCGGTGACGACGTCTGGCTCCACGGCCTGCGGGTGTGTCCCGACCTGGACACCCTCACCTACACGCTGGCCGGCGCGGTCGACGCCGGGCGGGGCTGGGGCCTGGCCGGCGAGACGTGGCGGGCGGTCGACGCCCTGGCCCGCTTCGCCGACGTGGTCCCGGCCGGCTCGGCTGCCGGTTGCACCTGGTTCCGCCTGGGCGACACCGATCTGGCCACCCACCTCTACCGCACGGGCCGCCTGGGCGAGGGCGCGGGCCTGGCCCGGGTGACGGCCGAGGTGGGCGCGGCCTGGGGTGTGGCCCCTGCGCTGCTGCCCATGACGGAGGATCCCGTCGAGACCCGGATCACCCTGGCCGGCGAAGGGGCGGCCGAGATCGGCTTCCAGGAGTACTTCGTGGCTCGCCGCCACGCCGTGGCCGTGGCTGGCGTCCGCTTCGCCGGGATCGAAGCGGCCCGCCCCGGCCCCGGCGTGCTGGGAGCCCTGGCCACGGCCGAACGAGTGGTCATCGCCCCGTCGAACCCGATGGTGTCCATCGCCCCGGTGCTGGCCGTCGCAGGCGTGTCCGACGCTCTGGCCGCCCGGCGCCACGACGTGGTGGCCGTCTCGCCCATCGTGGCCGGGGCCGCCCTGCGGGGACCGGCCGATCGGTTGCTGAGCGAGCTGGGCCACGAGTCGTCGGTGGTGGGGGTGGCCCGCCTCTACGCTCCGGTGGCGGGGACCTTGGTGGTCGACCAGGCCGATGCCGCCCGTGCCGGCGAGGTGGAGGCGACGGGCATGCGCTGTGTGGTCGCCCCCACGGTCATGTACGGCCCCCTGAGGCCGCCGCTCTGGCTCGCACCACCCTCGTGCCGCGGCCGAGCCGTCCGGGCCGAGGCACGACCTGGTGAGGTCCCTGGAGATCCTCCCCGTCGAGGGCCTGCCCGAAGTGCAGGCCGGCGACGAGCTCGCCGCCTTGGTGGCCGACGCCTGCGACGGGGTACGGGGCCTGGTGCTGGCCGACGGCGACGTGGTGGTGGTGACCCAGAAGGTGGTGTCCAAGGCCGAGGCCAGGGTGGTCGACCTCGACCCCGACGATGCCGACGCCCGCCGCCGGCTGGTGGAGGGCGAGGCCGTGCGGGTGCTGCGGCGCCGCAGCGAGTTGCTCATCACCGAGACGGCGCACGGTTTCGTGTGCGCCAACGCCGGCGTCGACCTGTCCAACCTGGCCCGGGGACGGGCGGCCCTCTTGCCGGTCGATCCCGACCGCTCGGCCCGGCGCATCCGCCACGGCCTACGGGCCCGCCTCGGGGTGGAGGTGGCAGTGGTGGTCTCCGACACCTTTGGGCGCCCATGGCGCCGGGGGCCACCGACGTGGCCATCGGCTGTGCCGGCGTGGCCGCCGTGGTCGACCTCCGGGGAGGTGTCGACGCTCACGGACGTCGCCTCGAAGTCACCGAGGTGGCCGTGGCCGACGAGCTGGCATCGGCAGCCGAGCTGGTCATGGGCAAGGCCAGGTCAGTGCCGGTGGCCGTGGTCCGGGGCCTCGACCCCACCTGGCTCCGGGAGTCCTCGGTACGAGCCGAAACCGTCCGCCCCCGAGCGAGGACCTCTTCCGCTGACCCGGGGGGTCTGTCAGGTGGTGCGTTCGGCGAACCAACGCAGGACGGCCCCGGCCCCGTCCTCGAGGGTGGTCCAGGGGGCCCAGGCCAGGTGGAGGCGGGCCCGGGCCGGGTCCAGGGCCGACCGAGCCAGCTCGCCGGGGCGGGCGGGGGCGAAGTTCGGAGCGGCGTCGGCGCGCCCGGCGGCGGCGGCCATGACCTCGTAGAGGCGGAGCACCGACGTCTCGGTGGCGGTGCCGATGTTGCACAGCACCCCGCTGCCCCGCCCCGCGGCCCGCACAAAGGCGTCGACCACGTCGTCGACGTAGACGAAGTCACGCGTCTGCAGGCCGTCGCCGAAGATGGTGCAGGCGTCACCGGCCAGGAGCTTGCCGGCGAAGATGGCCACCACCCCGGCCTCGCCGTGGGGGTCCTGGCGGGGCCCGTAGACGTTGGCCAGGGCCAGGGCGGTGAACTCCAGACCGTGCAGGACCCGGTAGGCGTGGAGGTAGTCGCCCACCACCTTCTTGGCCACGCCGTAGGGCGACACCGGGCGTTGGGGGTGGGCCTCGGTCACGGGCAGGTCGGCTGGGTCGGGGTCGCCGAAGATGGTGCCGCCGCTGGAGGCGAACACGACCTTGCGGGCGCCGGCCGCCCGGGCGCCCTCCATCACGTTGAGACTGCCGATCACGTTGATCTCGGCGTCGAAGACGGGCCGGGCCACCGAGACCCGCACATCGGCCTGAGCGGCCAGGTGGAACACCACTTCCGGTCGGCGGCGGGCCAGGAGGTCGACCACCTCGGGGGAGCGGATGTCGACCTGGTGCACGGCGAGCTCGTGGTTGCGGTCGGCCCGGGCGTCGGCCAGGTTGGACAGTGAGCCGGTGGAAAGGTCGTCGACCACGTCGACGGCGTGGCCCTCGGCCAGGAGGCGGTCGACCAGGGTGGAGCCGATGAAGCCGGCACCGCCGGTGACGAGGGTCCTCACCCGGCGTCGGCGCCGGGCCAGGAGTCGGGAGGGGGCAGGATGGCGCCCACCACGGACTCACCGCCGTCCACCTCGGTCTCGTTGCCCAGTACCGACAGGCCCGACACCGTGGCGGCGTCGCCCACCACCGCTGGCGCCCACGATGGACCCGCTGACCGTGGCGCCGTTGCCGATGATGGCCCGGCCGAACACCAGGGAGTTCTCCACCCGGGCGTTGCGTCCCACCCGGCAGCCCGGCCCGAGGACCGAGCGGGTGACGACGGCGCTGGTGGCCACCATGGCGCTGTCGGCCACCGAGCCGGCCCCGTTCGAGCTCGGGTCCCGGTCGACCAGGTCGAGGGAGGCCTGAAGGTAGCGCTCAGGCGTGCCCACGTCGATCCACCACCCCTGCTGGCTCTTGGCCGATACCAGGCCCTCGGCCACCAGGGCCGGGAAGGTCTCCCGTTCGATGTTGACCCGGCCATCCTCGGGGATCCGCTGCAACACCTCTGGCTCCAGCACGTAGCAGCCGGCGTTGATGTCCGACGACGTGGTCTCGCCGGTCCCGGGCTTCTCCACGAAGGTCAGGACCCGGCCCTCTTCGTCGGTCTCGACCACGCCGTAGGGGGAGGGGTCCTCGACCGGGGTGAGGCCGATGGTGGCCAGCGTCCCGCGGGCCTCCTGCGCCTGAGCGTGGAAGGACAGCAGGGCGGACAGATCGAGGTCGTCGAGCACGTCACCGTTGACCACGAGAAAGCGCTCGTCCACCCCCGCCTGGTCGGCGGCGAAGCGGATGGCGCCGGCGGTGTCGAGGGGTTCAGGTTCTACTGCGTAGACCAGCCTCACGCCGGCGCAGGTGGCGTCGGGAAAGGCCCGTTGGAAGGCGTCGGGTCGGTAGCCGAGTGACAGGACCACCTCATCCACGCCGTGAGCGGCCAGGTGCTCCACCACCCACTCGATCATGGGGCGCCCGGCCACCGGCAGCATCTGCTTGGGGGTGCGCAGGGTGAGGGGGCGCAGGCGGGTGCCCAGCCCGCCCACCAGGACGATGGCTCTCATGGGACGACCCTACGGGGCACCGGAGGTACTGGTGGCTTCGGGAACCGAGGAGTCGGTGGCGGGGGCCTGCGGATCGGTGGTGGCGTCCGGCCCGACGGAGCCCTCCGGCGGGGTGGCACCCTCGGGCCCGTTGGTGGTCGACCCCTCGGCCGGCGCCGTGCTGGGGGTGGTGGCGCCAGGCGCGGGGGAACCGCCGACGGGGGCCGCCCCCGGCAGGTCGTCGGGCACCGTGCCGGCCGAGGGAGGCTTGGCCAGGTCGGCGCCGACGGGCGCGAAGGCGATGGTGACCAGGCTCCCGTCGGGCGGGGCGTAGCCGGCCAGGTCGGCGTCGAGCAGCCGACCTTCGACGTCGGCCACCCCGTCCCAGACCTTGACCTGGACCTCGGCCGGTTCGCCGGCGCAGTCGCCCCCATTGGCGAACTCACCGGAGCCCGGCAGGTCGAGCCGGTCGTCCTCCAGGGTCAGGCCCACCTGCCCGGCGAAGGCACCGAGGGTGGCCCCGTCGCCGGTGTAACGGGTGGAGAAGGGATGGATGTGGACCAGGCCGTCGCTGTGGGTGTGGATGCCGCTGGTGTCCTGCTGGGCGTCACCCAGGGGGGGCAGGAACTCGCCGCACACCGAGATGCCGTAGGCCGCGTGCCAGTGGTCGCCGAGCAGGGGGGCCGACGCTTCGGCCCGCTCCCCGACGGAGAAGAAGATGAGCACACCGCCGAGGCCCACCACCGCCACCATGGCCAGCGGCCAGGCCAGGGCCCTGGCCTGCTTGGGCTCGGTGTCGCGTCCGGCGGCCCGGGCCGCCCGGGCGATGCGCTTGTTGGACGATGCCCGACCCATCGGGGTGGGATGCTACCGGTCGGCCTCGGGCCGGTGGCTGTCGAGGGACCTCACAAGGCCGCGTGGGGCCGGCCCCGCGCCGCCCGCTGGATCCAAGCCAACACCGTGCGCAGGACCAGGGCCCCGGCGACCACGGGCAGGACCAGGCGCTGGCGGCCCGAGGTGACCCGAACCGCGTAGCGGAACAACGAGCGGTGGTGGGCGGCGATCATGCGGTAGGGGGTCTGGTCGGTGGAGCCGCCGATGGCGTGGGTCACCCGCGCCGCCGGCACGTAGCCGGTCCGCCACCCGGCCCGACGCAGGCGCCAGCAGAGGTCGACGTCCTCCATGTACATGAAGTAGGTCTCGTCGAACCCGCCCACCTCGTCCCAGGCCCGGCGGCGGGCGAGGAAGTGGTTCCCGGCCACCCAGTCGACGTCGGCCGCACCAGCGTGGTCCCAGTCGAGCATGCGGTAGCGCCGGCTGAAGGGGTTGGCCGGCCACACGAAGTGGAAAAAGGCGTGGCCGGCGGCGTCGGCCAGGGCCGGGAAGGTACGGGCCGAGGGGTAGAGGTCGCCGTCCGGGGTCTCCACGCGGGGCCCCACCACGGCCAGGCCGGGGTCAGCCTCCAGGGCCTCGACCAGGGCCTTGGTCGAGCCCGGCTCCACCACCACATCAGGGTTCATGACGGCCACGTACTTGCTCGAGGTGCGGTCGACTCCCCGGTTGGCGCCGCCGCCGTAGCCCAGGTTGCGGGGCAGCGCCATCACCTCGACGCCGGGATCGTGGCGGCGGACGGCTGCGGCCGACCCGTCGACCGAGGCGTTGTCGACCACCACCACCTGCTCGAGGCCGTCGGCCCGGAGGCTGTCCACGCACTCGAGCACCAGGCCGGCGACGTTGTAGCTCACGATGACGGCGGCGACGGTGGGGGTCTCGGGTCCTCCCGTCATCGGTGTGGCGTCATCGATCGAGGGCTTCCGCCAACCACGCGGCGGTGCGGGCCAGGCCGTCGCGCAGCGCCACCGTGGGCTCCCAGCCCAGCAGGGCGCGGGCCAGGGTGCTGTCGGGGCGGCGCTGGGTGGGGTCGTCGACGGGGAGCTCCTCGAACACGAGCGGCGAGGAGGATCCGGTCACCTCGAGGATGATCCCGGCCAGCTCGGCCACGGTGTGCTCCTCGGGGTTGCCGATGTTGACCGGACCGACGTAGTCGCTGTCGAGGAGGGCCAGCAGGCCTCGCACCTCGTCTTGGACGAAGCAGAAGCTCCGGGTCTGGCGACCGTCGCCGTAGAGGGTGAGCGGCTCGCCCCGAAGGGCCTGGATCAGGAAGTTCGACACCACCCGCCCGTCGCCCGGCCGCAGCCGGGGACCGAACGTGTTGAAGATGCGGGCGATGCGCACGTCGATCCCGTGGGCCCGGTGATACGCCATGGCCATGGCCTCGGCAAAGCGCTTGGCCTCGTCGTAGACACCACGGGGGCCGACGGGGTTGACGTGGCCCCAGTAGGTCTCGGGTTGGGGGTGCACCTGGGGATCGCCGTAGACCTCGCTGGTGGACGCCAGCAGGAAGCGGGCCCCCTTGTCCTTGGCCAGGCCGAGGGTGTTGTGGGTGCCCAGGCTGCCCACCTTGAGGGTGGGGATGGGCAGCTCCAGGTAGTCGCGGGGGGATGCCGGGCTGGCGAAGTGGAGGACGGCATCGACCCGACCGGGGACCCAGACGTAGTTGCTGACGTCGTGGCGCACGAAGGTGAACCCCTCGGTCCCGAAGAGGTGCTCGACGTTGGCCACCTTGCCCGTCGACAAGTTGTCGATGGCCACCACCTCCTCGCCCCTGGCCACCAGGGCGTCGCACAGGTGGGACCCGAGGAAGCCTGCGCCACCGGTGACCACCACCCGACGACCGCTCATCCGTCACGCCCGAGGCCGGCGTAGGTGAAGCCCAGGCGGCGCAGGGCCGGGGCATCCAGCAGGTTGCGGGTGTCGACGATGCGGGGCGCGGCCATGGCGTCGGCCACCTTGGCGAAGTCGAGCCAGCGCAGCTCGTCCCATTCGGTGAGCACCACCACGACCTGGGCGCCGGCGGCCACGGCGTAGGCGTCGGCCCCCACCTCGACGCCCTCCAGCCGGGGGTCCACCGCAGCCC
Source organism: Acidimicrobiales bacterium (assembly GCA_030446545.1). Lineage (GTDB taxonomy): Bacteria > Actinomycetota > Acidimicrobiia > Acidimicrobiales > CADCSY01 > JADDRA01. The sequence continues at coordinate 42,379 of JAUJNB010000004.1, read as the reverse complement.
GGTGGGAGTCGACAGTGGGGTCGTAGGCCCGGACCACCGCCCCCCGCTCCCGGAGGCGGCGGATCACCTCGATGGCCGGTGAGTCCCGCAGGTCGTCGGTGCGAGCCTTGAAGGTCAGCCCCCACGTGGCCACCTCGCAGCCTGCCAGCGACGTGCCCACCATCCGTTCCACCTTGTCGGCCATGCGCTCGTACTGCTCGTCGTTGACGGCGATCACGCCCCGCAACAGGCCGAAGTCGTAGCCGGCGCCCTCGGCGATGTGGACCATGGCCCGTGTGTCCTTGGGGAAGCAGTTGTGCAACACCAAGCCATGGGTGGTGACCACCGTCTCCGAACCCGGCACCTCGAGGGAATGGACCAGGCCCCGGTACCGTCGCCGATTCGTCTCCGTGACTCGGACCCACGAGGAGTGCTTGCTCAACCGGCGGTAGCCCGTGGGAGCGATGCGCTTGGCCTGGTTGGCGGTGGAGCGCCGAACCTGCGCGCGCTCAAATGGGGGAAGGATCCAGATGGCTTCGTCGATCTGATCGGCACCGGAGATCGAGATCCAATACGTGTCCACGGTCGACTTCGTCGTTCGACCGACCTTCAGGCGAGCCGTGATCCGAAGGTCGCCGAGGAGGCGGAGCACACCGTCGGCCAGACTTCGGGACACGGTGCCGTATTCCAGCACCACGCTGGGACCACCCCGGATGAGCGACCAGGAGCCATCACCGTCCCACAGGCCCCGCAACAGCTCCCACTTGTGCGTCTCCGGTGCGGTCCACGCCAGATCCGGGATCTTCTTTCGATGGCAGTTCGCTCCCAATGCCTGGTGGAACCAGCGGCCCAGGATGCGAGAGGAGACCGACACCTGGCACGTGGTGGTCAGCTTCCGCACGGCGACCTTGACCCCGAGGTCGCGCCAGTACGAGGCGACCTCCTCGACCAGCTCGGCTTCGTCGTCCCGGTGGAAGGACCAGCAGACCCGACTTCTGGCGCCGTCCTGGCCGACATGACCCTCGGCCAGGAAGAGCCCCATGACTCGCCAGAACCGTTCATCGACGATGAGGTGATCGGGAACGTAGGTGCCATTGGTCGTCGTTCCATAGGCGCCACCGGTGCTCTCGATCCCGAGCTGGTGCAACTCACTGAGGCGCATGGCCCCGCAGCGCAGCACGTCCCGCCGCCTCGATGCAGGAAGCAGCTCGGCCCGTCGCTCGACCAGCTGTCGCTGTTCAGGCCCCAGGCGAACGATGACGGCGGACGATTCCAAGCCACAGGTTTCCAAGAGATCGATGGCGTTCGGCTGTGCGTCGACGAGCACGGGGAAGTTCTGGGCGATCGGCAACCAGTCGTCGGTGGTGAGCTCGGCCCCCGTGCGGACGGCGACCTGAACAGGATCGAAGCCGTCACCCACGACGAAGGGGTGGTCGGGAGTTACGGTGACCCGTCGTCCCATCTTGGTGCGGACCTCCACGAGATCCTCGTCCCAGGGACGGGCGGTGAAGGCGGCGACCGGGAGCAGCTCAGGGGTGATCTCCCCGGGGACCCAGGAGAGGACGGCCCATCCGTCGGGCCCCACCCGCTCGACCTCGGCGAAGAGGGCGCCGAAGGTGAGCAACCTGGTGATTCCTTCTCGCTCGGCCAGGACGGACTCGTCGGGGTGGAAGCAGCTACCCCCCCAGCCAGGGCCGGGCTTGAGGAACTCGAAGCCGATGCGGGGGTCATGGCCCATCCCGAGCACCACCTCCCTCACGTCGGCGCCCACGGCCTCGCACACGTTGGCCAGGGCGTTGACGAAGCTGACCTTGGTGGCGAGAAAGGCGTTGGAGGCGTACTTGATGGTCTCGGCCGACGCCGGGTCGGTGATGACCAACGGCGCCCGCAGGGCCTCGAACAGCTCGGCCACCCGCATGGCGGCGGCCTGGTCGTCGCTGCCGATGACGATGCGGTCGGGATGCAGGCAGTCGTGGACCGCCGAGCCCTCGCGGAGGAATTCGGGGTTGGAGACCACGAACACGTCGTCGCGCCCGAGAGCCTCCTCCACCACCCGGGTGGAGCCCACCGGCACGGTCGACTTGTTGATGACCACGCTCTCGGGCGCCAGGTGGGCGGCGATGTCACCGGCGGCCTGGCGCACGTAGCGCAGGTCGGCCGAGCCGTCCTCCCCCTGGGGGGTGGGTACGCACAGGAAGATGAACTCGGCCTGGGCCTCGGCCACGGCCTCAGCCGCACCGAGTACGAACGAGAGGCGCCCGGTGGCCAGCCCCTCGGCCACCAACTCGTCGAGGCCGGCCTCGAGGATGGGCAATTCGCCCCGGCTGAGGCGGGCGACCTTGTCGGCCACCACGTCGGCGCAGACGACGGTGTGGCCCAGGTGGGCCAGGTAGGCGCCGGTGGTCAGACCGACGTAGCCGGTCCCGATGACGACGACGGAGGCAGGCACCGGCTGAGAGTAGCGCCGGGACCCGAGTTTGCCCGACGCAACCGGGTCAGGGCCGAAGCCCTCAGAGGGTGCTGGCCGAATCGACCGGCGCCAGCTCGATCCAGGTTCTCCCCGGAGTGAGCTCGATCGGTGCGCCGGCCCCGTCGGTGTAGGCGGTGGGGGCACCCGGTTCCGGCCGCGACCACCGTCCTCGGACCACCTTGCCCCCGGTGAAGACCCACGCATCACCCTCGCCCACGGTCACTGCTTCAGGGGAAGGGGCACCGTTGACGTCGACGAAGCCCGAATCGGGGTACTCGGTGAACTGGACGATCACGTTCGTCGGCACGATGGGCGTTCCCGCCGCATCCACCGACGGCATGTCGGCCTGGAAGCGGACCCAACCCTCCGGGACGACCTCGTAGCGCACCTGGGTGTCGGCCTCTCCCCCGTAGGACAGGCGGACGCCGGCGCTGTCCTCGGCGCCGTCGGCCGTCGCCTCCTCTCCGTCGGAACGGAAGGCGAACAGCGGCTGGGGTGGGCCGGCATCGTCGGGGGCCAGACCGAAGAAGGCCGGGGTGTCGACGTAGAAGCGCAGGACACCCTCGCCCCTCACCTGGTAGTCGTCGGGGCGGACGTCGTAGCCGAGGTCCACGACGCTCGCCTCCCGGACCTGGTCGAGGACTCCCTGCTGCCCGCCGGAGTAGGCGAACAGCGGTCGGTTGAGGTTGGCCGTGAGGTCGACATCGGAGGTGCGGGCCGAGCGCACCGGCCCCACGTCACTGTCGGTGGAGTGGAACACGACGGCGAGCCGGGTCGCTCCGCCCTCCACCCCCTCCACGTACACCAGGTCGGCCACCGCCAGACCGGCCTGGCGGCCGGCCGCCTTGGGCGAGTTGTCCACCTTCACGACCAACGCCGGGCGATCGGCCACTGCGGCGTCGCCGACGGGCAACCCGGTCAGCGGGAAGGTCGGGGGGGCGGTGGTCGTCGTCGACGGTGGCGGCTCGGTGGTGGTGGTGGGGACCGGAGCGGCCGTCTCGTCACCGCCGAGGACGAGGAAGGCAGCCACGATGCCACCGACGAACACGACGACGGCGACCACGGCCAGAGCGGTGCGTTTCACGACGCGAGTATGGCCAGTCGGCGAGCCCGGCGCAGCGCGCGTTCCCCACGTCGGGAACCGGCTTCACATTCCCTTCGTGGCCTGGGCCACGACACTGAGGCCGGCCATCCCGGCACCAGGCAGTGCGACGGCCACCGGCAGCGGCTCCCGGCGCCCCACCACCACTAGCACCGACATGAGGTACAACTCGGTGGTGGCTCGCAGGAACCCCGTTGCTCCGGCCCAGACGACGCCGCTGAGGAAGATCGGCAGGAGGGCGGCTCCCACCCAGGCCACCTTCTCGTGGAGCGGGGCCGAGGACGATCGAAGAGAGATCCCGGCCCAGAGCGCGACGGCCAGAAGGAAACCGAGCGAGAGCAGCCGGAACAGGGCCTGGCTCGAGGTCGGTGGAAAGATCCCACCCGCCTCGCTGAGGAAGCCGGCGAACGGCGCCGTGACGTTGTTGGTCCCCGAACTGGAGAGCGGCACGGTTCCGTAGCGCCGGAACAGCAAGGCCTGCCAGGCCACCAGGACCGTCATGGCCACCACGCCGGGAACCAACGAAGGCCATGGAGGGCGGCCGTCTCGGCGATCGTTGACCATTGCCATCAGCCCGGCGGCCAGGATCCCGAGGGCCACCACCGCCGTGGTCTCGCGGGTGAGGGTCGCCACCGAGAGGGCTGCCGAAGCCACGACGTAGCGCTGCCGTGAGAGAGCCCAGAGGCCGGCCAGGACCAGTGCGCTGGCCACGATCTCCGTCAGGTCGAGCGACAGGGTGATGATGAACCCCGGATAGCCGGCGGCCAACAGGCCCCAGGCGGCGTGCTGGCCCCGGGCCTTGGCCAGCATCGCGCCGAACCAGGCACAGGCGGTGAGGGCACCGGCGTTGACCAGGACCAGGCTCCACGGGATGTACCGCGCCTGCCCGCCGCCGCTGAAGATCCAGGCCAGGAGCGGATAGACGACCCGCTGGGCCCGAAAGGACGGGGTGTCGAAGCGGATGCCCAGCACGCGGTCCTCGGCGGAGAACGGGTCATGGGCCATCCGGAAGTAGAACTGGCCGTCGAAGCCCTCGGTGCCGGGAGCGATCGCCAGCGAGGGCGGCGCCGAGGCGGGGTCGGTGAACACGTCGCCGGCCTGCACCAGCCGGGAGGCGTCGCCTTCGGCGGCGACCACGAAGACCACGCTGAGCGTGAGGGCCGCCAACGCCGTGGTGAGGGTGGGGAACCAGGGCGAGTCAGGCAGGCGCGTCCGGGCCGGCCGTGACCCCGACCCGCTCACACGACGGTGGCAGGCGCAGGCACCGGCCGAGAGTAGCGCCGGGCCTTCGCCCCGAATGACCTCCGGGAACGGCGGGAGAGGCCCCCCGCCCCCGCCTGGTCGACCGTCGGACGCTACGCTGGCGGCGCGGACCGGCCCCATCGGGCATGGTCGAGGTCTCCTCGACGAACGACGATGCGGGTGCGGCCTCGAGCCTGGTACACCCCAGGAGGAGAGGCGCTCACGTGATCGAGCAGACGGGGTCGGTGTCAGCGCGGCCACCGCCACCACGACGACCCACGAACGCCATCGACCGCCCCCGCCGGATTCGGACGGCCTCGACCTCGGCGTCGAGCACGACCAGGAGCACCGGCCCGGCGGCCACCCGGTTCCCCCGTTCCTACCCTGGTACCGGCGCCACGCCCGCTACCTGGCCGGGATGGTGCTGCTCCTGGGCGCCCTGGCCTTCCTGTGGAGCCGGGCCGGAGACGTCTGGTACTGGATCGACGAAGGGATCTCCATCGGGATCGCCTCGCAGCCGATCGCCCGCATCCCCGAGTTGTTGACCCAGGACGGCGCCCCGCCCCTCTACTACGTGTTCCTGCACGTCTGGATGGGGCTGTTCGGGACCTCCGAAGCCACCACCCACGTCCTCTCGTTGCTGTTCGCCCTGGCCACCGTGCCCGCCGCCCTGTGGGCCGGGTGGAGCCTGTTCGGGCGACGGACCGGCTGGGTCTGCGCCGCGCTGGCCGCCCTCAGTCCCTACCTGGCCTACTACGCCAACGAGACCCGCATGAGGAGGGCAACCAGCACCCGTTCGTCGCCGAGCACCGACCCGAGCGCCGAGACCGTCTCGCGCACCACCGGCACTGGCGACCAGGGCGCCCCGGTGGAGTCGACCCGTCGGAGCAGCGTGGGCACCCAGGGGGCGTAGAGCAGGCCCACCCCCGCGAAGGCCTGGGCCACATCGCCCAGGGCCTGTCGCGTGTCCGGGCGCTGCACGGCAAAGCCGATGGCGGCCAGGACTGCGGCCGCGGCGAGGTAGAGGCTCCAGTTGTGGGTGTAGAGCACCAGGGCCAGGCTCACCACCAAGGCGGGGAGCCACCGCCGGCGGGCGAAGGCGAAGGCGTGGACGAAGGCGGTCACGCACACCAGCGCCAGCAGGGCCAGCAGGGTGTACATGCGGGCCTCCCGGCCCCACAGGGTCAGATAGGGGCTGGTGGCGGCCAGGGCAGCGGCCATCCATCCCGCCCGAGTGCCGAACAGGCTGCGCCCGGCCCAGTAGGCCACCGGCACCATGGCCAGGGCGGCCAACAGGGAGAGCGAGCGCACGGCCACCGCACCGTCGCCGAAGAGGTGCATCCATCCGTTGAGCAACAGGTAGAACAACGGCGGCGAGCCGTCCTGGACGAGCAGGCCGGGGATGTCGCCCAACGGATGGTCGGCGATGCCGATGGAGATGCCCTCGTCGAGCCACAGCGAGACGGCCATGCCCTCCAGGCGGAGCAGGAGGGAGACGGAGAGGAGGGCGGCCAGCCCGGCCGCCACCCGCAGTCGCCCCACCTAGTGGGTCGTCAGGCGGGACACTAGGCCTGTTTCTCGTAGACCAGGAAGAAGACCGAGGCGCTGGGTGTTCCCCTCGGCGCCGGTGCCACGGGGCCGAGCACCAGCTCCAGGTCCGGGTCGTCGTCGAGCGTGGCCCGCCACGACTGGCAGTGACGGGCCATGAGCACGAACCAGTTGAGGGAGTCCTCGTCGATGTCGGTGCGGGGGCACACCAGGAACACGTGAGCCCCCACCTCCAGGTCCTCGACGTGGGGGACGAGTCCGGTCTCCGGTGACGCCTCCTGCAGCCGTTCGGTGGCGTCGCGCCAGTCGACCACGGTGGGATCGTCGACCACGCCGGTCGGGTCGGCGTAGCGCAAGGCGGGGCCGAGGTAGTACCGCAGCAGGGGGACGGCCTCGATCTGGGTGGACGCCACCAGGTCGCCGGCGCTGGCCAGCTGGTCGACGTAGACGACCGCCCGGCGCATGTTGCTCTTCTGGGCCGGTCCGGGGCCCACCCCGGGGAACTTGGTGAAGGGCAGGGTCGACAGCACGGCCACCAGCACCAGGGCCAGCACGCCCCGGCGCCCCTCACGGGCCAGGCCCAGCGCCGCCAGGAGCACGGCCAGGGGCAGGAAGAGCCCGAAGTAGCGCCCGGCCCACGTCGGGTTCAGCACCGAGGCTGACCAGGCCGCCACCATGGAGACGCCGAGGGCCACGCCGAGGGTGACCGCGGCCAGCCCCTCGTCTCCGCCCCGCCACCGCCGTCCGGCCACCACCAGGGCGGGCAGGCCGACGAGGGCGAGGGCGATCAGGATCCCACCGTGGCCGAAGATCGACCCCAGGACGCCGGCCAGGTCACCCGGGTCGGGGGTGTCGGACCAGGGCGCACCGGTGTGGGCGGCCTGGTAGGCCAAGGTGGGGACCCAGGGGGCGTAGAGCACGGCGACGGCGCCCGCAGCCATGATCCCGCTGCGCAGCAGTGGGCGGCGATCGGGGGTGGCCGCCAGGCACACGGCAGCGCCGGCAGCCAGCCCGATGGCGAGGTAGAGACCCCAGTTGTGGGTGTAGAGGGTGGCGGCCAGGCCGGCCACGAACAACGGCAACCATCGGCGCCGGCCGTAGACGAAGACATGGGTGAAGGCGGTGACGCACACCAGGGCGGTGAGCACCAGCAGGGTGTACATGCGGGCCTCACGGCTGTAGTACGCGAGGTAGCTACTCGTGGCCACCAGTGCCGCCGCCACCCAGGCGACCCTACGGCCGAACAGGCTGCCACCGGCCCAGAAGGCCACCGGGATGGTGGCCAGGGCGATCACCAGGGAGAGTCCCCGTACCGCCTCCTCGGAGGTGCCCACCGCCTGCATCCACAGGTGCAGCACGAGGTAGTACAACGGCGGCGAGCCATCGAGTCGCAACACACGGGGAATCTCCGAAAGTGGGTGCGAGGCGATCCCCACCGACAGGCCTTCGTCGAGCCAGAGCGACATACCTCTGCCCTCGAGGCGAAAGACCACGGCCAGGGCCGTCAACCCCAGCAGGCCGAGGAGGACCCGCCGGGACGGGTGCGGCCGCCGCTCGGTCGCAGGCGGAACCGGTGATGGCCCCGGAAGCTCGGGTGGCGGTACGGCCTCATCGGGCGGCCCACCGGGCAGCGTCGTCTGGCTCATGGGCCCGTTCCTCCCGGTCTTCGGCCCGCGCTGGGTGGCGCTGATTCCCCGAACACCTCGATCGGGGCCTACGCTGGACGCCGGGGGCGGTGTGACACGAGGGCGATCGGCCGATCCGGCGCGGTCCCGAGGAAGCGGAGCATGAAGGTGGAGCCTAGGCACGACGAGGACGAAAACGAGCAGCAGCCTGTTGCCGCCGTGAGGGACGAGGCCGCCGGCGGGGCCGTCGGCGATGTCGTCATCGTCGGCGCCGGTCCCGCCGGGCTGACCGCCGCCTACCAGCTGGTGGGCCACGGCGTGCGCAGCACCGTGTTGGAGAGCGACTCGGTGGTCGGCGGCATCAGCCGCACCGTGGAGGCCGACGGGTGGCGCTTCGACATCGGCGGTCACCGCTTCTTCACCAAGGTCAAGGTGGTCGACGACCTGTGGCACGAGATCCTCGACGAGGGCGACTTCCTGCTCCGGCCCAGGATGAGCCGCATCTACTACGACGGCAAGTACTTCGACTACCCCCTCAAAGCCGTCAACGCCCTACGGAACCTGGGGTTGGTGGAGGCGGCTCGCTGCGTCGCCTCCTACGCGTGGGCTCGCGTCCGCCCCCCTGCCGACCAGAGCAACCTCGAGGGTTGGGTCTCGGCCCGCTTCGGGACCCGGCTCTACGGCATCTTCTTCAAGACCTACACCGAAAAGGTGTGGGGGGTCCCGGCCACCGAGGTCTCGGCCGACTGGGCCGCCCAGCGCATCAAGAACCTCTCCCTGCTGGGGGCGGTGATGAACGCAGTGATGCCCAAGCGCAACCAGAAGGAGATCACCAGCCTCATCGAGGAGTTCCAGTACCCCAAGTTCGGGCCCGGGATGATGTGGCAGCGGGCCACCGAGAAGGTGGAGGCGGGCGGGACCAAGGTGGTCATGGACACCAAGGTGACCCAGGTCCGCCACCGGAACGGCAAGGCGGTCTCGGTGTTGGCCACCAGCGAGGGGGGCGATACCGAGTACCCGGTGTCGCACTTGATCTCGTCCATGCCCATGGGTGCTCTGCTGGCCGCCATGGACCCACCCGTGCCGGCCGAGGTGGCCCGGGCCGCGGCCGACCTCACCCACCGCGACTTCCTCACCGTCGCCCTGGTGGTGCCCGAGTCGGCCGGCTTCGCCGACAACTGGATCTACATCCATGCCCCCGAGGTGCGGGTGGGCCGCATCCAGAACTTCGGGTCGTGGTCGCCCTACCTGGTCAAGGACGGTCGGACCTGTCTCGGCATGGAGTACTTCGTGTTCGAGGGCGACGACCTGTGGGAGATGGACGACGCCGACCTGGTCGAGCTGGGCAAGCGTGAGCTCTCCGTCCTCGGGCTGGGTGAGCCCGGGATCGTGGAGGCCGGCTATGTGGTGCGCATGCCCAAGGCCTATCCCGTCTACGACGACACCTACCAGGCCAACGTGGATGTCCTGCGTCGCTGGTTGCAGGCCAACACCCCCAACGTGCACCCGGTGGGCCGCAACGGCATGCACAAGTACAACAACCAGGACCACTCCATGTACACGGCCATGCTCACCGTGGAGAACATCCTGGGCGCCGACCACGACATCTGGCAGGTCAACGTGGAGGAGGACTACCACGAGACCTCGTCCTCACCGACGCGGACGTCGTCCCCCGAGGGCGGCACGGGCCGCAGCGCCCCCATCACCCCCAAGCGACCGCGTCCCCCGGTTTCCTGAACTCGTCGTCGAACCGCTGCTTCGACGACGATTCCCTCAGGACCCGGAGCGAAACTACCCGGGCCATCGGGTGATGAACGTGCAGGTCAATCACCTCGGAAACGGCAGGTAGTTTCGCTTCGGGGCCCTCAGCAGGTGGGGGTGGCGCTGTCGACCTCTGGTTCTGGTTCGGGTTGCGCTTCCGGCTCGGGCTCCGCTTCGGGGGCGGGCGGGGCGGCCTCGGCCGGGCGCGGCGTGGCCCGTACCCCGGCGTAGTCCGTGCCGGTGACCACCACCACGTCGACGGTGCGGATCTCGGGATCCTCCTCCAGGGTGGGAGCCACCTCCAGGTAGCTGGCCAGCAGTTCGGCCTTGGCCCGCTGACCCTCGGCGTAGCGGACCGCGGTCCTGGAGAGCTGGGCGCCGGCGTCGGCCGCGTCGGCGGTGTTGAACCCGGCGTCGGCCAGGGCGGCACGGGCGGCGTTGGCCTCACCGGTGCGCTGTGAGCCGTTGAGCACCCGGGTGAGCACCGACGGCGGCGCCACCACGTCCTGGCCGGAGACCACGCCGCGGAAGACGTCGAGGATCTCGTCGGCCTGGCTCTCGTCGAGCACCACCACGTTGTTCTGGGCGCCACCGAAGTTGGCTTGCTCGGTCGGCAGCGTCAGCGGGGTGAGCGTCCCCGGGTCGAGTGACCGGAAGCGCTGTCCCAACTTGAGCAGGTCACGGGGGTCGAGCTGGTTGTCGATGCTGACGTTGCGCTCGGCCACGCCCAGCAGGTCGCCCAGGGCCGCCGGGTTGGTCAGGCCCTTGGCCATGGCCTGTCGCACGGCCGTGGTGATGAAGCCCTGCTGGCGCTGGATGCGGCCCAGGTCGGCGGTGGGGTCGCTGTCCCAGCGGCCGTCTACCTGTTCCTGGAAGTGACGGCTGCGGACGTAGGACAGGGCCGTGGCCCCGTCGAGGGTGACGCAACCGGTCTGGGCGATGTCCAGGCCGCTGTAGTTGTTGCCCTCGCCGTCGCGGTCGCGCACCGGGTTCTCCAGGTACAGGTTCACGCCCCCGATGGCGTCGACCAACTCCCGAAACCCCTTGAAGTCCACCTGGACGTAGTGGTGGACGGGAAGGTTGAAGTTGCTTTGGATGGTCTCGATGAGCCGGGACGGGCCCCCGGCGAAGGCGGTGTTGATGCGGTCCCGTTGCCCGGTGCCGGCGATGTCGACGACGAGGTCGCGTGGGAAGGAGATCATCGAGGCGGTCTCGGCCTGGGGGTCGACGCGGACCAGGATCATGGTGTCGGCCCGCTGCCCGGGAGCGTCGCTCACGTCGCCGAAGCCCTCTTCGTTGCCGCCCTGGACGAACTCCCGGGAGTCGCTGCCCACCAGCAGGTAGTTCTGGGGGCGCCCGGGAGGCTCCTCGGCCAGGGACCCGTCCAGCGAGATGCGAGGGATGTTCCCGAAGCGGTAGTAGGAGTAGCCCAGCGCGCTGGCCGCCGTCACGCACATGGCGATGAGGGTGCAGTTGAACGTGATGAGGAAGCGCTGCGGCCAACTTCGACGCAGACGCGAGGCGGGGGCGCCGGTACCCATTCGGGCCCAGGCTAGCCAAGGCACGCCAGCGTGCCGAGGCGCCCCCCTACCATGCCCCAATGGATGCGATCGCCACGGCGGCGTGGGTCGACGGTGCCCTGGTGGAGCCCAACCGGGCCGTGGTGTCGGCCTTCGATCACGGCCTGACCGTGGGCGACGGGGTGTTCGAGACCCTCCGGGTGGCCGGCGGCGTGCCCTTCGCCCTGCGCCGCCACCTCGACCGGCTGGCCACATCGGCGTCGGTGCTGGGCCTCACCCTGCCGGCGCGAGGTGTTCTGGAGGGGGCGGTGGCCGAGGTGGTGGCTGCCGCGGGCCTGGCCGAGGCCCGGCTGCGGCTGACCGTCACGGGGGGCCCGGCGCCCCTCGGTTCGGGTCGGGGCACCGCGGGGCCGACCGTGGTGGTGGCCGTGGCTGCCCTCGAGCCCCTCCCCCCGTCGGCCGGGGTGGCGGTGGTGCCCTGGGCCCGCAACGAGCGCAGCGCGGTGTGTGGGGCCAAGACGACGTCCTACGCCGAGAACGTCGTGGCCCTGGCCCACGCCCGGCGCAGTGGTGCGGGCGAGGCCATCTTCGCCAACACCAGGGGCGAGCTGTGCGAAGGCACGGGCAGCAACATCGTGATCGGCGTGGGGGGCCGGCTGGTGACGCCCCCCCTTTCGTCGGGGTGCCTGGCCGGGGTCACCCGGGCCCTGGTCCTGACCTGCGCCGACGTGGCCGAGGCCACCCTGTCCATCGGTGCCCTGGCCGAGGCCGACGAGGCCTTCCTCACCTCCACCACCCGCGACGTACAGCCCATCGCCACCGTGGACGGTCTCCCCCTGCCGGCCGCCCCCGGCCCCCTCACCGCCGAGGCGATGCAGGCCTTCGCCGCGCTGGTGGCCGGCAACCCGGACCCTTGACCGCTTGTTCCCCTTTCCCCTTCCCACCCCTGGAACGGCCCCGAGCCGGCCTGCTTCAGGGTCGGAACGGGTGGGGCGAGGGCCGGAGGTGGACCACGTCGCCGGCGGTCAGGGTACGGCGGGCGGGCCCCGACTGGACCACCAGGTGGCCCTCGGCAGTGACGTCGACGGCCTGGCCTCGGAGGAACCCGTCGGCCAGGTCCACCCGGACGAGCTGTCCGAGGGTGGTGCAGCGACGCCGGTAGGCGTCGATCAGGCCAGGCCCGCCGCCCGGTTCCGTCATGGTCGAGCACCACCGGTCGAGGTGAGTGAGCCAGGCCGCGAGGAGGTCGTCGCGGTCGACGGACCGGCCGGCCAGGTCTTCCAGGTAGGCCGGGCCCGGCCCTGGCGGATCCTGGGCGATCGAGGTCCCTGAGCCCCCTCGATCGTGCACCATCCCGGTGTCCGGACCGGGCCCCCGCCGCAGGTTGCAGCCCATGCCCACCACCACGGCCGTCAGACGGTCACCCTCCACCACGGACTCGGCCAGCAGCCCGGCCAGCTTGGCCGTGCCGTTCCCCACTGCCCCGGACACCGCCGCCTCCACCACCACGTCGTTGGGCCACTTGAGCGACGGGGTGACGCCGGCCACGTCGTGGCACGCCTCGACCGCGGCCAGGGCCGCCGCCAGGCCCACCCACGGGGCGGCCGAGGGCTCCAGCCGCGGGCGGACCAGCACCGACGCCAGCAGGGCCGAGCCCGGCGGCGCCGTCCAGGTCCGGCCCCGTCGGCCCCGGCCGGCCCGTTGGTGGTCGGCCACGACCACGACGCCCTCGGGTGTGCCGGCGCGGGCCAGGGCGGCCACGTCGCCGTTGGTGGAGTCGGTCACCTCGACGTGGCGGATGTCGGTGAAGCGGCCGGTCCCGAGCCCGGACTCCCCCCCTGGCGCCATCGTCTGGCAACGTTAGGCCGCCATGTCCGCCCGCCCGGCCCCCCGCTCCATCACCAAGGTCCTGATCGCCAACCGGGGCGAGATCGCCGTGAGGGTCATCCGGACGTGCCGGGAGCTGGAGGTGACCTCCGTCGCGGTCTACTCCGATCCCGATCGCCACGCCCTGCACGTGGGCATGGCCGACGAGGCCTATGGCCTGGGTGGGCACACGGCCGCCGAGAGCTACCTCGACGTCGACAACGTGCTGGCCGCGGCGGTGGCCAGCGGGGCCGACGCCGTGCACCCGGGCTACGGCCTGTTGGCGGAGAACGCCGGCTTCGCCCGGGCCGTGGCCGACGCCGGCCTGGTCTTCGTCGGCCCGCCGCCGGAGGCCATCGAGGTCATGGGCGACAAGCTCAGCGCCCGGGCTGCGGCTCGCCAGGTGGGCGTGGCGTCGGTGCCCGGGGGCGAGGGCGCCGTGACCTCGGTCGAGGAGGTGGTGGCCTTCGGCCAGGCCCACGGCTGGCCGGTGGCGGTCAAGGCCGCCCACGGTGGCGGTGGGCGGGGCCTCAAGGTGCTGGCCGGTGCCGAGGGGGCCGAGGAGGCCATGGCGTCGGCCCGGCGAGAGGCCCTGGCTTCCTTCGGCCGAGACGAGCTCTACGTGGAGCGCTACCTCGAGTGGCCCCGCCACGTCGAGGTGCAGGTCATGGCCGACGCCCACGGCAACGTGGTGGCGGTCGGCGAGCGCGACTGCTCGGTGCAGCGCCGCCACCAGAAGCTGGTGGAGGAGTGCCCGGCGGCGGAGCTGTCCGACGACACGCGCCGGCGCATGGGTGACGCCGCAGTACGGGTGGCGCGCGGGTGTGGCTACACCGGCGCCGGCACCGTCGAGCTACTCCTCCAGGACGGCGAGTTCTGGTTCCTGGAGATGAACACCCGCCTCCAGGTGGAGCACCCGGTGACCGAGGCGGTGTACGGGCTCGATCTGGTGGCCGAGCAGCTGCGGGTGGCGGCGGGCGAGCCGCTGTCGTTCGCCCAGGACGACCTCGCTCCCCGGGGCCATGCCATCGAGTGCCGCATCAACGGCGAGGACCCTGCCGGGGGCCGGTTCAGCCCCTCACCCGGGCGCATCACCCGCTTGGTGGCGCCCGACGGGCCCTTCTGCCGCTTCGACAGCGGGTACGTGGCCGGCGACGAGGTGAGCCAGTACTACGACAACCTCATCGCCAAGCTGGTGGTGTGGGGACGCGACCGTGAGGAGGCCCGTCGTCGGATGCTGCGGGCCCTCGACGAGTTGGTGGTCGAGGGGGTGGCCACCACCGTGTCTGCCCACCGGCTCATCCTGGCGGCCCCCGAGTTCGTGTCCGCCACCCATGCCACCTCGTGGCTGGAGGGCCACCTCGACCTGTCGGTCCTCGAACCGTTCGGCCCACCACCGGCGCCGGCCCCGCCGGCATTCGAGAGCGGCGGCGAGGCCGTCCGGGTGCGTCGCGACGTCGACGTGGAGGTCGACGGCCGCCGCTTTTCGGTCTCCCTGTGGGTCCCCGACGTGGAGGTCGCGGCCCCGGCCCGTTCCCGGCCCCGGGCGTCCGGTCGCTCGGCCACGGCCGACGCCGAGGAAGGGGCCGTCCGGGTACCCATGCAGGGGACCATCGTGGCCGTGCTGGTGGCGGTGGGCGACGAGGTCGAGTCCGGCCAGACTGTCTGCGTGCTCGAGGCCATGAAGATGGAGAACCAGATTGCCGCCGGCCAGGCTGGTCGCGTGAGCGAGGTGACGGTGGTGTCGGGCCAGGCCGTGGCCGCCGGTGACGTTGTCGTGGTCGTCGAGCCGCCACCGGCGGCCGGGTAGAGGGGGACGGTGTCCGAGCACAAGGTGGACCAGGAGAGCGAGGAGAAGTCCGAGGGCCTGACCAACAAGGCCCTGCGCGTGGTGGAGGACCTCGTCTACGCCCTCATCTGCGTGGTGCTCACCGGTGGGTCTCTGGCCCTGCTGGTCAAGGCCGGCTACGACCTGGCCACCGGGATCCCGGGCGACGGCGGCATCAAGCTCACGGTGGGCGAGATCCTCGACACGCTCCTGCTGGCCTTCATCCTGGTGGAGCTGCTCAGCGCGGTGCGCACCACCCTGGTCGAGCGCCAACTCCTGGCCGAGCCCTTCCTGCTGGTGGGCATCATCGCCACCATCAAAGAGATCGTCATCGGCAGCCTGGAGGCCAAGGAGCTGGCCGGCAAGGACGGTGGTGCCTTCACCGACGTGATGACCGAGATCGGCGTCCTCGGCGGGGTCCTGCTCGTGCTGGCCTTCTCCTCCTACCTGCTCCGTCGCAAGGAGCGCGAGCCCGAGGAAGCCGACGAAGAAGGCGAGGGCGGCAAGCGCTAGCCCCGGCGCCGACCTGGGCCGGCGCCGACCCGGTCCCCTCCCAGCGTTCTCCGGTGCCGGACCCGCCCCCAGCGCGGCTCCGGGCCCGAAGGACGGTCCGGATGCCCGATGTCCCACCCCTTCGTCATGCTGTGGCAGGTGAACGTCGACGCCCAGATCGCCCGCCTGGCCGCCCGGCAGTCCGGCATCGTCACCCGTACCGCCCTTTGCGACGCCGGGCTGAGCGCCGATCGGATCGACCGTCGGCTCCGGGTGGGAGCGATCCTGCGGGTGCACCGAGGTGTGTACCGCCACCCGGCCGTCCCTCCATCCCGTCGCGGCGCCCTGCTGGCGGCCACGCTCGCCGCCGGACCGGAGTCGGTGGCATCGCACCGGTGCTGCTTGGTTGCACCGCTGGCGTCACCATCCCGGGGCACCGTGCGAGATCCTCGTCCCCGGTGATCACCATGTCCGGATGGAGGGAGTCATCGTGCATCGCACGGACTCCCTGGACCCCGTCGACGTCGGACGGGCGGATGGGATCCCGGTCACCTCAGCCGCCAGGACGCTCCTCGACGAGGGCGCCGTCCTTCCCGCCCGGTTGGTCGAAGCCGACCTCGAGGCTGCCCTGTTGGAGCAGCGGTGCGACGTGGCCGACCTGCAGGAGGTCTTGGCCCGACTGGGTGGGCGTGGTCGCAGAGGTGCCGCCGTCCTTCGTCAGCTGCTCGAGGCCCGAGCGCCGTCGACCCCGGCGCTCGAGAGCGCACTCGAGCTCGCCTTGCTCCAACTCCTCCGGCGAGCAGGCTTCCCCCAACCGGCGCGCCAGCTGGACGTGGTGCTGTCGCCAGGGCGCACGGTGCGACTCGACTTCGCCTGGGCCGAACTGTGCATCGGCGTCGAGGCCGACGGTCGACGCTGGCACACGGGGTTCGCCTTCGAGCGAGACCTCGAGCGTCGCAACGCCCTTACCCGGGCCGGATGGCGGCTCTTCCACTACGGGTGGACCGCCATCCACTCTGGTCCCGAGAGGGTGATCGAGGACCTGTGGCAGGCGCGGCGCGTGGCGGAGGCGGCGTAGTCCCTGTTGTTCTCCGGCGCCGGACCTGCGCCGGGCGCCGGTGCAGGCCCGAAGAAGGGGTCAGCCTCTCGGATGGGGCATGCAGAGCTCGTCGTACTCGGCGATGACCAGATCGTCGGGGTCGATGCTGCACGCCGGGCAGGACGGGTCGCGAGGCACCTTGAAGGTACGGAAGCTCTCGTCCATGGCGTCATAGGCCAGGAGGCGTCCGGTGAGGGTCTCGCCCAGGCCGAGCACCATCTTGATGGCCTCCATGGCCTGGATGGAGCCGATGATGCCGGGTAGCACGCCGAGCACGCCGGCCTCGGCGCACGACGGCGCCAGCTCGGCGGGCGGGGGCTCGGGGATGAGGCAGCGGTAGCACGGCCCCACGTAGGGGTGGAAGACGGTGGCCTGGCCCTCGAAGCGGAAGATGGAACCGTGCACCACGGGGACGCGCAACTTGAGCGAGGCGTCGTTGACCAGGTAGCGGGTGGGGAAGTTGTCGGTGCCGTCGACGATCACGTCGTAGCCGCGGAAGACGTCGAGGACGTTGTCGGCCCCCAGGCGCACGTCGTGGGCCACCACGTCGACGTCGGGGTTGATGGCGGTGAGCGTCTTCTTGGCCGAGTCGACCTTGCGCTCGCCGATGCGGTCCATGTTGTGGAGGATCTGGCGCTGGAGGTTGGACTCGTCGACCACGTCCATGTCGATGATGCCGAGGGTGCCCACGCCGGCGGCGGCGAGGTAGAGCGCCGCGGGGGAGCCGAGGCCGCCGGCGCCGAGCAAGAGGACCTTGGCGTCGAGCAGCCGCTGCTGGCCGGCCTCACCCACCTCGGGGAGCAGGAGGTGGCGCTGGTAGCGGTTGCGCTGCTCGGCCGACAGCACTCGGGGGGTCGACCACGCCCGCCCCTCGTCCTTCCACCTGTTGAACCCCCCGGCCATGGACACCACGTTGGTGTAGCCGAGGTGGCCCAGAGTCTCGGCGGCGAAGGCCGAGCGGGTGCCACCGGCGCAGTGCACGACGATGGGCGCATCGCGCTCGACCAAGCGGTTCTCCACCTGGCTCTCGAGGTTGCCCCGGGCGATGTGCACGGCCCCGGGCAACGCGCCCTGGGCGTACTCGTCGGGCTCGCGCACATCCAGCACCACCGCACCCTCGGCGATGGCGGCCTCGGCCCCGGCCGTGTCGACCTCGCGGATGCGGCCCTTGGTGGCGTTGAGCAGTTCGCGGAAGCTGGCCATGCCCGAAAGGCTACCTGCCAGGTCAGGATTTGCCTGACGGGGAGGGGCGCCCCTTGACGGTGCCCGCCTTCCGTGGCAGGGTCACCATGAGCATCGAAAAGACACGAGAAACGTCAGCGACACCCCTTCCCCCGTCGCCTCATCACCCTGTTGTTGGAGGAGTTCCCATGCCCACCACCCTCGTGCTGCCCAGCACCGACTCCCTGCACGTCAAGCCCTGGCCCGACCCGGTGATCGACCGGGTGGGTCACGATCCCCGCTCGGCCTACGTCGAGCAGTTCTGGCTCGGCATCCTGGGCCCGTCGACCACCTGGCTGTTGCGACGGGTGGCGGCCCACCTCGAGGCCACGCCGGCCGGCTTCGACCTGCCGCTCTCCGACACCGCCCGGGCCCTCGGCATCGGTGGTGACGGCGCCAGCTCACCTTTCGTGCGGGCGTTGGGTCGGTGCTGTCAGTTCCAGCTGGCGGCCGCCGAGGACGACGGCGTCCTGGTGGTGCGGCGCAAGCTGCCGCCCCTCAACCGTCGCCAACTGGCCCGGCTGCCCGAGCCCGTCCAGGCCCAGCACCAGCGCTGGCAGGACACCGAGCTGGCCACCCCTCCGGTGGAGAAGCTCCGTCGCCGTTCCCGGTGCCTGGCCCTCTCGCTGCTCGAGCTGGGAGAGGACCTCGAAGCCACCGAGCGCCAGCTCCTGCGCTGGCGCTTCCACCCGGCGCTGTGCCGGGAGTCGGCCGCCTGGGCCTGGGAGCGTCACTCCCGGGCGCTCAACGAGGCCCAGCACGCCAGCGAAGCCGCTCCGGTCCCGGTCGGAAGCGGTCCCGCCGCAGCCTGACCGCCCGAGGATTCGGGGCCCGGCGCCCGCCCCCCTGCGCCGGGCCCGTCCACCTCCTAGAGACGGGAGCGTAGGCGGGAGCCGGAGACGGCGCCCACGATCAAGAGCACGATGGCGATGATGAGGAGCCACTTGAGCCCCTCGATCAGCAGGCCCAAGCCGCCCACGAGCAAGGCGAGGACGAGCAGCACGACGACGAGTCCCATGAGAATTCCTCTCTGTCGGGGAGTGCTGGTGTACCCCGTGTCGTGCCGCTGGATGCTTGTGGGCCTCGACCCGGGGTCGCTCGACGAGCGGGATTCATCGACGTCGGCCGCTATTCTTGCCCAGGCTCGGGGAAGCGCCCCGGGGCGGTTGGTGAACCAGACCGGGGGGAACACAGGCGCCGTGCTGCTCTTGCGACCCCCGGGCGTGTACCCGGCCCAGCGCGACACCTGGCTGTTGGCCGAGGCCCTGCGGCGGGAACCGAAGGTTACGGGAGCGAGAGTGCTCGACCTCGGAACGGGCAGTGGTGCTCTCGCCGTGGCCGCCGCTCGCGCTGGGGCGGCCCACGTCACTGCCGTGGACATCTCGCGCCAGGCCTTGGCCGCCACCTGGGTCAACGCCCGCTGCCGGGGACTGCGCGTGCGCGTGCGTCGAGGTGACATGGTCCAGCCCGTTCTCGAGGAGCGCTTCGACGTCATCGTGTCCAACCCGCCCTACGTTCCCTCCGAGCTGGACCGGCTGCCGTCCCGGGGGTTGGACCGGTGCTACGACGGGGGGATCGACGGGCGCGCCGTCCTGGACCGGGTCTGCACCGGTGCGCCCAAGCTGCTGGACGCCGGCGGCGTCTTCCTCGTGGTGCACTCGGCCGTGTGCGGGGTGTCGGCCACGCTCGCCCACCTGGCCGGGGAAGGGCTCGAGGCCTCAGTGGTGGCCCGCTGCGACCACGACTTCGGGCCGGTGTTCTCGGCCCGGGCCCAGCTGTTGGCGTCCCGGGGTCTGATCGCGGACGGCCAGCGCACCGAGGAGTTGGTGGTGATCCGTGCCGTCCGACCCCGGTAGCCCCGGCGCCGGCCGGGCGCCCACGAGGATCACCCTGGCCGAAGGCAACGGCCCCATCCTGGTCGAGGGCCCGGTGGAGGTGGTCCTGGCCGACGGGACGACGGTCGGTTCCGACCGGCCAGTGGTGGCCTTGTGCGCCTGTCGGGGAAGCGATCGCTACCCGTTCTGCGACACCAGCCACCGGCGGCGCGTCCGCACCTGAAGCGACCCATTCGTTCTGCGGCCGGGACCGACGTGGCGCCGGTGCGGCCAGGTGCCGGCTATCGGCACCGGCGTCCCACCCTCAGCCGGGCCCTTCCCCGGCCACCGGCGACGCGGAGCCCAGTGGCGAGCGGCCTACCCCCCACGCGCCGAGGAGGTGATCGGCCAGCCGGTCCTCCAGCAGGGCGCTGGCGCGCAGTCCGAAGACCACGTCGGAGGCCAACTCGGGCTCTCGGGCCAGGAGATCGGCGATGATGCCCCGCCGCACGAGTTGCTCGTGCACTGCGTCGGCCTCCACGTGCTCGATGTAGAAGGCGACGCTGGCCGGTCCCACCTCCAGGCGCTCCATGGCCCGGGCCAGGCGCCGGGACCCCGGCGACGAGGTGATCTCCACCATGGCGAACTGGCCGATCAGGGCCCCCCGCAGGGCCCGGTGCAGGCCCAGCAGCGACATCAGGTTGACCGTGGCCAGCACCGGCGCCGGGGCCACCTCGAGGTAGGCGCCGTAGGAGGCGTCGAGGCCGAGCTCGACCATCATGTCGGCGAAGAGCCGGGCGTGGAGGCGGTCACCGCGTCCGGCGCCGTACTCGTCGTGCTCCACGGTCGCCATGGAGGCCTTGGCCTGGCCTTCCAGGCGGGGGATGACCCACGCCTGTGGGTCGGCCTCCTTCAGGTGGTAGAGGGAGCGCAGGGCCACGTACTCCTCCACGTGGCTGCGCTCGCCCCGCTCGGCCAGGAAGTACGAGGGCCCCCACCCGTCGATGGGCTCCACCAGGAGGGAGTCGAGTTCGCTCTCGACGTCGGCTCCCCTGGGAACCTCGGCCCGCAGGGCGGCCAGGAAGGGCCGCTCCATGGCCCGACGCAGCGCCAACAGCTCGGGCGCCCACTCGAGCTCGGGGTCGACCCCGGCGAAGGAGCGGTAGTGGAGCTCATAGCAGGTGTACAGGGCGAGCTGCAGGTCGTCGCCGTAGGGGTCGCTGGTGCCCGGGGTGGGGCCCGAGGCCAGGTCGAGGAGCGTCTCGGGGCCACGGTGGCCGGCCAGCACGCCGTGCACCGCAGCCGAGAGCGGTCCCCGGGGCGTCGGCAGCCGGGGTCCCGGCGGGGAGGCCGTCCGTCGGGCGGGCGGGGCCAGGACCGACGGGTTGGTTCCGGGGACGGCGACGGTCGTCATGGGCGGGAGGCGAGGGTCGTCATGGGCGGGAGATGTCCACCCAGCCGGCCGGCGTATGCCCGACGGGCACGATCTCGTCGGGCCGGGGTGGCCCGGGCGGGCTGCCGTCCCCGAAGGGTCGCCCGCCCAGCGTCTCCCGACCGTGGGGCTCGAGCCAGGCGGAGAGGTCGGGGCCGGCGGGCACGATGGCGGTGGGGTTGATGTCGGTGTGCACCTGGTAGTAGTGGCGCTTGATGTGGTCGAAGTCGGTCGTGTCGCCGAAGCCCGGCGTCTGGAAGAGGTCCCGGGCGTAGGCCCACAGCACCGGGAGCTCGGAGAGCTTGTGGCGGTTGCACTTGAAGTGGCCGTGGTAGACGGTGTCGAACCGGGCCAGGGTGGTGAACAGCCGCACGTCGGCCTCGGTGATGGTGTCGCCCACCAGGTAGCGGCGGCCTTCGAGTCGTTCCGAGAGCCAGTCGAGACGCATGAACAGCCGGCGGTAGGACGCCTCGTAGGCCCGCTGCGTGCCGGCGAAGCCGCAGCGGTAGACGCCGTTGTTCACGTCCCTGAACACCAGCTCGGCCACCTCGTCGATCTCGGCCCGAAGCCCTTCGGGGTACAGGTCGGGCGCTCCGTCGCGATGGTGGGCCCGCCACTCGGTGGACAGGTCGAGGGTGATCCGGGCGAAGTCGTTGGTCACGACCTGGCCGGTGGGGATGTCGATGACGGCCGGCACGGTGATCCCCCGGTCGTAGCCGGGGAAGCGGGCGAAGAAGGCCTCCTGCAGCCGCTCGATGCCGAGGACGGGGTCACGCCCGCCGGAGTCGAGGTCGAAGGTCCAGCTGCGCGCATCGTGGGTGGGCCCGGTAATGCCCATCGACAGCACCTGCTCGAGGCCCAGCAGGCGGCGCACGATGATGGCCCGGTTGGCCCAGGGGCAGGCCCGGGCCACGACCAGCCGGTAGCGACCCGGTTCTACGGGGTGACCGCCGGCACCGTCGGCGGTGATCCGGGTGGCGATGTAGTTCTGGTCACGGGTGAACTCGCCTGAGGGGTTGACGTAGCAGCCGGCACCGCTGGCCGGCGTGCTCGGACTGCCCTGGGCCACGTCACCGCCCTGAGCCAGTTCGGTGTCCATCGGGGCCACGGTACCCAGCCGGCCCGACGTCCTCACCGGACGGCCTCGCGGTCGAAGCGGCTCACCGTCTCGGTGTGGAAGGTGTGGGGGAAGGCGTCCACCAGGGCGATCGACGACAGGCGGTAGCCGGCGTGGGCCAGGAGGGAGGTGTCGCGCGCCAGGGAGGCCGGGTCACAGCTCACCAGGACGATCCGGGGGGCGGCGGTGGCGACCACGGCGGCCACCCCGGGCCGGGCCAGGCCGGGCCGGGCCGGATCGGCCACCACCACGTCGATCGACGGTGCTCCCGGCTCGGCGCTCCACCGGCCCACCTCGGCGGACACCACGCAGGCGTCGAGGTCCGACAGGTTGGCCCGGGCGTCGGCCAAGGCCGGTGGGTGGTGCTCCACGGCCGTGACCCTGGCCCCGTGGCGGTGGCCCAGAACCGAGGCGAACAGGCCCACGCCCGCGTAGGCGTCGACCAGGTGCCCGCCGGCGGGCAGGGCGTCACCCACCGCTGCGTCCACCGCATCGACCAGGGCGGCGGCGGCCACCGGGCCCGGTTGGAAGAACGAGTCGGCCGAGATGCGCAAGCGCCGCCCGGCCACCTCCTCGTGGACCGTCGCCCCACCGGCGGCGCCTGCCGTGGGGCCGGACCCCACCACCACCACGCCATCGGGCACGACCACCGACGCCGCCCGGGACCGGGGACGGACCAACCGTTCGCCCGAGGCCACTCCCACCCGCAACAGGACCTCACCGGCACCGGGGTAGTGCCCGGCGACGACGAGCTCCTCCAGCAGCGGGTGGGCGACCAGGCAGGCGTCGGTGGGCACCACCGCCCCACTGCCGGCCCTCCCCCGGCGGCGCTGCCCGGCCCGACCGTCGGTGGTCACGGCCAGGCGGGCCGTGGTGCGCAGCGCCGGTCCGGCCAGGGGCACCGGTCGGGGCGTGGGCGGGTCGGCCAGACGGGCGATGCGGCGCAGTGCGTCGAGCACCAACTCGACCTTGTGCCGGACCTGGGCCTCGGGCACCAGGTGTTGCCAGGGGCAACCGCCGCAGCCGGCGGCCAGGGCGGCGCACGGCGGCGACACCCGCTCGGGTGAGGCGTCGACGATGTCGACGGCCACGGCCCGGGCGAAGTCACGCCGGGTCTCGGTGACCCGGGCCAGCACCCGCTCACCGGGCAGGGCGCCGGAGACGAACACGACCCGCCCGTCGTCGTCGCGGGCCAGGGCGTCGCCGCCGGCGACCATGGTCGTGGGCACGAGCGGGAGCAGTGCAGGCATCGGGCCAGTGTGCCGAGTGTTGCGGCCGGCCGTCTGCGGCGTGGCCACCACGCAGGCTCGAGCCCCGCTGCGTTCCCGTCGATCCGGGGGGGCACGGGAGGGCCCCTCGTGAGCTTCGGTGTGATCTTCGTGGCCGAGATGGGCGACAAGAGCCAACTTCTGGCCCTCACCTTCGCCACCCGCTACCGACCGCTGCCCGTGCTGGTGGGCATCACCGTGGCCACTGCCGCAGTCCACGCCGCCTCGGTGCTGGCCGGAGCGCTCCTGTCCGACGCCCTGCCCACTCGGGCCATCACCCTGGGGGCCGGCCTGGCCTTCCTCGGGTTCGCGGCGTGGACGCTGCGAGGTGACTCCCTCGACGGAGGAAGCGGCCCGGGCCGCTCGCCAGGTGCGCTCGGTGGTGGTGGCGGTGGGGACCGCGTTCCTCCTGGCCGAGCTGGGGGACAGAACCATGCTGGCCACCGTCACCCTGGCCACCCAGGAGGCGGCGTGGGGCACCTGGGCCGGGTCCACCGTGGGCCTGGTGGTGGCCGACGCCCTGGCCGTCCTCGTGGGTCGACAGCTCGGCGAGCGGCGAGCGCCCGCACCCGTCCGCATCGGCGCCGCCGCCGCCTTCACCGTCTTCGGCGTCCTGCTCCTGATCGAGGCCCTCCGGGGGTGAGGACCCCGGGGCGGGTGGCGGCTAGGCCCTGGCCCCCGCCGGTTCCACCGGCTTCTGACCCCATGAGCGGTTGGCGTGGCCACCGCTGGCGGGGTCGGAACCGGGGCCGGGACCCGACGGGGGAGGTGAACCCGGCGCCGTTGTGGCCCGGGCCGAGATGCGGGTGGCGCCCAGGGCGAACAGGCCCAGCCAGCCGGCGAACATGAAGGCCAGCGAGGCGTAGGCCACCAGGGCGGGCCAGGTCGGTCCGGCGTGGGCCTCCCGCAGCAGGACCTCGGTGTTGCGCTGGAACGGCGCCTGGCGCTCGGGCAGGGCGGGCACGGCGGAGGCCCCGATCTCCGCGTCGGCGGGCAGGTAGAAGGCCGCCGCCATCACCTGGTCGCCCCGCTGCAGGCCCACCATCGACTTCCAGCTCCCCGCCACCGGGACCGATCGGGAGCCGACGTAGCGGCCGGGGCCCACCTCGTCGAGCTCGGCCAGCACCCGCCCCCCGCCCTGCCACGACACCACCCCAAAGGCGTCGGCCTCAGCGGCGGCGCCGGGCGGGGTCAGCTCGACGGTCACGTCGGCCTGCTCCACGCCGTTGACCACTCCGACGGGCTGGAGGCGGATGGTGGCCTCGACGTCGCCCACGTTGCGAGGGAGGGGGTAGGCCAGGGCGGCGAGGAGGACCACCAGGGCGCCTCCCACGGCGGCGGCCGGCACCCGGGACCCCCCAGACACCACCCGGGCCATGCCCACCGCCAGCACGGCGCCGGCGCCGGCGGCCAGGGGAGCGAGAACGAGGGCCTTCAGCAGGACCGAAGGCGAGATGTGGAACCAGTCGAGGGCGTACAGCCACACGGCCTCGCCCGCCACCCCGACCGTGCCCACCAGGGCGCCGGAGACGACGGCGAACCGCAGCCGGCGCTCGGTGCCGAGCCACCACCCGGCCGCCTCCACCGCCACCGCCGCACCCAGGTAGAGCGGGAAGCGGGGCACCGTGTGGTTGAGCGCACCGCCCACCAGCAGGGCGATCACCACCCGCAGGACGATGAAGGCGGCCAGGGCCTTGGCCGCTCCCCAGGGCCCGAGCGCCACCCGGGCCAGCACCAGGGCCAGGCCGGCGGCCACGGCGGCCAGCACGGGGAGGTACAGCACCTGGAACTGGGGGACGCCGAACTCGAACTCGCCCTGGAAGTTGGTGAGCCCGGTCAGGATGGCGCCGAGGGTGAGCACCTCGATGCCCTTCCCGAGCAAGGTGGGCCGGGCCTCCGCCTTGGCCTCCACCAGCATGAGCCACAGGGGCACGGTGGCCAGGCTGCCCCCGCCCACCAGCATGAGGTGGGTGGGGCTCCACAGCGTCACGTCGATCCCAAACGCCCGGTGCCACAGCTCGTCGAGGGGGAAGGCGGCCAGCCCGCCCAGCCCCAGGGCCCCCAGGGCCAGGGCCGACCACGGCACCTGCAGGCCCCAGATCCGGCGTCCGGCGTCGGCCCGCTCGAGGGTGGCGAAGAGCACGACCACGCCCGCCGTCACCACCAGGCCGCCCAGGGCCAGCACGATCATGGTGTGCGACGGGGTGAACAGGTTCTCGTCCCGTCCGTTGTCGATGTGGAAAGCGACGTCCCAGTACAGCCCGGTCACGCCGATCCCGAGCAGGAACAGCCCGGTGAGCACCCCGGCCATGGCCCACCCGGGGTAGCCGGTGAGGCGGCGCAGGCTGGAGGAGATGGGATGGCACAACACGCCCACGATGTCGCTGGCCTCACCGGAGTCCCCGGCCAGGACCAGGCCCAACACGATGACCAGGTAGGCCACGAAGGGCACGATCACGTACAGCCAGTGATCCCAGGGGATGACGTCCATCACGATCCTCCAATTGCTTCGGGCAGCCCGACCTGACCGGCGGCGCCGACCTGGGCCGCAGTGGAGGTCGCCGTCGCCTCCTCCATGGCTCGGGCCAGCGTGGTCTGCACGGCGACGGCCGCGAGGGGCCGCATCCGCCGGAGGGCCTCGGTGACCTGTCCCAGACGCTCGGGCGGCATCCCCGCCTCGGCGAAGGGCTCCCAGACGTAGCGCTCGAACAGGCCGACGAAGCGGGTGGCGATGCGGGCCATCTCCTCGCGGAGCTCGGCCACCTCGTCCTGGGTGACGCCGAGGGGCACGCCCTCGGCCACGAGGTCGGCGCCCACCTGCAGCAGTCGGGGGCTGGGGACGAGGAAGGTCTCGCCGTCGGGCACCACCAGGCCCAGCTCGACGGCCCGCAGGGCCAGGGCGGGGTCGGCGGCGGCACCGGGGAAGCGGGCCACCAGCTCGCCCAGGCTCACTCGCTCGGGCTCCTCGTCGCTCCACGGCTCGGTCAGGGCCTGCTCGAAGCCGAGCACTTCGCCCAGGCTGCGCCCGTCCTCCCAGGCCCGCAGCAGCTCGGCGATGCCGGCCAGGGAGAAGCCCTGGTCCTGGAGGCGCTCGACCAGGCGCAGGCGAGCCAGGTGGCCCTGGTCGTAGTGACCGGTGCGTCCCACCAGGGTCGGGGGCGGGAGGATACCCTGGGTCTGGTAGCTGCGGATGTTGCGGGTGGTCACGCCCGAGCGCCGGGCCAGCTCGTCGATGGTCATGGTGTCTCGCCGGCGGGCCACGAGAGCAACCATACCCCTACACCAATCCATGACACAAGGGTTCTTGTAGATCTTTGGGAACGGAAAAGCTGTAGGCAAGTCCGGTCAGGATGGGTGGGCAAGGCGAGGGATCTCGGCCTTGGCGTCGTCAGTCCCGGCCGAGGCGAGGCGGCTACTCGGCTCACCCCCGTCCGGGTCTAGTGTCGGCCCCGATGCCCCTGTGCCGACGGCTGGCCGAAGTGGGCGCCCTGGCGGGCGTGGCCGTGGTCGCCGGCGGCTGTTCGAGCGGGTTCGACTTCGGCGCCCCCGACGCCGTGACCTCCCAGGGCCAGGACGTCCTCGACCTCTGGCGGGGCACGCACTGGGCGGCCGCCGCCGTCGGCGCCCTGATCTGGCTGCTGGTGGTGTTCTGTGTGCTCCACTACCGGCGCCGCAACGACGATTTGCCCAGCCAGGGCCACGAGAACATCCCAGTGGAGGTCTTCTACACGGTCACGCCCCTGATCGTCGTGGCCGTGCTGTTCGTGTTCACGGTGCTCACCCAGCAGCGGGTGGTGGCTCTCAGCGCCGACCCCGACGTGGTGGTCGACGTGACCGGCTTCCAGTGGTCCTGGCAGTTTGACTACCCCGAGGAAGAGGTCACGGTGCTGAGCAACGGTGTCGACCCGCCCCGGATCGTGCTCCCGGTGGGCGCGACGGTCCGCTTCAACCTGGTGTCGCCGGATGTCAACCACTCCTTTTGGGTTCCCCGCTTCCTCGTCAAGCGCGACCTCATCCCCGGCGTCGAGAACGCCATCGAGGTGGAGGTCACCGAGGCGGGCGAGTGGGAGGGGCGTTGCGCCGAGTTCTGCGGCATCGACCACTACCGCATGAGCTTCTCCGTGGCCGCGGTGCCGCCCGACGAGTACGCCGACTGGCTGGACGAGCAGCAGGAGACGCCCGTGACCTCCCTGCCCGCCGACACGCCGGCGCCGGCGACCCCGACGGAGCCCGGCCCATGAGCGTGCTCGACGCCCCGCCCGAGGCCCCGCCGTTGGCCGAGGAACCCGAGGGCCACGACCGGCCCGAGACCACCGGCATCCTGGCTTTCCTCACCACCACCGACCACAAGCGCATCGGCATCGCCTACATGGTGACCGCCTTCGCCTTTTTCCTCATCGCCGGGGCCATGGCCATGGTGATCCGGGCCGAGCTGGCCGAGCCCGGCCTCGAGGTGGTCGAGGCCGGGACCTACAACCAGCTCTTCACCATGCACGGGAGCATCATGATGTTCCTGTTCATCGGCCCCTTCGCCTTTGGGCTGGCCAACTACCTGGTGCCCCTGCACATCGGCGCCCCCGACATGAGCTTCCCCCGGCTGAACGCCTTGAGCTACTGGCTGTTCCTCGGGGGGGGCCTCACCATGGTGTCGGGCTTCCTCACCTCCCGGGGCGCCGCCGACTTCGGCTGGTTCGCCTACGCCCCCTCTCGAGCTCGGCCTACTCCCCGCAGGTAGGGGCCGACCTGTGGCTGGTGGGCCTCACCCTCACCGGCTTCTCAGGGATCCTCACCGCCGTCAACATCGTCACCACGGTGTTCACCCTGCGGGCACCGGGGATGACGCTGTTCCGCATGCCGGTGTTCACCTGGAACATGGTGGTCACCAGCGTGCTGGTCCTGATGGCCTTCCCGGTGCTCACCGCCGCCTCGGTGCTGCTCTTCGCCGACCGCCACTTCGGCGCCCACATCTTCGACGCCGGCGCCGGGGCTCACCCATCCTGTGGCAGCACCTGTTCTGGTTCTTCGGCCACCCCGAGGTCTACATCGTCATCCTGCCCTACTTCGGGGTCTTCACCGAGCTGTTCGCGGTGTTCTCGTGGCGTCCGGTCTTCGGGTACAAGGGATCGTCTTCGCCACGCTCGGCATCGCCGCCCTGTCGATGGGGGTGTGGGCCCATCACATGTTCGCCACCGGCGCGGTCCTGCTGCCCTTCTTCAGCGGCCTGTCGTTCCTCATCGCCGTGCCCACCGGGGTGAAGTTCTTCAACTGGATCGGCACCCTCTGGGGCGGTCGGCTGACGTTCCAGACCCCCATGCTCTTCGGCATCGGCTTCCTGCTCACCTTCGTGCTGGGGGGCCTGAGCGGGGTGATCCTGGCTTCACCCCCACTCGACTTCCAGCTGACCGACTCCTACTACGTGGTGGCCCACATGCACTACGTCCTCTTCGGCGGATCGGTCTTCGGTGTCTTCGCCTCCATCTACCTGTGGTTTCCCAAGTTCACCGGCAAGCTGCTGAACGAGCGGTTGGGCAAGCTCCACTTCTTCTCGGTGTTCGTGGGCTTCCACCTGACCTTCGGGGTCCAGCACTACCTCGGGGTCCAGGGCATGCCCCGACGGGTGGCCGACTACCTGGAGACCGACGGCTTCAGCACGCTCAACGCCATTTCCACGGTGGGTGCCTTCCTCACCGGCATCTCCACGCTGTTCCTGCTCTGGAACGTGTGGTCGAGCCTGCGCCGGGGTCGGCCGGCCGGAGACGACCCCTGGGGCGGCCACACCCTGGAGTGGGCCACCACCTCACCGCCCCCGCCCCACAACTTCGACGGCCCGTTGCCGCCCATCCACTCCAACCGGCCGGTGTTCGACCAGCGCCACGGGCTGTACTCCTCCGACGTGGACGAGTCCCGCCGGGCAGGAAGGCGACGATCCCGAAACGACCGCCGACCGTTGAGGGCGCCGGGCCGATGAGGACCGACGGCGACCCGGAGCGGGCCGGGATCGCGGGTGCAGGCCCGCATCTTCCTCGGCATCGCCACCTTCCTCGTCCTGGCCACGGTGGCCTACGGGGTGACCTCGGCCGAGGAGGCCGGCACCACCATGTTGCTCCTCGCCGGCGGGATGGCCCTCATCGTGGGCGGCTACCTCATGGTCCAGGCCCGCTCCCATGCCGACGCCGGTGATCCCGACCGGCCTGGGGAGGGCGGCGCCGGCGATCCGGCGGCCCAGGGCGAGGCCTACCTGCCCCACGCCAGCATCTGGCCCTTCGGGGTGGGCATGGGCCTGGTGGTCATGGCCAACGGCCTGGCCCTCGGCTTGTGGGCGCTCATCCCCGGCGCCCTGCTCAGCGCCTCCTCGCTGTGGGGCTACGCCCGCCAGTCCCGCCGCCGGGACTGACTGGCGCCGACCCGGCCATGGCGGGCATCTGGTCGGCGTCGGACAGAACCAGGCAGCCCAGCGTCGCCATCCAGCGACACCAGCCGGTGGCGCTCAACACGACGTCGGCAGCTCCTCGGACACCACTTCGAACACCTCCGGTCCGTCCACGCCGTTCAACCGCACGGCGAAGACCATCTCGCTCTGGGTGCCGGGGGGGAAGACTTCGCGCACCACCTCATCCGACCCCAGGGCGCGCAGGACCACCCCCTCGGGGTAGGTTGCGCAAGAGGACACCTCCACCACTCCCCTCGGGTCGGGGTCTTCAACCTCCAGGGCCAGCTCGATGGGCGACGTGATCGAGAAGCCGCGGCTGGCCTGCTCGGCCAGCGACGATGCCAGCTCGGCCTAGAGTGGATCGGCCACCACCGCCGCCCACGACGGCCCCACCCCCGCCCCGGGATCGGCCTGGGCGGTCCGGAACCCCGCCAGCAGGGCCTCCACGGCGGCCCGGGCCTGCTCGGCCGGGGGATCAGAGACGACGGCGTCACCCCGGTCAGCATCGGTGGGTTCAGGGGTGCTCGACCGGCCCGGCTCCTGGACCTGGCTGTCGTCGGCCCCCCCGCAGCCGGCCAGGGTCATCGCCAGGACCAGCCCAGCCGCCAGCCGCGTCCAGGCGCCGCTCACGGCGTCATCATCTGGCTCGGAACCAATGGCTCCTGGCGATCGTTCCCTTCGTCACGGTGCCCAGTGTGCCTCGGTGCCGGGAGCACCGATTATGGCTGGTGCACTGGCCGGAGCGAGCCGGTGACCCTTTCGCCGACTGGATCAACGCCATCGACAAGCACGTCGTGTCGACCACGCTGTCGGAGGCGGACCTCACCTAGGCGCCGATCTCGCTGATTCACGGTGGCGACCTGGTGTCGGCCATGAGCGCACTGTGCGAGCGAACAGTGGTGACGTCAACGTCATGGGCAGCGCGCGCCGCCTCAGCCTCTCGGCACGCCGGCGGTGGAGGCGGGGTCGAGCTCGGGCTCGTCTTCGGGCTCGATCTGGCGTCGGTTGTCGGCGCCGTCGTCGCTGGCGGCGGGGGCGACCCTCGGGGCCTCGGTGCTGGCCCCGGGGCGGTCGCGACGGGCCAGCTCCTGGCACAGCCGGTAGGTCACGAAGCCGGCGAGCGGGGGCAGGACCAGCAGGGCGATGCGGAAGGCCTGGAACAGGGCGTTGACCGACGTCTGGAACGTCACGGCCAGCACGTCGCTGGCGCCGCCGAAGAACAGGACGGTGTAGAAGGCCAGGGTGGAGACGCCAAAGGCGGTGCGCAGCGGTCGGTCGCGAGGCCGGTCGAGAAGGTGGTGTTCGTCCCGGTCCTTGGTGATGCGGGCCTCGAGGAACGGCCACAGGGCGAGGAGGCCGAAGGTGATCCCCGGCAGGAGCACCGAGGGGTAGAACGGCGTGGGCAGCTCGAAGCCGAACAGCCGGATCTCCCACCCCGGCCACAGGCGCAGGGCGCCGTCGAGCCAGCCCATGTACCAGTCGGGTTGTGAGGCGGCGCTCACCTCCGCCGGGCGGAAGGGGCCGTAGAGCCAGATGGGGTTGATCTGGGCCAGTCCGCCGAGGGCGCACAGCACGGCGGCGGTGAGGAAGAACGCCGCCGTGCCCTTGGCCGCGAACGTGGGCCACACCCGCTCGCCCACCACGTTGCGCTCGGTGCGGCCGGGACCGCTGAACTGGGTGTGGCGCTGGCGGGCCACCAGGGCGAGGTGCAGTCCCAGCAGGGCGATGATCACGGCGGGGAGCAGCAGGATGTGGATGACGTAGAGCCGCTCGATCAGGTCGGGCCCCGGGAAGTCGCCGCCGAAGAACAGCGAGGCCAACCAGGTGCCGCCGACGGGTATGGAGAGGGCGATGTTGTGGGCGATGCGCAGGCCCGTGCCCGAGAGCTGGTCGTCGAGCAACGAGTAGCCCACGAACCCGTTGACGATGGAGAAGATGAGCATCCCCACACCGATGAGCCAGTTGAGCTCGCGAGGGCGGCGGAAGGCCCCGGTGAAGAAGATGCGCATGAGGTGGACCACGGTGGTGGCCAGGTAGACGTTGGCGGCCCAGTGGTGGACCTGGCGCATGACCATGCCGGCCCGCACGTCGAAGCTGATGTCGAGGGCGCTGGCGTAGGCCCGGGACATCTCCACGCCCTGGAGGGGGACGTAACTGCCGTTGTAGATGATCTCCTCCACGCTGGCATCGAAGAAGAAGGTCAGGTACACGCCGGTGGCGATCAGGATGACGAACGACCACAGCGCCAGTTCACCCAGCAGGAACGACCAGTGGTCGGGGAACACCTTGTCGAGGGCTTTGCGGGCGAACCCGGCGGCACCGAGGCGGGAGTCGAGCCAGCGGGCCGTACGCCGGCTGAGGGGAGTGGCCTTGGCCACGGCCTCCTCGGAGGTCACGTCCGGCCCCGGTCCCAGAAGCCGCCGCCGACGGGGGCGGAGAAGTCGCCGGTGGCGATGAGGAAGCCCTCCTCGTCGAGGCCGAGGGGGAGCTGGGGCAGCGGCCGGGCGGCAGGCCCGAAGACCGGCTCGGCCCCGTGGAGGACGTCGAAGGTCGACTGGTGGCACGGGCACAGCAACAGGTCGAGCTCGGTCTGGTAGAGGCCGACCGGACAGCCCGTGTGGGTGCACAGCTTGGAGTAGGCCACGATTTCCCCCACCACCCAGTCCTCCCGGCCCGGGAGGGGGCGGAACTCCTCGATGTCGACTTGCAGGAGCAGGGTGGGGGCGTCGGCGTCGTGCTCGTGGCCTTCCGGCCAGGCCGTCACCAGCGAGGAGCGGGAGAGGTCGGACGGGCGGATGGGTCGGCCCTCGGCGTCGACCAGGCGCAACGGCTTCCCCGAGCCGCCGCCGGCGGCGGCGAAGGCGGTCTCCTTCAGCCCCTTGCCCGGCCGGGGGCCGAGGGAGCGGATGGGGAACAGCGCCGCCAGCCCGAGCGCCCCGAGCGCCCCGAGCCCCAGCTTGGTCAGCAGTCCCCGGCGGGCCAAGGTCTGCTGGCCGCCCTCGAACGAGGCCGTAAAGGCGGCCACCTCCTCCTCGGTGGAGGCCAGGGCGTGGCGGTCCTCGACCACCTCCTCGGCGTCCATGAAGTAACGGGCCCACACGGCGATGGCCAGCCCGATGCCACCCAGGGCCAGGGCCAGGGTGATCCCCTCCCACTGGGGCTGGCCGCCGACGATGTAGACCACGGCCAGGGCCACGGCGCCGATGATGCTGGTGACGAAGCCGGCCACGACCAGGCGCTCGGCTCGGTCGTCGACCCGTCCGGCTCGCTCCCGGTCCGCCTCGCCGCCGCCGCCGCCGTCCTTGCCGTCGCCGTCCTTGCCGTCGCCGTCCCTGCCGTCGCCGTCCCTGCCGCCGCCGCGACTGGCGTAGGCGCTCACCGTCCGGCCCCCACCGTGTCGGCCGGGCGAACCGGCTGGGAGGCCGGCTCGGCTTCGCCGGTGCGCCGGCGTCCGATGAGGAACACGACCAGCATCAGCCCGCCGGTCCCCACCACCACGGCCACGAAGCCCTCGGGAATGGGGCCCACCCGCCCGAGCGAGAAGCCCCCCGGGTCACCCAGGTTCTGCAGTGTCTCCACGTAGAGCACGATGCTGTTGAGCTCCTCCTCGGTAAAGGCGGTGGGGCTGAAGACCGGCATCTGGCCGGGCCCGACGAGCATGGCTTCGTACACCTGCACCGGCGTGGCCTCGTCGAGGCTGGGAGCGTTCTGGCCGAAACTGAGGGCCCCTCCGGCGCCGGTCGCACTGTGGCACGCCGCGCATTCTCCCCGGAAGAGGTCACCGCCCTCCTGGAGGTTGCCCTCGGCCAGGTCGACGTGGGGGATCGCCTGCCCCTCACCGAGGGAGGCGACGTAGGCCACCAGGGCCTCGATCTCCTCGGGGCTGTGGGCCGGTGGCTTGCGGATGGCCTGCTCATCGGACGCGCCGGTGTGGGGCATGCGCCCGGTGGTCAGGTAGAAGTGCGCCGAGGCCGCCCCTGCGCCGGTGAGGCCGGGTCCTCTCGGACTGCCCACCCCCCCGGGCCCGTGACAGCTCACGCAACCGACCCGGAACAGCTCGGCTCCGTCGGCCACGGTGGCCGGGTCGTCGAGGGCCGCCGGATCGATGACGTAGCCGAGGGGGTCGGAATCCTCCTCGGCGGCCTGGGCCTGGGCCCCGAGCAGTCCGGCCGCGGCCACGACCAGGGCGACCGCCACCGGCAGGAGACGGAGGTGCCCGGCCCGCAGAGCCGGCGGCCGCAGGGCCATCAGCCGAGCACGTAGATGGTCGCGAACATCCCGATCCACACCACGTCGACGAAGTGCCAGTAGTACTCGGTGACGGTGAGGCCCTCGGCCAGCGACGCCCGGGTGCGACCGGTGCCCACCCCCACCATGGCCAGCATGAGGAACAGGCCGCCGACCACATGGAGGCCGTGGAACCCGGTCATCAGGTAGAAGATCGACCCGTAGGCGTGGCTGGCCAGGGTGAAGTCGAAGCCGGCGTACTCCAGACCCTGGTTGACCACGAAGGCGCCCCCCATGGCCACGGTGACCAGCACCCAGCGGGTGGCCGAGCGGCGGTTCCCGTGTTCGGCGGCCTTGGTGGCGGCGTGCATGGAGAACGAGGAGGCCACCAGGACCACGGTGGCCAAGCCGGTGCGCAGAGGCTCGAGCTCCACGCCCTCGGGGGGCCAGGCGGGGTTGATGGAGCGAAGCGAGAACCACGCCGCGAACAGGCCGCTGAAGAACATGAGCTCCGAGGCCAGCCACACCACGGTCCCCACGGCCAGCATGGTGGGCCGCCCAGCCTGGGGTCCAGCAGCGATGGGCTCCGCCATTGCGCCCTGTCTACCCCAAGTCCGGACATGACGGGAACCCCTGTCCCGTTCTTTCGCCGGACGAGCCAGGTGGGGCCCCTCACGGCCGAAAGAACGGGGGGAAGGGGCGCCGGGGGCGAGAGGCGGCGGGCGAGGCAGGTGGGTGGCGGGTACCGTCGCCGGCGTGGGACCGGTGCTGGCCTTCGACCCCGCCGCCGGTCTGTTGATCGTGGTGGCGGCTGGGCTCTACGTGGGTGGCGTCCGGCGCCTGGAACGTCGGGGCCGGCGCTGGCGCCGGGCCCGCAGCGTGGCCTTCGCCACCGGTCTGGTCGTGGTGGTGGCTGCCACCCAGACCGGCCTGGCCGGCGCCGAGGCCGAGCGCTTCAGCCTCCACGTCGTCCAACACGTCCTGTTGGGGATGGTGGCGCCGGCCCTGTTCGCCCTCAGCGCACCGGTGACCCTGGCCCTCCAGGCGTCGTCCCGGTCCGCCCAGACTGTCCTCCTCGCCGTGATCGAGCACCCGGTGGTGGCCGTGCTCAGCCATCCCGCCACCGCCTGGGGGCTCTTCGGCGGATCGCTGGTCGCCCTGTACTTCAGCCCCCTCCTGGAGCTCTCGCTGGACAACGAGGCGGTTCACGCCGTTGTCCACCTCCAGTTCCTGGCCGCCGGGGGGCTGTTCTGCTGGACCGCCGTCGGGGTGGACCCGCTGCGCCGGCGGCTGCCCCACGGCGCCCGGCTGCTGTTCGTGCTGCTGGCCGTCCCGGTGCACGCCATCGTGGGGCTGGCCCTGCTCGGGGCCACCGAGACCCTGGCCGGACCCTTCTACGGCTCGGGTTCGGGGGCGCTGGCCGACCAGCGGGTGGGCGCCGGCCTGCTGTGGGCCACCGGTGACCTCTTCGGGGTCGTCCTCGCCGGGGTGGTGCTGGCGCAGTGGATGGGCCACGAAGAGCGGGTGGCCCGGCGCCACGACCGCCTCACCCTCGCCGAGCCGAGGTGAGCAGCGACGAGGGCGTGGTCGTGGTCGACGCCGTGCGCACGCCGGTGGGGGCCCGCAACGGTCGCCTGGCCGGCTGGCACGCCGCCGATCTGGCCGCCGAGGTGCTCGACGCCTTGGTCCGGCGCAGCGGACTCGACCCGGTCACGGTGGACGACGTGGTCCTCGGTTGTGCCTCGCCGGTGGGTGACCAGGGCTGCAACGTCGCTCGCAACGCCGTGCTGGCGGCCGGGTGGCCCGAATCGGTCCCGGCCGTCACGGTCGACGCCCAGGGCGCCAGTTCGCTGCGAGCCGTGGGCCTGGGCGCCGGTGCCATCGGGGCCGGCTCGGCCGAGGTGGTGGTGGCGGGGGGCGTGGAGGTGTCCAGCACCACGCCGGCGGGGGCGTGGGTCACCCCCACGTGTCGACCGTTCGGACCCCGCGTGGTGGCCCGCTACGCCGAGCTGGGGGGCCTGGTGCCGCCCGGCGTGGCGGCCGAGGCGTTGGCCGGGCGGCGGGGCCTCGGCCGCGAGGAGCTCGACGCCTGGGCCGGCGAGAGCCGGCACCGGGCCGCGGTGGCGGCCGGGCGGAGTCCCGCCACCTCGGGCATCGTCGCCGTCGAGGCCCGGGGGTGGGACCGGGAACGCCGCCAGGTGGTGCCCGGCGAGGGGGTGCTCGTCTCCGGCGAGGCTCCGGAGGAAGGGCCGTCGGAGCGCACCGGGGCGTCGGTGCGCAAGCCCCTCTACGTCCCCGGCGGTCGGATCACCGCCGCCAACAGCGCCGCCGCAGCCGACGGCGCGGCGGGGTTGCTCCTCATGACGCCGGCCCGGGCGTCGGCGTCGGGGCTCGACCCCCTCGCCCGGTTCGTCGCCGGCGCATCGGCTGCCGTCGACCCGCTCACCATGCTCACCGGCGCCGTCCCCGCCACCGTCGCCGCCCTGGGCCGGGCCGGGCTCGCCCTGGCCGACATCGATCGCTTCGAGGTCGACGAGTCCTTCGCCGCCGTCACCCTCGACTGGATGGCCGCCCTCGAGGTCGGCCCCGAGCGGGTGAACGTCGACGGCGGTGCCCTCGCCCGGGGCCTGGCCGGCGGAGCGGCGGGCGCGGCCATGGTCGTGGCCCTGGTCCACGGGCTGGGTGGGCGTGGTGGTGGCCTCGGCCTGGCCACCCTCGGGGGGGTGGGCGGCACCGGTACGGCCGTCATCGTCGAGGTGGCGGCCGGGCGGGCGGCCCCGGGACCGGGAGGTCGGGCGTGACGGCGGAGGGCCCGGCTGCCCCCGAGGACATGGACCAGGATGCCCACGCCTGCCCGGCCCGGCCGACCTCGACCGAGGAGTCGGAGCTGGGCTTCGTGCGCCGGCCGATGGTCCGCTGGCTCGACCCCCACCAGCTCGTCGACACCGCCATCCGGGTGTTGGTGTCGGGTGTCTTCGGCTCCTACGCCGACAGCCGTGAGCTCCAGGCCCTGGTGGAGGCCGAGGTGCTCGACCGCTCGGAGGGGTCGGAGCTCTGGTTCGACTACGTGGCCGACCTGGGCGACGGGTGGGACTCCACCTACACCGTCGCCCGGCTCCTGGCCCGGCCCACCCTCGACGTGCCCGCCGGTGACGGTGGGACGCTGGCCACCGAACGGGGGCGCCTCCTGGTCATGGGCGGCGATCAGGTCTACCCCGTGCCTACCCGTGCCGGGTACGAGAACCGCCTGCTCGGGCCCTACCGGGCGGCCATGCCCTGTGCCCACGACGGCCGTCCGGAGCTCCTGGCCGTGCCCGGGAGCCACGACTGGTACGACGGCCTCCAGAACTTCTCGAGCGTCTTCTGCCGGGGCCATTGGATCGGTGGCTGGAAGACCCGCCAGCGCCGCAGCTACTTCGCCGTCGAGCTCCCGCACCGGTGGTGGCTGTGGGGCATCGACATCCAGTTCGGCGCTTATCTCGACGAGGCCCAGCTGCGCTACTTCCACCAGGTGGCCGCCGAGCAGGTCGAGCCGGGGGACCGCATCGTGCTCTGCGTGGCCAAGGAGGTGGAGAGCGGGCGGGGCCGGGCCGAGACCCACTCCGACCGCAACCTCGAGTTCATGGAGCGCCACGTCATCGAGCCCACGGGTGCCCGGGTGGTGGTCTACCTGCGGAGCGGGCGGCACCACTACTGCCGTTACGAGGAGGAGGACGGCCCCCGCCACCACATCACCTCGGGCGGCGGCGGGGCGTTCCTGCATCCCACCCACCAACTGCCCGACCACCTCGAGTCGCCTGCTCAGCAGGCGACGGACCAGAGCTTTCGGCGGGCTGCGGTGTATCCGTCGGCCTCGGTCTCCCGGCGGTTGCGCAAGCGGGTGTGGCTCCTCGCCCCCTACAACCTCCCCCTGGCCGGCGTCTTCGCCACGGTGCAGGTGCTGCTGGCCTTCATGCTCGGGCTGCACCTGGGCGCCACCCACCGCTCCGTCGGTCTGGGCGACCTGTGGACGGCCTTGTGGCAGAGCCCCACCGCCTTCCTGCTGATCCTGCTCATCTTCCTGACCCTCGGGGCCATGGTCCGCTTCGCCCACGAGGCCACCGGCGTGACCCGGCTGGTGCTCGGCGCCGTGCATTCGGCCCTGCAGCTGACCAGCGTGGTGGGGGTCATGGTGGTCTCGTCAGGGCTGGCGTCCTCCCTCCACCTCGGCGACGTGCCCTCGGTCGTCGTCTTCCTCGCCCTGGTGGCCGTGCTGGGCGGCCTGAGCGGGATGCTCGGGATGTCCGGCTACCTGTGGGCCACCAACTGCCTCGGCTTCCACGGCAACGAGGCCTACGCCCCGCTGCACCACGCCGACCTGAAGCACTTCCTGCGCCTGCACATCGGCGACGACGGCGTGCTGACGGTGTACCCGGTGGGCATCGACCGGGTGGGACGACACTGGCAGCTGCGCCCCGAGGGCCCGGCCGGCTCACCTTGGTTCGACCCCGGGGGGGACGAGCCGGCAGTCCACCTGATCGAAGGCCCGGTACGCATCACCGGCCGTGGGGACGGGCCAGCGTCATGACGCCTCCACCTGGGCTCCTCCGACGGCGCGGACGGGCCAACCCCCTCCAAGCGCCCCTGGCATGGTCAGGGCCACCACACAACCACCGAAGCCGGCCCCGGTGAGACGGGCGCCGTAGACGCCCGGGGTGGCCATCAGCTCGGTCACCAGCGCGTCCAGGCGCGGCGTCGACACCTCGAAGTCGGTCCGAAGGCTCTCGTGGCTGGCGGCCATCAGGGACCCGCAGGTCTCCAGGTCGCCCTCGGCCAGGGCCGTGGCCATGCGCCGGACCCGTTGGTTCTCGCTCACCACGTGGCGGGCCCGAGCCCGGGCCACGGGATCGCGCACGCGGGCCACATCCTCCAGGGTGGCCTCGGTGAGCGGCCCGATGACGGCGATGGCCGTCTCGCACTGGGCCCGTCGGTCGGCGTAGGCCGATCCGGCCAGCTGACGGACCTCCCCCGAAGGGACCACCACCACCTCGACATCCTCGGGGATGGGCACCGGCGTCACGGTCAGGGCGGTGCAGTCGATGAGCAGGGCGTGGCCGGCCACGCCGGCGGCCGACGCCAGTTGGTCCATCACGCCGCACGGCACCCCGCTGGCCAGCTGCTCGGCCCGCTGGCAGGCCAGGGCCAGCTCCAGCGCCGACCCCTGGAAGCCCAAGGCCAGGGCGACGGCCACCTCGAGGGCGGCGCTGGACGACAGCCCGGCACCCACGGGCAGGGTGGTGGCCACCTGGCCGGTGAAACCCCGGGCCGGTCGCACCACCGCCACCACCCCGGCCACGTAGCGGGCCCACGCCGGTTGGTACGCGCTTGGCTCGGCTACGTCGAGGGGGACGACCGCCGGCCCTTCCAGGTTCTCGGAGGTGAGCCGCACCTGGTCACCGCCGGCGGTGCCCTCCACCGTGGTGGCGAGGTCGACGGCCATAGGCAGGACCAGCCCGCCGGTGTAGTCGGTGTGGTCGCCGATGAGGTTGACCCGACCGGGGGCCCGGGCCAACACCAGCTACCGGGCCGCCCGCAGCGCCGCCGCCGCCCGCTCCGGGGCCACGTCGTTGAGAAAGGCCCCCCCGCCGAGCTCGGAGCCGGCCAGGTACTTCAGCCGGTCGGGAGCCCGGTGCAGTGGGGTGAACTCGAGGTGGAGGTGACTGACCGCCTGCCACTCGCCGTCGTCCGACGGCGCCTGGTGCATGGCCATGATGAAGGGCAGCGGGAACCCGAAGAGCGCGTCGTAGCCGACGAGGACCTGCTCGAGGATGGCGGCCAGGGCGTCACGGTCGGGATCGCTCAGGTCGAGCAGCGAGGGGGCGTGGCGGTGGGCGACGACGTGGACCTCGTAGGGGAAGCGGGCGGCGAAGGGCACAAAGGCGATGAAGGCGTCGTTGCGGGCCACCAGGCGCAGCCCGTCGGCCCGTTCCTGGGCCACCACCTCGCACAGCAGGCAGGTCCCCTGCTCGGCCAGGTGGCGCCGGGCCACCTCCAGCTCGCGGGCGGGCACCGGCGGGATCTCGGGGTAGCCGTAGATCTGGCCGTGGGGGTGGTGCAAGGTGACACCCACCACCTCGCCGCGGTTCTCGAACACGAAGACGTAGGCGATGTCTTCACGTTGGCCGAGGGCGGCGTAACGCTCCGCCCAGACATCGACGACGAGGCGGATGCGGTCCTGGCCGAGCGATGCCAGCGTCGCCTGGTGATCGTCGGAGTAGACGACGACCTCGGTGGCCCCGGTGGCCGGAAGGACGTCGTGGACGCCGAAGGCAGCCACGTCGGGTGGTGGCGGATGGGCGACCATCGACGGGAAGCGGTTGTCGAACACGGCCACGTCGAACGACGACCAGGGCACCTCCGTGGGGACCGAGGGATCCCTCGTCGGGCACAGCGGGCACTGGTCCGAGGGCGGCAGGAAGGTCCGGTCCTGGCGGTGGGTGGCGAAGGTCCGCCACTCGCCACTGAGCGGGTCACGACGGCGCTCGGTCACCGACCCACCGCCCAGCGGTGGGCGTAGCGGGCCACCCGTCGCCCGTCGGCGAGACGGCTCTCGTCCTGATCCAGCAGCGGACGGGGAACGGCGGCCCAGCGCAGGAGGTCGGCCAGCAGGGCCAGGGCGGCGGCGTCGCCCTCGGCGGCCCGGCCCGACAGGCGGTACTGGCAGAACACCAGCCGGCCCGAACCGACCTGGTGACTACCCACCACCGTGCCCGTCAGGGCATCGGGCACGGGCTTGTAGGCGATCACCACGGGCGTGTCGGGGAAGGCCTGACCATCGACGCCGAGCACCACGCAGCGGGCCTGGACGGTGGAGTCCTCGGCCACCAAGACGTTGCGCCGGGGCAGCGAGGCGACCGCGCCGCTGTCGGTCGTGAAGTGGAACACCGACGATCCCCACTCCGTCTCCACCGCCCGCAGCGTCACCGGGAGCGGGTAGTGCTGCGAGTGGGCCACCTCCTGGGCCAGGATCACCACGTTGTGGCCCGCATCCAGCCAGGACCGGGCCTGCCCCGCCGCCTCGGCTCCGAGCTGCCCCTCGCCCACCACGAGGGGGCCCTCGTCGCCCACCACCGCACCCACTGCCTCCAACAGCGTCCGGGTCGACGACGAGGTCCCGGCCAGGCGTACCGCGATCCCCTCGGCCGAGGGCACCGGGACGACGTGCACGGGGTAGCGGTTCTCGGCGATCAGTCGTCCCTGCGAACACAGGCGCAGCACGAGGTCGTGGGATCCGGGGACGGCCGGTGCCTGCACCACCACCTGTGCGACCCGGACGGCGCAGTAGCCCTCGAGGCGGGGAAGGCGGGTGGCCCAGACCGACTCGCCGAAGCGGGCGGAGGCCTCCTCACCGGCCAAGCCCGACGTGTCCCATTCGAGCAGCTGCTCCATCTGCAGGGGAGGACCGGTGTCGCCGAAACGGGCCTCGATCTCCACGTCGCAGAGGGGTCCCCCGTCGTTGGCCACGTGGAGGGTCGCCTCCACCAACGAAGCGGCCACCACCACCAGGCTGTCAAGGTCCAGCATGGGCAGGACGACCTGGTTCACCCGGGCCATCTCCGCCACCGCCAACGACTTGGGGTGCCGGTGCAGGTCGAGCAGCCCGTTCAGCTCGTGGGGGACGTCGGTCAGCTCGGTGACGCAGTACCCGCCGATGTGGTCGTGGCGACGGAAGACCTCGGCCTGGAGACGGTCGGAGAGCCCCTGGTAGCGCTGGGTCTCCCCCACGAAGCGGGCGATGGTGGCAGGCCAACGGGTCTCGGCCAGGCTGGTGGCGTAGATGGCCCGGGTGTCCCAGAACGGAGGTTCGGCGAGGTCGGGCATCCCCGGCAGCCCCCAGTCGCCGAACTCGGTCACGAGCAAGGGGCGGCCGAGGTGCCGCCAGGAGCGGCAGGCCTGCTCGATCTTGTCGAGATAGTCGGCGTGGAGGCGACCGTACCAGTGGGCGGTGAGCACGTCGGCAGCGAAGACGCGGTCGGGGTCGGGCTCGATCCAGTCGTTCTCGATCACCGGACGGCTGGGGTCGCTGCGGCGGGCTTCGGCCACCAGGGCCCGGGCGAAGCGCTCGTAGCCGTCCGAGGCCCGGGTCCCGACCCGGTCCAGGCCCAGCTCGTTCATGACCGACCACAGGATCACGCTCGGATGGTTGCGATCACGCTCGATCTGCTGGCGCACGGCCTCCACCGCCCGGGTGGCCACCATCGACTCGTCGGCGGCGCCCAACTCCTCGTGGGCGATGGGTTCGGCCACGGGGATGTCGCAGTGCAGGAGCATGCCCAGCTCGTCGCACACGTCGAGGTAG
>JAUJNB010000025.1 GCA_030446545.1 Acidimicrobiales bacterium | reverse complement strand
GGCCCTCAGCGCCGGAAGGCCTGCAGGGGGCCCCAGAGCTCGGGGCCGGTGGTGCGCCAGTCGTAGAGGGAGCCGCCGATGGCGCCCCGCTCACCGGCGGCGTCGACCATGCCCTCGACATCGGCCACGGTGGTGGCGTCGGCGATGCCACCCACGGTGTGGACCACGGCTCCGTCGCCGACGTGGGCCCGGAGCCGGTCGATGTTGTCGGCGGTGTAGCGGTACCCGTCGCGGTAGCCTGAGGCGTCGGTCCGGAAGCTCTGGTAGGCCATGGGCACCCACACGTCGTAGGACGGGGCCAGCTCGTCCCAGGGGAAACCGGGCCAGAACGACGGGTTGACGACCTCCATCACCACCGGCGGGAAGACGATGGCCCCCAGGGCCATTCCCGGAAGGGCCTGGCGCACCTGGCGGCTCAGCTCCACCAGACGCCGGTTGCGCTCATCGGTTTCGGCCACGTCCCGCGACTCGATGTCGACGGCCACGGCATCGACGTCGAGCGTGGCCGCGGCCAAGAGGCGGCGCAGGTCGGCCTCGGGGTCGACGAACGTGGGCAGGTACCAGGCCACCACGCCCATCCCCCGCTCCCGGGCCCGCTCGATCAGGGGCACCAGGCGCTCCGGCTCGAGGATGTCGGCCGAGGCGTTGAAGCGGGAGGTCTGCACGTAGAGGGTCTGCACGCCGAGATCGGCCATGCGATCGATGTCGGCCACCTCGACCAAGGGGCCGTCCTTGCCGAAGGTGCGGCTCCAGTCGTAGGCGTCGATCCATGTGCCCAGGCCGCCATAGACGCCGACGCCACCGGGCACGGCCCGCACCGGGGTCACCGCCGGCTCCGGCGGGGCTGGGGCGGCGGTGGTGGGGGCGGCCTCGGTGGTGGGGACGGGGTCAGCAACGCTGGGGGCGGCGGTGGTGGGTGGGGTGCTCGTCGTGGACGAAGGCGAGGGATCGTCCACGTCCACCACTCCCTCCAACAGGTCGATGGCCACGGTGGGGGGCGGGCCGGCGCCGGGCATGCGGGCCAGGGCGCCCTCCGGGCCCGGGCCCACACCGGGCGTCCGACCACATCCGGACAGGCCGAGCACCGACACGGCCAGCACGACGAGCCCCGCCACCACGCTTCCGGTCGATCGCACGATCGGCCAGCCTAGGCCCCCGGCACCGGTCCTAGGCTTCGCCGGCCACCTCGTCGTCTTCGAGGTCCTCGTGCAGGCACCAAGAGGCGTGCTCG
Organism: Acidimicrobiales bacterium; assembly: GCA_030446545.1. GTDB lineage: Bacteria > Actinomycetota > Acidimicrobiia > Acidimicrobiales > CADCSY01 > JADDRA01. Next base: position 18,138 of record JAUJNB010000025.1, on the reverse strand, counting down.
GCCCCGGGCTTGGCGTTGCACTCGGGACAGGGCTCGACCTCGATGAACCCGACGTCGCCCAGGCGAAGCTCGCTCGAGGCGTGCTTGACGGCCCGAGCCTCCTCATAGCGCCGATGTCGGCCCTTCTTCACCAACGGTCTCTCCCGTCTCGAACCGAAGCCCGGGCGAGTTTATCGCCTGGCCCGGACCTGCAGAGGCGTTCGACCTCTAGTCTCGTCGGGATGACCGAGGTCCCCTGGTGGCGGTCAGGCGTGGTCTACCAGATCTACCCGCGCTCGTTCGCCGACGACGGTGGCGGCGACGGTGCCGCCCTAGCCGGCGGCGTCGGCGTAGGCACGCTCGAAGGGGTCCGGCGCCGTCTCGATCACCTGGTCTGGTTGGGCGTGGACGCCCTGTGGCTCTCGCCGTTCTACCGCTCTCCCATGGCCGACTTCGGCTACGACGTCAGCGACCACTGCGACGTCGACCCCGTCTTCGGCACCCTCGACGACTTCGACCGTCTCCTCGCCGAGGCCCACGACAAGGGGTTGCGGGTGCTGATCGACTGGGTGGCCAACCACACCTCCGACCACCACCCCTGGTTCGTCGACTCCCGCTCGTCCCGCGACAGCCCCCGTCGCCGGTGGTACCACTGGCGCAACCCCGCACCCGACGGTGGACCGCCCAACAACTGGCGGGCGGCCTTCGCCCGGGATCAGCCGGCGTGGACCCTCGACCCCACCACCGGGCAGTACTACCTCCACCTGTTCCTGCCCGAGCAACCCGATGTCGACTGGTCGCAGCGCCCCGCCGTCGAGGCCATGCACGACGTGCTCCGATTCTGGCTCGACCGGGGCGTCGACGGCTTCCGCGCCGACGCCATCCACGCCATCGGCAAGGACCCCGACCTGGCTGACGACCCCCCGGCGCGGGCCGGCACCCCCCGCTCCTCGACCAACGACCATCCCTCGACCCACGACCACCTCCGGGAGCTCCGCCGGCTGGTCGACTCCTACCCGGGCCAGCGGGTGATGGTGGGCGAGGTCTACCTGCTGGACACGGCCAAGGTGGCGCCCTACTACGGCGACCGCGACGAGCTCCACCTGGCCTTCAACTTCCCCCCGCTCTACACGCCCTGGGACGCGGCCGCCTGGCGGGCACGCCTGGAGGAGGTCGAGCGCCACCTCACCGCGGTGGGGGCCTGGCCCACCTGGGTGCTGGGCAACCACGACAACCCTCGACCCCGCACCCGCTACGGCAGCCCGGCCCGGGCCCGGGCCGCGGCCTTCCTCCTGCTCGGCCAGCAGGGCACGCCATTCCTCTACGCCGGCGACGAACTGGGCCTGGAGGACGCGGTGGTCCCGCCCGGGCAGGCGGTCGACCCCGGCGGGCGGGACGGGTGCCGAGCCCCTCTCCCCTGGGACGCCTCCCCCGGTCATGGGTGGCAGACGCGCCCCTGGCTCCCCTGGCCCCCCGGGGCCGCCGCCCGCAACGTGGAGGTCCAGCGCCGGGAGCCCGCTTCGATCCTGCACCTGTACCGGCGCCTGCTGGCGACCCGGCGGGCCAGCCCGGCCCTGTCGCTCGGCACCTCCTCCGTCCTCGACGCCCCCGACGGGGTGCTGGCCTGGGCCCGGGCCACGCCTGACGACCGGCGGGTGGTGGCCGTCAACTTCACCGACGGGCCCCGGGAACTGGACGTCGGGCCCGGGTGGACGGTCGAAGTGTCGAGCGACGGCGACGGCGAGGGACGGCCCTGGACCGGCCGCCTGGCCGCCGACCAGGCCCTGGTCCTCCACCCCTGACGGCCCCGCCCCGTTCTTGGTCGCTGACGGGCAGGGGCTGTCCCTCACCGCCGCAACAACGCCGGGTCCTGGCTCAGCCCTCGCCCACCCAGGGGGCGCAGGGTCGGGGCACATCGGGCCCGATCAGCTCGCCGGAGCGGCGCTCGAGGGTCAGGCCGCCCTTGCCGTTGAAGGCCAGCGCCAGCTCCCCGTCGACCAGGCGACGGGCCGGGCGTCCCACCAGCTCCTCCCGCCAGCCCTGGGCCAGGCGGGCGTCGGGATCGCCGTTCAAAAAGGCGGTGAGATCGTTGCGGGTGGCGAGCAGGGCCGGGTCGATGGCCAACTCCCGGCTCAGCTGACTGACCCAGGCGACGAGGAGGGCCAGGGCCGGGCGGAGGTCGCGGTCGAGATCATCACGTCGGGGCAGGGCCAGGGCCGACTCGGCGACCGAGCGGCCGGCTTCGACCTCGGCCAGGATCTCCCGTCCCTGGCCACCCCGGGTGTGGCGCGTGTCGACGCCGCGGATGCGGTGGAGGGCGTCGAGGTCCTTGGGCGCCTCGCCGGCGATGCCCACGAGAGCCAGATCGGACAGCACGAAGCGCACCGGTTGGTCGCTGGCCGCCGCCCGGCGCTCCCGCCACGCGGCCAGCGAGTACACGATGCCCCGGGCCCGACCCCGCAGGGAACGGCTCTCCTTCAGTCGCAGCCAGGCGTCCTCGGGAGCGGGCGGGCCCCAGCGCCGGATGCGAAGCTCCTCGCACTCGGCCTCGGCCCAGGCCAGCCGCCCGCTGGCGGCCAGCTCGGTCCGCAGGTGCTCGGCCAGCTCCAGGAGGTGGTCGACGTCGGCGGCCGCGTAACGCTGCTGCTCGGGCGACAGGGGCCGGCGCATCCAGTCGGTGAGGCGACTGGCCTTGGGAAGGTCCACGTCGAGGATGCGCAGGGCCAGGGAGGCCAGCGACGGGGTGGAGAAGCCGAGGAAGCCGGCGGCCAGCTGGGTGTCGAAGAGGCGGGAGGGGATGGCGCCGCACGCCCGGTCGAGGACCTCGAGGTCCTGGCTGGCGGCGTGCATGACGGCCAGGCCGGGGCCCTCCAGCACGGTGCGCAGCGGGCTGATGTCGACGGCCAGGGGGTCGACCAGGACCGTGCGGCCGGCCCAGGCGATCTGGACCAGGGCCAGCTGGGGCCAGTACGTGCGCTCCCGGTGGAACTCGGTGTCGACCGCGTAGACCGGGGCGTCGGCCAGGGCGGCCACCACCTCGGCCAAGCCGGTGGCGTCGTCGACCAGCCACGTGGGGGGCAACGCCTGCGCACCCTCGGCCCCGGCCGGGGGTGCTGAGCGCCTCAGGTCGGCTCCGTGCCGGAGATCACCGGGTTCCCTGCGTCGATCCACCCCCGGGTGCCGCCGGCGACGTTCACGGCCCGGTAACCGGCACCGTTGAGCGCCTCGGTGGCCACCGCGCTGCGACCACCGCCACCACACACCACGTAGACCTCCTGGTCGTGGGGCACCTCGCCGTGGCGGGTGGAGAGCTGGTCGAGGGGGATGAGGTGGGCGCCGGGAACGTGGCCGGCCTCGTACTCGTCGGGCTGGCGAACGTCGAGCACCCAGGCGCCTTCGGCTGCGACCTCAGCCAGGCGGTCGACGTCGACCTCGGGTTGGGGGGTCTCGCTCATGGCCCCAGTCTGGCGGATGGCAACGAGATTCGACCAACCGTGGCGCTCGAGGTCGGCCGGGGTGTCCACGTCGGCCACGGCCTCGGGCGCAACCCCGGTGACGTCGACCGAGGCCAGGTCCTCCAGGGCGCGACGCACCGCGCGCTCCCCCCGGTCGAAGACCGCCCCGATGCGGGGCAGGGCCGAGCGGCGCCAGGCGGCATGGAGCGGCTGGCGTCGCCCGTCGAGCACGGGGACGGCGACGTCGGCGTCGGGGGCGCCGGCCAGGGTGGCCACCACCAGGGCGACGGCGGCGGCGTGGGCACCGGGCACGTCGCAGGCCAACACCATCACCACCTCGTGGCGGGCCGTGGACAGGGCGGTCACCACCCCGCCGAGCGGGCCCTGGCCCGGGTGCCGATCGGGCACCGGCTCCAGCCCGAGACGGCGCAGGGCGGGACCGTTCCCGCCGATGGCCAGGACGGGCCCGTCGGCGCCGGCCTCGATCAGCCCAGCAGCGGCGATGGCGGCCAGGGGACGGCCGCCCAGCGCGACCAGGGCCTTGTCCCGGCCCAGGCGCCGGCAGGCCCCGCCGGTCAGCACCGCGCCCGTGAAGGGCGGCAGGGTCGCCACAAGAGGTCCTAGACGAGGGCCCGACCGACCTGGTGGCCGGCGGCGGCCCCGGCCAGGCCCAGCACGAGGGAAACGACCAGGTAGAGGGCCGCAACCGGGAACCGCCCGTCGTGCGTGAGGGTCAGCGCCTCCAGGGTGAAGGTGGAGAAGGTGGTGAAGGCACCGAGGAAGCCGACGGTCAGGGCGGAGAGCACCTCGGGCGACATCCGGGTGGCGCCCCAGGCCACGAGCAGGCCCAGGGCGAAGGAGCCCACGACGTTGACGGCCAGGGTGGCCAGCGGGAATGACCGGAGACCCACGACGTTGTTGACGCCCAGGCGACAGAGAGCCCCGGCGGCGCCGGCCAGGGCGATCAGCGTGAGGCGGGCCAGCGGGTCAACCGCCGTAGTTCATGCGCGTGTCCTCCATGCGCAGCACCTCGGTGTCCTCCGCCGCCTGGAAGCCGGCGTCGACCACCTCACCGACGAAGAAGGTGTGGTTGCCGGCGTCGACGAGTTGGCGGACCTCGCAGTCGAGGTAGCCGGGGGCCTGGTCCAGGATGGGCGCCCCGGTGACGCCGTGGTGGAAGGCGAAACCGTTGAGCGTCATGGCGGCCAGGTCGACCTCGACGGGCTTGGTGAACTTGCGCACCACGGCCCGGTCGTCGCGAGCCACCGTGCACAGGCTGAACACGCGCCCTTCGCTGATGAGCTCGTGGGTGAGGGCCGACTTCTCCACACCGACGCCCACCAACTTGGGCTCGAAGGACAGCTGGGTGACCCAGTTCAAGGTCATGGCGTTGCGCCGCTCGCCGGCCCGGCTGCCCACCACGTAGAGGCCGTAGGGCAGGGTCCACAGCACCCGCCGGCGGAGCTTGTCGTACTCGTCACGCTGCTCGTCGGTCCGGATGCCCGGCGGGAAGGGGCCGACGGCTCCGGTTCCCCCTGGTGTGGCCACCGGCGCGACCTTAGCCGCCGGGGCCAGACGGTCGTTGGGGAACGTGGCCGACTGCAGACCACCGGTCAAGAAACACGCCGACGCCGTTGCATCTGGATGACCAGGCGTCAGCATCCTGGCCAGCAAACGACGGTAGAGCCGCTCGATGGCGGTGCCCACCATCAGTCGCACTTCCACGTGGGCGGCTGTCGTAGCGGTCAGAGCCAGAACTGGGGGCGCGGCTGATGACCCAGACCATGAGCTGGATCGCCCGCCACCCCAGGTAGACGGCCACGGCCAGCATCAGCAGCTTGAAGTGCCACGGTGCGCCGGCGTCGTCGTGGGGGGCAGGCCGGGCCAGGACCGTCCCACAGTGGGGGCAGTCGTCGTGGCCGGCCACCGCGTCGACGGTCCAGAAGCGGTCACAGGCGTCGCACCAGGGCATCGGCGGTCGGGCGGGCGCGGATCAGATGCGACGGATGGCCAGGATGGCGATGTCGTCGGTGACCGGAGTGGTGGCGAAGTCGGCGGCCGCCTCGGCCAGGGTCTTGCACAACACGTCGGGGTCGACGTCGGGGTCACGCCGGAGGTGGGCCGCGATCCGCTCCTCGCCGAAGAGCTGCTCGCCGTTGCGGGCCTCGGCCAGCCCGTCGGTGTACATCACCACCAGGTCGCCGCTCTGGAGCGAGATCTCCCGGCTGGTGAAGGTGCCCGACGGCTGGAGCGAGATCAGGGGCCCGGTGGCCCGCAGCGGACGGACCTCACCGTCCTGCCAATAAAAACTGGCCGGGTGGCCGGCCGAGGCGTAGCGCAAGGTGCCCGCCTCGGTGTCGAAGACCACCACGCACATGGAGATGAACTCCTCACCCCGGTCCATCCCCGAGATCTGGCGGTTCAGCTCCTCCAGGGCCTGGGCCGGGTCCCGGAACTGGCGCAGGAAGACCCGGAGCAGGTGCTTGGCCTGGAAGGCGCTGATCGAGGGCTCGATGCCATGGCCGGCCACGTCGCCGATCACCGCCGCCACGCGGGTGGGCGCCACCCGGAAGACGTCGTAGAAGTCGCCGGCCATCATGCCGGTACCCGCCTGGTAGACGCTGCCCAGCTCGAAGCCGGCGAACTCGGGGACGTCCTCGGGGGCCAGGCGGGCGGCCCATCGCTTGGGGGCCAGGGCCTCCTGGGTCAACACCTCCTGGGCCCGCTGTTCGAGCTGGCTGCGGCTCTCGGTCAGGCGGGCGTGGCTGAGCAACTGCGGGGCGTAGCGCAGCGACAAGGCAACGGGAAGAAGCAGCACCACGATGACCACGTCGGACCAGCCCGACCGGGAGGCGGCACCGGCCAGGGTGGCCAGGGCCACGGCGACGTAGAGGACGGTGGTGTGGGCGTCCTTGAGCAGGGCCGTTCGGGCCACCTGAGCCGCCTCGGAGTGCGACCCGGAGCTGGTATCGATGCGGCGCGACACGCCGCAGCAGCCGCCGAGCCGAGCGACCCCACACCGAGCGCCAGCACGGCCGCCACGGCGACGATCCCGAGGATCGGGCGCTCGATCATGACCAAGGCCAGCGTATACCCCGGTGCCCCCTCCGTGGTACGGCCAACACCGTCGGTGCAGTCCTCACCGGCGCCGGACCCGCAGCTTGACCGGGGTGTTGCCCAGCTCGAAGTGCTCGCGGATGGACCGTTCCAGGTACCGCAGGTAGGTCGGGGCCAGGTCCCGGTTGGTGAAGAGGGTGAAGGTGGGCGGCTCGGTGGCCCCCTGGGTGGCGTAGAGGACCCGCCCGACCGGAGAGGGGTGGGCCACCTGCGCCGCCTGCAGCACCTGGTTGAGCTCACGGGTGGGCACCCGGCGACGGTAGGCGTCAACGGCCTGGGCCAGCGCCGGCACCAACTTGTGGATCGACTTGCCGGTCAGGGCGCTGCCCTTGATCACCGGCGAGGTGGCCAGGAAGTGGAGGCGATCGGCCACCTGGGCGGTGACGTCGGCCCGGGCCTCGGCGTCGAGGGTCTCCCACTTGTTCATCAGGATCACCGTGGGGCACCCGGCGGCGTCGATGCGCTCGGCCAGGCGCTGGTCCTGGTGGGTCACCCCTCGCCGGCGTCGATGACGAGCACGGCCAGCTCGGCGTTGTCCACCGCCTGCAAGGCCCGCACCAGGGAGTAGAACTCGGTGCCCCGGTCGATGCGCGACCGGCGCCGCATGCCGGCCGTGTCGATGAACCGCAACCGGCGCCCGGCCCTCGGGGGTCTCGATCTCGGTGTCGATGCTGTCGCGCGTCGTGCCCGGCAGGTCGTGGACCACGGCCCGCTCGTCGCCGATCAGGCGGTTGAACAGGGTCGACTTGCCCACGTTGGGCCGCCCCACGATGGCCACCCCGGGAACACGTACCTCCTCGCCCGCCGCCTCCCGGGCGTCGGCTGCCAGGGCCTCGTCGTCGAGCTCGGGGGAGGCGCGCGCCACCACCTCGTCGAGGAGGTCGCCGGTGCCCCGCCCGTGCAGCGCGCTCACCGGCCAGGGGTCCCCCAGGCCGAGGCCCACGAACTCCCAGATGTCGGGCTCACGGGTGTGGCCATCCACCTTGTTGGCCACCACCAGCACCGGGGGGCCGCCACCCCGGACCTGGTTGGCCACCCGGGTGTCCTCGGGCGACAGCCCCACGGTGACGTCGACGACGAGCAGGACGACGTCGGCCGCCTTCCAGGCCCGCTCGGCCTGAGCGCTTACCTGGGCGTCGAGGGCCCCTCCGCTCGCCTGCCACCCGCCGGTGTCGACGACCGTGAAGCTGCGCCCGCACCACTCGGCCTCCACCGCCTTGCGGTCGCGCGTGACCCCCGGTCGCTCCTCGACGATCGCCTCCCGGCGTCCGACGATGCGGTTGAGCAGGGTGGACTTGCCCACGTTGGGCCGTCCCACCACCGCCACCGTCGGCCGGGCCGTCACGCTCGCGCCCCGATCAGGGTCTCGGGACCGCACCCCGGGGGCCCACGCCCGAGACCGAGGGCCCGGCGCAGCGACCGGCCGTCGGTGGGGACGACCTCGACCGGGCGGGGCAGGTCGGCCGGGCTGGTGCCGTCGAGGAAGCGACCTCGGGACAGGCAGACGTCAGGCAGGAGGTAGCGGTGGTCCTCGGGCTCGTCGATCAGGACCCGGGCCAGGTCGTCCCCCACGAGCAGGCCGGTGACGCCGATGTTGCCCCCGAAGTAGCGGTTCTCCACCGGGATCACGCAGGTCGCCACGGCCGAGGGCGCCCACGAGCGGTTCGAGGACCCGGGCCCCGTAGGAGCCGGTGAGGATGCCCACCGGACGTCGGCGGGAAGGGGTGGAGAGGGCGACCCTCGTCGTGGTGGGCCCGGTCATCGGGCTCGCCTCCCGTGGAGCCCGGTACCCCTCGGCCGGGGCGCCGTCGACCCAGGCGAAGAAGCCGGGCCGGGTCCCGGTCGCCTCCTCCCGCCGGCCCAGGAACTCGGTCTCCAGGGCGCGGGCCATGCCCACGCCGTCCTCGTGCATGGCGAAGCCCTCGTAGGCCTCGGCCGGAGGGAACGCCCGGCCCGCCAGGAGGTAGTACTCGTCGGCGGCGAAGGCCAGGCGTCGCCCCAAAAGCCTGAGGTACAGAGCCTGCCAGTCCTCCACCGCGTCCACCACCGCCTCGGCCTCGCTCCCGGTGTGCGGGCGCAGGGCCGACTCGTCCGACCAGCGGCTCACCCCGAGGGGCACCACGCACAGCGAGGCCAACTCGGGGTACTCGTCGAGCACCCCGGTGAGGGTGTCCTCCAGCACCTCGCCGTCGTTGACGCCCGGGCACACCACCACCTGGCCGTGGACGGTCACGCCGTGGTCGAGCAGGGCCCGCAGCCAGCGCAGGCTGGTGGCACCCCGGCGGTTGCGCAGCATCCGGGTCCGCACCTCGGGATCGGTGGCGTGGATGCTCACGTTCAGCGGGCTCAGTCCCTCGGTGACCACCCGCTCCAGGTCGGCCTCGGTGAAGCGGGTCAGCGTGGTGAAGTTCCCGTAGAGGAAGCTGAGGCGGTAGTCGTCGTCCTTCTGGTAGAGGCTGGGACGCAGGCCGGGTGGGAGTTGGTGGATGAAGCAGAACTCGCAGTGGTTGTCGCAGGTCCGCACCTGGTCGAACAGCGCCGAGTGGACCTCGGCCCCCAGCGCCGCCCCTGCGTCCTTGGCCAGCAGTCCGCCCCGGCGCACCTCCAGCCACGATGCTGCGGTCGAGCCCGCCCCGGCGGACCTCCAGCTCGGGGTCGGCCTCGTCGACCAGGAGCTGCCACTCGATCACATCACGAGGGACCCGCCCGGCCAGGGAGAGGATCTCGTCGCCGGGGTGCAGTCCGGCTCGGCGCCCAGCGGCCACGGTAGGCCACGTGGTGGCAGACGACCACGGGCGCGACGGCGACGATGCGAGGCGGGGTCACCGGTCAAGGATAGGGCCGCTACGGTGGATCGGGTGGAGGTGGAACGGGTGTCTGCTGGCCGCTCCCCGGCCCACCGTCTCGCCGCCGGGGTCTGGCCGCCGGGGTGGAGATGGCCATCAAGGCCCTGGCCTGGATGGTGCGGGCCTTCGAGCCGCCGGTCTACTGCTACCACGAGATCGTCCACAACCGGCTGGTGGTCGAACGCTTCCGGGACCTGGGCGTGGTGTTCGTCGACGACATCACCGAGGTCCCCCCCGGGGCGCCGGTCATGCTCTCGGCCCACGGCTCCGCCCCCGGGGTGGTCCAGGCGGCGACCGAGCACGGGGGCTACGTGGTCAACGCCGTGTGCCCGCTCGTGACCAAGGTCCACCACGAGGTCAAGGTGCGGGCCGGCAAGGGCTACGCCGTGGTCTACGTGGGCCACGGGGGCCACGACGAGGCGGTGGGGACCATGGCGGTGGCCCCCGAGTCCATCCACCTGGTGGAGACCGAGAGCGACGTGGCCGGCCTGCCCGACACCGGCCGTCCGGTCGCCCTGCTGGCCCAGACCACGCTCAGCCACCACGACTGGGCCGGCGTGCTCGACGCCACCCGGGAACGGTTCCCCGATCTGTGGATGCCCGGGCGCAGCGACCTGTGCTTCGCCACCACCAACCGCCAGTCGGCCCTGGTCCAGATCGCCGAGCGCTGCGACGCCGTGGTGGTCATCGGCTCGGCCAACTCCTCCAACACCGTGGCCCTCGAGAAGACCGCACGAGTCGCCGGCTGTGCTCGGGTGCTGCGGGTCAACGGCCCCGACGAGCTGCCCGACGACCTGGCCGGCACCGTCGGCGTGACGGCCGGAGCCTCGGCCCCCGAGGAGTTGGTGCGCGCGGTCATCGCCCGCCTCGACCCCGCCGAGGGCGTCGAGGAGGTGGCCTACACCGCCGAGGCGGAGTACTTCCCCCCGCCTCGTGAGGTGCGCGAGCTGGTCGGGGCCATCGCCGCCGTCGCCTCCTTCGCCCTGGCCGCGCCGGCCACCGCACCGGCCGTCGCCGACCGGGACCTGGCCGCCAGCGAGGTCCTGGCCGGCCTGCGCTCCGACCCCGTCGGCGGCGCGCTCACGGGACGGGCGACGACGGCGCCGTGAACGTCCTCGCCCGCCGTCGCCGCCTCTCCCTGATCGCCGCCACGCTCCTCGGCCTGGCCGCCTGTTCGAACGGCGGCCAACGACCCGCCGCCCCCCGCAACCCCGGGGCCCCGCCCGGACGGTGGTGGAGGGCCTCCCCGAGATCGGCGTCGACTCCCCTTCGCTGTCCGACCCCGGACGGAGGTTGGCCGCCGGTGCCGCCCTGGTCGACCGGGCGCCCCGCTACCACGTCGATGCCCTCGTCGAGCCCGAGGCGGGCAAGGTCGAGGCCGACCTGGTCGCTTCTCTCCCGGCCGGTTCCGAACCGCTGCGCTTCCGGGTCTTCCCCAACCAGCCTGGTCTCGACGCCGGCTTCCATCTCAGGGGCGTGGAGGTCGACGGGCGGGCTGTCGAGCCCGACCTCGACCGGTCGCTGCTCACCCTCGAGCGGCCACCGGGCGGGAGCGACGAGCCGGTGGTGGTGACCATGGCCTTCTCCTTCACCGTCCCGGTCACCGACCTCGGGACGGACCCGTCGTCGGTGCTGGGGGGCGACGGCTCGGGACTGGACCCGGCCGAGATCGGCCTCCTCGGTCGCCACGGCGGGGGCCTGTCGCTCGGTCACTGGTTCCCCGTGTGGCTGCGCCCCGAGGCCCACGGCGAGGCCGATCCCGACGGCTTCGGCGACATCGCCAACTTCCCCGCCGCCAACTTCACCTCCCGCCTCGACGTCCCCGCCGGCTGGCAGCTCTTCAGCGGCGGTGTGAACACCGACCGCCGGCAAGAGGGCGGCCGGACGATCTCGACCGAGGAGGGCGTGGGCCTGCGCGACCTCTCCGATCTACCTGGGACGAGGACCTGGCGACCGAAGAGGTCGACGTCGACGGGGTCACCGTGCGGGTGGTGGGCCAGGCCGGCCACGCCGACGTGCTCTCCGAGGTGGTCGAGGAGTCGTCGTCGGCGCTCTCGATCCTGGCCGACGCCTTCGGGCCCTATCCCCTGGTCCGAGCTCGACGTGATCGACGTCCCCCTGGGCTCGGGCGTGGGAGGCATGGAGTGGCCCGGCGCCATCTGGATCGAGACCGCCACCTTCGGCGGCGGCATCCCCGGGATGGCCGGCCTGGAGGGGTTGCTGGGCGGCGACGGCTCCTCCGGCGTGGCGGGGACGCTGGAGGAGCTGCTCGGCGGGATGGCGGGGGGCGGCGCCGCCGGGTCCTTGCGATCGTTCATCGTGGCCCACGAGGTCGCCCACCAGTGGTGGCACGCCCTGGTGGGCAACGACTCCATCACCGCTCCCGTGGTCGACGAGCCGCTGGCCCAGTTCTCGGCCTGTCACTACCTGCGGGTCCGCTCCCCCCAGGACGGGGACGACCACTGCGCCTTGCACACCGGAGGGCAGTACCAGACCCTGCGTGGGCTCGGCCAGGCCGACGCCCCGGCCGACCAGGCGACCGATCGGTTCTCCTCCTCGCTCCAGTACGGGGCCGTGGTGTACGGCAAGGCACCCGGCTTCTACGAGGAGCTCTCCGACCTCGCCGGCGAGGAGGCCCTGCTCGGCGCCCTGCGGTCCTACGTGGAGGCCAACGCCTTCGCCATCGCCACCCCCGACGACCTGCGTACCGCCCTCCGACGAACGGCGCCGGACCGGGCCGACGAGATCGACGCCCTGTGGGTGCGCTGGTTGGAGCAGGCCCACGGCGACGAGGACATCGGCGCCGGTGCGCCGCTGGGGGCCGATCTCGGCGCTGGAGGGTGGGCTGGAAGGTCTGTTGGGCGGCTCCGGCGCCCTCGACATCACCGTCGGAGGAGGCGGCGCGGCCGAGCTCGATCCCGCCGAGTTGGAGGCGCTGCTGACCAAGCTGCTGGAGGACCTCATCGGCCGGTGATCTCACTCGCCGGCGTTGATGCGGGCCTGGTCGAAGACCACCTGTAGCTCCTTGCCCAGGCGCTCGGTCAGCTCCTTGACCGCCCGGCGCGACACCCGCTGCCCCGGCTCCGGCGCCTGAGGATGGATGGCCTCACCCACCACCACGCAGACCTTCACCGGGCGGAAGAACTTCGCTCCCCGGGGCATGGCCCGGGTCGAGCCACCGATCCCCACGGGGAAGATGGGCACCCCGGTCGACAGCGCCAGGTGGGCGGCGCCGTCGAACAGCTCCCCCACCACCGGGCTGTCCCGCCGGGTCCCCTCGGCGAAGACCACCAGGGGCTCGCCTCGCTCCAGGGCCAGGCGGCACTGGCGCATGGCTTGGCGGTCGACCTTGTCCCGCTGCACCGGGAAGGCGCCGAGGGTGTCCCACAGCCACGCCGACCAGCCGTACTTCCACATCTCCTCCTTGCCCAGGTAGCGCATGTAGCGCCGGGTCAGGGTGGCCATGATGGGCGTGTCGATGTTGGAGCGGTGGACGGGGGCGAGGATGAACCCACCGCTGGCCGGGAGGCGCTCGGCCCCCTCCACCCGAAGCCGCCAGTACACCGCAGCGAAGCCGGCGATGAGCGCCCGCACCACCGCGTAGACGCGCCGGGCGACGACGGGAGAGGCCGGCGGGTATCTCATGGGGCCGGGGCCAGGTGGTCGAGCAGCTCGTCGACGATGTCGTCGACGCCGCGGTCGCTGGTGTCGACCACCACCGCGCCCTCGGCGCAGGTCAGCGGGTCGGCCTCGCGCTCGGAGTCGTGGGTGTCGCGACGGTCCAGGTCGGCGGCGACGGCCTCGTAGGCGGTGTCGCTCACCTCCTGGTGGCGGCGGGAGGCCCGCACGTCGGCGCGAGCGTGGAGGTAGGCCCGCAGCTCGGCGTCGGGGAACACGACCGAGCCGATGTCCCGGCCCTCCACCACCGCTCCACCCCGCTCGGCCACCCACTCCCGCTGGCGCCGGACCAGCTCGGTGCGCACCACCGCGTTGGCGGCCACCTCGCTCACCGCCCTGGTCACCTCCGGGCCCCGGATCTCGATGGTGGCGTCGACCCCGTCGACCTCGACCCGGCCGGGCTCGACGACGATCTCCAGGTTCGGCGCCATGCGGGCCACCGGCTCGGCGTCGCCGGGGTCGATGCCCCGGCGCAGGGCGGCGAAGGCCACGGCGCGGTACATGGCGCCGGTGTCGAGGTAGGCCGTGCCCAGGCGCTCGGCCAGACGGCGGGCCACGGTGGACTTGCCCGATCCGGCCGGCCCGTCGATGGCGATGACCCGCATGGTCGAAGGAGGCTACCCGCCGGTCGCCGACCGGGCCCGAAGCCCGGCGAGGGCCTCGAAGTAGCCGGGGAAGGTCTTGGCCACCACGCCGGGATCGCCGATCTCGATGCCCGGCGCCCGCAGGCCGAGCAGGGCGAAGCTCATGGCCATGCGGTGGTCGCCGTAGGTCCGGATGCGGGCCGGGCGGGGAGCGCCGGGGTGCACGACGTAGCCGTCGTCGAGCTCCTCGGCTTCGACACCGCAGCGGCGGAGCTCGGTCACCACGGCGGCGATGCGATCGGTCTCCTTGCGCCGGACGAAGCCGATGCCCCGCACCCGGGTGGGTGAAGAAGCGAAGGGCGCGACGACGGCCAGGGTCTGGGCGGTGTCGGAGCAATCGGCGAGATCGACGTCGACGCCGGCCAGCTCACCGGTCCCCTCCACCTCGGTCCCGTGCTCGTCGCGGCGCACCTTGGCGCCCATGGCGGCGAGGACGTCGACGAAGGCCAGGTCGCCCTGCACCGACGCCCGTCCCAGCCCCGGTACCCGCACCCGACCGCCGCACAGGGCGGCGGCGGCGAAGAAGTACGACGCGGCGCTGGCGTCGGGCTCGATGCGGTAGCGACACGCCCGGTAGGTCCCTGGTGCCACGGCGAGGCCCGACTCCCCGTGGCGCTCGACGGGTACCCCGAAGGCGCCCATGGTGGCGGTGGTGACGTCGAGGTAGGGCCGGGACACCACGTCGCCGTCGACCTCGACCCGCACGCCGCGGGCCATGGCCGGGCCGCTCAGCAACAGCGCCGAGACGAACTGGCTGGACACGTCCCCGGGGATGCGCACCGAGCCGCCGTCGAGGCCGTGGGCCACCACGGTCACGGGGAGGTGGCCCTCCTCCCCCTCTTCCTCGACGACGCCGCCCAGGGCTCGCAGGGCGGCGATCAGCAGGCCCATGGGGCGGGCCCGCAGGGGCGGGGAGCCGTCCAGGCGGTAGCGGCCCTGCCCGAGGGCCAGCAGCGGGAGCAAGAAGCGGGCGGTGGTGCCGGCCAGGCGGGCGTCGAGCTCGGCCGGGCCCGGGGGCACGGCGCCCCCCACGCCGTCGACCACCATGGTGGCGGCCTGCACGTCATGGCCCACGGGGATGCCGAGGCGCACCAGCGCCTGGACCATCGAGGTCGTGTCGTCGGCCAGCAGCGCCCCCTCGAGGGTGCTGCGCCCCTCGGCCAGGGCGGCGACCACCAAGGCCCGGTTGGTGAAGCTCTTGGAGCCGGGGACGACGACGGTGGCGTCGAGGGGACCCCGGAGCGGCTCGACGGCGAGCGCGGTGACACCCGACGCCGTCACACCAGGTGCCGACCGGTCGGGTGGTAGCCCCGGGTGGCCAGGGCGTCCCCCAGTCGACCCACCAGCTCGGAGCGCACCACCAGGATCACCACACCGGCGTCGCCCTCGCTGGAGTGCACGATCTCCACGCTGGCGATGTTGACCCCGAGCTCGGTGGCCAGCGTGGTGATCTCGGCCAGCACGCCAGGGCGGTCGGTCACCGGGACCCGCAGCTCGGCCAGGTCAGCCACGTCGTGGGCCCCCACGGGCAGGCTGCGACGGGCGGCGCGGGCCTCGGCCAACAGCGCCAGCAGGCTCTCCCGGTCACCGGACGCCACCGTGGCCCGCACCCGGGCCAGCGCCACCTCCAGCTCGCCCAGCAGCTCCACGATGGCCGGGGCGTTCTCGGCACAGACGTCGGGCCACATGCCCGGGTCTCCGGAGGCCACCCGGGTCATGTCCCGGAACCCGCCGGCGGCCAGGCGCAACACCACGCCGTGCTCCTCGGCCCGGCCGGCGGCCAGAGCCATGAGGGCGGCGGCAACCAGATGGGGTACGTGGGACACCACGGCCACCAGCTCGTCGTGGCGTGCCGGCGCCAGCTCGACCACCTCGGCTCCGAGGGAGCTGACCACCGAGCGCACCAGGGCGTGGGCGTGGGCATCGGTGCCGGCGACGGGCGTGAGCACCCAGACCGATCCCGAGAACAACGAGGCGTCGGCCCCCTCCACCCCCTCCTGCTCGCTGCCGGCCATGGGATGGCCACCCACGAAGCGGGGGTGGTCGACGGCCGAGACGATGGAGGCCTTGACGCTGCCCACGTCGGTGACCACGCCCTGCCCCTTCAGCGCCGCCGCCGCCTGGGCGGCCACGGCGCCGACGGGCGTGGCCACGAAGGTGACCTCGGCCCCCTCGGGCTCGCCCACGGCGTCGAGCGCCCCCCGGGCCAGCGCCTGCTGGGCCCGGACCGGGTCGCGGTCACAACCGGTGACGTGCCAGCCCCGGCCCCGCAGGGCCAGGCCGATGGACCCGCCGATCAGCCCCGTGCCGACCACCGCCGCCCGCCGCCGGCGCTCCGAGGACGACGCGCTCACCGCAGCGCCACCAGCCCGGGCCTCATCCCGGTAGGTCGTCGCGCAGCCCGACGGCGCCCTCCAGGTACACGTGGCGCAGCTCGTGGCGAGCCCGTGTCGTGTCGAGGTGGGCGAGCACCCGGATGCAGCGAGCGGTGCCGCCGGCGATGTCCAGCTCGCGGGCGCACAGCATGGGGACGTCGCCCAGGCCGATCGAGCGCGCCGCGGTGGCCGGGAAGGCGGAGTGAAGGTCGTCGGTGGCGGTGAAGACCAGGCTCACGAGCTGGTCGTGGTCGATGCCGTTGCGGGAGAACATCTCCTGGAGCAGCGCCACCACCCGCTGGCGGACGTGGTCGGGCGTGTCGTCGTCGACCGTGGTGGCGCCCCGGAGAGCTCTGAGCACCGCCTGATGCTACCGGTGACCTTCCCCGGGTCCGGCCGCCGCCTCCTCCAGGGCCCGCACCTCGGACGACTCGAGCAGGCGCCACTGCCCCGGCGCCAGGGAGGGGTCGGCCAGCGGCCCGATGCGGAAACGGGCCAGGCGCACCACCGGATGGCCGATCGCCTCGCACATCCGCCGGACCTGGCGCTTGCGACCTTCGTGGATGACCAGGCGGATCAAGTTGGGTGGCGTGAGGGACACCTTGGCCGGCCCCGTCAGCCCGTCGTCGAGCTCCACCCCCTCGCGCAGCCGACGGATGGCCGCCGGCGAGGGCGTGCCCTCCACCTGGGCCAGATAGGCCTTGGCCACGCCGTGGGAGGGATGGGTGAGGCGCTGCGCCAGGTCGCCGTCGTTGGTCAACACCAACAGCCCCTCGGTCTCCAGGTCGAGACGTCCCACGGAGAACACCCGCGGCTCGCCGGGGACGAGGTCGATCACCGTCGGGCGACCCTGGGGATCGGCCGAGGTGGAGATGACCCCCGCCGGCTTGTTGAGCAGGTAGTAGACGAGCCCCGCACCTACCGAGGCGGCCACACCGTCGACGGCGATCTTGTCGTGCTCGGGGTCGACACGGCGACCGAGGATGGCCACGTCACCATTGACGGTGACCCGGCCGGCGGCGATCAGGTCGTCGCAGATCCGGCGACTGCCGAACCCGGCGCGGGACAGGACCTTCTGCAGCCGTTCTCCGCCGAAGGTCTGGAGGAGGTCGGGGTCGTTCACCGTTCGCCGGGTACGGGGCCCGGGCGCAGCCCCTGCTCGAAGGCCTCGACCGTGGCCGCGTCGGGAACGAAGTCGCCGAGCGGGGGTAGGTCGCACAGCGAGTCGAGACCGAGCTTCTCCAGGAACGTCGACGTGGTGGCGAACAGGGCGGCCTGGCCCGGTCCGGGGTCGCGTGCCACCTCCTCGACGTAGCCCCGGACCTGGAGGGTGCGCATGACCCCGTCGACGTTGACCCCCCGCACGGCGGCCACCTGGGCCCGGGAGACGGGCTGGCGGTAGGCCACGATGGCCAGCGTCTCCAGCGCGGCGGCCGACAGCCGGGTCGACTGGCCCTCCACCACGAAGCGCTCGACGTAGGCGTACAGGTCGGGGGCGGACTGGAAGCGCCACCCGCCCGCCACCCGGGCGAGCACGAAGCCGCGCCGCCCGGCGACACAGTCGGCGGCCAGCGCCGCGCAGCGCTCCTCGACCACCGACGGCGCCACCTCGAGGAGCTGGGCCAGGAGTTGGGTGGGCACCGGGTCCTCGGCCACCATGAGGATGGCCTCCAGCGCCCGCCCGGCCTCTCCTCCGGCCTCCCACGTTCCCTGACCGGTCCCTGACCGGCTCGGCGCCCGGGGTCCGCCCGCTCCTGGCCCTGGTCCTCGGCGGTCACCCGTCACCCGCCCCGGCGGTCACCAGCCGATCCGAGGGCCGGGCGCCGATCCACACGACCGTGATGTCGCCGAAGCGCTCGGCCTGGTCGAGGCGCACCAGGCCGACCTTGCACAGCTCCAAAAGGGCGAGGAAGTGCACCACGACGGCGAGGCGCTCGGCGAGGCCGCTCGTGAGGCGACGGAAGCTGGTACGACCGGCACCGGGCAGCCTGCGGGCCAGCTCGGCCACGGCGTCGCTCACGCTGGCCCGCACCAGGGCCAGGTG
>JAUJNB010000044.1 GCA_030446545.1 Acidimicrobiales bacterium | reverse complement strand
TCTCGGGCTCGTTCGTCTCGGGCTCGTTCGTCGGGTCTTCGGCCGTGGCCGCGTCGTCAGCTGGGGCGGCGGTGGTCGCCGTCGGCTCGGTCGCTGCCCGCTGGTCGACCAAAGCCTTGAGGCCGTAGGCGAAGTTGCGGGGCAGGGCCTGGAGCAGCCCGGCGAAGGTCTGGAGCGGGGCGGCCAGGCCACCGGCCAGACGGGCCAACAGGACCGGTCGGGGAGGCACGTCAGCCAGGGCCCGGGCCTGGTCTGCGGACAGGGCGCTGGCCCCGAGCACGCCCCCCTTGATCACCAGTGCGGGGTTGGTCCGGGCGTAGTCGCGCAGGACCTTGGCCACTTCGACCGGATCGCCGGTGACGAAGGCCAGGGCGGTGGGCCCCGTCAACAGTGTGTCCACGCCGTCGAGGTCCAGCGCCTGGGCGGCCCGTCGGACCAGCGTGTTCTTGTAGATCCGGTAGTCACCGCCGGCTTCGGACACGTTGCGGCGCAGCGCGGCCAACTCGGCCACCTTCAGACCGCGGTACTCCGTCAAGATGGTGGCGCCGGATGCCGACAGGCGCCCGCGCACCTCCTCCACCACCGCCACCTTCTCGGGCCTCGGATTGTCCATCACGTCCTCAAAAACGCATCAGGGCTCGCGCCGTCGCGAACCCCGGGGACGTGGAGTTCGCCTCGTCAGGTACGGGAAGGCTTCCCGTTTACGCGCGTGGGGCGCACCGGAGGTCTGCGGCGAGCAGAGTCAGATTGTGGCCCCAGCATACACGCCGGCGCCCGGAGGGCTCAGGCGGGGGCCAGGGCACCGGCCTGGACTTTGACGGGGTCGACCTTCACGCCGGGCCCCATCGTCGACGACACGCTCACCCGCCTGACGTAGCGGCCCTTGGACGACGCCGGCTTCACCCGGTGCAGCTCGTCGACCAGGGCTGCGAAGTTGGCCATGAGGGCCTCGGTGCTGAAGCTGGCCCGGCCGATGGGCACGTGCACGTTGGCCCCCTGCCGCTCGGTGCGGTACTCGACCCGCCCGGCCTTGAACTCCTCCACGGCCCGGCCCACGTCCATGGTCACCGTGCCCGTCTTCGGGTTGGGCATCAGCCCACGGGGGCCGAGGGTGCGACCCAACCGGGCGACCTGGGCCATCTGGTCGGGCGTGGCGATGGCCACGTCGAAGTCGAGCATCCCCCCTTGGACCTGGGCGATGAGGTCATCGGCACCCACCAGGTCGGCTCCGGCGGCGCGGGCCTCGGCCGCGGCCTCGCCGGTGGCGAACACCGCCACCCTGACCGCCTTGCCGGTACCGGCCGGCAGCGAGACCGTGCCTCGGACCTGCTGGTCGGGCTTTCGCGGGTCGACCCCGAGCTGCACCGCCACCTCGATGGTCTCATCGAAGCGGGCGGTGGCCAGGCTCTTGGCCAGCTCGACCGCCTCGGCCGGGCTGTGCAGGGCCTCGGGATCGAAGCGCCGGGCGGCGTCGCGGTAGCGCTTGCCGTGGATGGTCATGCCGTCACCTTGATGCCCATGGAGCGGGCGGTACCGACCACCTGCAGCTTGGCCGCGTCGAGGTCGTTGGCGTTGAGGTCGGGCAGCTTGGTCTTGGCGATGTCGGTGACCTGGGCGTCGGTGATGGTGCCGGCCTGCTCGCGCCCCGGGTTCTGCGAACCCTTCTCCAAGCCCAGGGCGTCACGGATGAGCACTGCGGTGGGCGGCGTCTTGGTGACGAAGGTGAACGAGCGGTCCTCGAACACCGTGATCTCCACCGGGACGATGGTCCCCCGCTGCGCCTCGGTGGCGGCGTTGTAGGCCTTGCAGAAGTCCATGATGGCCACGCCGTGGGGGCCCAGCGCCGTACCCACCGGAGGCGCGGGCGTGGCCGCCCCGGCGGGGATCTGGATCTTGACCACGGTGGCCACCTTCTTCTTTGCCATGTGCTCCCTTATCTCTCACAACTCGGTGATCTCAACCTGGCGACCTACAGCTTGGCGATCTCGCTGAACTCCAACTCGACCGGGGTCTCCCGACCGAAGATGTTGACCAGC
>JAUJNB010000024.1 GCA_030446545.1 Acidimicrobiales bacterium | reverse complement strand
GCCGATTACACCACCCCCGAAGGCGGGTGACGGATCAGGTTAGCCGGACCCCACCTCGGATCGCACCCGGCCCACCCGGTCGTCCAGGTTGACCAGCTGGCGGAAGCCGATGATGCGGCCCACGCCCACCGCCAGGGTCTCCCTTCCCATCTTGACCAACTCGACCGCGCCGCTCTCGGGGCTGTCCAGCGCCGGGGAGGCGTAACCACGCAGGCCGACCTCCTCGGCGATGCGCTCCGTCCGCAGGGCGTGGTAGGGGCTGGACACGAGGATCACCTCCTCGATGCCCTCCTGCTCGAGGAAGCGGGCCACTGCGGCCAGGCTCTGCCAGGAGTTCTCCCCGTCGGTCTCCAACCGCAGCGCCGACTCCGGCACGCCGGCGCTGATGAGGTAGCCGGCCGAAGCCGACGCCTCGGTGGCCGAGTCGCCGGGCCGGCGACCACCGGTGACGGCCAGCACCGGCGCCAGGTCCCGCTCGTAGAGGGCGGCGGCGTGATCGAGGCGGGCCCGGAGCACCGGCGAGGGCTCGCCGTTGTACTGGGCGGCGCCCAACACGATGATGGCCTCGGCCGACGGAGGGTGGTGGCGGCGCGAGGCCTGCAAGACCTGGACGAAGGTGAACCCGAAGTAGGCCACCACCACCACAGCGACGATCAGGCCGACACGCACCAGGCGTCGCATCACTCAGAGGCGGGCCCGGGCGGCCCGCAACCGGGCCAGGCTGCGCTCGCGCCCGAGAACCTCCAGCGACTCGAACAACGGCGGGCCGACCGACCGACCGGTCACCGCCACCCGCACCGGGGCCTGGGCCTTGCGCAGCGACAGGCCCAGCCCCTCGCCCACCCCCCGCAGCGATGCCAACAGCTCCGCACTGGTCCAGGGGCACGACTCGTAGGCCGACACCGTGGTGTCGAGGACGTCGGCCGCCGGGGGCCTCATGGCCTTGTCCCACGACGCCTGGTCGATCACCGGCTCGTCGAGGAACAAGAAGTCCACCATGTCGGGCGCCTCGACCAGGGTGGTCACCCGCTCCTGCACGAGGGGGGCCATACGCTCGAAGGCCTCGAAGTCGAAGTCGCCGGGGGCCCACGGCCCGTGCTCCAGGAAGCGACCGGCGGCGCCGATGAACTCGGAGACCGTCAACGACCGGAGGTAGACCCCGTTGATGTGGCTGAGCTTGTCGACGTCGAAGAAGGCGGGGGCGTGGTTGACGTCCTCGAGGCGGAACAGCTTGACGACCTCGTCGAGCGGGCGGATCTCCACCCCGTCGGGCGGCCCCCAGCCCAGCAGGCTGAGGTAGTTGACCATGGCCTCGGCCAGGAAGCCCCGCTCCCGGTAGACGCCGACGGCCACGTCGTCGCGCCGCTTCGACAGCTTCTGGCGGCGCTCGTTGACCAGCATGGGCAGGTGGGCGAAGACCGGCCGCTCGGTCGTGCCCAGGGCCTCTCGAAGGAGCAACACCTTGGGGGTGACGTTGAGGAGGTCGTCCCCCCGGATGACGTGGGTGATCCCGAGGTCGACGTCGTCCACGGCGTTGGCCACCACGAACATCGGATCGCCGCTGGAACGCTGGACGACGAAGTCCTCCAGCATCTCGTTGTCGAAGCTCACCTCACCCCGGATCACGTCGTCGAACTTCGTCCGGCCCTCGTCGGGCGTGCGGAAGCGCACCACCACGCCCGGGCCGGCCGGGACGCTGCGGTCACGGCACCAGCCGTCGTAGCCGGGGGCGCCGCCCCGGGCCTCGGCCCGGGCCCGCACCTGGTCCTGGGTGCAGGCACAGCGGTAGGCCCGTCCGGCATCGAGCAGCCTGACCACCGCGTCCCGGTGTTGCTCGGCCCGGTCGGACTGGTGCACCGGACCCTCGTCCCATTCGAGGCCGAGCCAGCGCAGTGACTCCAAGATGGCCTGGGTCAGCTCGGGTCGGCTGCGTCCGACGTCGGTGTCCTCGATGCGCAGCAGAAAGGTGCCGCCCGTCTGGCGGGCGAAGAGCCAGTTGAACAGGGCCGTACGGGCCCCTCCGACGTGGAGGTAGCCGGTGGGCGCGGGCGAGAAGCGGACCCGGGGGGCGGCATCGGGCACCCGTCGAGGGTACCGGGCTTGCGGGCAGCGGGCGGAGGTACTACCCAAGGCGGAGGGAGGTGGCGATCGTGCGTCGGGGCCCATGCGACTGAGAGAGACACTCCTGTCATGGCCGGTGGTGCGCCAACTGCGCCCCGGTGGGGACCACCTGGCCCTGGGCCCGGCCGCCCGCTCCGCTGGCACCGAGTCGGTCCACCCTCGCACCGAGGACGCCGATCGGGTCGTCCCGTCGATCTGTCCCTTCTGCGCGGTGGGGTGCGGCCAGCGCGTCTACGTCCAGGGCGACGACATCCTCCACATCGAGGGTGACCCCGACAGCCCCGTCTCCCGGGGCCGCCTCTGCCCCCGAGGCTCCTCCACCAAGGACCTGGTGACGGGCGAAGGGCGCCTGACCACCGTGCGCTACCGCCGTCCCCACGGCCGCGAGTGGGAGGACCTTTCCCTGGAGCAGGCCATGGAGATGATCGCCGACCGCATCATCGCGGCGCGGGCCGCCCACTGGCAGGACACCGACGACGACGGCGTGCCCCTGAACCGCACCCTGGCCTTCGGGACCCTGGGCGGGGCCGCCTGTGACAACGAGGAGAACTACCTCGTCAAGAAGCTCTTCACCGCCCTCGGCGCCCTCCAGGTCGAGAACCAGGCCCGCATATGACACTCGGCCACCGTCCCCGGTCTGGGGACCTCCTTCGGCCGCGGCGGCGCCACCGGCTTTCCCCGCGACCTCCGCAACAGCGACTGCATCGTCATCATGGGATCCAACATGGCCGAGTGCCACCCGGTGGCGTTCCAGTGGGTGGTCGAGGCCCGCCGGCAGGGGGCCAAGGTCTTCCACGTCGATCCCCGCTTCACCCGCACCAGCGCCTCGACCGACCGCCACGTGCCCTTGCGGGCCGGCAGTGACATCGCCTTCCTCGGCGGCATCGTGAACCACATCCTGGCGACCGGCTCGGAGTTCCGGGACTACGTGGTGGCCTACACCAACGCCTCCCACCTGGTCTCCGAGGACCTGCGCCTGCCCGACGACCTCGACGGGGTGTTCTCGGGTTGGGACCCCGACACGGCCACCTACGACAACACCTCCTGGCGCTACGACGGGCCGGCGGTGCGGGCCTCGGCCGGGCGCCCGGGGCCGGCCGGCGGGAGCAACGTTCCGGGCCAGGGCCAGGCGTTCCAGTCGGCGCCCCGGCCGTCGAGCACGAGGCCATTCCTACCGACCCCACCCTCGAGCATCCTCGCTGCGTCTTCCAGGTCCTCAAGCGCCACTTCGCCCGTTACACCCCGGCCTTGGTGGCCGAGGCCTGCGGGGTGGCCGAGGAGCAGTTCCTCGAGGTGGCCGACGCCCTGTGCGCCAACTCGGGGAGGGAGCGCACCTCGGCCTTCGTCTACTCGGTGGGCTGGACCCAGCACACCGTCGGCGTCCAGTACATCCGCACCGCCGCCATCATCCAGTTGCTGCTGGGCAACGTGGGGCGGCCGGGCGGGGCATCCTCGCCCTGCGGGGCCACGCCAGCATCCAGGGATCAACCGACATCCCCACCCTCTACGACCTGCTGCCCGGCTACCTGCCCATGCCCGTGGCCGCCTCCCATCCCACGTTGTCGGACTACATCACCTACGGCACGGCCGGCAAGGGGTTCTGGGGGAACACCGGCGCCTACCTCACCAGCCTGCTCAAGGCCTGGTGGGGCGACGCCGCCACCGCCGACAACGACTACTGCTACGGCCACCTCCCCCGCCTCACCGGTGATCACAGCGCCTACCGCACCGCCCTGGACATGCTCGACGGCAAGGTCGAGGGCTACCTCCTCTTCGGCGAGAACCCGGCGGTGGGATCGGCCAACTCCCGCCTGCACCGCCTGGCCCTGGCCCAGCTCGACTGGCTGGTGGTGCGGGACCTGGGCGAGATCGAGAGCGCCACCTTCTGGCGTGACGGCCCCGAGATCGAGGCCGGCGAGCTGCGCACCGAAGGCATCGCCACCGAGGTGTTCCTCCTGCCCGCCGCCGCCCACACCGAGAAGGACGGGAGCTTCACCAACACCGAGCGCCTGCTCCAGTGGCACACCAAGGCGGTGGAGCCGGCCGGGGACTGCCGCTCCGATCTGTGGTTCTGCTTCCACCTCGGGCGCATCCTCCGGGAGAAGCTGGCAATGTCGTCCGAGCGACGTGACCGGTCCCTCCTGGACCTGACCTGGGACTACCCCACCGAGGGCCCGCTCGCCGAGCCGAGTGCCGCCGCGGTGTTGGCCGAGATCAACGGCTGCGACGCCGACGGCCGTCCCCTCGACGGCTACGGGCGACTGGCCGACGACGGCAGCACCAGCTGCGGCTGCTGGATCTACGCCGGGTGTTACGCCGACGGGGTGAACCAGACGGCCCGGCGCCGACCCGGCCAGGGGCCCTCGGGTGTGGCCCCCGACTGGGGCTGGGCCTGGCCCGACAACCGTCGCATCCTCTACAACCGGGCGTCGGCCGCGCCCGACGGCACGCCGTGGTCGCAGCGCAAGCGTTACGTCTGGTGGGACGGGGCCAGCGGCCGCTGGACCGGGCACGACCGTCCCGACTTCGTGGTCGACCGGGAGCCCGACCACGTCCCCGCTCCCCACGCCCGCGGCGTGGCCGCCCTCGGGGGCTGCGACCCCTTTCTCCTCCAGGCCGACGGCAAGGGTTGGCTCTACGCCCCCGACGGCCTGGCCGACGGGCCTCTGCCCGCCCACTACGAGCCCCACGAGTCGCCGGTGGGCAACCCGCTGTACCGCCAGCGAGCCAACCCCGCCCGACGTCGCTTTCCCCACGCGGCCAACCCGTCGGGCCCCGGCGATGGCCCAGGGGCGGGGGACGACCGCCGCTACCCGTTCGTGACCACCACCTACCGCATCGCCGAACACCACACCGCAGGAGGCATGAGCCGGTTCCAGCGGCGACTGTCGGAGCTGGCCCGGGAGATGTTCGTGGAGGTCCACCCGGAGCTGGCCGCCCTGCGTGGCCTGGAACGGGGAGGTTGGGCCACCATCGTCACCAGCCGCAGTGCCATCGAGGCCCGGGTGCTGGTGACCGAGCGGATGGCGCCGCTGGAGGTGGGCGGCCGGCGCCTCCACCAGGTGGGCCTGCCCTACCACTGGGGCCACGGCGGCCTGGCCCCGGGCGACGCCGCCAACGACCTGTTCCCCATCGTGGTCGACCCCAACGTCACCATCCAGGAGGTCAAGGCGGCCACCTGCGACATCGTGGCCGGCCGCCGCCCCCGGGGCGCCGCCCTGCGCCCCTTCGTCGAGTCCCACGCCAGGCCGCGGGACACCTCCCCCTCTGGTGATGAGAACGCGGGCGTCCCGGCCCCTTTCCCACACCAGAACGGAGCGGTCGGCGGATGAGCGGCCTGATCGGGCCCGAAGGTGGGCCGGCGCCGGGCGCCACAGGGGTGCGCTTCGGGTTCTTCACCGACTCCAGCATCTGCATCGGCTGCAAGGCCTGCGAGGTGGCCTGCAAGGAGTGGAACGGCGTCCCCGACCACCCGCTCGACTTCACGGCCAACTCCTACGACAACACCGGGACCCTCGGGGCCAACGCCTGGCGCCACGTGGCCTTCGTCGAGCAGGGCACCACCACCTCCGGCCGAGGGGGCAACGGCCCGGGCGCGGGCGCGGCCGACTTCCGCTGGCTCATGAGCTCCGACGTCTGCAAGCACTGCTCGTCGCCCGCGTGCCTCGAGGTGTGCCCGACAGGCGCCCTGTTCACCACCGAGTTCGGCACCGTCGTGGTCCAGGACGACGTCTGCAACGGCTGCGGCTACTGCGTCACCGCCTGTCCCTTCGGGGTGATCGAGCGTCGGGAGTCCGACGGTGGGGCCTGGAAGTGCACCATGTGCTACGACCGCATGCGGGGGGCCAGGGAACCGGCCTGCGCCCAGGCCTGCCCCACCGACTCCATCCAGTTCGGGCCTCTGGACGAGCTCCGGGTGCGGGCCTCGGCGCGCCTGGCCGAGGTGGTCGCCGCCGGCGAGGAGCGGGCCCAGCTCTACGGCCACGACCAGACCGACGGGGTGGGCGGCACCGGGGCGCTGTTTCTCCTCTTGGACGATCCCGAGGTCTACCGCCTGCCCCCGGATCCGGTGACGCCGACCCGCCGGCTGGCCCGCATGTGGGCCATGGCCGGGGCCGCCGCCGGGGCCTTGGCCGCCCTCCTGGCCGGTTCCCTGGCCGGGGGCACGGGCGGCGGTCGCCACCGGTGATGGGCGATCCGTCCCCCGTGTCCGCCGGCTCCCTCCGCACCTACTACGGCCAACCGGTGCTCAAGCAGCCGGAGTGGACGTGGGAGGTGCCCTGGTACCTGTTCACCGGGGGCCTGGCCGGCGCCTCCACCGGGCTGGCGTGGGGCGCCCGGACGACCGGCCGACCGGGGCTGGCCGCCACCTCCCGGCTGATCGGGGCCACGGCGGCGGCCGTCAGCCCGGTGCTCCTGGTCATGGACCTCGGACGACCGCAGCGCTTCATCAACATGCTGCGGGTGTTCAAGCCCACCTCGGCCATGAGCATGGGGAGCTGGCTGTTGTCGGCCTTCGTCCCCGCCGCGCTGAGCTCGGGCGTGCTGGGAGCGACGGGGCGGCTCCCCCGCACCCAACGTCTGGCGGAGGGCGCCGCCGCCGTGCTGGGCCTGCCCATGTGCACCTACACCGCGGTCCTCCTGGCCGACTCCTCCATCCCGGTGTGGCACGAAGCCCGCCACCACCTGCCTTTCGTCTTCGCCGGCAGTGCCGCCGCCGGCGCGGGGGCGGTGGCGACGCTGTTGGCCCCCGCCGCCGAGGTGCCGCCGGCCCGACGCCTGGCCGTCGCCGGCGCCGTGGGTGAACTGGTGGCGGCCGAGGTGATGAAGCACCGCCTGGGCCGCCTGGCCGATCCCTACCACCAGGGAGGCGCCGGGCGATGGGCCCGGGCAGCCACCGCCTGCACCGCCTCCGGCGCCACCCTGCTCACCCTGCCTGGACGACCGCGGGGCGAGAGGCGATCGCCGGGGATGTCGGTGGGCGCCTCGCTCGGCGCCGCCTTGGTGTTGGCCGGCGGCATCTGCCAACGCTGGGCGGTGTTCCGGGCCGGCTTCGCCTCGGCCGCCGACCCCCGCTACACCGTCGGCCCCCAACGGGAGCGGCGCCGGGCCCAGGCCGGCTGATCTGCCGGAAACGGGCCCGGGCCGGGCTGCCCGGGTGGGGCTTGGCTGACCTACAGGCCGAGCAGCTCCCGCCACTCCCCCGGCCAACGGGCCTTGACCTCGGTCGGGGCCAGGCGCAGCGTGGCTTCGGGGACCTGGGCGGCGATGGACCGCTGCTCGTCGTAGTGGTGCTCCACGGCCTGGAAGCGGGGCCGGCGCAGCTCCACCAGCTCAGAGGGGGCGTCACCCAGGAAACCCCAGAGGGTGAAGGCGATCTCGAGGTCGTGGATCACCGGCGCCCGCCCGAAGATCGACGCCCGGCGCAGGGCCACGCCCAGGCACCCGATGACGGCGTCGGCGGCGTGCTCGCCCTCGCTCAGCACCAGGCGGTCGTCGAAGTGGCGGGCCAGCTTGAGGGCGTAGCCCTGGTCGGGGCCAGGGATGCCGAGCGAGGGCCCGACGGGCTGGCCCGGGCCCAGGTCGGCGGGACGGTCGGCCCGCCAGGACGCCGACGGGGGCAGCGACAGTCCCCGGCGGGGCTGTTGGGCCGGACTGCTGGCGATCTGCTGCGGTGCCGTCATGGCCTGCCTGCCCTCCCCGTCGTCCGTCACGTCATCGTCATCCTCGTCGTGAACGTCGTGATCGTCGACCACGCCGACGGGGCCGGAGTGTAGGAGGCCGTAGACGATGGAGTCGCTCAGCGCCTGCCAGGAGGCCTCGATGATGTTGGCCGACACGCCGATGGTGGACCAGGTGCGGTCGCCGTCGGTGGTGTCGAGCAGGGCCACCCGGTGACCGCGGCGGTGCCCTTGTCGGTGTCGAGGACCCGGACCTTGTAGTCGGTCAGGTGGAGGTGGTCGAGGGCCGGGTACTTGACCCGATGGCCTGGCGCAGGGCGGCGTCGAGGCGTTGACCGGCCCGTCGTTGCCCTCGGCCGTGCGGATGGCGCGCTCGCCGTCGACGTGGATCTTCACCGTGGCCTCGGTGGTGATCTCGTCGCGGTGGCGTTGCTCCACCGAGACCCGGAACGACTCCAGCGTGAAGAACGGCTGCACCCACCCGCCGGCGTCTCGCATCAACAGCTCGAGGGACCCGTCGGCCACCTCGAAGTGGTAGCCACGGTGCTCGAGGTGCTTGAGGCGCTGGAGGACATCGGTCAACGCCGGCGCATCCATGTCGAAACCCAGCTCGGTGGCCTTGAGGGCCAGGGTGGAGCGCCCCGACAGCTCGCTGACGACGAAGCGGGTGCCGTTGCCCACGGTGTCGGGCGGGGACGTGCTCGTAGGCGTCGGGCGCCCGGGCGATGGCACTGGTGTGCAGGCCCGCCTTGTGGGCGAAGGCCGACCTTGCCCACGTAGGGCTGCTTGGGGTCGGGGGCCAGGTTGACCAGCTCGGCGATGTGGTGGGCCACCGGGGTCAGGCGCTCCAGGCGCTCCTCGGGATGGTGCGCACGCCCATCTTGAGGGCCAGGTTGGGGACCGCCGCGCACAGGTCGGCGTTGCCGGTGCGCTCGCCGTAGCCGTTGATGCAGCCCTGCACCTGGGTGGCCCCGAGGCGCACCGGCCAGGGTGTTGGCCACGCCACAGCCGCCGTCGTTGTGGAAGTGCACGCCGATGCCGGCCGAGGTGGCGGGGATGACCTCGGCCAGCACCCGCTCGACCTCGTGGGGCAGGGTGCCGCCGTTGGTGTCGCACAGCACCAGGGCTTCGGCGCCGGCCTCCTCGGCCGCCCGCAGCACGGTCAGGCTGAACTCGGGTTGGCCCGGTACCCGTCGAAGAAGTGCTCGGCGTCGAGGAACACCCGCAGCCCGGCCCGGTGGAGGAAGTCGACCGAATCAGCGGCCATGCGCACCGCTTCGTCGAGGTCGGTGCGCAAGGCCTGGGTGACGTGGTAGTCCCAGGCCTTGGCCACGATGCACACCGCGCTGGTGCCTGCCTCCAGCAGCTGGCGCAGGGTCTCGTCGCCTTCGGCCCTGGCCCCGGGACGGCGGGTGGAGCCGAAGGCCACCAGGGTGGACGTGGCCAGGTGCAACTCGGTGGGGGCCCGGGCGAAGAACTCCTCGTCCTTGGGGTTGGCCCCGGGCCAACCGCCCTCGATGTAGGCCACGCCGAGGTGGTCGAGTTGCTCGGCCACCCGCAGCTTGTCGTCGACCGTCAGCGACAGGCCCTCCTGCTGGCTGCCGTCGCGCAGCGTGGTGTCGTAGATGTCGACTGCCGCCGGCATCTCCAGGACCCGGGGCAGTGGGTGGTCGTGCACGATGTGGTCGCGCAGCGGCACGACCACGTCGGCCGCCACCGACTCAGCGGACATGTTCACACCAGTCCTTGTAACGGTCGACCTCCCCCGCACGGTGGCGAAGTAGATCTCCTGGATCTGGCGGGTGACCTCCGGGGCTCGCCCAGCTCACGATCGTCGACCGAGCGGATGGGCACCACCTCGGCCGCCGTCCCGGTGAGGAAGGCCTCGTCGGCCAGGTAGAGGTCGCTGCGCAAGAGGTTGGACACCTGGCACTCGATACCCAGGTCGGCGGCGATGGTCATCACCGACGACTGGGTGATCCCCTCCAGCGCCCCGGCGGTGACGGGGGGCGTGAAGATCCGTCCTCCGCGCACCACGAAGATGTTCTCGCCGGTGCACTCGCTCACGTAGCCCTGGGGCGACAGGATGATGGCCTCGTCGTAGCCGCCCTTGAGCGCCTCCACCTTGGCCAGGGAGGAGTTGATGTACATACCCGTCCCCTTGGCCGCCGGAGGGATGCAGTTGGGGTCGTGGCGCTGGAACGACGAGACCTTGGTACGCACCCCGTGCTTGATGCCGTCGTCGCCCAGGTAGGCCCCCAGGGCCACACCGCGATGGACACGTTCACCGGGCACGGCAGCGGGTTGAGCCCCATCTCGCCGTAGCCCAGGTAGACGAGGGGTCGGATGTAGCACGCCTCCAGGTCGTTGACCCGGACCGTCTCCTTGGTGGCCTCGACCAACTCGTCGACGGTGTAGGGGACGTCGATCAGGAAGATCTTGGCGCTGTCGAACAGGCGCCTGATGTGGTCGGTGAGGCGGAACACGGCCGGGCCCTGGCTGGTGGCGTAGGCCCGCACGCCCTCGAACACGCCGCTGCCGTAGTGCAGGGTGTGGGTGAGCACGTGCACGGTGGCGTCGTCCCAGTCGACCAGCCGGCCGTCCATCCAGATCTTGTCGCTCTTGGTGATGGGCATGTCCTCAGACCCTTCCTGCGATGGTGTCGCCGATCTCGGTGGTCGAGCCGGCCAGCCCCACGGGGTCGGCCACGGCCTTGACGATGCGGGCGGCGGCATCGGCCTCGCCCAGGAACTCCAGCATCATGGCCGCACTGCGTACCGCGGCCACGGGGTTGGCCCGCCCGGTGCCCGCGTCGGGAGCCGAGCCGTGCACCGGTTCGAACAGCGACGGGCCGTTCCGGGCCGGGTTGAGGTTGGCCGAGGCGGCCACCCCGATGCCGCCGGCCACGGCCCGGCCAGGTCGGTGAGGATGTCACCGAAGAGGTTGTCGGTCACGATCACGTCGAAGCGCTGCGGTGACTCCACCAGATGGATGCAGGCGGCATCGACGTGGCAGTAGGCGGTCTCGATGTCGGGGTGGTCGGCCGCCACGTCGTCGAGGTGCGCTGCCAGAGGTCACCGGCGAAGCTCAACACGTTGGTCTTGTGCACCAGGGTCAGGTGTCGCCGGGGCCGGGTGGCAGCCAGCTCGATGGCGAAGCGGACGCAGCGCTCCACGCCCATGCGGGTGTTGACCGAGCCCTGGGTGGCCACCTCGTGGGGCGTGCCCCGGCGCAGGGCGCCCCCTCGCCGGCGTAGACCCCTTCGGTGTTCTCCCGCACCACCACCAGGTCGACCGGCGGGGCCAGCGACGGCCGGACGTTGACGTAGAGGTCGAGGTCGAAGCGCAGGCGGAGGAGCAGGCCCCGCTCGAGCACGCCGGGGGCCACGTCGGGGCTGCCCACCGCGCCGAGCAGGATGGCGTCGTGGCCCCGGAGCTCATCCAGCACGGGGTCGGGCAGGACCTCGCCGGTGGCCAGGTAGCGACGGGCGCCCAGGTCGTAGTCGACCAGGTCGAGGGCCACCCCGGCCGCCGCCACCACCTTGAGGGCCTCGAGCACCACCTCCGGGCCGATCCCGTCCCCGCCGATGACCGCGACGCGGTGTCTCATGGGCGGAATCTGGTCTGTTGTCTCATGCGGCTGCTCCCAGGAAAGGAAAGACCGCCCACAGAGGGACGGTCGACAAGTGCACGGCGGAGGTGGCCGAGCACTACATGATGACGATTACGGCGGCGCAGAGGTAGGACATCACCGCCAAGTGTCGACCATGCCGGCGGCTCCCGTCAACCTCTCTCCGAGCCCACCGGTACCCTCGGACGATGGCTGACGTGCAAGAGCTCTCGCGTGCCACCTACGACCGACTCCGGGCCGAGCTGGAGAACCTCACCGGCGAGGGACGCATCGACATCGCCCACAAGATCGAGGCGGCCCGGGCCCTGGGCGACCTCTCCGAGAACGGTGACTACCACGCGGCCAAGGAGCAGCAGGGCAAGATGGAGGCCCGCATCCGCCAGATCAGCGGCCTGCTCCAGGACGCGGTCGTGGTCGACGCCACGGGCGACGCCGACGCAGTGGCCGTGGGCACGGTCGTGGAGTTGCGCTTCGAAGGCGACGCCGACACCGAACGGTTCCTGGTCGGCAACATCGAGGAGCGCCACGACGACCTCGAGGTGCTCTCCCCCGGCTCGCCCCTGGGCCAGGCCATCCTGGGCGCGGAGGTGGGGGCGCAGCGGACCTACGAGGTGAACCGCCGCCAGCTCGGCATCGAGATCGTCTCCATCGAGCAGGGCTGACGGGCTCGAGGTGCGCGTGGTCGACAGCCCGCCCCTTCCGCCCGGGCGCCCGCTGGAGCTCCCCGGGCGGGGCACGACCTTCGTGCGCGAGGCCGCCGGGCCCCCCGGTGCACCGACCCTGCTGCTGCTCCACGGGTGGACGGCGGGGTCGGACCTCACCTGGTTCGCCTGCTTCGAAGAGCTCGGTCGCCACTTCCGGGTGGTGAGCATGGACCACCGGGGCCACGGGCGGGGCATGCGCACCCGGGCCCGGTTCCGCCTGGAGGACTGCGCCGACGACACCGCTTCCCTGATCTCCGAGCTCGACCTGGGTGCGGACACCCCGTTGCTGGCCGTGGGCTACTCCATGGGTGGGTGCATCGCCCAGCTGCTGTGGCGGCGCCACCCCGGCGCGCTGGCCGGGTTGGTGCTGTGCTCCACCAGCGCGGTGTTCGCCGAGAGCCCGGGGGAGCAGCGTTACTTCGGCGCCCTGGGGGGCCTGGCCCTGGCCTCCCGCCTCACGCCGGCGAGCCTGCGCCGGCGCCTGGCCCGCAAGGTGGTGGGGCGAAGGGTGGCCGACTGCTCGCTGCAGGCCTGGATCCTCGACGAGCTGCACCGAAGCGACCCGACCGCTGTGCTGGAGGCCGGCCGGGCCCTGGGCCGCTTCGATTCCGGCGCCTGGGTGGGCCAGATCGACCTTCCGGTGTCGGTGGTGGTGACCACGGCCGACCAGGTGGTGGCCCCCCGTCGCCAGTACGCCCTGGCCGGAGCCATCGAGGGTGCCACCGTGCACGAGGTCGACGGCCCCCACGACGCCTGTGTCAGTCGACCTCGGCGCTTCCTCCCGGCCCTGCTGGCGGCGTGCGACGACGCGCTGGCCCCGGTTGCTCCCCGCCACCCCGGCTGATCCCGCCCGCACGCGGCCGCCTCGTCGTCGATGAGCGCTTCGGCTGCTCTGCTACCGGTCAATAGGCCAGGCGCTTCTCGAGAGCGGTGAGCTGGTCGCGGAGCTGGGAGGGGACGTGCTCGCCCAGGGCGTCGTAGTGCGCTTCCAGCTGCGGGAGCTCCCGGCGCCAGCGCTCGGGCTCGACCGTCAGCAGCTGGGCCAGCACCGCCGGGCTGACGTCGAGGCCGTCGACATCGATCGAGTCAGGTGCCGGCACCCGGCCGATGGGCGTGTCGACGGCCCCGCCTCGGCCTTCCACGCGCTGCAGGACCCATTCCAACACCCGGCTGTTGTCGCCGAAGCCGGGCCAGAGGAAGCCACCGTCGTCATCCCGGCGGAACCAGTTGACCCAGAACAGCTTGGGGAGCTTGCCCGCTTCGGCCCGGGCACCCACGTTCAGCCAGTGGGCGAAGTAGTCGCCCATGTTGTAGCCGCAGAAGGGCAGCATGGCGAAGGGGTCGAAGCGAAGCTCGCCCACCGCGCCGCCCGCCGCCGCCGTGGTCTCCGAGCTCATCACCGAGCCCAGGAACACCCCGTGCTCCCAGTCGAAGGACTCGGTCACGAGCGGCACGTTGGTGGCCCGACGGCCGCCGAAGAGGATGGCCGAGATGGGCACACCGGCAGGGTTCTCCCACTCGGGGGAGATCGACGGGCACTGGGCGCCAGGAGCGGTGAAGCGGGCGTTGGGGTGGGCGGCCGGGGTGGCCGATCCCGGGCCCCAGTCGTTGCCTTGCCAGTCGACGAGGTGGGCCGGGAGCTCGTCGCTGAGGCCCTCCCACCACACGTCGGCATCGTCGGTCTTGGCCACGTTGGTGAAGATGCAGTTCTCCCCCAGAGTGGCCAGGGCGTTGGGGTTGGTGTTCGCCGACGTGCCCGGCGCCACGCCGAAGAATCCGGCTTCGGGGTTGATGGCGTACAGGCGACCGTCGGGGCCGAACTTCATCCAGGCGATGTCGTCGCCCACGGTCTCGATCTTCCAGCCTGGCTGGCTCGGGATCAGCATGGCCATGTTGGTCTTGCCGCAGGCGGAGGGGAAGGCGGCGGCGATGTAGCGCTTCTCGCCTCCCGGGGGCGTGATCCCGAGAATGAGCATGTGCTCGGCCAGCCAGCCGCCGTCGCGAGCCATGGTGGAGGCGATGCGCAGGGCGAAGCACTTCTTGCCGAGCAGGGCGTTGCCGCCGTAGCCCGACCCGTAGGACCAGATCTCCCGGGTCTCGGGGAAGTGCGCGATGTACTTGTTCTCGGCGTCGCACGGCCAGGCCACGTCGGGTCGAGTACCGCCGGCCGTGTCGACCAGCGGGTATCCCACCGAATGGAGGCACGGCACGAAGGGAGCGTCGCCCAGCACGTCGAGCACGTCGGCCCCCATCCGGGTCATGATCCGCATGTTGGCGGCCACGTAGGCCGAGTCGGTGAGCTGGACGCCGATGTGGGCGATGGGCGAGCCGAGCGGGCCCATCGAGAACGGCACCACGTACAGGGTGCGGCCCCTCATGGCACCGGTGAAGTGCTCGGTCAAGGTGGCTTTCATCTCGGCCGGGTCGCGCCAGTTGTTGGTTGGGCCGGCGTCGACCTGGCGCTCGCTGCAGATGAAGGTGCGGTCCTCGACCCGGGCCACGTCGGCCGGGTCGGACCGGGCCAGGTAGCTGTGGGGACGCTTGGCGTCCGACAGCCGCTCGAACGTCCCGCCGTCGACCAAGAGTCGGCACAGGCGGTCGTACTCCTCGGGGGAGCCGTCACACCAGTGCACCGCATCGGGCTGGAGCACCCGCTCCCAGTCCCCCACCCAGGTGCTCAGGCCCTCGTTGTCGGTGGTGGCGCTGGTTTCAGTCATCGACCGATCTCCTCGCGTCCGGAGTTCGTTGGCCTGCCCCTTCGGCCGAACCGGAGTGGAGATGCGGCTCCACGCCTGCGGGAAGGTCAAAATCTATCATCCGACAGAGGGTGGGGCGTCAGCCTCCGGGCATCCCCCGATCCGGTGGGGCGGCTTCGAGGGCCAACAAGGCCACCTTGGCCTCGGCGCCTCCGAGGTACTGGCCAATGGTGCCGTCACTGCGGACCACCCGGTGGCAAGGGACCACGACCGGCACGGGGTTGTGGGAACAGGCGCTGCCCACCGCCCGGACCGCCGCCGGGTTGCCGATCGCCCGGGCCACCGCCGCATAGCTCTCGGTGGCGCCGAAGGAGATGTCGCTCAGATGCGAGATCACCGCCCGCCGGAACCCCCGGACCAGTTGCAGGTCGACGGTGAGGTCGAATCGACGGCGACGGCCGGAGAAGTACTCGTCGAGCTGACGGGCCACGGCGTCGGTACGACGGCCGGAGCGCAGGACGCGGGGGCTGATGGAGGTGGCCAGTCGGGCCAGCACGGTCTCGTGGTCCTCCAGCTCGAAGGCCACTCGCACCAGGCCCTGCGGTGTCACGGCCACCAGCAGCGGTCCGATCGGGCTGTCGACGATGCGATAGGCGACGTCGAGTAGCCCCTCGTCGTCGGCCCGGCCGGCCAGCCGGGAGCGGAGCGCTTCCATCTCACCGGCACCGTCGGGCGCCGTGCAGGTGGCCGTCAGGTCGGCGATGACCTGGCCGTCGGTCACGGTCCCGGTGATCATCGTGGGGCTCCCTTCAGGTAGGTCTTGCGGAGGTTGGCGATGCCGTCGGCGGCGCTACGTCGGGCCGCAGCCTCGCTGCTCTGGAGCAGGACGCCGATGTCGAAGTAGGACAGGTCGGCGAGGTAGCGGTAGGCCACGGCGCCCCGTTGCTTGGTCGGCAGCGCCTCGAGCGCAGTCCGCAGCTCGACCCCGTCGTCATGCTGGTGGTCCCACGTCGGGATGTCGGGGAGGTCGCCGCTGGGACGGGGCGCCCGGTTGGTCCTCCGGGCCTGGTCGACCACCTTGTGGTGGGCGATCGTCACCAACCATCCTCGAACGTTGCTCTCGGACCGAAGGTCGGGGTAGGCCCGCAGCGCCGAGACGAACGTCTCCGACCACGCGTCCTCGGCGTCGTCGGGGCCCAACAGGGCGCGGCACACCCGCCATACCACCGGGCCGTGCTCGACCACCAGCTCCTCGAACGGTCGCACCACTGCCCAGTGAACGCTGCGGAAGGGCGATCTGTGAGGTCGGCGGCTTCCGTGCCAGGCCCGAGCACGGCGCGGCTCAGCCCGCCCGCCCCCGGGCTCCGAGTGGCGAGGTCATCGCCACCCTGACCGCTTCGGGCTCGGGCTCGACCACCACACTTCGCTCGATCCGGTCGTCGTGGCGGAGGAACTCGCCGTGCAGGCGGACGGCGAGCACGGCTCGCTGGGTGGCGTTGGTCGGGACGCCGGCTCCAGCCAGGAGATCCCGGTGTTCCCGGACGAAGCGGTCGGCCGCTCGCACGGCCGTGTGGCGGATCCGGTCGACCTCCGCCGGGAAGGAGAACTGCCAGCGTCGTGCTCGCCGAGCGATCGGGAGCTGGTCCTCGTCGTCGACCTCCACTCCTGCGGCGGGGAAGACCCGGCAGTCGTAGGTGCGACAGGTCCGGGGGCGGTGCTCGTAGATCGAACATCCCCCGTCGCCCAGCATGGGGCAGTGGCCGTGTTCGTCGTAGCCGAGGAGGACGTGGCCGGAGGGCAGACCGGGCGCAGGGAACAACAGCTGCGAAGGGATGCGGGCCAGTGTCTCGGCCTCCTCGGGACCGATGTGTACGAACTGCGACGACGTGCAGCAGGCCGTGCAGCCGCCGCAGGGCACGACGGACTGGCCGTCACCCCCGCTATCGAGGGCACGCTCCATCCCCGCCAGCCAGGCGGCGAAGTCCCCGGCGGCCAGCGGCCGGTCCTGGATCACGTCCTCTTGGACCATCGATCCCCCACGACGTTCTCGGGCCAGGTCGGCGAGGCGGGACCTCGACTACCTGCCGGTGGAGCTGTCAGGCCTGCGGCTGGACGATGTTGACCATCCAGGCCACGCCGAACTGGTCCGTGCACATACCGAACTCGTCGCCCCACATCTGCTTCTCCAGAGGAACCGACACGCTGCCGCTGCCGGAGAGCTTCTCCCAGTAGCCACGGAGCTCCTCGGCATCCTCCCCGCTCAGGCTGACGGCGATGTTGTTCCCCGGCTTGTGCTCCATGCCGGGAGGAGTATCGGCACCCATGAGGGTGAATCCGTTGTCGGTCTCGAGCATGCCGTGCATGATCTTGTCGGCCCCGGGGGCGTCGGGCGCGCCGAACTCACCGAAGGTGTGCAGCGCCAAGCTGCCGCCGAAGACGCCCTGGTAGAACTCCATCGCTTGTCTCGCGTTGTCGCTGAAGCTGATGTAGGGATTCAGGCGGGAGGGCATGAGCACGCTCCTTGATCGGCGACCGTTGGGGGACTCGAAATTAGCGCCTGCGGTCCGGTGACGGGGTCGAGGACAACGTGATGGTCGCCGAAGACCCCTGGTGGCGACGGCCCGTTCTACGGGAGGTAGAGCCTGCTGCCGACGGTTTGCACGGTGGTGGTGTCGAACACCGTTCTCGAGAGCGCTCTGCCACAGTTGGGGCCATGGTGGCGCTCATCCTCGCCGGGGTGGCCAAGCGCTTCCCCGACGGCACCACGGCCGTGCACACCCTGGACCTCGCCGTCGACGACGGTGAGCTCATGGTGCTGGTGGGTCCGTCAGGCTGCGGCAAATCGACCGTGCTGCGGATGGTGGCCGGCTTGGAGGCGCCCACCGAGGGAACGGTCACCATCGGCGGCCGGCCGGCCAACGACCTCTCGCCCGGCGATCGCGACGTGGCCATGGTCTTCCAGGACTACGCCCTCTACCCCCACATGAGCGTCCACGCCAACATCGCCTTCGCCCTCAAGGCCAAGGGCCTTCCGCGAAGGGACATCGACGTCCGGGTGCGCCAGGTGGCAGGGTCGCTCGGCATCGAGCACCTCCTCGGCCGTCGCCCCCGGGCCCTGTCGGGCGGTGAGCGCCAGCGGGTGGCGATGGGACGGGCCATCGTTCGCCGGCCGGCGGCGTTCCTCATGGACGAGCCGCTCTCGAACCTCGACGCCAAGCTGCGGGTGGAGCTACGCACCGAGATCCGGCGCCTCCACGCCGAGCTGGCCACCACCTTCCTCTACGTCACCCACGACCAGGTGGAGGCCATGACCCTGGGCGACCGGGTGGCGGTGCTGCGCCACGGCCGCCTCCAGCAACTGGCCTCGCCCCAACAGCTCTATGCCGCGCCCGCCAGCGTCTTCGTAGCCGCCTTCATGGGCAGCCCGGCCATGAACCTACTGCGCGCTCCGCTGGCGTCGGTCGGCGGTCGGGTCGTGGCCCGGGCCGGTCCTTGGGACATCCCGCTGGAGCCCGGAAAGGCCAAGGACCACGACGAGGTTTTGGTCGGCATCCGGCCCGAGCACCTCGAACACTTCCCCCACCCTTCCGCCGGCGAGGCCGGCGAGCTGGCCCAGGTGACCGCCGAGGTGGTGGAGCCCTTGGGCAGCGTCACCCTGGTGCACTTCCACGTCGACGCCGCACCGGTGTCCGTGCTCGACGAGCGCCCGCGTGTTGACTCGACACCCCTCGAGAGCGGGCCCTTTTCCGTCGGCGCCGCCCCCGCGCCCATGGTGGCCTCGGTGGACGGGCGGACCAGGCTCAGTGCGGGCGCCACGGACGGCCGGCTGTCCTTGCGCCTCGATCCGGCCAGCGTCCACCTCTTTCACCCAGTCACCGGGCTCGCCCTCTGACGGCCGGCGCCGATCCCCCCAGTTCCCTCACTCAGCGCCGTCCGGTCAGGACGACGCCCTCGGTGAACGCCTTCTGGGCCAGGAAGAACACGAGGACGCACGGCAGGAGGGCCAGGGCCGAGGCCGCCATGAGGTGGGCCCACTGCGTGCTGTAGATGTCCCTGTAGAAGGCCAGACCGAGCGGGAGCGTGTACTCGTCCTGGTCGGAGAGGTACAGCAGCGGTCCGACGAAATCGTTCCAGACCCCGACGAACTGGAAGGCGGCCACCACGGAGATGGCCGGCCAGGACTGGGGGATGATCACCCGCATCAGGATCGACAGGAACCCGTGGCCGTCGACCCGGGCCGCCTCCTCCTGCTCGCGGGGGATCGTCAGGAAGTACTGGCGCAGGAGGA
Source organism: Acidimicrobiales bacterium (assembly GCA_030446545.1). Lineage (GTDB taxonomy): Bacteria > Actinomycetota > Acidimicrobiia > Acidimicrobiales > CADCSY01 > JADDRA01. Next base: position 6,368 of record JAUJNB010000024.1, on the reverse strand, counting down.
AGATGTTGAACGCACCACCTCCCAGCCAGGCGGGCACGATCAGGGGAAGGTAGGTGCCCACCCAACCGAGGGTCTTGAACAGAAGGAACGAGGGCACCAGCGTGACCTCACCCGGCAGCATGATCCCGGCCAGGACCAGGAGGAAGAGCCACCGCAGACCGGGAGCGCGCATGCGGGCGAAGGCGTAGGCCACCGCCACCGACGACAAGACGGTCCCCACCACCACCGGGACGGCCACGATCATCGAGTTGAGGAAGTAGCGCCAGAAGGGGATCAGCGTGACGGCCTCGGAGTAGTTCTGGGGCCGGGGTTGGGACGGGATCCACTCCAGCGGGGTCCGGAACACCTGGGACTCGGGCTTGAACGACGTCGACACCATCCACGCCAGGGGCACCAGCACGACCACCGCGCCGGCCACCGCCAGCAGGGCTGCGACCCGACGCGACCACGGCCCCGAGGCCCGGGGCCCGAGGACCGCAGCGCCCCGCACGGTCGCTTCCCGGCTCATCGGTCCCGGCCCGCCTCGTAGTAGACCCAGCGGCTGCTGGAGGCGAAGGTCACCAGGGTGAGGGCGAGCAGGAGGAGAAACAGGATCCAGGCCAGGGCCGAGGCGTAGCCCACCCGGAAGTAACTGAAGGCGTTGCGGTAGAGGTAGAGCACGTAGAAGAGGCTCGACGTGCCCGGGCCGCCCTGGGAGATCACGAAGCCCTGGGTGAAGATCTGGAAGTTGCCGATCACCCCGAGCACCAGGTTCAAGAAGATGGCCGGCGTGACCAACGGCAGGGTGATGCGCCGGAACCGGGACAGCGCGCCGGTGCCGTCGACCGCCGCTGCCTCGTAGAGGTTGGTGGGGATCTGCTGGAGGATGGCGAGGTAGATGAACGCGCTGCGTCCCACCCCCCACAGGCTCATCAGCACGAACGAGGGGATGACCCACGTCGAGGAGTAGACCCATCGGATCGGCGGCAGGCCGAACAGGCCGAGGATCTCGTTGGCCAGGCCGGTGCTGGGTTGGAAGATCCACAACCACAACAGGGCCACGGCCACACCCGAGACGACCGCGGGCAGGTAGTAGACCGTGCGGAGGAACCGAACGCCGCGGAAGCCGGTGTTGAGGACCATGGCCAGGGCCAGACCGACCACGAGGTCCAGGGCCACTGCGAGCAGGGCGTAGTAGGCCGTCACCCGGAGCGACTGCCAGAAGACCGGGTCGCCGGTGAACGCCTCCCGGTAGTTCTCCAGCCCCACCGCCTCGGTGGCGCCGAAGTTGAGCAGGTCGTAGTCGGTGAAGGACAGCACGGCTGAGGCCACCATGGGACCGAGGCTGAGGAAGAGAAAGCCGATCAACCAGGGGCTGACCAAGCCGTAGGCGGCCAGCGCCTCCCGCCGTGATGCGTTCACGTTCTACCTCAGCCCGACGGCAACTCGTTGTCCTCCAGCCAGCGGTCGACCGCTTCCTGGGCGGCCTGTTGGAACCTGGGCAATTCCTCGGCCGCCGGCACCCCGTCGAGGAACACCGGGTCCAGGAACTGGGACTGCAGGTCGTTGACCTCGGCGAAGGCCGGCATCCACGACTCCTGGTTCACCGAGTACGGCAGGGCGTCGAGGAAGAGCTGCAGGTCGATGCCGGGGAAGTCGGCCGAGACCTCCTCGAGGAAGGCGTCGCGCTCGCTGATGAGCGGCGACATGGCGGCGTAGCCCTTGGTCGCCAGGCGGCGGGCGTTGGCCGGGTCGACCAGCAGGAAGCGCAGCGCCTCGAAGGCGGCGTCCTGGCCGTCGCTGCGGGCAACGATGGCACCCACGTCGAGGTTGAGCGTCGACGCCAGCGCGACGGGGCCTTTGGGCCAGGGAGCGACGTCCCATTCGAAGTCGATCCCGGTGCCCCAGGTGGCGAGATCGCATCCACACATGTCGATCATGGCGATGTTCCCCGACTGCCAGGCCGCCAGCTGGGGATCATCGCCCACCGCGTTGGTCAGCGTGTCGTCGGTAGCCAGCACGTGGTGGCGGTGCACGAGGTCGGCCCCGTACTGCACCCCGGCGATGTACTCGGGCGAGTCCACCCGCACCTGCCTGGTCTTGGGGTCGTACTTCTCGCCGCCGAACCCGAGGACGTGCAGGCCCGTGTCCCAGTGGCCCAGTCCGAACTGCACGATGTTGCCGGGATCGAAGCCGGGATCGTCGGGGGTGCGCCCCTCACCGTCGAGCGTCAGGGCCCGGGCCACCTCGACCAGCTTGTCGTAGTCCCACGAGGGATCGTTCCACTCGTGGGGCGGCTCCTCGACCCCGGCGGCGGCGAACAGCTCCTTGTTGTAGGCCACCGTGTGGGTGAAGATGGCCGCCGGCAGGCCCACGATGGTGTCGCTGTCCTCACCGAAGTAGTTGGTGGCCTTGGCCGCCTGCAAGGCGGACTCCTCGTAGATGTCGAGGTCCACGCCGGCATCAGCCAGCAGGGGCGCGAGGTCCAGCCAGATCTCCTGATCGACGTAGAGGTTGATGCCGAACACCCCGGTGGGGAGCACGATCTCGGGGGCGTCGCCCGCGGCGACCAGCACGCCCAGCCGGCGCTGGGCCTCGTCGGTGTCGGGGATGCGCAGGAACTCCACCGAGGCCTCGGGGTTGGCCTGCGCGAAGGCACTGGCCAGCTCCTCCTGGGCCGGGATCTGTTCGGGAGCGTTCCCGGTGCCGAAGCCGACCAGGATGGCGACTTCCCCGCTGATCGCGCCCTCGCTCTCACCGCCCGTGGCGCCGCCGGCGTCCTCGTCGGGCTCGTCATCCTCGCCGCAGGCAGTCAGGAGCGCGGGAGAGAGGGCCAGGGTGGGCACGAGCAGGGCAGAGTTGCGCAGCAGCCGGCGGCGCGAGAGGGGGCTCATAGGCGGATCATGCCAAATTCGGGCGAGGGCTGGGTAGGTGCGGGACACACTCATCGGGGCCGTCGGTCACGGAGGCTCACTGGTTGAGGATTTCCAATACCGCTTGATAGCGCTGTTCCACCAGTCCCCAACTCCACGAGCACGACCAGCCTCCTTTGGTTCCATGGACACGACCCGATCCGAGGAGGTCGCGCTCGACGTAACCGGTCTCGTACGCCTCGTTGAAGGGCACGGGCCAGACGCTCCTGGACCAGCGCCATCTCACCCCGCATGTAGATGAAGTCTTGGCTGGCCTGCATGGCGGAGGCACAGATCAGGACCCCTTCGATCAGCTGGCGGGGGTCGCGCTCCATGAGGGGGCGGTCCTTGCAGATCCACGCTGTTGCTTGCCCATGAGGAGACCCGGCTACCCGGCCACGACTACATCGGCCCCGAGCGCATCCTCCTCGGCCTCATACGCGAGGGCCGGGGGTGAGCACCGAAGAACCGCGACGCGCACCTGGGCCGAGCACGTTCCACAAGCTCGCTCGGGCCGTCCTTGCGTCCGGGAGGACGGCATCACCGGCGTTGTGAGGCGACGCGGTCACACCAGGCTGTCGGCCCACGCCTGGTGAAGCGCGCGGTAGTGGCCGTGGGCGGCGTCGAGAAGATCCTGCGGAGCGCCGTCCTCCACGATGCGGCCGTCGACCACGACGAGGACCCAGTCGGCGATCTCCACGGTGGACAGGCGATGGGCGATGATCACCGCTGTGCGCTCGGCCAGGAGGCTGTGCAGCGCACGCTGCACCAGCCGTTCCGACGGGATGTCGAGCGATGAGGTCGCCTCGTCCAGGACCAGACACCGGGGTCGGCGAGACAGGCCCGGGCGAAGGCCACCAGCTGGCGCTGACCCGCTGACAGCCGCCCGCCCCGCTTGCGGATGTCAGTGTCGTAGCCCTCGGGTAGGGCCTCGATGAGCTCGTGGGCACCAAGCACCTGTGCCGCCTGGCGGACCTCCCTACGCGACGCCCCTGGCCGGCCCAAGGCGATGTTGTCCGCCACGGTGCCCGAGAACAGGAAGCTCTCCTGATTGACGGTGACCACCGCCCGGCGGAGATCGTCGTCGGCCAGGTCACGCAGGTCCACGCCGTCGAGCAGCACCCGCCCTTCGGTCGGATCGTGAAAGCGGCCCATGAGGCGGGCGATGGTCGACTTGCCCGCGCCGGTGGGACCGACGAGCGCGACCGTCTGGCCCGGGGGGATCACCAAGTCGAGGCCGGAGAGCACCTCGGTGGCCCCGTAGGCGAAGCGCACGGCGTCGAGTGGACCTGGTGGCCCCGCCGCGACGGCGGGGGCGCCAGCACCACCGGATGATCGGGTTCGGCCACCTGCGGCTCCTCCTCGAGCACACTCGAGAGCTTCTCCAGGGCAGCCACCGCCGCCTGGAACAGGTTGTAGAACTGGCTCAGGTCCTGCATCGGCTCGAACACCCGACGGGTGTAGAGCAGGAAGGCGGCCAGCACCCCGACGGTCGTCTCCCCGCTCACCACCCGCTGGGCACCCACGAACAGCACCAGGGCCACGCTGGCCCGGCCGATGCCTGACACCCCCGGCCCGAAGACCGCGGCCAGGCGGTTGGCCCGGAGGTTGGCACTGGCGTAGCGGCCGTTCACGTCGTCGAAGATGGTCTGGTTTCGCGGCTCCCTCCGGAAGGCCTGGACCGCCCGGATACCACCCAGGGACTCGACGAAGTGCACGATCACCAGCGCCACCGCCTCGCGGGACTGGCGGTAGACCACCACTGCCCGCCGGCGGAACCAGGAGGAGAGGACCAGCACCAGGGGCAGCACGAGCAGGGTCACCCCGGCGAGGAACGGGTCGAGGAACACCAGCACCACGCTGATACCGACGATCGACAGCACGCCGTTGGTGATGCTGAGCAGGCCCGAGCCCAGCAGCTCGGCGATGGCCTCCACGTCGGAGGTGAGACGGGCGATCACCCGACCAGAGGTGTAACGCTCATGGAAGGAGACGCTGAGGCGCTGGAAGTGGTCGAACAGGCGCTGGCGGAGATCGAGCAGGACGTCCTGGCCGATGCGGCCGGTCACCACCAAGAAGGCGCGCTCGAGAGCGCCTCGGGCGACGAGCACGGCGAGGAAGATGCCGACGATGGCCAGCAGCGCCGTCGGAGGCCCGCCTTCGGCCACCGGCGGGATGCCCCGGTCGATCCCCAGCTTGAGCAGGTATGGGCCGGCCAGCCTGGCTGCGGTTTCCACCACGAGCACGATCGAGGCGACCGCGAACGCCCGCCGTTGCGGCGCCAGCAGCGACCGGAGGAGCGCTCGGCTCCGGCCGCGCAGAAGCCTGGCCTGTCCCTGTCCCTGGCCGTCGAGGTCGTCGGCGGCGACACCTCTCCACTGGTCCACGGGGGCGGTCATCGAGCCATCTCCTCGACCTCCCGCGAGAGCACGGCCCGATAGGCCGGAACGCTCTGGAGCAACTCGGTGTGGGAGCCGGTGGCGGCGATGCGCCCACCATGGAGGAACGCCACCCTGTCGGCCACCGCCAGCGTGGAGGGCCGGTGCACCACCACCAGCGTGGTGACGTCGGCGAGTACGCCGTGCATGGCTGCGTGCACCCTTGCTTCGGTGTGCACGTCGAGCGCGGAGAGCGGGTCGTCCAGCACCAGGACACGCGGCCTGGCGATCACGGCACGCGCCAGCGCCAGGCGTTGTCGCTGCCCACCCGACAACGACAGGCCCTGCTCACCGATGCGGGTGTCGAGCCCCCACGGCAGGTCGTCCACGAACCCGCACTGGGTGATGGCGAGGGCGTGCTCCAGCTCCTCGTCGGTGGCGGTCGGTGCGCCGAGAAGGAGGTTCTCTCGCACACTGGCCGAGAACAGCACCGGGTCCTCGAAGGCAACGGCGATGCCGCTGCGCAACGACGACAAGGTCAGATCCCGCACGTCGTGGCCGTCGATGCAGACCCGGCCCTCGCTCACGTCGTAGAGCCGTGGGAGCAGGGAGACCAACGTGGTCTTGCCCGACCCGGTCATACCGACGATCGCCAGGGTCTCACCGGGTTCCACCTCGAGGTCGACCTGGTGCAGGACCGGCCGACCGTCCTCATAGGAGAACCCGACACTGTCGAAGCGGATGCCGCCCCGGACGTGGGGCAAGGCCACGGCGCCGGGACTCGGCGATGGCGGGTTCGGTATCGAGCACCTCGAAGATGCGATTGGCCGCCGACGTCGCCTCTTCGGCCATGGCCAGGATCTCGCCGAGCGACTCGATGGGCCACACCAGGAGGATCAGCAGCGACACGAACGCCACCAGTCCACCCAGCGACAACTCACCACGGCCGACGGCCAGAGCCCCGAAGAGCAGCACCGCGGCCAGGGTGAGGTTGGGGATCATGTCGATGAGGCTCCAGAAACGGGCCCGGAGTCGCACCTGTTCCATGCTCGACCGGTGGAGCAGCGACGCCTGGGCACCGAATTGATCGCCGAGCAGG
>JAUJNB010000023.1:7918-21566 GCA_030446545.1 Acidimicrobiales bacterium | reverse complement strand
CGACCAGCTCCGGGCAGCGCCGGGCGGGGTCGTCGTCGGGGGCGAACCAGGGCGGGGCCTCGAGGTTGTTGGCGGGCAGGAAGCTGAGCAGCTCCCGCACCGCGTCGAGGCATGCCTTCTCGTCGGGCGCCACGAAGCTGGCCACACCCGACTTGCTGGCGTGGGTCATGGCCCCGCCCAACTCTTCGAGGGTGACCTCCTCGCCCGTCACCGTCTTGACCACGTCGGGGCCGGTGATGAACATGTGCGACGTCTCTCGGACCATGAAGATGAAGTCGGTCAGGGCCGGGCTGTAGACGGCGCCTCCGGCGCAGGGCCCCAGAATCACGCTGATCTGGGGAATCACCCCCGAGCAGGCCACGTTGCGGCGGAAGATCCCCCCGTAGCCGGCCAGAGCCACCACACCCTCCTGGATTCGGGCGCCGGCGCCGTCGTTGAGCCCGATGAGGGGCGCACCCACCGAGGCGGCCAGGTCCATGACCTTGTGGATCTTCTCGGCGAAGACCTCCCCAAGCGCTCCGCCGAAGACGGTGAAGTCCTGGGAGAACACGAACACCTTGCGACGGTCGACCGTGCCCCAGCCGGTGACCACCCCGTCGGTGTAGGGCCGCTCGTCGAGGCCCACCCCCTCGGCCCGGTGGCGGGCGAGCATGTCGGTCTCCTGGAAGGAGCCCTCGTCGAGCAGGTAGTCGATGCGCTCGCGGGCCAACATCTTGCCCCGTGCGTGCTGGCGCTCCACCGATCGGGCCGACCCGGCGTGACGGGCCGTCTCCTTGCGGTCGGCCAGGTCCTCCAGCAGCTCTTTGAGGGGACGGCCGCTCACGGTGGGCAGACTATCCCCGCTGCTCCTCGCCGCTCTCGTCCGACCTGGTCGACAGCGGTGGCGGGGAGGTGCCCGGGAGTTGGCTGGAGCGCCATGATGGCCCGGGAAGGAGGGGATGTCGTGACGTGTTGTGGTTTCAACATCGTCGGTGGCCTGCTGGTGGTCCTGCTCGTGCTGATCGTGGCCATGGCGGGCCTCGTCGGCCTCGTGCTGTTGGTGGTGGGCTCGGTGCGGCGCCACCGTGGGCGCTCGGCCAAAGGGGTCCTCTTCGCCGCCGCCGGCTTCGGTGGGTTCGCGCTCGGCCTGCCCATGCTGCTGGCTGCGGTGGCGATGGTCCGGGGCGACCCCCGCGTCCTCGAACTGGATCTTCGCGGGGTGCGGCCGGTGAGCGTGCTCGACCAGGAGGAGTTTCCCGGCTTTGCCGGGACCTACCAGCTCGACTCACCGAAGATCGATTTCGAGCTCCCTGACGACCGTGCCGTGCGGACCCGGGTGGCCAACACCGTGTTCCGAGCCGAGGGGGAGCAGATCCGAGAGCTCACCTTCGGGGGGCCGGCCGAAGACCGGCGGGTGGCGGCGGTGCGGGTGCGGAGGTGGGCCGACCAACTCGGCGCCTCCACCGACGGGCTGGATCTCGTGATCAGGCCCCAGGACGAGAGATGGTCCCAGACCACCCGTACCCCGAGCATGTTGATCGAGGTGTCGCTGCAGCCGATCCTGACGCTGGAGGCGGACTCGGGCACGCGGGCGATCGCCCGGACGAGCGTCCAGTTCCTCGACGACGGGGCTCCCTGACCGGCGAGGAGCCCTGGGCCGACGACCCGCTCATTGTCCCCCTCCCCCCGGTCTGGCCTTGCGGTCGACCCCGGCCCGGAGGCCGCCGGTGGTCCATACGGTGTGCCCGCTGAGCACCAGCACGACGTGGTAGCCGGGCTCGGGGCGCCCGACGACGGTCACCGGCCCCGGTCGGACCGGTCGGACGCCGGAAGCGACCTTCACCGAGAGGGGTGGCGGACGGGCCCGATCGGCGCCGTCGGGCCACAGGCCAACCAGGTCCTGGACGAAGAACCGGATCACCCGCCCGCGCACCCGCCGGTAGGGCGCCCCGTGCATCAGGGTCACCATTCCGCTGGTGACGGCTGCGGTGTCGGCCCGCACCAGGCGAGGGGTGCGCAGAGCGATGATGGCCGCACCGACGACGGCCATGACGGCGACGCCCAAGAGCAGCTGGTGGACGAGCAGCGATCCCTCGAGGGACCGGGCATGCTCGGGGTGAAGGGGGTCGTAGCGGATGGCGATGGTCGACCCGACCCGGAAGTCGTCGGCGTCCAGGACCCGGAGATCGGTCCGGAACGACAGAGCACCGACCCGGTAGTCGACCACCACCCTGTCGAGCTGCCGGCCCCGGTCATCCGCCTCGACCACCACCGCCGAGCCGAGCGCGCCCCGCTCGTCCAGCACCTGTTCGTGCTCGCGCATGTTCAGCCCGATGGCCGAGGAGACCAGGGCCACCCCGACCAGGAGGGCCGGCGGGGTCCAGAGATCCCGGCGCCGGCGGCGAAGGTCGTCGGAAGGCACGGGCATGGTGGCGGAGCGGTCGACCATGGGTTCGAACGAGACGGTCTCGGCGGGACGGAAGGGACGGGTCTAGCCGGCGGCCAGCGCCTCGACCCTCCGGGCCAGGTCGGGCGCCTCCAGCCTGCGGCAGACCTCGCTGAAGGCGGGGGACGGACCCTTCCAGCGCCAGTCGTCGACCTCACCGACCTCGCAGTCGGTGCGCAGGGTGGCCAGGGTCTTGAACAGCAGGGCCCGGTCGCGCTCGGCGGCGAGGGTGGCGGCCAGGCGGGGCGAGTTGCGCACCGTGACCTCCCACTGGCCGGCGGCGGCGGGAACAGCCTCCAGGTGCTGGTAGTGGGCCAGCACGACGGCGGCCGACTTGGCCCCCCAGCCCGTCAGCCCGGGGAAACCGTCGGCGCTGTCCCCCACCAGCGCCAGGTAGTCGGGGATCGACGCGGGCGGGACGCCGAACTTGGCCCGCACCCCGTCGGCGTCGTAGCGCACGCGCTGGCGACGGTCGAACTGCACGATCTTGCCCCCCACGCACTGGGCCAGGTCCTTGTCCGGGGTGCAGATGACGGCCTCCTCGACCCGCTCGTCGGCTCCCGCCACCGCCGCCGCCGAGGCCAGGGCGTCATCGGCCTCGTCCTCGACCATGGCCCACACGGCCACGCCCAGGGCCTCCAGGGCCTCTTCCAGGAGGGGGAACTGGGCCTTGAGATCGACGTCGATGCCCGAGCCGTCCTTGTACCCCGGCCACAGGTCGTTGCGGAACGACTCGATGACATGATCGGTGGCCACGCCGACGTGGGTGGCACCGTCGTCGAGCAGGGCGAGCATCGAGGTCACCACCCCGCGGGTGGCGGCCACCTCCTCGCCGGCGACGTTGTGGTGTGACGGCACGCCGTAGAAGTGGCGGAAGAGCTCGTAGGTGCCATCGACCAGGTGGACCCGCACGGCGGCCAGCTTGCCAGGCCGGGGCGGTGGCAGTTCAGGACCGGGGCAACACGGTGATGCAGGAGGGCTCGGCCGGGTCGCCCTCCGGGGTGCGGTGGAGGACGGCTTTGCGGGGCTCGACGGCGAGGGCGGGGTCCCCTCCGTCCCGGAGGGCGGCGGCCCCGTCGACCAGGAGGCTGTAGCCCCGACCCGGCGGCGCCGGCCACACCAGGGTGACCTCCGGGCGGGGCCCGACGTTGGCCGTCGTGGTCCGTCCCGCGCCCACCACGAGGCTGGCGCCGTCCCAGCCCACGCGCACCGCCACCACGTGGGGCCGGGCCTCGGGGCCCACGGTGACCAGGTAGGCGGTCGGGCCGAACGCGTCCACCTGCTCCTTCAACGCCGCCAGGGCCACGGGGATGCTCACGGGGCGAGCGTAGGACGGCGTCCCCCGAAATCCCCGCGGCGACGGTCACGGGCGTCGGTACTGTCCCGGCGGTGCGGCTTTTGCGCATCCCGGGCTTCGGGCCGCTGCTGGCGGGCCAGGCGGTCAACGCCATCGGCAACTGGGTGGCCGTCATCGCCATCTGGGGCTTCGCCTCGTTCCAATTCGACGCCGGGGCCGGCGACATCGCCCTGCTCTTCGTGGCCCTGTCGTTACCCGGGGCCCTGCTCGGCCCGCTCCTGGGCGTGGTCATCGACCGTCTCGGGCCCCGCCGCTCGCTCATCTTGGCCAACGCCCTCGGCTTCCTCGACGCCCTGGCCCTGACCCAGGCCGACAGCTACGAGGCGGTGATCGTGTTGGCCCTGCCCCTCGGCCTCATCGAGGCCCTGGCTTCGGCCTCGCTCGACGCCCTGCCTCCCCGTCTGGTCGACGACCGCGACCTGGTGCAAGCCAACGCCCTCCTCGGCGGGGCCCAGGACCTGGCCATCGTCGTCGGCCCGGTGGTGGCCGCCCTGGTCAACGTCCGGTGGGGTCTGAGTGGGGCCTTCCTGGCCGACGCCGCCACCTTCCTGGTGGGCCTGGCGGTGGCCGTCCCCCTCGACGTCGCCCCCCTCGATGTCCCCGCCGACGCCGGCGCCGATGCGGATACGGACGCCGTCACCGGCACCGGGCGCCGTTCGGCCCGCCGGGACCTGCGAGAGGGACTCTCGCTGGTTCGACGCACCCCGGGCCTGCGCTGGACCTTCGCCGTGGCCACCGTGACCTATGGGCTGTGGGGGCTCTTCGGGGTCCTGGAGCCGCTGTACGTGCGCGACGTGCTGGGGGCGTCGGACACGACCTTCGCCCTGCTCCAGACCGTCTTCGGCGTCGGCCTGGTCGGCGCCGGACTGGCCATCGCCGCCCTGGGCGACCGGGTGGCCACGCCCCGCTGCGTGGCCCTGGCCACCATCGTCTCGGGGACCACGGCCGCCCTCTACCTCGGAACCGAGTCCCTGGCCGTGGCCACCATCGGCGTCTTCCTCTGGGGCGTCGACGTCGCCTTCTTCTACGTCCCGGCCAAGACGCTTCTCCAGCGCTACACACCGAGGCGGGCCCACGGCCGGGTCCTCTCGCTCAACGAGTCTCTCGAACCGCTGTCAGACCTGCTGGCGGCCCCCGTCGCGGCCTTGGCCGTCGGGGCCCTCGGCGTGCGCATCCTCGGGATCTCCGGCGGGATACTGGCCGCCGTCGCCGGCCTCGTGGCCCTGCACCTGGCCCGGCGGCTGGGCCCGCTGCCGCCGCCGGTGGAGCCCGATCCACGTACCGCGACGTGGCGCGATGCCGTCGCCCTCGGCGGCCACTCCCCCGGCTGAGCCCGACGGGCAACGAGGACGAGCGTCGACTGCACCCGATGGGACTTCGACGAGAACTGCGGCGATGAGCCCGTGGGGAAGTCGCTCTGGCCGGCGGCCGGCCGAAGCCGGCCGGCAGGGGATCAGCTGCTCTCGATGGACTCGTCGGTCGACATCTCGGCCAGGCAGCGGTCGATCTCGGACTTCCGGAACCGGCGATGGCCTCCCAGGGTACGGATGGCGTGCAACTTGCCGGCCCGCGCCCACCGGGTGACGGTCTTGGGGTTCACCCGGAACCGCTCCGCCACCTCGGCCGGAGTCAGCAGTGTCTCGGGCGTCTCGGTGTCGTCGTGGATGGTCATGGTTGCCTCCCATGGGCGTTGGCTTCACAGAAGCTCGGTCCCAGGCTACGGCGACTCGGGGGAAATCGGACATGGCTACTACTGCGCGTCAACCTACGACTACGGCACGTGACCACGCTCCTCGCAGCCCAGGGATAGTCTCTGGCCGTGACCGTGTTCGACTCCATGGAGGAGGGCGGACACGAGCAGGTGGCATGGTGCCACGACGAGCGCAGCGGGCTGCGTGCCATCGTGGCCCTCCACTCCACCACGCTGGGCCCGGCTCTGGGCGGGGTCCGCATGCGCGCCTACGCCGACGAACGCCACGCCTTGGCCGACGTGCTGCGCCTGGCCCGGGGCATGACCTACAAGGCAGCGGTGGCCGGCCTCGACCTCGGCGGCGGCAAAGCCGTCATCTTGGACCAGCCCTCGCCCACCGACCGACGGTCCCGGCTGCGGGCCTACGGACGCTTCGTCCACGGCCTGGCCGGGCGTTACATCACCGCCGAGGACGTGGGGACCACCCAGGCCGACATGGACCTCATCCGCCAGGAGACGCCCCACGTGACCGGGGTCAGCGTGGCGCTGGGCGGGTCAGGCGACCCGTCGCCGTTCACCGCCCTCGGCGTGGCCCACGCCATGGGTTCGCTGGCCCAGGCCTGCTGGGGCCACTCCTCGCTCGAGGGTCGCCACGTCGTGGTGGTCGGAGTGGGCAAGGTGGGCGGCGCCCTCGTGGCCGAGCTGGTGGCGGTGGGGGCGAGGGTCTCGGTGGCCGACGTCGACCCGGCGAAGGTGCGCTCGGCGGCCGAGCTCCACGGCGCCCGTCCCCTGCCCGTGGAGGACGCGCTGGCCGAGCCGTGTGACATCCTCGCCCCCTGCGCGCTGGGCGGCGTCCTCGACGAGCGCGTCATCGCCCGCCTGGCCTGTCTTGCCGTGTGCGGCTCGGCCAACAACCAGCTCGCCGGTCCGAACGACGGACGCCGCCTGGCCGACGCCGGCGTCCTCTACGTGCCCGACTACGTGGCCAGCGCCGGGGGGATCATCAACATCGCCGGCGAGCTGGCGCCCGGCGGCTACGACCGTGACCGGGCCGTGGCTCGGGTGGGGGCCGTCGGGTCCACCACGGCCGAGGTGCTGGCCCGGGCCCGGGCCGGGGGCATCACCCCGGTCGAGGCCGCCGATCGCATGGCCGAAGCCCGCATCGCCGGGGGGCACCGGGCCGAGGAGCCGGTGGCGCGACCGACCCTGTCGACGACGGAGCCCGTGGCGGAGGTGGCGCCGACGGGGACGGGAGCCTGGCTGCGGGGGTGGAACTGACCTCGAGGGAGGCTTGCCTGCGCCCGGAGGAGTGAGGTGCACGCGGCAGGATGCCGGCGTCACTCCTCGGCCTGGTTCTCAGTCGTCAGGCGCACCCAGTTCGTCGGCGGTGACGAGGGGCCGGTAGGCGATGCCGGCGTCGCGGGCGAGCGGAGCTGCGCTGCGACCCCGGTCGACCACCGGCAGGAGCAGGACGGGTGTGGCCCCCAACCGGCGCACGACCTCGGCGGCCTCGAGCATGGAGACGCCCCGGGTCACGGTGTCCTCGGTGATGACCACACGGTCACCGGGAACGAGGACACCGGCCAGGCGCCCCCCTCCACCGTGGTCCTTGACCGCAACCCGCACGCTGAAGCTGTGCAACATCCGTCCCCGGGTGGCGGCCACTGCGGCCACGCCGAAGGCCACGGCGTCAGCCCCCATGGTGAGGCCGCCGATGGCGGTGGCGTCCTCGGGGATGACCTCGAGGGCGGCGTCGGCCACCAGCAGCATCCCGTCGGGGCGACAGGTCGACTGCTTGGCGTCGATGAACCACTGACTCCTCGCTCCGGACTTGAGCACGAAGTCACCGCTGCGCACGGCGTGGGCCAACAAGTGGTCCCGCAGTCCGGGGAACGCGCTCATGGTGCGATCAGCGGTCGAGGGGCTGGACCGATCACGCCTCGTCGGCAGGCGCCTCGCGCCCCCGGCCGGTGACCACCGACGCCAGGAGGGCCACCGCTACCACCGCGAGCAGCAGACCGGCCACGATCGAGGGCCCCCGGCGTTGGGCCCGGACCCGGTCACCGGCCAGATCCAGCCGGAAGCGCTCGAGCCGGTCGAACTGCTGCTCGTCCAGGACGAAGCCACCATCGGGCAGGGCATCGTCGAGGTTGACCGCCCGGCCCCCGGTCTGACTGACGTAGAGCTCGACGGGCTGGTTCGAGATCATGACGGGGACGACCCAGACCTCGATGGGATCGGGCTCTGGCACCGGCTCACCGTCGTCGCCCTCGCGCACCGGGGTGAAGGCCTCGGCTCGGGGCTCGCCCCTGACCTCGACTCCCCGGGCACCGCTGTCGGTGAGCGCCTGCTGGGCGAAGGTGGTGGCTTCGGAGGCACTGAGCCGGGGAACCTCGCGCCCGGCGGCATAGACACCGGCGATGAGGCTCACCAGAACCACGGCCCCCACCAGGGCGAGCACCTTCAGCCCCTTCACGAACGCCTGGCTGCTCGGCTCACGGGCGGGCTCCGAGGTCGAGCTCCACCTGGCCGGTGCCGGAGGTGACCTCGCCGATCTCCATCGCCCGATGGCCGGCGGAGCGGGCCAGATCCAGCGCATGGTGGGCGTCGGACGCCGGGACCGCCACCACCATGCCGATGCCGAGGTTGAACACGCGGGCCATCTCGGCGTCGGCCACGTCGCCCAGGCGCTGGATCTCCCCGAAGATGCGGGGGACCTCCCAGCTGCGCTGGTGCACGACGGCATCGGTGGAGGAAGGCAGCACGCGGGACAGGTTACCGATGATCCCGCCTCCGGTGATGTGGGCCACCGCCCGCACGTCGACGCTGCGCAGCAGCTCGGCCACGGCGGGGGCGTAGATGACCGAGGGTTCGAGGAGCTCGTCGGCCAACGACCGGTCGGCCCCGGCGTAGGCCGGGTCGTCGAGTGACCGGCCGGCCCGCTCCAACAACACCCGTCGGGCCAGGGAGTAGCCGTTGCACCGCAGCCCCGGTGAGGGCAGGCCCACCAGCACGTCCCGCTCTGCAGGCGGTCGCCGGTGACCAGGCGGTCGCGCTCGGCCACCCCCACCGCGAAACCGGCCAGGTCGAAGTGACCGGGAGCCATGGCGCCGGGATGCTCGGCCATCTCGCCGCCGAGGAGGGCGCAACCGGCCTGGCGACAGCCCTCGACCACCCCTTCGACCAGGGCCTCCACGTGGTCGGGGTCGAGGGTGCCCACGGCCACGTAGTCGAGGAAGAACAGCGGCTCGGCCCCCTGGCACACCAGGTCGTCGACGCACATGGCCACCAGATCGAGGCCGATGGTGTCGAACCGTCCGGTGGCCGAGGCCACCATGGCCTTGGTCCCCACGCCGTCGGTGGACGCCACCAGCACGGGTGCGCGGTAGCGGGAGGCGTCGAGGGCGAACAGGCCTCCGAAGCCGCCGACGTCGCCGATCACCTCGCGCCGGAACGTAGAGCGCACCTTCTCCTTGATCCGCTCCACCGCCCGTTCGCCGGCGGCGATGTCGACCCCGGCCGACGCGTAGGTCTCGGGTCGGCGGTCCTCGGGTCGGCTGGCCTGGGGCTGGCGCCAGGCGCCGCTCACGCCTCCGCGCCCGCCGCCACGGTGGCCTCCCCCAGCTCCCGGTCCAATCCGGAAGCGGGCATGTCGTTGCCCTCGATCACCCGGGGGCGCAGGGCCACGGCGATCTCGACGGGGTACCTCCCGGTCAGGCAGGCATCACAGAACCCGCCTCCGTCGGTGGCGGTGGCCTCCACCAGGCCCTCCAGGCTGAGGTAGGCGATGGAGTCGGCACCCAGGTAGACGCGTATCTCCTCGACGCTGAGGTTGGCTCCCAGCAGCTCCTCTCGCGCTCCGGTGTCCATCCCGTAGAAGCATGGCCAGCGGTAGGGGGGCGACATGATCCTCAGGTGGACCTCGGCTGCCCCGGCCTCGCGCAGCATGCGGACCACCGCCCGCTGCGTCGTCCCCCGCACGATCGAGTCGTCGACCACCACCAGACGCTTGCCGGCGATGTTCTCGTGCAACGGGTTGAGCTTCATGCGCACGGCGTCGGCTCGGAGCTGTTGGCTGGGGGCAATGAAGGTGCGGCCGATGTAGCGGTTCTTGACCAGTCCGTCGCCGTAGGGGATGCCCGACGCCCGGGAGAAGCCCTGGGCCGCAGGCACACCCGACTCGGGCACGGGCATGACCATGGCCTCGGCGCCCTCGGCCTCCGGTGAGGGCGGCGGGAGCGGAGCCTGGCGGGCCAGACGTTCCCCCATGCGCTGGCGGGCCAGATGGACGTTGCGACCGAGGAGCTGGCTGTCGGGCCGGGCGAAGTACACGAACTCGAACAGGCACAGGGTGGGCTCGACGTCGGCGGAGAAGGGGTGCAGGGAGCGGGGGCCGGCTGCGTCGATGACCACCATCTCCCCTGGTTCGAGCTCGCGCACGAACGTGGCTCCCACCACGTCGAGGGCCGGCGTCTCTGAGGCGAGCACCCAGCGGCCGGCGGCCTCGTTGCTGCCGGCAGCGTGGCTCCCGTCGCCGGCCTGGCCGCCGTCGGCGTCGTCGTCACCCTCGAGGCGGCCCAGGCACAGGGGCCGGAAACCGTTGGGATCCCGCACCCCCACCAGGTGGCCCTCGTCCATCAACACCAGGGAGAAGGCCCCGCGCAGGCGGGGTAGCACCCGGGCCAGCGCCTGCTCCAGGTCGCGCCCGTCGCTGCGCTCGCCGCCCTCGGCCCGGATGTCGGCGGCCAGGAGCTCGGCGACCAGGTCACTGTCGCTGGCCACGGTGCCGGGGAGCATCCCCGCCTCCTCGGCCAGGGCATCGGTGTTGACCAGGTTGCCGTTGTGGCCGAGGGCGAACTCGGCGTGGCCCACATCCCGGTAGACGGGCTGGGCGTTGCGCCAGGTGCTGGACCCGGTGGTGGAGTACCGGGTGTGGCCGATGGCCAGGTGACCGGTCAACGGGGCCAGCCGACGCTGGTTGAACACGTTGCTCACCAGACCCATGTCCTTGTCGACCACCACCGACTCACCGTCGCTGACGGCCATGCCGGCCGACTCTTGTCCCCGGTGCTGGAGGGTGTAGAGGCCGAGGAAGGTCAGCTGGGCCACGGCCGCTCCGGGCGCGTACACCCCGAACACACCGCAGGCCTCTTTGGGCGCGCCGTCGTGGAGGACTTCCGGCGCAACGAGGGGCACCCGCCCAGGATGCCACGACACCGGGCTCGGCGAGGCGTCGGAGATCAGTCGGTGGGGTCGACGGGTCCCCGGACCCGGATCGGCGCCGTCCGGCGGGGGCGGGGGGCGGCGGGTCGAGCGGCGGCGGGGCGGCGGGCGGCGGCGGGCTTGTCGCCGGCCGACGCCGAGGCGGGCGATGCCTTCCTGGCCGGGGATGCCTTCCTCACGGGCGGTGCCTCCTCACGGGCGGTGCCTTCCTCACGGGCGGTGCCTTCCTCACAGGCGGTGCCTTGTCGGCCACGTCGCCCAGGCGCTGGATCTCCCCGAAGATGCGGGGGACCTCCCAGCTCCGGCGGTGCACGACCGCGTCGGTGGAGGGATGCAGCACGCGGGACAGGTTACCGATGATCCCGCCTCCGGTGATGTGGGCCACCGCCCGTACGTCGACGGCGCGCAGGAGCTCGGCTACCGCGGGGGCGTAGATCACCGATGGCTCGAGCAGCTCGTCGGCGAGGGTCCGGCCCGCCCTGGGGTAGGCCTCGTCATCGAGCGAGCGTCCGGCCCGCTCCAACAGCACGCGTCGGGCCAGGGAGTAGCCGTTGCAGCGCAACCCGGGTGAGGGCAGTCCCACCAGCACATCACCGGGACGGAGGTGCTCCCCGGTGACCAGGCGGTCGCGCTCGGCCACCCCCACGGCGAAGCCGGCCAGGTCGAACTGGCCCGGGCCCATGGCGCCGGGGTGCTCGGCCATCTCGCCGCCGAGGAGCGAGCACCCGGCCTGGCGGCACCCCTCCACCACCCCTTCGACCAAGGCCTCGACGTGGTCGGGGTCGAGGCTGCCCACCGCCACGTAGTCGAGGAAGAACAGGGGCTCGGCCCCCTGGCACACCAGGTCGTCGACGCACATGGCCACCAGATCGAGGCCGATGGTGTCGAAGCGACCGGTGGCGCTGGCCACCATGGCCTTGGTCCCCACCCCGTCGGTCGAGGCCACGAGCACGGGCTCCCGGTAGCGGGCGGCGTCGAGGGCGAACAGTCCACCGAAGCCACCGACGTCGCCGATGACCTCACGTCGAAAGGTCGAGCGCACCTTGTCCTTGATCCGCTCCACCGCCCGCTCCCCAGCTGCGATGTCCACTCCGGCCGAGGCGTAGGTCTCGGGCTGGCGACCGAGCCCGCTCACCCCTCGACGCCCGCCGGCACGGTCACCTCGTGCAGTTCCCGGTCGAGGCCGGAGGCGGGCATGTCGTTCCCCTCGATCACCCGAGGACGCACGGCCACGGGGATCTCGACGGGGTACTCGCCGGTGAGGCAGGCATTGCAGAATCCGCCGCCGCCGGTGGCGGTGGCCTCGACCAGGCCCTCGAGGCTGAGATAGGCCATGGAGTCGGCGCCCAGGTAGACGCGGATCTCCTCGACGCTGAGGTTGGCCGCCAACAGCTCGTCACGCGCTCCGGTGTCCATCCCGTAGAAGCAGGGCCAGCGGTAGGGCGGCGACATGATCCGCAGGTGGACCTCGGCAGCTCCCGCCTCTCGCAGCATGCGCACCACCGCCCGTTGGGTGGTGCCCCGCACGATCGAGTCGTCCACCACCACCAGGCGCTTGCCGGCGATGTTCTCGTGCAACGGGTTGAGCTTCATGCGCACGGCGTCGGCTCGGAGCTGTTGGCTGGGGGCAATGAAGGTGCGGCCGATGTAGCGGTTCTTGACCAGTCCGTCGCCGTAGGGGATGCCCGACGCCCGGGAGAAGCCCTGGGCCGCAGGCACACCCGACTCGGGCACGGGCATGACCATGGCCTCGGCGCCCTCGGCCTCCGGTGAGGGCGGCGGGAGCGGAGCCTGGCGGGCCAGACGTTCCCCCATGCGCTGGCGGGCCAGATGGACGTTGCGACCGAGGAGCTGGCTGTCGGGCCGGGCGAAGTACACGAACTCGAACAGGCACAGGGTGGGCTCGACGTCGGCGGAGAAGGGGTGCAGGGAGCGGGGGCCGGCTGCGTCGATGACCACCATCTCCCCTGGTTCGAGCTCGCGCACGAACGTGGCTCCCACCACGTCGAGGGCCGGCGTCTCTGAGGCGAGCACCCAGCGGCCGGCGGCCTCGTTGCTGCCGGCAGCGTGGCTCCCGTCGCCGGCCTGGCCGCCGTCGGCGTCGTCGTCACCCTCGAGGCGGCCCAGGCACAGGGGCCGGAAACCGTTGGGATCCCGCACCCCCACCAGGTGGCCCTCGTCCATCAACACCAGGGAGAAGGCCCCGCGCAGGCGGGGTAGCACCCGGGCCAGCGCCTGCTCCAGGTCGCGCCCGTCGCTGCGCTCGCCGCCCTCGGCCCGGATGTCGGCGGCCAGGAGCTCGGCGACCAGGTCACTGTCGCTGGCCACGGTGCCGGGGAGCATCCCCGCCTCCTCGGCCAGGGCATCGGTGTTGACCAGGTTGCCGTTGTGGCCGAGGGCGAACTCGGCGTGGCCCACATCCCGGTAGACGGGCTGGGCGTTGCGCCAGGTGCTGGACCCGGTGGTGGAGTACCGGGTGTGGCCGATGGCCAGGTGACCGGTCAACGGGGCCAGCCGACGCTGGTTGAACACGTTGCTCACCAGACCCATGTCCTTGTCGACCACCACCGACTCACCGTCGCTGACGGCCATGCCGGCCGACTCTTGTCCCCGGTGCTGGAGGGTGTAGAGGCCGAGGAAGGTCAGCTGGGCCACGGCCGCTCCGGGCGCGTACACCCCGAACACACCGCAGGCCTCTTTGGGCGCGTCGTCGTGGAGGACTTCCGGCGCAACGAGGGGCACCCGCCCAGGATGCCACGACACCGGGCTCGGCGAGGCGTCGGAGATCAGTCGGTGGGGTCGACGGGTCCCCGGACCCGGATCGGCGCCGTCCGGCGGGGGCGGGGGGCGGCGGGTCGAGCGGCGGCGGGGCGGCGGGCGGCGGCGGGCTTGTCGCCGGCCGACGCCGAGGCGGGCGATGCCTTCCTGGCCGGGGATGCCTTCCTCACGGGCG
>JAUJNB010000023.1:6280-7818 GCA_030446545.1 Acidimicrobiales bacterium | reverse complement strand
CTCACAGGCGGCGCCTTCCTCGCAGGCGGCGCCTTCTTGGCCGGGGATGCCTTCCTGACGGGCGCCGGCGCCGATCCGGGTGGGGGGATGCGGTCGGCGAGGGCCTCGGCCACCGCCTCCGCCAGCACCTGGAAGCCGGCGTCATCGAGGACCGGCGACGGCGCCTGAGGGGCGGGGGTGACCGCCGTACGGGCCGCCAGATCGGCCACCTCGTTCGCCATCCAGTTGAGCGTCTCCTCCATGGCCACCAGGCGACCTTCGCCCGGTCCCGGTCCGGCCATCTCCGACGAGAGCCGCCGAAGCTCCTGTTCCAAGGCCGCCAAGCGGTCGTCGGGCGCCACCCACTGGTCCATCTCGGAGGCCATCCGGTGGATCGTCTCGTCCATGGCCTCCAACCGGACGTCTCCGGGCATCGGTTCGGCCAGCTCGGTCATCAACCGCTGGAGCGTCTCCTCCATGGCCACCAGGCGGTCGTCGGGCGCCACCCACTGGTCCATCACGGTCGAAAGCCGGTGGAGCGTGTCTTCCATGGCCGCCAGGCGATTGTCGCCGGGCGACGCCAATTGAGCCACCTCGCTGGACAGCCGCTTGAGGGACTCGTCCATGGCCGCCAGGCGATCGTCACCCGGCGACGCCAATTGAGCCACCTCGAAGGGCAGCCGCTGCAGCGACTCGCCCATGGCCGCCAGGCGATCGTCGCCCGGCAGCGCCAGTTTGGCCACCTCGGTGACCAGCCGGTGGAGGGTCCCCTCCATGGCCACCAACTGGTCGTCGGGCAACACCACCCGGGCCAACTCGACCCAGAGTCGCTGGAGGGTCTCCTCCATGGCCGCCAGCCGATCGTCGCGGGGCACCCCGTCGACCAAGGCCCTCACCGCATCCTCGCTCCGCAGTCGTTCGGCCGTGACCTCGTCGCAGAGCTCTCCCATGACCTCGACCCAGCGTTCGTCGTCGGCCTGGATCGTGACCAATTGCTCCATCTGTCCGGCCAGACGGACGAGCGTGTCGGCCGTGTCGGCGTTGGTGCGGCGAACCAGGTCCTCCAGCCGCGTCGGCAAGCGGGCCAGCGTGTCGGCGGTGTCGGCGGTGACGGCACCGGCCGCGGGGCGGCCGAGCAGCTCCTCCACCTGCCCGGCCAGGCGGGTCAGGGTCTCGGCCGTGTCGGCACCACTGCGGCGTAGCTCGGTGATCGAGGCGGTGTGCTGGAGCCGGAACTCCTGCATGTCGACGATCGTTCCCTTGGCCACGCGCAGGACGGTCTCGGCGTAGCTGTCGAGGCGCTCGTCCAGCACCGAGCGGAAGGTCGAGGTGGCGTCGGCCAGCGCGTCGACCCGGGCCGAGAGGGCAGCGGTGGCCGCGCGCACCGACTCCACCATGGACACCAGGCCTTGCTCGGTCTCTCCGCCTGCGGGGGACTCGGCCAGGGGGGCGGGCGGGGCCGGAGCGGGCCGGGCCTCCACCGCCGGAGACGACCCGTCGTCACCGGCCAGGGGGGCGGGCGGGGCCGGAGCGGGCCGGGCCTCCACCGCCGGAGACGA
>JAUJNB010000023.1:0-6180 GCA_030446545.1 Acidimicrobiales bacterium | reverse complement strand
CGGCCAGGGGGGCGGGCGGGGCCGGAGCGGGCCGGGCCTCCACCGCCGGAGACGACCCGTCGTCACCGGCCAGGGGGGCGGGCGGGGGCGGAGCGGGCCGGGCCTCCACCGCCGAAGACGACCCGTCGTCACCGGCCCGGGAGGCGGTCAAGGATGATGGCCCCTCTTCACCGCCCACGGGGGCCGTCTCGACTGATGGCCCGTCGACTTCCGCCGGCGCTCGCTCGGAGCTCGACAACCGCTCGAGGCGCGAGCGCAGCCACACCGTCCAGTCGGGCACCTCTTTGTGCTCGTCTCCCGGCATCCGCCCATCCCCGACCATCATGTCTCGATCTCGTTGGTTCCCATGGCGCAGCCGCCCACGGTATTGGAGGAACGGCGTCGGTGGTGAGATGGGCCCTCACCCGACGGTCGCCGTCGCCGCCCGCAGCCCCTCGGGCAGGGCCCGGCGCCAGCCGCCGACGACCTGGTCCACGGCCAGGTCGACCAGCTCGTCCACCACCAGGCGGACACCACCGGCCCGCCCGATGGTGGCCAGGGCCACGCCCGCCTCCGCCGCCCGTCGGGTCACCTCGTCGCTGTCCTCGGAGTGGACGCAGAGCACCATCCTTGAGGCCGCCTCCCCGAACAGCTCGCCGTGGCCGTCGAGCCCGTCGACCTCGGCCCCGATCCCACTGCCCGCCACCAACTCCGCCAGGCACACGGCCAGGCCACCGTCGGCCACGTCGTGCACCCCGGCCACCAGCCCGGCGGCGACCAGGTCTCGCACCAGTCGGCAGACGCCACGGTGGGCAGCCAGGTCGAGGGGTGCCAACACCCCGGTCGGCCGGCCGCCTTGGCGCCCCGCCGCCCAGCGGGAGCCGCCGAGGTCGCTCGACCGGGGACCGAGCAGGAACAGGGCGCCGTCCGGGACGAGCGTCACCCCGGGGGGACGGCGCTCGAGGTGGTCGATCATGCCGAGGGCCGTGACCACGGGAGTGGGGTCGATGTCATGTCCCTGGCTCTCGTTGTAGAGGCTGACGTTGCCCCCCACCACCGGTAGGCCCAGGGCCAGGCACGCTTCGGCCATCCCGTCGATGCTCTCGGAGAGCTGCCACATCACCTCGGGGTGCTCGGGGTTACCGAAGTTGAGGCAGTCGACCAGGGCCAGGGGCCGGGCTCCCACGCACGCCAGGTTGGCCACGCTCTCGGCCACGATCATGGCCGTCCCCCTTCGGGGGTCGAGGGCGCACCAGCGGTGGTTGCCATCGGTGGTCAGGGCCAGGGCCCGACCGGTGTCGGCGCCGGTGGTGGGATGCTCCAGGCGCAGGACGGCAGCGTCACCCCCCGGTCCCTCGACCGTGTTGAGGAACAGTTGGGAGTCGTACTGGCGGTACACCCAGGACGGGTCGAGGAGCAGGTCGAGGAGATCGGCGCCGGCGTCGTCCGGGGGCGGGATCGGTGGGGCGGCGGCGCGAGCGGGCGGAGGCGCCAGCGGACGGTCGTAGCGGGGGGCGTCCTCGTGCAGCGACGCCGCCGGCACGTTGGCCAGCACCGCCCCACCGGGACCGTCGAGGATCCGCAGCCGGCCCTCCTCGCCCGTCACCCGGCCGACCACCGCGGCCCGGACCTCCCAGCGCCGGCACACCGCCAGCACGGCGTCGAGATCGGCGGGGGTGACGATGGCCAGCATCCGCTCCTGGCTCTCGCTGGTCATGACCTCGAAGGGCGCCATGGCCGGCTCCCGGCGGGGTACGGCCGACACGTCGACGTCCATGCCCACACCGCCCCGACTGGCGGTCTCACTGGTGGCACAGGCCAGGCCGGCGCCGCCCAGGTCCTGGATGCCCACCACCAGGCCGGCGTCGAGCAGGGCCAGGCAGGCCTCGATGAGCCGCTTCTCCTCGTAGGGGTCACCGATCTGGACGCTGGGCCGCTTGGCGGTGTCCTCCTCACCCCCGCCTGGGGCCGGCCGGCCCCCTTCGCCGTCGGCTGCGCCCTCGTCACCGTTGCTCCCGAAGCCGGCCGATGCCAGCACGCTCACCCCGCCGATGCCGTCGCGTCCGGTGGCCGAGCCCAGCAGCACGGCCAGGTTGCCAACCCCCGAGGCCCGGCCCAGCACCAGGCGCTCGACCGGCAACAGGCCCAGGCAGGCCACGTTGACGAGCGGGTTGCCGAGGTAGGTGGGGTCACAGACCAGTTCCCCGCCGACATTGGGGACGCCCACCGAGTTGCCGTAGCCCGAGATCCCGCTGACCACCCCGTCGAGGATCCACCGACTGCGGGCGTCTTCGAGCGGGCCCACCCGCAAGGCGTCCATGAGGGCGATGGGACGCGCGCCCATGGTGAAGATGTCGCGCAGGATCCCGCCGGCCCCCGTCGCCGCCCCCTGATAGGGCTCGATGGCCGAGGGGTGGTTGTGGCTCTCGATGCGGATGGCGGCGGCGATGCCGTCACCCACGTCGAGGACGCCGGCGTTCTCGCCTGGGCCCACCAGCACCGCCTCACCCTCGGAGGGCAGACGGCGCAGGTGCAGGCGCGACGACTTGTAGGAGCAGTGCTCGGACCACATCACCGCGTACATGGCCAGCTCGAGATGGTTGGGTGATCGGCCCAGGATTCGCTCGATCTCGACGGCCTCGGCATCGGTCAGTCCGAGCGCCCGATGGACCGTTGATCCCTCCATGTGAATATCACCTTTCATCACATTGACTGAATGGATCGCTACCATGTCGGGCCATGGCAACCAAGAAGAAGCGAGTTGTCTCCGACGAGCAGAAGGCGGCCATGGCCGTGGGCCGAGAGCAGAGCCGTGCCCTGGCACCTTACCTTGAGGCGCTGCAGGCCGACCGGCCCAAGCGGGGCCGCAAGCGCACCCCCGAGTCCATCGAGCGGCGCCTGGCCGCCATCAAAGAAGAGCTGCAGTTCGGCAAGCAGATCAAGCGGGTGGCGCTGCTCCAGGAGCGCCGCGACCTGATCGCCGAACGCCAGCGCATGGACAAGAAGGTCGACCTGACTGCATCTGAGGAGTCCTTCGTGGCCAACGCCAAGCCTTACAGCGAACGCCGGGGGATCACCTACGAGGCCTGGCGGGAGCTGGGCGTGCCCGCCGCCGTGCTCAAGCGGGCCGGCATCTCCCGATCCCGGTCCTGAGCCCATGGCCCGTGCGGCTTGGCCGGACCGCCGGCGGCGTCGAGCAAGGAAGACAACAGGGCCACACCGTCGGCTGAGCCGAGCAGGGGGTCGCTCGCCCGCTCGGGGTGGGGCATGAGACCGACGACATTGCGCCCGGGCGAACAGATGCCGGCAATATCGTCGATTGATCCATTGGGATTGTCCACGTAACGCAGGATGATCCGTTCGTCCGACTGCAACTCTCGAAGCGTCGACGGTGCGCACGTGTAGTTCCCCTCGAAGTGGTTGACGGGGATATGGAGGATGGTGCCGGGGGCCACCCGTGAGGTCAGAACGGACCGCGGTGATTCCACCCGCACCTCCACCGTCGTGCACAGGAACTTGAGCCCCCGGTTCTTCTGCAGGGCGCCGGGCAGCAGCCCGGCTTCGGTCAGCACCTGGAAACCGTTGCAGATGCCCACCACCGGTCCCCCGGCGTCGGCGAAGGCGGCGACGGCCGACATCACCGGGGAGAACCGGGCGATGGCACCGGGCCGGAGATAGTCGCCGTGGGCGAAGCCGCCGGGGACGACCACCGCGTCGCAGTCCTGCACGCTGGCATCGGCGTGCCACAGCATCTCGGCCTGCGCTCCGAGCGAGGTCATCACCTTGGCCGCGTCTCGCTCGCAGTTCGACCCGGGGAAGACCACCACCCCCACTCGGACGCTCACGGCGCCGCCCCCACCGACAACGACATCTCGGAGTCCTCGATGACGGGGTTGGCCAGGAACCGTCGGCACAGCTCTTCGACCTGCGCCCGGGCCTCGGCCTCGTCGGGAGCGTCGAGGGTGAAGCGGATGGCCTTGCCCACGCCCACCTGGCTGACACCGGCGAAGCCCAGCGCCGGCAGCGCCCGCTCGATGGTGGCCCCTTGGGGATCGGCGATCCCCGGGCGCAGCCGGATCTCCACCAACACGTCGAACTTCACGGTGTCCGTCCCTCCTGCGGGCGGTCGCCGGCAGGGCGGTCGGGGCCGGGCCACTCGGCCAGCGAGCGACCGGTGACGCGCTCGTAGGCCTCGGTGTATCGGGCCCGGGTCGCGGCCACCACCTCGGGTGGCAGTGGCGGCGGCGGCGGCGACTTGTCCCAGTCGAGGCCGTCGAGCCACTGGCGCAGCGGCTCCTTGTCGTAGGACGGAGGGGTGGACCCGGGCTGCCAGCGCTCGGCCGGCCAGAACCGGGACGAGTCCGGGGTGAGCACCTCGTCGGCCACCACCAGGGCGCCGTCGACCACGCCCAGCTCGAACTTGGTGTCGGCCACCAAGAAGCCCCGCTCAGCCGCCCACGCCGCCCCTCGCCGGTACAGCTCCAGCGAGACGGCCCGGGCCTGCTCAGCCGCCTCGCGGCCCACCAGGTCGACGGCCTGGGCGAAGGAGAGGTTGACGTCGTGGCCCTCGTCGGCCTTGGTGGAGGGGGTGAAGCGGGGCTCGGGGAAGCGGTCGGACTCCCGGAGCCCGCCTGGTGCGGCCTCGCCGTGCACGGTGCCCTGGCGGCGGTACTCCTTCCAGGCGGAGCCCGACAGGTAGCCGCGCACCACGCACTCGATGGGCAGCATCTGGGCCCGTCGACACAGCATGACCCGACCGGCCAGCTCGCTTCGCCGGGCCGGCTCGGGCAGGTCGTCGAGGTCGGTCGAGACCAGGTGGTTGCCGACCACGTCGGCCAGGTGATCGAACCAGAACGCCGACATGGCCGTCAGCACCCGACCCTTGTCGGGGACGGGCTCGGCCAGGACGACGTCAAAGGCGCTGATGCGATCGGACGCCACCATCAGGAGGAGGCCGTCGCCGGCGTCGTAGAGGTCCCGCACCTTGCCCGAGTGGACCCGGGGCAAGTCGAGCTCCGGCGTGGCCGGCCCAGACGAGCTCACAGGAGGGGCTCGGGGGTGTAGTCGACGGCCTGGGGATGGCGGTCGGCGACATCGGCCACCCGCTCGAGGAAGGCGGCGGTCTGGCGGGGGGCGGCGCCCACGAAGGCCCCGGGGTCGGCCACCAGGGCGTCGAGGGCGACCCGGTCGAGAGGGAGGCGCCCGTCGGCGGCCAGGCGGGCGAGCAGGTCGCCGTCGCCCTGCCCGGAGCGTCGGGCGGCGGCGGCAGCCAGGGCATGGTCCTGGATGAGAGCGTGGGCCTGCTCGCGACCCAGGCCCGCCTGCACCGCGGCCACCAGGACCCGGGTGGTGGCCAGGTTGGGCAGTTCCCGGCGCAGCTCGGCGTCGATCGCGCCGGGGTGGACGGCGAAGCCGGCGAGGATGTGGAGGAACGTCTCGAACAGCCCGTCGGCGGCCAGGAAGGCGTCGGGCAGGGCCACCCGGCGGACCACCGAGCAGCTGACGTCACCCTCGTTCCACTGGGCCCCGGCCAGGTCGGCCACCATGGCCAGGTGGCCCCGCAGCACCGTGGCCAGGGCGGCCACCCGCTCGCACGAGCGGGTGTTGGTCTTGTGGGGCATGGCCGAGGACCCGACCTGGCCCGGTGCGAACCCTTCGGTGGCCAGGTCGTGGCCGGCCATGAGGCGGATGGTGGTGGCCAGGTTGGCCGGACCGGCCACGGCCTGGACCAGGGCCGCCACCACGTCGAGGTCGAGCGAGCGGGGGTAGACCTGGCCCACGCTGCCGAGGGCGGTGGCGAAGCCCAGGCGCCGGGCCACGGCCTGCTCGAGCTGGTCGAGGCGACCGGTATCGCCCCCCAGGAGGTCGAGCTGGTCGGCGCTGGTTCCCACCGGCCCCTTGATGCCCCGGAGGGGATAGCGGGAGAGGAGCTCCTCGACCCGCTCCAGGGCGACCAGGAGCTCCTCCCCGCTGGTGGCGAAGCGCTTGCCCAAGGTGGTGGCCTGGGCGGCCACGTTGTGGGTGCGGGCCACCATGACCATCCCGGTGTGCTCGGCCGCCCCCTCGGCCAGGCGCACGAGGGTGGCCACCATCCGATCTCGCAGGACCACCAGGGCGTCGCGCACCTGGGCCTGCTCCACGTTCTCGGTCAGGTCCCGCGAGGTCATGGCGGCGTGGATGTGCTCGTGGCCGGCCAGGGCG
>JAUJNB010000022.1 GCA_030446545.1 Acidimicrobiales bacterium | reverse complement strand
CGGCGAATGGTATGGGCATGGGAAGGTGGCGGAACGGCACGGGATCGGCACGCTGTCGTGTAGGAAAGCTCGCGTGTTCAGTCTTGCACACCTGGCGTAGATCGGCCGTAGGTGCTTACAGCATCTACTGGGAGGCGCTGGCGGCGCTACAGGATCACGACGATCTGGTCGAGGACCTCGAGCATCGGGGGGCATGAGGTCGGAATACACCCTTGCCCACGCTGGCCACGCCCCTGGTAGCCAGGGGGGCGTCGCAGTGCAGGAAGGCGAGAGGGTTGGCTGTGAACAGGGTGGGGCCGAGCAGCGTGGGCTTGAGAGCGACGTCGGTCGGGAGCGAGGGCAAACCGCAAGGTCGCTCCCCGTAGCCTGCCCGGTGCTCAGCGTCAACAGGCCATGGCGTGGGAACTCAGTGAAGCCTGACAGGAGGGAGAGGGAGCCGGTCGAGTCAGCCGCCAGCCACGGCGGGCATGATCGTCAGGGTCTGACCATCGGCCACTGCGGTATCGAGCCCGCCGAGGAATCGAATCTCCTCATCGCCGAGGAACAGGTTGATGAACCGGTGTAGCTGCCCCGAATCGTCGAAAAGGCTGGCGGAAAAGCCGGGGTGAGCGGCCTCTAAGTTGGCCAGCACCTGGCCCACTGTTGGGCCGTCGACCGACACCTCCCTGGCCCCCTCGGCCAGGGTGCGAAGCTGGGTGGAGATGCGCACGATGATCGCCATCAGTCGCTGACAGTACGGATGTCGAGTCCGCTGATGCGACCGGTGATGAACGCGTGCTTGTTGTAGGGAAAGGGCCCAGCGGCCCCTGCGTTGCCAGGGGTGAAGTACCACGCGTCGAAGACGGACTTGTCGAACGCGTGGTAGAGGGTCGGGTAGTACAGCGGCAGCAAGGGGACGTCGAGGGCAACGATCTCCTGCATGCGGGCGATCAGCGCTCGGCGCTCGGCCTGGTCGGAGGTCACAAGTTGGCGCTGGGCCAAGTCGTCGAGCTCTGGGTTGGCATAGCCGGGTACCGCGGTGGAGCCTCCGGCGGGCGAGGAGTAGACCCGGCGCATGGAGTCCGGGTCGGCGCCCACGCCCCCGTCGAAGTTGATGGTCATCTCGTAGTCGCCCCGGGCTCGCGCCCCGAGCAGGGCGGGCAGGCTGAGGGATTCCGGAACCAGTTCGATCCCCACCTCGCTTAGGGTGGCCAGCACCAGCTCGACGACCGCAGGCAGGCTGTTGAGTACCGAAACCGCGAAACGGAGCGGCGTCCCGTCGGGTGCCTGGCGCACGCCGGTGCCTCCGGGCCGGGTGTAGCCGGCCGAGTCGAGGAGCTTGTTGGCCGCCTCCAGGTCGAACGGGTACTGCTCGACCTCAACATGGAAGGGATGGCCCGGGGGCAGGTACCCCGGGTTCCCCGGTAGGCCGTTGCCCCCCAGCAGGCGCTCGACGATGTTCGGCCGGTCGATGGCCAGGGCACAGGCTCGACGGAAGACCACGTCGGCCATGGCCCCGCCTCGGGAGTGGTTGAAGTAGAGAGGGATGGCGAAGCCCCCGGTCTCCTCGATGAGGCCGTACGACGGGTCGTCGCGAAACGGGCCCAGGGCCACCGGTTGCACGCCGGTGACCGCTGACCCGGCGGCATCGATCCCGCCGGCGAGCAGGGCGGTGAGCTCGTTGCCCACGGCCGTGATCTCGATGCGCTCCACGTAGGGGCGACCCAAGAAGTAGTCGTCGCGAGCGGCGAAGAGGTAGGACGCCTGGGCACGATCGTAGGATTCGAGTCGGTAGGGCCCGGTTCCCACCAGGACGGCGGGATCTTGGGCCTTCGACGCCTCGGCCACGTTCGACCAGACGTGGCGGGGGATGATGGGAATGGCGGCGGCGATGGCTTCGGGGAAGGTCACTGCGGCGACGTCGAGCGTCATTTCGATGATGTGGTTACCGGTCGCCCTCACCTCGGACACGAAATTGGGCTGGGCCAGGATGGTAGGGGAGAGCGTCTGGGCGGCGAAGTAGCCGAAGGTGAAGGCCACATCCTCGGCGGTGAGGGGTACGCCATCGCTCCAGACCACGTCGTCGCGCAGCTCGAAGGTGTAGCGCCGCCCGTCGTCGGAGCGCTCGTATCGGCTGGCCAGCCAGGGCAAGAGCTCGCCGCTCCCGTCCTTCCACAGCAGCGTGTCGTACAGCAGGCTCATCCGGGTGTAGCCGGGGCCGGCCAAGTAGGTGAAGGGGGACGGAAAACCGAAGTCCTGTGGGGCTCCCAACCGGATGGTGGGGCGGCCGACCGGCCCTGGCCGACCGGCGTCTCCGTCGGCATCGGGATTGTCGCACCCGCCCAGGGCCAGGGCACCGGCTGTTCCGAGAGCGGCGGTCAGGAACGTTCGTCGGTCCATTGCCACATTCAGCGTCCTTAGTCAGGCTCCGTACTGCTTCAAGCAGGCTATAGCGGGTGGTGCTTTCAACGGTACTGATGAATGTAGATGAGTTGATACGACTAGAGCATCATGACGTGGACCGTTGCCACGCCGGGTTGAACCGCGGCTCGAGGCTCACGCTCAAAAAGGTGAAGCCGAGCACCGCCAGGCTGATGGCGAAGCCGGCAGGCAGGACCCACCACGTCCACAGGGCGCTGTAGTAGAGACCGGGAAACAACAGGGCCCGGTTGAGCATGAGGCCCCAGCTGACGACGGTCGTATCGCCCAGGCCCAGGAACGCCAGACCCGCCTCCATGAGAACGGCGACGGCGCCCACGGTGACGAAGCCGCTGGCGATGAGCGGGCCCAGGGCGGGCAACAGGTGGCGGCGAACCACGTGGCCCAGCCCGCCGCCGAATCCCCGGGAAGCCTGCACGTAGCCCCGGTGGCGCAGGGACAGGGTCTGCCCCCTCGTCAACCTGGCCACTTCCGGCCAGCGCACCAGGCCGATGACCACTATCAGGGTGGTCCGGTTGGCACCGACAAGGGCGGCGATGAGGACGAGCAAGGGAAGCACGGGCAGGGCGAGAAACACGTCGACCACCCGCATGGCGATGGTGTCGGCCCAGCCTCCCCGGAGTCCGGCGCCCACGCCGACGGCGACCCCTACGCTCACGGCCAGGGCGGCGGCGCCTACCCCCACTAGCAGCGACGGCCGGGCACCCCAGAGGATCTGGGAGAAGATGTCCTGGCCGAGGTCGTTGGTGCCGAGGAGGTGGGCAAAGGTCGGCGACTGCAGCGACGGGCCGACTGAGTCCCGGGGGTCATAGGGAGAGAGCACCGGCGCCAGGACAGCGACGAGAATTAGAAGGCCGAGGAGCGCCGCCCCGGCCAGGGTCATGGGTTCTCGTAGATGCCTCACGCCGTGGTCCTGGGATCGAGGCGGGCGACGGCCACGTCGACCAGGAAGTTGGCGCCCACCACGAGCAGGGCGAGGACCAGGAAGCATCCCTGGAGGGTGGGGTAGTCCTGGAAGCCCACCGCCTCGAACAACAGCCGGCCCAGCCCGGGGTAGGCGAACACCGTCTCCACGAAGATGACCACCCCCGAAACCGCCAGGCCGAGTTGCACTCCGGTGAGGTTGACGATGGGCAGCAGCGCGTTGCGGGCGGCGTAGCGGTACTTGAGACGACGGTCCGACAAGCCCTTGGCCCGCCCCAGCACCAGGTAGTCCGAACCCAGCTCGCTGACCATGCCGGCGCGCATTACGAGATAGGGGAAGCCGGCGAACTGCAGGGCCATGACCGTGGCCGGAAGGAACAGGTGGTGGGCGATGTCAGCCAGCCGGGACAGTGGGTCGTCGCTGGCGGCGAAGGGCGTGGTGGCACCCGCCAATGGGAGCCACCCGAGCTGAACCGAGAACACGAACAGGGCGATCGAAGCCAGAAAGAAGGCGGGAAAGTTGCGGACACCGAGGAAGAGGCCGAGCAGGCCCCGGTCGACGGGTCGGCCGCGGCTCCAACCAGAGTGGATGCCCGCCGTCACGCCCAGGGCGGTGGCCATGGCTACCGAGGTCAGCGAGAGCAGGAGGGTCCAGGGAAGGCGTTCGCCCACCAAGTCGCTGACCGGCACGCCGAAGCGAATCGAGGTCCCGAGGTCGCCCCGAGCCAGGTCGCCCAGATAGTCGAGGTACTGCTGGCCGAGCGATCGGTCGAGCCCGTAGTGGCCAGCCAACTCCGCTCTTGTCGCCTCGTCCCCCACATAGGACGACGATGTCGGGTCGTCCATGGAGGAGATGGGATCCCCGGGCATGGCCCGGGGGATGAAGAAGTTGAGGGTGATCAGAACGGCGATGGTGATGAGGTAGGGAAGGGCCAGTGTTCGCAGCGATCGCCGCCGGACGGGGGGTCGGGCCGGCGTGACCAACGCCGACGCCTCGTTGGACATACTGTCAGTGTGCACTACCACCCCGGCCTCGGGGTCGAGAGGGACTGCAGCCCGAGCTGCAGTCCCTCTCTTGCTCATGAGGCGCAGGTCGCCACCCGAGCGCAAACCCTCGACCAGGCTCAGTCAGGGACAGACGTCGAGGGGGTGTAGCGGAGGCGAGGCGTTCAAGTGCTCGGGACGGTGGGATCCTTGAAGCTCCCGCGCAGGTCGAAGATGGCGTCGGAGAAGGCGCCGAGCTCTGCGCAGTTCTCGGCGCCATTGCGAGCCAACACGGGTGGCAGGCACGTGAACCTGCCCCTGAACGACCCACTGCCGGTGAGATCCGCAAAGACGCCCGTGCCGCCGGTGATCTCAAACCTGCCACCGGTGACCTTCGCCTCGTTTTCGGACGTTACCCGGAAACGCGCCTCGAACTCGGTGAAGAACACATTCTCTGACTCTTCGCCATCCTCGCAGAGAATGGTGGTGATCGTTCCCTCGATCCGCCCACGGTCACCGGATGGGGTCACCTCGGTGACAGTGCCCTCCACCAGGTACCGGACGGGAGCAGGGTCAGTGATGCCGGGGTAGTCGGGGTTGAACTTGAGGCCAACGTCATTGAACGGTGCCGGGGAGCTGCAGGGGATGGCCGAGTAGCTGAAGGGCCCTTCCGTGATGGGGAACTCCAACGGATCGGTTTCAAACAGCGTCGGCACCCCAGAGGGACTCCCGAACTCGGAGCTGTGTACGTGCACGTCCACGGCGATGCCACCGCGGGCGCCCCTTTGCGACTGGTTTTGTTGGGCGCTGGCTGGGCTGATGGCGGCCAGTGGCGCCAGGAGGGCCAACACAAAGCAACAAGCACTTCTTGGTCATGTAGATGCCTTTCGGTAGAAGTCAGGAGATGACGGCGTCAATGCGGTCGCCAGCGCGCCGGCGTCGGCACCCCAGCCTCCGATCTGTCCCACACCCTCGTTTGTCTACTCCTGGTCAAGGTACTCTACGCCCCGCCCATGAGCGGTAGGAACGATCTCCTATGAGTCCATGCGCCTCAGTTATAAGCAGCACGACCGCCAGAGTGCCAACGCTAAGTGCGGAATACATCTAGTGGTAACGCAGCTACGGCACCTAAGAGCGAATACCACCATCTCTCCAGATTCATCCCTGGACACCCTTTCATCCATACGCTAGCCTCATTACCGCTCGCACGAGGAGCGGGACACAGGGAGATGCCCCGGGTTCCACCGAGCTGAGGAGAAGGGGAGCACCGATGGAACTGCGCCACCTGTCAGGGTTCGTCGCCGTGGCGGAGGAGCTGCACTTCGGCCGGGCAGCCAACCGGCTGCACGTCAGCCAACCAGCGGTGAGCCGGCTGGTGCGCACGCTCGAGAAGGAGCTGGGCGTGGCCCTGCTCGACCGCTCCACCCATCACGTGGAGCTCACCCCGGCCGGGCTCGCCTTCCTCACCGAGGTCCGCGCTGTGCTCGACCAGGTCGAGGTGGCCGGCCGCGCCGCCCGCCAGGCAGCAGCGGCCGTCCCCATCCCCTTGCGTATCGGCTTCACCGAGTGCACCGAGGAGCTCCTGCCTCGGGCCCTTCGTATCTTCCGCCGACAGCTTCCCAAGGTGAGCCTGGACCTTCGCCAGATCGATCGAGACGCCCAGGTCCAGAGCTTGGTCGAGGGTGAGCTCGACGTGGTGATGCGCCGGATCCCGATCGAGCACACGACGCTCAAGACCGAGCTCGTCATGAAGGAGCCGATGGTGGTGGCCCTGCCTGCCCGGCACCCGCTCGCCGAGCGGCCACGGCTGAGCTTTGCTGCCCTGGCCGGCGCCCGCTTCGTGCTCTTGCCCCGGGCTGTCTACCCCAAGGCCTTCGACCGGTTGCGCATCCTGTGCGAGCACGCCGGCTTCGTCCCCGAGGTGGCCGAGGAGGCGTCGTCGCTCACCTCGGTGACGGTGCTGGTCGCTGCCGGTGTGGGCGTGGCCATCGTCCCGGCGTCCATCTCCGCCCGCTTCAATCTCGACGACATCGTCTACCGTCCGCTTGAGAACCCCACACCTACCCTGCCGGTGATGGTCTGCTGGCGACGTAGCGACGGCTCGCCCGCCCTGCACCGCTTCCTCGACGCTGTCCGTACGCTGCGCCCAGCCTCGGTTGGAGAGGAGCATCTTTCCGAGGTCGCCGTCCCCGCCCCCGCGGTCATGGTAGGCGGCTGACACACGGGCCCGAGGCCGGGGTCTTCTGCCGTCCCGCCACGCCAGCAGTCGGCGTTTGGAAGCGGCAGATCCGGCCCATGAGCGGCGGGGCCTAGACCCTCGGCCGGAGCCGACGCTCGGGGGGCTAGAACCAGGCGCGCCGGCCGTCCCCGTTGAAAAGGCAGGGCAGGTCGGACCAACGAGGGGTCGAGGCAGTCCGGGTGTCATGATCGAGGACCTCCTTTGCTGGCCGCTCCCGCCGACCTGGCCACTGGATTTCGACAAGGGCTTATAACCTCGGCACATGGACTCATGATATATAGTTCCTACGCGCCGACGCGGGCGGCAGTATTGAAAGTCGAGGAAAAATTGTTTTGCTATCATTCTCGCTGTACGTGTCCGCTGATTGCCATCCTTGACCGATCGCCCAAGTGCGAGGACCTATTAAATTAGGGAGTTCCAATGATGAGAAGGTTCGTGAGCGGTGCACTGGTGGCCGCCGTGCTTGTCTTGGCCTCGGCCAGCCCGGCTGCTGCTCACTTCGAAACGCCTGCCGGCGACACTGGAGTGCAGGGCAGCGACCGGGAGGACATCGGCGACCCCGTCCCTCCCGCTGAGCGAGGGCTGCGTACCGCTGAAAGCAAGCCCACCCCGATCGAGGGCAGCGAGGGCAGGCGCCCGGGAGGCAGGTGTTTCAGTGTCTTGGATGGGGGGCCGCCCTCTCCCTGCGACTTCTAGCCGTCTACGACGGAGCACGTGGTTTGCGCCACACGTAGTCCGGGGAGCATCTTTCCGAGGTCGCCGTCCCGGCCCCTGCGGTCATGGTGGGCGGCTGAGAGCCGCCGGCAGCTGGATTCGACTTCGCTTCTACGCCAGCACCCGGCGTTCGAAGCGGCGGATGCCGAAGGCGGTCAGGGCGCAGGCGAAGACGGCCAATGCGGCGTAGACGGCCGGCAAGGGCATGTGAGCCACACCGGGCACCAGGGCGGCCCGGAGGCCCTCGCTGGCGTAGACCAGCGGGTTGACCAGCACGGCGTACTTGAGCCAGGGGATGGGGCCGAGCTGGGCCCACGGGTAGTAGACGGCTCCGAGGAAGACCACCGGTAGCAACACCACGCCGAACAGCCGGGGCACGGTGCGGGGGTCGAAGAAGGTCCCGAAGGCCAGCCCCACGGCGGCGGCGGTGAGACAGGCCAGGGGGGCGAGGGTCACCAGCACCGGCCAGTCCAGGTGGAGCCTCACCGGGGTGGCCGGAACCACCGCGGCCAGGGGGAACACCACCACGGCGGCGAACAGGCTGTGCAGGGCCCCCACGACCACCTTCTCGATGGCCACCAGGGCGACGGGCAACGGAGCCAGCAGGCGGTCGTCGATCTCACGGGAGGGACCGAGCTCCTGCACCAGGGGAAGAGCTACCGACTGGATGCCCTGGAACATCACGGCCAGGGCCACCACCCCGGCCACCAGGATCCCGCCGTAGCCGGCCGGGTCGCCATCGGTGCCGACCTGCTGGCCGATCTTGGGAAACACGTAGGTGAAGACGAACACCATCAGCACGGGGTGCATCAAGGTTCGGGGTAGCACCTCCCGCAGGTTCTTGGTGGCCACCTCCAGATCACGTGCCAGCAGGGCCAAAAAGGCGGCGCGTGACGCCTGACCCCGGGGACGGGGGACGGCGACTGGGGCCGGGGAAGCGCCGGCCGTCGTCACTCCCGCAGCTCCTTGCCGGTGAGGGAGATGAAGACGGTCTCCAGGGTGGTCTCGGTCACCGAGAGATCAGTGAGGGTGAAGCCGCTCCGCTCGGCGGCGCCCACGATCCGGGGCAGGGCCCCCTGGGCCGAGTCGAGACGCAGCTGAACAGCGTCGCTGGTAGGGGTGGCCCCCCACACCCCCTCCACCGCGGCCAGGTGGCAGGCCAGCGTGGCGAGGTCGCCGTCAGCCCGTACCGTCACCGCCACCCCCGCCCCGAGCGAGGCCTTCAGATCCTCGGGCGGGCCCTGGGCCAGGATGCGGCCATGGTCCATGATGGCTACCCGGTCGCAGAGCCGGTCGGCCTCCTCCATGGCGTGGGTGGTGAGCAGAACGGTCTGGCCGGCGCGGTGGAGCTCGTCGATGAGCTCCCAGAGGGCCAGGCGGCTCTGGGGATCGAGGCCGGTGCTGGGCTCGTCGAGGAAGACGACGGCGGGATGGTGGAGCACGGCCCGGGCCAGCATCAGGCGCTGGGCCATGCCGCCCGAGAGGCTGCCGACCGCCGCCCCTGACCGTCCCGCCAGACGGAAGCGCTCCAGGGCCTCGTCGGCGGCGGCCCGGGCAGCCCGGACGCTCATGCCGAAGTAGCGGCCGTGGTGGTACAGGTTGCGTCCCACGGTGAGGCTGCGGTCGAGGGTGTTGGTCTGGGGCACCACGCCGATGAGCTGTCGGGCGAGGGCCGGGTCAGCGGCCACGTCGACGCCGGCGATGCTGGCTCGGCCGCCGCTGGGCTTGACCCGGGTGGTGAGCATGCCCACGGTGGTGGTCTTGCCCGCCCCATTGGGCCCGAGCAGGCCGAAGACCTCGCCCTGCCCGATCGAGAGATCGAGGCGGTCGACAGCACAACGCCCGCCCGGATAGGTCTTGGTCAGGCCCTCGGTGCGGATGACCTCGCTGGGGTCGGCCTGGCTCAGCGCGGACGAGGGCTCACCCGTCGGCCGGGCGGGAGCGGTGGTCACCGGGCCGTGTGCTCGATGTCGACCAGGCTGCGGCCGGTGGTCTCCAGGCCCATGCGGGTCAGCACGGCAACGGCCACCACCGTCGGCGCCGCCACCACCAGACCCACCGCCGTGAAACCGGGGGAGAAGGCCAGGATCCCGGCCGTCAAGGAGGGCGCCAACATCCCGCCGACCTTGCTGCTCCCCGCCGCCAGGCCGCTTCCCGTCCCTCTCAGCGGCGTGGGGTACACCTCGGCCGTGTAGGGCGACAGCATGGAGATGACCCCGCCGCTACTGGTGAGAAGGAGCACCACCAGCACGGTGAGGACAGCCTGGTCGGCGGCGCCGCCACGCCCGAGCGCGGCAAAGCCGACCAGGGTGAGGACGGTGGCGCTGGCGTAGACCAACATGGTCTTCTTGCTGCTCCAGCACCCGTAGAGGTAGGCGACGACCAGGGTGCCGGGGACGGCGATGAGGGCGGAGAGGAACAACAATCTCCCGGAGCTGGCACCGCTGACCCCGCTGTCCTCCAGGATGGTGGGCAGGAAGGTGATGAAGCCCCAGTTGACCATCCCCCAGGCCAGGCCGTAGAGCCCCACGGTGAGGGTCTGGGAGGCGTAGGGGGCACGGAACAACCGGCCGAAGCCACCTTGGCTCGGGACGACAGCATCGCCCAGTTGCTCCAGGCCGTCGCCGTCGCCCTCGCCTTCGAGGACCACTCCGTAGCGGGCCATGACCTGATCGGCCTCGCCCACCCGTCCCCGTTCCAGCAGGAACCGGGGTGATTCGGGGACCCACCGGTTGAGCACGATCATGAGGGCCCCAGTGGGCAGTCCCGCCAGCCACAGGACCCGCCATCCGAAGTGAGGCTCGAGCAGGGCAGCCAGGCCGCTGGCCGCCAGGTAACCGCCCACCGCTCCCAGGCCGCCGTGGAGAACCACCAGCCACCCCCGGTTCTTGGCCGGGACCGACTCGGCCATGAGGGCGTAGACGATGGGCAGCATCCCCCCGGCGGAAACGCCCATGAAGAAGCACATCGCCAGGTTGGCTCCGAAGGCGGGCATGGATCCGCAGATGGCCGTTGCCATGAACAGCAACGAGGCGAGCAGGATCGAAGCCCGCCGGCCGATCCGAGCGGCCAGGGAGCCCCACACCAGCGAGCCCACCGTCGTGCCGGTGAGGGCGGCGAGGGGCAGGGTGGCCGCCTGGGCGGTGGACAGGCCGTACTCCTCTCGCATCCCCGGCAGCACGAACCCGATGGTGGCGGGCTTCATCACGTCAATGGCCAGACCGATGGCGAGCACGGTGAGAAGGTCCCAGTGAGCCGGCGTCAGGGAGGCGTCGTCCATGGCCCGGAAGCGCAGGCGTGACAGAGCCCTCTCGCCGCTCCAAGATGGGGCCGGGCGGGGCAGCAGTCCGTAGGTGGCCAGGCCGATGCCGACCAAGATGGCGAGCATGCCAGCCACCATGGTCGAGGTCACGGGCATCCCGACGAGGCGGTAGCCCATGTCGGCGCTCGCCCAGAGCTCGGCCACCTACCCCGGCGCCGATGGCGACGGTACCGGCCCAAAAAGGCTCGGGGGTGGCGGAAGGCGACGCCCGCCTTCTGGGACGATGACGGCTTGACGTCGTGGGGTGCGGTCACGAGAGGGCGGCGGCCTCGGGTCGGCCAGGGCTACCGGGCCCGCCAGAACTGGCGGGGCGCGTCCGCGTCGACGACGAGGCCCCGCAGCGCAGCCCGGTCGACCTTGGCGATCTTGGTGCGGGGGATGGCCTCGAGCAGGCACAGCTCGTCGGGCAGCTTGTGACGGCCCAGGTCGGCCCCGAGGAAGGCGCGCAGTTCGGCCAGGTCGGGTGGGGGATGGCCGGCGGGGACGACGCAGGCGCACACGGCCTCGCCCAGCACGGGGTCGGGCGTGGCGATCACCCCGGCGTCGGCCACACCCGGGTGGCGGACCAGCGCCGCCTCCACCTCTCCGGGGGCGACCTTGAGCCCGCCCCGGTTGATCAGCTCCTTGAGCCGCCCCACCACGTGAACGAGGCCGTCGTCGTCGATCCGGCCCAGGTCGCCGGTGTGGTACCAGCCCTCCGTCGCCACCTCGGCCTCTCCCCAGTAGCGCACCGGCTGGCGGGCGCCGAAGACGATCTCGCCCACCTCGCCGGGCGGGAGCGGGGTGTGGTCGTAGGGCTCGACCACGGCCACCGAGCCGTCGGGTGGGGTGCCCGGCGGCCCGCGGAAGACGCTCGTTCCCACCGATCCGGCATAGATCTCGTCTCGTTCGGTGGTGGAGACCAGGAAGCCCTCGCTGCAGCCGTAGACGTAGAACAGCTCCACGCCCAGCTTGGCGTAGACCTGGTCCAGCAGGGGCGGAGGAAGAGGGGCGGCGGCGGCCACCGCCCAACGCAGGCTGGCCACGTCGTGGCGGGCGGAGTCCAGGGCCTTCACCAGCAGGGTGAGGTGGGTCGGGGTGCCGGGCAGCACGCTGACCCGTTCCTCGGTCACCAGGCGGAGGGCTTCGCTCGGGGAGAAGCGGTCGAGCAGGACCAGGCGGCCGCCGCTGAGCAGGGCGGTCAGCGACAGCTTGAGCCCGAAGGCGTGGGAGATCGGCAGGTACATGAGGTGGACGTCGTCGGGCCCGGGGCCGAAAGCGTCGGCGAAGTAGGCCACCTTGGCCCACAGCGCGGCCATGGTCTCCACCACGCCCTTGGGCGTGCCGGTGGTGCCCGAGGTGAGGAACAGCAGGGCCGGGTCGTCGGGGGCGCGCTCGGGCGGCTCGGGTGGCTCGGCCTTGGCGGCGGCCATCGGCCCGGCCCGCGTGCCCAGCAGGTCCTCCAGCGAAAGGTGGCGTTCGTCCTGCGGCCTTGCGCCATGGACGACAACGGTGGTCCCGGGATGGGCTTGGGTCACCGGGCGCAGCGGGGCCAGGGGATCGGCGGCGCCGGGGAGGTGCTGGAACAACAGTACCGACGCCTCCGTGCGCTCCACCAGCCGCGACAGCTCGGTCCCGGTCAGGTCGTTGTCCGCCCCCACGTGCACGGCGCCGCACGCCCAAGCCGCGTGCACGGCGACGAGGAACTCGGGGGAGGTCGGCAGCTGGCAGAGGATGCGGTCGCCGGGACCGACGCCGAGCCAACGGTAGGCACCGGCCAGGGCCGACACCCGCTCCCACAGCTCGGCGTAGGAGGTGGTGACGCCGGCGTGGGTCGTCGCCGGCCGGGCCGGCCAACGCCGGCAGGCCGCCTCCAGAGTGGGGGCCTGCGCCGCCGTGGTGGGCGACCGGGGGGTCACGGGGTGAAGACCCACGGCGAGCACGGCACCCGGGCGGCGTCGTCGAGGGGCTCGAACAGTCCCGACAGGCGGGGGTCGGCGGGCAGCGCGGCCAGATCAGTGGAGACGGTGGCGCAGGGAATCCCCGCCGACACCAGTCGATGCTCGCACTCGGCCGCCGGCTGGCCGGCGATCCACTCGGCCAGCGCCCGCTCGGAGGCGGGAGGCCCTTTCGTGAGCGGAGCCAGCCCGAGGGCCCGACAAGCGCGGCCGAGGGCCTCGTCGCCCTCCACGCTCAGCGCCAACCAGCCGTCGCCGGTGGGGAGGGGATGGTCGAGCGGGCCCCACACCGGCCTTCCCATCCTGCGCCCCGTCTCCCTCCCGGCGGCCAGCGCCTGCAGGACGGGAGCCTGCAGGGCCATTGCTGCCGCCAACAGGGAGGTGTCCGACCACCAGGCTCCGCCCGCCTGCTCTCGCTGGTACAGCGCCCGCAGGATCCCCTCACAGGCGATCATGCCGGCCAGGTAGTCGGTGACCAGCACCCGGCACGGCAGTGGCGGCTCGCCCACCGGGTTGAGGCCGTCGCCCATGCCGACGTAGGCCTGGACGGGGTACTCGGTCCCGATCACGTGGCCCATCTCCTCCTCCCGGTCGCCCCATGCCGAGGCCTGGGCGTACACCAGGCGAGGATTGACGGCGGCCAAGACCTCGGCGGTCAGATCCCACTGGGCGGCCTTGCCCGGGCGCCAGTTGTGGACGAACACGTCGGCCCCGGCCACCAGCTCGACCAGCTCGGCCCGTCCCGACGGGCGGGAGAGGTCGACCTCGACGGTGGCCTTGCCCCGGTTGAAGCACAGGAAGAACGCCCCCATGCCCCCGGCCTCGGGCAGGCTGTTACGGCCGATGTCGCCGCCGGGCGGCTCGACCAAGAGCACCTCGGCACCGAGCATCTGCAGCAGGAGGCCGGCCAACGGCCCCTGGATGCGGTTGGTCGCCTCCACCACCCGGATGCCCGAGAGCGGGAGAGGGCCCGGCGGCGGAGGCCCGGCGTCCCCTGGGGGGGCCAGGCTGGGTCTGTGACCCGGGATGGGGACGACCACCGGGAGGCCGTCCCCTGTCCCGGGTGCGGACAGCACTTCGGGGTAGTGGCGGAGCCGGCACAGGCTCATCCCGCTGGCCTCGGCCACCTGGGCCGCCTCGGCCAGGGTGTGCCGTGCCGTCACCTCGTGCAGTTGCGGGGGCAACGAACACGCGGCCCGGTGGTAGCGCAGCCGGAACACCGTCCATGCCCTCCCCAGGTCGGATCCGGCCACGCCCAGGGCCATCCAGAACCGCTTCCAGGCCTCGGGGTCGAGCGTCTCCAGCACGAACCACTGGCCGTCGGAGGTGGGGAACGGCGGTCCCGGTCCGGTACCGGCGTCGGGTGGCGACCATCCTTCGGCGCAGGTGGCCAGGGTCGTGTAGTGGGTGGTCAGGAGCAGGCCCGCTTGCAGGGCGGAGGTCTCCACCGCCGCCACCTCCAGCCCGCGGCGGCGGGCGATCATGGCCGCCACCACGCCGTGGCCGGCCAGCACCCCGGCCGCCGTGGAGACCACGTCGAGGCCGATCCGCCGGGGCCGGCCGGCCTCCCGGCCGTGCACCGCCATCAGCCCGCACAGGGCCTGGATGGTGGCCTCGCTGCCCGGCCGGTCGGAGGGAAAGCCGGCACTGCCGTACCACGACACCCGGCCTTCGATTCCCGGCCCGGCGCCGTTCATCGGCGCCAGCCGGCGGGCACTGACCTCCACCATCGAGGACGGCCCGGTCACCATCGTCGCCGGGGAGACCTCCTGCGCCGGGATTGAAGTCATGGTCGCTCTCCTGCCATCACATCGGCGGAAGCGAGCGGTGGTGGGGGGTACACGGGACAGCCGTAGACGCGGTTGAACGGCCGCTCGAAGGTGTCCCAACGCGGATCGGACCGCAGCTCGCTCCAGATGGGATTGTCCTCCTCGCCCCAGCAGTCCCCAGCCAGGATCTGCAAGAGGGGCTTGAACCGGCCCTCGAAGAGCTGGCGGAACATGCACTCCACGTTGCCGTTGCACTGCTCGTAGAAGACGTACACCAGCCGGAAGTACTGGTCGTAGCCGGTCTTGCAGAAGTCTTCGAAGTGAGCGATGGCCTCGTCCTCTGCCCGGCCGTCGAGGATGTCGCCCATCACCTCGGCGGCCTTGCAGGCGGCGGCCATGCCCAGGAACACGCCGCCGGAGAACACCGGGTCCACGAAGCATCCGGCGTCGCCCACGAGGAACCAGCCCGGGCCGGCCAAGTCTTCGGAGTGGTAGCAGAAATCCGACTCCACTTTGAGGTCGTCGAACCACGGCCGTGCCCCCTCGAGGGCGGCGGCGATGCGAGGAGCGCGGCTCAGGTGCTGGTCGAAGACCTGGCGCCGGTCGGTCCCGGCCAGCTCCTCGGGAGCCATGACCGCCCCCACGCTTCTGTTGTTCGGCCCCACCGGGATGCACCAGATCCAGCCGGCTTCGTGGGTGGCGATGACGAGGTCTCCCTCGTCGGCGGAATTCACCCCCTTGACCACGTCCTCGAAGTACTGGAAAAGGGCCACCTTTTTGATGCGACGGTTCATGCGCCGCAGCTTGAGGTGGCGGGCGACCAGGCCGGCCCGGCCGCTGGCGTCGGCCACGAAGCGGGCCCTGGCCTCGTGCCTCTCCCCGTCGCGCTCGTAGACCACGCCGGCCAGGCGGGCGCCGTCGAACACCAATCCGCTGACCTCCGCCCCCTCCACCACCGTCGCCCCCGCCCCCTCGGCATGAGAGCAGAGCAGGGCGTCGAAGCGTGACCTCTCGACGTTGAAGCCGAACTTCTTCTGGCCCTCGGCCAGCTTGGCGAAGTAGGTCCGGAAGTAGCCGCCCAGCGAATCCGAGGTCTCGACTGAGTGCTTGACCACGAACTGGTCCTCCACCTCATCGAGCAAACCCATGGCGTCGAGCAGGCCGCTGGCGTAGGGCATGACCGACTCACCGACCCGAAAGCGGGGATGGTGCTCCCGCTCCAGGAGAAGGACGGAGTGGCCGCGGGCGGCCAGGTGGTAGGCGCAGGTCGAGCCGGCGGGCCCGCCCCCGACGACGATGGCGTCGAAGTGTTCCGGGGCCGGTGCCGACCTCACCGTCGAGCATCCGATCGCTTCGGGCACGGGCACGGGCACGGGCACGGGCACGGGCACGGGCACGGAGGGCATAGTGGTCTTTCGACGGAACTTCGGCTCACCGCTACGGACTTCCTGGGTGCTGGGGAACTCCTCCCCCGCTCGGGACAGTGCCGGAGTGGGGAGAGCTCGGGTTCACGGACTGCAGGATGCCAGCACCTCGCCCCCGACGCATCGGTCGGTGCCGGGGCCGCCATCGACGGTGTCGGTTCCGGGGCCGGCGAAGATCTTGTCGTCCCCGTCCTCCCCGAAGAGCCGGTCGTCGCCTGGGCCCCGCGATGCTGTCGTTGCCGGGCCGGCGAAGACGGTGTCATCCGCTGGTCCGGCACCGATCTCATCGTCGCCGCCGGAGCCGTAGATGACGTCGTCGCGCTGCCCGCCTTCGATGCGGTCACCGAAGGGTGAGCCACAGATGACGTCGTCGCCTTGGGTGCCGGTGATGTCCTGGGGCCCGGTGGTCGTGCTCCGGTCGATGGTGCAGAAGTCCAGCTTGGCCACGAAGCCGTTGCTGGCGCCGTTGAAGGTCGGGTCGAAGCTCCCGGGAGTGGTGGGGAAGTTGGGCGACTGGGTGACCCGGTGACGTAGGCGCTGCCGTACCTGTCGAGGGCGATGCTGTAGCCCTCGTCGTTGCCACTGCCTCCGAGGTAGGTGGCGTGGACGAGGACGGACCCGGACGGGTTGAACCCGGCCAGGAGGACGTCATTGCCTCCACCGGCGTACGCGAGCTGCAACGCATCCGGGGTGACCGGCACGTCGGGCGCCCTGGCCGTCCCGACGATGGAGGCGCCGCCGGCGTCGTCCACGACGATGTCGAAGGCGGTGTTCTGGCCGCGGACGTGGGTGGAGTAGGCGAGGGCGGACGTGGGGTCGAGCTCGGTCACGTAGGCGTTGAAGGAGCCGACCAGTGTCTTGCGGAAGCATCCTGGCGTGGTGGGGAAGTCCGAGGAGCTGGTGAATCCGGTGTAGGCGCTCCCGCTCTGGTCCACGGCCACACCCTGTCCGTTGTCGGTGGCGCTACCACCCAGGTAGGTGGAGTAGGCGAGGGCCGAGCCGGTGAAGTTGAGCGTGGTGACGAACGCGTCCGCACCATGTTGGTCCACGGGCTGGAAGGCACCAGGCGTGGTCGGGCAGTTGGCGGAGACGGTTTCACCGCTCACGTAGGCGTTCCCGGCCTGGTACACGGCAATGCCCTGGGGTCATCGGCGCTGTTGCCGCCGAGGTAGGTGGAGTAGGTGAGCCCCGACCCGCTGGGGTTCAGCCTGGTGACGTAGCCGTCGTTGCCGGAACCGGGCGTGAAGGTGCGGCTGGAAGGCCCCGGGCGTGGTCGGGAAGTCGGTGGTC
Organism: Acidimicrobiales bacterium; assembly: GCA_030446545.1. Taxonomy (GTDB): domain Bacteria; phylum Actinomycetota; class Acidimicrobiia; order Acidimicrobiales; family CADCSY01; genus JADDRA01. The sequence goes on along the minus strand of JAUJNB010000022.1, from coordinate 5,303 downwards.
CTTGTGAGCCCGGTGACGTAGGCGATGCCGTCGGCCCCCAGAGCGATGGCGTTGCCGTTCTTCCCGAGCCAGTGCGGGAAGGTATCCTGCCGCCCAGGTAGTTGGAGTGGACGACCGCCGATCCCGACGGGTTGAGCTTGGTCACGAACCCGTCGGTCGGGCCCAGCCCACCCCCCCCTCGGTTCACCGTCTGGAACGCCCCGGGGGTGACCGGGAAGCTGTTCGACACCGTCACGCCCACGACGTTGCCCTGCCCATCCACGGCGATACCCGTGCCCCGGTCGGGAGCGGAGCCCCCAGGTAGGTGGAGTAGGCCAGGACGGGGTCGATGATCAGCGGCCGGCTTGGGTCGTAGTTGTCGATGTCGGAGCCGACCTGGCGCTCGCCGCTGAGCACGAAGCGCCCGGGCACGTGGCGCTTTTGACCATCGATCTCCTGGTACAGCACCGGGGCGTGCTGGCGCACCTCGCCGGTGCCGGGGTCGAGCACCCGCTCGCCGCCGTCGAGGCGCATGGACCTGGCGCCGTCGAAGCCCATCGCGATCCGCCTCGGATCGTCGCCGGGGGCGACGATGAAGTCGTACTCGAGCAGGCCCTGCTTGCCGTAGTAGGCCAGGTCAACGCCGGGATAGACCTCGCGGTGGGCCACCCGGACGAACGTGGGCACGCCGGTGAGGTGGCGGGCGGCGTCGTTGCCCTTGAAGTAGTTGGCGGTGCCGGGCAGGCCGTTCTGGCCGGCGGGGGCGATGGCGGGGTTGCCCCCGATCAGCTTCATGCGCAACACGCTCGCAGCCGTGTCGGCGCCGTCGGCCTTGCCAGCGGCCAGGTCGGCGCCCTCGTCGGCCCTTTCCTCCGAGAGCTTCTCCGAGCCGGCCAGGGAAAGCACCGCCTAGGTGGGGGTCAGGAAGAGGCTGTAGCCCGCTCCCCGAGCCAAGAAGTCCACCTGGGAGTTGGTCTGGCCCCGATTGGCCTCGAAGCTGAGCGGTAGCTTGCCGTAGGCCTCGGCGATGCCTGCCTTGTCGCTGGGACTGAGCCGGGCGGAGGCCACACCGGCCCCGGTCGGGCTCGTGTTGGTCTCCGTCGGGAGAGCGGTTAACACCGCCAGGCCAGTGAAGACGAGGCCAACCGTGACGGGGACGACCACCAGCAACGACCGCAGCAACTTGATTTCTGGCACTGTTCTCTCTTCTACTTCGGCAAGAACTCGGTGAATGTCTTTACATTTACTATGGAGCAGGGCACCATTTGGGTGCCAGAACCCACTTCCTTCACTCCACGATAAGGGCCAACTTGTGCCACCGGAAAGAACGATTCAGCAAGAGACGATTCGCCGACGTTATGAGCGCCGCCCCAATGCTGGCCGTGCTCCAGAGTGGTCCTACGGCGAGATCTGGATCTGCGCACCCTCCATGGCGTCGCCCAGGGCGTGGCCGGGGGCAGCGCAGTGAGCGCGCTGGATGACCTCCGCCTACGGCGCTCCCTCGGCCACGACAGGGTGGAGGCCCACCGACTCCTGCCGCGCTTCGTCGCCTACCTCGATGCCATGGGGGCGACGACGATTACGATCGAGGCGACCCTGGGCTGGGCGCAGCAGCCCGACGTCGACGCCTCGACCAGCGTCTGGCCCGCCGGATGACCGTCGCCCGTGGGTTCGCCCGTCCCATGGCGGGCGTCGACGCGCGCACCGAGGTGCCGCCGCCCGGGCTGATCTCGAGCCGCCAGCGATGGCGTCCGACGTCGGAGCGACGTATCGAGCTGGTGCACCAGTCTGAGCTGACTGATCCGTTGTAACCGCCTACTGATCTCGGGGACTGAGGAGTCGATTTCCCTTACCCTTGTCCAGCTTTCACGGCGGCGGGGATCCAGCGAGGAAGGGGGCTGGCGTACTGCTACGCCAGCCCCCTTAGTTGGTGCCCTTGCTGCCAAGTGTGGAAGCGCCGGCTGGCGGCCTGCAGACTGTAGGGAGCTAGGGGGTCGGGACCGTCGGGTCCTGGAAACTGCCGCGCAGGTCGAACACGGCGTCCGAGAAAGCGCCCAGGTCTGCGCAGTTTTCGGCCTGGTTACGTCTCAACACCGGAGGCAAGCACGTGAAACCTGGATCGCCGGTGAATGATCCGCTGCCGGTGATGTCCTCGAACCTTCCGGTGCCGCCGGTGATCCGGAACGTGCCTTCGACCGTCGCCACGTTCGCGGACGTCACGACGAACTGCGCCTCGAACTCGATGAAGATCTTGTCCCCCTCTCGGTCCCCCTCGCAGAGGAAGGTGGTGATGGTCCCCTTGACGGTCCCACGCTCGCCGGACCGGATCGCCTTGGTGACGGTGCCTTCGACCAGGAATCGCACTGCCGCGGGATCCTCGAGCCCGGGGTAGTCGGGGGTGAAGTTCAGGGCCTTGTCGTTGAATGGTGCCGGAAACCTGCAGGGGATGGCCGAGTAGCTGAAGTTCGCACCCTTGCTGATCGGAAAGGGCAGCGGAGTGGTCTCAAACAGGGTCGGGGCTCCGCTGGGACTACCGAACTCGGAACTGTGGGTGTGGACATCCAGCGAAATGTCACCCCTCACCCCCTTTTCATCCTCTCCGCCGGGGCAAGGGCCAGATGTGTCACCGTGTCCGAAATGGCGTTCCGCGGCACGCTGCGGCAACTGCAAGGTGTTCTCCGCAGGCGTTCCGGGCTTGTGGCAGATCGTGACCCGGTCGGGCGACTGCCCAACCGACGGCGATTGCGTAGCAGCCACCGGCATGACGGGGATTATGGCGAAGGCAGCGGCGCCGGCTGCAATGGCACCTCCCACCCGGAGGGACTTACCGGCTCTCATTATCCTCATCCTCAAAGGAACTCTCCTTGGTTGTGGGGGATCGCTGCGGTTAACAGAAGGCACTGACCAGGGGAATGGCAGGCGGGAAGACACGGCCCCCTCGGGCTGGTGTCGCCGCCACGATGATGGCTGAGCCGACCAGGGTTGGCGGCGATGGCCCCCAGCCTGGAGGGTCAATTGCCAGTGATGTCTCTCGTAGTCTACGACAGCGAGTTGGCTTAGGAATGAAAGATTTGGCATGACTTGATGCGCTAGGGTTATGGGCCCTTCGCGTTTCAGTGGGGTGCGAAGTCAAGGAGCGCGACCAGGCGCAGCGCCCGACGGCAAGCAGGATCCGGAGCCGGTAGTTGGCGAAGGACCGCAAGCCGGCTCCCACCCGCTTTACCTTCTCGATGATCGCGTTCAGGCCTTCGGTGGGCCCGTTGGAGGCGCCGGTGGTGTTCCAGGCCAGGATCTGGTCCCCGCCATCGCTTCAGCGTTCGAGCCATGCCCCGGTACCTCCTTGGCGGCGGCGTCGCGGCAGTCGTCGATGAGGCCGTCGATCCACCGTCCGGCGAGCTCGGGCTCGCCGTAGAGGCAATAGAGGTCACGAAGAGCTTCCTTCGCTCGCCAGCCTCACCGACGGACCCGTCGGGGTTGCCGGCGGCCAACAGACCACGCAGCTTGGAGCCGGCAGCCTCGTCGAGTCGCTCCTCGGCCATCGCCAACAGCTTGCGGCAGCGATAGAGGGGATCAGCCTTGCGGCCCGAGGTATGACCTGAACCCGTGGAACGACCACCCGCTCGGAGGCGCGACGTACCACACCTCCATTGCGCGGCAACAAGTCTAAGGGCACTCCCGTTGCCAAGCCGGGTCAGTCAAGCTATCTTCGGGCACTGGCATCTACCGCGAAAACCGGGGAACAAATTTCTGTGATCGACGACGAGACGGTCGCACGAGTGGTCGAATTCCATGGCCACATGTGCGCGGGATTGGCGCTGGGCATCCGGGCCGCTGAGATCGGACTGGCAGAGGTCGGGCGCAACCGGACCGGCGACGACGTGGTGGCGGTGGTGGAGACGGACATGTGCGCCGTCGATGCCATCCAGTTGCTCACGGGCTGTACGTTTGGCAAAGGCAATCTGGTCCACCGTGACCATGGCAAGAGCGCCTACACCTTCATCCGCCGCGCCGACGGCAAGGCGGTCAGGGTCAGTCCCCGTCCAGACGGTTCGGATGGCAACGACTCAACTTGGCTGGCTCTTTTTGCCCGTGTTCGCACGGGAACGGCCACCGCAGAGGACAAGGCGGCCTTCATCGCGGGGCAGCGAGAGCGTTGCACCCGGATCCTCGAGGCCCCTCTCGACGAACTCTACGAGGTTCGCCGGGTCAACATCGCCGCGCCGCCCCGGGCCCGGGTCATGGCCTCGCTCGACTGCGACGCCTGCGGTGAGCGGGCGGCAGAGACGCGCATCCGCCACCTCGACGGCCAGTCCCTGTGCCTCCCCTGCTTCGAGGACGCTCTCGCTGGCGACGTCCGGCTCTCCCTGACAACGCGCTCCAGCTGATCAGCCTTTATACGGCAATCGTATGGGCTCATGGGCAATTGGCAGTACGACTGCGCGGGTGCCGACTGTCTTTCCCTACAAGCAATGCCCGTTTCTTTGTCGCAGCGCTCTGAGGTCGTGTCATGTTTTCGATCGAGCATGCAAAGACTCGTCCTAGTGTGTCGTGGATGAGGTCTTCTGACGGGGACACGCCGCCGACGTCCATGGCCGAGCTCCTCGAGGACCTCGGGATCACCCGCAGCCTGTCTCGGCCCCGGACCTCGAACGACAAACCCTACTCCGAGGGGAACTTCAAGACCGCCAAGTACCGCCCCGACTACCCGGCCCGCTTCGAGAGCCTCGATGAAGTCCCCGACGGCGCCTACTCGGCGAACCCGGGACCGGTTCCGCGCAGCGGATGGTCTCCAGGCGAAGCTCGAGGGTCGGCGACCCCCGAGCTTGTCGCCTGGATCACGTCCTGCTCAAACCGTTAGAAGTCGCAGGGTGAGGGTGGCCCCCCATCCAAAACACTGAAGCACCTGCCTCCCGGGCGCCTACCCTCACTGCCCTCGATCGGGGTGTTCTTGCTTTCAGCGGTGCGCAACCCTCGCTCCGTTGGAGGGACGGGGTCGCCGATGTCCTCCCGGTCGCTGTCCTGCACTCCGATGTCGCCGGCAGGCGTTTCGAGGTGAGCAGCGGCCGGGCTGGCCGAGCCGAAGAAGACCACTGTGGCCGCCAGCAGACCGCGTACAAAGCTCCTTCTCATTGAACTCCTCCTTGAAGGTGGGCGGACCCCTTGAGGCGGTCCTGTCGATCGGAAAGATAACGCGGGATAAACATTACTAGCCCGGTGCACATGTCCCACCAGCGCTGCCGTCCGCGTGGAGGCGAGAGTACGACGAACGTCGGCCAGTCCCGTGGCCAGGCGGTCGATGAGTACCTCGGAACCGCCGGCCAGCG
>JAUJNB010000043.1 GCA_030446545.1 Acidimicrobiales bacterium | reverse complement strand
TTCGAGCTCGACCGGCCGGGTGCACAGCCCGTTGCCGAGCATGCGGGCATGGGCTTCGCGGCGCAGCCGGGCCATGTTGGCCGGCTCCAGCTCGGCGGCCTGTTCCGGCCCATAGAGCGCGTCGATCTGTTGGCTGACGGCCGCGTACTCGTCAGCGACGACTCGGTCGGCGATGCGGGCGTAGGTGAGGGTCATGTGCATGGTGCGGTGACCGAGCAGGGCGGCGATGGCCTCCAGGCGCATGCCCCGGTTGATGGCCTGGGTGGCGAGAGTGTGGCGCAGCTGATGGGGGTGGACGTGGCCGATGCCGGCCTGGCGTGCCACCCGCTTGACGATGCGGGCCAGCTGGTCCCGCTTCACCGTGCCCCGGTGATCGGCGATGAGGCGGCGGTGGGTGCGGATGTGATCCACGTTCGCTGCGCACCAGCTCTGGAGGAGCTCGACCAGCTGGGGATGCAGCGGCACGAAGCGGTCGTTGCGCAGCTTGCCCACCGGAACACGTAGCCAGTGACCCGAGCCGATGCGCACCACGGCGTCGGCGTCGAGGCCGCACGCCTCGTTGGCCCGCAGGCCGGTGCGGGCCAGAAGCTCCACGACCAGGCGGTCCCTCGGGTCGGCAGCGGCCCGGGCGGTGACCATCAGCTTGGCGGCGTCGGCGTCGTCGAGGAACTTGGGCAGGGGCTCGGGGCGGGTGGGGATGTCGCCAACCAGCACCGGGTTGCGGCGGGGAGCGTCTTCCCAGTCCCACTCGATGATGCGGGCGAAGAAGCTGCGAAGCATGTGCAGGCGCTGGGAGCGGGTGTTGGTGGACAAGGCGCCGTCGCCGACGCCGGGTTGGTCGGCCAGCCAGACGGTGAAGTCCTCCACGTCGGTGCGGCTCACCGCTGCGACGGCGGTGACGTCGGTGTGGTCCAGGAGCCAGAAGGCGAACTGGCGCAGGGCGATGGAGGCGGCGTCGATGCTGCGGGGGGCCAGGAAAGTCGAGGCCTGGGTGAGGTATCGGCCCAGCGTGGCGGCCAGGCGTGGCGCCCGGGCGGCGATGACGGCCCAGTCGTGGGCGACCTTGTCCGGCGAGTTGGGCTGGGGTGCGCAAAGCGCGCTCATCGGATGACCTCCTGGATGGCGAGCAGCTCGGCCACCGCCGCCTGGTCGGCGTCGATGGCGGCGGAGGCTCGCCGGTACTCCTCGGCCAGCCAGTCGTTGGTCAGGTGCAGGTACACCCGGGTGGACTCGATGGAGCGATGGCCGGCCTGGGCCTGCACGGCCTCGAGGGCCATCCCCGCCTCCCGCAACCGGGTCAGGCAGGTGTGGCGCAGCTCGTGGCAGGTGCCCCGCTCCAGGCGGGCCCGCCGGCGGGCTCCGGTCAAGATCTCGTCCACCCCGTCGGCCGACAGGGGCTGGCCCCGGCGGGGTCCCTTGAGCACCACGAAGACGCGGTCGGTGCCGCAGCGAGGCCGCTCGTCGTGCAGGTAGTCGCCCACGGCGGCGAAGAACCGGTTGGCCATGGGCACGGCCCGCTGGTGACCGCCCTTGCCATCGGCCACGAACACCCGCCGCTCGCCCACCCAGATGTCGCCCAGCCTCAGTCCGAGGACCTCACAGCGCCGGAGGCCCCCCAGCACCATGGCTGCCACCATGGCCCGGTCCCGGTGGGTGCGCAGGGCGGCAAAGAGCGAGTCCACCTCCTCGGGAGCGAGGATCCTCGGCAGTCGCCTGGGCACCCGCACCAGCGGCACCGTGCGGGTCCGCCGGGAGCCGCCGGCCCGCCGGGTGGCCAGTCCCCGGGGCACCGGGTTGACCTCCACGCCGGCGTCGCCCCGTGCCACCAGGTACGCGTAGAAGCCCGACACCGACGACAGCCGCCGGGCGATGGTGGCCGCGGCCAGACCTGACTCGCCGTCGACCAGGCGGACCACGCTGCGGTCCCCGCGCTGGTGGGACAAGAAGTCGAACACGTCGGCGGCGACGACCTCGGCGGGAGGCTTGGCAACGACGGCGAAGAACGTCTTCAGGTCATGGGCCACGGCCCGCAGCGTGTTGGGACGGGAGCGTCCGGCCACGAACTGCAGATAGGAGTCGACCAGCGGATCACCGAGGCGGAAGCGGGTCTCGCCCCGGGTGGTCGACGAACGGGTGAGGCAGGGGAATTGGCTCATCGCGGCATGCTGTCCG
>JAUJNB010000021.1 GCA_030446545.1 Acidimicrobiales bacterium | reverse complement strand
CTCCAAGGTGCTGCGCGACCTCGACCGGCTGGGCAACCGGGAGACGCCCTCGGTGTTGTCGGTCCTGGTCATGGAGGACCTGGCCATGGCCGTGTACCTGCCAGTGGTGGCCGTGCTCCTGGCCGGAGGATCGCTCGTGGCCGGGATGGTCTCGGTGGCGGCGGCGCTGGCGGCGGTGGCGGTCGTGCTCTTCGTAGCCCTGCGCCACGGGGCCACGGTGAGCCGGGCCGTGCTCAGCCCCTCCGACGAGGCCCTCCTGCTCGGCGTGCTGGGTTTGACCCTGGTGGTGGCCGGGGTGGCGGCCCAACTCCAGGTCTCCGCCGCCGTGGGCGCCTTCCTCGTCGGCATCGCGCTCGGCGGGACGGTCCAGGAGCGGGCCAGCTCCTTGATCAGCCCGCTCCGGGACCTCTTCGCCGCCACCTTCTTCCTGTTCTTCGGCCTCCAGCTCGATCCGGGCGACCTCCTGCCGGTGGCGGCCGTGGCCGGCGTCCTGGCGGTGGTCACGGCCCTGACCAAGGTGGCCACCGGGTGGTGGGCGGCCAAGCGGGCGGGCATCGCCCGGCCGGGCCGCATCCGGGCCGGCACCGCCCTCGTCGCCCGGGGGGAATTCTCCATCGTCATCGCCGGGCTCGGGGTAGGCGCCGGGGTCGAACCCCAGCTGGGGCCGGTGGCCGCCGCCTACGTCCTTCTCCTGGCCGTCGCCGGCCCCGTCCTCACCCGCTTCGCCGACCGCCTGTCGGCGGTCCCGGCACTGGCTTCGCCCCGGCGATCCCGCTAGCGCTGGCCCTTCGCCGAGCTGCAGTGGCTCCTCGGCTTCCTGCGCCGCGCGGGCGAGGTCGACGAACCGACGCCCAGCCGAACCTCGGCCAGACAAGGCGCCGTCCGAATCCGCCAACAGCCGGAATGTCCGGAGATCGAGGTGACCGACGACGGCGCCGGGCTTCTCTGGGCGGATGGCCAGGGGTCCACCGGTCATGGCCTCATTGGCAGGCGCGAGGGAGCCAACCTGCACGGTGGGTGGTTGTCGGCCGGGCTCGATCTCCTCCTCGACGAGGGCCGTGACGATCGCCCAACCGAGTTGTGGACGAGCCTCGGGCAGACTTCCCGGTCATGGGTCGGCGACTGCGTGACGAGGTCATCAGAGCGGCCGGACCTCTGGAGTCCGGGGAGCGGCCCGAGATCGCCACGGCCGCGACCCTGCACGGGCCGGCGAGCGCCCTGGCCAGAGCTTGTTGAAGGGGCTGGTGGCCGGCGCCCTGACGGCCGGCACCATGACCATCGTGGATGTCCCTCGGACATGGGGCATCCTCCTCACCGACCGCCGTCTCCTCTTCTTCACCGTCAACAACCTTGGGAAGGTGGTCCCGGGTATCGAGTTCACCATCCCTCGGGCCGACGTGACGGTCATCACTCCGCCGACCGGCCGGGTCATGCGGGTGGTCCAACTGGTCGACGAGGACGGCGAAGACGTGCTGAGGTTGCACTTCCCCGCCGTCGTGCGCCGCGACGGGGAAGCGCTTGCCGCCGCCCTGGGGGCGCCTTGAGTCAGTGCGGGCTGGAAAGCCAGCCGCCCCGACCCAGCGGCATCCGGTCGCCCATCTCCTGATCGGCGCCTGGTCGAAACGTCACCAGCTCCGCCTGGCCGGCGCGCTGTACGTCGAGCTGACCACCGCTCGGGTCTTGCCCCTCGTCACCACCGATCGCCGCTTGGCCCCGGTCCCGGTCGCCGACGTCGTCCTGGCCTGACGGGTCGGCCTATCGCAGGCAGGGACCGGTGTCGGCCGACGCCCGGGAGGCGGCCAGGGCCTCCCGGACCTCGTCGGCGTCGAGCGCGTAGGCGGTGCCCTCCCGGTCGGGGGCGATGGCAAAGGCGGCGCCCACCACGGCCCCGGCCGGGTTGACCAGGGCCGACCCGGAGTCACCGGGGGCCAGGCGGCTGGCCAGCACCAGCACCTGTCGCCGGGTGGGCCCGTCGCCGTAGAGGTCCCGTCCCACCGCCTCCACCGCCTCGCGCACCTCGAAGGGTGAGATCTCGAGCGAACCACCCCCGGGGTAGCCGAACACCGCACCCGCCGTCCCCACCTCGGCGTCCTCGATGGGAAGGGGCGAAGCACCGAGGTCGGGGGCCTCCAGCACGGCCAGGTCGGTCTCGGAGTCGAAGAAGACCACCTCGGCCGCCGTGCGGCTCCCGTCGACGCCGATCAGCTCGGTGCTCTCCTGGCCGGCCACCACGTGGGCGTTGGTGACCACCACCCCCGGCTCGGCCACGAAGCCGCTCCCCTCCTGGAGGCGGCCACAGGCCTCCCCCTCGACCCGGAAGGTGGACGCGGCCACGCTCTGGGCCAGGCTCTCGCTGAGGCCCGACTCTCCTGGTGGCGGCCCGAGGTCGGGTGCCGGGCGCAAGGCAGCGAACACGTCGGGGAACTGAGTGTCGCCGACGAGGCGCCGGACGGCCTGGAGGGCGTCGGGAGGGTGGGGCAACGACGTGTCGATCGTCCGGGCGATCAACGAGCTCCGGGCCTGGCGCGACACCGTCCCCGGCACCTGGGCGAAGGTGGGCAGCAGCAGCCAGACGGCCACCAGGACGCCCACGGCCCCGGCGATCGCTCCGCCCGCCCGGTCGAGGGGCCGACCGGCGGCCGGGATGGACAGATGGGCCCTGGTGCCGATGAGCAGGCCGACCCCCTGGCCCAGGAACGCCCCCAACAACAAGATGGCCACCCCCACCACGAGGCGGAGGTTGGCTTCCTCGGTCGGGAAGGGAGCGAGACCGAGGATGGCGGAGAGGAGGTTGGGGAGAAACCGGGCGGTCACGTAGAGACCCACCGCCAACCCGATCCAGGACAAGGCCCGGGCGAAGAAGCCCAGGCGGTACCCGCCGACGGCGGCGATGACCAGCGCGGTGGCCAGGGCCAGGTCGAAGAGGTTCACGACGGGATCCTGGGCGGCTTGAGGCCTCCGGGAATGGGCCCGAGGAGCCGGGCCGAGGTGAGGAAGCCGGTGTGGGCCACCATGCGGTGGTCGGGCCGCACGGCCTGGCCCTCCACGTGCCAGGTGCGGGCCAGGTGCTCGACGGTCTGGGCCAGCTCGAAGTCGCTGGCGGCGAGCACCTCCCGCAGGTGGGCGGCCTGCATGATGGAGGGGGTGTAGGCCACCAGGATCCCGCCGGGGCGCAGCGCCCCCTCGGCGTGCTTGACCACCTGCCAGGGCTCGGGCAGGTCGAGCACCACCCGGTCGAGGTCGGCCTCGTCGATGCCGGCGTAGACGTCGCGCTCCTCCACCCGGTAGCGCCCGGCCGCCTCCTCGCCGAGAAAGGCAGCCACGTTGGCGGTGGCCCGGCGGGCGAAGTCGGGGCGCAGCTCGTAGCCCACCACCTCGGCCCCGGCCCGCACCAGGGCGAGCGACAGCGCCCCCGAGCCCACCCCGGCCTCGAGGACCCTGGCTCCGGGGGTGACGTCGGCCAGCAGCAGGATCGCCCCCAGGTCCTTGGGGTAGATGACCTGGGCGTCTCGGGGCATGCGCAGCACGAAGTCGGCCAGGGTGGGCCGGATGGCGGTGTAGCGGGCGCCGGTGGTCGAGCGCACCGTCGCCCCCTCGTCCTCACCGATGAGCTGGGCGTGGCCGACGATGCCGGCGTGGGTGTGGAACTGTCCACCGTCCTCCAGCACCACCAGGTACTGGCGACCCTTGCTGTCGACCAGGAGGACCCGCTCGCCGGCCAGCAACGGCCGGCTCACTGCCGCCCGCGTTCTCGCCGCCGGCGCGTGCGCCGCTTAGACGGTTGCTCCTCTTGGCGCACGACCACCGTCTCGCCCGGGGTGAGGACCTCGGAGAAGACCACCTTGGGCTCTCGGGTGGTGGCCTTCTTCACCATGCGGGCGCCGAAGATGACGGCCCACACCATCGTCCAGGGCTTCGACCCGCCGAAGAGACCCCGGAGCTGTCCCCGCCGGTAGAGGTAGCGCAGCACGGGGCCGGGACCTAGACCCGACGGATCTCGACGACGGTGGAGCGCTTCTTGCCCTTGCGCCGACCGAAGAAGTAGGACATCGCCACCACCGCGACGGCGGTGGCCACGGCGGCGATCACCGCGTAGTTGCGGCCCGACTCGGCCACGTCGCCGGCCTCACCCCTGATCTCACGGAGCTTGCGCTCGATGTCGTCCCGGGTGACGGTGGCACCCTCGCCCACCTTGGTGGTCAGGTTCACGCCTTTCCCCTCACGACTTGGTCCCCTTCTTCCGTAGCGCCGACAGGGCGGCCCCCACCACGGCGCCGCAGACCACCAGGGTCAGCAGGTAGGGGGCGAAGGACCAGTTCCCGTCGAAGACGGTAGCGGCCTCGGTCTGCAGGGCCCGCAGCACGGCCAGCACCAGCAGCACCACGCCGACCCCGAGGAGCAGGGAGCCGGCCACGCCAAAGGCGACGAAACGACCCAGACCCTTGATGGGCTCGATCGTCTCCTGCTTGGCGTAGGCCCGCACCATGTCCCACAGGTCGGTGGCCAGGTTGGGTAGCGACTTGTCGTCGTGGCGCCGGTCGGGCACTGCAGCTCCTGGTGTGGGTGACGGAGACGACGACCGCCTTCTCCTCCTACGCCGCCCTTCCTATCCCCCCTCCAGGCGTCTGGCAAGCACAGCGGCCGCCTCACCCAACAGGCTGGCCAGCAGCTCCAGGCGGGCGAGGGGGGTCTCGGCCCGCAGCAGGGCCAGCTTGTCGAGATCGCCGAGCGGGGCCAGGGCCGCCATCTGGTAGCCGGCGATCACGGGATCGTCGTCGAGGGGGGTGGTGGCATCGGGGACGGCTTCGCCCAGTTCGCCCGAGTGGGCCAGGACCCGGCGCAGGCCGGCCTCGGCCGCGGCCCGCAGCTCGACGGCTCCGGCACCGGGCGGGCCGTCGTCCCAGTCCTCGACCTCGGCCCGGGGATAAGGGGCGTCAGGAAGCCAGCGCGTCACCCGGATCCGCCGTGTCCCGACCGTGCCGATGGCCCAGCGACCGTCGTCGAGTTGGGCGGCGGCCACGATGCGGGCGACGCAGCCGGCGTCGAAGCGGGCGTCGCCGCCCCCCACGTCGCTGCCCCGTTCGATGAGGGCGACACCGAACTCGGGAGTGCCGGCCAGGCACACCCGCACCAGCTCCTGGTAGCGGGGCTCGAAGACGTGCAGGGGCAGATACATGCCGGGGAACAGCACCAGGCCGAGCGGGAACATGGGGATGTCGTCGGCCATGCGGGAGCTCGGGGGTGGAGGAGCGACGCTCAGTCGGGGCCGTAGCCCTCGGGGCCGATCTCAGCCAGGGTGGGCAGGTCGGGGTAGCGCACGAGGGCCCTGGCCAGGCTGTCCTGGAGCGGGCCACCGTCGTCGGAGCGATCGAGCCCGTTGAAGATCGAGGCGAAGGTGAGCTCGGTGCCTCCCTGGGCGGACACGAACCCCGACAGCGACGCCACCCCCCGCAGGGAGCCGGTCTTGCCCCGGAGCTGGCCCTGGGCCGGGGTGTCGAGGAAGCGACGGGCCAGGGTGCCGCTGGCCCCGGCCACCGAGAGCCCCCGGTCGACAGGCCCCCCGTCGATGGTGGCCTCGAGCACGCCGTGCAGCAACTGGCAACTCACCTGGTTGGTCGGGTCGAGCCCCGAGCCGTCGACCACCGCCAAGCCGGCCGTCGGGAGGCCGAGGGAGCCCAGGGCGTCGGCCACGACCGTGCGCCCGGCGGCGGTCGACCCCTCTCCCTCCACCCGCAGGCCCAGTTCCTTGAGCAACAGCTCGGCGGTGCCGTTGTCGCTCTCCCGCAGCATCTGGCCGACCAGGTCGGCGACGGGCGGCGAGTCGATGCCGGCCACGACCGGGGCGCCGTCGGGCGACGGGCCGGCACCGGCATCGGCGCCCACGACCACCCCCCGTTCCCGCAAGAGGTCGGTGAGCACGGCGGCGGCACCGGTGGCGGGGTCCTCGAAAGCCACGTCGGCCGCCTCCCACTCGGCGAAACCGTCGTTCACGGCCAAGGCCGACATGGGGCCGATCTCGCCATCAGCGGCGTAGCGCTCGGGCCAGCTCTCGACGTAGCGCACCCGGTCGTAGCGACTCTCGTCGCCCACCACCCGACCCCGCACCTCGGTGACCCCGGCGGCCACGACGCCGTCGGCCAACTCCTCCAGCGGCGTGAACAGCGCCGGTTGGCGAAAGAGGCTGGCCGCCCACGGCGCCGTCCCCAACACGGGGTCACCCCCGCCGACCAGCCACAGATCACCATCGACCACCCCCCCTGCCGGCGACTGCGTGGCCACCACCGAAGTCCGGAGGCGCTCGTCGGGGTCGATGCGGGCGAGGACGGCAACGGCCGTCAACAGCTTCATGCCCGAGGCCGGCACCAGGGAGCGATCGGACTGGCGGTCGTAGAGGACCCGGCCCCCTTCGGTGACCACCAGACAGGCGCGGTCGGGAGTGGTGGTGGCGATCTCGTCGAGGGCCTGGACCAGGCGGGCGGTGCCGACCGGCTGGGCCAGCAGGCCGGGCACCCTGCGGGGGGTGAGCACCGGCGCCTCGGCGGGGGCCGGTGCCGGCGCCGTGGCGACAACTTCGGCGGTGGCGGTGCCCCCGGTGTCGACCCGCAGGGCCGCCACGGTGCACGACAGGCACAACAGGGCCAGGATCGCCGGCAACAGGTGTCGGCGCACGGGGCGCCAGGTTAGGCCGGCTCGAGCGCAGGTCCAGGTCACCGAGGCCGTCGCCGCCTGACACGGAACCGAGCTGAGGGACATCGAGAAGCAAGGAGGCCTACGGCCGGGAGTAGGCCCAGCCGGGCCGGCGCCGGAGAATCGCGCCTCCCGAAACGGGATGCATCAACGCAATTGCCGACCTCGGCTTCGAGGTGGGATTGGAACGTGCACGCTGGTCCTTCTCGGTCGACAGGTGGGGGGGCACCGCCCGGCCTCGGCCTGCAAGTGGGGAGGATCGTGGTTGCTCAGCAACCCCAATGCTCCCCACCTGGTCAGCCGCTGATACTGGGTTTGATTCCGCGCCCCCGAATTGCGAGGTCAGGGACCTACGGCTCCAGGGCGGCCCGGAAGAAGGCCCGGACGTGTTCCAGGCGCCGTGACAGAGCCGCTTCGGCCAAGGGGTCCTCGCCCAGCAGGCCTTCGAGGAAGGGGATGTCACTGAAGTAGCTGAGCAGGGCGCCGTAGCCGGTGAGCAGCAACTGCTCGGGGTCGTGGCGGCGGAAGCGCCCGGCCGCCATCTCCTGTTCGAAGAAGGCGACGGCCCGCAGTAAGTGGGGCCGGAGTGCCGCTCCGAGGTCGATGCCGAGGTGGTTGCCGCCTTCGATCGCCTCCCGGCGCACCAGGCGGACGAACTCCGGGTTCTCCTTGAAGAACCCGAAACCGGCCTCGATGACGTGGTCGACCAGCTTCCAGCCCTCGCGGGGGCTGTCGACGGCCTCCTCCACCCTGACCGCCCAGTCGGCCAGCTGGCGGGTGAACACCTCTTGGTACAACGCCTCCTTGGAGGCGAAGTGGTGCAGGAGGCTGGGCCGGCGGATGCCCACCACGTCGGCGATCAGGCTGAGCGCGGTGCCGTCGTAGCCGTGGTCGGCAAAGGCGCGGGTGGCGGCGGTGAGGATGGCGTCGCGCGTCGAGGGGGCACTCTCGGTGGTCACCATGGTCCCCGCCAGGCTACCCAAGCTGCGTTGGGCGGCTCTGCGGGTCGGGAGGAGCGCTCTCCCCTGCGCCGGTAGGGTCACCGGCGATGCCCTTCGCCGCCGCCCTCTCCCAGCACCCGCTCGCCACCCAGGCGGTCGGCGAGGTGACCGGACAGGTGCTCGAACGCCTCGGGTCGGCACCCGACCTCGCCGTGCTGTTCGCCAGTGCCAGCCACGTGGGCGCCATGGAGGACATCGCCGGGGCCGTGCAGGCACTGCTGGGACCCGGCGCCCTGATCGGCTGCACCGCCGCCTCGGTGGTGGGAGGTTCCCGTGAGGTGGAAGACCAACCGGCACTCTCGCTGTGGGCCGGGCGGTTGGCGGCGGCCACGCCCTTGCGCTTGATGGCCGTCCGCCGCGACGGAGGCATGGCCATCACCGGCCTCCCCGACCCCGCCTCTCTTCCCGAAGACGCCGCCGCCCTGCTGGTGCTGGCCGACCCCTTCAGCTTCCCGGCCGACGTGTTCCTCACCGGCCTGCGGGACCAGGCGGGCCTCGAGCTCCCCGTGGTGGGCGGCCTGGCCTCCGCCGCCCGAGGTCCGGGGGGCAACCGCCTGGTGCTGGGGACCGACGTCGTGAGCGACGGCGCCGTGGCCGTGGTCCTCGCCGGCGTCGAGGTGGCCACGGTGGTCTCCCAGGGCTGCCGGCCCATCGGCGATCCCCTGACCGTCACCCGCGGTGAGGGCCACCTCATCCTCGAGCTGGCCGGGCGGCCCGCCCTCGAGCGGGTGCAGGAGCTGGTGGCCTCGCTCGGCCCCCACGACCTGGCCCTGGCCCAGCAGGGCCTGCACGTGGGCCGGGTCATCGACGAGCACAAGCTCGACTACGGCCGGGGGACTTCCTCATCCGCAACGTCCTCGGCGGCGACCGCGACGCCGGGGCGGTGGCTGTCGGCGATCAGATCGACGTGGGCGACACCGTGCAGTTCCAGGTGCGCGACGCCGACTCAGCGGACGAGGACCTGGCTGCGCTCATGGCCGGGGCCCACGGCGACGGTGCCCTGTTGTTCACGTGCAACGGGCGGGGTTCGAACCTTTTCCTCCACCCGACCATGATGCCGGCCTCGTCAGCCACGCCGTCGACGGCGCGCCGCTCGCCGGCATGTCCTGCGCCGGCGAGCTGGGTCCGGTGGGCGGGCGCAGCTTCCTGCAGCTTCCTCCACGGCTTCACCGCATCGGTCGCCCTCTTTCAGGCCCGGTAGCACGCCGCGACGAGGACAGATGCCCGCTGGATATCGCCGGGGCCGGGGTGCAGTTGTAGGGTGAGACACGACCGGGGAACCGCCAGGCAATGGAGGGTTGGGGGATGACGGATCTGCAGCAGTGGGAAGAGGTCGGCCAGCAGCTGCGGGTCGATTCCGTGCGAGCGGCGGCGGGCCCGAAGTCGGGCCACCCCACCTCGTCGATGTCGGCCGCCGACCTGATGGCCGTGTTGGCCAGAAAGTACCTCCACTACGACTTCTCCGATCCCGAGAACCCCAACAACGACCACCTCATCTTCTCCAAGGGCCACGCCTCGCCGTTGCTCTACAGCCTCTACAAGGCCGTGGGCGCCGCCTCCGACGATGATCTGCTCAGCTTCCGCGTCCACGGCAGCCGCTTCGAAGGCCACCCCACCCCCATCTTGCCCTGGGTCGACGTGGCCACCGGCTCGCTCGGCCAGGGCCTGCCCATCGGCGTCGGCGTGGCCCTCGCCGGCAAGAAGCTCGACCGGCTCGACTACCGGGTGTGGGTGCTCTGCGGCGACTCCGAGATGGCCGAAGGCTCCATGTGGGAAGCGTTCGAGCACGCCGCCCACGCCGGCCTCGACAACCTCACCGCCATCATCGACATGAACCGCCTGGGTCAGCGGGGCGAGACCATGCACGGGTGGGACACCGACGCCTACGCCGACCGGGCCCGGGCCTTCGGCTGGCACGCCATCAGCATCGACGGCCACGACGTGGGCGCCATCGACGCCGCCTACGCCGAAGCGGTGGCCACCAAGGGCCAGCCCACCGTCATCGTGGCCCGCACCATGAAGGGCAAGGGCGTGGCCGCCGTCGAGGACCAAGACGACGCCCACGGCAAGCCCCTGGCCGACCGCGACGACGCCATCGCCGAGCTGGGGGGCGAACGCAACCTGCACATCGACGTGGCCAAGCCCGAGGGCAGCGGGTCGCCCCACACCTTCGCAACCGGCGAGCTGGAACTCCCCCGCTACGAGTTGGGGGCCTCGGTGGCCACCCGCAAGGCCTACGGCGAGGCGCTGGCGGCCCTGGGCTCGGCCCGAGGCGACGTGGTCGCCCTCGACGGCGAGGTGTCCAACTCCACCCACGCCGAGATCTTCAAGGACGCCCACCCCGAGCGCTTCTTCGAGATGTACATCGCCGAGCAGCAGCTGGTGGCCGCGGCTGTGGGCCTGTCGGTCCGGGGCTACACCCCCTTCGCCTCCAGCTTCGCCGCCTTCTTCACCCGGGCCTACGACTTCGTACGCATGGCCGCGGTGAGCCGGTCCGACATCTGCCTGGTCGGGTCCCACGTGGGGGTGTCCATCGGCGAGGACGGGCCGTCGCAGATGGGGCTGGAGGACATCGCCTCGTTCCGGGCCGTGTTCGGCAGCACCGTCCTCTACCCTTGCGACGCCAACCAGACCGCCGCCCTGGTGGCCCTGATGGCCGACATCAAGGGCTTCCGCTACCTGCGCACCACCCGGGGCAACACACCGGTCATCTACGGGCCCGACGAGTCCTTCGAGATCGGCGGCAGCAAGGTGGTCAAGGAGTCCGACGCCGACCAGGTCCTCATCGTCTCCGCCGGCATCACCCTGCACGAAGCCGTCAAGGCAGCCGAAGCCCTGGCCGGCGAGGGCGTGGCCGTGCGGGTGGTCGACTGCTACTCGGTCAAGCCCATCGACGCCGAGGGCCTGCGGGCTGCGGCCCGGGCCGCGGGCAACAAGGTG
Source organism: Acidimicrobiales bacterium (assembly GCA_030446545.1). Taxonomy (GTDB): domain Bacteria; phylum Actinomycetota; class Acidimicrobiia; order Acidimicrobiales; family CADCSY01; genus JADDRA01. The sequence goes on along the minus strand of JAUJNB010000021.1, from coordinate 15,217 downwards.
CTCACGGTGGAGGACCACTGGCCCGAGGGCGGCCTGGGCGACGCTGTTCTGGAGTGCTTCGCCGACTCCGACGAGCACACCCGGGTGGTCAAGGTGGCGGTACGGGACATGCCCGGTTCGGGCAAGCCCGACGACTTGCTGGCCGCCGCCGGCCTCGACGCCGAGCACATCGCCGCCGCCGCCCGCAAGCTGGTGGCCGGCTGACGCGCCGACCACCGGGCCGGGGGGTCGCCTACATCGGGGCGTGGCGGGATAGGTAGCAGGGCGACCGAGCCATCCGCACCCCCCTGGAGGCCCCATGACCAAGCTCGCCCAACTGTTCGACCGACACGGCCACAGCCCGTGGCTCGACGACCTCCGCCGCGACTGGCTCCTCGACGGGACCCTGGCCCACTGGCTCGAACGAGGGGTCCGCGGGGTCACGTCCAACCCGTCGATCTTCCAGAAGGCCATGGCCGCCGGCTCGGCCTACGACGAGCAGTTCGCCGTCCTGGCCCGGGACGGGTGCTCGGCCGTGCGGGCCTACTGGGCCATGGCCATGAGCGACGTGGTCGACGCCCTCGAGCTCCTCTCGCCCCTCTACCGCGAGTCCGGAGGGACCGACGGGTTCGTCTCCCTGGAGCTGGCGCCCGATCTGGCCCATGACACCGAGGGCTCGGTCGAGGCGGCCCGCCGCTTCCACACCGACATCGCCCGACCCAACCTCTTGGTGAAGATCCCCGCCACCGATGAGGGTGTCCCCGCCGTGCGGCGCCTGGTCGCCCAGGGATCGAGCGTCAACGTGACCCTCATCTTCGGCCGGGAGCGCTACGCCGAGGTCATGGATGCCTATCTGGCCGGACTCGAGGAGCTGGAGACGTCCGACGCCGGCGCCGCCTCGTTGGCCCGCGTCCACAGCGTGGCCTCGTTCTTCATCAGCCGGGTCGACGTGGAGGTCGACCGGCGCCTGGAGGCCATCGGCAGTCCCGAGGCGTTGGAGCTGCGGGGTCGGGCGGCGCTGTCGCAGGCCAAGCTGGCCTACCGCGACTTCCGTCGGACCTTCTCCGGCCCCCGCTGGGAGGCGCTGGCGGCCAAGGGGGCCAAGGTCCAGCGGCCACTGTGGGCGTCCACGTCCACCAAGAACCCCGATTACCCCGACACCCTCTACGTCGACACGCTCATCGGTCCCGACACGGTCAACACCATGCCGGTGGCCACCCTGGAGGCGTTCGATGACCACGGGACGGTGGCCGACACCGCCGCCGCGGGGGTGGAGGAGGCCGAGGCCCTGTTCGAGCGACTGGCGTCCCTCGGCGTCGACCTCGACGACGTGAGCCGGGTCCTCGAGGACGAAGGGGTGGCCGCCTTCGCCAAGTCCTTCGACCAGGGCATCGACGCCCTGGCCGACAAGGCCGCGGTCCTGGCCCAGCATTGATGGTCGTCTCCCCTGAGCGCCTCGACGAGGCCCACCCCCTCCTCGAGGGCCTCGACGTGGAGCGGGCCGCGGCGCCGGCGGCCATCGTGATCTTCGGGGCCAGCGGGGACCTCACCAGCCGCAAGCTCATGCCGGCCCTCCAGGCGCTGATGGCCCGGGAGCAGCTCGCCCCGGGAACGTCGATCGTGGGGGTGGGCCGCAGCGATCTGGGCCACGACGGCTTCCGCGACCGGATGCGCCAGGCCGTGGAGCAGGCCGGCGGGGGCGACGTCGACGAGCGGGCCTGGGCCGAGCTGCAAGGGGGGCTGCGCTACGTCAGCGGCGACTACGACGACGACGCCACCTACCAGGCCCTCGACGAGGTCGTCGCCGACCTCGATCGCCACCGGGGGACGGCCGGCAACCGCCTGCACTACCTGTCGACCCCCCCCGGCGTCTTCGCCGCGGTCGTTCGCCGGCTCGGCGACGTCGGCCTGCACCGGCCGGCGCCGGGGGGCGACTTCGCCCGGGTGGTGATCGAAAAGCCCTTCGGGCGCGACCTCGACAGCGCCCAGGCCCTCGACCGATCCCTCCACGAGGTGCTCGACGAGGACCAGCTCTACCGCATCGACCACTACCTCGGGAAGGAGACGGTGCAGAACGTCCTGGCCCTACGCTTTGCCAACAGCATCTTCGAACCGGTCTGGAACCGGGGCTACGTCGACTCGGTGCAGATCACCGTGGCCGAGTCCGAGGGCGTGGGCCACCGGGCCGGCTTCTACGAGGACGCCGGCGCGTTGCGCGACATCGTGCAGAACCACCTCCTCCAGGTGCTGGCCCTCACGGTCATGGAACCGCCGGTCTCCATGTCGCCCAAGGGGATCCGCGACGAGAAGGTCAAGGCTCTCGGGGCGGTCGACATCCTCCACCCGGGCGAGGTGGCGAGGGAGGTGGTGCGGGCCCAGTACCGGCGGGGGTGGGTCGGCGGGACGGAGGTGCCCGGCTACCACGAGGAGAAGGGGGTAGCGCCCGATTCGCGCACCGAGACCTATCTGGCCATGCGCCTGCGCATCGACAACTGGCGCTGGGCGGGCGTTCCGTTCTACCTCCGCACCGGCAAGTGCCTCCCCCGCCGGGTGACCGAGGTGGCGCTGCGGTTCTCAGGGGTCCCCCACCTGCCCTTCGCCCCTACCCAGGCCACCCAGCTGGGCCCCAACGCGCTGGTGCTGCGCATCCAGCCCGACGAGGGCATCACGCTGCGCTTCGGGGCCAAGATCCCGGGCCAGACCTTCGACGTGCGCAGCGTCTCCATGGACTTCTCCTACGGGGCCGCTTTTGCCGAGGAGCCACCCGAAGCCTACGAGCGGCTCCTCTACGACGCCCTGATGGGCGATCCCACCCTGTTCATCCGCACCGACGAGGTGCAACAGGCCTGGCGCATCGTCCAGCCCCTCCTCGACGCCTGGTCGAGCGAATCGGCGCCCCTGGCCGGCTACGACGCCGGCACCTGGGGCCCCGAGGAGGCCGACCGCCTGCTCGAGGGCGACGGCCGCCGCTGGCGCCGGCCCTGAGGATGCCGGTGCCCGTGATCACGCTCGGCACCTGGCGAGCGCAGGACACCACCATGGCGCCGGTGCTGGCCGCCCTCGACCGCCTGCGCCAGTGCGACCGTCGAGGGGCGGTGCGCACCTCCTTCGTCACCCTGTTGGCCGTGGGCGGCGAGGGGGTCGAGGTCGACGAGGTGTTCGACACCGTGCACCGCCTGGGGCCCCTGCAGCCCACCCGCGTCGTGGTCATCCGGGTGCTCGGGGGCGAGACGCATCGTCTCGACGCCCGGGTGGGCGTCCACCTCCAGTCCCGGGGCAGCCAGTACCTGAGCATCGACGACGTCGCCCTCGAGGTGGCCGGTCCGGTCACCTCGCACCTCGACTCCCTGGTCGAGCCCCTGACGCTGCCCGATCTCCCGGTGGTGGTGTGGTGTCGGGAGCGCCTGCCTCCCGCCCGCAGCCGCCTCATCGACCTGGCCGACCACCTGGTGATCGACACCGTGGCCGCCGGGGGGCGGTCCCGCCTCCCCGCCGTGGGCCGGCTCCACCAGCGCACCCCGGTGGTCGACTTCGCCTGGCTGCGCCTGCTGCCCGTACGACGCCGCCTGGCCGCCCGGTTCGCCCGGCCCCAGCTCCGCCCGCTCCTCGAGGGACGGCCCCGGGTGGCCGTGAGGGGGCCGGAGGTGGAACGGGCCCTGATGGCCGGCTGGCTGCGGGCACGCCTGCCGGAGGCGACGCTCACCGAGGTCGACGACCTCGAGCACCTCTCGGTGCACGTCGACGGCGGGGACCACCACATCGAGGTGGAGGCCGACCCGGACCCCAGCACCGAGGCACTGCTGGCCGAGGCCCTGCTGCACCTGCGGCCCGACTCCGCCTTCACCGACGCCCTGGAGGCGGCCGCCGAGTCGCCGTGACCGACACCCTGGTCCTCGAGACCGAGCACCTCACCAAGCGCTACGGCCCCCACCTGGTGGCCGTGGCCGACCTCGGCCTGCGGGTGCGCCGGGGCGAGGTCTACGGTTTCCTCGGGCCCAACGGCGCAGGGAAGACCACCACGCTGCGCATGCTGCTGGGGCTGATCGCCCCCACCTCCGGCCAGGCCCGCATCCTCGGCGCCGCCCCCGGTTCACCCGAGGGCCTGGCCAACATCGGGGCCCTGGTGGAGGGCTTCGGGTTCTACCCCTACCTCTCGGGCCGGCGCAACCTCCAGGTCGTGGCCCGCTACGCCGGCGTACCCGCGGCCCGGGTGGAAGCCGTGCTGGACCAGGTGGGGCTGGCGGCCCGTGGTGGGGACGCCTACAAGGGCTACTCCCTCGGCATGAAGCAGCGCCTGGGCGTGGCCGCCGCCCTGCTCAAGGACCCGGCGCTGCTCATCCTGGACGAGCCCACCAACGGGCTCGATCCCGAGGGGATGGCCCACATGCGCGCCCTCGTCCGCCAGCTGGGCCAAGGTGAGCGCAGCGTGCTGCTGTCCAGCCACCTGTTGGGCGAGGTGGAGCAGATCTGTGACCGGGTGGGGGTCATCCAGAAGGGCCGTCTGGTGGTGGAGGGCACCGTCGCCGAGCTCCGGGGCCAGGCCGGGCTCTTCGTGCGGGCCCATCCCGTGGCCCGGGCCCGCGAGATCCTGGCCGCCGTCGACGGTGTCGGCGCCATCGACGAGGTGGCTGGGGTGTTGCGCCTCACCGCTGACCCCGGCCTGGCCCCGGAGGTCAATCGCCGGCTGGTGGAAGCGGGGGTGGCGGTCAGCGAGCTTCGTCCGGCCGAACGCTCGCTGGAGGAGGTTTTCCTCCAGTTGACCCACGACGGGACGGGGGTCTGAGATGAGAGCGAGCTTCTCGGCCGAGATGATGAAGCTGCGGCGGCGGCCGTCGCTGTGGATCCTTCTGGTGGTGTGGTTCCTGTTGTCCCTGGCCTTTGGCTACCTCATCCCCTACGCCCTCTACCGGACCACGCCCGCGGGCATGACCGGGCCCCTGCGGGACCAGCTCCTGGCCTCGATCGTGCCGGGGGGTTGGTTGGGCAACGTGGTCAGCGGCTTCCCGCTGTTCGGCGCGGCCATGATGCTCATCGTCGGCGCCCTGGTGGTGGGCAGCGAGTACGGCTGGAGCACCATGGGCACCGTTCTGACCCAGCGGCCGGGCCGCCTCCAGGTGCTCGGGGGCAAGCTGGCGGCCCTGGCGGTGTTCTCGGTGGCCTTCGAGCTGGTGGTGTTCGTGCCCGGCGCCCTGGCCAGCTCGGTGGTGGGCGGCGCGCTGGACGCCCCGGCCGACTGGCCCGGGGCCGCCGAGGTGGTCGAGGTCTTCGCCGCCGGTTTCCTCATCTTGTTCACCTGGGCCGTGCTGGGGGCGCTCCTGGCCGTGCTCTTCCGGGGGACGTCGCTGCCCATCGGCCTGGGCCTGGTCTGGCTCCTCGTCATCGAGGGCGTCATCGCCGGCTTCGCCGGCTCGCTCCAGGCGTTGGACACCGTCCGCCAGGGCCTGCCCGGGTCCAACGGCGGGTCCCTGGCCGCCCACTACACCCTGGAAGGACTGGCCGAGACCCCGGGAGTCTCGACGGTCACCGGCCCCGCCCATGCCGTGGTGGTGCTGGCCGTCTGGGGCATCGGCGCCATGGCGCTGTCGGCGCTCCGGCTGCGCCGCCGCGACGTCACCTGATCCTCCCTTCGACCGGAACCGTCGGGTCGTTGTCCCACCTGATTCGTAGGATTGATGCACTTCCCCTTCGACCATGGAGGGAGAACCGATGGACGAATCGCAGGCAATGGTGGTGCCCGACGGTCCGGACGCCGTCTCGTTGGCCGCAGTGCCGCTGGAGCGCCTGGAGTCAGAGATCACCGAGCTGGCGGCCCACATCAACGCCGCCACCTGCCGGTGGCTGCTCTTGGTTGCCGAGTTCGACCGGCGGGAGGGCTGGGGCAACTGGGAGTGCCGGTCCTGTGCCCACTGGCTCAACTGGAAGTGCGGGATCGCCCTCAGCGCGGCGCACGAGAAGGTGCGGGTGGCCCACTGCCTGACCAGGCTCCCGGCAGTCAGCGCCAGCTTCGCCGCCGGCCAACTCAGCTACTCCAAGGTGCGGGCCCTCACCCGGGTGGCCACCTCAGAGACCGAAGGTTCGCTGCTGGAGATGGCCCGCCAGGGAACGGCGGCACACCTGGAGCGCATCGTGCGGGCCTACCGCAGAGCCCGCCGGGCCGACGAGCTGGACCGGGCCACGCGCTGGCACGAGCACCGCTCGCTGCGCTGGCACCACGACGACGACGGAACCTTCGTGCTCGCCCGCCTCGCTCCCGAGCAGGGGGCACTGGTCCGAAAGGCGCTGGAGGTGGCCTCCGAGGTTGTGGACGAGTCTTCCGCGGAAGACCCGTCCACAGGCTCCGACACCCCAACTCAGCGCCAAGCGGACGCCTTGGTGACCATGGCCGAGTCCTTCCTGGCATCAGGGCCGCTCGAAGGCAACCGCGGCGACCGCCATCTCGTGGTGGTCCACGTCGACGCCGGGGTGCTGGCCGGCGACGCCGAGGGTCGCTGCGAGCTCGACGACGGCCCGGCCATCGCCGCTGAGGTGGCCCGGCGCCTGAGTTGTGACGCCGCCGTGGTGGGCGTGGTGAAGGACCAGCGGGGCACGCCGCTCGACGTCGGGCGAAAGACCCGGACCATCCCCCCGGCGTTGCGCCGGGCCCTGGAGTCTCGGGACCGGGGATGTTGCTTCCCCGGATGCACCAACCGGCGCTTCCTCCACGGCCACCACGTCAAGCACTGGTCCCGTGGTGGGGTGACCTCGCTGGCCAACCTGGTATGCCTGTGCCCGGCCCACCACCGAGCCGTTCACGAAAGGGGGTACTCCATAGATGCCGGCGATTGCTCCGCCCATCCCTGGGTCTTCCGTCGCCCCGACGGCTGGGTCCTGTCGTCGGTACCCCGCCCCTTCCGGCCACCCACCACGCCGCTCTGCCGCGCCAGCATCAGGCGGCCGGTCTCGAGATCGGCCCCGAGACGGCGCAGCCCGGCTGGTACGGCGAGCGACTCGACCTCGGCCTGGCGCTCGACGCCTTACTCAGCCGGGAGCGCCACGACTGATCCGCGGGGCTTGGGGATCCCGCTCGTCGTCATTGCCTTCACCGATCCTCGTCCTCGCTATCCGTGTTCGTTCCTTGTCCGGCAGGATCGAGCCTGGACAGGAGGCCGGGCAGGTCCTCCTTCATCACGCTGAGCTCGACGCTCGCCTCTCCGGCGAGACATCTCACCACCCTGAAGCCGGTCATGATCCGCTTTCGCCACCCGCGGTGGCGAGAAACTTCGAGAACCTCGACGGATTCCAGGGGGAACGTCGGCACCGGGTTCCTCGGGTGGTACAAGGGTCGGAACCGCAGGGAGTCAGCGAGGAGGTCGACCTGTCCCCAGCGCCAGCGGGTGGGCAGGGGTTCCCTTCCGCCCTTGAGGCTGCCTCGCATCGAGGCCGACCCGCCCTTGGCCAGGCGGGCGTTGCGGTCCTTCGCCCTGTTCCGACGCCAACGTTCGGCGACGGCGCTCCCAACGAATGCACCCACACCGGTGGGTGCGAGCTCGAACGGCTCGATGTCGGGCCTCACGAGCCGCACGATGAAGAGAAAGGCCACGAGCGCCGGATAGGCAATCAGCGCCTGCAACCCCAGGTCGATCCCGTCCCGGGCGGTCAGGAAACCTCTCGGCGCCAACACGGCCTCGACTCTCGTGCAGGGGCCCGGACACCGTAATGGTATCGGCCGACGCTCCCGCGTCCAGCCGCGCCTAATCCCGCAGCGCAGACGCCCATGAAGGTCGGCCCGGTCCCCTAGCGTCGGGGGCGTGCTCGGCCCCGACCTCCTCGACCTGCCGCTGGAGCATCTGGTCGCCCGGGCCGGCGAGCGCCGAGACCAGGCCCACGGGCGGCGGGTGACGTGGTCGCCCAAGGTGTTCGTCCCGCTGACCCACCTGTGCCGGGACCGCTGCGGCTACTGCACCTTCGCCCAGGCGCCGGCCCGGGCTGCGGCGCCGTACCTGTCGCCCGACCAGGTGCTCGACATCGCCCGTGCCGGGGCCGCCGCCGGCTGTCACGAGGCCCTGTTCACGCTGGGCGAGCGACCTGAGCTGCGCTACCCGGCGGCCCGGGAGTGGCTGCGGGCCCGGGGCCAGGAGACCACCGTCGACTACCTGGTGGCCGCCTGTGCCCTGGTGCTGGCCGAGACCGGGCTGCTCCCCCACGCCAACGCCGGCGCCCTGCACCCCCACGAACTGGCCCGGTTGCGGGAGGTCTCGGCGTCCCAGGGCATGATGCTCGAGTCGTTGCGACCCGACCTGGCCGCCCATGCCGGCGCTCCCGACAAGGCTCCCGGGCGGCGCCTGGCCACCCTCGAGGCCGCCGGCGAGCTGGCCGTCCCCTTCACCACCGGGATCCTGGTGGGCATCGGCGAGTCGCGGGCCGACCGCCTCGCCGCCCTGGAGGCCATCGCCGACTCCCACCGCCGCCACGGTCACGTGCAGGAGGTGATCGTCCAGAACTTCCGGCCCAAGGCGGGTACGGCCATGCATCGGGCCCCGCCGTGCCCACCGGAGGAGCTGATGTGGTCGGTGGCCGCCGCCCGGCTGGTGCTGCCGACCGAGATCCACCTCCAGGCTCCGCCCAACCTGAGCGACGACTTCGGTTCCCTCCTCGACGCCGGCATCGACGACTGGGGCGGCGTCTCCGCGGTCACCCCCGACCACGTCAACCCCGAGCGGCCGTGGCCCGAGGTGGCGCGGCTCCAAAGCGTCACCGAGGCCCGGGGCTTCACCCTGGCCGCCCGCCTCACCGTCTACCCGGGCCACGCCGGCGATCCCGAGCGCTGGCTCGCCCCCGCCCTGCGCTTCCCCGTTCTCGACCGCAGCGACGCCGAAGGTCTGGCCCGTGACCACCCCTGGCACGCCGGCGGCGAGATCGCCCCACCCGTGCTCCTCCCCCTGCCTCCCGCTCCCCGGACGACCGGTGGGTCCGCCGTCGGCGAGGTCCTCGACGGGGTGGTCGCCGGCCAGGAGGTGGGCGAGGACGAGATCGTCACCCTCTTCTCGGCGCGGGGCCCTGAGGTGGAGTCGGTGGCCGCGGTGGCCGACCACCTGCGGGCCGGCACCGTCGGCGAGGCCGTCACCTGGGTGGCCAACCGCAACATCAACTACACCAACGTGTGCACCTTCAAGTGCCGCTTCTGCGCGTTCTCCAAGGGCCCGCTCTCGCTGAACCTGCGGGGGGCGCCCTATCTGTTGTCGATCGGGGAGATCCAGGCCCGGGTGGTGGAGGCCGTGCGGCTGGGCGCCACCGAGGTGTGCCTCCAGGGCGGCATCCATCCCGACTTCGACGGTGACTACTACGTGCGGGTGACCCGGGCCGTCACCGAGGTGGCGCCGGACATCCACGTCCACGGCTTCACCGCCCTGGAGGTGACCGAGGGCGCCCGCCGGCTGGGCGAGGCGCTCGAGTCCTACCTGCGCCGCCTGGCCCAGGCCGGGCTCAAGACCCTGCCCGGCACCGCCGCCGAGATCCTCGACGACGAGGTGCGGGCCGTGTTGTGCCCCGACAAGGTCGACACCGAGGAGTGGCTGGAGGCACACCGCACCGCCCACCGGGTGGGCCTTCGCTCCAACGTCACCATCATGTTCGGTTCGGTCGAGCACCCCCGCCACTGGGCCCGCCACCTGCTGCGCACCCGGGCCCTGCAGCGCCAGACCGGAGGTTTCACCGAGTTCGTCCCGTTGCCCTTCGTGCACATGGCCTCGCCCATCTACCTCCAGCGCCGCAGCCGCCGCGGACCCACCTTCCGGGAGGCGCTGCTGATGCACGCCGTGGGTCGCATCGCCTACCGGGGCTCCATCGACCACGTCCAGGTCTCGTGGGTCAAGATGGGCCGGGAGGGCTCCCGACAGGTGCTGGCGGCCGGGGCCGACGACCTGGGCGGCACCCTGATGGACGAGAACATCTCCCGGGCCGCAGGGGCCACCCATGGCCAGCACATGACCGAGGAGCGCTTCGGGGAGTGGGTCGAGCCGCTCGGCCGGCCCTTGGTGCAGCGCACCACCCTCTACCAGCCGGTGGCCCAGCCACCGCAGGGCCGGCACCGGGTCGCAGTCCAACTCGCCCACCGGTGAGCGCCAAGCTGCCCCGGCACCGCACCGGCGACGACCACCTCGACACCCGCCTGGTCGAGCTCCTCGACGAGGTGGGCGCCACCGACGACCGGGACCAGCTCTTCGAGATCCTGGCCTCGGCCGTCCTGTTGGCCGGCGACGGGGCCCAACGCCTCGATCTCAAGATCACCAACGCCGCCCTCAAGGAGATGCGGGCCGCGTTCCACATGTTCGCCCCCTACCGCGACGTGCCCAAGGTCACCATCTTCGGCTCGGCCCGCACCCGTCCCGACGACCCCCTCTACACCCAGACCCACGACCTGGCCGCGGCCCTGGCCGAGCAGGGGTGGATGGTGGTCACCGGAGCCGGCCCGGGGATCATGGCCGCGGGCACGGAGGGGGCAGGACGCGAGCAGGCCATCGGCGTGCTCATCCGACTGCCCTTCGAGGGCGGGGCCAACGCCTTCATCGTGGGCGACGACAAGCTCATCGAGATGAAGTACTTCTTCACCCGCAAGCTCATGCTCATCAAGGAGTCGGCGGCCTTCGTGGCCCTCCCGGGAGGCTTCGGCACCCTCGACGAGACCTTCGAGCTGCTCACCCTGGTCCAGACGGGCAAGGCCGAGCCGGTCCCCATCGTGTTGCTGGACACGCCGAGGGGCAGCTACTGGGAAGGCTGGCAACGCTTCGTCGACGGCGAGGTGGCGGGCCACGAGATGATCTCCCGGAACGACTTCGCCCTCTACCGCATCACCGACACGGTGGACGACGCGGTAGGCGAGATCGAGACCTTCTACCGGAACTTCCACTCGTTGCGCTACGTCGGCGACCGCCTGGTGCTGCGCCTACGCGCCGCCCCGGCCCGGGCCGAGCTGGCCCGCCTCTCCGAGGAGTTCGCCGACATCGTCGACGGGCGCATCGAGCGCAGCGGTCCCTTCCCGCCCGAGGTGGCGGGCAAGGACCACCTCGACCTCCCCCGCCTGGCCATGCGCTTCGACCGCCACGGATTCGGGCGGCTGCGCTCGCTGATCGACGCCCTCAACCGCCTTCCCAGCGCCCCGGCCGGTCCCTCGCCCCCGCCCACCGCAGCCGAGGCGGAGCGCATCGTCGAGCAAGAGCGGGTGAACAGGGACATCTGACATCCGTTCTCATGCCGGAGCTGAGCTCCACCGATGCGGCCCGGAATCGGATGAACTCCGGTGGGCCGGTCGGGGTCAGGCGGGCACCACCTCGCCGGTCACCACCTCACCCGAGGAGAGCACCAGGCCGTCCTGGCAGCGGGCCTCCACCCGACCGTCGCCGAACTGCTGGTGGTACAGCCGGGCGTAGAGACCGCCCCGCTCCAGGAGCTCCCCGTGGGTGCCCTGCTCGACGATGCGTCCGGCGTCGACCGCGAAGATGACGTCGGCGGCCCGGATGGTGGACAGCCGATGGGCCACGGCGATGGTCGTGCGCCCCCGCATCAGCGGCTCCAGGGCGGCCTGGACCAGGCGCTCGTTGGTGGTGTCCAGGGCGGAGGTGGCTTCGTCGAGGATGAGGACACGGGGGTCGTGCAGGATCACCCGGGCTATGGCCATGCGCTGCTTCTCCCCGCCCGAGAGGCGGTAGCCCCGCTCCCCCACCCGGGTCTCGAGGCCGTCGGGGAACTGCTCGATGCGCTCCCAGATGTGCGCGGCCCGGGCCGCCGCTTCCAGCTCGGCGTCGGTGGCGTCGGGCTTGCCGTAGCGGAGGTTGTCCCGCACGCTGGCGTGGAACAGGTAGCTCTCCTGGGTCACCATGCCGACCAGGGAGGCCAACGAGTCGGTGCGCAGGTGTCGGACGTCGATGCCGTCGATCTCCACCGCGCCGCCCTGCACGTCGTAGAGGCGGGGGATGAGCGAGGAGATGGTGCTCTTGCCGGCCCCGCTCGGGCCCACGATGGCGGCCAGCTGGCCGGGGCGCACCTCGAAGTCCACCCCGTCGAGAGCCCAGGGGCGGGTGGGGACGACGTCGGTGGCGGCGAGCTGGCCCAGGGGCGCCCCGGTGTCCTTCGCCGTTCCTTCGGCCACGTCGCCTCCGTCGTCGTAGCGGAAGCGCACGTGGCGGAAGGCGATGTGGCCGGCGGCGTCCTCGGGGGCCAGCACCACGGCGTCGGGCGCCTCCACGATGTCCTGGCGCAGGTCGAGGTAGCCGAAGATGCGGTCGAACAGCGCCAGCGACGACCGCAGCTCCACCGAGACCTGCAGCAGCTGGCTGAAGGGGAAGAAGAGCCGGGTCTGCAGCGTGGTGAAGGCCACGACCGTTCCGGCGGTGACGCTGCCGTCCCCCCGGGAGGCCAGCACCAGCCCGGCCACGAGGTAGACCAGGGCCGGGGTGGCCGACAAGAAGGTGAAGATCACCGTGTAGAAGGACTGGCCGATCATCTGCTGGCGCACCGACAACTCGGCCAGGCGCTGGTTGTGGCCCTGGAAGCGGGCCGCTTCCTCCCGGCTGCGACCGAACAGCTTGGCCAGCAGGATCCCCGACACCGACAACGTCTCCTGGGTGACGGCGCTGACGTCGGCCATGGTCTCCTGGGCCTCGGCCGTGACCTTGCGGCGGCGCTCGCCCACGATCTTGGACAGCCAGGCGAAGAAGGGCATGGTGACCAGGGTCAGCAGGGTCAGCGGCCACGACAGCACGGCCATGGCCACCAGGGCGCTGGCCATGACGACCACGTTGGACAAGATGTTGGAGAGGGTCGAGGTGACCACGGTCTGGACGCCGCCGACGTCGTTGGTCAGCCGGGACTGGATCTCTCCGGTGCGGGTGTCGGTGAAGAAGCGCAGCGAGAGGTGTTGGAGGTGGTCGAAGAGGCGCTCGCGCAGGTCACGCATGACCCGCTGGCCGACCACGTTGGCCCGCCACGTCTGGATCAGACCGACGGCTCCCCCGACGACGGGCAGCGCCACCATGACGGCGGACAGCACCCCGAGGCGGCCGAGGTCAGGGCCGCTCCCGCCGGGTGGGAACAGGGCGGTGTCGAAGACGACTTTGATGAGCAGGGGGTTGACCACCCCCACACCGGCCCCGACCAGGACCAGGGCGACGATGGCTCCCACCTCTCGGCGGTAGGGCCGGAAGAGCCCGACGATGCGGCGAGCCGTGCCGGGCTCGGTCGGCTCGGCCGGGGGAACGGGCGCAGGGCTGGACACGGGGGCCAGCGTATGAACCGGCGCCGGCACCGATGTCGGTCGCAGGGAGGATTCCGCCTCGGTCGCAGGTCGTAGCCGGCGCCGCCAGGGGCAGGCCCCGGCCGACCCGGCGGTAGGGTCCCCGGGTGGACGCCGTCATCTTCGATGTCGACGGGACGCTGGCAGACACCGAGCGCGACGGGCACCTGGTGGCGTTCAACCTGGCTTTCCAGGAGCTGGGCCTGCCCCACCGCTGGGAGGTCGAGGAGTACGGCCGTCTCCTCGACATCACCGGAGGCCGGCAGCGCCTGCAGGCCTACCTCGAGACCCAGGGCATGGCCCAGGCCGAGCGCGACGAGATCGTCCCCCGCCTCCACGCCCGCAAGAACGAACGGTTCCAGGAACTGGTGGCCGACGGTCACGTCGCCGCCCGCCCGGGCGTCGCCCGGGTGCTCGACGAGCTGGAGGCCGCCGGGATCCGCCTGGCCGTGGCCACCACCGGATCGCGCGTGTGGGTGGAGCCCCTGCTGGAGCGGCTCTTCGGCCTGTCCCGGTTCTCGCCGGTGATCACCGGGGACGAGGCCCCGGTGCGCAAGCCCGATCCCAGCGCCTACCTCCAGGCCGTCGGCCAGCTGGGTCTGCCCACCTCCTCCGTCCTGGCCGTGGAGGACTCGGCCAACGGCCTGACCGCGGCCCGGGCCGCCGGCCTGGCCTGCGTGGTGGTGGCCAACGACCTCACCCGCGATCACGATTTCGGGGGTGCCGCCCTCGTGGTGGACAGCTTCGAGCACCTCGATCCGGCCATCCTGGCCCGGGTGACCGCCGCGCCCCACTGACCGTGGGAGGCCGCCACCGCCGGGCCTATCCTCGGCCGGGATGACCGACGTCGCCGATCGCCACCAATGGCTCTCGTTCGAGGACCCCGAGGAGGACCGTACCTGGCTGTTCGACCTCACCTTCCTGCTCAGCCGCTGGACGTGCATCTACGGTCGGGGCTGCCCGGGGATCGACAGCCGGCCGGACATCGGTTGTTGCTCACACGGCGCCTACTTCAGCGACGAGTCCGACCGGGCCACCGTCGAGGCCGCCGTCGCCGCCCTCACCCCCGAGCAGTGGCAGTTCGCCGCCGTGGGCCGGCGCCAGGGGATCGCCCGGCGGGTGGCCGGGGGGAGTTGGAAGACACGCGTCCACCGGGGCGGTTGCATTCTGCTCAACCGGGCCGGTTTCCCGGCCGGAGCCGGGTGCGCGCTGCACCAGGCCGCCCTCCAGGGCGGCCGACGGCCCATGGACCTCAAGCCCGAGGTGTGCTGGCAGGTCCCGCTACGGCGGGTGGACAGCGTCGACGAGGTCGGCCACGTCACCTCCACCGTACGGGAGTGGAAGCGGCGCGACTGGGACGAGGGGGGACGGGAGTTCCACTGGTGGTGCATCGAGGAGGCGCAGGCCTTCAGTGGCGACGAGACGGTGCTGTCGACCATGGCTGGCGAGCTGGCGGCGCTGGTGGGCCCGGCCGTCTACGACCTGTTGCTGGCCACTCTCGCCGATCACGGGGAGCCCTCCAGCACCGCCACCACGACGGTGCTGCCCCATCCGGCCCTCCGGGCCCGGTCGGTCGTCTGAGGATGGGTGCCGAGGTCTCCGACATCGACGACGTGGTGGCGATCGTCGAACGCCAGCGGGCCGACGGCCTGCACCCCGGTGCCCAGCTCTACGTGAGCCTGGGCGGCGAGGTGGTGTGCGACGTGGCCATCGGGGAGTCGCGGGCGGGCCGGGCCCTTCGTCCCGACGACATGATGCTCTGGTACTCCTCCACCAAGCCCCTGACGGCGGTGGCCGTGGCCCAGCTCCTGGAGCGAGGTGCGCTGGCCCTCGACGACGAGGTGGGTCGCTACGTGGCCGGGTGGGGCAACGGCAAGCAACGGTGCACCGTCCGCCACGTGCTCACCCACATGGGCGGCTTCGCCCAGGCCGAGACCTTCGACGACGACATCTCCTGGGACGAGGCCGTGG
>JAUJNB010000003.1:132765-196146 GCA_030446545.1 Acidimicrobiales bacterium | reverse complement strand
GGGGGTCAGGGCCGGCTGCTCGGAGGTGGTGGGAGACGGGGCCGGCTGCTCGGAGACGGCGGGAGACGGGGCCGGCTGCTCGGAGGTGGTGGGAGACGGGGCCGGCTGCTCGGAGACGGCGGCCGAGGTCACCCCCGCTTCCGGCCCCGGGTCGACCGACGCCCCCGGGCCGGGCCGGGCGTCGGCCATGGGGCCGGACTCCGGGGATCCGGCGTCACCACCGGCCACGTCGCCCACCGACTCGGCCGGCACCGTGTCGCCCCGCTCGCCACCCTGGGCCGGCGTCTGGTCGCTGGAGAGCTCCCCCGGCGCGCCGGCCGCAGGCATCGGCTCCTCGTCGGCGGCGGCCGACCCGTCGCCCGGCGCTGCGTCGGTACCGGTGGGGACGTTGGAGGTGGCGGGGTCGTCGACCTCGGCGGCCAGGGCCGGGTCGGTGACCTCCTCGGCGGGCGGCGACGCCGAGTCGGGCCGGTTCCGCTCCTCTCCCTCGTCGGCCGTCGACCCCTCGGTCGCCCCGCCCTGCGTCGAAGACCCCTCAGCTGACGACAATGGGGTCACCCCTCCAACGCTCGGCCATGTCCTCGCCCCGGATGCGGGCCTGGAGCAGGATGATGCCCTCCAGCAGAGCCTCGGGCCGGGGTGGGCAGCCCGGCACGTACACGTCGACGGGCACGATCTGGTCGACGCCCTTGGTCACGGAGTAGGAGTCCCAGTAGGGCCCACCACAGTTGGCGCAACTCCCCATGGAGATCACGTACTTGGGGTCGGGCATCTGCTCGTAGAGACGGCGGATGGCGGGGGCCATCTTGTCGGTCACGGTGCCGGAGATGACCACCAAGTCGGCCTGGCGGGGGCTGGCGGGAAAGGGGATGACGCCGAGGCGCATCACGTCGTAGCGGGGCGATCCGAAGCAGGCCCCCATCTCGATGGCGCAGCAGGCCAGGCCCCACTGATAGACCCACAGCGAGTAGCTCCGGCTGAGGTTCAGCAGGTGGCTGAGAGGCTTGGGCATGCGCCCCCGCTCCACTAGACCCACCGCAGCACCCCCTTGCGCCAGGCGTACACCAGTCCGAGGGCCAGGATGACGATGAAAATGCCCATCTCCACCAGCCCGAAGAGGCCGTAGGTCTCCAGGCGCAGAGCCCAGGGGAAGATGTAGACCGCCTCCACGTCGAAGAGCACGAAGAGCAGGGCGAAGATGTAGTAGCGGACCTGGCTCTGGCCGAAGCCCGTGCCCATGGGGTCCACGCCGCTCTCGTAGGCGATGGACTTCTGGCGGCTCGGCCGGGACGGGCGGATGGCCCAACCGAGCGTCGACAGCAACGCCACCAACAGACCGGCGGCGCCGGCGAAGACGGCCACGGTGAGGTAGGCACGCAGGAACTCGGCCACGGTGCGAGCAGCCTAGTGACCGCTCTCACGAGGGGCCAAAGGGCGAATGCCAGGCTCAGCCGACGATCGACGCCACCACGACCGCCTCGCTGTGGGCCGCCAGACGCTCCATGTTGCGGCAGTCGACCGAGGCCACCACGGCACCTCCGGCCACGTCGGCGACGGTGATGACGAAGGCATGGGCGGCCGAGTCGGCCGGGCGCGGCGGCACCGAGCAGATGTCCGGCACCGACCCCCACCGCACGTCGCCGGGGCACACCTGGAGGCGTGGCGTCGCAGTCCGGCGAAGATCCCGGCAGTCGGCCGGACGGCCGCCGACCACTTCGGCCAACGCCACGGTGGCGATCGGCTCCTCGCGCTCTCGCATCCGCCGAAGCCACAGCTTCGGCCCGCGAACGTGGCCGGCGGCGGGCGAGCCCGCTCAGAGGTCGGCATCGTCCACCGCCACATCGAAGAGCGCCAAGGCCTCGCGGCGGGCAAGTGACCTCCAGCGCTGCCCTGGAGGAGCCACCCGATCCATCTGGTCACGTGCCACACCGAAAGAGTGTTGCTCGAACCCCCGCTACGGGCCGGCGCTGACCAGGACGGGGAGGGCGTCGCGGGCGAAGTCGACCACCGGCGAGGGCACCAGGCCCACCACCACGGTGAAGACCAGGGCGATGCCCAGGCTGAGGGCGGCGGCCGGGGGGACCCGGATGGCGGGGGCGCCGGCCAGGGCGTCGGTCTCGTCGCCCTCCTCGACCGACATGTACATGGCCACGATGATGCGCAGGTAGACGAAGGCCGACACCACCGCCGAGATCATGGCGATGAGGGCCAGGGCGTAGCTCTCGGCCTCCACCGCGGCGCCGATCACGTAGAACTTGGCCAGGAACCCCGAAGTGAGGGGGCACCCCGGCCTGGGCCAACAGGAACACCGAGAAGGCCATGGCCAGGAGCGGGCGGCGCCGGGACAGTCCCCCGGTAGGCGGGCAGGGTGGTCGGCGTCGCCCCGCCGCCCGACCACGGTGGCTACGCTGAAGCTGCCCACCACCATGAAGGTGTAGGCCAACAGGTAGAACAGCGCCCCCGCCACCCCTCGCTCGCTGGCTGCCTCGGCCCCCACCAGCACGAAGCCGGCGTGGCTGATGGAGCTGTAGGCCAGCATGCGCTTGACGTCGGTCTGGACGATGGCCAGGAACGACCCCACCACCAGGGTGAGCACGGCCAGGGCCCACATGATGGGGCGCCAGTCCGAGGCGGTAGAGCTCGAAGGTCGACAGGAAGACCCGCAGCAGGGCGGCGAAGCCGGCGGCCTTGGAGGCCGAGGCCAGGAAAGGCCGTGACCGGGGTGGGGGCACCTTGGTACACGTCGGGCGTCCACACGGGAAGGGCACGGCGGCCACCTTGAAGCCCAGGCCCACCAGCAACAGGGCGAAGCCGGCCAGCAACAGGCCGTTGGCGGCCAGCAGGTTCCCGGCCAGGAACTCGGCGATGCGGCTGAAGTTGGTGGAGCCGGTGGCCCCGTAGACCAGGGCGATGCCGTAGAGCAGGAAGGCCGAGGAGAACGAGCCCAACACGAAGTACTTGATGGCCGATTCCGAGACTCGAGGCGCCGGAGCTGGAACCCGGCCATCACGTAGAGGGCGATGGACAGCGTCTCCAGGCCGAGGGCGATCACGATGAGGTCGTTGGCCATGGCCATGACCAGGCCGCCCGTACCCGAGAGCAGCATGAGCACGTACAGCTCGGGTCCGTCGAGTTGCTCCCGGCGCAGGTAGTCGTCGGCCAGCAGGGCGGTCAGGGCGATGGCGGCGGTGATGACCACGCCGAAGAAGACGCTGAAGCCGTCGACCATCACCGCGTCAGCGATGGCGCTGTAGGCCCCCGGGCCGGGTCGGTCACCCGCCCCCAGGCCAGACCCGAACAGACCATGGCCAACACTGCGGTCACCACCGTGAACAGGGCGTAGAAACCCCGGGGCGGACGCCCGGACGCCAGAGCTGCGGCGGTCAGCAGGAACAGGGCCGCCCACCAACACGAGCAGGGCGACAGGGCCAGCCAATCGATGGCCGGCGTGACGATGGGCTGGATCTGGCCCATCACTGCTCTTCGCCCCTCCCGGTGGCCGCCACCTCCGGTTGGGTGAAGTCGGAGCGCTCCTCCACGTGGGCGATCAGGCGGTCGACGGCCGGCTCGATGCGCTCGAGCACGGGCTTGGGGTACACGAGGAACACGATGGCCGCCAGTAGCGGGGCCATGACCGCCAGCTCCCGGCGGGTCATGTCGCCCATGGTGGCGTTGTCACCCTCGGGGCTCCCGTGAAAGACCCGCTGGTAGGCCCACAGCAGGTAAAGGGCGGCCAGGATGACCCCGGCGGTGGCCACCACCGCCCACCAGCGGCAGGTGGGGAAGCTGCCGATGAGGATGAGAACTCCCCCACGAAGCCGTTGAGCCGGGCAGGCCCACCGAGGAGAGCATCACCACGGTGAACACCCCGGCCAGCACCGGGGCGGAGCGCTGCAGCCCGCCCAGCTTGGCGATCTCCCGGGTGTGGCGCCGGTCGGAGATCATGCCCACCAACAGGAACAGGGCTCCGGTGGAGATCCCGTGGTTGACCATCTGGATCACGCCTCCCTGGAGGCCCTGGGTGGTGAAGGCGAACGTGCCCAGCACGATGAAGCCGAGGTGGGCCACCGAGGAGTAGGCCACCAGACGCGAGGTCGCGCTGTACGGCCGCCACCACCGCCCCGTAGATGATGCCGATCACGCCCAGGGTGACGAGCAGGGGGCGAAGTAGGTGGCGGCCTCGGGGAACAGGTACAGCCCGAAGCGCAGGAACCCGTAGGTCCCGAGCTTGAGCATCACCCCGGCCAGGATCACCGACCCGGCGGTGGGGGCCTGGGTGTGGGCGTCGGGCAGCCAGGTGTGCAGCGGGAACACGGGCACCTTGACGGCGAAGGCCACCGCGAAGGCCAGGAAGAGCCAGCGGGCGGTGGACTCGGCGATGGCGCCGTCGGCCTCGGCGATCACCACCAGGTCGAAGGTGAGCACCCCCGTGGCCCTCTGGTGGAGGAAGGCCAGGGCCAGGATGCCCCACCAGCATGAAGGCCGAACCCAGCATGGTGAACAGGAAGAACTTGAGGGCGGCGTAGACCCGCTCGCCGTAGCCCCATCCTCCGATGAGGAAGTACATGGGCACCAGCACGATCTCGAACATGACGAAGAACAGGAACAGGTCCAGGGCCAGGAACACCCCCAGGCAGCCGGCCTCCAACAACAGCAACCAGGCCAGATAGGCCTTGGTGTCGTGGTGGGGCTTGACCCCGATCACGGCGATCGGGAACAACAACCCGGTGAGCACGACGAGGAACAACGAGATCCCGTCGACCCCGAGGTTCCAGGCGATGCCGAAGTCCTCGATCCAGGTGTAGCGCTCGCCGAACTGGAACCCGGCGTCGTCCCCCTCGAAGGCCACCAGCACCAGGATGCTCAGCGCCGCCACCACCAGGGTCGTCCCCACGCCGAGCGTGCGGGAGAGGCGGTCGTTGCCCTTGGGCACCAGGGCCACCAACACCGCCCCCAAGGCCGGGACGGCGACGAGCAGGCTCAGCAGCGGGAAGTCGGTCTCCACGTCGCTCAGCCCTCTCCGGCCGCGAACGGGTGCGGGCGAAAGGTCATACGAGGCCGGTGCGCAGGGCGAAGAAGCCGAGGAGCAGCACGGCGCCGGCGGCCATGCCCAGGGCGTAGTTGCGCAGGTAACCGGTCTGGGTGAGGCGCAGCCGGGACCCACCACCACGCACCAGGGTGGCCACCCCGTTGACGGCGCCGTCGATGACCCTGCCGTCGAGGATCCGGAGGTGAACGAGGCGAAGGCCCGGCCCGGCCCGGCGAAGAACGCCGCCAGCCCCTCGTCGAAGCGCCACGCCCGCCGCAGGAACTCGGGCTCGAAGCGCCCGGCGGGCTGGGTGTGGCGCAGGTAGAGGGCCCGGGCCACGAGGATGCCGACGACGGCGCCCACCGCCGGCCACCGTGGCCAGGGTGATCTGCATGCCGGCGGTGATCGACAGCTTGTGCAGGCGGTCCTCGAACACGGGCTCGAGGAAATGCTCCAGGGTGAAGACCCCGGGCAGGTTCAAGAGCCCGGCGACGGCGGCCAGGCCGGCCAGCACCACCAGGGGAAAGGTCATGAGCCCCGGAGACTCATGAGGGACCTTCACGGGTCCTGACACCGGAGGGACCCCTCCCGGGGCTGACGCCCCTGGTCCCCCCTCCGGCGCTCCCCGCTCATCGGCTGGAACCGATTGAGCGTCGGCTTCACCGGCTGTTCCACTCCACCTGGGCTGGCCGTAGAAGACCAGGAAGACCTGACGGCTCATGTAGTAGGCCGTGAGCAGGGCGGTGACCACGCCGACCAGCCACAGGACGGGGCTGAGGTCCCAGGCCGCAGCCAGGATCTCGTCCTTGGACCAGAAGCCGGAGAACGGCGGGATCCCGGCGATGGCCAGCCATCCCACGATGAAGGTGGCTGCGGTCACCGGCATGAGCTTGCGCAGGGCGCCCATGCGTCGCATGTCCTGCTCGTCGTGCATGCCGTGGATCACCGAGCCGGCGCCGAGGAAGAGCAGAGCCTTGAAGAAGGCGTGGGTGATCATGTGGAAGATGGCGGCCACGTAGGCACCCGACCCGATGGCCAGGAACATGTAGCCGAGTTGGGAGACGGTGGAGTAGGCCAGCACCTTTTTGATGTCACGCTGGGCCACGGCGCAGGTGGCGGCGAAAAAGGCGGTGGCGGCGCCCACGACGGCGATGACCGTCAGGGCCGGGCCGGCCACGTCGAGGAGAGGGTTCATGCGGGCCATGAGGTACACGCCCGAGGTGACCATGGTGGCGGCGTGGATGAGGGCCGACACCGGGGTGGGGCCCTCCATGGCATCGGGCAGCCAGACGTACAGCGGGAGCTGGGCCGACTTGCCCGCCGCCCCCACGAACAGCAGCAGGGCGATAGCCAGCGCCGTGGTCCCACCCAGGCTGCCCACGTTCTCCAACACCCCCTCTTCCCCGGCGTAGGTGAGGGTGCCGAGTGAGGCGAAGGTGAGGAACATGGCGACCATGAAGCCCCAGTCGCCCACCCGGTTGGTCACGAAGGCCTTCTTGCCCGCCACCGCAGCGGTCTCACGTTGGAACCAGAAGGACACGAGGAAGTAGGAGCAGGCCCCCACGCCCTCCCAGCCCAGGAAGGTGACCAGCAGGTTGTCGCCCAGGACCAACATGAGCATGGAGAAGGCGAACAGGTTGAGGTACACGAAGAAGGTGTGGAACCGGGGGTCGCCGTGCATGTAGCCGATGGAGTAGAGGTGGATGAGCGAGCCCACGCCGGTCACGAACAGCACCATGGTGATCGACAGCGGGTCGACCAGGAAGCCCATGTCGACCGAGAGCCCGCCCACCGGGAGCCACTCGAAGAGGGTGAAGGTGAACTGGCGGTGGTGCTCGTCCTGGCCGAGCAGCCCGACGAAGGTGACCAGGCCGGCCACGAAGGAGCCGGCCACCATGAGCGTGGCCAGCCAGCCGGCCGCCGGCTCGCCCAGCTTGCGTCCCCACGCCAACAGCACGAGGAACCCCAGTAGCGGCAGCGCAGGGATCAACCAGACGGCGCTCAGCATGGCGGGCCGACCCTAGTGCAGTGCATCGACGGGCGAGCCGACTCAGCCCCGGAGCATGGAGACGTCGTCGGCGGTGGCCTGGGGCCGACGACGCAGGATGGCCACGATGATCCCCAGGCCCACCACCACCTCGGCCGCCGCCACCACCAGCACGAAGAACACGACCACCTGGCCGGCCACGTCGTTGAGGACGTTGGAGAAGGTGACGAAGGTCAGGTTGACGGCGTTGAGCATCAGCTCCACGCACATGAACATCACCAGGGGGTTGCGCCGCACCAACAGGCCGCAGGCGCCGATGGTGAACAACATGGCCGACAGCACCAGGTACCAGGTCTCGTCGACGGTCACGCCAGCTCCGATTCGGTCTCGGTGTGGCGCTCGACCCGAGGTCCTGGTCCAGCCTCGTCGCCGACCAGCGGGCGGCCGGCCTCGGCGGGCCATGACCACGGCTCCCACCACGGCGATGACCAACAACACCGAGGTGACCTCGAAGGCGAAGAGATAATCGGTGAACAGGACCTCGGCCAGCACGGCAATGTTCGACCGTCCCGAGTCGAGGGGCAGCGTCACCGACGTCGCCCCGGTGCTGACCTGCACGGCTCGCACCGCCAACAGGGCCAGGAGGCCGAGAGCGGAGGCCACCACCACGGCCGCGGCCGGGCGTTGACCGGCGAGCGGCTCGCTCGACAGGTTCTCGGCGGTGTCCACCCCGAGGAGCATGATCACGAACAGGAACAGCACCACGATGGCGCCGGCGTAGACGATGACCTGCACCGCAGCCAGGAAGTGGGCCTCCTGGGCCACGAACAGCACGGCCACCCCGAACAGGGTCATCACCAGCATCAGGGCCGAGTGCACCGGGTTGCGGGAGAAGACGACGCCGATGGCCCCGGCCAGGATCACCACCGCCGCCACCAGGAAGACCACGGTGTCGACGATCATTTCCCGCCCCTCGCCGCCTGGCCGAAGAGCGGCCCGGTGGTGACCTCCACGTCCTGCGGTGGCGACAGCTCGGGGTCACCCGACTGGCCCGCTTCGTGCCCGCACCCCGTAGCCCAGCTCGCCCGACCACGACACCCGGCCCTCGTAGGCGGCGCTGCCGCTCGGGGAGGTGGCCCGCATCCACGCCGAGGTGTGCTGGTCCTCGCCCTCGCGCCAGTCCTCCCAGGCCAGCTTCTGGGGCCGACCGTCGTCGCCCACCAACAACTCGTCGCGGGTGTAGACGGCGTCGACCCGGTTGGTGAAGGAGAACTCGAAGAGCTTGGACTCGGTGATGGCCTCGGTGGGACAGGCCTCCACGCACAGGTCGCAGTGGATGCAGCGCAGGTAGTTGATCTCATAGATGAAACCCCACCGCTCCCCGGCGACACGGGCGCCTCGGGCGGGTTGTCGGCGCCCCGGACGTAGATGCAACGGGCCGGGCAGACCCCGGCGCAGAGCTCGCAGCCGATGCACTTCTCCATGCCGTCCTCGTAGCGGTTGAGGACGTGGCGGCCGTGGAGGCGAATCGGCTTGGGCCGCTTCTCCTGGGGATACTCCGAGGTGATCCGCTCGGCGAAGATCTGCTTGAGCGTGACCCAGAACCCGTCGACGTAGCCCATCAGCCCGCCGCCTCCGTCGCCGTGGCCAGCTCTCCGAAAGCGTCCGTGCGGCGCAGCCTGGCCACACGTATGGCCCCGGCCAGGGCGGCAAAGGAGACGAGGCCGATGGCACCGGCGACCACGAGGGTGGCCAGGCGGTCCCAGCCGGCGTCGCGCCCGATGCTGATGGCCCCCACCACCAGCAGCCATCCGAGCGACAAGGGGATCAGGCGTTTCCACCCCAGGTCCATCAGTTGGTCGTAGCGGAAGCGGGGCAGGGTGGCCCGCAGCCACACGAAGGTGAACAGGAACACCAGCAGCTTGAGCGTGAACCAGAGCGTCCCCCAGACCACGGCGGGCCCGAACGGTGCAGGTCCGGCCGGGCCGCCCAGGAACAAGGTCACGATGATGGCCGACATGGTGATCGTGTTCATGAACTCGGCCAGGTAGAACATCCCGAAGCGGATGGAGGAGTACTCGGTGTGGAATCCTCCGACCAGCTCCTGTTCGGCCTCCACCAGGTCGAACGGCGGGCGGTTGAGCTCGGCCGTGGCGGCCACGCAGAACACCACGAAGGGGATGAGGGCGGTGGCGATGATGTTCCAGTTGAGGATGCTCCCGGCCTGGGCGGCCACGATGTCGTGGGTCGACAGCGAGCCGCTCAACAGGACCACGGCCACCACCGACAGGCCCAGGGCGGCCTCGTAGCTCACCATCTGGGCGGTGGCCCGCACCGAGCCCAGCAGCGGGTACTTCGAGCCCGACGACCAGCCGGCCAGCATGATCCCGTAGACGGCGATGGATGACATGGCCAACAGGAACAGCACCCCCACCGGCGGATCGGCCACCTGCATCCAGGTGCGGCGCCCGAACAGCTCGACGGCCCCGTCGTTGCCCCCCGTGAACACGCCGCCGATGGGCACGATGGTGAAGGTCAAAAAGGCGGGCGCCACCGAGAGGTAGGGGGCCAGGCGAAAGACCAGCTTGTCGGCCTTGTCGGGCTGGAGATCCTCTTTGAAGATGAGCTTGATGCCGTCGGCCAGGGTCTGGGCCAGGCCCCAGGGCCCGGCCCGGTTGGGGCCGATGCGGTTCTGCATGTCGGCCACGACCTTGCGCTCGAACCAGATCATGAAGATGACGCCCACCATGACGATGGTGAACCCGATCAGGGCCTTGACCACCACGAAGGCCAGGACCACCCAGTCGAATCCGTCGGCGAAGAGCGGGTCGCCGGTCATGGCGTGGCCTTTCCCCCCGGGGCCGACGCCGACAGGGTCTCGAGGCGGACCTCGGTGACGGGCTGAGTGGCGTCGATGAGCTCGCCGGCACCCGGCCCGGGCTGGTTCCACGACAGGGCCACGCTGCCCTGGGGCACGCCCGGGTCGGCCAGCGCCTCGAGCACCACCCGACCCCGCCCGCTGCTCACCTGCAGCCGGGCGCCGCTCGCCACCCCGAGGGGCGTCAGGTCGGCCGGGTTGACCCGCAGGCGGGCACCGGGGGCCAGTGGGGCCAGCGACGGCGAGTGGTGCACGAAGGTCCCGGTGTCGTAGAGCCGGCGGGACACGACCAGGCGCAGCGAGTACCGGTCGAGGGGGGGCGGGTTGGCGGCGCCCGGGCCCGGTGCCGACCACTGCAGGATGGCGGGACGACCGGCCACCGTGGCCGTGCCCTCGGCGCCACCTCCCGACGGATCGGGGGGCTGCAGGGCCAGCCCTTCAGTCGGATCAGGCTTGTCGGACGTACCCATGGCCGAGGAGGCCAGGGTGTCCACCTTGGTGTGGGCCAACGCTCCCTGGATACCGGGGGAGTCGGTCTGGGCCATCGAGGGAGGCCCACCGGTCGTCTCGGCGTCACGGGCGGCGCCGGCGACGATGCCGTCGAAGCCTTCCGGGGAGGACAACCGGGCTGCGGTGAGGCCGCGGTGGGCCGGGGCCAGGCGCTCGATCTCGTCCCACACCCCCTCCACCGAGTCGAACCCGAGGTCGCCCCCCAAGCGGAAGGCCAGCTCGGCCGCGATCATCCAGTCGGCCCGGGCCGTGCCCGGGGCCGTGACCTTCTGGTGCAGGCGGCTGACCCGTCCCTCGATGTTGGTGGTGGTGCCGGCCTTCTCCCCGAAGGCAGCCGCCGGCAGCACCACGTCGGCCCGGCGGGAGGACTCGGTGAGGAAGCAGTCGACGGCGATCACGAAGCCGGCGCCGGCCATGGCCCGGCGGGCCAGCTCGCGGTCGGGGAAGTCGGCCAGGGGGTCGGCACCCACCAGGATGAGGCAACCGACCCGGCCCTCGGCCGCCGCGGTGATGATCCCGTGGGCATCGAGGCCGGGGCCGGCGGGGATGGCCTCCCACTGCCGTGCGAACCAGGGTCGGCCCTCGTCGAGGGTGACCCGACCGGGCAACAACCCCGGCGCCAGACCCATGTCGAGGGCACCCGCCACGTTGCCCCGGCGCAGCGCGGGCAGGAAGGTGGTGTCGGGCAAACCGGCCAGCAGGGCCCCGGCGGCGTCCACGACGGACTGGGCCGCCTCGGCCAGCGACGGTCGCCCGAGCACGCAGACCAACGAGCCCCGACGCAACAACTGGGCCGCCTGGGCCACCGCCTCCGCCGGGGCCAGGCCCCCGGGTCGTTCACCGGCACCGGCCGGAGCCGACTCGTCGGCCAAGGCCCGAGCCAGCGCAGCCACCTCGCCCGGTCGGTACCGCAGCGACACCGTGGCGTAGCGGGTCATCCCCGTCTCCACCGGGCTGAGCTCCACCAGCGTGGCCCCCCGTTCCACCACGGCCTGGCGCAACCGCAGGTACAGCACCGGCAGCTCCTCTTTCAGGTCGGGCCCGAGGAGCAGGATGGTGTCGGCCGCGCAGGCGGCGTCGATGGTGGCCCGGGGCAGGCCCACCACCGCCTGGGCCGGGAGGCCGTCGCCCATCTGGGCGTCGACGGAGTCGGTGCCGAGCAGGGTGCGGGCCAGCTTCGACCAGGCGTAGGCGTCCTCGTTGGTCCCCCGCGCTCCGCCGAGCACGGCGATGGACTCCGGCCCCCGGCGGATGCGGGCCCGGGTGATCCCCTCGGCTGCGGCGGCCAGGGCCTGGGACCACGACGCCTCGGCCAGGTCCTCGGCCCCCGGAGCCCGCACCAGCGGCGCGCCCAGGCGGTCGTCGCTGCCCACGGCCTCGAAGTCGAAGCGGCCCTTGTCGCAGAGCCAGCCCCAGTTGACGGGGTCGACGTCGACGCCGAGCTTGCGCACCAGACGGTTGGACGACGACTGCACCGCGATGCGACAGCCCACCGAGCACGCCGTGCAGGTGGACTCCACCTGGTCGAGGTCCCAGGGCCGGGCCCGGAAGCGGTAGGGACGGGCCAACAGGGCGCCGACCGGGCAGATCTGCACGGTGTTGCCGCTGAAGTAGGAGGCGAAGGGGTCGTCGGGGAAGGTGTTGACCTGGGTGTGGTTGCCCCGGTCGATGAAGGAGATCAGGGGGTCACCGGCCACCTCGGCGGCGAATCGGGTGCAGCGGTCGCACAGGATGCAGCGCTCCCGGTCGAGGTACACCAGGTCGCTGATCGGGATGGGCTTCTCGAAGTGGCGCTTCTCCTCGACGAAGCGGGTCTCGCCCGGGCCGAAGGCCAGGGTCTGGTCCTGCAGGGGGCACTCCCCGCCCTTGTCGCACACGGGGCAGTCGAGGGGGTGGTTGATGAGCAGGAACTCGAGCACGCCGTCCTGGGCCTTTTTGACCCTCGCCGACTGTGTGTCGACGGTCATGCCCTCGCCCACCGGCGCCATGCAGGCCGGCAACAGGGCCGGTCCCCGACCGCTGTCGATCTCGACGATGCACATGCGGCACATGCCCACCTCCCGCATGCGGGGGTGGTAGCAGAACCGGGGGATGTAGGTGCCGTGGCGTTCGGCGGCGGCGATGAGCAGCTCACCAGGGTGGGCCTCGATGGCCCGCCCGTCGATCGTGACCGTAAGCGTGGTCTTCTCCGGCTGTTCGGTCTGCTGACTCACAGAAGTCCCGTCTCCTCGGCGGTGCTGGGCAGCAGCATTGGCCACCGGCCATCCTCGCGCCGAAGGCGCCTCCTTGGCTGGTGGCCCAGCGAGCGAAGCTCGCCAGAAAGGTGTTCAGCGCTCAGGTCCGGCCGACTCGGCGGATTATCGCCGATCGATGGATCGAGCGCCGGTCGGCCGGAGCACGACCAACTCGCCCGAACGGAGCGAGCGAAGCGAGCGAGTGAGGGCGAAGGGTCAGCCATGCCGGCACCCCCCCTCCTTGATGTGGAGGAGGTACTCGTCACGGAAGCGCCAGATGGACGAGTACACCGGCGAGACGGCCGAGGGCCCCAGGGGGCAGATGGTGGTCTGCTTGAAGGGGAAGGGCACGGCGTCCTCGCCACCGAAGGGCGGGTGGGGGAAGGGACCGGGGCTGATGTTGTCGCCCACGTCGAGGAGGAGGTCGAGGTCGTCGTGGCGGCCGTGGCCGTCGAGGATGCGGCGCAGGATCTTCTCCAGCCAGGCCCCGCCTTCCCGGCACGGGGTGCACTTGCCGCACGACTCGTGGGCGAAGAAGCGCACCAGGCGCCACGCCGCCCGCACCGCGCAGGTGGTCTCGTCCATGATGATCACCGCACCCGACCCGAGCATCGACCCGGCCGGGCCCACCACGCTGGCGTCCAGGGCCAGGTCGAGTTGTTCGGGATAGAACCAGGGGGCCGAGGCGCCGCCGGGGATGAAGGCCTTGAGCTTGTTGCCGTGGCGAATGCCCCCGCCGTAGACGGGTGCCTCCACCAGGTCGCGGAAGGTGGTGGTGCCCATCTCCACCTCGTAGACCCCGGGTCGCCGGACGTGGCCCGACAGGGCGAACAGGCGCATACCGGCCGCCTTCTCGGTACCCAGGGCGGCGAAGGCGGCACCGCCGTGGCCGATGATCCAGGGGATGTTGGAGAGGGTCTCCACGTTGTTGACCACGGTGGGCTGCAGGTAGAGGCCCTTGGCCGCCGGGAAGTAGGGAGGCTTGAGCCGGGGCATCCCTCGCTGGCCCTCCAGGCTCTCGATGAGGGCGGTCTCCTCCCCCACGATGTAGGCGCCCGCACCCCAGTGCAGCACGATGTCGAGCGACCAGCCCGAGCCCAGGATGTCGAGCCCGATGTAGCCGGCGGCGTAGGCCTCGTTGAGGGCGACGGCCAGGCGCTCCTGGGCCAGGGCCATCTCGCCCCGCACGTAGATGAAGGCCTGGGCGGCGCGCACGGCGTAACAGGAGATGAGCAGCCCCTCGATGAGTTGGTGGGGGTCGTGCTCCATGAGGGGGCGGTCCTTGCAGGTGCCCGGCTCGCTCTCGTCACCGTTGACCACGAAGTACCGGGGGAAGACCTCCTTCGGGAGGAAGGACCACTTCATCCCGGCCGGGAAGCCGGCCCCGCCCCGGCCCTGGAGGCTGGCCGCCTTGACCTCGTCGATCACCTGGTCGGGGGTCATGGCCAGGGCCTGGCGCAGGGAGGCGTAGCCGCCGGTGCGCCGGTACCCGTCGAGGGTGTGGCCGTCGGCCTGGGCGAAGCGGGTGGAGATGATGGCGGCGGCGTTGGTGACGCTCATCAGCGTGGTCCACCGGGAGACACGGGCAGGCCCTCCGCCCCGTGGCCCGACCAGCGTTCAGCGGGCACCTGTTGGCGCACCCGGGTGAGGGTCCCGTGGGGCGGGATGTCGTCGTCCCGGCGGCCGGCGGCCAGGTCGTCGAGGAGGCCGTCGACCTCGTCGTGGGTGACGTTGAGGAAGTAGCGGTAGTTGACCTGGAGGCAGGGGGCGTCGGTGCAGGCGGCGATGCACTCCACGTCCTCCAGCGTGAAGACGCCGTCGGCGGTGGTGGCGCCGGCCTTGACCCCGAGGCGCTCCTCGCAGTGCTCCAGCAGCTCCTCGCCCCCGACCAGGAGGCAGGAGATGTTGGTGCACACGCTGACCACGTAGCGGCCCACCGGCTCGCGCTTGAACATCCCGTAGAAGCTGGCCGTGCCCAGCACCTCGGCCGAGGTCAGGTCGAGGAGCTCGGCGATGTGGCTCATGGCCTCGGGGCTCACCCAGCCGTCCTGCTCCTGGGCCACGTGCAGCAGGGGGATCAGCGCCGAGCGCGACCGGGGTAGCGCTCGACGATGGTGCGGGCCAGATCCACGTTGGCGGCGTTCAGGCGGCTCATCGGTCCACCTCGCCCATGATGGGGTCCACCGAGGAGATGATGGCGACTGCGTCGGCGATGAGGCCGCCCCGCAGCATGTGGGGCAGGGTCTGCAGGTTGACGAAGGACGGGCCCCGGATGTGCATGCGGTAGGGCTTGGCGCTGCCGTCGGAGACGAGGTAGCAGCCCAGCTCCCCCGGGGTGACTCGACGGCCACGTAGACCTCGCCCTCCGGCACCCGGAAGCCCTCGGTGAAGATCTTGAAATGGTGGATGAGGGCCTCCATCGACTCGTCGATGCGGGCCCGGGGCGGGGGCGTCACCTTCTTGTCCTGGACCCGGTAGTCGCCGGCGGGCATGAGGTCGAGGATCTGGGCCACGATGCGCATGGACTCGCGGATCTCGTTGAGGCGGATGGCGTAGCGGTCGAACACATCGCCGTAGCTGCCCACCACCACGTCGAACTCGACCTGGTCGTAGGCCAGGTAGGGCGTGTCCTTGCGCAGGTCCCAGGGCGTCCCCGTGGAGCGCAGGATGGGCCCCGTGGCCCCCAGCGCCAGCGCCTCCTCAGGGGTGATGACGCCCACCCCCTGGGTGCGGCCCTGCCAGATGGGCTGGCCGGTCATGAGGTTGTCGTACTCCTCCAGGCGGGAGGGAAAGGCGTCGAGGAGGTGGGCCAGGTCGTCGCGCCAGCCGTCGGGCAGGTCGGCGGCCACCCCGCCGGGGCGGATGTAGTTGTGGTTCATCCGCAGCCCGCTGGTCTTCTCGAAGAACTGCAGCACCAGGTCGCGCTCACGCCACCCGTAGAGGATCATGGAGATGGCGCCCAGGTCCATGCCGTTGGTGGCCAGGAACAGGAAGTGCGACGAGATCCGGTTCAGCTCGCACATCAGCATGCGGATCCAGGTGGCCCGGGGGGCACCTCCACGCCGAGCAGGGCCTCGGTGGCCAGGGAGAAGACGAGCTCGTTGAACAGGGGGCGGCGTAGTCCATGCGGGTGACGTTGGTGGGCCCCTGCAGGTAGGTCAGATCCTCGCCGGTCTTCTCCATCCCGGTGTGGAGGTAGCCCACGATGGGCTTGGTGCGCAGCACCGTCTCCCCCTCGAGCTCCAGCATGAGGCGCAACACGCCGTGGGTACTGGGGTGCTGGGGTCCCATGTTGATGATCATGGTCTCGTCCTCGGGCCCAGCCTGCTCGGACAGCTCGGCCGCCGCCGTCTCCGAGAGGCGCAGCACCGAGCCCGATTCCCGCAGCAGCTCGGCTGCGGTGGACCCGCCCCGGGCCGCCAGCTCCTGGGCCCCCTCGGAGGTGGCCGCGCCCGGGTAGATGTCGGTGGTGGCCATCAGCGCTGCCCCGGTGCACCCTTGAACTGCACGGGGATGCGGCCCACGGCGTAGTCCTTGCGCAGGGGGTGGCCCTCCCAGTCTTCGGGCATGAGGATCCGGGTCAGGTCGGGATGCCCGTCGAAGGTGATGCCGAACATGTCGTACACCTCACGCTCCATGGCCTCCGAGCCGGGGTGCAGGTCGTAGAGCGAGGCCACCACGGCGTCGGCCTCGGGCACCTGGACGCGCACCCGCACCCGCTCCTTGCGCTCGAAGGACAACAACACCGCCATCACCTCGAAACGCTCGGGCAGGACGCCGGTGGGAAGGGGGCGTCCGGGATGGGTGAGGTAGTCGACGGCGGTGACGTCGAGGCAGACGGTGTAGCCGGCCTGGCGCAGGTCGGCCACCAGCTCCCGGTACCCGTCGCGATTCGGGTGCAGCACGACCTGGCCGGTCGACAGCGTCGACGGCACGCCGTAGTCGGAGCCGGGCTCGCTCATGTCCGTCTCGCTACCGGGGGGTGCCGACGTGGACAGGCGGGCGTACGACCGTGACCCGCTGGTCGCCCCCGGTCTGCTCGTCGACCCGGACGCCGGCGCCGGCGCCACTGCCCTGGCGCCGGGACACCAGCTCGCCGGTGCGCACCAGCTCGTGCAGGGTCAGGATGGAGTGGAGCAGGGTCTGGGGGTTGGGCGGGCAACCGGAAACGTAGACGTCGACCGGTACCACCTGGTCGACCCCCTGGACGATGGCGTAGTTGTTGAACATCCCGCCGCTGGAGGCGCACACCCCCATGGAGATGACCCACTTGGGCTCCATCATCTGGTCGTAGACCTGGCGCAGCACGGGAGCCATCTTCTGGCTGACCCGACCGGCCACGATCATGAGGTCGGCCTGGCGGGGGAGGCCCGGAAGACCTCCATCCCGAAGCGGCTGAGATCGAAGTGGGAGGCACCGGTGGCCATCATCTCGATGGCGCAACAGGCCAGGCCGAAGGTGGCCGGCCACATGCTGTTACGCCGGGCCCACTGCACCACCGTCTCGAGGTTGCCGGTGAGGAAGTTGTGCTGCAGCCCGGCGAGTCCCTGGTCGCCCATCAGTCCTGGATCTCCTCGGGTGGCTTGTCGGAGGGTGCCCCGACCGTGACCGTCTCACGCTCCTCGGGCCGCACCGGTGCACGCCCCTCCAACCCGACCACCCGGACAGAGGGGGCGCTGGCCCGATCCGACCCGAGAAGCACGCCCAGTGAGCGGGAGCGGGCCAGCGGGCCCCAGTCGAGGCCGCCTTCGGCGATCTCCCACAGGAAGGACAGGAAGAAGGGGACGATGAAGGCCACGATGGCCCACAGGCCAAAGGCGCCCAGCTCACGGTGCACCACCGCCCAGGGAAACAGGAAGATGATCTCGATGTCGAAGACGATGAAGATCATGGCCACCAGGTAGAACCGCACCGGGAATCGGCGGGCCGGGTCGCGGGTGGGCACGATGCCGCACTCGTAGGGGCCTGCTTGGCCTGCGTCGGTCGCCCGGGCGCCAGCAGCTTGGAGGTGAACAGGCTGAGGACGACGAAGCCGACCGCCAGCACGAACATCACGACGAGCGGCAGGTACTGATCCACGACGGCGCCACGTTAGCCACATCCGCGACGCCGGCGCGGCAGCGGTGCCACCCGGGACGGTTCAGGCCGACACCTGCTCGCGGTGCTCGGCCACCACCTGATCGCGCCGGTGCAAGGTGTTGCAGACGATGCCGAAGATGACCAGGGAGGAGATGGTCACGATGGCGGGGGCAAGCGGGCCGAACCCAGGTCGCGCACCATGATGACCGAGGTCACCGGTGCCCCCTCGACCGGCTCGGCCTTGGGCGGGGTCTCACCGAAGTTGATGCAGGTCCCTCCCGCC
Source organism: Acidimicrobiales bacterium (assembly GCA_030446545.1). Taxonomy (GTDB): domain Bacteria; phylum Actinomycetota; class Acidimicrobiia; order Acidimicrobiales; family CADCSY01; genus JADDRA01. Next base: position 178,146 of record JAUJNB010000003.1, on the reverse strand, counting down.
GGGCACGTCTGGCCCTCCTCCAGCACCACCACCTCGACCGCGGGCTGCACCTGGATGACGGCGTACTGGGCCGGCGAGGGGCCGGGGACGCGCGACAGCGGGCTACTGGCGTCGCGGCCACCCACGGAGAAGGCGTCGACGGTGACGTAGCCGCTGGTCGACTCGAAGCGGGCGACGGTGCTCTCCTCGCCGGTCAGGGCTTCGTCGGCTGCGGTCTGGGCCTCACCCCGGATCACGTCGCCCTCGGGCAGCACCCGCCAGTCCGACAGGTCCCGGGCCTCGGGCAGCCGGGCCGCCGACGTGTCGCTCGCCTCGGTACCGGTGAGCACCTCCTCCACGACCCAGGCCGGCGGGGCGCCCTCCAAGCCGATGCCGTACACCCACCACGCCGCCCCCATGATGGCCATCCAGCCCCAGAAGGCGGCGGCTGCGATCAGGAACCCCAGTCGGGACCCGACGTCGGTGGCCAGCACCAGGTAGGACCCCCGATCAGCACGAGGAAGGAGACCAGCACGACCAGGATGCCGCGGATGGTGGGGTCCCAGGTGACGCTCAGGGCCAGGGTGGCGACATCGGCCAGGGCGGCGTGGTCGGCCACGCTCGAGAGGGTCACGAGCCGGCCGGAGGCTCCGGCGGCGGTGGGGATTCGGCCAGAGGTGGCGGGCCCGGAGCTTCGGTGGTGGGGGCTCGTCCGTCGGGGGTTGCGGCTGACCTGGGGGCCGCCTCATCGTCGGGCCGATCGGCCAGCCCCCGCTCGTAGTCGACGATGGCCCGGATCTGCTCGGGGGTGAGCACCTGGCCGAAGTAGGGCATGTTGCCGTCGCTGAAGCCACCCACGCCGTACTCGTCACCGAGCTCGGCGCCGTCGGTCACGAACTCCAGGTGGTCCTCGATGGCCGGGAACTGCTCGGTGGCGTTGTAGATGCTGGGCCCGAAGAAGCCGCCTCCCGGGAGCTCGGGCTCGTCGTAGGACCACCCCTGGGTGTGGCAGCGGGCGCAGTTCACGTTGAACAGGGCTGCACCCATGCTGGCTTCCTGGTCGCCCCCCTCGGCCTGGAGGCGGGCCAACTCCTCCTCGGCCGCCTCGGTGTTCTGTTGGCGAGCCTCCTCGGGGGTGATGGCGATCTGGTGGAGGTAGCGGATGAGGTTGTCGATCTGCTGCTCGTTGAGCGGGCCACCGCCCTCGAGGCCCCAGGCGGGCATGGGCGAGAAGGGCCGGCCGTAGATCAGGACCTTCCTGATCTGCTCGTCGGTCATGCGCAGCGTCACGTCGTTGAGGGAGGGGGCCTTCCACTGGACCTGGCGGAGATCGCCGGTCACCGGGTCGGTGAGGGTGTGGGGCACCTCGGCGCCCAGGGCCTCCATGCCGCCGTGGCAGCCGGCACAGTTGAACCCGCCGTCGGCGGTGGCCGAGAACAGCGCACCCCCGCCGATGGGCTGGCCGTGGATGGAGTAGGTCCCACTGAGGCGCTCGTCGAAATCCTCCACCGCCCCGGCCTGTCGGCCGGGCTCGGCCAGCCAGTACAGGGGTAGCCCCACCCCGCAGATGGTCAGGGCGATCAGACCCCACGTGAGCGCCCGTTCCAGGCGTGGACCTTCCAGGTCCTCGTCGTCGAGGTAGGGCTTGCGGTTGGGCGCCAGCTCCAGCTCGGCGCCGACCTCGGGCTTGGCCCGGCGCACGTTGGCCGCCAGGTACAGGCCCCAGCCGACCACCACGACGAGGGCGACGACGATGCCTATGGACTGTTGCAGCGAGGCGGCCAGGACCCCGGACGAGACGGTCACTGTCCTAGTGCTCGCTCGACCCGCCCACGCAGTGCGGGCCCTCGGCTTCCTGGCCGGTGGTGTTGGTGCCGATGGGGACGCCGTCGATCACTTCGCCGGTGTCGACGCTGATCTGGCCACCGGTGATGGTGACCGGGAACATGTCCATGCCCCGGGGAGCCGGACCGCTCTTCTTCTGGCCGACCCGGTTGTACTGCGAACCGTGGCACGGGCACTCGAACCACTGGGAGGTGAGGCACCACGGCACCCGGCACCCGAGGTGGGGGCACTTCTGGTAGAGGGCGATGACCCCCGCCTCCAGGCCGGCCATCACGCTCGGTCCGTAGACGCTCGCCGACTTGGCCACGGCGTCCGGCGGGTAGGGGTTGATGTAGAAGCGCCCTTCGGGGACGTAGAAGGGCTCACGGTTCTCGCTGATGCTGGCCAGGACGTCGTCGAGGGTGCCCACGTTGATGGTGGAGCCGAACCCGCCGCCGAGGCGGGGCCACAGAAAGGCGATGCAGGCGGCGCCGAAGCCCGACAGGGAGAACACCATCATCCCCACCGCGCTGCGGTTGAGGAACTGGCGCCGGGTGACGCCGATGGCCTCCTCGTCGGGTGGGACATAGGGCGCCGGCGGCGGGCTGTCGGCCCGGGCCAGCTCCGTGCCCGAGGACGTGCGGGCCAGCACGGCCTGGCGCTCGACCTCACGGCCCCGGGAGGACCGTGGGCTCGCTGCCTCGTCGGGGCTGGCATCGTCGGAGAGGGCCCGGTCGCTGTCACGCCGTCGGGCGGTGGTGAACAGCACCAGCGCGGCCAGGGCGACCAGCACCGGGATGGCGATGGTGAGCACCGTCGTCCCCTCCATCAGCGACTCCTCTCGATCATCGCCCGGTTCCCCGAGCGCACCGGTGCAGAGAGCAACGACTTAGAGGTCAAAGAACACACCGTCGTTCCACGGGAAGGTGAAGTTGAAGCCCGGGCCCCGGAAGAACGACCCGATGATCACCAGCACGGCCCAGAACATGAGGAACGTGGTGAAGAGCATGATGGCGAACTTGCGGTCCTCGGGGCGGGGGGACGGGTTCTTGTCGGAGTAGGGAGCGAGGATCAGGGCGAAGATGCCCATGCCCGGGATCGTCACCCCCGCGACCATGGGGTGGAACATCGTCAGCAGCTCCTGGAGACCGAGGAAGTACCAGGGCGCCTTGGACGGGTTGGGGGTCAGGTTGAAGTTGGCCAAGCTCAGCAGCGGGGCGTTCACGAACGCGGAGAACACCAGCAGGAAGGCGGTGCAGGCCAGCGCAGCCACGAACTCGACCACCAGAAGATGAGGCCAGGTGTGGACCTTGTCCACGGGCCTGGCCTTGACGTCTTGGATGGACCCGGCCTTGACCACGGTGAGCAGTCGCTGGGTGTGGCCCTCGGGCCCGGTGGCCAGCGGCGGAGCCTGTGCCCCGGCGGCAGGCATCGTGGCCACCGCGCCTCCGGGGCGCTCGGCGGTGGCCACGCCACCTCCGGCACCCTCGCTGCCGGCGGCCTCGCCCCCCCCGCCGGCGGCGGCCGAGCGGGCCGCCTGGGAACGGGCCAACAGGTGGGCCGGGATCTTGCCCGAGTCACCGCCACCATCGGCGCCGGCGGCCGGGTCGGGGCCGGCCTTGGCCGCGGCCTTGGCCTTGGCCTCCTGGGCCCGCTTGAGCAGGTGCTCGGGGATCTCGGTCACGTTCGGTCCTCTCCTTCCTTATCCTCGTGCGGACCCTACAGCGGCCCGGAGATGCCGCCGTCCTTGCGCACCCGCCAGAAGTGCACGGCCAGGAACAGCACCAGGACGAACGGGAGCATCAAGACGTGGAGCACGTACCAGCGCAGCAGGGTGTCGGTGCCGATCTCCACCCCGCCCAGCAACACGAAGCGCACCTGGTCGCCGAACACCGGCGTATAGCCCATCATGTTGGTGCCGACGGTCACCGCCCACAGCGCCAGCTGGTCCCACGGCAGCAGGTAGCCGGTGAACGACAGCAGCAAGGTGAGGGTGAGCAGGATGACCCCGATGACCCAGTTGAACTCGCGTGGCGGCTTGTAGGCCCCGTGGTAGAAGACCCGGGCCATGTGCAGGAACACGCTGAGCACCATGAGGTGGGCGCCCCATCGGTGCATGTTGCGAACCAGGAGGCCGAAGGTGACCGAGGTGTGCAGGGAGTAGATGTCGGTCCAGGCCTGCGCTGCCGTCGGCCGGTAAAAGAACATGAGGAAGATCCCGGTGACGGTCAGCAGGATGAACAAGAAGAACGACAGCCCGCCCAGGCACAGCGTGTAGCTCACCTTCACCGCGTGGCGCTTCACCTTGACCGGGTGCAGGTGGTACAGCACCGAGTTCATGATGACGTAGGAGCGGTTGCGGGGGCTGTCGGTGTAGCCCTTGCGGAAGATCGACCCGGGGCGGAAGATCGAGTTCCACGCCTGGGACGCCTGCACCGCCTCCATGCGCTTGCTCAGCTTCTCGGAGAACCCCTCGCGCTCCCCCTGGACCGCCTTGGCCATCGGCCTAGAACCTCATCCCGTAGGCGTAGCCGTAGTTGTTGTCGCGCTGGTGCTGGTCGCCGTCGCGTGCGGACACGCCGGCCTTGCCGAGGACGATCACGCCGGTGGGACAGCGGTCGACGCACAGGGCGCAGCGGGTGCAGATGTCCTCGTCGACCACGAAGATCACGTGGTCGTCGGGGTCGACACCGGGCTCGATGGTGTTGGTGGCCTCGGCCACCGACTCGGTGGAGAGCATGTGGATGCACTTCCACGGACAGATGTCGACACAGCCCTCGCACATGATGCACTCGGACTGGTCGATGTGGAGGAACTGCTTGGGCTTGACCGACTTCGACAGCGCCTCGGGGGCGATCTCCTGGAGCACGTAGTCGCCGGAGAAGGTCGGCATGGGCGGGTTGGCGTCGGTCTTGGGCATGGATCAGGCCCTTTCCAGCTTGACGAGGGGACGGCCGAACGGGGACGTCTCCAGCTCCTTGCGGTCGCCGGGCTCGGGCTTGCCCCGGTCCTGCCACTTCTTCCACAGCACCACCTGGGCGGCGAGGAACGCTCCGTAGATGCCACTCACGACGACGTCACGCAACACCAGGTAGGTGAGCTCGAAGGGAAGGGCGTCGGCGAAGATCCCGCCGGGCCCCGTCAGGAACCGGTCGGGACGCCAGCTCAGCTCGTTGTCGGCCCAGGTGAGCCACTGGTGGGGCACCACGCCGTAGGCCATGAACAACACGAAGTAGACGAAGACGGCGGCGGCGGCGGCCTCGCCCCAGGTCAACCGGGCGTCGGCAGGCCGGCGCTTCATGTACTTGAGGGCGGCGCCTATCGAGCCGAGGGTGACGACGAGTGACAGCACGAACGCAAACATCCCCGGCGGCCCTCCTCCCGCTACTCGTGAAAGTGCTCACATTGTAGGCCGGTGGCCCCGCTGAAGCCACCGCGCCCAGTCTGACAGCGGCGACAGGTCTACCACCAGCACCACACCTGGGCCACATCGCCCCCCCGGTGGGCCTCCCCCCGACCTGCCCCCGACTTGGCCCTGCGCCGCGGGTCGAACCTAGGCTGCGGAGACCCGAAGAGACCCGAGCAGGCCCGAGCGCCGAGCGCCCGAGCGAAGGAGTGGAGGTGGAAAGTGACCGAGGTTCCTGAGCACCTGCTGCAGCGCTCACGGGAGCGGCGGGCCGCGCTCGGGCTGGGGGGGGACAGCGACGCCACGCCGGCGCCCGAGGCCTCGAGCGCCCCCGGCGCCTCGGTCACCTCCACCTCGGCCACGCCCGCAACTGCCCCCACACCACCGCCGGCGGCGCCCGTCGCACCCGCCCCACCCCCACCTCCTCCCCCTCCCCCTCCCTACGTGACCGCGGCCATGGCTCGACCCAAGGTCCCCGTCTGGGCCCTTCCGGTGCTGGCCATGCTGCCGATCTGGGCCGTGGTCTACGCCGGGGCGCTGGTGGTGCCCGAGAAGGGCATCACCGACCCGGTGCTCCTGGAGGGCCAGGGCATCTACAACCAGTCCTGCGCCAGCTGCCACGGCAACGACGGCGGCGGCGGCACCGGTCGCCCGCTGAGTGGCGGCGAGGTGCTGCTGACCTTCCCGGATCCGGCCGAGCACATCGCCTGGGTGGTCAACGGCTCGCCCGCCGCCGGCACGCCCTACGGCAACCCCGAGCGACCGGGGGGCCAGCACATCTCGTCGGAGACCAGCGGTGGGGCCATGCCCGCCTTCGGCGACAGCCTGACCGAAGAGGAGATCCTGGCCGTGGTCCGCTACGAGCGGGAGATCCTCGGCGGCGAGACGGAATCGGCGCTGGCCGCCGGCGAGGGCGGTGCGGGCGGTGAGGGCGCCCCCACGGCCCCGGACGAGGGCGGCGAGGGGAGCGGGGGGGCGCCGGCGGCCGAGGCCGAGGCCGAGGGCGGCGACGTGGGCAACGAGGCCGAAGGTGGTGGCGGTGCCAAGGGGGAGGGCGCCGCAGGATCGTGAGGCTGACCGCCTCGTGAACGGCCACCGTCACGACGTGCTGGTGGTGGGGGGCGGGCCCGCGGGGGCCGCCACTGCCTACTGGCTGGCCCGGGCCGGCCACGACGTGGTGGTGGTGGAGCGCAAGACCTTCCCCCGGGACAAGACCTGCGGCGACGGCCTGACCCCCCGAGCGGTCCGACAGTTGGCCGACATGGGGATCGAGGAGCGGGTGGCGGCCAACCACCACCGCTACAGGGGGCTGCGGGCGGTGGCCCACGGGGTCACCCTGGAACTGGCTTGGCCCGAGCACCCCGAGTACCCCGACTACGGCTACGTGGTGCGCCGGCGCCACCTCGACCAGCTCGTGGCCGATCACGCGGCGGCGGCCGGCGCCACCCTGAGGCAGGGGACCGAGGCGCTCGACCCGGTCCTCGAGCGGGGCCTGGTGGCGGGAGCCGTCGTGCGCCGGCCGGGCTCGCAGGGCACCGAGGAGATCCGGTCCCGCTACGTGGTGGTGGCCGACGGGGCCAACTCCCGCTTCGGGCGGGCGCTGGGGACCTCCCGCAACCGCTCCTACCCCCAGGGCATGGCCATCCGGGGGTACTGGCAGAGCCCCCGCCACGACGATCCCTGGATCGAGAGCGTGCTCGACGTGCGCGACCGCAGCGGTGCCTCCCTTCCCGGCTACGGCTGGATCTTCCCGGTGGGTGACGGCACGATCAACGTGGGCATCGGCCTGCTGTCGAGCTTTCGCGACTGGAAGCAGGTCAACACCTCGCACCTGATGGCCGAGTTCGCAGCCACCGCCCCGGCCTACTGGGGCATCAGCCCCGAGACCCAGATGGGCCCGCCCACGGGAGGGCGCCTGCCCATGGCCGGCTCGGTCGATCCCAAGGCCGGTCCCACCCACCTGGTGGTGGGTGACGCGGCCGGCTCGGTCAACCCCTTCAACGGCGAGGGCATCGACTACGCCTACGAGACCGGGCGCCTGGCCGCCGACGTCCTGGGTGAAGCCCTCACCACCGACGACGGCCTGGCGCTGCGGCGCTACCCCGAGACGCTCGAGGCCGAGTTCGGCCTCTACTTCAAGGTGGCCCGGGGCTTCGCCGCCCTCATCGGGCGACCGGCCCTGATGAAGGAGTTGACCCGGGTGGGGATGCAGTCCCGCTCGCTCATGGAGTGGGTGCTGCGCATCATGGCCAACCTGCTCCGTCCCGACGAGCTGGGCCCGGCCGAGGCTGCCTACCGGGCCGTCGCCGCCCTGGCCCGCCTGGTGCCCGAGCCGTCCCGCCGCTGATCTACGAGCCGGCGGCGGCCGGGTCGACCAGCCAGAGGACCCGCTCGGCCCGGATGCGGGCGGCGGGAAGGTCGTCGCCCCGACACAGACGGCGCCAGACGTCGGCCTTGTCGGCTCCGCTGACCGTCACCACGGCCACACGGGCGAGCGCGATGGCGGGGAAGGTGAAGGTGAGGCGGCGGTGGGGGTGGGCGTCGTCGCCGGTGGCGACCACGAGTCGGTCGTCGACCTCCAGCGCGGGCGAGCCCGGGAACAGCGACGCGGTGTGGCCGTCGTCGCCCAGGCCCAGGTGCACCACGTCGAGGCCGCCCAGGGCGGCGATCTCAACGTCGTAGGCGGCCGCGGCCTCCTCCGGCGTGGTGCCCGCACCCCGCAGGGACCGCACCTCGGCCGGGCCGACCAGGTCGAGCAGGACCTGGCGGGCCATGCCCTCGTTGGAGTCCTCGGATGTGACCGGCACCCAGCGCTCGTCGCCGAAGACCACGGTGACCGAGGCCCAGTCGAGCCCGCGGCTGCCAGCCAGGCGCTCGTAGGCCCGCCGGGCCATCCCCCCACCGGAAAGGGCCAGGGTGGTGGGCGCCTCGGCCACCACCAGGGAGGCGAAGGCGCCGGCCACGTCGTCGACCACCCACATCTCGCCCACCGGCGGAGCGGCGCTCGTGGCGTCGCTCATGGCACCGTCGGGCGGCTGGCGGCGGCGGGGGTGAAGGCCCGCTCCCAGGCGGCGGCGCCGGCGAGGGCGGCGTCGTCACCCAGTGCGGCGTTGACCACCCTGACGGGTTCGGGGAGCCCGAACGGTCCCCACCCGGCCAACAGCGCCCGCATGGGCTCGAGCACGGCGTCGCCGACCAGGCCCACCCCGCCCCCGACCACGATGACCTCGGGGACGAACAGCTGGGCCAGGTTCACCGCGGCAGCGGCAGCGACCGTCACCACCGCATGCCAGATGTCGCTGGCCGTCGGGTCCCCGGCCCGCCAGCGTCGCTCCACCTCCCGGCCGTCGGCGTCGAGACCGGCCTCGGCGGCCAGGGTGCGCAGGGCGGTCCCGGAGCCGAGTTGCTCGACGGTCGCCCGGCCCTGGGCCAGCCCCCGCCAGTCGACGACGCTGTGGCCGATCTCGGCCAGAGAGCGCCGCCCGTGCACCAACAGCCCGCCCGTGACCACGCCGGCGCCGATGCCGGTGGAGATGGTGAGGTAGGCCACGTCGCGGTGGTCGCGACCGGCGCCGAACCAGGCCTCGCCCACCGCGGCCAGGTCGGCATCATTGGCCAGAGCCACGTCGACGCCCAAGGCATCACCCAGCCCCACCTCGGTCAGCTCGTCAGCCCAGCCTGCAGCCAGGTTGGGGGCGTGTTCCAAGACGCCGACGCGGTAGTCGACTCGCCCGGGCACACCGACCACCGCCGATCCCACCTCCCGGCCGGCCAGCACCACGCCCACCAGCTCGATCAGCGGCTGGGCCGTGGGCGAGCGGGGGGTAGGTCGCTCGCATCGGGAACGGACCGTCCCGTCGTCGGCGGTGAGGGCGGCCCGCATCGAGGAGCCACCCAGGTCGACGGCCAGGACGTCGCTCACCGGAACCCGGCCACTGCCGGATCCAGCCAGCCACCGAAGGCCGCGGCCAACGTCGCCGCCTCGGCCGGCCCCCACGATCCCGACTCGTAGGAGTGCACGGGGCCGGGGGCGTCGAGCACCGGCTGCACGACCCGCCACGCCTCCATCACGCCGTCGATGCGGGCGAAACGGCGGGCGTCGCCCTCCATGGCGTCCTCCAACAGCCGCTCGTAGGCGCCCTGGCGGGGGCCGAAGACCTGGTCGAAGGAGACGTCCAGCTCGACCTGGCGGGTCTCCAGGGCATCGCCGGGGGCCTTGGCCGACAGGTGCAGGGTGACCCCTTCGTCGCCACCGAGGCGGAACACCATGAGGTCGGGCTCGGGCAGGGCGTCGTCGGAGGGGGCGAAGAGCATCCGGGGCGGGGCATGGAAGCGCACGACGCACTCGTTGACGTCGGCGGCCATGCGCTTGCCCGAGCGCACCAGGAACGGGACACCCGCCCAACGCCAGGAGTCGATCTCGGCGTGCAGGCCCACGTAGGTCTCCACCTCCGAGGCGGGATCGACCCCGGGCTCGTCCCGGTAGCCGGCGTACTGCCCGCGCACCACCTGGTCGGGCTCGAGCGGGCGCATGGCCCGGAGCACCTTGACCTTCTCGTCGCGCAGGGCGTCGGCGTCGGCGGCCACCGGCGGCTCCATGGCCAACAGGCTCACCACCTGCAAGAGGTGGTTCTGCACCACGTCGCGCAGCGCCCCCACCTCCTCGTAGAACGAACCCCGCCCCTCGATGCCGAACGACTCGGCCAGGGTGACCTGCACGCTGTGGACGTAGCGGCGGTTCCACACCGGCTCGAGCAGGGAGTTGGCGAAGCGGAACACCAGCAGGTTCTCGACCGACTCCTTGCCGAGGAAGTGGTCGATGCGGAACACCCGCTCCTCGGGGAACGCGCCGGCCACGCACTCGGCCAGGGTGGCGGCGGAGGCCATGTCGCGCCCGAAGGGCTTCTCCACCACCAACCGGGCACGCCGGTTGAGGCCGACCCGGGCCAGGCCGGAGATCACATCGTCGAACAGCTCGGGCGGGATGGCCAGGTAGACCAGCGGACAGGCCGACCCGCTCAGCCGCTCGGCCAGGTCGTCGTAGACGGCGTCGCTGCGGTAGTCGCCCTCGAGATAGGACAGCCGCCGGGCGAGGGACGAGAAGGCGGCTGCGTCGACCCCACCGCCCCATTGGTCGATCGACGTGCGGGCGTACTCTCGCAGCCGCTCGTCGTCCCAGTCGGAGCCGGCCACACCGAGCACGGGGATCCCGTCGAGCAGGCCCCGCCGGGCCAGGCGGTACACGGCGGGGAACAGCTTCTTGCGGGCCAGGTCGCCGCTGGCCCCGAACAGGACCAGGGCGTCGGCCGGCGCAGGGAGCACTCAGATCTCCCGGACCTGGGCCCCGGCATCACTGGGGCGCTGCTCCACCGACTCGACGGTGTGGCCGCCGAACTGGTTGCGCAGGGCGGCCACCACCTTCATCGCCGGCGAGTCGAGCTGGCGGGAGGAGAAGCGGGCGAACAGCGAGGCGGAGATCACGGGCAGGGGCACGGCCAGGCGCACGGCTTCCTGCACCGTCCAGCGGCCCTCGCCCGAGTCGTGGGCCCTTCCGGCGATGGACTCCAGGCCCGGGTCACCCTCGAGGGCAAGGACCAACAGGTCGAGCAGCCACGAGCGCACCACGCTGCCGTGGCGCCAGGCCTGCACGGCGGCGTCGGCGTCGATGTCGATGTCGGCCGCGGCCAGCAGCTCGTAGCCCTCGGCGTAGGCGTGCATGAGGCCGTACTCGATGCCGTTGTGGACCATCTTGGTGAAGTGGCCGGACCCCATCGGCCCTACGTGGGCGAAGCCGCCGTCGGCCGGGGCCAGGGCGTCGAACACGGGCTGGAGGACGCCGACGTGCTCATCGGCGCCCCCCACCATCAGGCAGTAGCCCCCCTCGAGGCCCCACACGCCGCCGCTCACGCCGGCGTCGATGAAGCCGATCCCCTTGTCGGACAGGTCGCTGCCGCGGCGGATGGAGTCGTGGTAGTTGGAGTTGCCCCCGTCGACGACGATGTCGCCCGGGCGGAGGAGGTCGCCCAGCGTGGCGATGGTCTCCTCGGTGGGGTCGCCGGAGGGGACCATGGACCACACCACCCGCGGTGTCGCCCCCAGGGTGTCCACCACGTCGGCGATGGTCGCCACGTCCGACACCTCGGGGTTGCGGTCGAAGGCCACCACCTCGTGGCCGGCCCGCTCGAGGCGGGTGCGCATGTGGGCCCCCATCTTGCCCAAGCCGATGAGACCCAGCTTCACGACGCCACCTCCAGAAGATCGTCGATGCGGACCCGCCCGGCGCGCAGGCCCCGCGCCTTGAGGGCGACCAGGTCGCCGGCGGCCTGGGCCTGCTTGAGGGCCGAGAAGCCGAACGGGCGCCCGGGGATGGCGACGTCGAGTGGGTCGTCCCCCACCACCTGGACGAACACCCCTGTGGCCGGTCCCCCTTTGTGGAGCTGACCGGTGGAGTGCAAGAAGCGGGGGCCGATGCCCAGCGTCGTGGCTACCCGTAGGCGGTCACGCAGCACCATGCGGGCGGCGTGGAGCCCGCCCAGCAGCTCGGCGTCACCGGGGTCGACGTAGGCCTGCAGAGAGAGGTAGTCGCCGGCGCGGACCTGTTCGAGCAGTCCGGAGAGGGCCACGACATCGATGTCGGGCAGGCCCTCGTAGAGCACCCGGTTGGTGGCCGTCTTGGCCGCGGCCACGTCGGGCTGGTCGAAGGGGTTGATGCCGAGCACGGCACCGGCCAGGGCCGTGGCCTGCTCCCACACCACGACGAGGCCACCCACGTCGAGGCGGTCGCGGTAGGCCAGCTCCACCACCGGGTGCCCGGCGGCAGCCAGGTCGTCGAGCCCCGGCCGGTAGCCGACGGCGACGAAGATGCGGTCGTCGCCGTAGTCCTGGGACCGGCCCAGGTGCTCGCCCACGACAGGTACGATGCCCGTGCCCTGCTTGCCCGTCGACTCGGCCACGAGCTGCTCCAGCCACAGCCCGAAGGCCCCGATCTCGTGGGGCAGCACAAGGGTGAGCTTGTCCCGCCCGGCCAGGGCCGCGGCGGCGATGGTGGCGCCCAGGCGCACCCCGGGGTGCTCCTCGTCGGGACGCTCCAACGCGCTGGTGAACGCCATCGGGTCCGGGACGCGGGCCAAGAGGCCGGCGAGGTCGACGCCGAGCAGGGCCGCGGGCACCAGGCCGAAGTACGACAGCGCCGAGTAGCGCCCGCCGATGTCGGGGCGGTTCTCGTAGACGCGGTGAAAGCCCCGGTCGCGGCCGAGGCGGGCCAGCTCGGTGCCGGGGTCGGTGATGGCCAGGAAACGACGGCCGTCGCCTCCGGTCAGCTCCCAGAAGTGGGCCAGCTGGCTGATGGTCTCGATGGTCACGCCCGACTTGGAGGCAGCCACGAACAGGCAGGCGTCGAGGTCGTGATCGGACGCGACCCGGGCGATGGCTGCCGGGTCGGTGGTGTCGAGCACGGTCAGGTCGAGGTGCCCCGGCGACGGCCCGAAGCTGCGCCACAGCACCTCGGGGAACAGGCTGGAGCCGCCCATGCCCAACAGCACGGCGTGGCGCAGGCCGTCGGCGACGGCCTCGGCGGCCATGGCTTCGAGCTCGCCCACCCGCTCGGCCATCTCCCCCACCACGTGCAGCCAACCGAGTCGATCGGCGATCTCGGTGGGCTCGTCGTCCCAGAGGGTGTGGTCGCCCATCCACATGCGACGCAGCGCGTCGCGGGCCACCAGGTCGTCGGTGGCGACGGCCACGGCATCGGCGATCGGTCCCAGCCGGGCGCGACCGATCACATCGGCGGTCTTCGTCACGCTCGGACCCTACCGGGCCGGTCGACTCCCGTTCCCCCGCCCGCCCCCGCCCGCCCTTCGACCTCGTGGCCCAGGACCTCCCGGGCGGCGGCGGCGGCGGCGTCGGCCGTGCGCTCGATGTCGTCACGGCCGTGGGCAAGGCTGGGGAAGATGGCTTCGTAGGGCCCGGGGGCCAGGGCGACGCCGCGGTCGAGCATGGCCCGAAAGAAGCGCCGGTAGCGACCGTTGGCCACCGCGCCCCTGGCCTCGTCGTGGTCGCGCACCGGGCTCGACGAGAAGAACAACCCCAGGAGGGGACCGACCCGGGGTACCTGCACCGCCAGCCCGGCGCCGGTGATGACCTCCGACAGCGCCGCCGCCAGCTCCGCGGCCCGGCCGTCGAGCATCGTGTAGGCGCCGGCATCCAGCTCAGCCAGTACCGCGAGCCCGGCGGCGGTGGCCACCGGGTTCCCCGACAGGGTGCCGGCCTGGTACACCGGCCCCAGCGGGGCGAGGTGCTCCATGACGTCGCGCCGGCCGCCGAAGGCCCCCAGCGGCAGCCCGCCGCCGATGACCTTGCCGAAGCACCACAGGTCGGGGCGGACACCGAAGCGCTGGCTGGCGCCACCGGGACCGAGCCGGAAACCGGTGATCACCTCGTCGAAGCACAACAGGGCACCGGCGCGGTCACACGCCTGGCGAAGCCCGGCGAGGAACCCCTCGGCGGGGGCGACCAGGCCCATGTTGGCCGCCACCGGCTCCACCACCACGGCGGCCACGTCGTCGCCCACCTCCGGTACCCGGTTGTAGGGGGCCACCACCGTGTCAGCCACGGCGCCGGCGGTCACCCCCGCCGAGTCGGCCAGACCGGCGTCGGCCACCCCGCTGCCACCGGCGGCCAGGAGGCCATCGCTGTGGCCGTGGTAGCACCCGGCGAACTTGACGATCCTCGACCGCCCGGTGGCCCCCCGGGCCAGGCGCACCGCCGACATGGCCGCCTCGGTCCCGCTCGAGACCAGGCGCACCATCTCCAGGCCCTCGACCCGCAGGGCCAGCTCCTCGCCCAGCAGCACCTCGCCCTCGGTGGGGGCGCCGTAGGTGGTCCCCCGTCCTGCTGCCGCTCGCACCGCCTCGACCACCCGGGGGTGGGCGTGGCCCAGGATCGACGCCCCGTAGCTCTGCACGTAGTCGAGGTAGCGACGACCCTCCACGTCCCACACGTGGGCGCCCTCGGCCCGGGCCACGAAGTAGGGGGTGCCGCCCACCGCCCCGAAGGCCCGCACGGGCGAGCTCACCCCGCCGGGCATCACCCGACAGGCCCGGTCGAACAGAGAGTCGTTGGTGTCGCCGGCGCTCACAGGGCCCCAGCCACCTCGCGGGCGAAGTAGGTGACGATGATGTCGGCCCCGGCCCGCTTGACCGCTTGGAGCTGCTCGACGGCCACGGCCGGCCCGTCGATCCAGCCCCGCTCGGCAGCGGCGTGGACCATGGCGTACTCCCCCGACACGTGATAGGCGGCGACGGGGACGTCGAGCGCCCGGCGGACGTCGGCGATGACGTCGAGGCAGGCCAGAGCGGGCTTGACCATGACCAGGTCGGCGCCTTCAGCCACGTCGAGCGCCACCTCGGCCATGGCCTCTCGCCGGTTGCGATGGTCCTGCTGGTAGGACCGACGGTCCCCCCCGCCGGCGATGGTGACGTCGACGGCGTCGCGGAAAGGGCCGTAGAGGGCCGAGGCGTACTTGGCCGCGTAGGCCAGGATGGCCACCCGGTGGTGACCGCCACGCTCGAGCGCCGAGCGGATGGCCGCCACCTGGCCGTCCATCATCCCGCTGGGAGCGACCACGTCGGCGCCGGCCCCCGCCTGGGCCAGCGCCACCTGGGCGTAGCGCTCGAGGGTGAGGTCGTTGTCGACGCTGCCGTCGGGGGCGAGCACGCCACAGTGGCCGTGGTCGGTGTACTCGTCGAGGCACAGGTCGGCCATGAGCACCACGTCGTCGCCCACCTCGACCCGCAGCTCGGCCAGCGCCACCTGGACGATGCCGTCGGGTGCCCACGCCTGGCTGCCCTCGGCGTCCCTCGTGGTGGGGATCCCGAAGAGCATCACCCCGGGGATCCCCAGGTCGGCCAGGGCGGCCACCTCCTTGCGCAGGGACTCCCGGCTGTGTTGGACCATGCCGGGCAGCGAGGCGATGGGCCGGGGCTCGTCGATGCCCTCGCCCACGAACAGCGGGGCCACCAGGTCGTCGACCGACAGGCGGGCTTCGGCGACCAGCCGGCGCAGCGCCGGGGTCCGCCGCAGGCGCCGCATCCGTCGGGCGGGAAAGCTCACCACGCCCAGCCTACGGAGCCCCGCCGTCCCAGGTCGTGACCACCGTGTCGGACCCCTCGGAGCCGGGTCAGTGCCTCCCGTTGTCACCGACCGGCGGGGGGCTCGCCTTCACCGCCGCCCGAGCACGGCCACCAGGGCGTCGACCAGCCCGTCGAGGGTGTGCACGTCGGCCTCGACGTCCACGGTGATCCGGTGCCGGCGGGCAGTGGCGGCGGTGACGGGCCCTATGCAGGCCACCACCGGGGGCAGCGCCTCCCGTCCCACCGCCTCCAGGAACCCGGTGACGCTCGACGACGAGGTGAAGGTCACCGCGTCGCAGCCGGCGGCCGACGCCACCAGCGCCGGTGGAGGGCAGGCCGTGCGGGTGCGGTAGGCCTCCACCACGTCGACCTCCCAGCCGCGCGCCCGCAAGCCGTCGGGCAGCACGTCTCGCGCCACCGCGGCCCGGGGCAGGAGCACCCGTCCCCCCCGTGCGGGCGGTGCAGGGGGGAAGGCGTCGAGCAGCGACTCGGCCACGAAGCGCTCGGGCACCAGATCGGGCACCACCCGGGCCTCGGCCAGGGCCGCGGCCGTGCCCGGACCGATGGCCGCCACCCGGGCGGGGCCAAAGGCGCGGGCGTCGCGCAGCAGGTGCAGGAAGCGCTCGACGGCGTTGGCCGACGTGAACACCACCCAGTCGTAGGCGGCCACTGCCGCCGCGGCCGAGGCCAGGGCGGCGCCCCCGTCGGTGGGATCGTGGATCTCGATGACGGGCAGCTCGACGACCCGTGCGCCGAGGCGGGCCAGGCGCCCGGAGAGCGCCGAGGCCTGCGCCGGCGGCCGGGTGACCACCACCGAGCGACCGAACAGCGCCAGCCGCTCGTACCAGGCCAGGTCCAGCCCGGCCACCGCCCCCACCACGATCACGGCGGGCGAGGCGACCGGGGCGGGACCGAGGCCGGCCAGGGTGGTGCGCACGGTGTGCTGCTCGGGCCGGGTGCCCCACCGCACGGCGGCCACGGGCGTGGTCGGGGCCAGCCCGCCGGCCATGAGCCGCTCGGCGATGACCGCCCGGGTGGCCACACCCATCAGCACCACGATGGTGCCCCCCAACCTGGCCACCGCCTCCCAGTCGGTGCGCCCTCCGCTCAGGCTGTCCTCGTGGCCGGTGACCACGGTGACGGTGGTGTTGAGGCCCCGGGCGGTGAGCGGCACCCCGGCGTAGGCGGGCACGGCCACGGCCGAGGTGATCCCGGGCACGATCTCGAAGGCGACACCCGCCGACTGGAGGGCGGCCGCCTCCTCGCCACCCCGGGCGAAGACGAACGGGTCGCCGCCCTTGAGGCGGACCACCTCCTGGCCGGCGCCGCCCCTGGCCACCAGCAAGGCGTTGATGTCGACCTGAGGGGTGCTGGGCCCCCGGGGGGTCTTGCCCACGCTGATGCGCTCGGCACCGGGAGGGGCCAGGTCGAGCAGGGACGCCACCGAGAGACGATCGTGGACCACCACCTCGGCCCGGGCCAGCACCTCGGCCGCCCGCACGGTCAACAGCCCCGGGTCACCCGGCCCGGCACCGACGAGGTACACCGTCACGGCGGCTCTACCGCAGGGACCGTTCGAGGGTGCGCACGCCCATGTCGGAGAGGAGCGATCGGCCGCCACCGGCCTGGAGCAGGCGCCGGCCCAGGCCTCGACCGAGCGCACCGGGATCGGCGCCTGGGTCGGCCACCACCTCGTCCCGCAACACCACCCGACCGTCGAGGGTGGCCAGCACGGCACGCAGGTGCATGCCGCCAGCCTCGTCCTCGGTGGCGTGGGCACCCACCGGAAGCTCGCAGCCTGCGCCCAGACAGGCCAGGAACGCCCGCTCGGCGTCCACCGCCCGTCGCGAAGGTGGGTGCTCGATGCCGGCCAGCAGGGCGCGCGTGGGTTCGTCGTCTTGACGACACTCCACCGCCAGCGCCCCCTGGCCCACCTGGGGCACCATCGTCGAGGGCTCCAACACCTCGACGACGAACCCCTCCCGGCCCAGGCGCTGGAGGGCGGCAGCGGCCATCACCACCGCGCCCACCACGCCGTCGCCCACTCGACGCAGCCTGGTGTCGATGTTGCCCCGCAACCCGGTGAAGGTCAGGTCGGGGCGCAGGTCGGCGAGCTGGGCCCGGCGCCGGGTCGAGCCGGTGGCGACGACGCCGCCGGGCGGGATGTCGGCCAGTCGGCATCCGACCAGCACGTCACGGGCGTCACCCCGTTGCGGCACGGCGGCTATCGCCAGCCCGGGCAGGCCCAGCGTCGGGTCCGAGGGCAGGTCCTTGGCCGAGTGCACGGCCAGGTCGGCCCGCCCGTCGAGCACCGCAGCCTGCACCTCCTTGACGAAGATCCCCTGCCCACCGAGCTCCCAGATGGGCCGGTCGATCGCCTTGTCCCCCAGGGTGTCGACCACCACCAGCTCGACGACCAGATTCGGTCGGGCTCCTCGCAGCCGAGACGCGACGTGCTCGGCCTGCCAGCGGGCCAACGCGCTGCCCCGGGTGGCGATGCGCACCAGCGGCGCCGGCGGTCCCGTCGGCTCCACGCCGAACGCCTAGTCGTCAGTGAGGCCGAACAGGTCCCGCAGCGCCTCGGACAGGCGCTCTCCCCGGGGCGAGCCGGCCGATTCCTTGAGGCGGACGGTGGGCTCGTGCAACAGCTTGGCCACCACGTTGCGGGCGATGGCGTCGACGGCCTCGCGCTGGGCCGGGTCGAGGCCGCGGCTGTGCCGGTCGACCTCGGCGGCCCGCACCTCGTCGACCCGCCGGCGCAGGGCAGTGACCAGGGGCGCCACCTGGCGGGTGGTGATGGCCTCGCGGTACCGGCACACCTCGTCGTCGATGAGGTCCCGGGCCCGGGTCACCTCCCGCCGGCGCTCAGCCAGGCCCCGCTCGGCGAAGGCCCGCAGGTCGTCCATGTCGAGCAGCGTCACCCCGGCCAGGTCGGCGGCGCCGGGGTCGACGTCGCGGGGTACGGCGACATCCACGATGAGCAGGGGACGCCCGCCCCGGGCGGCCACCACACCTTCCAGGTCACCGTGGTCGACCAGGACCGAGGAGGCGCCGGTGGACGTCAACAACAGATCGACCTCGACCAGGGCGGCGGGGACGTGGACCAGTCCGAGGGCCCGGCCCCCCACCCGGTTGGCCAGGGCTTCGGCCCGCTCCCAGGTCCGGTTGGCCACCAGCACCTCGGCCACGCCGGCCTGGGCCAACGAGGCCACCATCCGCTCGCCCGTCTCGCCCGCGCCGAGGACGAGGACCCGACGCCCGGCCAGGGAGCCGAGGCGCTCGGCGGCCAGCGCGACGGCGGCCTGGGAGAGGGAGGTGATGTGCCGGGAGATGGCCGTCTCGGTGCGCACCCGCTTGCCCACCTCCAGGGCGTGGCGGAAGAGCATGTTGAGCACCGGTCCGGTGGCGCCCTCGGCCGAGGCCAGGTCCCACGCGCCCTTGACCTGTCGGAGGATCTCGGTCTCGCCCAGCACCGCCGAGTCAACCCCGGCGGCCACGGTGAACAGGTGGGCCACGGCTCCGGCGTCGTGGAACTGGTAGAGGTGATCGGCGAACTCCTCGGGGGCCAGGGCGCCCAGCTCGGAGAGGAAGTCGCGTACGTCGCCCACCGCACCGTGGAAGCGCTCGGCGTGGGCGTAGATCTCGGTGCGGTTGCAGGTGGACAGCACCACGGCCTCGGAGAGGTCGTCGCGCCCCATGAGATCGTGGAGCGCCTTGGCCATACGGGGCTGGGGCACGGTCATGCGCTCGAGCACCTCGAGGGACACGCTGCGGTGGTTGAGCCCGACGACGATCACCGACACCTGGTCCGGGCCTCCCTTCGCTCTCGTCCTGGCTCTGCTCGCTCGACCGGTTGCAGCCTCTCCGACCTGAGAGACATGTGCCAACTCACCGCCGGGCGCTCACCCATCAGGAGGGGGTGTCGGCGGCCACGGAGAGCGGGGCGGCCACCATGCCCGGCGAGCGCTCGTTCCCGCCGGCAGCGACCTCCTCGGCGTCGATCGGGGCGGGGACGGCGGGCGCCACGAGCGGGCTGCGCCGCTGCTGGTAGAAGCTGAGGATCTGCAGCTCCACGGCGAGATCGACCTTGCGCAGCGAGACGTCGGCCGGCACCGTCACCATCGTGGGCGCGAAGTTGAGGATGGAGCGCACGCCGGCGGCCACCAGTTGGTCGACCACCTCCTGGGCCACCGACGCCGGCGTGGCCACCACGCCGATCGACGGCCCCAGCTCGGCGACGACCGTGGGTAGCTCCTCGACGCTGCGAATGACCAGCTCACCCACCCGCTCTCCCACCTTGGCCGGATCGGCGTCGACCAGGGCGCCGACGGGGAACCCCCGCTCGCCGAAGCCGCCGTAGTTGGCCAGGGCGTGGCCCAGGTTCCCCACCCCGACGATGACCACGGGCCAGGCCTGGGTGAGGCCCAGCTCCCGGCTCATCTGGAACAACAGGAACTCGACGTCGTAGCCCACGCCCCGAGTGCCGTAGGAGCCCAGGTAGGACAGGTCCTTGCGCACCTTGGCCGCGTTGACCCCGGCCATCTCGGCCAGGCGCTCCGAGGAGATGGTCACCGTGTCCACGCCGGCGAGCTCGAGCAGGCTGCGGAGGTACACGGGCAGGCGGGCGACCGTGGCCTCCGGGATGCGGCGGCGGGGTCGGAGGGCCTTCACGTCACCAACCTACCGATGGCCTGGTGCGCTTCACAAGCTCACGAGCCAACCGGGGGCCCGTCCGCCAGGGGGCGTGGGCCCACGTCACCGGCCAGGACGGCCAGCAGCCGGCTCCGGGCCTCGTCGAGCCGGCCGTCGACGACCAGGGCCATCACGTCGTCGTCCAGACCCAGCTCCCAACGAGCCGCCCAGGTCTCGAAGTCGACCCGCGCCCGCTCGGGCCGGGCTGTGGTGCGGACCTCGCCCACCACCTCCACCAGGTCGGCGTACTCGGGGCCGAGGCGGGCCGACAACGTCTTGCGCAGCTTCTTGGACAGCGCCGGCGCCTTGCCCCCCGTGGAGACGGCCACGGTGAGCTCACCCCGGCGCACGGTCGACGGCACCGAGAAGTGGCAGTGGGCGATGTCGTCCACGCTGTTGACCAGCACCCGCGCCGCCGTCCCCTCCTCGTGCACCGCCGCGTTGACGTCCGGGTCGTCAGTCGCAGCGATGGCCACAAAGGCCCCGTCGAGGTCACCCCGGGCGTAGTCCCGGCGCACGATCTCGAGCGCGCCCTCGCCCGCCAGTCGCTCCAGTCCGGGCGTCACCTCACCGGCGATCACCACCACATCGCCCCCACCGTCGAGCAGCCCGCGAACCTTCTGCTCGGCAACGGTGCCCCCGCCGATGACGACACAGCGCCGGCCACCGAGCTCCAGGCAAACGGGGTAGCCGAACGAGGCCACTAGGCCTCCGTCCCTTCAGCTGCGCCGACCGAGGCGCCAAAGGCGCCGAGGCCCGGCCGCCGGCCACGAGGGCACCCAAGGCGCCCCTTCTGGCTGGCGGGCCGGCGAGCGAGGCGAGCCAGAAGGTGGGCGAGATCTACAGGTGCAGCCCGCACTCGGTCTTCTCACTGCCCTGCCAGCGGCCCGAGCGGGCATCGGCGTCCTTCTCGGCGGGGGCGGTGCACGGGGCGCAGCCGATCGAGCGGTAGCCCTGGCGGAGCAGCGGGTTGACGGGCACGTCGTGGTCGGCGACGTAGCGGGCCACGTCGTCGTCGTCCCAGGTGGCCAACGGGTTGATCTTGACCAGGCCGCGCACGTCGTGGGCCACGACCGGGGCCGACGCCCGGCTGGGCGACTCGGCCCGACGCAGACCGCTCATCCACGCCGCCTTGCCCGCCAACGCCCGGTCGAGCTGGCCCACCTTCAGTGCCGAGCAGCAGTTCTCGGGGTCGACCCGCCACAGCTCCTGGTCATGCGGTGCCACGGTCATGACCTTGAGGTTCAGCCCGTAGTGACGGCGGACCCGCTCCATCGTCTCGAGGGTCTCGGGGAAGTGGTAGCCGGTGTCGATGAACACGACCTCGATCGACGGCTCGACCCGCATGGCCAGGTCGATGAGCACGGCGTCGGTCATCGACGAGGTGAGGCTGAGGTTGGGGTGGAACCGCTCGACGGCCCAGGCCACGATCTCGCTGGCCGTCGCCGTCTCCAAGCCGGCGCTGATCTCCGCCAGGTCCGCGGACGTGAACGACGCCAGGTCGGCTGATGCCGTCGGCGACGACACGCGGAGGTTGACGACGGTGTCGGTCACGAGCCCATGCACTCCCCGGCGCCGACCTCGCTCACGTAGGGGCCGGTCTCGTCGAAGTCGACGAAGAAGCTGGGGTCCTCTTCGGGAGTGGGGAAGACGTCGAGGTCGGCCAGGGTGGCACCCACCGCGCCGGCTCCCCCGGCTCGCTCGAGCCAACTGGCAAAGGACTCCCCGGGGCTGCGCTCGGCGGCGAAGCGGCCCACCACCCGCACCGTGGCCGCACCCGCGGCCTTGGCCGGCAACCGCCGGGCCTTGCGCCCGAACTCCACCTCGGTCTGGCCCAAGTAGCCACCCAGCATCATCTGGTAGCCGGGCGCCGAGCGGCCGTAGGCCCGGCGCTCGACCCCCACGAAGCCGATGTCGGCCACGTGGTGCTGGCCACAGGAGTTGGTGCACCCCGAGATGTTGATGCGCACCCCGCCGAGGTCGGCCAGCCCGGCCTCCTCCAGGGCTCGGCCGATCTCGTCGGCCAGCCCCCGGGACTGGGTGACGGCCAGGTTGCAGGTGTCGGCCCCGGGGCAGCTCACCACGTCACGGGCCAGCTCGGCGCCGGGCTCGGCCATGCCCAGGCCCTCCAGGCGGGCGTGCAGGGTGGGGAGCTGCTCCTCGGTGAGGTTGCGGTACACCAGGTTCTGGCGGTTGGTGACGCGCACCTCGGCCCCCAGCTCCCGCTGGATGGAGGCCAGGGCCCGGAACTGATCGGCGGTGATGTCACCCAGGCGGGCGTAGGCCATGGCCGACACCGTGCCCTTGGCCGCGCCCCGCACCACGTTGGCGTCGTCCCAACGTCCGTAGCGGTCGCTCCGGCGCAGCTCGACGTTGGTCCCCCAGCCCATGGGGGTGGGGCTGACCGCGCCGGAGACGCCGGCCGGCTCGTCGCCGGAGGTGGCCACCTGCTCGGGGAGGCCCTCGGGTGCCGACGACGAGGCGTGGAGCAGCTGGCGCTCCTTGAGGATGCGCGTGCGCAGCTCCTCGATGCCCATGGTGTCGACCAGCCACTTCATGCGGGCCCGCAGCTTGTTGTCCCGGTTGCCGTAGTGGTCGAAGGTGCGCAGGGTGGCCTCGAGGGTGAGCATGAGGTCCTCCCGGGAGGTGAAGTCCTCCAGGGCCTGGGCCGGGTGGGGGTTGGCCCCCAGGCCGCCGGCGATGAAGACCCGAAAGCCCGGCTCCACGGTGCCGTCGGGCCGGGGCCGGCTGACGGCTACCACGCCGATGTCGTTGAACATGGCCTGGCCGCAGTCGGTGGCGCAGCCCGAGAAGTTGATCTTGAACTTGCGGGGCATGCGCTGGGCGTAGGGGTGGCGCAGGAAGTGGCGGTAGGTGGCCTCGGCCCAGGGGCTGATGTCGAGCACCTCGTAGGGGCAGGCCCCGGCCAGGTGGCAACCGACCACGTTGCGCACCGTGTCGCCGCACGCCTCCCGGGTGGTCAGCCCCACGCTGGCCAGCTCCCGGAGCACGTCGGGCATCCGCTCCAGCTGCACGAAGTGGAACTGGATGTTCTGGCGGGTGGTGATGTGGCCCCATCCCCGGGAGTACTCCTCGGCGATGCGGGCCATCATGTCCAGCTGCTCGGGCGCAGCGACCCGTAGGGGACCTTGACCCGCACCATCTGGTTGTGGCCGCCCTGGCGCTGGCCGTAGATGCCGTTGTTCAGGCGGAAGATCCGGAAGCGGTCCTCGTCGAGATCACCGGCCAGATAGGACGCCAGCATCCGCTCGAACTTGTCGATGTCGGCCAGGGCCGCCGGGTCGGCGGGCGGGGCCACGGGGGGCTCGCTCAGTCGCACCCCCCCACCCTACCAATAGTCGACCAAACCAATCAGGTTTCTCAGGGATTTGGCCGTGGCCCCCGGTTCTGGGCCAGGTGCTCGGTGACCTGTCCGGGCCATGGCCGGCAGCCGGGAGGCTCCGGCCACACGGGGTGCTCGATGCCCACCTCGGTGGCCGCCGCCGCGCACACGGGGCCGATGCAGGCCGCCAACACGGGCCCGTTCAGCGCGGCGAGGAGCTCCTCGGCCCGACCGGCGTCGCCGGCGATGCGCACGAGGTGGCGGACCGCCGGCTGGCTGGTGAAGGTGACGGCGTCGAGCTGGCCACCGATGGTGGCGTCGATGAGGGCCAGGGCCGGACCGACGTCGTCGGGCAGCCGCCAGCGGTAGACGGGCACCTCCACCAGCGCACCCGCCAGCGCCCGCAAGGCGCCGGTCGACGGATGGTCACCGGGCTCGAACAGCTGCAGGGCCACCCGTGGCCGCGGGGACCCGGCCACGGCACCGGCGAGGTGGTCCACGACCTCGTCCATGGTCTCGCCCGGTGCCCGCCACGCCACCTCCAGCCCGGCCCGGCGCACCGCCGAGGCCGCCTTGGCTCCTCGGGCCACGATGGCGCCCGACCCGAGGGCCGCTCGCAGGTCGTCCCCGGCGCCCCATCCGGCCGCCGCCTCCAGCCACAGGCGCAGGCCCATCCCCGTGGTCACCACCACGTAGTCGGGGGGCTGGGCCACCAGGGCGGCGGTGGCCGACCGGAGGGGCTCCTCGGCCGAGAGATCGACGGTGACCATGGTGGGCCCGTGGACCACGTCGGCGCCCCGGCGACGGAAGAGGTCGGCCTGCTCGCTTCCCTTGCGGTCGGCGGTGATGCCGATGCGCCTCCCGGCGAGCGGGGCGTCCGACGTCTGCACCGTCCCCACGGTAGCGATCGGCCACCATCGACCCACGCCGGCGCGGGCGTCCGACACGCTGGTGGCCTCCCCGTGCGAGGATGGGGACATGGCTGAAGCACCCGTCACCCACCGGACCCTGGGCCTCGAGGGCGAGCCCGTGGCCATCGCCTTCCTGGCCCAGCCTCCCGCGGGGGTGGCGCCGTGGGACGGCGGCCCGGTGGCGGCCGGGTGCGCCTTCTGGCGACAGGCCCGAGCAGGGCGGACCTTCTACACCGAGCCGGCCGACCATCACCACTGCGCCGTGGGCGTCCACGTCCACGGGATGGCCCTGCCCGAGGAGCGAGCCGCCGAGTTGGGCGACGCCCTGGAGCTCATGGCCGCGACCGGCTACGTCGATCCCGCCGAGGTCCCGTCGATCCCGGTGGTGGCCGAGGCGCCCCGTTACGTCGCCTACGGGCCGGCCGGGTCGGTGCCCTTTGCCGCCGACGTGGTGGTCGTGGCCTCCACCCCGGGCCAGGCCATGTTGGTCCACGAGGCGGCCCTGCGGGCCGGGGTGTCGCCTCTGACGGCACCCACGGCCGGGCGGCCGGGCTGCGCCGTGCTGCCCCTGGCCATGCAGTCGGGCCGAACCGCGCTCACGCTGGGTTGCGCCGGGAACCGCATCTCCACCGGGCTTCGGGACGAAGAGCTCTACACCGCGGTCCCCGGGCCCGCCTGGCCCGCGGTGGTCGACGCCCTGGCCGGCATCCGGGCCGCCAACGACGCCATGGAGGCCTACTACCGTGACCGGCTCGTGCGGGTGGAGTCCACGGTCGCCTGACCCGGCCGGGTCGCGGCCTCGGTGGTGGGCCTCAGTCGCAACCACCGCCGGGGGACGGCTGATCGGGGATGGCGGGGTCGACGACCTCGATGTGCACGTGGGGCCAGGCCGGGTCGTGGCCGCCCACCTCGTCGACCTGGGACTGGAACGGGAGCTGCGTGGCCCGGGGGGCGACCAGGGTTTCACCGGCCACCACCCGATCGCCCGGCCCCACTTGCACCCCGCTGATGTGGAGGAGCTTGACCTCCCACCCCGGATGCTGGTCGGGCTCGACGACCAGGTAGTCGTCGGAGTAGTCGCAGTACAGCACGTAGGTCCCCGACCTGAGCACCCGGCCGGTCACCGGCGAGCGGATCTCGGCGACCGGGTCGACCACCACATCGGCGGCGGTGCGGTCAGAGGTCGGGCGGCTGCGGGCCTCCATCGTCACCGGCGACACTGCGCTGCCCAGGACGTCGAGCTGGCGGGCCCCGTCGTGGTTGGACTGGTGGAAGCCCACCCGCTCCACCCTGGTGGCCGGATGGACCAAGGTGATCCCCCCGACGGTGGCGAACGGGGTCCACGCCTGTTCGGTGATCGTCCGGGGTGCCGGAGGCGGGGCGGGCGGGGTCGGGAGCGACGGCTCGGCCGGAGTGGACGGCGCCGGCATGGTGTTGATCGGGACCAACGTGGTGGCCACCGGTGGCACGGTCGTGCTCGACGGAGGGACAGACGTGGACGGCGACGGACTGGGGGGAGGCGCCGTCGCCGGTGAGGTGATCACCCGCCCGTCGGCGGCCGCCCGCTGCATGGCCTGGTTCCCCGCCGCGTCGGCACACGCCGACGAGAGGAGGGCCACCAACAGCAACGACACCGAGGTGCGGGGGCGGGAGAGCATCGTCGCGGCAAGGTACCCACCCGGCGGGCGACGTGCTGGTCAGGACCCGGGAGGAAACTACCTGGGCATCTCAGGGCGATTGACCTAGGGGTTCCTCACTCCAACGGCCCAGGTAATTTCTTTCCGGCCCTCACGGTGGGAGTTCTCACTGATTCTCACCATGGCTGGTACCGTGACCACCATGTCCGACGAGCTCCACACCACCGTCGCCGAACGCCTCCGCGGGGTGGGCCAGCGCTACACCCGCCAGCGCCGGGCGCTCGTCGCCCTCCTGGTCGAGTCCCGTCACCCGCTGTCCATCCCCGATGTGCTCGTC
This sequence comes from Acidimicrobiales bacterium, assembly GCA_030446545.1. Classification (GTDB taxonomy): domain Bacteria; phylum Actinomycetota; class Acidimicrobiia; order Acidimicrobiales; family CADCSY01; genus JADDRA01. The sequence continues at coordinate 151,887 of JAUJNB010000003.1, read as the reverse complement.
CTCGACCGCGGGTTGGCCCAGAGCTCGGTGTACCGAAACCTGGCGGTGCTCACCCAGGCGGGCGCCGTCCACCGGGTGGTCACCACCGACGACTTCTCCCGTTACGAGTTGGCCGAGGACCTCACCCATCACCACCACCACCTCATCTGCTCGGCGTGTGGCGGCGTTGAGGACTTCACCGCCTCGGCCCAGGTGGAACGCACCCTCGCCCGGGCCATCACCGACGTCTCGACCACGACCGGGTTCACGCCGGAGAACCACCGACTCGATCTCATCGGCATCTGCGCCACCTGCGCCTGAAGGCGCCCTGCCGTGCCGGGCGTCGTCGTCGTCACCGGAGGCAGTCGGGGTATCGGGGCGGCGACGGCACTGGCCTTCGCCCGCCGGGGTTGGGCGGTGTCCGTCGGCTACCGACACGACGCCGACGGCGCCCGAGGTGTCGTGGGCCGATGTCGGGACCTGGGGGTTGCCGCGGCGGCGGTGGCGGTCGACGTGACCGACGAGGAGGACGTGGCCGGGCTGTTCGCCGCCGCCGAGGACATGGGGCCCCTCGGAGCCCTGGTCAACAACGCCGGGGTGGTCGACGTGCAGGCCCGGGTCGACCAGATGGGCCTCGAACGGCTGGCCCGGATGTTCTCGGTCAATGTGATCGGGCCCTTCCTGTGCGCCGCTCGGGCCGTGCACCGGATGTCGACGAACGGGGGTGGGCCCGGTGGCTCGATCGTCAACGTTTCCTCCGCCGCGGCCCGCCTCGGGAGCCCCGGTGAGTACGTCGACTACGCCGCCTCCAAGGGTGCGCTCGACACCATGACGCTGGGGCTGGCCAAGGAGGTCGCCGGCGAGGGCATCCGGGTCAACGCCGTGCGTCCCGGCCTGATCCGCACCGACATCCACGCCAGCGGCGGACAGCCCGAGCGGGTGGAAGGGCTCCGGGCCGGCGTCCCCATGCAGCGGGGCGGCGAGCCGGAGGAGGTGGCCGAAGCCATCGTCTGGCTCTGTTCGCCGGAGGCGTCCTACGTCACCGGTGCCCTCCTCGACGTGGCCGGCGGCCGCTGATCCGGGGCCGGCTGCGGGTCCCGAGGCTCAGTCGTTCAGCGGATAGGCAGGCGTTTCTCAGGCTCGGCGGCTTCGCCGCCGAGAGCGAGGCTGTGTTTCCCGCTCTTGCCGGCTTCGCCGGCGGGCCGCTCGGGCCACGGCGGCGCCTATCGGCGCAGCCTCTTTAGGGCGACCCCTGGCGGTGCTCGGTCCAGGTGAAGCCGTCCCACCAGCGCAGTGTCCGGGTGCCCGGCTCGGGGTACCAGCCCGGGCCCGGCATCAAAGCCAGGCCGGCGACATCGAGGACCTCTCGACGCTTGGCCAACTGCCAGACGAGCGCACCGATGGCGCCGGCCAGGACGACCACCAGAACCCACGTGAGCTTCTCCGTTCCCGCCGCCCGGTACTGGTGGTCGGGGAGACCGGCCACCTCGACGATCTTGAGGATCCAGAACACGAACGCCCCGATCGAGACGGCCCCCATCACGAAGAAGAACAACCCGAAGGCCAACCCGCCGGCGGCACGCACGGGCCCAACCCTAGATGGCCCGGCCGAGGTGCGGCCCCGGGTCGGTTGCGGCGATGGCCCAGGCCAGGCCGTCGTCAGGGTCTTCGACGGCGAGGTGGAGCGACCAGCCGGTGGGGGTGGAGGGCGGCGCCCAGAGGAGCCAGCGCAGCTCGGCGGCCGCCTCCGCCAACCGCTCGGGTGGCACCGGCCACTCGTCGAGGAGGCCGGCCACCGCCGCCAGCGCCCACCAGGCCCCGAATCGACCGACCGCCGCCCCCCGGCGCCGGCCGTGAGCGCCCCCACTGGCCCCGGCCCAGGCCATGGCGGCCAGGGCCGCGTCGGCGGCGACCTCGAGGCCCCGGACGGCCCCGGCACCGCCGGCCAGCGAGGCCACGGCATCCTCGGCGGGGCCCCGGACGGCCACCACTTCGACCACCCCGTCGGACTCCACCACCCAGCGCTCCACCAAGGCCCGTAGGGCGGCGCAGCCTTCCAGGTCGTCGACCGCGATGTCGGCCACCGGCGCCCGTCGGGACGGCTCGAGCGCCGTCAGCCCGGGTGGCGGTGGGGCCGGGAACTCGGCTTGGTCGGCCCGGTAGGTGGCCACCGCGTACGCCGGCTCCCACGGCGACAGGTGCCCGGGGACCTCCAACACCCCGAGGCCCACCCCTTCGGCGGCGCTCAGGTCCTCCCCCCGCACCACCCGTTCATGGGCCGTCAACCCCGCGGCCGGCCCGGCGACCACGTGGGGAGCCAGCTCGGCCCAGGTGTGGGTGGAGGCCGCCACCTCCGGCAGGGGGCCCAGGGCGAAGCGACCCGTTCCCTCCACCAGCACCGACGCGGCCCACGCCGGTGGCGCCTCCAGGGCCAGGCGGTACTCCACCTGGCTGACGATGGGCCACAGCTGGCGCCCGCTGGCGGCGAAGGCGGCCCGGCTGCGTTGGCCCAGGTGCACGAGCGCGTCCCAGTCCCGGGCCTCGCACAGCCGGTCGACCCAGCGCAGCAGCTCGTCGAGGTCACCCGCGGCCAGGGCGGCGTCGAGACCCGGGGCGCTCACACCAGGGGCCAGGGATAACAGTGCTCCGTGGGGTCGGGCTCGGGGAAGGTGGCCGTGCGCAACAGCCACTCGGCCCGCCTGCGCACTCCGGCCAACTCGTCGTCGCCCATCAAAACCACGAGTCCCCCGGGGAGCCGGCTGAGGAGCTGCTCGACGCCGGCCAACAGGATGTCGGGCACGGCCTCGCCTCCGAACTCCCAGATCACGGTGCGGACCTTGGGCGAGGGGTGGAAGCACAGCCCGTTGTCGATGGCCCACAGTTGCCCGTCGGCCAACAGACAGTGGCCGCTCTTGCGGTCGGTGTTGTTGGCCACCAGGTCGAACGCGCAGATGGTCCTCAGGGCCTCGTGGCGGGCCGGATCCTCATAGAGCGTGAAGTAGTGCTGGGTGAAGTCGGCGGCCACGAAGCGCTGCACCGACCCCTCGCCGAGTGGCCCGTTCCGCAGCACCGTCTCGGGCACGATCCCCCAACCCAACAGCTCCGACAACACCCAGGCCGCCACCTCCCGACGGTAGAGGCCGCCGGGGAAGTCCCACAGCGGCCGCTCACCCCGGCCCGGCTTGTACACGCCGAGCAGGGCTTCGTCCCCCCGAGCCAGCTCCACCAGGAAGGTCTGGTTCGAGCTCCAGGGCATGCGCCCCTTGAGCTCGAGCTCACCTTCGGCGAGCAGGCTCAGGTGGGCTTGTGTCCGTTGGTCTTGACGCACACGTGCCCCCCGCGATCCAACGGCCGCCGGCACAGTGGGCACGGTGGGCGCCCGGCGACGACCAGGGCGGCGGCCCGGACGACAAAGCCGGCCACCTGGGGACGGGTGACTGCGAAGCGGGCCGACCCCCCGCCGGTGGCCACCTCTCCTCCCGCCTCCTCGTCGTCGTCGGCAGCGACCTCGTCGGCCCGTATCACGAAGCGGTCGCGCCCTTCGTCGAAGGCCACGCCCAACTGGCCCACCACCCACTCGGCCAGCACCGGTTCCACCAGTTCGCTCTGGTCGGGGATCTCCTCGGGGGCCGGGGTGGGAAGGTCGGCCAGCAGCTCGGCCAGGTAGCCGGCCAAGGCCGCCACCTGGGCCTTCTCCAGCCGCAGGCTGACCACCTGGCCGGCGGCCGCAACCTGGAGGTAGAAGACCCGGGCTCCGGGCTCACCCACGGTGCCGGCAGTGAAGCGGTCGACCTCGGGGAGGTCGTAGGAGCTGCTCACGCCTGGGAGGAGGAGGACCCGGGGAGGGCGCCGGTCACCGAGTTGACGTTCAGCACCATGGGGCCGCCCGGCCCGTAGCTGACGGTGGTGGCCGAGCACGGGGAGATGAGGATGCGCTGGAAGAGGTCGAGGTGGGTGCCGAGGGCGTCGGCCACCGCCGCCTTGATGGGATCGGCATGGGACACGGCCACCACCACGCCGCCCCGGTGGCGCTCGACGAGGCGGGACAGGGCCGTGACGATGCGCACCTGCATCTCCCGGAAGGACTCCCCGCCGGGAAAGCGGAAGCCGCTCGGGTAGCGCTGGACCGTGGCCCACTCGGGCAGCTTGCCCAGCTCCTTGAGCGTGTGCCCGGTCCACTCGCCGAAGTCACACTCCAGCAGCCCCCGATCGACCCTGACCTTGAGGCCACGGGCCCTGGCGATGGGCTTGGCCGTCTCCCGGGCCCGCTCCAGGGGGGAGGCGTACACGGCGTCGACCCGGTCGAGCGCGGCCAGGCGCTCGGCCACGACCTGGGCCTGGGCAGTGCCCGCCTCGGCCAGGTGCAGCCCCGTCGCCCGGCCGGGCAGGACCGACCCGGTGGTGGGCGTCTGGCCGTGGCGGACGAGGACCACGACGGTGGCGGGGGGCGCCTTGGGGGCACGGCTTCGAGAAGCGATGGCGGCCAACCTACCGTGGTGGCCCATGCCTGCACCGGAGCCCGATTCGCTCGCTCAGGTGACCGCCGAGGTCACCGCATGCCGGGCCTGTCCCCGCCTGGTCGCCTGGCGGGAACAGGTGGCCATGGACAAGCGGGCGGCTTACCGCCACGAGGAGTACTGGGGCCGGCCCGTGCCCGGCTTCGGCGATCCCGCCGCCCGACTCCTGGTGGTGGGCCTGGCACCGGCTGCCCACGGGGGGAACCGCACCGGGCGGGTCTTCACCGGCGACCGCTCGGGCGACTGGGTGTTCCGGGCCCTGCACCGGGCCGGCTACGCCAACCAGCCCACCAGTGAGCACCAGGACGACGGCCTGGCCCTGGCCGGCGCCTGGGTCAGCGCGGCCGTGCGCTGTGCCCCACCGGCCAATCGGCCCACCCCGACCGAACGCGACACCTGCCTGCCCTACCTGGCCCGGGAGCGGGCGCTGCTGCGCGACTTGAGGGTGGTGGTGGCCCTCGGCGCCTTCGCCGCCCAGGTGGTGATGAACCAGGTCGGCCTGCGCCCCCGGCCCCGGTTCGGCCACGGCGCCGAGGCGACGCTGCCGGACGGCACCACGCTGGTCTGCTCCTACCACCCCAGCCAGCAGAACACCTTCACCGGCGTCCTGACCGAAGCGATGTTCGACGCGGTGTTCACCCGGGCCCGGCACCTCGCACCCTGAGCTTCGGGCACTCCGCGACCATGGGGCCCTCACGAGAAGATCGCGGCCAGCTCACCCGCCCCGTAGGCCACGGCGATCAACCCGAGGAAGCCGGCGACGGCCCCGGCCAGGTGGCGATCCCCGAGCCGCAAGGAGGCGGCCGCCCCGAGACGGGCTCCGGGAACCACGGTCGCGGCCAGCAGCAGCGCCACCCGCCAGTCGACGTTGTCCAGGAGCGCATGGGTCACGCTGCCGGGCACGGCGAAGATCCCCGTGCACACGAGCGACGTGGCCACCGATGACCGGAGCGAGAGCCCGCCCACCTGGGTGAGGCCGGGGACCAGGACGGTGCCCCCGCCGATGCCCAGCAACCCGGACAGGCCGCCGGCGAGCAGGCCGACGGCGGCCAGGCGCACCGTCTGGCTCGCCGGCGTTGCCGCCCGCTGCCCAGCTTCCCCCTCGTCGTGGCCGGCGGGCTCGTCGCCGGCCGGAGTGGGCCGGTCCGACGCCATCCGCCACGCGCTGAAGCCCAGGAGGGCGGCGGTGGCCAGTTGCAACAGGTGGCCCTCACCGGGGACCAGGCCCGACAACAGCGCCCCCCCGACCGAGGCGAGGAGTCCGGCCGGGACCACCCAGCGCAGGGCCCGCCAATCGAGGAGGCCCTCCCGCCGGTAGCGGAGGCCGCCGCTGACGGCGCTGGGAATGATGGCCGGCAGCGTCGTACCCACGGCCACCAAGGGGCTCACGCCCAGCACGCGGATGCCGGGGGTGGAGATGATGGCACCGCCGACGCCGAACGCTCCGGAGAGCACCCCACTGCACAGACCCACCGCCAGGGTGAGGACGTCGCGGAGCAGCCCGGGTTCCACGGCCGGTCCAGACCAGCGTCGGCCTGGACGGTGCCGGCTTAGAGGACGCCGAGGACGAAGAGCAGCACGATGACGGCGATGATCAACGCAATGACGGCAATCGTTCGGGTGTTCATGGCCGGGACGTTACCCAATCGCGCCCCATGGCTCCCCTGCCGGTCCCAAGCGGGGCACCCCTGGCCAGTCCGCCGGTGGGTTCGGGACGAGGTCGGGTCCAGCGCCTCTAACGCCTAGGCGGTGAGAAGGTCGCGTTCGCCCCGAACGGCCCGACGGCGGAGCTTGAGCAAGGCCTTGGCCTCCACCTGGCGGACGCCCTCGCGGGTGAGATCGAAGCGCTGCGACACCTCTTCGAGGGTCCGGGGCCGACCCCGGTCGAGGCCGTAGCGCAGGCAGAGGATGTCCCGCTCCCGGGCGTCGAGACCGGCCAGCAGCTCCGTCACCTGGGCCGGGAGCATGGAGGCGAACACCTGCTGGTCGGGCGCTTCGGCCGACCTGTCCTCGACCAGGTCGCCCAGCTCCCGCTCGCCGTCGCTGAGCGGTTCCGACAGCGACATGGGATCCTGGAGGTAGGGCAGCAGTTCCTCCACCTTGCGCTGCGAGAGCCCGAGCGACTCGGCCAGCTCGTCGCTGCGGGGCGCTCGGCCGTGGCGCACCTCGAAAGCGACGCTCTCGATACGCAGGCCGACCAGTTGGTCGTTGGCGTGGACCGGCAGGCGAATGGCCCGACCCGTGTTGGCGATGCCCCGACCGATGGCCTGGCGGATCCACCAGGTGGCGTAGGTGGAGAACTTGAACCCCTTGCTGGGATCGAACTTCTCCACGGCGTGGATGAGGCCGAAGTTGCCTTCCTGGATGAGATCGAGCAGGGGAAGCCCGGACGTGGGGTAGCGCTTGGCGATGGACACCACCAGGCGAAGGTTGCTCTTGACGAAGGTGAGGCCCGCCTCCTCGCCGGCCCGGGCCAGCTTCATCAGCTCCCGGCGGCGTTTCGGAGGGGGGAGCGGCCCGGAGGCCAGCTCCTCGGTCGCGGCCCGGCCGGCACGGATGGCCGCACCCAGGCGGGCCTCGTCCTTCTTGGTCAGCAGCGGGTGCCGCCCGATGTCGTTCAGGTAGAGCTGGACGAGATCCTCGTCCTCCGCGCCACTACCGGCCTTGGCCACCCTCACTCCCCCCGAAGCTTCTCCTGTCGAGACGGTCAGATCCTTCCCCGCCCTGCTGGTGGACCTTACCCCTCCACGCCCTCTACGCAGCATAGAGCCGGAGCGGATGGCATCACCGAACCAGCCGGGCCAAGGTCGCAGCCTCTCCGGCGTCGGCCGGCGTGGTGAGGAAGGCCTCGAGCATCTCGGCCGCCACCTCGGTCGACGTCAGTCGCACACCGAGGGCCAGGACGTTGGCGTCGTTCCAACGTCGCGCCCCGCGGGCGGTCTCGGCGTCGGTGCACAGCGCCGCCCGTACGCCCGCCACCTTGTTGGCCGCGATCGACACGCCGGTCCCCGTCCAACAGCACACCACCCCCCGATCGGCCCCACCCGACGCCACCGCCTCTCCCACCTGGCGTCCGGCGTCGGGCCAGGGCGCGTGCTCGGTGACGACGACCACCTCGTGGCCCATCTCCTCCAGGCGGGCTCGTACCGCCTCGCACAGTGGGGCCGGGTCATCGGCACCGAGGGCAATCCTCACCGGTACAGTCTGGCGGAGGAATGGGCCGGTCACTGCGCTCCCGGCTCATCAGTCGAGGCCGTGGAGCTCGGACCGGGGTTGGCGCTGCATGAGCGCGTCGAGCGCAGCGGCGGCGGTCATCCGCCCGGCGCAGACGGCGGCGGTCTGCTGAGCGATGGGAACCTCGATCCCGAGCTCAGCGCCGAGCTCGCACACCACCCGAGCGCCCTCGACCCCCTCGGCCACCATGTGCAACTCGGCCACCACCTCGGCCGGGGCCCGACCCTGGCCCAAAGCCACCCCGACCTGGTGGTTGCGGCTCTTGGCGCTGCTGCAGGTCACCACCAGGTCGCCCAGGCCGGCCAATCCGGCGCAGGTGCGGGGATCACCACCGAGGGCCACAGCCAGGCGGGTGAGCTCGGCCAGGCCACGGGTGACGATGGCGGCCCGGGCGTTGTCGCCCAGGTCCATGCCATCGGCCATCCCGGCGGCGATGGCCACCACGTTCTTGAGGGCACCGGCGATCTCACAGCCGACCACGTCGGCATTGGTGTAGACGCGGAAGGCATCGGTGCCAAAGGCGTGCTGCAAGGCGGTGGCGGTATCCCCGTCACTCATGGCCAGCACCGAGGCGGCGGGTCGCCCGAGGACGATCTCCCCCGCCAGGTTGGGCCCGGTCAGGACCCCCACCGCACGCCCGGGCAGCACCTCGGCCACCACCTCGCTCATGCGCCGGTAGGTGTGGTGCTCGAGGCCCTTGGCCAGGCTCACCACGGGGATCCCCGGCGGGAGGGAGGCGACCAGTTGGCCGACGACGGCTCGGAAGCCCTGGGTGGGTACGGCGATGGCGACGGCGTCGGCACCGGCGACCGCGTCGGCCAGGACCGACGTGGCCCGAAGGGTGGGCGGCAAGGTCGTCCCCGGGAGGTAGACGCCGTTGGTGTGGTCGCGGTTGACCTCCGCCGCCAGCTCCGGCCGGCGGGCCCACAGGGAGGTGGGGCCGTTGGCGCAGCGGAGGGCGGCGAACGTCGTGCCCCACGACCCGGCTCCGATCACCGCCACTCGCATGGGCGCCGACCCTAGGTCCCTAGAATCACCGGCACATGGGAGCAGCGGTGTTGGTGCCGGTCAAGGCCTTCTCCCGGGCCAAGCTGCGCCTGGCCCCCGCGCTGGACCCCTGGGCCCGGGCCGACCTCGCCCGTCGTATGGCCGCCCATGTCCTGGCCGTCGCCGCCCCCTTGCCGGTCAGTGTGGTCTGCGACGATGCCGAGGTGGCGGCCTGGGCCGCCGAGCACGGTGCAGCCGTCGTCTGGGCCGCGCACCACGGGCTGAACGGGGCCGTGGCCTCAGGGGTGGCCCACTTGGCCGGCCTGGGCTTCTCCCGGGTGATCGTGGCCCACGGCGACCTGCCCCACGCCCGCTCCCTGGCCGACCTGGCCCCGGGCCCGGGCGTCACTCTCGTGCCCGACCGTCGTGACGACGGCACCAACGTGGCCGTGGTCCCCGCCGGGGCCGGCTTCCGCTTCGCCTACGGCCCCAGCTCCTTCTTTCGCCACCGGCGGGAGGCCGAACGCCTCGGCCTGGCGGTGGCCGTGCGCCGTGCCCCCGAGCTGGCCTGGGACGTCGACGTGCCCGCCGACCTCCTCCCGGCCGGGCCGGTCCTGCCGTGCAGGTAGATCTCGACCGGCCCGAGGCGGCCCTGGCCATCGGCGCCCACCCCGACGACGTGGAGTTCGGGTGCGGGGCCACCCTGGCCAAGTGGGCGGCCGGGGGTTGTGTGGTCCACCACCTCGTCTGCACCGACGGGTCCAAAGGCTCGTGGGACCCCGCCACCGACACCGCCCGCCTGGTCGTCGAACGACAGGCCGAGCAGCGAGCCGCCGCCCGGGCCCTCGGGGCCTCCGGCGAGTGCGTGTTCCTCGGCTGGGTCGACGGGGAGCTGGAGTCGGGCCTGCGGCAGCGCTGGGAGGTCGCCTACTGGATCCGCCGGCTCCGCCCCCAGGTCGTGCTCGGCCACGACCCCTGGAAGCGGTGGCGCCTGCACCCCGACCACCGCCACGCCGGGCTGTTGGCCGTCGAGGGCGTGGTGGCCGCCCGGGACCCGCACTTCTTTCCCGAACAGCAGCTCCCCCACCACCGTCCCCACGCCATGTTGTTGTGGGAGGCCGACGAGGTGGACCACGTCGAAGGGGTCTCGGGCTACGAGGACGCCAAGGTCGCCGCCCTGCTCGAGCACCGCAGCCAGTACCGCTCCACCCACGAGATCGACGACCCTGGCGACCAAGCCCAGGTGGACGCCTTCCGCCGGCGCACGCACGGCCAGCTGGCCGACATGGGGGCGCTGGCCGGCGTCGAGGTGGGCGAGGCGTTCAAGCACATCGGGCGGGTGTGATGCGGCCGGGCGGGGCCCGTCGGTCGGACCGACAGGCGAAACGTTGACATCGGCGACCGGGGCGACGAGGATGTCCGGCGTTCCTCGCCCGACCGACTTCCGCTCGGACGTGGGAAGTGGATGCGGGCTGGGGCACGTCGGGGGGGCGTGCCTCAGCCCCGCTCCCTGCGGGTAGGGCCGCAGCATGGCAACCGGATCCGACGAACAGCTCATGTCCGACAGCGGCGGCGAGGAAGCGGCGGCCGGCCGACCCCAGATGGTCCCGGTCAACATGTACGAGGCCGAACAGGCCCTCGTGCTGGTCACCCCGCTCCCGGGCGTCATGGCCGACGACATCACCGTCACCATCGAGGGGCGCACGGCCACCATCGCCGCCGACATGCGTACCAAGGCGGTGAAGGACTACCTGCTGCACGAGTGGCACTACGGGCCCTACGAGCGCAGCGTGGAGATCCCCGACGGCTTCGGTGGCCAGGCCGAGGCCAGCTTCGCCAACGGCCAGCTGGCCCTGCGCATCGAACGAGGCGACGGCGGCGCTCGCCGCCAGGTGGTGATCACCCGCCGGCCCTGATTCCGCCCTGGCCGCCTCGTCGTCGTACCCACTCTGGCCACCCGGAAGGGTTGCACCCGCAGCCAGCCACACGAACGGTTCCAGCGCCGCCGCCGCTGGTCCTGGTCGGTGGGGTGGCCACTGCGGTCACCGTCGTCGCCCTGGCGATGTGGCCCGGCCGCACCCGAACGCCTGAGGTGTGACGTGCCAGGGGTAGGCGGATGTTCTCACGGTGACTGGCGACGCCTCCACTTGGCCCAGGCGATGGCGAGGGTTCCGACCCACCCCACCACCGGCAGAAAGCTGACGGCGTACGCCCACGCGGGCCCGGGGAAGTTTCGTTCGTTGAACTCCTCCCACGACCCGCCCGCCACCTCGCGGTGCTTCTCCATCGTCACCTGGTTGGAAGCGTCCCACTTGGCCAACCGACGTTCCCAACGCGACGCCACCCGCGACCCCTACCCCACGGCATCGTCGGCGGGAACGGGGACCGTCGACCCCCGGCCACCCTCGCCGTTTCCGGTCACCCTCTCGAGGGTGCCCATGTCGGCCGCTCGGCCCGCCCCTCTGCGAACCGCCACACGGCAGGGCCCATGATCGTGCACGGGATCATGCTGGCCGTCGTCGGCCCGTTCTTGGTGGTGACGGGGATCATCGTTCTGGAGCCGGTCGCCATCGGCCTCGGCGCCGTGGCCTGCGCCGGCGCGACCTGGATCATCCGTGACGAAGCCCGGTGGTGGCGGGAGGTCCTCGACCGGCAGCCTTCGGGCCGACACCGAGAACCCAGCCGCTGGGCTTTGCTCCTCCTCGCCGGCCTGGTCACCCTCTCGGCCGTGGTGGTGGTGACCAAGGCGTACCAGGGCCTGCTGCGGCCGGGTGACGTCTGGCTCCTCGCCGGCTGGGTGGTGGTCGCAACGGTCATCGGGGTCTGGCGCCTCCGCCGGGCCCGTCGGGGACCATGGTCTTCGGGCCCTTGACCCAGGCCTACGCCCCGGGAAGCCCCTGTCGCCGCCCCTCAGCGGTGGCGCCGGGCCACAAAGCCGGCGACGAGGATGAACACGAACAGGGCCACGCCGGCGCCCACCACCACCCAGGAGGGGAGCGGTTCGCCCACCACCCGTCGCACCTCGGTCGTGGGCGTCTCGGCCGCCACCGCCCACGTGACGGCCAGGGCGAGGGCGTACGGCACGCCCCGACGCTACCCGGCCGGCGGCGCCGGTCCCGGGGCGGGCGAAGCGTCGTCGCCGGCGGCACCGCTGACGGCGTCGTCGCCGGCGGCACCGCTGACGGAGCCGGCACCGCCGACACCGGCCATCACCCGCGCCATCAGGTCCTCGGCCACCCCCGAGGCCTCGTCCCGCACCACGGGTCGGGGGCCGGGCCCGGCCAGGTCGACGAGGAGCGAGGCCAGGCCCGCCCGTCGTTGCCACCATCCGGCCTGGACCCGTGCGCTCTGCGACCGGGCCACGGGCACCACCACGGTCTGGCGGTTCCACGAGCCCGACCGGGCGACGAGGAAGCCGTCGACCAGGGCGTGGCCGAGGCCGCGATAGGCCGCGATCCCCATGCCGGCCGCCAGGGGCACGGCGAGGAAGGCCAGCGCGCCCCACGGCCGGACCACCACGGAGGCACCGAGCGCCACCGCCACCACCGGCACCACATGGCGGACCAGGGCCCGGCGCAGAGCGGCCGGCGGCGGTCGGTGCAGCTCCGGGAAGTGACCGGCGCCGGTCAACACCAGCGCCAGCACTCGATCGAGGTCGGCCGCCGCCAGGATGGGCACGGCCAGACGGGTGTCCTCGGTGTTGGCACCGGTGCCCGCACTCTGGAGCCGTAGCGAGACCAGCCCGAGCACCCGCCGGTGCAGGGACGCCGACACCCGTACGGCCTGCACCCGGGACAGGGGCAGGGTCGTCTCGTGGTGGTCGAGCAGCCCCCGGCTCAGGTGGAGCTCGTCGCCCACCAGGTTCAGGCGGTAGCCGGCGTTGGCGAAGATGGACACCGCGGCGGCGCCGGCCAGCCACACCGCCACGAACCCCAGGGCCAGGGCCCCGAGCAGGGTCGGGCCCAAGACGTCGAGGGCCGGGAGGTGGACGTCGTCCCAGGGCTGCCAGGGCAGCTCGGACGCCAGTTGGGCGGTGGCGGGGACGATGGCCAGGACGACGAGCAGCTCCTTCCCGGTGAGGCCGGCCACGGCCAACTGGCGGTAGCCCAGTTCCAGCACCGGCCAGGCGGCAGGAACCCAGGGCGGCGCCTGCGGCGATTCGTTCGTCGACTCCGGCCCTCTCGGACGACGGACACCCTCGCCCGCGCTCGCGACATCGAGGTCCTGCCCGACGTGCCCGTCCCCCTCGTCGGCGCCCGTGGCGACGTCGTCCTCCTCCCGACCGCCGGCGCCGGCGGCCGATCGCCGCTGCACCACCCGGGCCTTGGCCGCCAGCAGGGCAGTGCGCAGGCGCTCGGCCTCGGCGAAGGCCAACACCTCGAGGCGGAGCTCCGAACCGGGGCCCCCCACGGCCGTCTGCACCTCCAGAATGGCCACGCTGAGCATCCGGTGGCGCAGCTTCTGCACCAGGTTGACCTGCTGGATGCGCTCGCAGGGCACGAGTTGCTGGCTGCGCACGAGCAGGCCACCGTCGACCCGCAGCACCCCACGCTCGAGGACGTAGGTCCTCCGCCGCCAGGCCAAAACCCGCACGACCAGCACCACCACCACCCCGAGAGCGAGCAGCCGCAGCCCTCCGGCGCTGAAGGCCACCGCTGCGGGGGCCAGGAGCTGGCGCCCGAGCGCCGACACGTCGAGAACCGGGCTCATGGGGTGCAGGCGCCGGGGCGACGGAGCCGGAGCGGTGGAGGACGCCTCCGGCGCCTGGAGATCAGACAGCGTCGCCACGACCGGTACGGGCCAGGATGACGTCGCGAAGACGCTCGGCGTCGGCCGCGGCGATGCCCGGCAGCCGGGCGTCGGTGGTGGCCGCCGCCGTCCGGACCACGAGCTGGGACAGGCCCAGGGCCCGCTCGAGGGGACTGCGGGTGATGTCGATGTGCTGCACCCGGAAGTAGGGGATGGCCGTGTGGCTGCGGATGACCACGCCCCGACGCAGTTCGAGGGTCGAAGGGCCCAGCTGGTAGCGCCAGGCGTCGTAGCCCAGGCGGGGAAGCCACCACACCAGGGCCCCGGCCACCACGGCCACGGCCACCGTGGCCGTGCCCATCGGTCCGGGCAGCTGAGGAGCGCCGGCCACGGCCGCCGCCGCCAGCTCGGCGGCCAGCACCAGGGCGCTCAGGGCCAGGGCCGCCAGGGCCCATCCGAGGCGCCACACCCGGAGCTGGTTGGGGTGCAGCGGCCGTAGGCCGTCGGCAACGGCCACCGGTGCTGCCGCCGCCACCTCCGTCATCCGCTCAGCCTAGGGCGGCCTCTCCGTCGTGCTGAGCGGACAGCGCCCGGCGCAGCCGGGCGGCGACCTCGGCCGCCTGGGCCTCGTCCTCGTAGCCCTGGCGGGGCCAGAAGAAGCCCCGGAGACCGTCCTTGCGGTTCCGGGGAACGACGTGGACGTGCACGTGGGGCACGCTCTGGCTCACCCGGTTGTTGCACGCCACGAAGCTGCCGGCTGCGCCCAGGCCTTCCTCCACGGCCTGTGACAGGCGGCGGACGCGCGTGAACAAGGGGCCTACCAGCCCGGGAGGGAGGTCGCCCAGGGTCTCGTGATGTTCCCGGGGCACGATCAGGGTGTGTCCCGGGAACAGCGGGCGCACGTCGAGGAAGGCCAGACAGCACTCGTCGGCCAGCACCACCTGGGCCGGGGCCACCCCGGCCACGATGCGGCAGAAGGCGCAGCCCTCTCGGGGCGGTCCGGCTTCGTCCGGGGTACCGGCCCCGGTGCCGGTTCCGGCAACGGTCACGGCGCGGCCGAGGACGAGCGGTCCCGGCCCACGCCGGCCAGCAGGTCGCCCAAGGCCTGGGACCGGGCCGCGGCGCCGGCCAGGTCCTCGGCGATGCAGGTGGCGCCCAGCTTGCCGTGACGGGGCAGGGCGCCGAGCAGGTGCAGGGTCACTCCGGTGGCCGTGGCGGCGTCATAGGCCAGGCCGGCGGCGGCCACCGCCTCGACGGCCTGGCCCGGTGACCATCCGATCAGGCCCGGCGCCCGGAGGTTGTCGGTGGCCACGTAACAACGAGGCCGGCCGTCGACCAGGAGCTCCCCGGTTGCGGGGTGGTAGCGCCCACCCGTAGCCAGGCGAGCCATCCAGAACGGGTGGGTGGTGCCCCCCAGGCGCAGGTTGATCTCGCTGAGCACCACCCCGGGCGAGCCACCGCCATGGTCGGGACCGCGCAGCACCAGGAAGTCCACTCCGAAGGGGCCGACCACGCCGTCGCCGGCCAGGACCCGCCCCACGGCCAGGGCGGCCTCGGCGATGGCCGCCCGGTAGGAAGGGTCGGCCGGGAAGCGACAGCCCAGGTAGACCTGGCTGCCTGGCCCGCCGAGGACCTGATCGTGGGTGGAGACGACGTGCACCTCGCCGCCGGGGTTGATGCGGACCTGGGCGCTGGGGGAGGCCAGGGGCGACGGGGCCACCTCTTCCACGATCGCCCCCTCGGCCGCGATCTTGGCTGCGTAGGTTGGCCACGACTCGCCCGCGGCGCAGAAGGTGGTCGACGGGGGCGAGCACGGCTCGGGGGCGGTGAGGTCGACCAGGGCGTTGCCCTGACCCGAGAACCCGTGATTGAGCTTGATCACCGCCTGCACCGCTTCCGGGCGCCGTCGGCGCAGTCGCTCCACCGCGGCCACCACCTCGAGCTGGGATCCCAGCTCCTCCTCCCCTTCGAGGACGGCCACGCCCGCCCGTCGGGCCACTCGGCGCGAGCCCGTCTTGGACCCGAGGGCCACCAGGTCGGCGCCGGGGCCGTCGAGCACCAGGCCGAGGGTGCTGGCCAGGGCCCACTCCGCCGGGGTGACGTTGAACGGCAGCAACGCTGCGCCGGCGTCACCACCCACCAGGTCCCGCACCCGGCTGAGGACGTCGGGGGAGTCGAGCAGCTTCTCGGTCAGGGGCCGGGGGCCGGCCTGGCCCACCGCTACCAGGTGGAGGCGGCGGCGGGCATCGCCAGGATCGGGGAGGAACCCGAGGTGGTAGTCCACGACGGCGGGGTCGACCGGCTGGGAGGTGAGGTAGACGATGCGTAGATCGGGGCGGGCGAGGAGCAGGATGACGCACAGCAGGCGCTCCTCGTAGTGGTCGATCCCGGTGATCTTGACCAGCTCGGCCACGGGGAACGACAGGGAGGGCAGCAGCACCATCGTCCCGGTCTCCCAGGAGGAGGGGACGGGGTCCTGGCCGGTCACGAGGGAGGGGGGCACGGGGTGCATGGTGGCACGACGCCCCGGGTGGTGGTCCGGCCCGTCCGGCCCGAGGAGCAGGCCGGGCTGGGTGAGCTCACCGTCGACGTCTATCGCCGGGTGCTGGCCAGCGAGCTGGCCACCTACGCCGAGGTCCTACGCGACGCCGACGCCCGCTTGGCGGCGGGCTGTGAGGTCCTGGTGGCCGACGTCGGCGGGCGGGTGGTGGGGGGCGTCACCTACGTCCCCGGCCCCGGGCCCTACGCCCAGCTCATCGAGGAGGACGAGGCCGAGCTGCGCATGCTGGTGGTCGACCCGGCCGACCAGGGCCGGGGGGTGGGCACGAAGCTGGTGCAGGCGTGCCTCCAGCGGGCCGGCGCCGCCGGCAAGGGGGGCCTGGTGCTCGGCACCATGCCGGCCATGACCGCGGCCCATCGCCTGTACCTGCGCCTGGGCTTCGAGCGGCGCCCGGAGCGGGACGGCCAGATCCCCGGCGGCGCCCCGCTGTGGTGCTACTCGCGGGTGCTGGCCCGGGCTTCGACCAGCTCACGGGTGGGGACCCGGAGCCCGATGTAGGCCACGCCGACCAGGCCCAGGGCCACCACCACGACCCGCCAGACCAGCGCCGAGATGGCCAGGACCACGCTGGCCGACACCGCCACCACGATCATGGCCACGGCCACGGCCTTGGCCTTCCGGGGCATGCCCAGCCCGTCCCGGTGATCGCGCACGAGGGGCCCGATCCTGGGCAGGCCCAGCACCCAGCGCTCGAAGCGGGGGCTGGAGCGGGCGAAGCACGACGCAGCGGCGAGAAAGAACACCGTGGTGGGCCAACCCGGGACCACCACCCCCACCGCTCCGAAGGCCACGGCGGACCAACCGAGGACGAGCCAGCCCCAACGCCGGACCCTTCCGGGGTGACCACCAGCGCCCGCGCCGTCACCGCCGGCCACGGTCAGGCCAACAGCTCGGCCAGGTCGCGCCCCACCAGGATGGCCAGCAACACCAGGATTCCGGCGGCCAGGGCGGTGTAGGGCCAGCGGTAGCGGTGGTCGGCGAGCCAGAAGCGCCGGGCGGTGACCACGTTGGCGGCCATGGCCACCACCCCGAGGGGCAGCCCCACAAGGGGGCCCACGCCGCTGGCCAGCCGCAGGGCCGGGAGCACGAAGGGCAGCACCAGGTAGGTCAGCAGGCACCGCGTGGCCGACACGAGCATGGACAGGCTGAACCCCCGCCGCAGCTCCGCTTCGGAGATGGGCGCCACCCGTTCGGGGACCCGCAGCAGCCGCCGCATCCACACGTCGGCCGGGGCCGAGGGGCGGAGGGGCGCGGCGGGGGGGCCCTCGGTGACGACCCGCTCCATCGGGGTCAACCTACCGGGCGTGAACGGCGGCGCGCCTCGCCGTCGACGGGCTCGTCGTGGCTCTCGGCCCCGGGCGCCTGCGGCTCCCCGGTCTCGGTCCCGGGCCCCTCGGGCTCGGCGTCGGACCCCTCCGATCCAGGACGCTCCCCAGAAAGCCCCTCGGGATGCTCCTCGGGAGGCAGGTGGCGGCGGGTGGCCAGGGCCACCACGGCGGCCACCATCACGGCCAGAGCCGTCCACTGGCTGCCGTTGAGCCCGGTGCCGTGGGTGACGTCGAGGCGGAAGAAGCCCTCGACCAAGCGGACGGCGCCATAGGCCAGACCGAAGGTGGCGGTGAGGAACGCCGCCGGCCGGGGCCGGCGAGCCAACCAGAACAACAGGGCGAACACCAGGGCGGCGCCCACCATGTCGTAGAGGGCGGTCTGATGGACGGCCTCACCGACGGGGGCCAGGCAGGGCGAACCCGTCTCCACCTCGGGGCAGACGTAGCCGAGGACGAAGTCGGTGGGCTTGCCCAGGTGGTCGGCGATCACCAGGTCGCCGGTGCGGCCCACCGCGATCCCGAGGGCGATGCCGGGCACCACTGCGTCGAGGTAGCGCCAGAAGGGGATGTGGTACGCCCGCAGCTTGGGGTAGCCGGCCACCACCGCCCCGGCCAGCCCCCCCAACAGCGAGAAGCCACCTTCCCAGACCCGCAGGACGCCGAGGGGGTCGTCGAGGTAGTTGCCCAGGTGGTTGACCACGTAGGCCACCCGGGCCCCGATCAGGGCACCGAACAGCGCCCGGGTGAGCACGTCGTAGAAGCGCTCGGCGTCGATGCCTCGGCGGGCCGCGGCCGGCAGCACCATCCGGGCCCCGACCAGCACGCCCAGGGCCACGCCGATCCCGTGGGGCGACACCTCCAGGGGCCCGAGGGAGATGCGCAGCAGCGGGTCGTAGGCGATGCCGGCCAGGAGCACGGTTCCCATCATCGCAGGCCTACCCCGGCCAGGATCTCCCAGCCCTCGCTCCCGGTGGTGTCGTAGTCGTAGACCGACAAGCCCACCGACCCCGCCTCCTCGGCCGCTCGCACGAAGCCCCGGTAGCCGTCCTCGCCGGCGAGGTCGGCGATGCCCCCGATGGGGTGGACGGCGGCATTCGGGTCCCCCAGGTTGGCCCGCAGGCGCCGGACGTTCTCCTCGGTGTAGACGTAGCCGTCGCGATAGCCCGACGACGAGGCGCGCAGGGTCCAGTAGCTCATGGGCAGCCACACGTCGTACAGACCCGACAGCTCGGGCCAGGGAAAGGCGGGCCAGTTGTCGGTGTTGACCACCTCGAGCAGGACCGGGGGCGGCACGATGGCCCCCAGCGCCTCGCCCCCGACCCGTTCCCGCAACCGTTGCGACAGCTCCACCAACCGGGTGTTGCGCTCGGCGTGGTCGGGGACATCCCGACGCCACTCGATGTCGAGGGCGACGCCGTCGAAGCGATGGCCCTGGTACTCGAAGGAGCGGATCTGCTCGACCCGCAGGAGGTCGACCTCCAGGTCGGCGAACTTGGGCAGGTACCAGCCCACCACCCGGATGCCGGCGTCCCTGGCCCGGGCCAGGATCCGGCCCACCAGCTCGTCGTCGACGATCCCGTCGGGGCTCCGGGGATCGAGACGGGTGGCCTGGAGGTACAGGGTCTCCACGCCGTGGTCGACCAGCCCGGCCACGTCGTCGGGGGTCACGCTCGGGACCTCCCCCGGGTCCTGGTAGGCGGGGGCGTAGTCGAAGACGTCGATCCACGCCCCGAGACCCTGGTAGACACCGGCGTCGCGCACCGGCGGA
>JAUJNB010000003.1:108914-132665 GCA_030446545.1 Acidimicrobiales bacterium | reverse complement strand
GTGCGGGGGGGCACGCGCCCACGTTACGGGGGTCGCTCCCGTATCATGAGGCGGTGTCCCCACCCCGGCCGGCTCGTCGACGCCGCCAGCTCGTGGGTCGCTCGGTGGTCGGGCTGGTGGTGGCCAATCTCACCGTGCAGAGCCTCCATGTGGTGGCTGCGGTCCCGGTCCAGCCCCCGTTGGTCCTCGAACGGGCCGAGGAGGTCGTCGCCCTCCCTGCCCCCCCTCCGCCGCCTCCGCCGCCTCCGCCCGAGCCCGAGCCCGAGCCGACCCCGCCGGTCGTCGACGACAGCGCCTCGGTCATCGGACGCATCGAGATCCCGGCGCTGGGCCTCGACGTCCCCCTCAACCAGGGCATCGAGATGACGTACATCAACCGGGGACCCAGCCACTGGCCCGGCACCGCCCTGCCCGGACAGCCCGGCAATGCCGTCATCGCCGGGCACCGGGTCACCAAGACCAAGCCCTTCCGCCACATCGACACCCTGGAGATGGGCGACGAGGCCATCTTCACCGTCAACGGGGTGCGGTCGGTCTACCGGGTCACCGAGCACGAAGTGGTCGACGACCAGGCCATGTGGATCACCGAGCCGACGGTCGAGCCCACCGTGACCCTCTTCGCCTGCCACCCCCCGGGGTCGGCCAAGTACCGCTGGGTGACCCGCCTGGCCCTGGCGGCGTCCAGCCCCGCCTGAGCCGGGCAGGACCGGGCCTCTGGCCTACCCCACCTCGGCGAAGAAGTTCCGAGCCACCGGGGCGGCCACCGAGCCCCCGAAACCGGCGTCCTCCACCAGCACCGCCACCGCCAGGTCGCCCCGGAAGCCGATGAACCAGGCGTGGGTGCGAGGGGGTCGGGCCGAGCCGAACTCGGCGGTGCCGGTCTTGCCCGCCACCGCCTCGCCGGGGAGACGGGCGGCGGTGGCCGTGCCCTGTTCCACCACCAGCAGCATCAGCCGGCGCAGGGTCTCGGCTGCGTCCGGATCGAGGGAACGTCCCTCGGGGGCCACCTCGGCCACGGTGAGTTGGGGCTCGTGCCAGGTGCCCGAAGCCACCGCGGCGGCCACCGTCGCCATCTGCAGGGGGCTGGCCGTGACCCGGCCCTGGCCAATGGCGGCTGCGGCCTGTTCGACCGGCCCGGAAGGCACCGGGAAGCTTCCCGAGGTGGCGGGCACGGGCAGGTCGTAGACCTGGTTGAAACCGTAGGTCTCGGCCGCCGCCACCAGCTCAGCGGCTTCGAGCTCTTCGGCCAGTTGCACAAAGGCGGTGTTGCAGCTCTTGAAAAAGGCCGTCTCGAAGGGGATGTCACCCAGGGCCTCTCCACCGGCGTTGGAGAAACGGAACCCGCCGACCGATGCGCTGGCCGGACAGGAGGTCTCGGTCTCGGGGGCCGTGCCCGCACCGAGCAGGGCGGTGGTGGTCACCACCTTGAAGGTGGAACCGGGCGGGTACTGCCCGGCCAGCGCCCGGTTGAAGCCGGCGGTGGGACGGCTGGCCACGGCCCGGACCTGGCCCGTCGGCGCGTCGATGGCCACCAGGGCGGCGGGCCGGGCCACCCGGGACAGCGCCGACTCGGCCGCCGCCTGGACCTCCGGATCGAACGTGGTGGGCACCGCCGTGCCTGCTTCCCCGGCGAAGACGTGGAGGACCTCGACCACCTCCCCGTCGGCCTGGACCAGGTTCACCGAGCCCGACGCCCGGCCCGCCAGCTGATCGTCGAACGCGGCCTGCAGCCCGGTGGTCCCCACCTCGTCGCCGGGGAGGCGGCCCTGGCGGCGGTCGGTGGCCGCGTCCTCGCCGAGCGCTTCGACCCCACCGAGAACCTGGGCCTGCAGCGCCGGCAGGTCGGGCCCGTCCCCGCCGGACAGCGCAGTGCCGTCGAGGCCGAGGAGCGGTGCCCGCTCCTGGGGCACCCGGGGCGCCACCAGCTCCAGCCCGGGACCGAGGCGGGGATGGATGGTCCCCGGCGACCACGCCACCAACCAACGGGGCTCCTCGGCCTGGACCGGCTGCAGCGGAACGGCGCCCACCGTGGGCCCGGGCCCACCGCCGGCCTCGTCGGGTTCCACCACCGGGGCGACTTGCAGGGCCGACGGCCTGGGCACGGCCAAGACCAGCTCGAGCTGCCCGCCGTAGTCCCAGGTCCCCAGGCCGGCCAGGTCCACGCTGGCTTCGAAGGCGACCCGGGCTCGATCGCCGGCCACCTCGGGCCCGCCGGGCCGGAGGCGCAGGGCCTCGATCCCGAGCTGCTCGGCGACCCGGCCGTGGACGGCTGCGAAGTCGGGCCCGGGGTCGGCCACGAGCAACTCCATGGTGGCCAGGTCACCCCGCTCCCAAGCCTCGAGGTACCCCTCGGCCGTTGCTGCCACCAACGCGGTCGGCACCGGTGCAGGGTCGCTCACCGGGCGCTCGACGGTCAGGACGAGAGGGGTGAGAAGCAGGGTCAGGGCCGCCGCGCCCGCGGCCACCACGGTGGCCACGGAAACCTCTTGGTAGCGTCCTGCGGTCTGGTCCTGGTGAAGACTGCCCCCCGTGGCCATGGCGCCGCCAGTATTCCCGCTACCGGCCCTTCGTTGGTGGACGCCCACCGGAAGCCGATGACAGGCTGGCGTCGCTCGCCGACCAGAGCGTAGGGCCGCCTTCGGCGGCGCTCATCCCGTTCCGCCCGGGCAAGCCTCGGATCGCTCCGCCCTGCTCGGCGCCCGGGCGGCCAGCTCGGCCAGGTAGCGACGGGCTTCCTCGGGGTCCTTGGTGCGACGCATGGGAGGAAGGCTGCGGACGAGGTCCCAGCGGTAGGAGGCGGTGGCCAGGCGCTTGTCGAGCACGGCCACCATCCCCCGGTCGTCGGCCGAGCGGATCAACCGGCCCACCCCCTGGGCCAGCAGCATGGCCGCCCGGGGCAGGTCGACCGCCACAAAGGCGTTGCGCCGGGCCCGGGTGGCAGCCTCGCGACGGGCACAGGCCAGCGGGTCGTCGGGC
This sequence comes from Acidimicrobiales bacterium, assembly GCA_030446545.1. Classification (GTDB taxonomy): domain Bacteria; phylum Actinomycetota; class Acidimicrobiia; order Acidimicrobiales; family CADCSY01; genus JADDRA01. The sequence goes on along the minus strand of JAUJNB010000003.1, from coordinate 129,689 downwards.
CGGCTGAAGGGCAGGCGGTCGACCACCACCAGCGAGCAGGCCCGCCCGGGAGCGTCGAATCCCTGCCAGAAGCCCATGGTGGCCAACAGGACCGATGTCTCGTCGTCGAGGAAGGCCCGGTGCAGGAGGGGTCGAGGGAGGGCGTCTTGCACGAGCACCTCCCACGGCAGGCGGCCGGACAGGTGGGCGGCCGCCGCCTCCATGGCCCGGCGACTGGTGAACAGGCCCAGGGTGCGACCGCCGGCGGAACGCACCAGCGCCTCCAGCTCGTCGAGCATGGCCGCTTCGTAGGCCGGCGCGCGGGGGCCGGGCAGGTGGGCGGCGCAGTAGAGCAGCGCCTGGGCGGAGTAGTCGAACGGGCTGCCCACGTCGAGGCCCCGCCACGGCGGCGCCTGGGGCGGGGACACAGCGTCGTCTCCGTGCTCCCCCTCGCCGGCGCCGTCGCGCACCGGCGGGGGACGGTCGAGACCGAGGCGCTGGGCCACCGGCTCGAAGCTCCCCCCCACGGCGAGGGTGGCACTGGTGAGCACGGCCGTGACCTCGGGGAACAGCCGGGCCGCCAGCTCCGAGCCCACGTCGACCGGGGCCACCCGCAGCGCCGGCGCAGGGCCGTCCTCCACCCAGGCCACCTGGTCGGCGCCGAGCTCCCCGGCCCGGCGCACGTCTTCGACCAGGCCCGAGGCCAACTGCACCAGACGGTCCTTGCGGCTGGCGGCGTCGCCACTGGGGTCGAGCTGGCGGGCCGCGCCCACCACTGCGCTGGTCGCCTCGGCCGCTCCGGCCAGGGCCAGGCCCAGGGGACCGGCGCCGGGGTCGACGCGCTGGCCCACCGCCTGGGCCAGGGCGCCGGCGAACCTGGTTGCGGCCGAGTCGAGCGAAGCGAGGGTGGGGTGGTCGGCCGCGAGAAGGGAGCGGGCGGCACGGGCCACCGCGACGATGGCCCCGGCGGTCAGCGTGGTCCCGAGCGTGGCGGCCGCGATGTCCTCCAGAGCGTGGGCCTCGTCGATCACCACCACGTCGTGATCGGGCAAGACCACCCCACCGGCGGCCAGGTGGGCCCCGTAGAGGTGGATGTTGACGACCACGACATCGGCGTCGGCGGCCCGGCGACGGGCGTCCTCGGCGAAGCAGACGTCGCCCTCGGGGCAGCGCAGGGCGCCCGGGCACTCCGCCGAGCTGACCGACAGGTGCGACCACTCGGCGTTGGTGACGGCGAAGGGGAGGTCGGCCCGGTCGCCGCTGACCGTGTCCTGCACCCATCCCACCACCTGGCCCAGGCGCTCCCGGCCCAGACCGGGGCCTTCGATGAGCACCCCCTGGCCGGCGTCGCGGGCCACGTCACCCAACGACGCCCGACACAGGTAGTTCGAGCGTCCCTTGAGCAGGGCCCAGGTGAAGTCCCGACCGAGGCACCCGTGCAGGAAGGGGAGGTCGTGGGCCACCAGCTGCTCCTGTAGGGCCTTGGTGGCGGTGGCCACCACCACCGGCCGGCCGGCCAGGAGGGCGGGGACGAGGTAGCCGAGGCTCTTGCCCGTGCCCGTGCCGGCCTGCACCAGGAGGTGGTGGCCGTCCTCGATGGCCTCGGCCACGGCCTCGGCCATCTGCAGCTGACCGGGGCGCTCTTCGCCCCCACCCGGCAGGGCAGCCACGACCTGCGCCATCGTGCTCGCGACCTCGCCGGCCCCCATGACGGCGACCGTAGCGGCGGCAGCGACCTGGCCCGGTAGGGTCGCCCCGCAGCTGGGCGGCGAGGACGGAGTTCCCATGGCGATGTTCGACAGCTGGGCCCGTACCTGGCCGACCCTGCTCACCGGCGTCGGCGTCGCCGTGGTGCTGGTGGCTGGCCTGACCGCCGCCGTGCTGGAAGGACCCGAGGGCCCCCGCTACCCCGATGCCTGGGACCCACGGGTGGCCGACCTGGCCGACTTCGTGGCCCGGGAGCGGCGCCTGACCTTCGAACACCCCGTCTTCGTCGACTTCCTGGACGACGAGGCCTTCCGCCGCACCGTGGTGGCCGGCGACGACGACCTCACGGTGGAGGACCGGGACGATCTCGAGCAGGGGACCCAGCTCCTGCGGGCCACCGGACTGGTGCCGGGCTCGTTCGACCTGCTCGAGTCGTCGAACCAGCTCACCGGGGAGGGCATCCTCGCCTATTACGACTCCATGGCCGAACGCATCACGGTGCGGGGCACCGAGCTCACCCCGGGCCTGCGGGCCACCCTCGTGCACGAGCTGACCCACGCCCTGCAGGACCAGCACTTCGACTTGTCCCGGGTGGGTGCCCTGCCCACCGACAGTGCCAACAACGCCCTGCGGGCCGTGGTCGAGGGTGACGCCCTGCGGGTGGAGCAGGGCTGGAGCGAGCAACTGGCCCCGGCCGAACGCAACGCCCTCGACGCCGAGCGACTGGCCGAGGTGGAGGGGACGGAGACGTCGGGCGTGCCCGGCGCCCTCAGCGCCTTTTTCTCCGCCCCCTATGAGCTGGGAGCTCCCTTCATCGACGTGGTCCACTCCGAACGCGACCAGGCCGGGCTGGACGAGGCGCTCCGGGTACCGCCCACCACCGAGGAGCAGCTCCTCGATCCGTTCGCCTACCTGGAGAACGACGAGGCGCTGGTGGTGGAGGCGCCGGCACCGGCAGAAGGGGCGATCGGGCACCAAGAGGGCGACTTCGGGGCCCTCACCTGGTTCATCGTCCTGGCCGAGCACCTCGACCCCCGCCGGGCGCTGGCGGCGGTCGACGGGTGGGGCGGCGACGCCTACGTCGCCTTCGAACGCGACGGCCGGGCCTGTGTGCGCAGCGCGTTCCAAGGTGACACCGACGCCGAGACCGACGAGATGGAGGCAGCCCTGGTCGAGTGGGCAGCTGCGGTCCCGGCCACCGACGCCTCGGTCATCCGCGCCGCCGACACCGTCGTGCTCGACTCCTGTGACCCGGGTGGCGCCGCCGCGCCCGGAGGCGGCGCCGCCAATGCCGTGGGCTACCCGGTGACCCGGACCTACATCACCCTGGGGGCCCTGGCCGGGGGGTTGCCCATCGAGCGGGCGCGCTGCGTGGGCAATGCCTTTGTCCAGGCCCTCCCGGTGGCGGAGCTGGCCGACCTCGACTCCCTGCTGAACGATCCCGACGCCCTGGCCGAGCAGAGCCAGCGGGCCACCCAGGCCTGCGCCTGACGGCATCGCGCCCGGCGACGCCACCGGCGTTCGACGCCGGCGCCGGGGCCTGACAGGCTCCTCGCTCGTGAACCCTGCTCTGACGTTCTTGTTCTACCTGGCGGCGGTGGTGTGCTTCGGTCTGGCGGCTGCCGGCGGACGCGTGGGAGGGGGCCGGGCCTCAGTGGGCCTGGTGCCCCTCGGCCTGGCCCTGTGGCTGTTCCCGGCCCTGTGGGCCGCGGGTGTGGCCGCCTTCTGATCAACGCGGCTTCATCTGCCTGACAGATGCTAAATATCTGAACTTCATATGAGCGAGAGCCGCCCCCGCTCTGGATACTGGATCAAGTGAACGGAAGCACAAGCTCTCCGGAGCCAGTCGTCCGCCTGTTGCCCCGCTGGGTGCAACAGGAATGGATGGCCGAGGCCGCCTGCAAGGGCCAGACCGAGCACTTCTTCGCCCCCCACGGCGAGCAGGCCGAGGCCCGGGAGCTGCGTGAGGCCATCGCCCGTTCGATGTGCGTGACCTGCCCGGTCCTGCTTGCCTGCCGGGAGTACGCCCGGCGGCACCGGGAGCAGGGCTACTGGGGTGCCGAGAACGACGACCAGCGCCTCGAAGCCCGGCGCCGGCCCGCCCGCCACCGCCGCGCCTCCGATCCCGCCATCGCCGCCCAGGGCTGACCGGGGGCTCGTCTCTCCCTGCGCTTCGTCGCCGTTCTTGGGTCCCCCAGGGACGCCGGCTGTCCGCCACCGCCGCGAGAACAGGATCTCCGGTCGGCGGGTAGGTTCGGGTCATGCCCGATGAGCTGGTCGGCGGCCGCTACCTCCTGGGTCGGCCGCTCGGCGCGGGCGGGATGGGCCGGGTGTGGGAGGCCACCGACACCGTCCTGCAGCGCCCGGTGGCGGTCAAGGCGGTCGACCTGCCACCCCACCTCACCAGCGACGACCGGGAGTCGCTGCGCACGCGGGTCATGCGAGAGGCGCGGGCTGCGGCCCGCATCGACCACCCGTCGTCGGTGCGGGTCTTCGACGTCTTGGAGGAGGACGGCCGCCTGCACGTGGTGATGGAGCTGGTGCGGGCCCCCACCCTCGAGGCCCTGGTGTCCGAGCAGGGCCCGCTGGCCCCACCCCGGGTGGCTGCCCTGGGCCTGGGCGTGCTCGGCGCCCTCGAAGCGGCCCACGCCGCCGGCATCGTGCACCGAGACGTCAAGCCCGCCAACGTGATGATGCTCGCCGACGGTGGCGTGAAGCTGGCTGACTTCGGCATCGCCTCGGTCAAGGACGACACCCGCATCACTGCGGCCGGACTGGTGCTGGGCACGCCCTCGTACATGGCACCCGAACAGGCCGTGGGGAGACCAACCGGAGCGCCGGCCGACCTGTGGGGACTGGGGGCGCTGCTCTACTACGCCGTCGAGGGGGTGGCCCCCTTCGAGCGGGGAGAGGCGCTGCCCACCCTCAACGCCGTGTTGCACGACCTACCCCGACCCATGGAGCGGGCCGACGGCCTGGCCCCCGCGGTCACCGCGCTCCTGCACAAGGACCCCGAGACCAGGGCCAGCGCGGCCCAGTCCCGGGCCGCGCTGGAGCGCATGGTGCGGGGAGGCGAGGTGGCCCCGGCGACGGTGGCCGCCGGTTCGGGCACCACGGCCGTGATGCCGGCCGCCACTCCCCAAGCCGCGGCTGTGGCCAGCGCCCCGCCCGTCCCCGACCCGCCGCCGGCTGCTGTCGCCCCCCGGCCGCCGGTTCCCCCGCCGGGCCGCCAGGGGGCCCCGGGCGGAGGCTGGGGGTGGTTGGTGGGCCTGGCCGTGGTCGCCCTGGTGTTCGTGATCGCCCTGGTGGTGGGTCTGAACACGCGCGACGGCGACGAGCAGGCCTCGACCGGGGAGGGGCCCGACCCGTCGCTCCCCGAAGAGCAAGCCGAACCCGAGGATCCCCCGGCCACCCCGGCAGCGGACGACGCCGAGGAGACCAACGACCCCACCACGACCCCGCCTCGCCCCCCCGACGCCGCTCGTCCCGAGGGCGTGCCGGGTGACTGGACGCTGCACACCGACCGGTCGGGGCGCTTCACCCTCTGGCACCCGCCCTCGTGGACGCCCAGCGCCGGCCCGGGCAGCGGCACCGACTTCACCGACGGGGCCACCGGTGACTACCTCCGGGTCGACTTCGTGTCCGAACCGGGCGACGACCCGGTGGAAGGATGGGAAGCCGCCTCCGACCGCTTCGCCGACCGCTTCGACAGCTACGAGGAGATCGACATCGAGGCCACGGAGTACCGCGGCTTCGACGCCGCCGTGTGGGAGTACACCTACGAGGGGAAGCACGCCACCAACCTGGGGGTGGTCACCGACACCCTCGGCTTCGCCCTCAACTTCCAGACCGGCGAGGCCCGCTGGGACGAACGCCAGGACATCCGGCGGGCCTTCGAGGCCGGCTTCCGCCTGGCCGACCAGAGTTAGGCCGAGGCCCGGGTCGCCCGCAGGCGTCGGAGCTTGCGGGCCGTCAACCAGACGACCCAGAACACCAGCGTGACCACCACCGCGTAGGCGATGGGCGAGACCCAGGCCTCCACCCGGTGGTAGTTCTGGCCGAGCTGGTAGCCGGCGCCGATGAACAGGGCGTTCCACAGAGCGCTACCGGCCACGGTGTAGGCACAGAAGCGCGCCAGGGGCATGCGGGCCACGCCGGCGGGGATCGACACCACGCTGCGCACCAGGGGCACACAGCGGCCGAGGAGCACGATCTTGCCGCCGTGGCGCTCGAAGAAGCGCTCCCCGCGCTCGTAGTCTCGCTGGCTGAGCACCACGAACCAACGCTTGCCGGACAGCTCGTGGAGGCGCTCGGAGCCCACCCAGGCCCCCACGGCGTAGAGCACCAGGGCGCCCACCAGGGCGCCCACCGTGGCCGCCACCCAGGCCAGGGTGAGATCCAGCTCACCCCGCTCGGCCCGGAAGCCGGCGAAGGGCAGGATGACCTCCGAGGGGATGGGGGGGAACAGGTTCTCCAGGGCGATCAACACGCCCACGCCCACCTCACCCACCCGGTCGACGATGCCGAGCAGACCGTCCGCCGCCGCCACCGGTCCTACCTCGGGCCCTGGTCGTCGGCGGGCTGCACGATCGTGCTGGGGAAGTCCTTCAGCTCGCCCGACGGGGCGGTGTCCCAACGCCGGAAGGTGAGGTCGGTCTGGAGGTAGACGGCGATGAGCTCGGCCGTGCGACGGATCCCGTCGAGGTGGGTGCGCTCGTAGCCGTGGCTGGCGTCGATCCCGAAGCCGATGAGGGCGGCCCGGGTCTCCGCGCCCGCCTCCAGGGCCGAGGCCGCGTCGGAGCGGTAGTGGTCGTAGACGTCGCGACGGTGGTCGATGGCGTGGTGACGGCAGAGCCCGGACAGGCGCCGCACCAGGTGGTAGTCGAAGGGGCCGCTCGAGTCCTGGGCGGCGATGTTGACGGTGCGCTCGGTGGAGGCCTGTCCGGGGGCGACGACCGAGATGTCGATGGAGATCATCTCGGCCACGTCGGTGTCGAGGCCGTGGCTGGCGCCGAGGCCGACCTCCTCGGCGATGGTGACCAGCAGGTGGGCGTTCACCGGGAGCACGGCGTCGTGGTCGATGCAGGCCTTGAACGCACCCAGGGCGGCGGCGATGCCGGCCTTGTCGTCCAGGTGGCGGGAGTTGACGTAGCCCGAAGGGGTGATGGTGGGCCCGGCATCGAAGGCCACGAAGTCGCCCACGCCGAAGCCGAACGAGGTCAGCCCGGCCACGTCGTGCACGTCCTCGTCGACGCGCAGCTCGACGTTCTGCCAGCCGGCCGCCTGGGTGTCGACCTCGTCGCCCCAACGGTGTCCGCTGGCCTTGAGGGGCAGGATCGTCCCGCTGAAGGTCTGCTCCAGGTCGTCGACGAAGACGGTGACCCGCGCGCCCTCGGCGAAGCGGGCGCTGTGGGTGCCGATGGGCACCACCTCCAGCCGGCCGTTCTCCTTCAGACGCTTGACCATGCAGCCGATGGTGTCGGCGTGGACGATGACCGCCCGGTCAGGCGACTCGGGGCCGTTCTCGCCCACAAGCTCACCCCGCAGTACCCCTCGGCGGGTCAGCTCGAAGGGCATGCCCAGATCGGCGATCTCCTCTCCGACGAGCTGCATGACGTGGTCGGTGCGCCCCGAGGGGCTGGGCACGGCCAACAGGCGCAACAGCACGTCGGTCACGTAGGCCATGTCGATGGGCAACAGCTTGGAGCGCTGGGGCTCGGCCTCCGCCAGGATGAAGGGCACCGGGCGAGCTTAGGGTCCGGGCCGGCCCACCTCTTGGGTCGGCCCACCACGGGCATCGCCCGGTCCGACCAGGGCCGCACCTCCCCACCCGCCTCCCGGTAGGTTGAACGAAGGATGGCCGCAGCTGGTACCGCGGCCTCGACCAGAAGGAGACGGGCATGAACATCCTGGACAAGGTCAGGGACAAGGCCTCCGAACTGGCCCGCAACAACGGTGAGCGGATCGACCAGACGGTGGACAAGACGGCGGAGCTCTTCAACCGCCGGACCCAGGGCAAGCACGCCGACAAGGTGCAGGGGCTGGCGGCCAAGGCCAAGGGCGCGGCCGACAACCTGGGCAAGCAGCCCCCCACCCAGCCCCGGGGTTGACCGCTCGCTTCGCTCCCAGCCAGGGCGGCTACAGGCGTCCGGTGGCCTTGACCCGCAGGTAGGCGTCGGTCAGGCGGGGGGCCAGCTCGCCGGGAGGGGCGTCGACCACGGTGGCGCCGAGGCCTCGGAGCCGGGAGGCCACCCGTCGCCGCTCGGCCAGGGCGGCGACGGCCGCCGCCTTGCGGTAGGTCCCGCTGGCGTCGTCGGGGGCGGAGGCGGCCCACCGCTCCACTGCCGGGTCGGCCACGGCGGCCACCACCACGAGGTGGTGGCGCCCCACCAGGGGCAGGGCGGGCAGGAGCGTCTCGGTGAAGGCCTGCTCGGCCAGTTCGGTGCACACCACCAGCAGGGCCCGGCGGCGGAAGCGGGCCAGGGTGTGGGCGAAGGCCCCGCGGTAGTCGCTCTCCACCAGCGCCGGCTCGAGGTCGTACATGGCCTCGGTCACCCGGGCCAGCTGGCTGGGCCCGTGACGGGGCCCGACCACCGCCCGCACCTCCCGATCGAAGGCCAACAGCCCGGCCCGGTCCCCCAGCCGGCTGGCCACGTGGGTGAGCATCATCACCGCGTCCATGGCGTGCTCAAGACGGGGGACACCCTCGACCCGGGCGGCCATGGTCCGGCCGTTGTCGAGCAGGCAGACCACCGTCTGGTTGCGCTCGGCCCGGTAGGTGCGCACGATGGCCCGTCCCGAGCGGGCGGTGGCGGCCCAGTCGATACGTCGGCTCTCGTCGTCGACCGAGTACTCCCGCAGCGCGTCGAACTCGGTCCCCCCGCCCCGACCCGGGGCCGAGCGCAGCCCCACCTCGAGCAGCCGGGCCCGGTTGATGCGCAACTCGGCCTCGGCCGCCGACCGGTACCTCGGGTGCACGGCCAGCGCGCCCGGCATGCGGATGGCCGCCTGGCGGGCCATCAAGCCGAAGGGGCCGTCGACGCGCACCACCACCTCGGCCACCTCGAAGCGACCCCGCCGGCTGGGACGGATCGAGGTGGCGGCCCGGGCCTGGCCACCGGCGGGGACCACCAGGTGGGCCCGCCGGGTGGCCGCCCGCAGCGACGGGGACAGCTCGTCGGCCAGGGCCACCACGACCCTGCGCCGGGCCGGGTTGCGCACCAGCCAGCTCACCTCGGCGTCGGCCCCCAGGGCCACGACGGCGGGCAGCGTGCGCTCGACGCCGAGCGACGCCGGGCGCGGGGCCCGGGCCCCGTCCACCAGGGCCACCACCAGGAGCACTCCGTTCACCAGGGCCAACGCCGCCACCAGGCCCACCGGCGCCAAGAGCAGGGGGACGGACAGGGCCAGAGCCACCAGGGCCAGGCGGCGGGTGGGCACGAGCACGGCGCCAGGCACGGCCGGCTCCGGGCCTAGCGGGGGACGGGCACGGTGGCCAGGATGCCGTCGAGCACCCCGTCGGCCGTCCCCCCTTCCAGCTCCACCTCCGGGCGCAGCACCAGACGGTGTCGGAAGGTGGGTCGGGCCATGGCCTTGGCCTCGTCGGGCGTCACGAAGTCTCGGCCCGACAACCAGGCCCAGGCCTTGGCCGCGTGAAGGAGCATGGTGGCTCCCCGGGGCGAGACGCCGAGAGTGAGCGAGGGCGACTCCCGGGTGGCCCGGGCCAGGGACACCACGTAGGCCAGGATCTGCTCCTCGCAGCGGATGGTGTCGATCTCGGACCGGGCCCGGCGGAGGTCACCCGGCCCAGCCACGGGGCCCACGCCGGCGGCGACCAGGTCGTGAGGATCGAGACCGCGGTCGTGTCGGGCCAGGACCGACTGTTCCTGCTCGGCGCTGGGATAAGCCATGACCAGCTTGAACAGGAACCGGTCGAGCTGGGCCTCGGGCAGGGGATAGGTCCCCTCGTACTCCACCGGGTTCTGGGTGGCGACGACCACGAAGGGGTCGGGCAGGGCCCGGGCTGCGCCCTCGACCGAGACCTGGCGCTCCTCCATGGCCTCGAGCAGGGCGGCCTGGGTCCTCGGCGGGGTGCGGTTGATCTCGTCGGCCAGCAGGAGGTTGGTGAACACCGGGCCCTCGCGGAACCGGAAGCTGGCCGTGCCCGCCCGCTGCTCAAGGATCGACTGGCCCAACACGTCGGAGGGCATCAGGTCCGGCGTGAACTGGACCCGGCGGGTGTCCAGGTCGAGGGCGGCGGCCAGGGTCTTGACCAACAGTGTCTTGGCCACCCCGGGCACACCTTCGAGCAGGACGTGGCCCCGGACCAGCAGGGCCGCCACCAGGCCGGTGAGCACCTGCTCCTGGCCCACCACGACCTTGGCCACCTCCGCCCGCACGGCCAGCACCGCGTCACGGGGAGAGCGGACGGGCGGGGCGAGGTCCGGCGGTTCGGCCCCGGTCGGCGACGACGGGATCGGGGAGGACGCGACTCGCTGCGGCCGAATGGGACGGTCAGGCATGGAGCACCTCTTGGTGGACGGCTTCGACACGTTGGGCGTGGGCGACGAGGGCATCGGCGTCGTCCAGGGGCGGGGGCGCCATGGTGGCCCGGACCCGCTCGACGGGGATGCCGCTGCGTCGGGCGGCCACCTCGGCGACCTGTTCGGCGGAGGCGTCGGGCCCGAGTCCCAACCGGTCGGCCAGGCGCCGGCGCAGGTCGTCGCCCACCAGGCGGGCGGCTTCGTCGTGGTGGCGGGCCTGCTGGAGGAGGCGGCCGACCGCCACCACCAGCTCCGACGCCTCCAGCTCCACGGGCTGGCGCTCGACCACGGGGCGCCCGAGGCGGCGGGCCCGCCACAGGGCATAGACGACGAAGGCCAGGCCCAACTGGGCCAGGACGGCCTTGACGTTGTCGCCGACCAGCTCGGCCAGCCCCTCGCCCCCCGACCCCGGAACCGGGGGGCGGAGGAAGGCCACGCCGGTGCCCGGTCGGGGGGCCAGCAGGGCCGCGGCCAGCACGGCGTTGTCGGCGTCGCCGATGGCCTGGTTGGTGAAGAGCCCGGCGCCGCCGACGGCCACCACCACCCCGTCGCCCTCGGTGGCGGCGGCGAGGTAGGCCCCCCCGCCCTGGCGGTAGCACCCGGTGCTGCCGGGGACGAGGTCGTAGGCGACACTGCCGGTCGGCGGCGCCACCTCGGCCACGGAGGCCAGGGCGGGCAGATCACAGGACCGGTCGACGGGAGCGGGGAGCAAGCCCAGCCCCGGGGCCTCCTTCACCGGGAAGGGGTGCAGGACCGACTGCGGGTCGGCCACCACCAGGGTGCCGCCCGCCTGTGTCCAGGACACCAGCTGGGCCCGGCCGGCGTCGTCGAGGTCGTCGGCCAGGACCAGGGCAACCTGGTCGTCCGGTCCCGGTGCGGCGTTCCCCACGTCGACCTCGGCCCCCAGCTCGTCGAGCAGGGCCACCAGGGCGGCGGTCCCGAGGGGGCCGGTGGAGGAGGGGTCGAGGGGAGGACCGCTCCCGGCCGGACGGCCGATGAGGACGACCCCGGCCACGACCACCACCACGAGCGCCAGCCATCGGGCCCAAACCTGTTCCCACCAGCGCATCGCCTCAGCCCGCCCCGGCCAGGACCCGTTCGGACAGCCGCCGCAGGTGCTCGGCCTGGTCGGCGTCGGCCGGGTGCTCGCCGTACCAGGCCGCTTCGAACAGGGCGGTGGCGGCGTCGAAGTCGGCGGAGGCGGTGGGTAGGGCGTCGGCTACCTGCCGCCGGTACTCGCCGGCCGTGCGCCCGGGTACCTCTTCCACCAGCCCCCGCCCGGCCAGGTCGGCGACCAGCGCCCGCCAGCGGCAACGCAGCCCGGCCCGCCACTCCCCCGCCGCTTCGTGGGCGGCGGCATCGGCCCGCCAGTCGACGGCCGGGCGCCGTGGCCCACTCCCGGTGCTGAGGGAGACGGTGGGATCGGCGCGCAGGCCACGGGAGAAGCGCAGGGCCAGCAACACCGCGACCAGGGCCAGCACCGCCACCACGGACCAGCCCACCACCCCACCGGCGCCGGCGTCGAGCATGGCTTGCAGGAGCTCGCCCAGCTGGTCGAGCACCCAGTCACGGGCCCGTTCCGCCCACGAGCGCGGCTCGGGGGCGAACTCGGGCCGGGCCAGGATGGCGTCGATCGCCTCCCGAGCCCGGTCGGCGCCCGACTCCGGCTGCGGCAGCAGGACCGGCTGGGCGGGGAGGGGGCCGAGCCCAGCGGGCGGGCTAGCGAGCACCAAGGGGGGCGTGGGAGGCGGTGAGCTCGGCGGCGATGATCTGGAGGTCGAAGCCCTCGGTGCGGATGCGCAGGTCGAAATAGATGAGGGTGGCGGCGATGGCCACGATGGGCGCGGAGACGAGCGAGGCCACGATGCCGCCGGCGGCCAAGATGATCCACCCGTAATCCAGGCCGAAGAACAGGGCCACGAAGCTGGGCACGAAGCCGAGCGCACCGCTCACCAGCGAGGTGATGAGCCCGGCCAGGAGGCTGACGCCGAGCACCGGCCAGAACCGACGCCAGGCCAGCGTCCAGGAACGGCGCACCCCGGCGACGGGTCCCAGTTCCTCCACCACGATGGCGGGGGCCACCGCCACCGTCAGCGTGGACACCGCCACCAGGGCCGGGCTGCCCACCAGGAACGCGACGCTGCCCAGGATCAACAAGGTGCCCAGCGACGTACCGAGCACCACCAGGACGATCATGAGCCCCACCACGGCCAGCAGGAGCAGGTGGGACACCAGCCAGCCACCCAGCAGGGCCCAGAACCGACGCAGCGTGCGGCGCAGCGCGGGGCCGGCGGGCAGGCGCTCCCCCAGGTAGGAGGCGGCCACCACCTGGCTGATGGCCCCGGCCATGAACGGGAGCACGAGGAGCTGGACCAGGGACACGATCACCGTCATCCCGAAGTCGCCCCCGAGCTCGCCGAGGGGCTGGGCCGCCTCGGGGTCGAACACCGACGGGTCGCCGAGGGTTTCGAGGAAGCCCACGCTGAGCACGTCGCGCTGGGCCCAGGCGGCGAAGAGCTGGAGCGGCACCGTGAAGACGGCCACGATGACCACGAGTGAGCGGGCGTTGGCCTTGAACAGCTTGAACACGCCGTCGAGGATGTCGCCGGCGGTCATGGGGTGGAGCGGGAGCGGCCCGGTGCGGGCGTCCCCCGCCTTGACCCGGGGCGGAGCGGGGCCGTAGCCCGGCGGCGGACCGTACCCGGGGGGTGGCCCGTACCCGGGGGGTGGCCCGTAGCTGGGCGGTGGCCCGTAGCCCGGCCGGGGGCCGTGGCCGGGGGGGGCCTGGTCCGATGGGACGGCCGGCTGGTCGACCGGCACCCACCCGGGATCCACCGGTCCCCGGGGCGGGCCCTCGTCCTCGGGAGGCTGGGCCACGTCGGCCATGGTAGTGAGGCCCGGACCGGCCGCCGGACGAGGGTGGCAACCCGCTCCGCGACCCGACCGATTGGCACGACGGACGCACTGCGGCCGCAGGTTCACGCCTCCGAGGAGTCGCCGTACGCAGCAGCACCTCGACAGGCCCGGGGGCGTCGCGCGGCCCCTGCCCGCCGGGCCGGCAGGGTGGCCGTCCTCCTGGTGCAACGTGTGAGAGGACGTGGGTGCCGACCCGCCAGCTCGGTCATCGGCAGAGGGAGGTGCAGCCTGAACCGGGCCGGGACTTGGTACATCCAACCGCAACAACGGGCGCGGACCGCCAACCCACCTGCGATGATCCGCCCGGTGCAGGGCTTCGATCCTTCCAGCTACGGCGAGCACTTCGCCGACGTCTACGACGAGTGGTACGGCGACGTCTCCGACGTGGGCGCCACCGTGGCCTTCGTGGGCGCCCTGGCCAGCGGCGGGCCGGTCCTCGAGCTCGGGATCGGGACGGGGCGACTGGCCCTGCCCCTCGCGGCCCGGGGCCTGGAGGTGCACGGCATCGACGCCTCCCCGGCCATGGTCGAACGCCTGCGGGCCAAGCCCGGGGGCGGCGACGTGCCGGTGGTGATCGGCGACTTCGCCGACGTGGCCGCCCGGGTGCCCGGCGGGTTCAGCGTGATCCTGGCCGCCTACAACACCTGGTTCAACCTGGCCTCGGTCGAGGCCCAGCGGCGCTGCCTGGCCAACGTGGCCCGCCGCCTGCGCCCGGGCGGCGCCCTGGTGGTCGAGGCCTTCGTGCCCGGACCCGAACCCGACGGCCCCACCGGCACCGTCACCCCGTCGGTCATCGACGCCGACCGGGTGGTGCTGCAGGTCACCCGCCGCGACCCGGCCACCCAGACCGTGGACGGGTCCGTCGTGTCCATCACCGAGGCCGGCATCCGCCTGCGTCCCTGGCACATCCGCTACACCCGGCCCGACCAGCTCGACGAGATGGCGGCGGAAGCCGGCCTCACCCTGGCCCGGCGGCAAGCCGGCTGGGGCGACGAGGACTTCGTCGTCGACGACAGCGCCCACCACGTGTCGGTCTACCGCCGGCCCGCGCCCGGCGACGGGGGCGCCGGCCCTAGTCTCGGCCGCCATGGAGCGCAGTGACCCAGACGAGGGCCCGAGCATCGGGCCCCCCGAGTTCCGGGCCCCGCCTCCTCCCGACGACCGCTTGTGGCGCCACCCCACCGAGGTGGCCGGACCATCGCGCCGTCGCCGGGGGTCCGCCGCCGGATGGGGGGTCGCCCTCGTCTCGGGCCTGATCGGATCGGTCCTCACCTTCGGCCTGATCGCTGCCACCGGGGCGCTGGACCGCCCGGTTCCCTCCTCCGGGGTCGTTCGGGAGCTGGTGACGCCGGTGGTCCCTGCGGGCGAGATGGCGGTGACCGACCGGGTCGTGCAGATCGCCGAGGAGGCCAGCCCGGCCATCACCCGCATCGAGGTCTCCGGGGAGCGGGCCGGGAGCGGCTCGGGGGTGGTGTTCCGCGACGACGGCTACCTGCTCACCAACGCCCACGTCGTGGAGGGGGCGGAGGCCATCGACGTGGTGCTGGCCGACGGCAGCCAACACCGGGGGGACCTGGTGGGCTCCGACGCCCTCACCGACATCGCCGTGGTCAAGATCGACGGCGACGCACCCTTCCCGGTGGCCGCGCTCGGGTCGGCGGCCGGGTTGCGGGTGGGCCAGGCCACCGTCGCCATCGGCTCGCCCCTCGGCCTCATCGGCGGGTCATCGGTCACCACCGGGGTGGTGAGCGCACTCGGACGCCGGGTGCCGGCGCAAGACGGGGCACCCCTGCTCGACATGATCCAGACCGACGCCGCCATCGCCCCGGGCTCCTCGGGCGGAGCCCTGCTCGACGGCGCCGGCGCGGTCATCGGCATCACCACCGCCATCGCCGTGTCCGAGGCCGGTGCCGAGGGCCTGGGCTTCGCCACGCCCATCGACATCGCCCGGTCGGTGGCCGACGACATCATCACCAGTGGCCGGGCCGTCCACGTGTGGCTGGGGATCGAGGGACGGGACCTCGACGTGGCCTCGGCCCAGGAGGCCGGGTTGCCGGGCGGGGCGGTGGTGGTCGACGTGGTGGCCGACGGCCCGGCGGCCGGCGCCGGCCTGCGGGCCGACGACGTGATCGTGGCCCTGGCCGAGCGGGAGGTGCGGTCGATGTCGGCGCTGGTCATCTCCTTGCGGGAGTTGGCCCCCGGTGACCGGGTCGCCCTGGCGGTGCTGCGCGACGGTGGGCGCCAGACCCTCGAGGTCGAGCTCGGTACCCGCCCCCCGGACGGCTGACCCGGAGGCCGGCAGCTTTGTGTGCACCGATGATGCTCCTGGCATCAGGATCGAACACAAAGCGCGAGCGCAGGGACACCGACGACCAGCGCCGGGGAGGCCGGCCCATCAGTTAGGAGTCCGAGCGCTGCCGCCGCCGGCGCCGCAGCCGGCGGCCCAGGATCACCAGGCCGGCCGGCGGTCCCAGGCCGGCCACGGCCCCGGCCGCCAGGGTCGTGATCCGGCGGGCCTTGGGCCCGAGGCGGGCCCAGGGGGTCATGGGGTAGGACGTCACCAGGGTCTCCGCCCCGCTCTGGTCGGGCGACCAGCCTTGGGCCCGCAGCCGATCGCCGGCCACCACCCAGGGGTGGGTGGCGTAGGGGATCCACTCGGGGGCCACCCCTCCGAGACCCCGGCTCCAGCACCACCGGGCCAGCACCGAGGCCAGCACCGGCGGCGCCGGCAGGCGCAGCGGCGTGCCCGCCAGCTGCTGCACCTCAGACCCGGCCAGCCACCCCTCGGGAGCCACGTTGTAGACGCCGTCGAGCCGGCGCTCCACGGCCAGCACGATCGCCGAGGCCAGATCGTCGACCTGGACGAACTGCGTGGGGGCCCGGCCGTCACCGATCCCCCAGCGGGTGGCGGCCCGCAGCGCCACCGCCAGCCACTGCTCCTGGTCGTCACCCACCACCAGGGCCGGGCGCAACAGGGTGAGGGAGGCGCCGGGACGGTTGGCGGCCCACGCCCCCCATCGGTGCTCGTTCTCGGCCTTGGCCAGGGCGTAGTCACTCCCGGGGTTGGGCCGCAACACGGCGTCCTCACAGAGCGGCACCGGGTTGTCGGCCCAGGCCCCGTACACCGCCGCGCTGGAGACGACCACGACGTGGTCGACCTCCACGTCGACCGCCGAGGCCACCAGGCGCCGGGCCCTGGGCTCGTGGTCCTGGTCCGTCGTGGGACAGGCCCACCGGTCGAGGTGCACGAGGGTCCCCACGCCGGCCGGCAGACCGCCGTCGAGCTCGTCGATGTCCTCGAAGGCCAAGACCTCTCCGGCGCCGGTCGAGGCCTCCAGCCGAGAGACGACCCGTCGGGTCAGGCCAGCGTCGGCCCCAACCACGACCACCGTCGGTTGGTGGGACGCTGTGTTCATGGGCCTACCATGCCCGCATGGCCGACCGTGGTCCATTCGGGGACAACCCCTTCGAGGGAATGCCCTTCCTGGGCGACCTCGCCCGCATGCTCCAGTCGCAGGGGCCGCTGAGCTGGGACGCCGCCCGGCAGTTCGCCACCCAGGTGGCCACCAGCGGCGTGGCCGAGGCCAACCCCGACCCGTTGGAGCGGATACGCCTGGAGGAGCTGTCCCGGGTGGCCGAGCTGCGAGTGGCCGACACCACCGGGCTTCCCACCTCCACCACCGGCTCGGTGGTGGGCTTCGTCCCCGTCACCCGGTCGGAATGGGCCCGTCGCACCCTCGACGCCTATCGACCCCTCCTCGAGCGGTTGTCGTCGTCGCTGTCAGCCGCCGGCGCCCTGGACTCGGACGACGACGAAGAGGCGCCGACGGATCCCACGGCCAAGCTCCTCGGCGGCATCTTCACCATGATCGGGCCGATGATGCTCGGCATGCAGTCGGGCGCCATGGTCGGCCACCTGGCCCTGCGCTCCTTCGGCCAGTACGACCTGCCCCTGCCCCGGCCCCCGTCCGACCAGCTCATGATCGTCAGCGCCAACGTGGCCGCCTTCGGCGAGGAGTGGAGCGTCCCCGGTGACGACCTCCGCTTGTGGTTGTGCCTCTCCGAGCTGACCACCCACGCCGTGCTCGGGCTGCCCCACGTCCGGGCCCGCCTGGAACAGCTGGTGGCCGACTACGTCGATGCCTTCCGGGTCGAGCCCGGTGCCCTGGAGGCGAGTCTGGGCGACGTCCCGTCGGACCTGGGCTCGCTCCAGTCCGCCCTGGGTGACCCGTCGGCCCTCCTCGGCGCCATCCAGTCCGACGAGCAACGTTCCATGCTCCCCCGCCTCGAAGCGCTGGCGGCGGCCATCGTCGGCTACGTCGACCACGTCATGGACACGGTGGGCCCGACGCTCATCGGCTCCTATGCCATGCTCACCGAAGCGCTCCACCGGCGCCGGGTGGAAGCCGGCAACGCCGATCGTTTCGTGGAGCACCTCTTCGGCCTCGAGCTGGGCCGGGCTCAGTACGAGCGGGGGCCGCCTTTGTGGCCGGCGTGGTGGAACGGGCCGGGAGCGACGGACTGGCCCGGCTCTGGCAGTCGGAACGGGAGCTGCCCACGCCGGCCGAGATCGACGCCCCCGGCCTGTGGCTGGCCCGCATCGACCTCGCGTGACTCGACACCGCCGATCCCTGGCCGCCCTCTCCCTCTGTGCCACCCTGGCCTTCTCCGGCTGTTCGAACGACGGAGACGGTGAGCAGCATCACCCAGGCCCGGCGTGGGCCCCACCGAGGAACGGACCTTCAACCTGGCGTCGGCCACGTTTCCGACGATGTCGGTGGCCATCCCCGGGGAGCCGGTCGCCACCGCTCCGGCCGAGTTCGACGGGTACTCCTCGACGTCTACGCCATGCACCGCGAGAGCGCCAAGTCGGTCTTCGTGGTGTTCGGGATACGCAACGACAGTGGGGAGAGGATGCTCTTCCAATCTCAGCTGGAAGACCCCCAGGTCGACGCGCCGACCGATTACGCCATCTCGGGGGTGTCGCTGTTCGACGCCGTGAACCTCAAGCGCCACCTGGTGTTCCTCGACGACCAGGGCGGCTGCCTCTGCAGCGCGACCTCCACCGTGTACGCCGAGGCCGGCTCGACCCTCTACCTCGCCGCCCAGTTCCCGGCCCCCGCCGACGTCAGGTCAATGACACTGCAGACGCCGATCGGCTCCGTCCCGAACGTCGCCCTGACCGGTGGCTAGGCGGCCCGCTCCGGCATCCACCGGCGTCGTCCTCATCGTGGCGGCCGGTGTGGTCGTCGTGGTCGGGCTCTTCTCGCCCGGAGCGAGTCGGCGCTCAGAACGTCGAGGAACCCGAGTCCCGTGTCCGCGCCGTCGAACCCCGGGTGCTCGACGTGGCCCCCGCATCCGCAGCGTCGAAGCTCGCATCGTCGACATCGCCGTGCCGAGCGGAGACAACACCGAGATCCCCGTCTCCTCCGACGTGTTGTTCGCCTTCGGCCAGGCCGAGCTCACGACGGAGGCGCAGGCGGAGCTCACCGGGGTGGTCGACCGCATCCGTTCGAGAGCAGGGCGGGTGGTGATCGAGGGCCACACCGATGCCATCGGCGACGACGCTGACAACCAGGTCCTCTCCGAGCGGCGGGCCGAGGCCGTGCGGGCCTACCTCGCCGGTCAGGTCCCGGGCGTGATGCTCTCCGCCGGCGGATTCGGTGAGACCCGGCCGGTGGCCCCCGACGAGCTCCCCGACGGGTCGGACAACCCTTCCGGTCGCCAACAGAACCGGCGCGCCACCGTCGTGCTGGTGCCCTGACCCGAGGCAGCCGAACGGTTTGGCAGGCCCCCGCCTACACGGTGACGATCTCGATGCGGTCGATCCTTCCGTCGGCCAGGTCGAGGGTGGCCATGGTGGGGTGGGGCTGGGCCCGGCGCTGGGTGGGCGAGCCGGGGTTGAGCAACCACTGGCCGTCGAGGCCAGGGGCGTTCCAGGGGATGTGGCTGTGGCCGAAGACGACGAGGCCGGCGGCGGGAAAGGCGCGTCGCAGCCGGGCTTCTCGGCCCTTTCGGGGCCCGCTGTCGTGCACCATGGCTACGGCCACCCCGGCCAGGTCCAGCTCCAGCCGCTCGGGCAGCACGCCCACCAGGTCGTGGTCGTTGTTGCCCAGCACGGCGTAGGTGGGGGCCTCGGCCCGAAGGGTCTCGAGCACGGCACCGTCGATGATGTCGCCGGCGTGGAGCACCACCTCGGCCCGGGCCACCTCGGCCAGGACCCGGGAGGGAAGGCCGCGACCCGATCCGCCCCGCAGGTGGGTGTCGGCCAGGACCACGACTCTCACCGCTCCGGGACCCGTCGGGCGCGGGCGGCCCGCCCGGCCAGCCGCTCGGTGGCCATGGCCCGCCCCGCGGCCACGGTGGAGGTCAACCGCGCCGTACTGATGCGCCGGCCGGTGGCGTAGAGGAACGCGGCCACACCGGCGAGAGCGCCGATGCTGGCGTAGCCCACCGTGAGCGGGATGGGCAGCACCACGGGGAGGAACGCTCCCGCCACCCACACCAGTTGGAAGCGGGCCTCGAACCGGGCAAAGGAAGCACCTTGGTTGGCGTCGGGGGCGTCGCGCTGCACGATCGAGTCGAAGGCCAGTTTTCCTGCGGTGGCGCCGAGGCCGACGGCGCCGGCCAGGACGCCGGCCGAGACCCGGCCGCTGACCCCCAGCATGGCCAGAGCGGCGGCGGCCACCACCACCAGGGACGAGAGCAGGATGCGCTCCTCGGGGATGCGCCGCCGTAGCCGGGGCGCCACCCCCGCTCCCACCAGGGCCCCCACCGCGCTGGCGGCGAGGGCGACGCCGAACCACCACGTCGGCGCGTCGTCGGCGCGCAGGGCGAAGGCCACCAGGAAGGACAAGAAGCCCACCACCGCCCGCAGCACCGCCATGGCGCTGGCGGCGAGCAAGATGCCCGCGCCCCGCAGCTCCGCACGTTCCACCGAGGTGGCCTTCCCCGCGGCCACGCGCGTCCGGGGGATGCGGTAGGCCGACACGGTGGTGGCGGCGAAGACGATGGTGGCCAACCCGAGCACCCAGGACGGTCCCAGCTGCAGCAGGGCCACGCCGGGGCCGGCCGCCAGGAGCCCGACGATCCCGCTGATGAGGACCAGCTTGGAGTTGGCCTCCACCAGCTGGGACTCGTGGCGCACCAGGCCCGGCACCAACGAGGCCCGGGCCACCTGGTACCCCCGAGCCAGGACGAGCACGGCGAAGGCTTCCGGAAAGAGGAAGGGGCCGTTGATGTCGTCCACCATGAGCAGGCAGATGACGGCCCGGGCCGCGGCCGACAGCACCACCATCGACCGCCGGCCGCCGGCCTGCCGGTCGATCCAGGGGCCGATGAGGGGAGCGACCACGGCGAAGGGCGCCATGGTGAGCACCAGGTACAGCGCCACCCGGGTGCGGGCCGCGTCGGGTGAGATCGAGAAGAACAGGGAGCCGGCCAGCGCGGTGGCGACCAGGGTGTCGCCCGCCGTCGACAGGGCATGGGTGCGAGCCAGACGGGCGAAAGACGGCGGGACGGCAGCCCCGTCCCGCGACCGGAATTCGCGCAGCGCACGCCAGCCGGGAGGGGCGTCCACCGACGCCATGGTAGGGCCGACCCCGACGACCGAGGGCAGGCGGACCTCAGG
>JAUJNB010000003.1:89089-108814 GCA_030446545.1 Acidimicrobiales bacterium | reverse complement strand
GGACCTCAGGCCCTGGGACGCTCGTACTTGTAGCCCAGGCCGCGGATGGTGACGATGCGGGAGGGGACCGCGGGGTCGTCCTCCACCTTGGAGCGCAGGCGTTTGACGTGGACGTCGAGCGTCTTGGTGTCGCCGACGTAGTCGACCCCCCAGACCCGGTCGATGAGCGTCTCCCTGGTGAGGACCCGTCCGGCGTTGGCCAACAACAGCTCCAGGAGCTCGAACTCCTTGAGGGGCAGAGCCACCTGGGCCCCCCGGATCCTCACCTCGTGACGCTCGGCGTCGAGCTGCACGTCACCCACCCCCACCACGCCGTCGGTCCCACCGTCGCCGTCGAGGCCGACGTTGGCCGGTCCCCGGCGCAGGGCAGCCCGGATGCGTGCCACCAGCTCACGCAGCCGATAGGGCTTGGACACGTAGTCGTCGGCCCCCACCTCGAGTCCCACCACCGTGTCGATCTCCGACGAGCGGGCCGTCACCATGATGATGGGCACCTGGGAGCGGCTCCGCAGCTGCCGGCAGACATCGAGGCCCGACACACGAGGCAACATGACGTCGAGCAGGACGAGGTCGGGCTGCACGAGGTCGAACAACTCGAGGGCCTCGGCCCCGTCGCGAGCCACCCGAACCTGGTAACCCTCGCGCTGGAGACCCACGACGAGGGCATCGACGAAGGACTCCTCGTCCTCCACCAACAGCAGGGTCGGTGGGGCCTCGGTGACGACGCTCACGTGGGGTCATCCCCGTTTGTCGGTGAGCTGGTGGCGCCCACCAGTGGGAAGTCACCGGCTCGGTTGCCGGTCGGCAGTCGCAAGGTGAACACCGATCCCTCTCCTTCTCGTGAGGCCACATGGACTTCGCCCTGGTGGCTGGTGGCCACGTGGCGGACGATGGCCAGGCCCAGCCCGGTCCCCCCCGTCTCCCGGCTCCGAGCCGGGTCGACCCGGTAGAAGCGCTCGAACACCCGCTCCAGGTCACGCCCGGGGATGCCGATGCCGTGATCGCGCACCTCCACCTCCACCTCGCCGTCGTTCACCCGGGACCGGACCTCGACGGAGGACCCGGCGTCGCTGTACTTGCAGGCGTTCTCCAACAGGTTGGCCACGGCCGAGACCAGTTGGCCCTGGTCGCCCTGGACCGCGTGCCACCGGGGCAGCTCCTCGACGTCGAGCTCGATTCCCCGGGTCTGGGCCAGGGGACGAACCCGTTCGACGGCCTCGGACACCACTGAGCGGATGCTGACCGTCTCACAGCGGGGTGCTCCGTCGGCCTCGATGCGACTCAGGTCGAGGAGGTCGTCGATGATGCGGCTCACCCGGAAGGCTTCCTCGGTCAGGCGCTCGGTGAGTCGCCGGACCACTGAGGAATCGTCCTCGGCGGCGACGGTGTCGGCCAACAACCCGAGCGCCCCGATGGGGGTCTTGAGCTCGTGGGTGATGTTGGCGACGAAGTCACGTCGCACCGCCTCCAACCGGCGTCGCTCCGAGACGTCGTCGACGAGCACGAGCGCACCCGGCGGGGAGGGCCCGTCGCCGAGCGCCATGCCCGAGAGCACCAGCACGCGTCGCGGTGGCCCGTAGAGATCGAGCGTGCGCGGCGGCACCCCTCCGGCTCGCAGCGCGACCAGTTGGTCCTGGATGGCTTGTTCCACCAAGGCCTCGCCGTGACGACCCCTGACGTAGGCCTTGGCCACCGGGTTGCGAAAGACCTCCCGGCCGCCGTCGTCACAGATCACCACGCCCTGGGGTATGGCCCCGAGGGCACCGGCCAGACGGGAGATCGTGGCCCGTGTCTCCTCCCGTCGTTGGGCTTCAGCCGAGGCTTCCTCCCCGAACCGCAGGCGCATGGTCCGACAAGAGACCAGGCTCAACGCCAGTGCCGACACCAGAGCCACCACCAGCGTCGTCACCGAGACCACCACCAGCGCAGAGGACATGGCGGTGCTAACCCGTACGGGCCGGGAGGCGCTGCTCCACGGCAGTCGCCGCTCCTGGTCGCTCCAGGCCACGGATCCCGGACAGCGAAGTGAGGGTGGCGTACCCGGCGAGGAGGAGCGCGGTGTCGGTGTCGTCGGCCTCGCCCTCCCGGGTCCCGACCTCGTCGTCTCCTCCCCCGAGCACCACCTGGAGGCCCCCGGGCGCCTCCACCACCGACGCCCGCACGGTCCCGAAGGAGGCCAGCCTGGCGTTGCGGACCCCGAGAAGCTCGCTCGGCTCGCAATTGGGGACGTTGAGGTTCAAGACGCTTCCGGCCGGCTCGTCGGCCAACCAGGCCAGGCCGGCGACGGCCAGCTCAGCGGCCGTCGACCAGCGAAAGGACCGGCCTGCCCCGAGGCTGACGGCGAGGCCCGAGCAGCCGAAGTTGGCGGCGGTCAGGGCGGCGCCGACCGTGCCCGAGTGCAGCACGGCCCGTCCGGTGTTGGCTCCTGCGTTGATGCCCGAGACCACCATCTCGGGCACCGGGCCAAAGGCGCCCAGGCAGGCGGCGATGACGATGAGCGCCGGGGAGGCCACCACCGAGTGACAGGTGGCGCCCTCCAGGCCCTCGAGATCGACCCGCTCGAACTCGACGGTCTCGTCGGCATGGATCCCGCCGATGGCGGCACCGGCACCACTGCGGTCGTCGGCCGGCGCAGCCACCACGACATCGTGGCCGGCCTCCACCAGGCCGGCGGCCAGGGCACCGATCCCCGGAGCGAAGACCCCGTCGTCGTTGGTGACGAGCAGGCGCATCAGTTCGGTCCCGACCCCTGCTCCCCGGTCCCGAAAGGCCGGAGGGGGAGGTGGTCGCCGTCGGCGTCGCGCACCGTCTGGCGAGCCACGGCATCGTGTTCGGGGAGCCAGCCCGTGACCATGTACTGGACCCGCTCCCCGATGTTCACGGCGTGGTCGCCGATGCGTTCGTAGAAGCGGCCCACCAGGGCGAGCTGCACAGCCGACTGGAGGGCCACCGACCCCTGCTCGTGGGTCTCGAAGATGGCCTGGATGTAGTGGACGTGGAGCTCGTCGACGGTGTCGTCCATGTCGTCGATGGCGGCGGCCAGGGTCTCGTCGCGCTCGACGTAGGCATCGATGGCCAACCGGAACTGCCGGTGGACCTGCGCTCCCAGGTGCTCGATCAGACCCCGGACCTTGGGATCGAAGGCCACGCCGTACATGCGCCGGGCCGCCTTCATGATGTTGGCCACCAGGTCGCCCGAGCGTTCGATCTCCGCCGTGAGGCGGATGGCGGTCACCACCTCACGCAGGTCACTGGCCATGGGCTGCTGCAAGGTGAGCAGCTGGTAGCAGTGCTCCTCGATCTGGAGCGTGAGCGTGTCCAGCAGATCGTCACCCCGGATGATGTCGTCGGCCACGGCCAGATCACCGTCGAGGAGGGCCTGGGTGGCCTTGCCCAGGGCCTCGGTCACCATCCCGGCCAGGCGGACCAGCTCCTGGCCCACCTCGTCCAACGACTGATGGAAGCTCTTGCGGATCTCCACTGCGCGCTCGGCCACGGCTACCGGACCTCGGCGGCCAGGAAGGCCGGATCGCCGGTGAGGAGGTAGCGCAGGCGCTCACCCACGATCACCGTGTGGTCGGCGATTCGCTCCAGCGCCCGGCCCACGAGGACGGCGACCACCGCCACCTGGGCCGCACCGGGGCCGTCGAGGCCCAGGATGTGCTCGAGCAGGGTGGCGTAGTGGCTGTCCATCACCCGGTTGCGCTCGACCAGACCGCAGGCCGCAGCCAGGTCCTGGGAGGACCAGGCGTCGAGTGCGATGCGGTAGAGGTCCCGCGCGACGGAGGACATGGCCACCAGGGTATGGAAGATCGGCGGGTGGGCCACCAGCAGGGGGACGTCGGGCGCCTGCTTGACCACCCGCAACGAGAGGTCGGCGATGCGCTCGAGCTCTTCGAGCACTCGCAGCACCGACACCAAGAAGCGAAGGTCGGACGCGACGGGGGCCTCCCGACGGATGAGGTCGTAGCAGCGCTCGGTCAACGACACCAACATGGCGTCGACGTCGTCGTCGGCATCCAGAGCCACCTGGGCCAGGTCACGGTCGCCGCTGGCCAGCACCCTGTCCATGCGGCCGAGGGCGTCGGCCACCCGAACGGCCATGACCTCGACCTGGAGTCGGAGCTGGTCGAGCTCGGCGCTGAAGTGCGACCGAACGGGATGTCCGCCGAGGTTCCCCGAGTCGGCCGGCGTGGTCATGGCCCGGGCGTCCTCTGGCCACCCCTCATCCGAACCGCCCGGTGACGTAGTTCTCGGTGCGTTCGTCGGCGGGGTTGGAGAACATCTTCTCGGTGCGGTCGAACTCGACCAGGATCCCCGTGCGGGTGTCGCTCGTCTCGTTGACCTCGGCGGTGAAAAAGGCGCAACGATCGCTCACCCGGGCCGCCTGTTGCATGTTGTGGGTGACGATGATGATCGTGTAGCTGCTCTTGATCTCCTCCATGAGATCTTCGATGCGGCCCGTGGCGATGGGGTCCAGCGCCGAGCAGGGCTCGTCCATGAGGATGACCTCGGGATCCACGGCCAGGGCCCGGGCGATGCACAGTCGCTGCTGTTGTCCTCCGGACAGGCCCATGGCCAGGTCCTTCAGCCGGTCCTTGACCTCGTCCCACAGCGCGGCCCGTCGCAACGCCTGCTCCACCAGCTCGTCCATGTCACCATCGAGCCGGGCGATACGGGGGCCATAGGCGATGTTGTCGTAGATCGACTTGGGGAAGGGATTCGGCTTTTGGAAGACCATGCCGATGCGGCGCCGGACCTCGACCGGGTTCACCCCGTCCTCGTAGAGGTTGACCCCGTGGTAGGAGATGGTGCCTTCGATCCGGGCTGACGGGATGAGGTCGTTCATGCGGTTGAAGCACCGCAGCATCGTGGTCTTCCCGCATCCCGACGGACCGATGAAGGCGGTGATCTCCTGCTGGCCGATGGCCAGGTCGACGTTGCGCACCGCACGGAAGCCGCCGTAGTAGACGCTGACGTCCTCGACGCCGAAGACCAGAGGCTTGGAGCCGGCCCCTTCTCCTTCGTCCCCACGACGGAGATCCGGGCGCGTGCTCACGGCGGCGACGGTTTCATGGGTGGGCACGGTCGTGCCCCTCGGCCTGGACATGGATCAACCTCGCTTGGACTCGTAGCGGTTTCGCATGAGGATGGCGGCGGCGTTGGCCGCCAACACGATGGCCAGGACCACCACGATGGCCGCTGCCGTGAGGGCCCGGAAGTCGGGCTGGGGCAGCCCGGCCCAGTACGTGATCACGATGGGCAGCGCGGTGAAGCGCTGGTCGAGCGAACCGATGTCGAACAGACCGGGGTTGGAGCCCAGCCGGCCCACCACCGCCCCCACGAGGATGAGCGGGGCCGCCTCGCCCAGGGCCCGGGCCAGCGACAGCACCGTGCCGGTGAGGATGCCCGGGGCGGCGTAGGGCAACACCTGGGTCCGGGTGACCTCCCAGCGGGTGGCGCCCAGCCCGTAGCCGCCCTGGCGCAAGTCGTCGGGGACCGCCCGGATGGCCTCGGCTGCGGTGATGATGACGACGGGCAGGACCAGGATGGCCAAGGTGATGCCCCCGGCGATGACACTGCGCCCGCCGGTCAGCCCGCTCAGGGTCTTGACGAACACGGCGAAGCCGAGGATGCCGTAGACGATCGAGGGCACGCCGGCCAGGTTGCGGATGTTGATGTCGATGACGCGGGTCAGGCGGTTGTCGGGGGCGTACTCCTCGAGGTACACCGCCGCGCCGATCCCGAAGGGAAAGGCGAGGGCGACCACGAACACCCCGATCCACAACGTGCCCCGCAAGGCCTGGGCGATGCCCGACTCACTGGCGGCGAAGCGCATGGTGCCGGACAAGAAGCTGGCGAAGCGGCTGGCGAACACGTCCCACCCGCCGCTGACCAGGTCGTAGACGAGCACACCCAGCACGACGAGAGAGAACAGCAGGGACAGCAGGAGGGCAACGTGCACGACGATCCCGGGGAGATCGAAGCGCTGGCCATGGAGCCGCCGGCGTACCGCCTCGGCGCTGATGCCGCTCGACAGGGGGGCAGAGATGCTCATGACTGCAGCATTCCTAGTAGCGCTCGCGGACACGCCGCACGAAGCGGTCGGCCACGATGTTGAGGGCGAGGGTGATCACGAAGAGGATCGCCCCGACGAAGAACAAGCTCTGGAAGGTCAGGGCCTCGCCCACCACGCTGTCGGTGCCCGAGGCGATCGAGGCCATGGCCGCGGTCATGGTGAGGCCCGGTTCCAAGGGGTTGGTCTCGAACAGCGAACCGCCCGACTTCCCGGCGGCGATGAACACCACCATGGTCTCCCCGATGGCCCGGGAGAAGGCCACGATGAAGGCGGCGACCAGGCCCGAGACGGCGGCCGGCAGCACCACCTTGCCCACCGTGGTGACCTTGCGGGCTCCGAGGCCGTAGGACGCCTCACGCAGCGAGCGCGGCACCGAGCGCATGGCGTCCTCGCTGATGGAGGCCACCAGGGGGATGATGAGAATGGCCACCCCGATACCGGCAGCGGCCATGGTCTGTTGCGGCGTGGCCTCCCGGAAGCGCTGAATGATCTCGGGCGAGATGAAGGTGAGGGCGAAGAAGCCGACCACCACGCTGGGGACCCCGGCCAGGACCTCGATGGTCGGCTTGATGACCTTGCGCACTCGGGCGGAGGCGTACTCGGAGAGGTAGATGCCGGCACCGAGACCGATGGGCCCGGCGACGGCCAGGCCCACGACCGTCACGATCAGGCTGCCCACGAGCAGGGTCTTGATGTCGTACTGGCCCCGGCGCGGGAACCAACCGTCGCCCCACACCAAGGCCCAGTCCACCTGGGACACGAAGGTCCAGGTCTCCCTGACCAGGGAGTAGACGATGAGCCCACTGATGATGATCGAGGTGGCGGCCGCGGCGAACAGCAGGCCGCGCACCACCGTCTCCTTGCGCATGCGGCGGGGGTCACCACGCAGATCCGCAGAGGTCAGGCCGGGGCCGGGCTGGCTGGTGATCAGCTGGGCCATGCGGTGCTCCTCGGGTCGGCGGCTGGGGACGGGTGAGAGGTCGGGCCGGAGCCCGACCCCCTCGCGCTCGCTACTCGGGTCTGCTATTCCGATGCGAAGTTGGCGCCGGTGGTCCGGCTGTCCCACGTCGAGCGGGTTTCCTCGAGGTCGGCCTCAGGGATGTCAACGTAGCCCGCCTGGGCCACGGCGGAGATTCCCTCCTCGGACAGGTAGAAGTCCACGAAGGGGGCCAGAGCGGCGTTGGACTCTGCCTTCTCGGCGTTGACGTAGATGAACAGCGGCCGGGAGATGGGGTAGTCGCCGCTGGCGATGGTCTCCGGCGTGGGGGCCACGCACTCGCCACCCGGCTCGGACGCGACCTGGAAGGCCTTGACCTGGCCTTCGTTCTCGACGAAGTAGGCGTAGCCCACCCACCCGTAACTGCTCGGTGAGCCCTGGATCCCCTGGAGGATGATGTTGTCGTCGCCGGACGACTGGTAATCGGGCCGGGTCTGGGCTTCCTGGCCCCGGTCCTCGTTGTAGGTCTCGATCACGAGCTCGACGTAGCTGTCGTAGGTTCCGGACTCCTCGCCGGGAGCGGAGATGTCGAGCGGCAGGTCGGGGAACTGGGTCTGCGATCCGAGCTCCCCGGCGATGGCCTGGGCGTCGGTCCAGTTGTCGAACCCCTGGGACTCAGGGCCCGACAGGGCGTACATGTCGGCGAAGTTGAGGCACTCGAGCGCGTCGAAGCTGGTGTTGGAGATGATCGACAGGCCGTCGATGGCGATGCGCAGCTCGACGAACTCGATGCCGTTCTGCTCGCAGGTGGCGATCTCCTCGGCCTTGATGGGGCGCGACGCGTCGGAGATGTCGGTCTCCCCCTCGCAGAAGAGCTGGAACCCGTCGCCGGTGCCCGGGCCGTCGACGTTGACGTTGGCCTGGTTGCCGGCGTCGGCGTAGGCCTCGGCGACCAGTTGGCTCACCGGCAGCACCGTCGACGACCCGGAGATGTTGATGGTCCCCGACGTGGCCCCGCCTCCCCCTGTCGCTCCCGGCTCTTCGGTTCCCGTGCCGGCAGAGTCGCTGTCGTTTCCGCAGGCCGCGGTCAACAGGAGCAGGGCCAAGGGCAGGGCAAGCAGGCGCGCGGAACGGCGCTGGGCGGATCGCAAGGTGTTCCTCCTGGTCTGGAGCTCGGTCGGTTCCGCTCCGACCTTAGACAGGGGCGGTAACAGCCACTGAGAGCGAAGGTGAACGCCGAGTGAACGAGAGACGAAGGTTGGACCTCCCCCAGGTGGCCACGGCCGGGCCACCAGGTGAACGGCCCGGGTGGGCACCGGCCCGGCGGACCGATGAGGCGACGTCAGCCGCTCGGTTCGTGGGGCAGCACCAGTTCGGGTGGCTCGCCGGCCAAGGCCGGGTACAGCACCAGCACCGCCCCCACCGCCAGCGCCGCCCCCACCACCTGGGCCAGGACGAACGCCGGCACCGACGCCGGCGCAATGCCGGCGAAGGTGTCGCTCAAGCTGCGGGCCAAGGTCACGGCCGGGTTGGCGAAGCTGGTGGAGGCGGTGAAGAAGTAGGCACCGCCGATGTAGGCGCCCACGGCGAAGGGGGCGACGGTGGCCCGGCCCGAGCGCACCACACCGAAGATCACCAGCAACAGGCCGAAGGTGGCCACCACCTCGGCCAGCCAGAGGCCGCCGCCGCTGCGCGCCGTGGTCGAGAGCTCGACGGGCGGCAAGGAGAACATGAGATTCGCCACTACGGTCCCCACCGACGCGCCCACCACCTGGGCGCCGAGGTAGACGCCGGCGGTAGGGGTATCGACGCGCCCGAGCATCCGCTCGGCCAGGGTGACCACCGGGTTCAGATGGGCGCCCGACACCGGCCCCACGGCCAGGATGACGGCCACGAGGGCCGCAGCCGTGGCCACGGCATTCTCCAGGAGTTGCAGGCCGACGTCGCCGGGGCTGAGTCGCTCGGCGGCGATGCCCGAGCCGACCACGGCCACCAGGAGCAGGGCCGTGCCCAGGAGCTCCGCCAGGGCCACCCGGGCCAAAGCCGGGTTCATCGACAGGGGCGGCGGTCGCGCCCAGAGCCGGCCGCCTGCTCGTCGGCCCGCTGGACCAGCGCCGACAGGCCCCGAGCGACCTCGGTCAACACCGCCGGTCGGAGCCGGTAGTAGGTCCAGTAACGGTGGCGCTCGGACGCCACCAACCCGCAGTCGCGCAACACCCGCAGGTGGTGGCTGACGAGGGGCTGGGCCACCTCCAGCTCCTCGGCCAGATGGCACACGCACAGGTCCTCGTCGGCCAGCAGTTCGACGATGCGCCACCGCCGCGGCTCCGCCAGGGCCCGCAGACCGGGATGGACTTCCAGATCAATTGCCATCCATATGGATGTCTAATGCTCCTCGCCGGGCCGGTCAACCACGCACGGCCACTGCGGTGTCGGCGTTGTCGCTGAACACCCCGTCGACGCCCAAGTCGAAGAAGAGGCGGTACTCCGCGGCGGTGTCACCGGTCACCCCGGAGAACCGCAGGTTGGCCGGGTCACCCTGGCGGAAGTCGGCGGGGAGAAAGGTGTTCTCGTTGCGGAAGGTGTAGGGGTGGACCACCAACCCTCGGCGGTGGGCGTCGTCCACCAGCCCCGTCGGACCCCGGAGACGGCCGTCGCCGTCACGAGGGACGATGCGATCCTTGTCCGGGCCGATGCCGTCGGCGTAGCGGGCGATCTCGGTCAGACCGCGCCGGGTCACCAGGTCGTCGTAGGTGCGGGGGTCACCGGCGGCCGCCAGGTCGAAGGGGGCGCCGCTGCCCCCGATGAGCTGGACCAGGCGCAACCGGGTCATCTCCGCCAGTTCCCGCAGGTTGGCCGTCTCGAACGACTGGATGAACACCGGGTCGCTCGGGTGGCGGTAGCCGTTGGCGTCGAGGCTGGCGACCAGCGGCTCCTCCAGGGAGAGCCCGATGGAGTCGAAGTAGCTCGGGTGCTTGGTTTCGGGGTAGATGCCCACCCCGGCTTCCTGGGCCAGGTCGATGACCTCCTGCAGTGTCGGAACCTGCTCCAGCCCGTCGAAGGCGGTGTTGTCGGGTCGAAGTTGCGGGATCCGCTCCACCGCTCGCAGCGTCTTGAGCTCGGCCAGGGTGAAGTCCTCGGTGAACCAGCCGGTGAGCTCGACGGCATCGATGGTCTTGGTGGTTCGCCGATCAGTGAATTCGGGTCGGGTGGCCACGTCGGTCGTGCCCGAGATCTCGTTCTCGTGGCGGGCCACGAGGACGCCGTCGCTCGTGGACACCAGGTCGGCCTCGATGAAGTCGGCGCCGAGGTCGGCGGCCAATCGGTAGGCCGCCAGGGTGTGTTCGGGCCGGTCGCCACTGGCGCCTCGATGGGCGATCACGATGGGATCCGCACGGCCCCGGCCCCCACCTCGCTGGGCGTCGACCGGACGCTCGCCGAGCAAGAGCACGGTGGTCACGCCAGGACGGTCACCGCCACCCAGGGAAGGACGCGAGGTGGGTGACGACTGGGCATGGGGTTCTCCTGACGGCGGGCGAGGGACGAAACCCGACGGTAGGAAGGCGAGGTGACGCCGGTGCTGCCGCCCGGTGGCCGCCAGGCGAGGATCAGGCGAACGTCTCATGACCCCGACGATGGGTGCGCTTCCTTCCACCGAACGTTCTCGTCCCCGCCACACGGCCGACACGTCGGGCCCTGAGACTGGCCCGGTGCCGACCACCACCATTGCGCCGCCCGTGCGACCCGGGCACCCCTCGATGGGGGGACGCCGGGCCGCCATCTTCGATCTGGACCGGACGCTCCTGCCCGGCTCCAGCCTCGTCCATTTCGGCCGGGCCCTCGTGCGCAACGGGGTCCTGCGTTCGTCCACCCTGGCCAGCTTCGCCGGCCGCGAGCTGGTGTTCCGACACCGGGGGCTGAGTGAGCCGGGCGCCGACCGGCTGCACTCCCGACTGCTCGCCCTGGCTGAAGGGGTCGACCACGCACCGCTGGCCGCGGTGGTGGAGACGGTCGGCGCCGAACTGGCCGGGCTGGTCTCACCCGCAGCCCTGCGGCTGGTGAGCCAGCACCTCGAGTTGGGCGACTACTGCGTCGTGTTGTCGTCGAGCCCACACGAACTGGTCGAACGGGTCGCCGCCCACCTCGGGATGCAGCGGGGCGTGGGCACCCGCACGGAGGTGGTCGACGGTCGCATGACCGGACGGCTCGACGGGCACTTCTGCCACAGCGACGGCAAGCTGGCCCGACTGCGCGACGAAGTCGGCATGGTGGACCTCAGCCGGACCTTCGCCTACTCCGACGCCGGCTCGGACCTGCCCCTGCTCTCCGCCTGTGGCTACCCGGTGGCGGTCAACCCCGACCGCCGCCTGCGCTCGGCGGCTCGGGCGGCCGGCTGGCCCATCATCACCGTGCGCTGACGGGGCGGGAGCCCCGTCCGTCCCAGCAAATGTCGCAGCCGGAGCTTTGCTCGGAGTTCATCCACCGGAGGCCCAACGGCCACCGGTGGGAAATCCCGGCGGTCCACCATGGAGACCGATCGCTCGCGCCGACTCCCCCCTTCGGCGTGGCGGTCATCCACCTGGTGGCCGGGGACGGGGTGCGACGGGCCGTCGGCTCCCGTCCTCCGGCCAGAGGGTGCCCTGCCCCCGACCGTCCGACAGGAGGACCCACGGCCCCGACCGATCGGCTTCCGACGGAGCGGACGCATCGGGGTCCGGGCCGGGGAGAAACCCCTTGACGGCGTCGTCCAGCCAGTCATCGTCCAGGCCCCGTGGCTGCGCCACCCGCCGGGCGGCGTCGTACACGGCGGCCTTGGGCTCGAAGACGGCGGCCACGTCCCGGGTGACACGGCGGGTGCGGTAGGCCAGGGCCATGGCCGCGCCCTCGACCACGAACATCCCGCCGCAGATGCCCTGGGCATCGGGCCCCGCCTCCAGTCACCGAGCAGTTCGGGAAGCCGCTCCCGGTCGAGCATCTCGCTCTCAGACACTGGCCAACGAGGAGGGATGGAGAAAGACCCCTCGGTTGGCGAAGGCCGCCGGGGTCTCGACGAGGGCGCTGGCGTGGAGTGACCGGCAGGGTGCCACGAACCACCACTCGAGGAAGCGGCTGGGGGCGAGCGTCCACGCCGGGACCACCGAGGCGTGGTGGCAGCACAGGTGCGCCGCGGTGGCCGCCGACAGGGCGTCCCAGCGCCGGTCTCCGGTAGGGGCCGGCTCCTCGGCCACCAGCCGCTCCCGGTCTCGTCGGCCGAGCGTCCGAAGTCGACCACCCGGCTCGTTCGCCCGCGGCGATACCGGCGGGGTCGCCTACGGGCCCGGCCCCGGCCGGCGCTACGCCGTCGGCCCCGCCTCGGCGGCGAAGGCTTCCAGCAGCCGGCAGTCGCGCTCGTAGGTGAGCAGCGTGCAGGCGGCCGCGACGGTGAGCCAGCGGGCTTCGTCGACCTCGTCGTTGGCCACGAAGGTCACGTCGTCGGCGAGGGTCATGACCCAGTAGCGGACTTCCTTGGGACGGCCCTTGCGATCGGTGTAGGTCACCGGGGGCAAGGCCGGTCCGAGGAGGCAGGCGTAGCCCGTCTCCTCCTCCACCTCGCGCAGGGCGCAGGCCTCGGCCGACTCGCCCGGATCGCACTTGCCCTTGGGCAGGGACCAGTCGTCGTACTTGGGTCGGTGCACCACCACCACCTCCGGCGAACCCGAGCGACCAAGGCGCCAGACCACGCCGCCCGCCGCCCGCACCAACGGCCCGTCCGGCGCAGACGCGGCCTCCGGCGTCACTCGGTGAGCCACGCTCGCAACTTGCGCCGGCTGGCCTGGTCCCAGGCCCCCGTCCACGACCCTCGGGTGCGTTCGGCGGTCTGGCGCTGCCCGGCGACGAGCTGGCCCGCCACCAAGGCCTCGGCGGGGGGCAGTTCGGGAGCCACCGTCCGCAGCCAGGCCTCGGCCACCACGGCATCCTGGTGCTCGCCCAGGACCTCCTGGAGCTCGGCCACGGCGTCGGCCAGGCGCTTGGCTGGCCGGCCCAGGGCCAGGGCCGCCACCTCGGCTGCGTAGCGGCACCGCTTGGCCCGGATCCGCACCTCGTGGAGCTCCTCGTTGGGTCCGTCGGGCTCCACCGCCTCCACGGCCTGGCGCAGGTGCTTCCAGGGCTTGCCGACGAGGGTCGGCAGCACGTCGGAGGCCGGACCTCCGGCCTCAGGCAGGAGCCACCGGTCAGCGGAGGTGATCACCGGGGGCGCCCCCAGGGGTACGGCCGGGACGGGCCCCAGACGGTGCTGGTCGTCGAATGCGTCGACCAGGCGGTCGAGGAGCAGCGCGTAGCGACGGTCGCCGAGCTGTTCGAGCAGACGCTCGCGTGCCGCCGACCGTTGGGCCCGGAGGCGATCCAGGAGGGCTTCGGCGGGTCCAGCATCCTGTCGGTCGAGTCGGGCCACCCCCCGTTCGAGGCCCTCCAGGAGCACGTCGGCGTCCCGGACGTCGCCCAGGCCGGCAGCGATCCACTTCAACTCGGCCCGCAGTTCGCCGGCCCAGTCCTCGTCGAGCAAGGGGGCGTAGGTGCGCAGGTCGGAGCGCAGGCGCCGAGTGGCCACGCGGGCCTGGTGGACCTCCTCCGGGTCGTCGCCCAGGCGCACCCCCACGTCGTGGGCGAGCAGCCGGCGCACGGAGGCGCGGAGGCCCGAACGGATGACCTCGGCGGCCGAGCCGTTCCCCGGTGGGGCCCGGTCGGCCAGCTCGGGAGGCTCCGACGCCCGGGGGCCGAGCGCCCGCATCACCTTGGGGGTGGGATCGGCGGGTCCGGCGCCGGCGGACCGCAGGCGGGCCACGATGGCCTCGAGCAGTTCGGGGTCGGCCCGGCCCCCCAACTCGACCTCCACCTCCCGGAATCGCAGCGCCAGGTGTTGGCCGTGCAGCACCGACACTTCGTCGTCGACGACCTCGGCGGCCACCACTCCCGACACGTCGACCAGCGAGACGCTGCGGCGACGGGTCTGCAGCCGGGCGACCGGTGCCAGCGCCGACGTACGCACCCAGGCCACCACCAGGGCGGCCAACTCGTCGGGCACGGCCTGATCGTCGCCCTCCACGGTGAGCTCCCGACGCGACAACATGTCCTTCCGGCCCTCGCCGGTGGGAAGCTTGAGGGTCCAACCCTCCCCGGAGCGGTGCCGGAGTGTGACCCCGGAGCGGGCCAGGCGCAGGTCGGGGGTGTCGTGGTAAATGGCGTGGAGGTGGCACTCAGCTCCGGCCACGACGTGGAGGCCCTCCACCGCGTCGTCGAGCTCGGGGAGGCAGAAGCCCGGCCACACCCCGAGCTTGACCTCCCGCTCGACCTGAGACGATCGGCCCACAGCTTGCAGTCGCCCCGGACCTAGCCGCTCGGTTCGGACTCTCGGCGCTTGGCCCGGGTCCCGGCCAGGCGCCGGAGCTCGACATGGGTGTTGACGCCCTGGCCCCCCTCCACCTTGGTCCATGCGCCGTCGGGCCCGAGGGACCACGCCAGTTGGTCGTCGGCCAAGTTGACGTCGAGCACCTGCTGAAGGCGAGCCTGGAGCTCCGGAGCCTCCACCGGCACCACCGCCTCGACCCGGCGGTCGAGGTTGCGGGGCATGAGGTCGGCCGAGCCGATGTACCAGGCCGGCTCCCCCGGACCGACACCGTTGGCGAAGTAGAAGATGCGGGAGTGCTCCAGGAATCGCCCGACGATCGAGCGCACTCGGATGTGCTCCGACAACCCGGACACCCCCGGACGCAGGCAACAGATGCCCCGCACCACCAGGTCGGTCTCCACGCCGGCCCCCGACGCGGCGTACAGGGCGTCGATCATGTCCACATCGACCAGGCTGTTCATCTTCATGATGATCCGCCCCGTGCCCGGGGCCGCCTCGGCCTCGCCGGCGATGAGCTCGGCCAACCGCGGCCGCAACGGCCCCGGGGCGACCATCAACTTGCGGAACTGCTCCTGGCGCCCGTAGCCGGTGAGGTAGTTGAAGAGCTGTGACAGGTCGGCGCCGATGTCGGGGTCGCACGTGAGCACGCCCAGGTCCTCGTACAGCCGGGCCGTCTTCTCGTTGTAGTTCCCGGTGCCCACGTGGCAGTAGCGCCGCACGCCGTCGTCCTCCTGGCGCACCACCAGGCAGGTCTTGGTGTGGGTCTTGAGGCCCACCAGGCCGTAGACGACGTGGACCCCCGCCTTCTCCAAGGCTCGGGCCCACAACACGTTGGCCTGCTCGTCGAACCGGGCCTTGACCTCGACCAGGGCGGCCACCTGCTTGCCGGCCTCGGCCGCTCGGATCAGGGCGGCGACGATGGGACTGTCGGCCGAGGTGCGGTACAGGGTCTGCTTGATGGCCAACACGTCGGGGTCGGCGGCGGCCTGGGCCACGAAGGCGGCCACCGACGTGGTGAAGGAATCATAGGGATGGTGCACGAGGAGGTCGCCGGAGCGGAGGACGGCGAAGAGGTCGACCTGCTCCTCCTCGGGCCGGGCCAGGCGGGTCTGGGTGACCGACGTGAAGGCGTCGTCCTTGAGGTCGGGGCGGGGCAGGTCCCACACGGCCCACAGCCCACCCAGGTCCAGCGGTCCGGCGCCGGTGTAGACGTCGTCGGCGTTGAGCTCGAGCTCGTGGACGAGCAGGTCGAGGACCTCGTCGTCGATGCCGTGGACCACGTCGAGTCGGACCGCCCGGCCGAAGCGCCGGCGTCGCAGTTCCACCTCGACGGCGGCCAGGAGATCGTCGGCTTCGTCCTCCTCGAGGGTGAGGTCGGCGTTGCGGGTGACCCGGAAGGGGTGGTGGGACTCGACCTCCATCCCCGGGAACAGGGCGTCGAGGTGCTCGGCGATGACCTGTTCGAGGGGCACGTATCGCTCCCCGTCGGGCATGACGACGAAACGGGGCAGGAGGTTGGGCACCTTGACCCGGGCGAAGCGACGCTCGCCGGTGTCGGGATCGCGCACCATCACGGCCAGGTTGAGCGACAGGTTGGAGATGTAGGGGAAGGGGTGGCCGGGGTCGACGGCCAAGGGGGTCAGCACCGGAAAGATCTGGTGCTCGAAGCGCTCGACCAGTTCCTTGCGGTCGTCGTCGTCGAGCTCGTCCCAGTCGGACAGGTGGATGCCGACCTGGCCCAACCCGGGCGCCACCTGGTCGAGGAAGATTTGTGACTGGCGTTCCAGGAGCTCGTTGACCCGGGTGCGTATGGTGCTGAGCTGCTGCACCGGGGTCAGCCCGTCGGGAGTGACCTTCTGCAGGCCGGCGGCCACCTGGTCCTTCAGCCCGGCCACCCGGACCTGGAAGAACTCGTCCAGGCCCTGGCTGAAGATGGCCAGGAACTTGGCTCGCTCCAGGAGCGGCACGTCGGCGGCCTCGGCCCGGGCCAACACCCGCTCCCCGAAGTCGAGCCACGACAGCTCCCGGTTGATGAAGCGCCGGTGCTCACCGTCTTCGGGCGTGTCCGAGTGGCCGGCCTTTGGCGTCTCGACGGATTCTTCGAGCGGAGGCGCCACCGGTCCCGAGGCTAGCGCCAGGACCGCGGTCGCCCTCCCCGGTGGCCAGATCGTCCCTGTCCGAAGCGAGCCCGCAGGCGGGCCACCCAGGCACCAGGCACCAGGCACCAGGCACTGGGCACCATCTTCACTCGTCCAGCAGGAGGGCCGCACCTGTGGCTCCGGCCAGGTCGCCCAGGGCGGCGGGCACGACCCGCAACGGTGAGGTGGGCACGAACAGGCGGGCCCGCACGGCCTGATCCACCCGACCCACGAAATGCGCACCGAGCTTGTCGGCCAGGCCACCCCCGACCACCACGAGCTCCAGGTCCACCAGCGCCGCGGCCGACGCCACCGCCATACCCAGGGCCACCACGGCGTCGTCGAGAAGCTGGCGGGCCACCTGGTCGCCCGCCTCGAGCGCCTTGGCGAACACACTCGACTTCATGCGCCTGGTCCCCGCCAGTTCCACCAGCGCAGTCTGCTCTCCCGCCTCGTGGCGGCGGCGGGCCTCGGCCTCCATGGCCGCCCGTCCGGCCACGGCTTCGAGGTGGCCCACCTGCCCGCACCCGCAGCGCCGGGTGACGCCGGCCACGGCCATGTGGCCGATCTCCCCGGCTCCACCGACGGGTCCCCGTCGCAGCCGGCCGTCGAGCACCAGGCCGCCGCCCACACCCGTGCCCACCCACACGCCCAGCACGTCGTTCGATCCCCGGGCGGCCCCGACGCGGTGCTCGGCCAGCACGGCGACGTTGGCGTCGTTGTCGACCACGGTCCTCATGCCGTCGAGGGCGTCACCCAGCTTGGCCGCCAA
Source organism: Acidimicrobiales bacterium (assembly GCA_030446545.1). Lineage (GTDB taxonomy): Bacteria > Actinomycetota > Acidimicrobiia > Acidimicrobiales > CADCSY01 > JADDRA01. The sequence continues at coordinate 91,501 of JAUJNB010000003.1, read as the reverse complement.
GGCCACCCTGTCCTCGAAGCCGGGGAGGTTGGGGGCCCGGACCACGTCACCGGTGCCCACGTCGACCACGCCGGGTGCCCCCACGCCCACACCGGCCACACCGGTCACGCCCCCTTGGGCGCACAGCCGCCGCACGCAGTCGGCCACTGCCGCCACCACTTCGTCGACACCGCCGGTGGGGGTGGCCACCTTGACGTCGGACACCACCCGGTCGTGGTCGACCCGCACCCCTTGGATCTTCGTCCCGCCGAGGTCGATGCCGATGGCAGACACGTCAGCAGGGCGGGGCGAAGACTGCTTCAGGAGCGGTAGGCGGGATCGGGCGGGGCCTGCTCGTCGGGCAGGCCCAGGTCCCACTGCAACAACAGCCCCTCGCGCTCGGCATCGCGCGCCACCCGCTCACGGTTGCGGCGGAACTGCGGGTCGTGGGGGGGCAGGAGGACGAGGCGGGCCATGACCCGCTGGCGGAAGGCGTCGATGAGGCGGGGGTCGCCGAAGTCGGAGTGCACCTCCCAGTGGGGGGCCACCGGGCCGAGGTACACGACCCGCACGTGGCCGACCGGGGCCTGGGGGACGACGTTCTCGGTGTAGGTCACCCCGGGACCCTACTCGCCCTGGACCCCACGGGAACCGAGCGTGACGGTGACCTCCTGCTCCTGGCCGTCGCGCACGAAGCGGATCGCCACCTCCTCTCCCGGCTCCCGGCTGACGATGTCGGCGCTCACCTCGGCGGCGGTCTCGACCGCCTCACCACCGATGGCCACGACCACGTCGCCCGGCATCAGGCCGGCGACGTCGGCGGCCGTCCCCGGCTCCACCGAGACGACGAAGGCCCCGTCGCGGCGCTCGATGCCCAGGCGGTCGAGCGCCTGGGGGTTGACGTTGTCCAGGTCGGAGCTGCTGATCCCGAGGAAGGCGCCCCCCCGGACCTCGCCCCCCCCGCTGCGGAGCTCCTCGATCAGAGGCTTGACCGAGTCGATGCTCAGGGCGAAGCCGATGTTCTCGGCCCCGCCGGCGATGGCGGTGTTGACCCCGATGACCTCTCCGAAGGCGTTGACCAGTGGGCCCCCGGAGTTCCCGGGATTGATGGCGGCGTCGGTCTGGATGAGGCTCTCCAGCGACGCACCGTTGGGCTCGGTGATGGTGCGGTTGAGGGCGGAGACGATGCCCGTGGTCACCGTGGGGCTGGCCCCCAGGTTCAAGGCGTTGCCCACCGCCACCACGTCGTCGCCCACCTGCATGGCCGAGCTCTCCCCCAGTGTCACGGTGTCGAGGCCGCTCACGTTGCGGGCCTGGACCAGGGCCACGTCGGAGGAGGGGATGCTGCCCACCAGGTCGGCCGGAACCTCCCGCCCGTCGGCCAGCATGACGCCGATGGAGCGGGCGCCGTCGATCACGTGGGCGTTGGTGAGAACCAGGCCGCCAGGTTCGATCACCATGCCGCTGCCGGCCCCCGACACCAGCTGCGGGCCGATGTTGCTGGGGGCCACACCCTCGACGGTGATCGACACCACTCCGGGGCGCACGGCGTCGATGACCCCCTGGATGTCGAGCGCCTCGCCCTCCAGCTGCAGGGCCGGCCGGGAGAATCCCGGACTGGTCCCGCGGTCGCCACCGGTGCCGATCAGGCCCGAGGCCACCGCCGCCACCACCAGCAGCGCGGCCGCCACCGCTCCGGTGACACCCCCCGCCAGGGCCGACTTCCAGCCCTGGCCGCCTGACGCCTTGCTGGTGGGAAGGGGCGGAGCAGGCGGGGGGCCGAAGCCCTCGGACACCGGGTACGAGTGGGGGGCAGGCCCAGCGGTGGGGGGCGACGACGGAGCGTCGAGCCAGACGGGCCGGGTGGGCGCCTCGGCCCGGACAGGCCCGCCGGTCGGCCCGGCGCCGTCGCCGAGGCCACCCCATCGTGGACGGTCCTCATCGCTCATGGTCGTCTCTCCCTCGTGATGGTCAGCTCGGCATTGATGGAGACGGGGCCGGGGTGACCACGGTTGGTGGTCACTGCGGCACCGATACGGTTGGCGTTTGTCAAGGTTCCGGGAACCAAATCGTCGTCTGCTCCGTAGAGGGAGTGGCGGGCGACTGGAGGCGTGATGGATACCTCATGGATGGCGAAGGGAAACTGTCGGGACGAGCCCCCTTCGCGGTTCTTCCCCAGCGACGGTGTGGGCGTGGAGGTGGCCCGACGGATCTGCGCCACCTGTGCGGTGAAGGAACCTTGCCTCGAGTATGCGCTGGACCAACGCGTCGACCACGGTGTCTGGGGCGGAGCGTCCGAACGCGAGCGTCGGCGCATCCTGAAGCGGCGGCGGGCAACGTCGGCCGGCGGCGAAGGCCGGGAGCCCGTCCCCACCGAGCCGTCCGGGGCGGAGCGAACCTCCATCACGGGCTGAGGCACCACGGGCTGAGGCA
>JAUJNB010000003.1:83576-88989 GCA_030446545.1 Acidimicrobiales bacterium | reverse complement strand
GGCATCACGGGCTGAGGCATCACGGGCTGAGGGCCTCGAACAGGCTCAGGCCCGCCTCGTTCACCTGCTGGGCGAGGGACAGTGGGCGGGGCGCCGGCACGGATCGGGCCGCCTCGGTCACGGCCTGTCCCGGTTCGTCGCCGATCACGGTCACGACCAGGCCATCGCGTTCGAAGACCACGACCCGCCCGTCCACCTCGTCGCTCTCCCAGCGCCAACCGGCCACACCGGCCACGTCGACCCGGCGGCCGTCGGGCGGGAGGTCGGCCACGTCGAGACGCCCGGGTGCCTCGAACACCGACAGCCCGTAGCGGCCGTCGCGATAGACGAGTTGCAGCCCTTCCGGATGGGTGAAGGCCTCCACCAGGCGGTAACCCCCCTCGAGACGGGGTGGGGCCCGGAACGGTGCCGGCAGGTCACGGGGGTCACGAGGGGCGGCGGCGGAGGTCACGGGCTGGTCGGACCGCAGCGGGTCGGGCCCCCCGTCCACGGCCCGAAGAGGCCCCGAGGAGAGCGCCGTGAGCGAGGCCACGTGGCGACTCACGGCCGTGTCCACCGCCGGCTGGTAGGGGCCGGGGTCGGCGGCGGCCACGGTGAGGGCGAACAAGGCCACACCGGCCGCCACCGAGGCCGCACCACCCCAGGGTCGGCGCCGGGCGACCAGGGGCAGAACCGTCGGGCCTCGGGCGCCGTCGCCCCCACCGCCGGCCAGCGCCTCCTCGAAGAAGCCCGGCGGAGGCTCGATCGGCGGCAGGCTCCGCAGCGACCATCGGGCCGACCGAACCTGGTGCAACTCGGCGGCACAGGCCGGGCAGTCCTCCACGTGGGCCAGGACGCCGGCGGCCGTCGCTGCGGGCATCTCACCGTCGAGCAGGGCCGAGAGGGCCGCTCGGGGATGACGGTCGGCGGCGCCGCCGTCGCCGCCGTCGGGGTGGCGGGGCATGGTCATCCCAGCCTCTTGCGCAGGGCGAGGCGGCCGCGATGGATCCGGCTGCGGACGGTGCCGACCGGCACCCCCAGCTGCTCGGCGATCTCGTCGTAGCGCAGGCCCACCACGTCGCACAGCACCACGGCGACCCGGAAGTCCTCGGGAAGGGCGCAAAGCGCGGCCTGGACCTCTTCGGGAAGGGTGGCGGCCGCATGGGTCTGCTCCACGTCTTCGGACGAAGCCATCACCGCGTCCGTGTCGTCGGGCAGAGCCACGGTGGGCCGTCGTCGCCGGCGCCTGACATCGTCGAGGAAGGCGTTGGTGGTGATGCGGCTCAACCAGCCCTCCAGTGACCCCGGCCGGTAGTTGTCAAGGCCTCGGCGGACCCTGAGCAACACGTCTTGGACCAGATCCTGCGCATCGGCGTGGTTCCCTGTCAGTCGGTACGCCACGGTGTAGAGGAAGCGCCCGTGGTGACGGGCGATCTCCTCCCACGTGGGTGCTACAGGGGAAACGTCGGGCGGTGGCAGCCAGTTCCCAGCGCTCGCAGCGTCCGCAGAACTAGGCGGTGGGACTGTCCTTCTGCGCCTCGGTCTTGTGGGCCTCGGTGCGCTGCTCCACGGCGCGCGCCTGCTCCTCGCGCTCGGCCTCGGTGGTGCCCTGCTTGAACTCGCGCTGGGCCTGGCCGAGCGATCGAGCCAGCTTGGGCAACTTGGCGCCGCCGAAGACCAGCAGGATGATGACGAGGACGATGAGAAGTTCCGGTGCTCCTAAGCTGCCCATGGACGCGAGCATAGCGACGCTCGCCCCCGGCGCGGTCGCCTGTCCATGTTGACCTGCGTGGTGAACATCAGTGAGGGCCGGCGTCCCGAGGTGCTGGCCGCCCTGGCCGCCGCCGCCGGTGACGACCTGCTGGACCTCCATGCCGACAGGGATCACCACCGCTCGGTGCTCACCCTCGCCGGGGAAGGGGCGGTGCGGGCGGTGAGCCGGGTGGCGGTCGAACGCCTCGACCTGCGAACCCATGCCGGGGCCCATCCTCGGATGGGGGTGATCGACGTCGTCCCCTTCGTGCCCCTCACCGACCCTTCGCTGGGAGACGCCGAGGAAGCCCGGGACCGCTTCGCCCGTTGGCTGGGCCACGAGCTCGGTGTGCCGGCCTTCCGGTACGGGCCCGGGCGGGCCAGCCTGCCCGAGATCCGCAAGCGAGCCTTCGTCGACCTGGCACCCGACGCCGGTCCGCCCGGCCCCCATCGCACGGCCGGCGCCACGGCGGTGGGAGCCCGGTTCCCGCTGCTGGCCTACAACCTGTGGCTGGCCCGGCCCGACCTGGCCCGGGCCCGCTCCGTGGCCGCCTCGCTGCGGAGTCCGGCGGTGCGGTCACTGGGCCTGGCCGTGGGCGACGCCGTACAGGTCTCCTGCAACCTGGTCGACCCGGCCGCCGTGGGGCCGGCCGAGGTCTACGACGCGGTGGCTGCCCAGGTGGCCATCGCCCGGGCTGAAGTGGTGGGTCTGGTGCCGGCGGCGGTGCTGGCCGCCGTACCGGCCGGGCGCTGGACCGAGCTCGACCTGGCCCCCGAGCGAACGCTCGAGGCCCGCCTGGACTCCGCCCGGCCGAGCCCCGGCTGAAGCGCGGCGGACGCCCCGCAGGGGACGATCAGGCCGAGGCGGCCCCGCTCCGTCCTGCGCCGGCGGCGCGTGCCCGGCGCACCGTTCGTCGCTCCCGCTCGCTCAGCCCACCCCAGATGCCGAACTTCTCGCCGTTGGCCAGGGCGTAGTCGAGGCACTCCGAGCGCACCACGCAGCCTCGACACACCTCCTTGGCCTCGCGCGTGGAGACCCCCCGCTCGGGGAAGAACAGGTCGGGATCCACCCCCAGGCAGTTGGCCAGGCGCTGCCAGCTCCGCTCGTCTTCTTCCGCATCGTCGACACCGGCTCGGTGTTGCACGGTCGACCTCCCTCTCGGCACTGCTGGGGGCTCTACCCCGTATCGCCACCGTGAAATTACATTGGTGTCATCATCCCCCTCTACGGGACCGAGCGCAAGAGGGAACGGGCCTGGGGGTGAAACGGTTGGCTCTGCATCCAGATGAGCGTGTCCCCGGGCGGCCCGTACCCCCCCTGCCCGTGTCGCTCCTGGCCGGCCGCTTCCGACACCCGGATCTCGACCCGCTCAGCCGGCGGCGGACCCCGCTTCAGCCGTGAGCTCTTCGTCGGTGGGCGGGAGGACGCCGGGGGAATAATGGATGAACAGCCCCTGGATGACCTCCAGCAGACCCGAGCCGTCGGCTCCCCTCGCCAAGTCGACCGTGATGACGTTGGAGAAGATGTGCACGGCGTCGATCCCGCCCCGCTCGAACAAGCGGCGGGCCAACTCGTCGGGCGGGCGGTGCCCGGTGGCGTCGGCCAGGCTGCGGTAGCGCTCGTGGCCCATGCCCGTGAGGCTCCGATTGATCTCGAAGCGCACGATGCCGGCGGTGGCGGTCGGTTTCTCCACGACGGTGATGGGCTGGCCCATGGCGGCCGGAGCCTAGCCCGGTCCTCGCAGGAACCCCTTGCCGTCCTCCTGTTTGTAGCAGTACAGTTGCTACATACAAAGACGATGACGCCGGGAGGCACCTCATGGAGACCAACGCCACCAACCTGGTGATCTTCGCCCTGATCCACGTCCTGCTCCCCGGGGCGCTGGTCGTGCGGGCCTTCCGTTTCCCGAGCCCGAGCCAGCTGACGGCCTGGGCCGCCATGTACGGGCTCGAGGTCACCGACCGGAACCGGCCCGTGCTGTTCAGCTACCTGCGTCGGGGTCGCCGGTTCCGGGTCGCGCCGGCGGCGCTCGTCTGGACCGTCTCGGGCCTGTCCCTGCTCACCGGCGAGCCCCTGCCGTTCCGCCTCGACGGCATCAGCCCGCTCTACGCCTACTTCGCCGGCGCAGTCCTGGCCGTCCTCACGGTGCCCGGGAGCCAGCCCACCGGCAGCACCAGGCACGCTCGGCTCGAGTCGCGGGCGATCGACGACTACCTGGCCTCGCACGTGCGTCGGCTGGGGTGGGGGACCACTGCGGTGGTGCTGGCCCTGCTGCCGGTCTACGCAGCCGTGGCCGGTTGGGCCCGCGAGCTGCCGGAAGCGAGGATGGGCGACCGGGTCCTGTCGGTCTGGGCGCTCGCTCCCGGCATCGTCGTGGCGGTCGGGGTGGCTCTGCTCAGTGAGCTCGCCCAGCGCCGCCTGGTGGCCCGGGCCCAGCCGGTCGCCTCGGCAGATCTGGTGGCCGCCGATGACGTCGTTCGGGCCGCTTCGGTCGCCGTCGCCGCCGGGGCCGGGCTCGTCGTCGTCCTCGGCGCCCTGGTGAGCGAGCTCGAGGCGATGGCCCGGCTCATGACCACCGACTGGTTGCGCTGGCCCCTTCACCTGCTGGCCCTCAGCACCGTGCTGCTGGCCGTCTCGAGCATCATCGCTGCCTTTCGCCCCGAGCCCTGGTGGTTCGGGCGCCGGCACGCCGAGCGGGCGGCGGCGTGATCGTCGAGATCGATCTCGACTCCCAAGTCCCGCCTTACCGCCAGATCCGCGACCAGGTGGCCACCCTGGTGGGTGAAGGTGCCCTGGCCGAGGGGTTCCGACTCCCCCCGGTACGCCAACTGGCTGCCGACCTCGACCTGGCCGCCAACACCGTGGCCCGGGCCTACCGTGAGCTCGAGGGGGAGGGGATCATCGCCACCCGGGGTCGACGGGGCAGCTTCGTGCGGACTTCCCGAGCCCCGGTCCTCCCCGATCCAGGACCGCCCCTCGACGCCGCCGCTGCCGACTTCGCCGAACAGGTCCGACGCCTAGGGGTCGACACCCCGGCCGCCCTGCGGGCGGTCAGCCGGGCCCTGGCCCGGCGGCGGGAGGCTCCCGCCTAGCTCGTGGTGCGGGCCGGGGGCGAGGTGCGTCCCGTTCCCCGAGCGGCCGGCCAGAAGGAGGTGCTGCGCCAGGCGGCGACGGCCAAGGCCACCGAGGCGACGGCCAGAGCGGTGTGGACGGCCTTGAAGGCGGCGCCCCACTCGTCGTGGAGGAGGATCAAGGGGGCCCGGACCGCCCACGCCACCAGGGTGGCCACCACGGCCACGGCCAGGACCGGCGCCAGGCGCTCCCGGTTGCGCCACGCCACCAGGGCCACGGCCAAGCCGAGGAGGGCCAGGACGGCGGCCAGGACCAGGTCGAGCGGGGAGCCGTCGTCCTCGATGATGTTGCGGACGCGGGTGCTCCACACGAACACCGTCCAGGCGGCGAAGGCGTAGACGGCGAGCACCGGGCCAGGGTAGCGATCGACCGGGGGCGACCGACTCCGGGTCAGCCGGGAGGAGCGATGGTCTGGTCGTCCTCGTCGCTGGCATCCCCGCTCTCGTAGAAGCGGGGCTCGTCGGGGTCGATCAACACGTCGGCGTCCTCAGCGGTCTTGCGGGCGTGGTCGATGTCGTCTTGGAGCTGTTCCAGCCGCTCCTCGCTGGG
>JAUJNB010000003.1:65650-83476 GCA_030446545.1 Acidimicrobiales bacterium | reverse complement strand
CGATGTCGTCTTGGAGCTGTTCCAGCCGCTCCTCGCTGGGCGCCTCGTCGCTGGGTGCCTCGTCGCTGGGGGCCTCGTCGCCGGGGGCCTCGTCGCCGGGGGACTCGTCGGGCTCGTCCTCGCCGGCTACCTCGTCATCGGCCACTTCTCGGTCGGACACCGCGTCGTCGGTCATGGCAACGGGATACCCCGTCACCGACACGTCGTCAATGTGGCCGGCGTCGATGTGGCCGGCGTCCGCGTCGGCCACGTCGACGGGCCGATGAAGTGCCGTCCAGGGAAGGTGGTCCATGAACACCCACCTTCGTCGATGGATGCTGGTCGGCCCGTAGGCGGCCAGGGCCAGCTTGTGGCGGGGGCAGGGATAGCCCTTGTTCAGGTCGAAGTCGTAAGCGGGGAAGTTCGGGGCCTCGGCCCGCATGATGCGGTCGCGGGTGACCTTGGCCAGGATCGAAGCGGCCGCCACCGTCAGGCACACGGCGTCGGCCCGCACCAGGCGCTGCGTCCGGCCGCTCCCCACGAAGTCCCAGTTCCCGTCGATCACCACATGGTCGGGTTCGAGCTCGAGGCCCTCGATGGCCCGTCGGGCGGCCAGGCGCTGGGCGTCAGCCATCCCCAGGGCATCGCACTCCTCCTGACTGGCGTGGCCCACCGCCCAAGCCCGGCACCACGAGGTGATGCGGTCGAACAGCGCCTCGCGTTCGGCCTCGGTCAAGAGCTTGGAATCGCGGATCTTGTACACCCGTCGGTCACGGGGCAACACCGCCGCCCCCACCGACAGCGGACCGGCCCAGGCGCCGCGCCCCACTTCGTCGACCCCCACCACCACGTCGTGGCCCGCCTCCCACAAGGCCCGTTCGATGTCGAGCGACGGGGCCCGGCGCTTGATGGCCCGGCGCAGGACGGGTGCAGTGAGCGCCACTGGTGTGAGGATAGAGCTGGGTGTCGGCGCGGCGGCGTCCCCCTTCAGGGCGACAGGCGACCGGCCACGTGCTCAGCCACCGCCTGCACGTCGGCTGGTGGCATGGGATCGGGGCTGTCAGCCAGGATCACCAGCGTGACCGCCCGCTCCTCTCGAAGGGCCAGGAGCTCCAGGTGGATCGACAGGATCCCGTCGGCGTCGGCCGCGGTGAGCCGGGCCTGGTGGGCGGCCGAGTGACTGGCGGCATCGATACCGCAGACGGGGGCGGCGACGTGGCCCAGCAGGGTGGCGGCCCCGGTGACGGGATCCACCTCGGCGGCCATGCCCCGCACGAAGGCGGTGGCGAAGCGCTCGTGGGCCAGGGTGGCGAGGGCGAGCTCGGCGGCCACCTCCGACTCCAGCACCCACGCCACGGAGTAGGCCAGGGCGTTCTTGCGGGTGAAGCGGTGCGACTCGGCCGAGGCGGTGACGTGGGGGTCGGGGAACCCGGCCAGACAGGCGTCGAGCAGGTCGTCGCCATGGACGATCTCCTCCACGCCGTCCGGAGCACGAACCGCCTCCCAACCGGCACCGGGAAGGTCGAAGCCCCGGAGCACGATGCGGTCGGCCCGCCCGGCGTCGGTCGCGTCCAGGGCCATCGGTGCTCCGGGTCGCTAGGCGGTGCCGGACGCGACCGGCTGGGGCGCCGGCGAGGGGATGAGGCGGGGAGGGTCAACTGCGGTTGCCGGCCAGCGCTTGCGGCTCTTGATGCTCAGTTTGCGCAGGAGGGCGATGGCGCCGGGATCGTCGTCGCCGGGCCGGCCGATCAGGCTGCCGTCCTCCAGCATCTTGACGATGATCTCGCGACCAAGGTCGGTGCGCACGATGGTGAGGGTCCAGTCGGCAAAGGCGCCGATGCCTCCGGTGGAGATGTCGGCGTGCTCGGCCGCGAAGTCGGGGCACGACTTGCAGCCCTCCCGGGTCCAGGCGTGACACTCCTTGAGCGGAATCTCGTGGTAGTCCCCGTTGCGCATCCAGATCTGGAACACGCCCTTGATGTTCATCTTGACCATCTCCTGCTTTCGCAGGCCGTATTTGGCCTCGAACAGGTCGGGGAAGATGGCGTCGTCGAAGGTCTTGGAGCACAGCAGGCCCACGTTGAGCGTGAATCGCCGGGCCGGTTTGCCGGCCTTGCGCACCGTCATCATCGGAGGCACGGAACTGTGGCAGCCCATGCCCACCAACGCCAGCTTCTCGGCCCCGCCAGCCACCGCCTCGCCGTAGGCCATGGGGGTGGCCGAGTAGGTGTAACGGCTGCCGGCTGCGGCCAGGACCTGCTCGCGGGTGGTGGCCACGCCGGGCACCGCCTTCCACGACGTGCCGTCACCCTCCAGGTAGGACACCAGGGCGGCGTCGATGTAGCCGTGCTCCAGGCACCACACGAGCAGGGCCGAGACCAGACCGCCGTCCTGGCCCAGCTGGTGGACGTAGTCGTCACTGGCCCGGGCCAGGATGATGTCCTTGGAGATGCCGTCGACCTCGCTCGGGGCGCGAGTTCTTCCGAAGAGGTGGGTGTCGATCTCGGTCTCCCACGTACGGAACCGGGGGCAGGCCCGGGTGCAGGAGGTACACCCGCGATCGCCGTGGCCACAGCCGCCGGGACCCCCCTCGTCCTCCAGGTGGAAGGGCTTGTAGATGCCGTCGGCCTCGTTGTAGCCGAGCACGTCGAAAGGACAGGCCACCACACACCCCGAACAGCCGGTGCACAGCCCCGACGTGACCACCTCGTCGAACAATTGGGCCCAATGCGCCGTCCAGCGGGGCTTGTCGGCGACCTCGGTCATCGACACCGAGCCTAGAAGGTCAGGTGGGGTCCGGACCTGCGGCAACGGCGTCGCTCAGGACCGGCGGGCCTTGGCCGTCTCGCGCCGGTTGGCCTTGTCGATCGCCTCCACCAGCTCCGCCTTGTTCATCGACGAACGACCAGCGACATCGAGGCGCCGGGCCAGGTCCTGGAGGTGGGACTTGCTGGCGTTGGCATCGACACCGTGGTGGGTTTGAGCCACGGGCTCGCCCGCTCCCCGCTCGGCCTGCTCGTCAGATGGGCCCTTTTGGTCCTTGGGCTCCCAGTGGTCGCCGACCTTCTCGTAGCTGTGCTTCAGCGCCGAGAAGGCGGTGCGGTGGGCCCGCTCCCCCTCACCGTAGGTCTCCACCGCCGAGTCGTGCGTCTTCTGCCAGGTGCGCTGGGCATGCTCGTCGGAGCGCTCCAGGGTGGATGGCAGGTCTCCACGGGTACTCGCTTCCTTGGGCATGTCGTGCCTCCTGGTCCGGCTTACGGGAAGGTACCTGCCCCCGGCTCCCCCGGTTGCATGCCAGCGGCGTCTCAGTTCAGCGGGTTCACCGACGTACCGCTGAGCGCCACCTCCTGAACCTGCTCGCCGTCGTTGGCCGACACCACCAGCTTGGCCTGGAAGCGACCGACGTCGGCACTGAAGCGGACCTCGACCTCGCAGCTGGCACCCGACGGGATCTGGCTTCTCGTGCAGTCACCGTCGTCGACGGTGAAGGCATCGGCACCGTCGCCATCTCGACTCGTCGCCACGGTCACCGGTTCCGTCCCCTCGTTGGACACCGCAACCGACTTGGTGGCTCCTCCCACCGGGTTGTCGAACTCCAGGCGCTCTGGATCCACCTCGATCCGGACCACCTCGGTCCCACCGTCGCCACCGTCTTGTTCCTGGGCGGCCCCGTCGCCCAACCAACCCTGGTTGAGGGCCAGGCCGAGCAGCCCCACCACCGCGGTGAGGATGCCGGCCAGGCCGGTCAGGACGCCCGGAATGCTCGACCAGAACGATCGCTCTTTGGCCATATCCGGTCCACGCTAACCACGACCTCGCCTCCACCCGCCGACGAGCGAGAGCACTCAGCCGAAACAGTCCAGCGGCAGGACCGGCCCCGGCGACCCGAGGCCGGTTGGATGGCTGGTGAGCACCCGGCCGTCAGGCGTGGTGACCTCCACGGTGGCGTCGGGCAACAATCTGGAGCTCCACCCCGGCGCTCTGAGGGAGGAGGGAGCCGCCGCCAAGTTGGTCCATCGCAGCGGCCCGGAACAGGTCATGGTCGTTTGCGTTGCACAGGCGTTCGGACGCAACGGGGGCCAGACATCCCGAACTTGCAGCGGGAATCACCCGTGCGTCGGGGCTGCTCTCCATGGCGCGACGCAGGTGCACAGTCTCGGCGTGATCACATGCTCCGGCCGTGTACGGCAGGCATTCAGTCGTCGCGGCATCCGCCGGTCGCCTGCTCCATCCCGACAACGCGGTCGACCCATGCGATGGCTGCGGGCAAGTACGTCTGATCCAGCGCTGGCAGCGCGAACTGGAGCACGGCGCGCTCTCCGTGACCCCATCCCTTGTAGCTGTCGAGCTCGCCTTGCACCGTCACGTGGCCGGCTCCGTCACCCGACACGGCGATGCGGAAGCCTGGCTCGGCCAGCACAGCCTCGCCGCTGAGCGTCTCGTGAATCCCTTCAAGCTGCCTCCCCCACGACTTGATCTGCTCGAGCGTGACGTTGCAGCCACTGCGTGCGGTGAAGTGATCGACCCGCACACGTGCCTCGAGAATGAAGTCGTCATCGTTGCGTTCCACCGCTTCCAGTCGGAGATGGTCCTTGCGGTGACTGAACTCCAGCATGCGCACCTCCTTCTACCTGCCTGCGTCCCCACCAGCGGACATGGTTCCCGTCTACAGCACAAGGCCGGTGGACGAAGCGCAGGAGCAGGTTGTTGGTGGACGCACCCGGTGTCGGCCCGGGGCTGAAGGCAACGGAATCTACTCGTGGCTCTGGCGGACTCGCTCCTGGAGCAGTCGCTCGTCCTGCTCATGGACCAGCGCAACCAGCGAGTCCACCCCATGCGCCTCGGCGTGGCAGGCCGCGTGAGTCAACCGCTGCGGGTCGTGACCGTGGATGTCGTACACGAATGGCACCCATGCGTGGTGCCACGCCAGCCCGGCGTCCGAGCCGGTGCGGGTGCGACTCCACCGCAGGCCCCTCAGAGTCGATCGGCTTCTGGCACAGCGGACAGATGAGGCTCACCGACGGAGGGTAACGCCGGCCAATCCTGTGGAACACCGCTGACACCGCGGCTCGTCGCACTCCGACGCCTCCGGGCAGTCGATACGCTGCGCCCGTGGCGGGCTCGACGGGCGGCGTCGACGAGCTCGTCGGGACGGTGACCTACGAGGAGTGGCTGGGCGCTCCTGCGCTCAGCTATCCGAACCGTCCTCCCACGGTCGTCGACCTGCTCGATCGGGCCGTCCTGCGCTTCGGTGACCGGATCTTCCTCACCACCTCCCAGGGTGACGTCAGCTTCAGCGAGCTGGCCGAACTGGTCGAGGGCGCCGTCGAGCGCCTGTCCGAGGAGGGCATCGGCGCCGGCGACCGCCTGGCCGTGGTCGGCCACAACGGCCTCGACCTGGCCGTGGCCCTTTTCGCCTGTGCCCGCTCCGGGGCCGTCCTGGTCGGCCTGTCCACCCGGATGGCGGCCGAGCAGTGGGCCTACCTTCTGGAGCACTCCCGGTCCGGCTTGGTCCTGGCCCAACCGGAGTTCGTCGAGGGCATGAGGACGGCGGCGGGCAAGGCCGGTCTGACTCCTGATCGGGTGCGGCCCTTCGGCGACCATCTCACCGGGCGACGCCGGGCCTGGGCCTACCACCCCGGTCAACGACCGGGCCCGGCCGACCCCTACGCCGTGGTCTACACGAGCGGGACCACGGGTCGGCCCAAAGCCAGCCGGGTCGTGCACCGGGCCAGCGTCCACAGTGGGCTCAGCTACGCCCGGGCCCTGGACCTGACCGGCGAGGACGTCACCAGCGTGGTCTTCTCGCTGACGTACATCAGCGCCATGCACGCCCACCTCCTGCCCATGCTGGCCGTGGGCGGTCGCTGCGTCCTGGTCGCCGATGCCGGCCCCACCGAACTGGTCGACATCATCGCCCGGGAGAGGGTGAGCTGGGTGTACCTGGTGCCGGCGCTCTGGCAGCGGCTGCTGCGGGTGGGGCGCCTGTCCTCCCCCGACTTCGACCATCTCCGCCTCGGTGGCTTCGGCGGCTCCCCCATGCCCGGGGCCACCATCGCCGAGCTACGCCGGCGCCTGCCTCGCATGGCCCTCCGTGACATCTACGGGCTCTCCGAGACCCATTCGCCGGCGACGATGCTGTTCGACGAGGAGTTCGCAACCAAGCCCGGTTCGGTGGGCCGGCCCCTGCCGTGCATGGAGGCTCAGGTGGTCGACCAGACCGGTGCCGCTCTCGGGCCCGGCCAGCCCGGAGAGCTGTGGTTGCGCGGCTCGCTGGTGACCACCGGCTACGAGCGCGACCCGGTCGCCAGCGCCGCCGCCATCACCCAGGGCTGGTTCCACACCGGCGACCTGGCCCGGATCGACCCCGAGGGCTACGTGACCATCCTCGATCGGGTCAAGGACATGATCAACCGGGGCGGCCACAAGGTATTTTCGGCCGAGGTGGAGCGGGTGCTGATCGACCATGGGTCGGTCGAGGCCGCTGCCGTGATCGGGCTCCCCGACACCGTCGCCGGTGAAGCGGTGGTGGCCTTCGTCGTCCCGACCCCGGGAACGGCGCCCGAGCCGGGTGTGCTGCGCCGGTGGGTGCGGGAGCGCCTGGCCGACTACGCCACCCCGCGCTGGGTGCACGTCGTCGACGAGCTCCCCCGCAATGCCACCGGCAAGGTGCTCAAGCGCGAGCTGCGCGAGCGGGCCGCCGAGCTGGCCCAGGCGGCCCGAACACGACGGCCCGTACACGACCCCTGAGAACCCCGAGGTGACCCATCCTCGATGACGGTTGCGCTGGCCGTGGCCTGCGCCTCCTGAGCCCGCCGACGCCGGCCGGGCGGGGGGTCACTGCTTCCCGATAGTCTCACCGGCGTCCTGTTCAGGGCGCCACCGCGTCGTCGTGCGGTCGGGCCGGTCTCCCCGTTGTCACCCCGACTTCATGCAGTCGTGACACGGGCTGGTCCGAGAGTTCACCGTCGACCGGCACCATGGAGGAGTGGGGGTGATCGAGGTGAGGGAGCCCGACCAAGGGCCCGAAGCGGGTGCCGATGGCTGACGTCCTGCCGTTCGAGCCGGCCATCGCCCCGCCGGACCAGGTGACCTCCCACCTCCTCCGGCTGACCCGCCTACTCGTCGAGTCACTCGACCGCCAGGAGGGCCCGGGTCTGGTCGAGGTGGTGGAGCGGGTGCTCGACCTGACCCGTCGAGCCCGTTCCGGGGGGTCGTCCTCCCTGGCGGGTGCCCCGGCCGAGGGGATGGCCGACCTGTTGGCCGGGCTCGATCTGGAGACCACCACCAAGTTGGTTCGGGCCTGCTCCACCTACTTCCACCTGGCCAACGTGGCCCAGCAGGTGGACGAGGCGGCGGCGCTGTCCCTCGTCCGCCACCAGCCGGGCGGCCTGGCCGACACCATCGACCGCATCGAGGCCGCCGACCGGTTGCAGACGCCGGTGGAACCGGTGCTCGAGCGCCTCGAGCTGCGACCGGTCTTCACCGCCCACCCCACGCAGGCGGCCCGGCGTTCGATGCTCGACAAGTTGCACCAGGTGGCGGAGCTGTTGCAGGTACCGGCGGCGCCGGCCCACGACGCCCGCACCGAACGGCGGCTGGCCGAGGTCATCGACCTCATGTGGCAGACCGACGAGCTCCGCCACGGCCGACCCGACCCCCGGGCCGAGGCTGAGTCGGTGCTGTACTACCTCGACCAGCTCTCGTGCGGCATCGTGGCCGAGCTCCTCGACGACTTCGGTGACGAGCTGTCGCGCCTCGGCCTCTCGCTGCCGGCCACCGCCCGACCTCTGCGCTTCGGCACCTGGGTGGGCGGCGACCGAGACGGCAATCCCTACATCTCCCCGGCGCTCACCATCGAGATCCTCGCCATGCAGCACGAGCGGGCCCTGACCAACCTGATCGCCAGCATCGACGAGCTCACCGGTGACCTCAGCAACTCCTCCACGGTGGTGGCCTACTCCGAGGCGTTGGAGAAGAGCCTGGCCAAGGACCTGGCCCTGCTCCCGGCGGTCTACGACGAGTTCGGCCGGCTCAACGCCCACGAGCCCTACCGCCTGAAGTGCTCCTACATCCGCCGCAAGCTGGTCAACACCCGGGAGCGCATGGCCACCAGTGCGTCCCACCAGCACGGCCTCGACTACCAGAACCGCCAAGAGCTGCTGGCCGACCTCGAGGTGATGGAGACCTCGTTGCGCGACAACCGCGGCCAGCTCCCGGCCGAGGGACGGCTGCGTCAGGTCATTCGCAACGTGGCCGTCTTCGGCTTCCACCTGGCCACGCTCGACGTGCGCGAGCACGCCGAGAAGCACCACGCCGTCATGGAACAGCTCTACGACCGCCTGGAGAACCCGAAGGTCCGCTACGCCGAGATGGACCGCAAGGGCCGCAGCCGGCTGTTGTCCCGTGAGCTGCGCAGCCGCCGTCCGCTGCTCAGCCCCACCACCAGGCTGACCGACGAGCTGGGCTCCACCGTGCAGGTCTTCGTGGCCATCCGTGAGGCCCTCGATCGTTTCGGCTCCGACTGCATCGAAAGTTACGTCGTCTCCATGACCCAGGGCGCCGATGACGTGCTGGCGGCCGTGGTCCTGGCCCGGGAAGCCGGGTTGGTCGACGTGCACGGTGGCTTGGCCCGCATCGGCTTCGTGCCTCTCATCGAACGGATAGACGAGCTGCGCCGGGCCGGCGAGATCCTCGAGGACCTGTTGTCCAACCCTGGCTACCGCCAGCTCGTGCGGGCGCGGGGTGACATCCAGGAGGTGATGCTCGGCTACTCCGACTCCAACAAGCAGGCCGGGATCACCACCTCCCAGTGGGAGATCCACCGGGCCCAGCGCCGGCTGCGCGACGTGGCCCAGGCCCATGACGTCACCCTGCGGCTGTTCCACGGTCGGGGCGGCACCGTCAGCCGCGGCGGAGGCCCGGCCCACGATTCGATCCTGGCCCAGCCCTTCGGGACGCTCGAGGGCCAGATCAAGGTCACCGAGCAGGGCGAGGTCATCGCCGAGCGCCACGGGCTGCCGGAACTGGCCCGCCACCACCTCGAACTGGCGCTGGCGGCCGTGCTCGAAGCCTCGGTGCTCCACGTCGAGTCTCGGGTTCCCCTCGGTCTGCTCGACGTGTGGGACGACACCATGGACTGCGTCTCGGAGGCGGCCTTCCAGGCCTACTCCCGGCTGCTCGACACGCCCGGGCTCGTCGAGTACTTCCTCACCGCCACCCCCGTGGAGGAGTTGGGCCAGCTCAACATCGGGTCCCGGCCGTCGCTGCGCCCGTCCACCTCCGGCTTCGCCCTCGACAACCTCCGGGCCATCCCGTGGGTCTTCGGATGGACCCAGTCCCGCCAGATCGTCCCGGGATGGTTCGGCCTGGGCTCGGGGCTGGAAGCGGCGGCGGCCGCCGGATGGTCGGACTCGCTGCATCAGATGCACGACTCCTGGCACTTCTTCCGTACCTTCGTCTCCAACGTCGAGCTCATGCTGGCCAAGTCCGACATGGGGATCGCCGCCCACTACGTGGAGTCCCTGGTCGACCCCGCCCTCCACCCGATCTTCACCACCATCAGGGCCGAGTACGACCGCACTTGCGCCCAGGTGCTCGAGCTCACCGGACAGCACCGCCTCCTCGACCGCGACCCCGAGCTGCAGCGCTCCCTGGAGGTGCGCCAGGCCTCGCTCGACCCCATCTGCCACCTCCAGGTCACCATGCTTTCGCGCCTGCGGACCAGTGCCGCACCCGACCTCCTCCTGCGGCGGGCCCTCCTCCTCACCGTCAACGCGGTCGCCGCCGGCCTGCGCAACACCGGGTAGGGGACGGCCCGGTTCGACCACTTGACAGCCGAAGAGCGGGACCCGCACAGCCCCGTTCGATGCTGCCCAGCAGGGGCGCTCGACCCCCGGGCGGGCAACGGCCCGGCCCGTTCCACGTGCGATCCGAGCGATCCACCCGGTCGACGACCTCAACGCCGTGCCGGTTCCCCACCGTGATCACTGAGCTCGGGAGAATGCCGCACGGGCCCCCCTTCCACTCCCCCAGCCACCTCTCCGGCCACCATTCCGGCATCCAGCCGGCGGCGGAGCTCGGAGGCACCCGGCGCCACGGCACTGATGAGCACCCCGCCGGCAGCCAGGGGCAGCGTGGCGCACTCGGGACCGAGGCAAGTGGCCGTAGTCGGAGGGTGGCCAGGGTCGAACACGACCACCATGCCCACTGCTCCCGCCCCCCCGGTGACCGCCGGGCCCTCCCACCCCGGGGCACCGGGGCCCAGCCGGAGCTCCTGGCGCAGCACGGCCGAGCCGTCGGACTCGACGTCGATCCGACTGGTCAGGCGACCCGGGCCCTCACCGTGGCGGCCGAGCACCAGCTCGTCCCGCCACACCAGTCGGGCCCCGGCCGCCAGGCTGACACGGGCCAGGCCGCGGTGGTGACAGCCGGCGGTGGCGACGGTCGGCTCCGGGAGCCAGCGCAACTGGCCGTGGGCCCCGACCGCCGCCTCGACGAGGAGCTCCGAGCGGGCCGACCCGGAGCGGCCGAGGGCCACGGTGGCCGCCGTGGAACGCACGGTGACCGCGGCCCCGGCGCCCACGTCGATCCGCAAGGTGACCCGGTCACCGGGCAGGGGGCCGGCCGCCGTGCCCACCATCCACAACGATCCCGCCGCCTGGCGCAGGCCCAGCGGCGGGGAGGAACGCAGCACCTCCAGGCGGGTGACTCCGTCAGGGCCAAGGCGGGCCACGACCGCGGCGCCGGCGCGCAGGGCGCCCGCCCTCACCCCGGCGGAACGGCGAGCTGGGCCCGGACCCACGAAGTCACCGCCCCGGCCGCGGGGTCGTCGGTCAGGGAGCAGAAGACGACCGGCCCGCCCCCCCGCCTGGCCGCCGCGTCGCGAGCCATCACCGCCAGGTCGGCCCTCACCGCCGGGGCCAGGTCGACCTTGTTGACCACCAGGAGGTCGGCACCGGTCACGCCGGGCCCGCCCTTGCGGGGGACCTTGTCACCCCCGGCCACGTCCAGGACGAAGATCTGGCGGTCGACCAGCCCCCGGCTGAAGGTGGCGGTGAGGTTGTCGCCGCCGCTCTCCACCAGGACCAGGTCGAGCGGGGCCAGGCGCTCCTCCAGGCCCTCGACGGCCTCGAGATTGGCTCCGATGTCGTCGCGGATGGCGGTGTGGGGGCAACAGCCGGTCTCCACCGCCACGATGCGCTCCCCGGCCAGCACCCCCGCCTGGCGCAGGAAGTCGGCGTCCTCGGTGGTGTAGATGTCGTTGGTCACCACCGCCAGGGCCAGGTCGCCGGCCAGGCTGCGACACAGGGCGGCCACCAGGGCCGTCTTTCCGCTGCCCACCGGTCCCCCCACCCCGATGCGCAGGGCCCTCGTGGGAGCCGGCGGGGCTGGAGGCGTCGAATGGTCCTCAGGAGGCAAAGAGACGCACCTCCCAGGCGGCGTGGTCCTCGGCGCCCAGCTCCAGCAGCAGGGCGGACCCACAGGGCAGGTCGGCCGCAGACCCGCCCGCCGTGCGGGCGGCGTCGGCGGCGACGCGGTCGACGTCGTCGGCCAGGTCGGCCAGGGCGGCGGCGACGGCCAGGGGGTCGAAGCCGAGCAGGCGCACCGCCGCCGACGCCGGCCCGGCCACCGCCTGGTGGGCGGCGATGGCGGCGGCATCGCCAGGCCGGAGGCCGGCCGCGGCGGCGCACGCCCCGAGGACCACGGAGTGGGGGGTGCCGTCGGGGCCAGCGCAGGCCAGCTCGTCCAGGATCGGGCCCGGCCAGGCCCGCCGACCGACCCGCAGCAGGGCCCGACCCTGGACCCGCGCCGACGCCCGCAGGGCCGGCGAAGGCTGGCGGGCGTCGGCCTCGGCCACCAGCTCGCCCCACGGGAGCACACCAGCTCCACCGGCCCGATGGCAGGTGGTGGCGGCCAGGGCGGCGTCGACCAGCCCGGCGGTGGCCAGCCGCCCTCGCAGGAAGGCCACCAGGTCGTCGAGGTCACCGACCCGGCCCCGGGCCACGGCCGCCTCCACCCCGCCGGAGTGGGCATGGCCGCCAGCGGGGAACCGCCCGTCGGCCAGCAGCAGCGCCGCGGCGCGAAGGCTCACACGGACCAGCCTGCCACGGCGGCTCCGGCCGCTGGCCACCCGAGCCGCCGAAGGCGGCCCATCTGGCTGGCGGCCCGGCGAGCGCCAGCTCGCCAGGAAGGTGTTCAGCGCGAGGTCGGCGGGCTCTGCCCGTCACCGAGCACACCCAACGCGCCGCCGAACCTCTGGTTCGGTGGCGACTAGAACAGGAAGTAGCGCTGGGCCAGGGGGAGCTCGGTGGCCGGGTCGGCGACCACGTCCTCGCCGTCGATGGCCACGGTGAAGGTCTCGGGGTCCACCCGGATGTCGGGGAGGGCGTCGTTCTCGCACAGGGCGGCCTTGCCCCGGCGACGCACGTCGGCCGTGGGCACCAGGCGCCGGCGCACGTCGAGGCGCTCGCCCAGGCCGGCCTCCAGGGCGGCGGGGGCGACGAAGGCCACGCTGGTGGCGGCGGCCGCCGCCGGGGATGCGCCGAACATGGGCCGGGGCAACACCGGCTGGGGGGTGGGGATGGACGCGTTGGCGTCGCCCATGGCCGCCCAGGCGATCATCCCCCCCTTGAGCACCACGTGGGGCCGCACCCCGAAGAAGGCCGGATCCCAGAGCACCAGGTCGGCCAGCTTGCCCACCGCCACCGAACCCACCTCGGCGTCCAGGCCGTGGGCCACCGCCGGGCAGATGGTGTACTTGGCCACGTAGCGGCGGGCCCGCCGGTTGTCGGCCGCACCGTCGCCGGCCAGCGCCCCCCGCCGGCGTTTCATGACGTGCGCCGTCTGCCAGGTGCGCAGCACCACCTCGCCGATGCGGCCCATGGCCTGGGAGTCGGAGCCGATCATGGAGATGGCGCCCAGGTCGTGGAGGATGTCCTCGGCGGCGATGGTGGTGGGGCGGATGCGGCTCTCGGCGAAGGCCAGGTCCTCGGGCACCGCCGGGTTGAGGTGGTGGCACACCATGAGCATGTCGAGGTGCTCGTCGATGGTGTTGACCGTGTGGGGCCGGGTGGGGTTGGTCGACGACGGGGACACGTTGGGGTGGGAGGCCACCGTGATGATGTCGGGGGCGTGGCCGCCACCTGCGCCCTCGGTGTGGTAGGCGTGGATGGCCCGTCCGGCGATGGCGGCCAGGGTGTCCTCCACGAAGCCGGCCTCGTTGAGGGTGTCGGTGTGGATGGCGACCTGCACGCCGGCGTCATCGGCCACCCGCAGGCAGGCGTCGATGGCGGCCGGCGTGGTGCCCCAATCCTCGTGGAGCTTGAAGCCCGACGCCCCGGCCCGGAGCTGCTCCCACAGGCCTTCGGCCGACACCGTGTTGCCCTTGCCCAGCAGGGCCACGTTGACCGGCCAGGGGTCGAGGGCCTCGAGCATGCGGCTCAGGTACCACGACCCCGGCGTGACGGTGGTGGCCTTGGACCCCTCGGCCGGGCCCGTCCCCCCGCCGATGACGGTGGTGATGCCTGCGCCCAGGGCCTCGGTGAGGAGCTGGGGGCAGATGAGGTGCACGTGGCAGTCGACCGCGCCGGCGGTGAGGACCAGCCCGTTCCCGGCCAGGATCTCGGTGGAGGGACCGATGGCCAGGGCGGGGTCGATGCCGTCCATGGTGTCGGGGTTGCCGGCCCGCCCCAGGGCCACGATGCGACCGTCGCGCACCCCCACGTCGACCTTGACCACGCCCCAGTGGTCGAGCACCACGGCCCCGGTGACCACCAGGTCGGGGGCGCCGGCGGCCCGGGTCACCAACGACTGGCCCATCGACTCGCGGATGACCTTGCCGCCGCCGAAGACGGCCTCGTCGCCGCCGGCGCAGCGGTCCTCGGTGACCTCGACGAACAGGTCGGTGTCGGCCAGGCGGATGCGGTCGCCCGTGGTCGGTCCGTAGAGGGAGGCGTAGCGGGCCCGTTCGATCTCAGCCACCGGTCGCTCCAGCGTGGGCCGTGGCATCCAACCGACCCCCGGCCCGGCCCCGCAACCCGGGCACCACCCGGTTGCCGACCAGGGGCACCAGCTCGACGTCGCGATCGATACCGGGCTCGAAGCGCACGCTGGTGCCGGCGGGAACGGCCAGGCGGTGCCCCCAGGCCGCGTCCCGGTCGAAGGCCAGGGCCTCGTTGGCCTCGGCGAAGTGGAAGTGGGACCCGACCTGGACCGGCCGGTCGGCCCGGTTGGCCACCCGCAGCACCAGGACGCGACGGCCGGCGTTGATGACGACCGGACCAGGCGCCAGGTGCAGCTGGCCAGGGATCACGAGATGGGCCGGTGCACGGTCACCAGCTTGGTCCCGTCGGGGAAGGTGGCCTCCACCTGGACCTCGGGGATCATCTCGGGGACCCCCTCCATGACCTGGTCACGAGCCAGGACGTGGCGGCCGGCCTCCATGAGGTCGGCCACACTCCGACCGTCCCGGGCGCCCTCCAGCACAAAGGCGGTGAGCAGGGCCACGGCCTCGGGATGGTTGAGGACCAGCCCCCGCTCCTGGCGGCGGCGGGCCACGTCGGCGGCCACGTGCACCAACAGCCGCTCCTGCTCGTGGGGCGTCAACCGCACGATCAGCTCCGCGGCAGGTGGCCGGCCCGCACCAGGCAGCCCAGGGTGTCGCAGATCACCCGGGTCCCGATGAGCGAGGTGATGTCGGCGTTGTCGTAGGGGGGCGAGCACTCCACCACCTCGATGCCGGCGAGGGGGCGCTCGGAGATCAGCTGGATGAACTTGAGCACCTCCCGGGGCAGGAAGCCGCCGGGCTCGGGCCAGCCCGTGCCCGGGACGAAGGCGGCGTCGAGGCAGTCGACGTCGAAGCTGAGCCACACCGCCTCGGCCCCGTCCCACGCCACCTCCAGGGCCCGTTCGGCGGCGGCCTCGATGCCCATCTCCACGCAGTCGGTGACGGTGAGGATGGTGGTCCCCCGCTCCCGGCCGACCTTGACTCCCGGACGAGGTGCCTGCCAGCCGCCGATGCCCACCTGCACCAAGTTGGTGGCGGGCACGTTGGGGATGTCGGTGGCGTGGAACCACGGCGTGGTGTGCATGCGCTCGTCGAGGTCGCTCTCCTGGGTGTCGACGTGGCGGTCGAAGTGGATGATGCCCAGGTTGCCGTCGAGGTGGGGAGCGACGCCGCGCACCGTGGGGTAG
Source organism: Acidimicrobiales bacterium (assembly GCA_030446545.1). GTDB lineage: Bacteria > Actinomycetota > Acidimicrobiia > Acidimicrobiales > CADCSY01 > JADDRA01. The sequence continues at coordinate 68,302 of JAUJNB010000003.1, read as the reverse complement.
CCGATGGAGTGGTCGCCGCCCAGCACCACCGGGAAGGCACCCGAAGCGTAGACGTGGGACACCGCCTTGGTGATCTGGTCGAAGGTCTTCTCGATGTTGCCGGGGATGGTGAAGATGTCACCCAGGTCGCACATGGTGACCGACTCCCGCAGGTCGACGCCCAGCTCGAAGCTGTAGGAGCCGTACAGCGCCGAGATGCGACGCATGCCCTGGGGGCCGAACCGGGTGCCCGGCCGGTAGGTGGTGCCAGAGTCGTGGGGGGCGCCGAGGACGGCCACGTCGTAGTCGCCGCAGCGCCGGACGTCCTCCACGTAGGGCTGCTTCAAGAAGGTGTTGATGCCGGCGTAGTGGGGCAGCTCGCCCCGGCTGAAGGTGGGGATGCTGCGGTCGACGATGGAGTCGGCCCCCGGCAGGCCGAGCTCCAGCCCCCGGGTGACCTCGGCCTCCCAGCGGGTCGTGGGCAGGGCGGCCTCGGCCTCGACGGCCCGCTGGGCCTCCGGTCCCGATCGAGGTTCTTTTCTAGGGTTCGTCAAGGCTGACGATGATGGTGGTGGCGGCCGACACCGGTCAAGACCGGGGCCGGGTCGGGTCGTGGCGGGGTCGCAGTCGCTATCGTCGCCGCCATGGCGGGCCCCGCGGATGCACCAGCAGGGGCGGGTTCCCGACGTCGGGGGCGGCCCCGAAGCCGGCCCCGTGGCGACGAGCGGAGCGGGGCGACGGTGGACGACATCGTGGCGGCCGCCGCCGCCCTGTTCCGTGAGCACGGCATCCAGGCGGTGACCATGGCCGACATCGCCGAGCGGGCCGGGCTGCGCCAGCCCTCGCTGTACTACTACTTCCGCTCCAAGATCGACGTCCTCGGCCACATCCTCGACGACGTCAACCGGATCCCGCTGTCGATCGTGGAGCAGGCTCGTCGCACCGAGGGGCCGGTCGCCGTCCGGCTCTTCTGGCTCATCTACCAGGACGTCCTGGCCCTCTGCCGGTTCCCGTTCGACATCAACGAGGTGCATCGGCTCTCCGCCGGCCACCCCCTCGAGTTCGAGCGCTACTGGGTGGAACGCCAGCGGCTCAACGACGAGGTCGAGGCCCTGATCGGCGCGGGAGTCGAGACCGGCGAGTTGCGCGACATCGACCCCCGCCTGGCCGCCCTCACGCTGCTGGCCAACGACGAGGCCACCCAGAACTGGCTGCGCCCGGTGGGCGACCATCGTCTGCGGGGTCGGGTCGACGACGCCCTCGGCGACTACCGGGCCGAGGAGGTGGCCGACCACACCGCCGAGATGGCGCTGCGCCATCTGCTGGTGCGCCCGGCCACGCTCGGGCCGGTGCGGGCCCGGGCCCTCGCCCTGGCGGTCATCCAGGTGCCGGCGCCTCCGGTCAGCTTGTCGTCAGGTGGCTGAAATCCACCGTTGTTTCTACAGACATTAGAAGGAAACGGCCGTCTCCTACCGTCGAGGGCGTCCCTCTCTGGAGGTCCTGATGGGTCCCGCACGTGCACCTGAACGGTCCCGCCGGCGTTGGCCGGCGGCCGTTTTCGCCCTCGCCCTGCTCTTGACCGCCGCCTGCGGCGGCACCTCCGGTGACGGTGGGGACGCAGGAGGCGAAGAGGCCAGCGCCGCAGCCGAGCCCATCCGGTTGGGCTACAGCGCCTGGCCCGGTTGGTTTCCCTGGGCCGTGGCCGATCAGGCCGGGATCTTCGAGCAGGCCGGCATCGAGGTCGAGCTGGTGTACTTCAGCGACTACCTGAGCTCCCTCGATGCCCTGGCCGCCGGCCAGATCGACGCCAACAGCCAGACCCTCAACGACACCCTGGTGTCGGTGTCGGCCGGCAGCGACCAGCGGGCCGTGATCGTCAACGACAACTCGGCCGGCAACGACGCCATCATCGTCGACGAGTCGATCCAGTCCATCGAGGATCTGGCCGGCAAGGTCGTGACCGCCGAACCCGGGGTCGTCGACCACTTCCTCCTCCTCCAGGGCCTGGCGTCGGTCGGCCTCGGTGAGGACGACATCGAGTTCCGAGGCCTGCCCACCGACGCCGCCGCCGCCGCCTTCGCCGAGGGCGAGGCCGACGCCACCGGGGTGTTCGCTCCCTTCACCCTCCAGGCCCTGGAGCGCCCGGGTTCCAAGGTGCTGTTCGACTCGGCCGACTTCCCCGGCACCATCCCCGACCTGTTGGTGGCCACGGGTGCGCTGGTGGACGAGCGGCCGGAAGACGTGCAGAAGGTGGTCGACGCCTGGTACGCCACGCTCGAACGGCTCGAGTCCGACCCGGAGGGGTCGCTGGCCATCCTGGCCGAGGCGGCCGAGATCGACCCCGAGGAGTACCGGTCCCTCCAGGCCGGGACCCGGCTGTTCACGGCCGAGGAGGCCCTGGCCGCCTTTCGAGGCCAGGCCAGCCCCGAGGGCCTGCGCCCCATGGCCGAACAGATCAACGAGTTCCTGGTGAGCTCGGGGCTGGCCGAGGAGCCGGCGCCGCTCGACGAGCTGTTCGTCGACCGCTTCACCGCCGACCACCTGGCCCGCCAGGGTGCCCCCCAGGGTGGTTGAGACCCGTCGGCCCACCGGAGCCGATCCCGACGCCGTGGTGGGCCCGGATGGAGCTCCACCCACCACCGGTGCACACGATGCCGGTGAGATGGGGCCAGA
>JAUJNB010000003.1:0-65550 GCA_030446545.1 Acidimicrobiales bacterium | reverse complement strand
GATGGGGCCAGAGGTGTCCAGCCCCGGGATGGGGCGGAGCTCGACGGGCTCGCCTGGCTCCCGAGGCCGACGTCCCTCCCCCCTCTTCGACGTGCGGGCCGGGCTCCCCGCCCACTGGCGTTGGGGCCTGGCCGGCGCCGGCTTCCTGGCTGTCGCCGGGCTGTGGCTGTGGACGGCGGCCCAGGGTGGCGAGGGGGGGATGGTCCCCACGCCGCTGGAGACGTGGGCCGCGCTCGTCGACCAGTGGCGGCAGGGGAACCTGTGGACCGACTTCCGCGCCTCGGTGTCGCGCATCGGCGCCGGGTACGCCATCTCCATCGCCCTCGGGGTGGTGGTCGGCATCGGGGTCGGGTCGCTGCGCTCGGTCGAGGCCGCCCTGGAGGCGCCCATCGGCTTCATGCGCTATGTCCCGGCCACCGCCCTGACCCCCCTGCTGCTGCTGTGGCTGGGCATCGGCGAGTCCCCCAAGATCACCCTCATCGTGGTGGGCACGGTGTTCTTCAACATCCTCATGGTGGCCGACGTGGCTCGCAACGTGCCTCGGGAGCTGCTCGAGGCCAGCTACACGTTGGGTGCCGGGCGGGCCACCGTCCTGCGCCGGATCGTCCTGCGCCACTCGGTACCCGGCATCATCGATGTGGCCCGCATCAACCTGGCCGCCGGCTGGCTGATGCTGGTGGTGGCCGAGCTCCTCGCCGCCGAGGAGGGTCTGGCCTTTCGCATCATCCGGGCCCAGCGCTTCCGCCAGGTCGACACCATGTTCGCCATGCTGGTGGTCTTCGGGATCATCGGGGTGGCCTCGGACCTGGCCCTGCGGCGGTTGCGTGACCTCTCCTCGCCCTGGGCCCGGCCGTGAGCGCTCCGACCAAGCTGGTGGTCGAGGCCGTCTCCAAGACCTTTCCCGGCCGGCGCCGGGGCCCGGCGGTGCACGCCCTCGACGCCGTCGATCTCCACGTCGACGCCGGCGAGCTGGTGTCGCTGGTGGGCACGTCGGGCTGCGGCAAGTCCACCCTGCTGCGGATCGTGGCCGGCTTGGAGCAGGCCAGCTCGGGCCGGGTCCTGGTCGAGGGTGACCGGGTGCTCGGGCCCGGACCCGACCGGGGGATGGTCTTCCAGGGGTACTCGCTGTTCCCGTGGCTGTCGGTGGCCGGCAACGTGGCCTTCGGCCTGGAGTTGGCCGGGGTGGTCCGGGCCCGGCGAGACCAGCGGGTCGAGGAGCTCCTCCACGTCATGAACCTGTCCGAACACGCCGGACGCCTCCCCCGGGAGCTCTCGGGCGGCATGCGCCAGCGGGTGGCCATCGCCCGGGCCCTGGCCCCCGAACCCGACCTGTTGCTGCTCGACGAGCCCTTCGGCTCGCTCGACGCCCAGACCCGCACGTCGCTGCACGAGTTCCTGCGTCAGGTGTGGCAGCGCACCGGCGCCACCATCATCCTGGTCACCCACGACGTGGACGAGGCCCTCTACCTCTCGCAGCGGGTCTACGTCATGCACTCGCGCCCGGGCCGGGTGGTGGAGGAGATCGCCCTGCCCTTCGGAGCGGGGCTGGGTCCTGCCGTCAAGCGCACGCCCCAGTTCCTCGACCTGCGCGACGAGCTCCACGATCTGCTGCTCACCACCCCCGAGGAGCCGGCGCTCCAGCCCGGCTGACCCTCAGCGAGCGAGCGGCTCAGCGACAGCCCAGCGCCCCGTCCAGCACCGGGCAGAGCTCGGCCAGTCGCTCGGGGCCGAGGCGGGTGATGCGCCGCCGGAACAGCGACCGCCGCACCGTGTGCAGGTTGTCGAAGCTGGCGACGCACGGTTCGGGCATGCCGTCCTCAGGACCGAGCGGAAGCTCGCTGCGCAGGCCGCGCACGGTCCGGGTGCAGGCTGCCACCACCACCGCCCCCATGCGATCGGCCACCGGGTCTCGCGTCAGGACCAGGACGGGACGATCGCCACCGGGGGTCACCGCCCACCACACCTCCCCCCTCACCATTGCGGCGTCACCTCCCAGGAGCTGGCGTCGTCGGACAACGCCAGCTCGGCGTCCGTCAGTGGCTGCCGCTCGTAGATGGCGGCGTCCCGTTCGTTCAACAGGCGGGAGACGTAGCTCTCGATCGCCGCACGCACGAGTGACGATCGAGTCTGTTGGGTGAGAGGCACCAGCGCGTCGAGCCCGGCTACGAGCTCATCGGGAAGCCGTACGGCGATCTGCGTCGTCATACAAGAAGCATACCGAGCTGTCGGACGGGGAGACGTCGGCGCAGTCCCCGCATGGTTGCCAGCACCACCGTGGGACACGGGCCAGCACCCTTCCTCGGGGAGGACGTGGGTCGCTACGGTCGCCCGATGGGCGCTTCGTGGGTGTTGGCCCGGGCCGGGTTGCGCCGGCATCGCCGGGGCCTCCTCGGCCTCTCGGTGGTGCTCGCCCTCGGCCTCGGCGTGTCCATGGCCTCACTGGAGGCGGCCCGGCGCACCGAGAGCGCCTACCCGGCCTACCTGCGCCGGGCCGAGGTCGGAGAGCTCGCCGTCAATCCCAACCTCCTCACCGACCGAGCCCAGGAGATCATCGCCACCACGCCAGGCGTGGCCGGTGTCGTCAGCGACGCATGGCTGAATGCGACCCCTGACGACGGCGATCCCCGGACCCTGAACGAGGTCTCTCGTGACTCGGCCGACGTGCGGGTGTCGGCCGACGGCCGCTACGTCGATCGGGACCGCCCAGCGATCCACGAGGGCCGCATGGTCCACGGTGGAAGGGAGGCCTTCGTGAGCGTGGAGACCGCCACGTCGCTCGATCTCGAGGTGGGTGACATCCTCCCGCTGGCCTTCTGGCGCGACGCGCCCCTGAGGACGGTGCGCACGGCCGATGCCAAGGTCGAGCCCATCGGGCGCAGCGCGGTGGAGGTGGTGGGCATCGGAGTGTTCGCCGATGAGGTCCTGGCCGACGACCTCTACCCCCGGCAACGGCTGGTCGTGAGCCCGGACGTGGGCTCCCGCTTCGACTGCACCCCGCCTCACCCCACCAAGGACGACACCAGATCGCTGGAACAACTCGCTGCAGCCTTCATCCCCCCAGGGTGTGCCCGGTCCTACCGGCAGTTCTCGGTGCAGGTCGACGATGGCGATGGTGGGGTGGCAGCGTTGATGAGCGCCCTCGACGCGCGGTTCGTCGACGAGAACAGCCATCTCCCGCAGGCGCTGGTAGACGTCGACCTCGGGTTCTCGGTCATCCCCTCGGTCACCGCCGACGTAGGCCAGCGGGTGCAAAGCTCGCTCTCCCCGGCGGTGCGGGCGCTGCAGCTCTACAGCCTGGCGTCGGGCACGGCCACGCTCGTCGTCACCGTGCTCGGCGCAGCGCGCCTCACCCGGCGCCAGGAGGACGACGCCCGCACCTGGGGACACCTCGGGACCGTCCGGGCCCAACAGGTGGCCGGCATCGCGATCCCTCTGGCGGTGTCGGCTGCCGCCGGTCTGGCCGGGTCGCTGGTCGTGGCCTGGCTGGGCTCGGGTCTCGGTCCCGTGGCCAGCGCCCGGGTCCTCGAACCCGCCGGCCGCCTCGGGCTGGCCCCGGTCGTGGCCCTGATCGTGCTCGGCGTCTCGACCACGGTGCTGGCCGCAGGCTGCGTTCTGGTCGCGGTCGTGGCCACCAGGTCCAGGAACAACCCCGTCGCTGGGCGGTCGCGCCAGTGGCAGGCGCTGCCCGGCGCCGCCAGCCCGTCCCTCGTGCTCGGCGTTCGGGCCGCAGTGGGCAGTGCCGGCTCATTTGCGCTGCTCGGCGGCGCCGTGGCCTCGGTGAGCGCGCTGTTCGCCACCGTGGTGTTCACCACCAGCCTGGGCACGCTGGTGTCCGAAGGGGAACGCTTCGGGTGGCCCTACGACGCCGCCGTCATGATCGGCTACGGCTACGGCGGAGCCGACCAGGCCGGGGTTGCCGCCACCCTCGATCGTCCCGAGGTGCGGTCCTGGGGGTTGGCCGCCCTCCCGCTCGGCGTCACCGTCAACGGGGAGACGCTTCCCGTGGTCGCCGGGCAGGTTGGCTTCGACGACCTCCCGGTACCGGTGGTCGAGGGCCGGATGCCCACCGGCGACGACGAGATCGGCCTCGGTGCCCTCACCGCCGAGCGCCTCGGCGTCGGCGTGGGCGACCAGGTGACGGTGGCCACATCCACCGGCGAGCGGGCGGCGACGGTCGGGGGCCTGGTGGTGCTGCCGCCGGTCGGGCCCTTCGAGTCCGACCGGGCTTCGCTCGGCACCGGGGCCCTGCTCCCGACCCGCTTCTTCGCGGCCACTCGACCCGAGGTCGACGCCATCGTTCCCGACGCTGGAGGAGATGCCGGTTCGGGGAACCCGTTCGAGGTCGGGGCCGACGGTTCGTTCGTGGGCATCGACCTGCGCGACGGAGTCGACGGCCGACAGTTCCTCTCCTCGATCTCCGCCGAGCTTCCCACCTGGGACGTCAACCGCTTCGTCGTCCTCAGCTACCCCGACCCGGTCCGGCCACCCCAGATCGCCGACGTGGCCGCCGTGCGAGCGATCCCCATCGCCCTCGTCGGCGTGTTCGTGCTGGCCATGGCCGGCGGGCTGGTGCTGGGCATCTCCGTGGCCACCCGAGCCCGGCACCGTGAGCTGGCACTGCTGCGCGCCGTCGGCGCCACCGGGCGCCAGCTTCGCGCCTCGGTTCGGGCCCAGTCACTCGCTCTGGTCGGTGTGGGTCTGGGCATCGGCATCCCGGTCGGCCTGGCCCTGGGACGTGTCCTCTACCGCACGTTCGCCACCGGCCTCGGCGCGCTCCCCCAGCCGGACGTCTCGCTGCCCTGGACGGTGGTGATCGTGGTGTCGACCATCGCCGTCGGCGTCCTGGCCGCCGCGGGGCCGGGACGCCGAGCAGCCCGTGCCCGGCCCGCCGTGGCCTTGCGCCACGAATGACCCTCCCGCGCACCGGCCGGGCGGACGGCCGCGCCTAGACGGCGAGCAGGCGGCTGGCATCGTCGGCGTGGAGGGAGGACGCCGGCCCGGTGTCCACGATGCGCCCGCTCTCCATCACCGCGTAGGTGTCGGCCAGCCGGAGGGCGAACTCGACGTACTGCTCGACCAGAAGGAAGGCCAGCCCGCCGGCCTGGCGCAGGGTGACCAGGGCGTCCTCTATCTCGTCGATGATCGACGGCTGGATCCCCTCGGTGGGTTCGTCGAGGACCAGGAGCCTCGGGCGGGTCACCAGGGCCCGGGCCATGGCCAGCTGCTGCTTCTGGCCTCCCGACAGGTTTCCGGCCCGGCGCCCGAGCAGGGGCACCAAGCGGGGGAAGCGGTCGAGCACCTCGTCCACCGCGGTGCGGTCCCCGCGGACACTGGCCTCCATGACGACCTCGAGGTTCTCGGCCACGGTCAGGTGGGAGAAGCCGTCCCGACCCTGGGGTACGTAGCCCATGCCCCCCGCCACCCGGGCACAGGGTGACGCCCCGGTGACGTCCCGGCCGTCGAGGTGGACCTGGCCGGCGCTCGGGGACAGGACCCCCATGACGGTGTTGAGCAGCGTCGTCTTGCCCACCCCGTTCCGCCCCAGCAGGCACACGAAGCCGTCGTCGGGGATCTCGAGATCGATGCCGTGGAGCACGGGCGCCCGCCCGTAGGCCACGTCGAGTCCCTTGACCGAGAGGATCACCGGGACCCCACCTCCGTGGTCTCCTCCGGTGGGGACGCGTCCACCGCGGCCCGGGCCGCCAGGACCGGGTCCAACGCAGGGTCGTGGCCCCGCCGGTCGCGGCTGCGCCCGAGGTACACCTCCTGGACCAGGGGGTCGGCCCTGACCCGTTCGACCGAGCCCTCGCTGATCACCCTGCCCTCGTGCATCACGCTCACCCGCCGGGCGAAGCGGCGCAGGAACTCCATGTCGTGCTCGACGATGACCACGGTGCAGCGCTCGGCGATGCGCTGGATGAGCTCGCCCGTGGCCGTGCGCTCCTCGGCGCTCATGCCCGCCACCGGCTCGTCGAGCAGCAACAGGCGGGGCGACTGCACGAGCAACATGCCGATCTCGAGCCACTGCTTCTGGCCGTGCGACAGGACCCCGGCCTGCTCCTCGGCCCGGTCCGCGAGCTGGATCGCCTCGAGGGCCTCGGCCACCTCGGGGGTGACACCCCGGCGGCGACGCATCAGAGCGACCAGGCCCGACCGGTGATGGGCGGCCAGATCGAGGTTCTCGGCCACGGTGAGCTGTTCGAAGACACTCGGCGTCTGGAAGGTACGACCGACGCCCAGGCCGACGATCTGGTGCTCCCGTCGACCCACCAACTCGTGGCTGTCGAAGAGGACGGATCCGTTCGAGGGCCGGGTGAGGCCGGTGATCACGTCGATCAGGGTGGTCTTGCCGGCACCGTTGGGACCGATCAGGAAGCGGATCTCTCCCTCGTCGATGGCCAACTCGACGCCGTCGAGGGCCAGGGCGCCGTCGAAGCCGACTTCGATGCCGGTGACCTGCAACAGGGCGGGCATCAGGACGACGCCGCACCCACGGCGACCTCCGACGGTCGACCGGACGGCTGTCGCCGGGGCAGGCGACGGAACTTGTCGGCCAGTCCGGCCAGCCCTCGGGGCGCCCACACCACCGCCACCACGAACAGCGCCCCTTGCAGGTACAGCCATCCGTCGGGGTACCACTCGCTCAGCGTGGTGTTGGCGTAGCTGGCCACCAGAGCCCCGATGATGGGGCCGACCAGGGTGGCCCGCCCACCGATGGCCACCCACACCACCATCTCGATGGAGGGGACCACGCCCACGTCGGCCGGCGAGACGATGCCGACGATGGGCACGAACAACGCACCCGCCAGCCCGGCCAGCCCGGCCGACAGGGCGAAGGCCACCACCTTGACCCGGGTGGCGTCGTAGCCGAGGAAGCGCACCCGGTCCTCGCCGTCGCGCACGGCCACCAACAGGCGCCCGAAGCGGCTCGTGACGATCTGGCGCACGGCCAGGAAGGCCACGGCCAGGGTGGTGGCGGCGGCAAAGAAGAGGATCTGGGTGGTGCGGGGGTTCCCGGGCTCCAGGCCGAAGACGGTGCTGAAGTTGGTCAGCCCGTTGGTCCCCCCGGTGAGGGCCTGCTGGCCCACCAACAAGATGGCGAAGGCGGCGGCCAGGGCCTGGGTGAGCAGGGCGAAGTAGGCGCCCCGCACCCGGCGCCGGAACACCAAGGCCCCGAGCAGGGCGGCGATTCCCATGGGGAGGAGCACCGCGGCCGGCAGGGCGAACCAGGCGTGGCGGAACGGCGCCCACATGGAGGGGAGCGAGGTCACCCCGTTGTAGCCCATGAAGTCGGGCAGGCCCGAGCCGGCGTCGGCCAGCTTCAGGTACATGCCGGTGCAGTAGGCGCCCAGGCCGAAGAACACGCCATGGCCGAGGCTCAACATCCCACCGTAGCCCCAGGCCAGGTTGAGGCCGATGGCCACCACCGCAAAGACCAGGTACTTGGACAACAGGGCCAGGCGGAACTCCGAGACCACCAGCGGCAGGATCACCACCACGGCGGCGGTGGCGGCCACCACCGCAGCCTGGCGCAGGAGCCGACGACGGCCCGAGGGCCCCGCCTGGTCCGGCGTGGACTGGTCCGGCGTGGACTGGTCCGGCGTGGCACCGGCCGTGTCGTTCCCGGCCACGACCTCGGCGCCCATCAGGTCAGGGCTCGGGTGCGCAGGGCCACCAACCCCTGGGGCCGGAACTGGAGGAACACCACGATGGCGGCGAACACCCCGACCTTGGCCAGGCTGGCGGTGCTCCCGTACTCGAGGAAGGAGTTGAGCAGGCCGAGGGCCACGGCGGCGATCACCGCGCCCCGGAGTTGGCCCAGGCCACCGACGATGACCACGAGGAAGGCGTCGACGATGTAGACGGTGCCGATGCCCGGCCCGACGGGGCCGAGCAGCGTGAGGGCCACGCCGGCCACGCCGGCCAGACCGGAGCCGACGAAGAAGGTGAGCTGGTCCACTCGGTTGGTGTCGATGCCGCTGCACCCGGCCAACTGCCGGTTCTGCATCACGGCCCGCATGCGCCGCCCGTGGGCCAGGCGGGTGAGGTAGATGCCCACGGCGATCACGATGAGGCTCACCAGGGCGATGGTGAACACCCGGGCATAGGACAGGGTGACGGGCCCGAGGTCCAGCGAGCCCCGCAACCAGGCCGGGGCCACCACCTGGACATTGGGCGCCCCGAAGAGGTCACGGGCCAGTTGCTGCAGCATGAGGCTGATGCCCCAGGTCACCAACAGGGTGTCCAGCGGGCGACCGTAGAGGCGCCGGATGAGGACGCGTTCGAGGACCAGGCCGAGCATCCCGGTCACCAGGAAGGCCACCGGCAGGGCCAGGCCGAAGGCCACCCCGGCCAGGCCGGCGCCCATCACCCCCTGGAGCACGTAGGGGGTGTAGGCGCCGGCCATGATGAACTCGCCGTGGGCCATGTTGATGACGTTCATCTGGCCGAAGGTGAAGGTCAGCCCGAGGGCGATCAGCAACAGCACCGCGGCCACACCCAGCCCGGCGAAGAGCTGCGGGAGCCAGACCTCCATGAAGGGGTCCCTCTCAGCCGTTGCCCTGGGACAGGTTGGCGGCCCAAGGGTAGGTGGTCAGGAAGGGATCGGGCTCGATGGGTGCGTCGGACCCGGCGATCTCCTCGATGAGGCCGTCCGCCCCGACTTGGCCGATGCGGGCGGTCTTGGAGATGTGCTGGTTCTCCTCGTCGATGGTCACGGTGCCCTCGGGAGCGTCGAAGGTCAGCCCCTTGGACGCCTCCTTCACCGCGTCCACCTCCGTGCTGCCGGCCTTCTCCACCGCCATGGCCCACAGGTGCACCTGGACATAGCCTGCCTCGATGGGATCGGCGGTCACCCGGTTCTCGCCGTACTTGGCCTTGTAGGCGGCCACGAACTTCTCGTTCTCGGGGGTGTCGGTTGTCTGGTAGTAGTTCCAGGCCACCAGGTGGCCCTCGAGGTTGTCGACCCCGATGCCCCGGATCTCCTCCTCGGCGATGCTCACCGACAGCGTCGGCATCGAGGTGGAGTCGAGGCCGACGTTGCTGAGCTCCTTGAAGAAGGCGACGTTGCTGTCGCCGTTGAGGGTGTTGAACACGAAGTCGGGCTGGGCCGCCTGCAGCTTGTTGACCACGGTGGCGTACTCGGTGTTGCCGAGGGGGGTGTACTCCTCGCCCACGATCTCCATGCCGTTGGCCCCGGCGTAGGCCTTGATGATCTGGTTGGCGGTCCGGGGGAAGACGTAGTCGCTGCCGACCAGGAACAACGTCCGGGCGCCTTGCGCCTTCAGGTGGTCGAGGGCCGGGATGATCTGCTGGTTGGTGGTGGCCCCCGAGTAGAAGATGTAGGGCGAGGCCTCCAGGCCCTCGTACTGGACGGGGTAGTAGAGGAGCGACTCGTTGCGCTCGAACACCGGCAACATGGCCTTGCGGCTGGCCGAGGTCCACCCCCCGAACGTGGCCGCCACCTTGTCGGAGTTGATGAGCTTGTCGGCCTTCTCAGCGAAGGTGGGCCAGTCGGAGGCGCCGTCCTCGATCACCGGCTCGATCTGCTTGCCCAACACCCCTCCGGCCGCGTTGATCTCCTCGATGGCCAGCAGCTCGGCGTCTCGCACCGACACCTCGCTGATCGCCATGGTGCCGCTGAGCGAGTGCAGGATGCCCACCTTGATGGTGTCGCCCTGGGCGTTGCCCCCTCCAGCGCTGCCGCCCTCGGTGGAGTCGCTGACGCACGCGCCCAGCAAACCCAACGAGACCACGGCGGCTAGGAACGTTCGTCGGCTGGGACGTAGCGCGGACATAGGGCTCCTCGGGCTCGGGCCCGCCTCGTCCGGCGGGGCGACGCACAAGGTAGGAGGGCGCCGTGTCCGGTCCGCGTCCTCAGCATGAACGCTCTGTTGGCGGAACCTGTCGAAGACCTGACAACCCACACCGCCCGACCGGACGCGGCGATACTGGGGTGGTGATCGACCGCAACGTGCTGGGCACGGCCCTGGAACCATGTGGCAGTGATCCGGTGACCGGCTTCTACCGGGACGGCTGCTGCAGCACCGGGCGGGAGGACCTGGGCAGCCACACGATCTGTGCCGTGGTGACCGCCGAGTTCCTCGAGCACCAACGCCGGATCGGCAACGACTTGAGCACCCCCATGCCGCAGTTCCACTTCCCGGGGCTCGTTCCCGGCGACCGCTGGTGCGTCACCGCCCGGAACTGGCTCCGGGCCCACTACGACGGCGCCGCCGCCCACGTGGTGTTGGCCTCCACCCACGAACGAGCGCTGGACGTTGTCCCCCTCGCCGCCCTCCAGCAACATGCCGTCGACGTCCCCACCGATCCCGGCACCCTGGAGAGCTGACGGCGGCGTTCCTCGGACAAGACCCGGGCGGGCGCAACGAAAATCCCCGGAAACGGGCCGGGGGTACTGTTGCTCGGACCGCCAGTGGTGCTACCGACCGGTCATGAAGCCGGGAGAGAAGGGACCGCTCTCGGCAGACGGGGCCCGTCGGGGAACGTGCACCGCCGGGAGTCGGGTCACCCCTCCCGGAACGGAGGTGGCCATGGCGGCCGGCGGCGGTCAGAACAGCCCGGTGAACCAGTTCCAGACCCGGCCGACCGCGTTGACGCCATCGTCGGCCTCCGGCGGGGCGTCCACCCCGGGCCGAGCCTCCGGCGGGCCGGGGGCGGGAAGCACGGCGAAGGCCCTCTCGCCCGGTCGCACCCAGAGGTACAACTTGCGAACCATCAGCTCGATCTCGGTGTCGTCGTTCAGGAGGCGGATGCGCTCCTCCAGGAGCCGATTGTCCTCGTTGATCACCCCGAGCTCTTCGGTGGAAGCCCGGAGGGTGGCGCGCTGGGCCAGGAAGGTGCGGGTGGGGAACACGGTGGTGAAGAGCACCCCGACCAAGGCCACGGTCACCAGCACCACCCACACCCGGCGACCCTTGCCCCTCGTCCCGGGCCGCTTCGTCCCGGGCCGCTTCGTCCCGGGGCCCCTGCTCCGGCGGCCCTTCCCAGAGGAAGCCCTCACCTCCGTCCTCACCCGGGTCGCCTCGGGTTGAGCGTCGCGCCTCCCCGGTAGGTGGCCCCTTCGCCCAGATCGTCCTCGATGCGCAGCAACCGGTTGTACTTGGCCACCCGGTCGCTGCGGGCAGGGGCACCGGTCTTGATCTGCCCACAGTCGGTGGCCACGGCCAGATCGGCCACCACGGTGTCCTCGGTCTCGCCCGAGCGATGCGACAGCACGGCGGTGTAGCCACAGCGCTGGGCCAGGGCGACGGTGTCGAGGGTCTCGGTGAGGGTGCCCACCTGGTTGGGCTTGACCAGGATCGAGTTGGCCACGTCGGTGTCGATGCCGCGCTCCAGGCGTCCGGCATGGGTGACGAAGAGGTCGTCGCCCACCAGTTGCACCCGGTGCCCGAGGGCCCGGGTGAGGCCGGCCCAGCCGTCCCAGTCGTCCTCGGCCATGGCGTCCTCGATGGACACGATGGGATAGCGATCGCACAGGTCGACCCACAGGGCCACCAGCTCGTCGGAGGCCAGGGTGCGGTCCTCCCCGGCCAGACGGTAGGCCCCGTCGGCCCACAGCTCGGTGGTGGCGGGGTCCAGGGCCAGGGCCACGTCGTCTCCCGGGGCCAGGCCGGCGCCACCGATGGCCTCGACCAGGAGCTCGAGCGCCGACTCGTTGGACGCCAGGTCGGGCGCAAAGCCGCCTTCGTCACCCACGGCGGTGGCCAGGCCCCGGTCGTGGAGCAGCCGGCGGAGCGAGTGGTACACCTCGGCGCCCCAACGCAGGGCTTCGCTGAACGACGCCGCCCCCACCGGCACCACCATGAACTCCTGGAAGTCCACGTTGTTGTCGGCGTGGGCCCCCCCGTTGACCACGTTGAGCATGGGGACGGGCAGCACATGGGCGTTGACCCCGCCCACGTAGCGGTAGAGCGGCAGGTCGAGCTGGTCGGCCCCGGCCCGGGCCGTGGCCAGGGAGACGCCGAGCAGGGCGTTGGCTCCCATCCGGGAGCGGTCGTCGGTGCCGTCGAGGGCAACGAGAGCGGAGTCGAGGCCGCGTTGGTCGAGGGCGTCGCGGCCGATCACGGCCTCGGCGATCTCCCGCTCCACGTGCCCGACCGCCTGACGCACGCCCCGGCCGCCGAAGCGGTCGTCACCGTCGCGCAGCTCGACCGCCTCGTGGCGCCCGGTGGAGGCGCCGGAGGGCACCATGGCCCGTCCCACGGCACCGGAGGCCAGGTGGACCTCGACCTCGACGGTGGGGTGACCGCGCGAGTCGAGGACCTCACGTCCAACGAGGTGCTCGATGGTGCTCATCCCTGGCCCGTCGGGGGCGTGGTGTTGCTGATGTGGTTGATGGGGACAAAGTTAGCGGCTGACGTTGCCTGGCGGGCGACGGGGGGTAGTGCCGGGGGATGAGCGTCCACGATCCTCTCGGCCCGCAGCCCGAACCCGGCGATCAGCCCCTGCCCGGACCCGGACCGGGCGTGCCGCCCACGCCGCTGGTGCCCGACCCGACCCCCATGCCGGATCCCACGCCGGCGGACCCCCCGGCACCCGCACCGGCCCCCGGCCCCACCACGTAGGCCCCTAGGGCTGGCGGGCCCGACCCTTGAGGAAGCGGGCCACCATCATCACGTAGGTGACCACGACCCCGAGGGCCGCGGCCACGAAGAGCCAGGTCACCAGACCCAGGTCCCGCCCGGGAGCCTGGCAGTCGGCCGCCGCCGCAGCCTGGGCCTCGAACACGTCGGTCTCCACGTCGAGGCTCTGGTACCGCACACCGGTGGGAGGAACCTCGGCCGGGTCGAAGCTCACCTCGTCGACTTCGTCGAACGGCTCGCCGGCGAGGGTGACCACGGCGGTCACCGGCCCCGGAGGCAGGGGATCCGGCGCCGGCACGTCGACGACGAAGCCGAAGGGGGGATGCGGCGTGGCCACGACGTAGCGCTCGTCGATCGAGCCCTTGGCCGAGACCATCCGCCACAGGGTGGACCCGTCGGCCGCCCGCACCTCCACCCCGACCACCCGCTCGGCCCGACAGCGGGGCACGACCAGGGCGGCGCCGGCCGGTCCGGCGGCGGCCACCACCCCGAGGCGGGCGCCGGGCGGAGCATCGGTGACCTCGGTGCCGAAGGCCAGGGCGGCGACGAAGGCCACCACGGCGACGACCCCCACCCCGCCGGAGAGCACCATGGCCAGGCTGGGCGGCTCGTCGTCGGCGCGCCCAAGGTCACTCCGGCGGGCCATCTCGGCCCTCGGACAAGCGGTCATCGGAGACGCGGTCCCAGGGGGCACTGCTCCGTCGGGCCACGACCTCGTCCCGCACCCGGGTGGCGACCGTGCGCAGAGCTGCCTCGGGATCGAGGTGCAGACGGCGGGCCGCGGCCACGGCCGAGAACAACAGCGTTCCCAGATCGTCACTGGTGGCCAGGGCCCCGAGCGGGAAGGGCTCGGGAACGGTGACCTCGACGCCCACGGAACTGGCCCGGCGCTGCACCTTGTGGGCGTAGAGCAGGGCGGGGAGGTGGGCCGGGATGCCGTCCATCACCCCGCGGCGGCCTTCCTCCTGGCGCTTGATGCGGTCCCAGTTGCGCACGATGTCGTCGGCCCCGTCGACCTCGACGCCCGCGAAGACATGGGGATGGCGCCGCACCAGCTTGTCGTGGATGCCCCGGGCCACGTCGGCCACGTCGAAACGGCCGGCCTCGGCCCCGAGGGTGGCGTGGAAGAAGACCTGGAACAACACGTCGCCCAGCTCCTCGGCCAGGTGCTCATAGCCGGCGTCGACCGCCTCCCCGTCGACCGCATCCTCGCCGACCCCCCCCTCCCGCGCTCCCTCGAGCGCCTCGATGGCGTCGAGCAACTCGTAGGTCTCCTCCAGTAGGTAGCGGGTGAGGCTGGCGTGGGTCTGCTCCCGGTCCCACGGGCAACGGGTCCGCAGCGTGCGCACCAGCTCCTCGAAGCGGACCAGCTCGGCGCCCACCGGCGCGGCCAGCTCGGGGATCCACAGGGAGGTGAGGGGATCGGGCGTAACGACCTTGTCGAGGTCAGCCCAGTCGACCTCCGCCATCACCTCGTCGGCCAGGCCCAGGCGCTGCAGGACCACCACCGACGCCGGCGCCTCGGCCGGGGCCAGCTTCACCGCCGAGAGCACCGACCGGGAGTCGCACTGGGCGACCAGCAGGGGCCCACGCTCACCGGCGGCCTCGACGGCGAAGCGCTGCCCGTCGACCAGGCGAACCCCGACGGACAGGGGGTCGATCCCGAGCCGGGCCCAGGCCAGGTCGAGGAAGGACAAGCCGGCGACCAGTTCCACCTCGACCCGACGGTCGGCCATCAACAGCTCCACGCTGCGCTCGGCCACCGTGGGCGACCCCGGAACGGCGTAGAGCACCTCACCATGCTCCTCGGCCGCCGCCACCAGGCGCTCCACGATGGCCGGGTAGACCTCGTCGAGGGACACTGCCCGCTCGTAGAGGTCGTCACAGGAGACGGCGGCCGTCACAGCGGCGGCGCTGGGGTGATGGACGGTGCGCAGATAGCGCACCGGGATGCGCTCGAGTGCGGCCCGAGCGGCGGCGGTGAGCTGGTCGACCCCGGCCGGTCCGAGGCCGACGACGACCACCCGCTGGGCCATCTACCGCCCGGGGGGCCCGCCCGGGCGGCCGGGGTCGCCGCCCGGGCCGGCGGGAGCCGGGGCCACCGGCCCTTCGGGGGGCGACACCGCTCCCGCCGCCTGGGGATCGTCGCAGGCGCCGCTCCAGGACCCGTAGCGGGGGTTCACGTCGACGTCGGCCTCGCAGGTGAGCTCGTCGACAAAGGCGCCGAAGTCCCCGGACCGCTGCTCACCCAACGCCTCGACCACCTGGGCCTGGACCTCCTCGAGGGGCTGAGCCCCACGGGACTCGACCAGGATCAGGTGGAAGCCGGCTGCGGTCTCCACCGGCGGGCTGACCTGGCCCACCGGCAAGGTGAAAGCCGCCTCCTCGAAGTCGGGAATGAAGCGGCCCCGCCCTCCGCAGTCGAGGCTGCCGTCCTGGGCCGCCGCCGCCGGGTCGTCCGACTGCTCACGAGCCAGGACCCGGAAGTCGGCCCCCTCGGCCAGCTGGCGGGCCAGGTCCTCGATGCGGGCGCGAGCCTCCTCGGGCCCTCGCTGGGCGGGGTTGGAGAAGATGTGACTCACGCACACGCCGACGAAGTTGGCTTGGTTGGCCTCGTAGTAGGCCCGGACCTCCGCGGTGCCGGGGGCGGGGGCCACCTCGTCCTGGATGCGGCGGGTCAGGGCCTGGCGGCGCACCAGTTGATCCTGGTAGCTCGTCGGGAAGGCGGCGAAGACCAGGTCGCCGCCCACCGAGGCCACCGCCTGGGGCCGGTTCTCCTCGAGGTCGGTGTCGGTCACCGCCAGTCCTCGCGCCGCGGTCTCCTGCTCCAGAAGCTCGTAGTACACGCCGAGCGACAACAGGCGGGCCACGAACGCGGTGTCGAAGGTTCCCTCACCCTCACCGGAGACGGTCATGTCGAGGCCCTGGCTGGCCAGGCCCTGCTCGACCACCTCCCGGTACTGCTGGTTGCCCCGGATGGCCGTCAGCTCGGACTCGAGCTCCTCGGCGCTGATGGTGGCGCCGTTGACCGAGACCGCCCGGTCCTCGCTGACCGAGGAGCAGCTACTGCCCACCACGGTGGCGGCGAGGGCCAGGCCGAGGAGCCTGGGCGGGCGAGTCCCGCTTCCCCACGCTCGGCGGCTTCGCCGCCGAGACCGAGGCTGTGCTTCCCGCTCCTGCCGGCTTCGCCGGCGGGCCGCTCGGGCCACGGCTCCGCCTATCGGCGAATCCTTCAGCAACCTGAGGGGGATGGAGCGCATGGCCGTCAGGATGCCACCGCCGGGGCCTGCTCCGGAAGCAGCGCCCCCAGGAGCCCGGTGAGGACGGTCGCCACTTCGCCTCCCTGCGCCAGGGGCACGACCAGTTGACCCAGCTCCTCCCGGTAGATCGCCTCTCGGTGCAGTCGGCGCAGCCGCAGGGCCCCGCTCGGGCGCAGGCGCACGGGCGAGAGCCGGGCGACCAGGCCCTTGCCCACGGGACTGGCCGAGACCACCACCTGGCGCACTCCCGTGCGATGGCATTCGGCCCGCAGGCGGGCCACCGCCAGCAGAGCCTCGGCCGGCGCCGGCACGGGCCCGTAGCGGTCCTCCCACTCGCCCCGCACATCGGCCACCTCTTCGGCGGTGACGACGCCGGCCAGGCGGCGGTAGGCCTCCAGGCGCAGCTCCTCCCGAGCCACGTACCCAGCCGGGAGGTGGGCGTCGACGGGCAGGTCGAGGGTGACTTCGCCGGGCTCGACCGTCCGCTCGCCCTTCAGCTCGGCCACCGCCTCGCTCACCATCTGGACGTACAAGTCGTAGCCCACGGCTGCGATGTGGCCCGACTGGCTCTCGCCCAACAGGTGGCCGGCGCCTCGGATCTCCAGATCGCGCATGGCGATCTTGAACCCCGAGCCCAGCTCGGTGGCCTCGCCGATGGTCTTGAGCCGCTCGTAGGCATCCTCCGACAAGGCGTGGTCGCGAGGGTGGAAGAGGTAGGCGTAGGCCCGGCTGCCGGCCCGTCCCACCCGGCCCCGGAGCTGGTGGAGCTGGCCCAGCCCGAGGCGGTCGGCCCGGTCGACGACCAGGGTGTTCACCGTCGGCATGTCGATGCCCGACTCGATGATGGTGGTGCACACCAACACGTCGTGGTCACCGTGCCAGAAGTCCAGCAACCTTCTCCAGGCTGCCTTCGTCCATCTGGCCATGCGCCACGGCGGCGCGGGCCTCGGGCACCAGCTGGCGAAGCTCGGCCGCCACCTGCTCGATGTCGGACACCCGGTTGTGCACGAAGAAGACCTGGCCCTCGCGCAACAGCTCCCGGCGCAGGGCCTCGGCCACCGCCCGCTCGTCGTACTCGCCCACGTAGGTGAGGATGGGCTGGCGTTCGGCGGGCGGCGTGTGCAACAGGGTGAGTCGCGGATGCCGGTGAGGCTCATCTCCAGCGTGCGGGGGATGGGCGTGGCCGAGAGGGTGAGCACGTCGACATTGGCCTTGAGTGCCTTGATGGCCTCCTTGTGGCCGACACCGAAGCGCTGCTCCTCGTCGACCACCAGCAGGCCGAGGCGCTTGAAGGCCACATCGGCACTGAGCAGGCGGTGGGTTCCGATGACCACGTCGACCGCTCCGTCGGCCACCCCCTGGACGACCGTCCTCACCTGGCCCGGGGTGAGGAAGCGGCTGAGCACCTCCACCCGTACCGGGTATGGGGCGAAGCGCTCCGAGAAGGTGGTGCCGTGCTGTTGGGCCAGCAGGGTGGTGGGCACCAGCACCGCCACCTGCACCCCGTCCTGGACCGCCTTGAGCACGGCCCGCAGGGCGATCTCGGTCTTGCCGAAACCCACGTCGCCGCAGATCAGGCGATCCATGGGGCAGGGCTGCTCCATGTCGGCCTTGACCTCCACGATGGCCCGGGCCTGGTCGGGCGTCTCGACGTAGGGGAAGGCCTCCTCCATCTCGGTCTGCCAGGGGGTGTCCGGCGAGAAGGCGTGGCCGGGCGTGGACGCCCGCTGCTGGTAGAGCACCACCAGCTCCTTGGCGATCTCCCGGGTGGCCGAGCGGGCCTGGGCCTTGGCCCGCTGCCACTCGACCCCGCCCATGCGGTGCAGGGTGGGGGTGTCGCCGCCGGTGTGGTGGCGCACGGCGTCGATCTGGTCGGACGGCACGTAGAGCTTGTCGCCCCCCGGTACTCGGAGGAGGTAGTCCCGCTCGGTCCCACCCATCGTCCGGGTGACCATGCCTCCGTAGCGGGCCACGCCGTGCTGCACGTGGACCACGTAGTCGCCGGCCTTCAGATCGTCGAAGAACCCGGCCGCGTGGCGCCGGCGGGGCCGGGCCGGTCGATGGGCCCGGCGCCGGCCGGTGACGTCGCGCTCGCTCAGCACGGCCAGGCGGGCAGCCGGCAGGACGAAACCCCGGTCGAGGAGGCGACCACGGCATGGCCACCCGGGCGGGCCAGGTGGGCCCCGTCGCCGTCGCCGTCGTCGCCGTCGTCGAGGACGAGCGCCAGCTCGACGCCCTCCTCGGCCAGGGCCTCGGTCATGCGCGTGGCCGACCCTCGCCCGTCGGCGGCCAGCACCACCCGGTACCCGTCGGCCAGCAACGTGCGCAGCCGGCCGGCCAGGTGTCCGGCGTCGCCCACCACCGGCGCCCAGGCGGAGGCCTCCACCTGGGGCGTGGCCGGCCCTTCTGCGGTGGTGGTGAAGGTCAGCGCCGGTGTGCTGGTGCGGGACAGGAGGTCGTCGAAGGGCAGATGCAGGCGGGAGGTCGGCTTGGCCGTCGGTGCTCACCCCCCAGGTCCGAGCCAGCGAGGCGGCCAGATCGGCCTCTTCGGCGGCCAGGTCGCCAGCCCGGTCGCGCAGGCGCCGAGGCTCGACCAGCACGATCTGGCCGGCGTCGTGACCGGCCCCCTGGGCCGCGCCGTCGTGGCCCCGGCGGTCCTCCGGCCGGTGCCCTCGGCCAGCAGGTCGAACAGCGTGTGCTCCTGTCGGCCAACCACGGCAGCCACGACTCCATGCCGTCGAAGACCTGGCCCTCGGCCAGGCGCTCCCATTGCTCGGCGCCCCAGGGCTGGGTGGCCACCAGCCCCGCCGCCCGGGCCCTGACCTCCTTGGTGGGAAGGAGCTCACGACAGCCGAACAACTCCGCTCGCTCGACGTCGGCCCGGCTGCGCTGGTCACTCGCGGAGAAGGCGCTGAGCCGATCGACCTCGTCGCCCCACAGGTCGATGCGCACCGGCCCGTCGGCGGTGGAGGGGTAGACGTCGACGATGGAGCCCCGCACCGCCACCTCGCCCCGGTGCTCCACCTGGTACTCGCGCCGGTAGCCCTCTCCTACCAGGCGCTCGACCAGGGCGACCGGATCGAGCTGGTCCCCGGGACGAACCACCACGGGCTCGACGTCCTCCACGTGGGGCCCCAGGCGCTGCACCAGCGCCCGCACCGGCGCCACCACCACCCCGGCCCGGCCGTGGCGGAGGCGCCACAGCGTGCGGAGGCGCCGTCCCATGGCCTCCACGCTCAGGCTCACCCGCTCGAAGGGCAGCGTCTCCCAGGCCGGGAACAGCTCGACGTCGTCGGGACCGAGGAACACCTCGAGATCGTGGACCAGGCGCTCGGCCTCGCCGGTGGTGGGCACGGCCACCACCAGGGGCCGGCGGCCGCTCCGCTGAGCCAGGGCGGCGAGGGTGATGGCCTGGGCCGCCTCCGGGACCGCCAGGGTGGCCGAGGTACGCCCGCCACCTGGGCCAGCGCCGGAACGTCGCGCAGGAGTGAGGGCAACCAGGACAGACGCACGGGTTGCCCAGGCTACCGGCCCGCCCTGTCCGCCGGCGCAGCCGACGCCCCGGCTGCGGTGTCGGAGAAGGACCGGGCGTTGGGCGGCCCTTCACCTGTGGTTCGCCTTGGCCGCACCGCATCAGAGCCGCCCACCTCGGGTTGACCGCCCGGGAGTACGTCCCCCTCCCCGCCTACGGGCGCCACCTGGACTCTCCGGGCTGGCACCCCTACGACGGCCTGGGGAGCGGGCTGATCGATCACCTCTTCGCCGAGCGCAGCATCGCCGTCGACGACGTCGACACGGGCGGCGACCTGCACGAGAACGAGTTCGCGATGCTGCGGGCCGGGCAGCGGTCGGCCCTCACCCGGCGCACCGGCGACCGCCTGTGCCTGCTGCGCCAGCAGTTGGAGGCCTTCGACCTCGAGCCTCGCAACATCGAGCAGCGCTTCGCCCTCGACCTGTTGCTCGACCCCGAGGTCTCGGTCGTGGCCCTGGACGGGCCGGCGGGCACGGGCAAGACGCTGCTGGCCATCGCCGCGGGGCTGGAGCAGGTGTGGAACCACCCCGGGAACCGTCGTTACGAACGACTGGCCATCTACCGGCCGGTGGTGGCGGTGGGTGGCCAGGAGCTGGGATACCTCCCCGGCACACGAGAGGGAGCTGGACCCGTGGATGGGCGCCGTCCACGACGCGGTGGTGGCCATGAGCGACGCCCGGCGCAAGGGCGTGGCCGACGAGACGATCACCCAGATCACCTCGGAGGGCCGCCTCACCATGGACTCGGTCGCCTACCTCAGAGGTCGGTCCCGACACGCCACCTGGGTGCTGCTCGACGAGGCCCAGAACCTCGAGCCGAGCTTGGCCAAGACGGTGCTCACCCGGGCGCCTGTTCGGCCACATCCGCCTCACCCAGGGGGAGCGCAGCCCCTTGGCGACCATGGCCGCCGCCCTGCTCTGAGGCCCCGACGAGCGAGCGACGAACTCACCGGCCGGCCCGCCCGGGTATCAGGTCAAGAGCCGGGGCCGGATCTCCACGGCTGCATTGCTGCGTACGGCGACGAAGCCATCCAGGCCGTCGCAGAAGAACCGGACGAGCGGTGCCTCCTTGGCGGACTTGCGACCGGGTGAGCCGGTGATGCGCTCCACGAGCCGGAACTCGTCGTCCTTCCCGATTCTGGCCACGTCGCCGGGACGAACCCGTCCGGCCAAGGTGATCTGGCGCTGCATGAGAACCCTTCCTGTCGGTCTTTCTCCGTGGCCAGCTGCAGGCTCGGAAAGCCTGCTGGCCAGTGCGCAGCGTATTGCCCTCGAACCGATCTTTCGCCATCAGGGGCCCTGGTCGGCCCACCGGCCGAGACTTCCGGGCGCAACCGGAACCGGTTGGGGCGCCGGGCCGGCCCCTCGGGGACCGGTGCGATCGAGGGTGGCCCGAAAGGCGCCGGCCAGCAGCGGGGCCAGTGGGGCCGGGAGGCGTACCGCATCGCGCAATGCCTCCTCCACCCGACGAACCGGCAGGAAGACGCATCCGGCCGTGGCTCGGCCGCCCAGCGCGGGGGCGACGAGATCGGCGATGGTGCCGGCCAGCTCGGCTCGGGCCCTCGGGTCGCGGGGGGCCAGGTTGACCACGGGGACGAGGCGGGCCGGGGCCACGCCCAGGCCGACCAGCTCGGCCAACACCCGGACCAGGGCATGGACACCCTTGGCGCCGGGTCGCCCCACCACGAAGACGACGTCGGCCGCCAGGGCGGCGGTGCGCGCCGCCAGGTTGCGCTCCTCCACGTCGGCCGAGCCGGCGTCGTCCTCTCCCTCGAAGTCGGCGGTCACATCGCAGACCAGGGTCGGAAAGACCCGCCGCATCGACGCGAACGCCGCCACCAGGGCCCGCGGGCGAATGGTGGCCCAGTGGTAGGAGCGGCGCAGGCCGAGGAGGAGGTGGTAACCGCGCTCGACCACCGCAAAGGTGAGCGACGCCACTTCGGCGCTGCTCGGCACCCCGCCCCGGTGGGCCTCGGCCAACTCCTGGAGCCCGGGCGCCACGTCCCGTACGTCGTGCACCATGGCCTGCTCGGCGTGACGGGCCAGGTCGGCGAGCAGCACCGGTTTTCGGACCCGAGCGTCCTCGGCCAGGCCCTGGGCCAGTGCGGCCGCCACCGTCGTCGCACCCGTGCCCCCCGGTCCACAGACGACCGCCACCGTCGAGGCGAGCAGGTCGACGTCGCCGGCCTCCGCCTCGTCGTCCGGATCCCGAGAGGCGGCGTCGCCCACCAGGGGCGCGTGGGTGGCGAGGGCGTCGAGGAGCACCTCACGGGTGAGGACGCTCGGCAGCACGGCCGCCGCTCCCAGCTCCGGCCAGTCCCGGCGCCGACGGCCGTCCTCGACCACCAACGCCACCGCCCCCGCCTCCCGCACGAGGTGCAGCAGATCGCGGTCGACGGCGGGCAGGCCGCCGTCGAGCAGGGTGCAGGAGTAGGCCCGACCGGCGGCCAGGCGGGAGCGCAGCTCCTCCACGGAGACGCAACGGAGGAACTCCACCGGAATGGCGGCGCTGGCCGCCCAGCGGCCGACCTCGACGAACCAGGTCGAGCGAGGTCGGGCCAGACCGAGGACGACGAAGCGCTCGGACGCCATCAGGGCCGGGCTGCCATCAGCCCTCCGAGGGCCCACCCAGGCCCGTGGTGCGGGCCAGGGACACCACGCCGGCGGCCGCCGCTCCGGCCACGGGCTCGAGGTCTGCCGGAGGAACGGCCAGGACCACGGTCAGGCCGGCCGAGCCCCCCAGCTGATCGCTCCCCCCGAGCACCCGCACCACGGTGGCGTCTCGGCTGACCGTCTCGGTGACCGGTGCTCCGCCCTGGGTGAAGGTGGCGATCACCTGGACCCGCTCGCCGGGGCCGAGCAGACCGGGATCACCGCCCAGGGCGTTCCCGGGATCGAGGGCCACCGAGATCTGGGCCCGCTGCGGGCCGCCCGCCGGCTTGGCTACGTCACCGCTCTGCACCAACTGCCCGGCGGTCATCGGCGCCAGTGCCGTCGCCCCCTCGAGCAGGGAGAGGTCGGCAAAGGCGACCCGTTGCTGATCGCTGGGGAGGTCGAGAGGCACCAGGGTGAGATCGGCAACCGAGAGGCGCGCTCCGGCGTCGACGTCGGAGGTGACGACCGCAAAGGAGCGGTCAGGTGACGACAGGGCGTTGGTGTAGGCGCCGAAGACCCCCACGGCGCTGGCGGCGACCAGGAAGCCGCCGACCACCGCCCGACCACCGGGCAGGCGCCGGACGGAGCGGACCGAACGACCCGGCGGCGGGTCCGCCCCGTTCATCTGGCGACCGGAGGGACGAGACCTGGTGGGGAGCGTGGTGTGGTCGGCCATCACCGGATTCCTTGTGGTTCGTCGAGCGCGTGGTCTGATGGTCCGGGTCAGGACCACCTGCCGAACGAGGTGCGCCGACAGGATGGCCTGTCCGATCGAATCGGACCCTAGCGAGGGGCCCCGCCGAGGGGCAAGCTTCGCATATCCGAGAGTAGAAGATCATGGAAACTCACGATGTCACCTGCGCTAGGGTGCGCCCGTGGACCGCGAAGAGATCGTCTGGATGAGCACCCAAGAGGCGGCCCGCCGCCTCGGCGTCACCCCCCGCACTCTGTACCGCTTCGTGGACGAGGGGACGCTGGCGGCCTACAAGATGGGCCGGGTCTTCCGGCTCAAGCAGGCCGACGTCGACGCCTTCATCGACGCCGCCCGAGTAGCGCCCGGCAGCCTGGAGCACTTGTACCCCGAGCGCAAGACCGTCGACGGGAGCAAAGCCGAACAGGGCACGGAGCTCACCTACTGATCCACCACTGCCTCGGTGATGGTGGCGGTGGCGACGAAGCACAGGTCGCGCCCAGCGTCGAGGGCCAGGGTCACCACGTCGGCACCCACCGAGCGCAGCTCACCGGCCACCTGGGCGCCGCCCCTCGAAACCAGGACCAGGCGGGGACGCTCGTCGACCAACCGGCCCAGGACCTCGACCAGGAGCCGGTCGAGCACCGGGCGACGATCGCCGGCGGGTGGAGCGTGGCGCTGGTCACGACCGGGGCGAACCGAGGCCAGCGCGTCGAGACGGAGGTGGGGATCGGCGCCGCTGGCGGTGTGCACCACGCAGTAGTCGGTACCGAGGGCCACCAGCGTGCCGGAGTGACGCCGACCGGTGACCGTGTGCATCACCACCGACGACCCCCGCTCGACCAGATCGACCAGCAGCCCGGCCAGGGTCGCGCCCTCCTCGGCCGCCCGACGCAAGGCCCGCTCGCGGCTGCGCGCCGCCGTCCGTTCCCCCGTTCGCCCCTGGTCGACCAGCTCCACCAGCGGGTCGGGCTCGGGCACCGGGCCAGCGTAGGCGGCCCTTCGGGCCAGGCGGCCGGCTTCTCCCCGCGGGCCACTTATCTGTGGTCTCCGTAAATTTCGTTGTTTCTCGTTTTCCAATGTGTCAGCATGGTCGGATGGGCCACGGCACCAGGCTGGAGATGCACGGGGGCCGTCTGGTGGTGGTCAAGTGGGCGGCCGCCGGCCCGGCGGTGACTCGGCTGGGCCACGAAGCGATGTGCCTGCGCCGAAGTGCCCATCCGGGGGTGGTGGAACTGGTCGACGTCAGCGGCGGCGACGGCGACGTCACCGACGGGGCGGTTGCCTTGCGGACCGCCTTTGTGGGAGGCGGCACCCTGGCCGAACGGCCGCCGGGCGGGTTGGGCCTGACCCGCACCATCCAGGTGGCCGCCTCCCTCGCCGCCACCATGGCCGACTTGCACGGCCAGGGCATCACCCACGGCCGGGTCAGCGCCGACCACGTCTTGACAGCCGACGGTGGGGGGGCGGTGTTGTGCGGCTTCGCCGAGGCCGCCGTCGGGGACGGCTCCGAGGCCCACCGGTCTGCTGCAGCCGCCGACGTGACCGCCGTGGGCCAGCTGATCCGGGCCCTGGCCGGCGACGGGAGGGTCCCGGGGGCGGCTGGCCTGCTGGCGGTGGCGGACCGGGCCCTGGCCGACGATCCGGCCGCCCGACCGTCCATGCGCACCCTCGCCGACGCTCTGGGCGAACTGGCCTCCGGCACCGGTCCCGGTGGTGGTCCCGGCTCGGCGGTGCAGGGCCAGGGGCGACGTCTCCTCCCCCGCAAGGGCCCGCCACGGTCGTTCCCCTGGCTGCGCCGGCGGCGTCCCCGCCTGGTCCTGACGGCAGGCCTGGCCACGTTGTCGGTGACGGTGACCGCCGCGGTGGCCCTCGGAAGCCCACCCCGCCCAACTGATGGTTCCGCCCTGGGCGCCGGCGGGGGCGCCGTCCCCACCGACGCGCACCCGCCGGTGCGCCCACCCCCCACCTCGGCGGCGCCCCCCGTTGCCTCGACGGCACCGACCACGCCACCGAACACCCCACCGACGGCACCTGCGACCGGTGGCATCGTGCGGGTCTGGCCGCCGTCGCCCTGCGCGGTCCCTCTGGCCGAGACGACGGCTGACATCGACGGGGACGGGTGCGAGGAGCAGATCGACGTGGACGGCGGAGTCCTGAGCGCCGGCGGCCGGCGCTGGGAGGTCGCCGGCCCCGGCGACGTGGTCCTGGTAGGCGACTGGGACTGTGACGACATCGCCACTCCGGCCGTGGTGCGCCCGGGCTCGGGGCAGGTCTGGCGCTTCCCCAGGTGGGCCGGCGGCCCAGGCGAGGCGATCGTCGCCTCCCTGGTGACGACGGTACCCGGCGCGGTGGGGGCCACGGTCGGGCGGGCGACCGACCTCCCGCCCGGCTGTGACCACCTCGTCGTGCTCGATACCGCCGGCGCCACCACCCGCATCGTCCCCGGGGAGGCGACCGATCCACAGTGATCCCACCGGACGGCCCGGGGCAGGGTCACCGCAGGCGCAGCGCCACCTCGTTGGCCAGGAGGCGCCCGGCGACGGTGAGCACCCGGCGGTCGGATCGACGCTCGACCAGGCCGTCGAGCCCGTCGTCGTCCAGGGCGTCGGCGGGGACGCCCCCCGCCGTGCGCAGCGAGAGCTGGAGACCCTCGAGGCGCCGGAGCTCGTCGTCGAGGAGCTCGTCGGCGGCCTCCACCGGCGCACCGACCTCGAGAAGGGCGAGGTAGCGCTCGGGCGTGCGCACGTTCCACCACCGGCGGCCGCCCTGGTGGGAGTGGGCGGCGCAGCCGAACCCCCGGTAGTCCCCCTGGCTCCAGTAGCAGCGGTTGTGCCGGCACTCATGGCCGGGTTGGGCCCAGTTGGAGATCTCGTAGTTGGCCAGGCCCGCCGCCACCAACGCCTCCTCGGCGGCCAGGTACTTGTCGGCCTGGTCGTCGTCGTCGGGGAACCGACCCGGGTCCAGGGCCAGCGGCGTGCCCGCCTCCACGGTGAGGCCGTAGGCGCTGACATGCGGCGGGCCCAGGCCGAGCGCGATCTCGAGGGTCGTGCGCCAGTCGTCGAGCGTCTCCCCCACCGCCCCGTAGATGAGGTCGAGGTTCCACGACTCGAAGCCCTCGCCGGCCACCGCAGCGGCGGCGGCCACCACGGCCCGGGCGTCGTGGCTGCGGCCCAGGTCGAGGAGCACCCGGTCCACCAGGGACTGGGCACCGAGGGAGATGCGGGTGACGCCGGCCAGTCGGTAGCCAGCCAGCGCCCGGGCGCTCAAACCCTCGGGGTTGCACTCCATGGTCACCTCGGCGCCCGGCTCCAGGGGCAGCGGCGCCAGGAGGGCGGCCACCTGGGCGGGGGTGAGCAGCGACGGTGTCCCGCCGCCGAGGAACACGCTGGTCGCCGGGCTCAGGCCCCCGGCCACGGCGGCGTCGATCTCCCGGTCCAGGCCACGCAGGTAGTCGGCCAGGAGATGGGGACGGTCGTCCCAGGTGGCGAAGGCGCAGTAGTCACAGCGCCGGCGGCAGAAGGGGATGTGCACGTAGACGCCAAAGGTCCCGGGCCGCGCCGACGCAGCCACCCCGCGCCGCGCCGGCGGCGTCACGGGGTCAGGCGCAGGTCGAGCTCGTCGAGGCGGCCCCGAGCCGCGTCGGGCGTGATGTCGAGCAGGCAGGCCACGGCCCGCAGGTCGTCGCGACGGATGGTGAGCATCCGGCCGTTGAAGTCACCCCGCTGCACCTGGATCATGGCCAGGTAACGACCGAGGAGCTCGGCTTCGGGGTTCTGCAGGGCGGACAGGCGCATGAGGTCGATGGTGACCGGGCCGTCGCCGTTGAGGGTCCCGGGCGGCAGGATCTCTCCTGCGGCCAGGTCAACCGTGGGCGCGTCGCTGTTCCCGGCTCGGGGCAGGAGCTGGTCGACCGGGACCCGGTAGAACCTGGCCAGGCGCTGGAGGCGGGGCACGGAGATGGCCCGTTCACCTCGTTCGTAGGCGCCCAGCACCGAAGCCTTGAACTCGGCCCTCGAGGTGGCCTCGACTTCCTGGAGCGACAACCGCTTCTGCTTTCGGATGGCCCGCAGGCGATTGCCGACCTTGACGGCATAGCTGGGATCGATGCTCTCGTCAGCAACGACGGTGTCGTCGACGCTCATGTCTCGGCTTCTCCTGCCTGTGTCGGTGTCTGCCTGCGGGCGCAGCTGATTTCGAGGCCGAACACACGCCGAGAAGGGGCCGAAGCCGGCGTTCCCGTGGGTGAGGACCCTGTCCGTAGAATAGGCGCGGCCGCCATCTGGGAGCAACGAAAACATCACGAACAGTCGTGGTCTCTCACGCTGTGGCGTCTCCCGGGCGGCCCTCGGCGGCGGTCCCGGGCCCCGCCGAGGCGGTCACCAGGCCGTGGCGCAGGCCGCTCAGCAAGACCCCCACCGCGATGGCGGCCGTCTCGGCCCGCAGCACTCCCGGGCCCAGGCCGACGAGAGGCAGCCCCCGGGACAGCTCTTCGTCGGCCCAGCCCCCTTCCGGGCCGATCAACACGACCGTGGTGCCAGCCGTTGGAGGGCCACCACCCGCCTGGGCCAGGGTTGCGCCCGGCAGGGCGGCGGCGAGCGCGAAATCGCAGACGGGGCTGATCTCGGGAAGATAGGCCCGCCGCGACTGCATGGCGGCCTGGCGCGCCACCCGCCGAAGCCGGGACAGGTGGTGCTCAGCCCGTTCTCCCTGCCACCGGGCGACCGATCGCGCCGCCAGCAGCGGCACGATCCGGTCGACTCCCAGCTCGGTGAGCTTCTGGACGGCCAGCTCCGGGCGGGCCCCCTTGGTCAGCGCCATACAGACGGTCAGGCTCGGGGTGGGGGCCTCGGCCGCGACCACCTCACCGCAGGCTTCGAGCACCCCGCCCCCGGACCAGCGACACGGCCGGGAGCGCCCGGCGCCGTCTCCGGCCGACACCAGCTCCCCCGGGCGCACGCGCAGGACCCGGGCCAAGTGGTGGCGGTCGTCGTCGTCGAGCACGGGCGCCTCGAGGTCGGCCACGAACACCAGCCCACCCACTCCGGTCACCGCCTCTCCTACTTGAACGCGCTACGGATCCTCGAGAGAAGCCCGTTCTCGGGCGGAGCCACCTGGTGGCCCCGTCCCTCGGCCAGCCGGCGCAGCAGCTCGTCCTCCTCGGGCGTCAGGTCGGTGGGGGTGTCCACCGCCACCCGTACCAGTAGGTCGCCCCGGCCCCGTCCCTCCAAGTGGGGCACCCCCCGCCCCCGGAGACGGAACATCTGTCCGGTCTGTGTCCCGGCCGGGATCTCCAGGTCTTCGGCACCGTCGAGGGTCTCGAAGGAGAGCCGGGCCCCGAGCGCGGCCTGGGTGACGGGCAGGTGGAGCTCGTCGACGAGGTCGGCGCCGTCGCGCTCGAAGCGCTCGTGGGGCCGCACCCGCAGGTGCACGTAGAGGTCCCCGTCGACGCCTCCGTGCACCCCGGCCGCGCCCTTGCCCCCCAGCCGCAGCGTCACCCCGTGGTCGACGCCGGCCGGCACCACCACCTCGTGGGTGCGCGACTCGGTCCGTCGGCCCTCGCCCCGGCAGTCGGGGCAGGGGTCGGTGACCGTAAGACCCACGCCCCCGCAGCGGGGACAGGGCCCGGCGGTGACCATCTGGCCCAGGATCGACTGTCGCACCCGACGCACCTGGCCGGCCCCCCCGCACTCGGTGCAGGTCACGGGCGCGGTCCCGGGACGAGCTCCCGACCCGGTGCAGGTGGCGCAGGTGACGGGCAGGCGTAGGGACGCCTGCTTGGTAGCGCCGAACACGGCCTCCTCGAAGGTCAGCTCCAGGGCGATCTCCATGTCGGCGCCCCGGGGGGGCCCACCACTGGTGCGGGACTGGGCCCCGAAGGGACCGGCGCCACCACCGAAGAAGGCGTCGAAGATGTCGCCGATGCCACCACCGAAGGGGTTGCCCCCCGCCGCCGCTCCCCGCGCCCCCTCGGGGCCATAGGTGTCGTAGCGCTGGCGGCGCTGGGGGTCCGACAAGGTTTCGTAGGCCACGCCCAACTCCTTGAACCGGTCCTCGGCCCCGGCGTCGGCATTGGTGTCGGGATGCAGCTCCCGGGCCTGACGCCGGTAGGCCCGCTTGATCTCCTCAGCCGAAGCCGACCGGGACACCCCGAGCAGCTGGTAGTAGTCAGCAGCCAAGGCCAACTCCGACCACGTGAGGGCGACGTCGTCGTTCTGCAGCTCTTCGGCGAAACCTCGGAAGTCTCGTGCGCGAAATTGCCAGGCCGTGGCGCTCACGCCCACGAGGCGGCCAGTGGGATGGGCCGTCGTCGCCTACGCCCCCGGTCACGGAGGCGCCGACGTCCACGGCTCGGCCGCCGGCCACGAGCGCGCCAAAGGCGCCCCCACCTGGCTGGCGGCCCGGCGAGCGAAGCTCGCCAGGGGAATGTTCAGCGCGGAGACCGGCGGGCTCTGCCAGTCGGTCGCAGCACGACCAGAGCTCGGCCGAACGGAGCGAAGCGAGTGAGGCCGAAGTCATCGAAGATGACGCCCCAGGCGTTGGCTGACCATGGCCACGGCTGCCAGGACCTGGGAGTAGTGCATCCGCGTGGGGCCGAGCACCCCGATGGCACCCACCGTCTCGCCCTCGACTTCGTAGGGGGCGACGACCACCGAGCACTCGGAAAGGGACTCCACGCCGTGCTCCACGCCGATGGCCACGCTCTGGCCCCGGTCCACCACGTCACGCAACAGCCCGACCACCACGTACTGCTGCTCGAGGATGCTCAGCACCCGGCGCACGCTGTCGACGGCGTCGAAGGCGGCGACCATCCGACTGGTGCCGCCGACGAAGACCTGGCCCGGTTCCACCTCTGCTCCCAACGCAGCCAGGGCCTCGACGGCCTGGTGACAGGCCAGGTCGACCGTCGGGTCGCCGGACGGAGGAACCGCCGCCAGCCCGGCGGGGCTGGAACCCACCAGCCGGCGCGACAGGTGGACCGTGGCCGCGGCCAGGTGCTCGTCGCCCACACCGTCGGCCAGTTCCAGGCGCGTCTTGGTGACGGCCCCGTTGGACAGGACCATCACCGCCAACGCGGCCCGCCCGTTCAGGCCCACCAGCTGCACCGAGCGGACGGTGGCGTCGTCGGGAGGAGCGCCGGTGACCAGGGCGGCGTAGTCGGTGAGGCCCGACAAGAGCTGGGAGGTGTCGGCCAACATCTCCTCCAGGGCCCCGTGGGCCGTGGCGAAGAACGAGCTCACCTGGTGGCGCTGGGCGGCCCCGAGCGTCCCCGGGGCGACCAGGCTGTCGACGAACATGCGGTAGCCCTTGTCGGTGGGGATGCGCCCGGCGCTGGTATGGGGCTGGCGGAGGTACCCCTCGTCCTCCAGGACCCCCATGTCGTGGCGCACGGTGGCCGGCGACACGCCGATCTCGGGGATCCGCGCCACGCGGCTCGAGCCGACCGGTTGGGCGGTCTCGACGTACTCCTGCACCACGGCGCGGAGGATGGCGGCACGGCGTTCGTCCATCATGGGTTGGCATTGGATGCTATCGACCACCGGCCCGCCACCACCGGCCCGCCACCACGCCACCGGGAGACGAGCGGTCGACCGGGTCGGGCGACCGGGACGGCGCCACGGGCTAGTCTGCTGCCAGCCCCTCAAGGAGACACCATGACCGACGCCCCCTCTGGGAACGACCCCTGGTCGAACCCGTCGCAGAACCAGCCCCCGCCGAGTTACGGCTCGAGTCCCTCCGGCTACGGGGCGCCTCCGGGCTACGGCGGCCCGCCCGCCCGCCAGGCCAGCAACGGGATCGGCATCGCCGCCCTGGTGGTCGGCATCGTGTCGCTGTTCCTGTGGTGGATCCCCCTGCTCGGACTGGTGGTCGCCTTGGTGGCCGTCGTGCTCGGCATCCTCGGCATCCGCAAGGCCAGCAAAGGGGAAGCCACCAACAAGGGCATGGCCATCGCCGGGTTGGTCACCGGCATCCTCGGCCTGATCGCCTCCCTGTTCGTCACCATCTTCTTCTTCACCGCCGCGGACAACTTCGGCAGCTTGTTCGAGTGCGCGGCCAACGCCACGACCGTCGAAGAGCAGGAAGCCTGCAACGAGCAGTTCGAGCGGGACTTCGGCCAGTAGCGCGACCCCTCGCCGATCGGTCCTGCGTCGTCACTCGTCGAGGCGCAGGGCCGACACGAACGCCTCTTGGGGCACTTCCACCCGGCCGATGTTCTTCATCCGCTTCTTGCCCTCCTTCTGGCGCTCCAGCAGCTTGCGCTTGCGGGTGATGTCGCCGCCGTAGCACTTGGCCAGCACGTCCTTGCGCTTGGCCTTGACCGTCTGGCGGGCCACGATGCGTCCCCCAGGGCGGCCTGGATGGGCACGTCGAAGAGCTGGCGGGGAATGAGCTCGCGCAGCTTCTCGGTCATGCGCCGGCCGTAGTCGTAGGCCTTGTCCCGGTGCACGATGGTCGAGAAGGCGTCGACGTCGATGCCGTTGATCAAGACGTCGACCTTCACCAGATCGGAGCGGGCGTAGCCGGCCGGCTCGTAGTCCAGGCTGGCGTAGCCTTTGGTGCGGCTCTTGAGCTGGTCGAAGAAGTCGACCACCACCTCGGCCAGGGGCAGCCGATAGCGCAGCTCCAGGCGCTCGGGGCTGAGGTAGTTCATGGCCTCCATCTCGCCCCTGCGCTCCTGGCACAGCTCCATGACCGTGCCGGTGAACTCCGACGGGGTGAGGACCCCAACCCGGAGGAAGGGCTCTTCGATGTGGTCGATCTGGTTGGTCGGTGGCATGGCCGAGGGATTGTCGACCTCGGTGCGCTCGCCGGCGGTGGTGTGGACCAGGTAGCCCACCGAGGGGGCGGTGGCGATGAGGCTGAGGTCGAACTCCCGCTCGAGGCGCTCGCGCACGATCTCCATGTGCAACAGCCCGAGGAACCCGCAGCGGAAGCCGAAGCCGAGGGCGGCCGAGGACTCGGGCTCGTAGGTGACGCTGGCGTCGTTCAGCCGCAGCTTCTCCAGCGCCTCCCGGAGCCCCTCGAACTCGTCACCGTCGACCGGGTAGAGCCCGCAGAAGACCATGGGCTTGGGGTCCCGGTAGCCCTCGAGCGCAGCCGGTGCCGGCCGGGCCGCCTCGGTGAGCGTCTCGCCCGAGCGGGCCTCGCCCACGTCTTTGATGCCGGCCACCAGGTACCCCACCTCGCCCGGTCCCAGGCTGGTGACGGGGGTCGGGTCGGGCGTGCGGATGCCCACCTCGTCGGCGTCGTGGATGGCCTGGGCCTGCATGAAGCGCAGCCGGGCACCGGTGCGCAGCGTGCCCTGCATGACCCGGAGCGAGGAGATGACCCCCCCGGTACTGATCGAAGTGGGAGTCGAAGATGAGGGCCTGGAGCGGGGCATCCGGGTCACCGGTGGGCGCGGGGATGCGCTCGACCGCGGCGTCGAGCAGTTCGGGGACGCCTTCGCCGGTCTTGGCACTGATGCGCAGGATGTCGCCGGCAGGGATGCCGAGCACCTGCTCGATCTCCGCCGCGTAGCGGTCGGGGTCGGCAGCCGGCAGGTCGATCTTGTTGAGGGCGGCCACGATCTCCAGGTCGTGCTCGATGGCCAGGTAGCAGTTGGCCAGCGTCTGGGCCTCGATGCCCTGGGCCGCGTCCACCAGCAGGACCACGCCCTCGCCGCGGCCAGCGAGCGCGACCTCGTAGCCGAAGTCGACGTGTCCGGGGGTGTCGACCAAGTGGAGGATGTGGTCCTTCCAGGCCACCCGCACGTTCTGGGCCTTGATGGTGATGCCCCGCTCCCGCTCGATGTCCATCGAGTCGAGGTACTGGGCCTTCATGTCCCGGGCGTCGACCGCACCGGTCAGCTCCAGGATGCGGTCTGCGAGCGTGGACTTCCCGTGGTCGATGTGGGCCAGGAGGCTGAGGGCCCGGAAGCGGGAGAGGTCTGACACCCGCCGAGGCTACCTACGTCTCGCCTCCCCTCTGTTGTGGCCCTGGCCGGCGATCGTGCTCGGCGCTGCTAGCCTCGGGCGTTCATGGCCAACATCAAGAGCCAGATCAAGCGAAACCTGCAGAACGAGAAGCGGCGCGTGCGCAACAAGGCGGTGCGCTCCGAGCTGCGCGCGCACCCGCAACGCCGCCACCGCCGACGTGGGCACCGCCGACGGCGCCGAGGCGTTGCGCATGGCCGTCAAGCGCACCGACCAGGCCGCGGCCAAGGGCGTCATCCACAAGAACACCGCCGCCCGTCGCAAGAGCCGTCTGGTTCGCCGGGTCAACGCCGCCGCCGAGGCGCCAACCGGCTGAGCCGGGCCACCAGCACCTCCAGCACCAGCTCTTCGGGCCACCCTTTGGCCCCCCGCAGGTCCAGGTCGGCCTCGGCCAGCAGCCCCACCGCCCGGGCCACCCCGTCCGAGCCCAGCCGACGGCCCTGCTCGAGTGCCTTCTTGGCCGGGAAGGCCGAGCGCTTGGGATCACGACCGAGCGCCGCCGCGGCCGCCTCGCCATCGGCGATCCCGGCCCCGTCGAGGCGCAACATGGCGGCGATGTGGCCGTGCAGGATGGCCATGACCTGCAGCGGGTGGCGCTCTCCGGCCTGGGTCATCCGCCGCAGGGCGCCCAGGGCCGCGGCCGCGTCACCCCGGTCGATGGCGTCGGTCAGGTCCCACGGGGGCACGGCACCGGCCTGACCCAGGAAGGGCCGCACCTCGTCCTCGCCCACCCGGGCACCGTGCCGTAGGCCCCTCCGAGCGTCTCGAGCAGGCTCGAGAGCCGGCCCAGGTCCTCGCCCAGGTGCTCCCCCACCAGCGCCAGGGCGGGCGGGTCGAGGCGCACCGGCCCCTTGCGGACGTGGTCGGCCAGCCAGGCATTGCGTTGCTCCCGGCGGGTGGGCACGCCGGCGTCGACCACCCGTCCGACGGCTTTGACCGCCGTGCTCAGCTTGGGCGAGAGACGACCCCGCTCCCCGCTCACCAGGACCAGTGTGGTGGTGGGCAGGGGGTCGGCCAGGTAGGCCAGCAGGCGCCGAAGGCCGGCGTCCGGGTAGGCGCCCACCTCCCGGCCCACCACGATGCGCCGGTCGGTGAACAGTGGCGGGGTCTGGGCCGCGTCGACCAACGCCGAGGTGTCGTCGTCGTCACCCCCGGGCTCGTGCTCCTCGACCATGAGGCCGGCATCGTCCTCGCCTACCAGCTCGGCGACGAGGGCGCGCACCACGTCGCCCCGCAGCACGGCGTCACCCCCTTGACCAGATAGGCGGGATGCCGCTCCATCACCCACCGCCCCTTCGGGGCCCTGAGGTCCCCTGGTGGTCGGTGGTGCCCACCAAGGCTGGTCGGTCATGGGCGGGCGGCGAGGATGGCGGCCAGGACATCGGCCACGCGCCGGGTCGCCCGGGCATCGTGGGTGCGCAGGATCCGACAACCGCCGACGACGCCGACGGCGTGGGCGGCCACCGTGGCCGTCTGGCGATCACCCACATCCAGATCGAGCAGAGCGCCGAGGAAGGGCTTGTGGGACGCCGACAACAACAGCGGGTAGCCCAGCGCGGCGAGCGAGGGGGACTCCCGCAGCAGACGGAGGGACTGCTCGGCGGTCTTGCCCAGGTCGAGACCGGCGTCGACGACGATGCGCTCGGGGGCGATACCGGCGGCCTCGGCCCGACCGGCCCGCTCCACCAGGAAGTCGCACACCTCGGCCACCACGTCGTCGTAGTGAGGCTCGGGATCGGGGAGGCGCGGGCCGAGGCGGATGTGGGTGGCCACCACCGACGCCCCGGCCTCGGCGGCAACGCCCAGATAATCGGGGTCGGCGAACCGCTGATGTCGTTGCCCATCACCGCCCCGGCGGCGAAGGCGGCCCGGGCCACCGAAGCCCGCCACGTGTCACAGGACAGCGGAACGTCGAAGCGGGCACGGAGGGCCTCGACGGCGGGCACCACCCGGTCGAGCTCCTCGGCCTCGCCCACCTCGGGTCCCGGTCCGGCCTTGACCCCGCCGATGTCGAGCAGGTCGGCCCCCTCGGCCACCAGCTCGTCGGCCCTCCGGCAGCAGCGGTCGAGGTCGAAGTGGCGGCCCCGGTCGTAGAAGGAGTCGGTGGTGCGGTTGAGGATCCCCATGACCAGGGCCCGATGGTCGAGATCGTAGGAGCGGGCACCGAGGGCGAGGCGCATCGGCCCGCACCCTACGGGGCGGCCGGCGCCACCTCGACCTCGGCCACGAGGACGGGCGCGGTGGCCCCGACGGCCACCCGCAACCCTCCCACCTCGACCACGGCGCCGGGCACCGGTACGACCGCATCGCGGATCCGGTGGCCCTCCGGCCCGAGCACGGCCCCGACGGGCAGGCGGGAGCGCAGCAGCGACACCGTCGTGGCGGCCGGGGCGCTCCCCCGGCGGGCCACCACCACGTCGACCCGTCTCACCCCCTCGGCCCGGAGGCCCTCGAGCAGGGTGGCGCCGTCGGGGTCGTCGAGCACCAGCACCACGGCGCCCGACCGCCACAGCTCGGCACCTCGCGCCGGGACGGCGGCAG
The DNA here is from genome assembly GCA_030446545.1 of Acidimicrobiales bacterium. GTDB lineage: Bacteria > Actinomycetota > Acidimicrobiia > Acidimicrobiales > CADCSY01 > JADDRA01. The sequence continues at coordinate 30,290 of JAUJNB010000003.1, read as the reverse complement.
CCAGCTCGCCCGGAGGCATCAGCACCGGTGCCAGGGCCGGCGCCGACACGACCAGGGCGGCCCCGGCCAGGGCCAGGGACACGGCCACGGCGCCGACCGGGCCGGCGGCCGTGCCTTCGTCGGCCGTGCCTTCGCCGGTCGTTCTGGTGCCGGCCGGGTAACGACGCTCGGCTCCCGTCATCGTCCCCGTTCCGGTCCGGGGTCGACCCCGGACCGTGAGCACCACGCAGGCCATCACCCCCAGCGTGACCAGGTGGGGCGCCTCCATGCGACCGAGTGGCAGGGCCGCCGCCCAACGAGCCACGCCCGCCACCCAGGCGAGGAGCCACGCACTGGGCTGGTGGAGCACCGCGTCGAACGGTGGCCCGAGGACCCCCGCGGCCAGGCCGGCCGTACACCCCCACATCATGAGGGGCCCGGCCGCCGGCACGGCCAGCAGGTTGGCGGGGATGGAAGCCACCGGCAGGCCGCCGAAGACCGGGACGAGCACCGGAGCCACCCCCACCTGGGCGGCCAGGGTGACGCCGAGTGCCTCGGACAGCCAGCCAGGCCCGGGGATCCGGCGAGCCAGCGGTGGGGCGAGGACGAGAATGCCGGCCGAGGCCCCGACCGAGAGCTGGAAGCCCACCGAGTGCACCAGCAGGGGATCGATCAACACCACCGCGGCGACGGCCAGGGCCAGCAACCGCGACCGCGACGTCGGCCGGCCGAGCCCGGTGGCCGACACCGCCAACGCGGCCATAGCAGAGGCCCGAAGCACCGAGGGCTCCCAGCGGGTCACCAGGCCGAAAAAGGCGATGACGGCCAGACTGGCGGCCCATCGCCCCCGCACACCGAGGCGGCGCAGGACCGGCCCGGCCACCACCAGGACGAACGCCACGTTCTGCCCCGAGACGGCCAACAGGTGGGTCAGGCCTGCGGCCCGGAAGTCGTCGGCCACCGCCACCGACTGGTCGCGGTCGTCGCCGAAGACCATGCCGGTCAACAGGGCGCGCTGCTCCGGGTCCAGGGGCCGGGCGCCTGCAGCCAGCGTCCGGCGCACGGCGTTGGCCAAACGGCCGGCCGGGCTGCCGGCCCGCACCGGTCCGGCCTCCTCCACGTTGAGGCGGGCGCTGACGTGGCGACGGGCCAACCACGGCCTGGCCTCGGGTGACGGCGCCCGGAGCCGCCCCTCGACCAGAACGCGCTCACCGGCCAGCAGAGGTCCCAACACGGCCGCCGGCCGGCCCCGGGCCCAGGCCTCCACCCGTCGGTCACCGAGGCCGACATCGACCTTGGTCGCTCCCCGGACCTCCACCGGGTCCGACAGCAGCACCACCTCGGCCGACACGGCCCCGGTCGCCGCCGGTGGCGCCAGCCCGGCCCACGCCCGGGCGCCCAGGGCCGAAGCCAACAGCGCGGCACCGATGATCAGCGCGACGGGCCGGCGCAGCACCAGGGCCCCGACCACCACCATGACGGCCGCCGTCAACGGCACCGCCGCCGACCACCACGCCCCGCCACACACGGCCAAGGCCAGCAAGAGGGCCGCCCGGTCGCTCACCGCCGGCCCTCGGCCCGCTGCTCCGGCCCTGCACTGGCGCTGGGGCGGCCCCCGCCGGCGTTCCTTCGGCGCTCACGCCCAACAGCAGGGACCCACCGCCGAAAGAACGGTCGGGGCCGGCCCACGGCTCAGACCGTGACCAGGTCGCGCAGAGCCTCCAACTTGGCCTCGCCGATCCCCCGGACGTCGAGCAGTTCCTCCACCGAGGCGAACCCGCCTCGACGCTCGCGCTCGTCGAGGATGGCCTGGGCCGTGGCCGGCCCCACGCCGGGCAGCGCGTCCAAAGCGTCGGCACTGGCGGTGTTGACATCGATTGGACCGCCCGTGGCGCCGGCGCCTCCGCCGCCACCACCCGTCGCCCCTCCGGCCATCTCGGGTACGGCCTCACCCACGCGGGGCACGTACACCTGCTGGCCGTCGACCACCGGGGCGGCCAGGTTCAGCCGGTCGAGGTCACCGTCGGCCAGCGGCCCCCCGGCCGCCTCCACCACATCGGCCACCCGGGCATCGGGGGACAGGCGGTAGACCCCCGGATCGGCCACCGCGCCGGCGGCGTGCACCAGGGCGGGGGTGGCCAAGGTGGTGGCCGTGGTCGACGAGATCGCCGGGTCACCGGAGCCGCCGGCCAGGGGGAGGGTGGCCTCGGTGGGGGGAGGTGGTCCCCGCATCACCGCCACCGCCACGACCAAGGCCACCACTGCGGCCACGACGCCGGCCACCACCCGGGCCGGCGTCAGCGGGGCCCCGCCTCCGAGCAGCTCGATGCGCTGCTGCCAGGTGGGGGCCGCCACCGGGTCACGGCCCGGAGCGGGGTCGGAGGAGAGAGGGACTTCGGGCTGATCGGGCACGGAAGCTCCCGGGAGCGAGACGAGCGGCGCCGGGGAAGCGGGTGCCCGCAGGCACGGGACGAGCCTACGTCGTGCCGGGCCCGATGTCACCAGGCCCCTGGGCCGCCCGCCAACCCGCCTCGATCTCGAGGGGGATGCGGCGGTAGGCGTCCCAGTGCCCGTGTCCGTGGAGCCGCCAGCGCAGGTAAGCCGCCAGGTACGACCCCGAGAAGCGGACCAGGCCCAGGTTCCGCCACTGGGCCACGTGGATCAACTCGTGGCGCACCAGCCGCTCGTCCCCGGCCGCCCGCCGGCGGAGCGAGATGACCGGCCCGATGGTGATGGCCGCCGCTCCCGGGGGCACCGGTCCCCCGATCCAGCGCCAGTGGTCGCCGTGGCGCTCGATCCCCACGAGTGAACCGGACGAGCGGGCGGGTTCAGAACAGGCGGGTGGTCAGCGCCCGGCGGTAGGTCAGGGTCCGGGGGTCACCGGGCCCGAGCAGCTCCAGGACGTCGAGGAACTCCTGGCGGGCGGCAGGGTCGTCGCGCACCCGCTCCAGCAGGGCGTCGAGGCGGGGCCCGACGTCGTCGGCCCGGCCGGCGCCGTCGGCGGCCTCGGGACCGAGGCGGGCCAGGGCTGCCACCCGCCGCGTCTCGGCCGAGGGCGGAACCCGCTCGAGCAGCGCCAGGGCCTCCTCGCTGCGGCCGGCCCCGGCGTGGAGCTCGGACAGGGCCACCACCGCCTGGGCGTTGTCGGGCTCCAGCTCCAACGCTTCCCGGAGCGACGTCTCGTCGCCCTTGGCCACCAGCCGCTGCACTTCGGTCTCCTCAGCCGCGGGGAGCAGTCCGTCCACGAATTGACGTACCGCCGCCTCGGGCTTGGCTCCGATGAACTGGTCGACCACCTTGCCGCCGACCAGGGCGAACACCGCCGGGATGGTCTGCACCCCGAAGGCCTGGGCCACCGAGGGGTTGGTGTCGACGTCGACCTTGGCCAGCTCCACCCGGCCCTCGGTGGCGTCGATCACCCGCTCGAGGACAGGACCGAGCTGGCGGCACGGGCCGCACCACGCCGCCCACAGGTCGACCACCACGGGGACGGTCCCGGACCGCTCAACGACGTCGGTCTGGAAAGTGGCATCAGTCACGTCGGCCATGGGCCCGATCGTACCGGTGACCGGAGGGCGCGCCGCAGCCTTCCCCCCCGAGGGCCCGAGCAGGCCTGGCGGTGGAGCGGACAGGGCGGGAGACCCGATCGGCGCTCTCGGCTACCACGCCGTCGAGGTCGAGAGGCCGTGCTCACCTCGGCGCCTCGTGCCGGCCGGTACTGTCGCTGCCCATGGCCGAGGGAAGCGATGAACGTGGTGACCCTGGGCCCCTCTACCGCCTGGCCGACAAGCCGACCCTGACCGAGCCGGTGCTGGTGGTGGGGCTGGACGGCTGGGTGGACGCCGGCTACGCGGCCGGCGCGGCGGTGGCCCACCTGCTGGAGGCCGAGACCACGCTGGTGGCCTCCTTCGACGCCGACCTCCTCGTGGACCACCGGTCCCGGCGCCCGGTGATGCATCTGGTCGACGGGGTCAACACCGGGCTCACCTGGCCCAGCATCGAACTGCGCCACGGGGCCGACCGCGACGGTCACGACCTCCTGGTGCTGACGGGCGCCGAGCCCGACGTACGCTGGCGGGCCTTCACCCGGGCCCTGGTCGATGTGGCCGTGGACCTGGGGGTGCGGCTGGTGGTCGGCCTGGGTGCCTACCCGGCGCCGGTGCCCCACAGCCGGGCCATCCGCCTGGCCACCACCGCCACCGACGGCGAGCTGGCGGCTCGGGGCGGAGAGATCCACGCCACGCTCGACGTCCCGAGCGGCGTGGGCGCGGCCATCGAGGAACGCTGCGCCGAGGTGGGCCTGCCCGCCATCGGGTTGTGGGCCCAGGTGCCGCACTACGCCGCCGCCATGCCCTATCCCGAAGCCAGCGCCGCCCTGGTGGAGGGACTGGCCCGGGTGGCCGGCCTGCGCCTGGACGCCGACGAGTTGCACGAGGCCGCCCGCCTCCACCGGGACCGCCTGGACGATCTGGTGGCCACCAACATCGAGCACACCCGCATGGTGGCCAACCTCGAGGTCGCCTACGACGCCGAACGCCAGGGCCAGGCCGGCAGCGCCTTCACCCCGGCGGCCGGCGAGGAACTGGCGGCCGAGGTCGAGCGCTTCCTGCGCGACCTCGAAGCCGGCGGCGACGGCGCCTGAACCACTGCCCTCACTCGATTCGGACCACCTGGCCAGGCGGAGAGGCCCGGCCGTGCCCCGGCCGGTCGCCCACCGGCGCCTCGGTACCATGATCGCGTGCAGGTTGGCGTACTCGGCCCGCTGGAGGTGATCGAGGACGGGCGACGGGTCCCGGTGAACGGCACCCGCACCCGGACCCTGCTCGGCGTCCTCGCCCTCAACCCCGGCCGGGTGGTCTCCCGTGACCGCCTGGTCGAGGAGCTGTGGGGCAAGCACCCTCCGGCCAACGCCGTCAACGCCCTGCAGGCCAGGGTCTCCCAGCTGCGACGCCTGGTCGGGCCCCGGCGCCTGGTCGGCCACTGGCCCGGCTACCTACTCGACATCACCCCCGGCGCGGTCGACGCCGTCCGATTCGAGGTCCTGGGGGCCAGCGGTCGGGCCGCCCTTGGTCGGGGGGAGGTGGAAGAGGCCGCGGCCACGCTGCGGGAGGCACTCGGGCTGTGGCGGGGGCCGGCCCTGGTCGACGTGGCCGACCTGGGCGACATGACCGACGGCGACGTCCTCGCCGGGGAGGCAGCCCGCTGGAGGAGCTGCGCCTGGCCGTGCTCGAGAACCGCATCGAGGCCGACCTGGCCCTGGGTCGCCAGGCCGAGGTCACCTCCGAGCTCAGGGCCCTGGTGGCCGAGCACGCCCAGGCCGACGCCCTGGCCGCCTACCAGCAGAGCTGGCCGACGAGCTGTGGGGCCAGCTCATGGTGGCCCAGGACCCCGAGCTCTCCTCCCCGATCGCCCGTGGCGTCGCCCGGAGCGCCAGGCCGACGCCCTGGCCGCCTACCAGCAGGCCCGGCGGCAGGGTGGCCCAGGAGGTGGCCGACGGCGTATGGCTGGTGGAGCTGGCCGGCGTCGATCCGGGTCCCCCACGGCGGCATCGGCTGCAGCGCGACAGGAGGCGGCCATCCTCCAGGCCCAGGACCCCGAGCGAGCACCTGTCGAGGTCCTCCCCGATCGGGAGCCCGAGGCGCATCCTGGCCACGGAGGTCGCCGGCCCTTCCGGGCAACGACCGGCCCGACGAGGTGGCCCACGGCCTCGCTCACCTCGTTCGTGGGTCGCAACGACGGATTGGCCGGCGGGTCCGCAAGCTGCTCGGGGAGGCCCGCCTGGTCACCCTGACCGGCCCCGGAGAGTACAGATCAAGCAGTTCGGGGTGGGTATGGCCCTGGCCGTCATCGTCGACGCCACCATCGTGCGCTCCCTGCTGGTGCCGGCCACCATGAAGCTCCTGGGCGACTGGAACTGGTGGGCGCCGGCCCCGTTGCGCCGGCTCCACCAACGCATCGGCCTCCACGAGCCGGCGACAGGCCCGGCACCAGCCAGGACGACCCGAAGCCGCCAGCCACCTCGACGGCGACGCCGAGCGACCGTCGGAGCCACCTGCCCCCTGCCCCTGCCCGTTCTCACCGGCGGGGACCGATCAAGTGAGGCGCCGGCGGGGCCTGCCGCTCGCATCTGCGGGGGACCTGGGACATCGACAAGCCGGTACGCTGCCGTCGATGTCGGCCCTGCGTTTTCGCTCCACCTCCCCGTCCCCTCTCGTCCCCGACGGCCGCCGACGACGCCCTGTACCGCTACGGGCCGGTGCTGGCCAACCAGATCGAGTCCCGCTGGCAGGACCGCTGGGCGGCTGAGGGCACCTATTGCGCCCCCAACCCCCGTCGGGCGAGCTGTCGGGCGGCTTCGAGCGGTTGGCGGGGCGACCCAAGCTCTATGTGCTCGACATGTTCCCGTACCCGAGCGGGGTGGGCCTGCACGTCGGCCACCCGCTCGGCTACATCGGCACCGACGTCTTCGCCCGCTTCGCCCGCATGACCGGCCACAACGTGCTCCACGCCATGGGCTACGACGCCTTCGGCCTCCCGGCCGAGCAGTACGCGGTGCAGACCGGCCAGCACCCCCGGGTGACCACCGAGGCCAACATCACCAACATGCGCCGCCAGTTCCGGGCGCTCGGCCTGGGCCACGACGACCGGCGCAGCGTGGCCACCACCGACGTCGACTACTACCGCTGGACCCAGTGGATCTTCCTGCAGCTCTACCACGCCTGGTTCGACCCCGAGGCCGGCCGGGCCCGCCCCGTCGCCGAGCTGGTGGCCGAGCTGGAGGCCGGGCGCCGCCTCGCAGTCGACGACGAGCACCCGAACGGGCGGTCGTGGCCGGCCCTGTCGGGCCGCGAGCAGCGGGCCTACGTCGACCACCACCGCCTCGTCTTCCGGGACGAGGCGCCGGTCAACTGGTGCCTGCCCGGGACTGGGCACGGTGCAACGAGGAGGTCACCCCCGACGGTCGCAGCGAGCGGGGCAACTTCCCGGTGTTCCAGCGACCGTTGCAGCAGTGGAAGATGCGCATCACCGCCTTCGCCGAGCGCCTGGCCGGCGACCTCGACCTCATCGACTGGCCCGAACGGATCAAGGCCATGCAGCGCAACTGGATCGGCCGAAGCCAGGGTGCCCTGGTCGACTTCGCCCTGGCGCATGATCCCTCCAGCACCATCTCGGTGTTCACCACCCGGCCCGACACCCTCTTTGGTGCCACCTACATGGTGTTGGCGCCCGAACACCCCCTCCTCCCGGCTCTGGTGGCCGGCTCCTGGGGTGACGCCGACCCCACCTCGTGGCGGGGGCGGGCCTGGCCGGGGTGATCGAGGGAGTGCCGGTCAGCGGGTGGGACTCGCCCATGGAGGCCGTCGCCGGCTACCGCCGCTACGCCTCGACCCGCTCGGAGATGGAGCGCCAGCTCGAATCCCGGGTCAAGACCGGGGTGTTCACCGGCGCCTTCGCCGTCAACCCCACCAACGGCGAGCACATCCCGGTCTTCGTGGCCGACTACGTGCTCATGGGCTACGGCACCGGGGCCATCATGGCCGTGCCCGCCCACGACCAGCGCGACTTGGAGTTCGCCCGGGCCTTCGACCTGCCCGTGGTGGCCGTGGTGGCCCCGCCCGACACCTGGTTCGCCGGGCACGGGTTGGCTCCGGGAACGCCCGCATCGGCCTGGCCCGAAGCCTTCACCGGCGCCGGCGCGGCCACGGCGTCGGCCAACGACGGGGTCTCCCTCGACGGCTTGTCCACACCGTCGGCCATCGAAGCCGTCAACCAGTGGCTGGCCTCGGTCGGGGCCGGGACGCCCACGGTGACCTACCGGCTGCGCGACTGGCTGTTCAGCCGCCAGCGCTACTGGGGCGAGCCCTTCCCCATCGTCTACGACGACGACGACCTGCCCGTGGCCGTGCCCGAGTCGATGTTGCCCGTCACCCTGCCCGACATCGACGACTACACGCCGACGGTGATGGGCGACGACGACGACAGTCTCCCCGTCCCCCCGCTGGGTCGGGCGAGCGAGTGGGCCGAAGTCACCCTCGACCTGGGTGACGGCCCCCGCCGCTACCGCCGTGAGCTCAACACCATGCCCCAATGGGCCGGATCCTGCTGGTACTACCTGCGCTACCTCGATCCCCACAACGACACGGCCCTGGTCGACCCCGACGTCGAGCGCTACTGGATGCAGGGCTCCACCGCCGCCGGTGAACCGGCCTTCGGTGGCGTCGATCTCTACGTGGGCGGGGTCGAGCACGCCGTGTTGCACCTCCTCTACGCCCGCTTCTGGCACAAGGTCCTGTTCGACCTGGGCCACGTCTCCACCCCCGAGCCCTTCCAGCGGCTCTACAACCAGGGTTACGTGCTGGCCGACGCCTTCCGCGACGAACGGGGCGTCTACGTCGAGGCCGCCGAGGTGGAGGGCGACGGCGAGTCGGGCTTCACCTGGTCCGGCCGGCCGGTGCGCCGTGAGCAGGGCAAGATGGGCAAGAGCCTGCGCAACGCCGTGTCGCCCGACCAGATCCAGTCCGAGTACGGCACCGACACCCTGCGCCTCTACGAGATGGCCATGGGGCCTCTCGACGCCGATCGACCCTGGAGCGGGCGCGACATCATCGGGGTCCACCGGTTCCTCCAGAAGCTGTGGCGCAACCTGGTGGACGAGGAGACCGGCGCCTCGCGGGTGGCCGACGTCCCCGCCGACGACGAGCTGCGCCGGGTGCTGCACCGCACCATCGCCGGCGTGAGGGTCGACATGGGAGGCCTGCGGTTCAACACCGCCGTGGCCAAGCTCATCGAGGCCAACAACGCCCTGACCCGGTCGCTGGCGCTGGCCGGTGACGGTGCCGCCACGCCGGTCGAGGTGGCCGAGGCCATGGTGGCCATGCTGGCCCCGCTCGCGCCCCACCTGGCCGAGGAGCTCTGGGCCCGCCTGGGCCACACCGAGACGGTGGTGTGGGCCGCCTTCCCCGAGGCCGACAGGTCCCTGCTCGTCGACGACGAGGTGGAGCTGCCGGTCCAGGTGGCGGGCAAGGTCCGGGCCCGGGTGCAGGTGGCGGCCGACGCCGACGAGGCCGCCATCGAAGCGGCGGTGCGGGCCGACCCCGCCGTGGTCGACGCCCTGGCCGGGCGGGAGGTCCGCCGGGTCATCGTGGTCCCCGGCCGTCTGGTCAACTTGGTGGTGTAGGGCCCGGGCCCGCGGTCTCTGCCCGTCGTAGGGTGCACAGCGTGCGTTCGGTGTGGACGGACTTCGAGCGGCGGGCGGCGGCTGGTAGCGTGGGCGATCCACGGGGGGCCGTAGCTCAATTGGTAGAGCGCATCCATGGCATGGATGAGGTAGCGCGTTCGATCCGCGTCGGCTCCACGGTAAGCGGCCTTTCGCAGCCAGCGGCCTCGGCGGGCCAAGGGACGGTGCCGGTCGCACCATCGCGCCGCCTACGGACGGTGAGACGCACGCATCTCGCCATGGCGGGCGCTGCCACCGCCGCTTTCGCCGCCGTCCTGGCTGGCCTGGTCGAGGAGCGCCGGGCCCGCCGGGCGGTGGCCGCCGATCCTGAGCAGGGCGACCTGAGCGCTCCCTCGGCCGGGCGACCTCTCGGCGTGGTCTCGGGTGACGGCACCGTCCTGCACGCAGAGGTCCACGGCCCCGACACCGGACCGACGCTTGTGCTCGTCCACGGCTGGATGTGCACCTCTGCGGTGTGGTGCCACCAGGTCCGGGCCCTGGCCGGCTGCGTCCGGCTGGTCACCTACGACCAGCGGGGCCACGGACGGAGCCAACCTGGAGCAGGAGGGGACTACTCCGCTGACGCCCTGGCCGCCGATCTCGACGCGGTGCTGGGCCAGGCCGTCGGTCTCGGAGAGCAGGTCGTCGTGGCCGGCCACTCCATGGGGGCCATGGCCGTGGTGGCCTGGGCTCACGCCCACGGTCAGCGGGTCGGCGACCGGCTGGCCGCCGTGGCCCTGGTCAACGTGGGCGTCGAGGACCTCATCGCCCGCTCCAGCATCATCCCCTTCCCGGCGGTCCTGGCCGCCCTGCGCACCACCATCGGCGAGCGTGTGCTGGCCGCCCCGATCCCGTTGCCCACCCGTACCAACCCGGTGCTGACCCGCCTGGTGAAAGCCGTCACCCTGGGCCCGGCTGCCTCCCCGGCCCACGTCGCCTTCTGCACCGAGATGCTGCTTGCCACCCCCACCGACGTCCGGGCCGCCTTCGGCGCCACCCTGTCCACCTTCGACCTGGCTCACGGCCTCGCCGCCCTCACCGTGCCGGTGGTGGTGTTGGCCGGCGAACACGACCGCCTCACCCCGCCGGTGCACGCCCGGGCCATCGTCAAGGTCCTGCCCGACGCCACCCTGGTGGAGCTCCCCGGCGTCGGCCACATGGTGCCCATCGAGGCCCACACCCAGGTCACCGCGGTCATCCGGCGCCTGGTCGCTGCGCCGGGCCACGAACGCCGACCGGCGGAAGACCGAGACGGTTCGGGGTCGTAGCATGGATGACGTGGCCATGCTCCTGGTCGGTACCGGTGATGGTCTGGTCGAGCTCGGAGCCGAGGGGGCCGTCACCGGAGTCCACCTGAAGGGCCGGGACGTCCACGCCATCGCCGGCGACCCGACGGGTTGGTGGGCTCTGGTCGAAGGGGCCGAGGTGTGGCACGCCGACCAGGACCGTGACCAATGGCGGCGAGTCGCAGCCGCACCCGACAGCACGCGCCTGACCTGCCTCCTGGCCGACCTCGACGGCCTGCTGGTAGGCACCGCCGGCGCCCACCTCCTGCGACTGAACGACCATGGAGAGCTGGCGCCGGTCGAGGGCTTCCGCCAGTTGGAGGGCCGCAGCGACTGGTACACCCCCTGGGGCGGACCGCCCGACACCCGTTGGCTGTCGGCCGGAGCCGATGGCACCCGTTTGGCCAACGTCCACGTCGGTGGCATCGTCGCCTCGTCCGACGGCGGACGATCGTGGCGCCAGACGAGCCTCGACATCCACGCCGACGTCCACCAGGTCCTCGTCGTCCCCGACGATCCCAGCCGGGTCCTGGCCGCCTGCGCCCAAGGCCTAGCCGTCAGCGACGACCACGGCGCCACCTGGCGCATCGACGACGAGGGCCTCCACGCCACCTACGCCCGGGCCGTGGCCGTGGCCGGCGACACGACGGTGCTGAGCGTCTCGACCGGGCCGGACGGCCACCAGTCGGCCCTCTACCGCAGGGCTTCAGCGAGAACGGCCCCCTTCGAACGCTGCCGAGACGGCCTATCCGAGTGGCTCGCCGGCAACGTCGACACTGGTTGCCTCGTCGCCGCCGGCGACACCGTGGCCGCCGCCGACCCCGAGGGGGCCGTCTTCCTTTCCGACGATCGTGCCCTGACCTGGGCCCGCGTGAGCGCCGAGCTGGGCCCGACCAGGTGTCTGGCCCTGGTGGTCTGACCAACGAGGACGTGAGCCCTCCCCCGCGACCTGACAGGCCACCCGACCGTCAGTCACCCTCCAGCGAGGCCTCGACCGAGGCGGCAAAAGCCCGCAGGTCGTCCAAGCGCCCGAGGTGCTCCCAGACCAGGGACGGGTCCACCTCGAGATAGGCAGGCTCCCCGCTCACCGCTGCAGATGCCGTCGAGGAGGCCGACCCGTCGGTCGATCTGCCGCAGCCGGCGTCGCACCGACTCACGGTCGACCAAAGCGCCTCTCCTGCAGGCGGTGACGCAGCCCGTTCTCGCGGGTCCGTCGCATGGGCGCCATGTCCAGGTAGCGGTCCACGGTTCGGATCCAGTGCCGCACCCGGGCCACCTCGTCGCTGACGACCAGTCGCCGTCCGTCGCGAAGGGCCCGGTAGGCCAGCGCCCCCGGGGCGTCGTTGAGCACCACGACGTCGGCCCGCTCGGAGCCCACCACCTCGGCCACGAGAGGTAGCACCCCCAAACGACACCGGCCAGCACCCTCGAGTGGCGCCGGCGGCCTGTCGTAGGGTGACGAGCGTGAAGCGGCTGGGCGCCCCTGGGGCCTGGGCCAGGGCCGACCTCGCCCGCCGTTGGCGCTGGCTGGTGGTCCTCGGGATCATCGCCGGGCTCAGCGCCGGGCTGGCCATGGCCGCCGTGGCCGGGGCCCGGCGCACGGTGACGGCCCTGCCCCGTCTCGGCGAGGTGACCGACTCGGCCGACGCGGTGGTGTTCCCCAGCCAGGTCGGCGTGTACGACGCCGACTGGAGTCGCCTGGAGGCCCGGCCCTACGTGACCGGCGTCGGCCCGCTGGAACCTCGTCTTTGGTGCGACCGAGCCCGATCTCACCCCACTGCTGTTCATCCCCTCCGACGAGCACTGGCTCGGCGACGTCGACCGCCCCGTCATCATCGACGGCCGGCTCTTTGACCCTGGGGCCGACGACGAGGTGGTGGTCGACGAGAACGCCCCTTTGGCGGTGGGCGACACCTTCACCTTCACCCCCTACGGGCCCGACCAGAACGACCTCGAGGGCGGAACTCCCAACGGCCCCCGACTGCCCATGACCGTGGTGGGTGTCATCCGCTTCACCAGCCAGTTCCTGTTCCAGAGTGACGGCTTCGTCATCCCCTCCCCCGGGGTGTTGGCGCAGCACCGCGACCGCATGATGCCCCTCGAGAACGCCCACGTCCGCCTGTCCGACCCGGCCGCTGACATCGCCACCCTGCAGCGTGACGTCAACGACCTGGTGGCTCCTGGCACGCCGGTCCTCGACTTCGGGTCGGTGGCGCGCCGGGTGGCCACCACCACCACGGTGGAGCAATCGGCGCTGCTGGTGCTGGCCGGGCTGGTGACGCTGGCCGGGGTGGTGTTCGTGGGCCAGGCACTGGGGCGGTCGGTGGCGGTCATCGACGACAGCCGGGACGCGTTGCGGGCCATCGGCCTGACCCGGGCCGCCCTCACCGGGGCGGCGGTCCTGCCCCACCTCGTCGTGGCGGCCACGGCCGCGACGGCGGCCGTGCTCGGTGCCGTGGCCCTCTCGCCTCGCTTCCCCATCGGCTTCGCCGGGCGGGTCGACCCCGATCCCGGCATCCACGCCGACTGGACCGTTCTCTTTGTCGGGGCGGTGGCCACGCTCGTCCTTGTCGTGGGGGGCACCGCCACGGCAGCCTGGGCCGGCGCCGGGATCAGTCCCGGCGCCGGTCGCTCCGCCGCGGGAACCGGCCTCCGGGCCCTGCGCCGGCTCCTTCCCCTTCCCCTGGCCATCGGCGCCGTCGGAGCCTTCGACGCCGGTCGGGGCCGGGGCGGGGTACCGGCACGTCCGGCACTGGTGGGCGCCACCGCCGCCGTCCTCGGCCTGGCGGCCACCTTCACCGTCGCCCACGGGCTCGATGACGCCCTGGCCAACCCAGAGCGTGTGGGGGTGACCTGGCAGGCAACCGCCTCCCCGGCGCCGGATCAGCTCACGCCCACCGGCGTCGGCGACCCCTTCCTCGCTCGCCTCCTCGACCAAGCGGGTGCCGAAGAGGCCTCGGTCATGCGCCGCTCCGTGCTCGACGTGGACGGCGCCGGCGTGCCCACCTTCGCCGTCACCCCCGTCGTGGGGGGGATCGACTTGGTTCCCGTCGCCGGGCGGGCACCGGCAGCACCCGACGAGGCCGCCATCGGCCCCGCCAGCGCCGACCAACTCGGGGTGGGCCTGGGCGACGTCGTGTCCGTCGGCGCCGACAGCCAACCGCTGCGGGTCGTGGGCGAGGCCCTGTTCCCGCCTGACGTGCATGCCGGCTTCACCGAGGGTCTGTGGGTCACCCCGGCCACCATGGCCCGGGTAGCGCCACCAGCGGGCGACGAGGGCAGCACGTGGTCGGTGGCGTTGCGCTGGGACGACGACACCGACGTGGAGGCGGCCGTGGCCGACCTCGGCGCCGCGCTGGGCGACGACGCGTTCGACGTCAGCCCCGCCTTCCTCCCCCCGGAGCTGACCAACCTCGGCAACGTACGGACGCTGCCTGTCGTGCTGGCCGGCTTCCTCATCCTCCTGGCCGTGTCCACCCTGGCGCACGGCCTCGCCACCCTGGTCCGGCGCCGGCGCCAGCAGTTCGCCGTCCTGGCCGCCCTCGGCTTCACCCGGGCCATGACCAGGGCCGTCGTGGGCTCGCACAGCACCGCCGTCGGTCTGGTGGGACTGGCCGTGGGAATCCCCCTCGGGCTGTCGCTCGGCCGCCTGGGGTGGATCGGGATCGCCGAGGAGGTGCCCCTGCAGTACGTGTCGCCCGTCACCCTCGCCCTGGTGGCGGTGCTGATCCCGGCCGGCCTGGTCGTGGCCAACGTGGTCGCCGCCCTGCCCGGCTGGTGGGCCAGCCGCCTCAACCCGGCCGAGGCCCTGCGCACGGAGTAGCCCCGCCGGCTGTCCGGGCACCCTGGCCACGCGACGGAGTGGGGCTCAGGCCGCCATCACCTCGGGCAGGACCTGCTCGACGAACTCCTCCATGCGGGCCTGGCCCTCGGTGGGCCAGGAGCAGACCAGGTAGCCCGCGCCCGAGCGGCGCTGGGCGTCGGCCACTCGACGGACCTCGTCCCACGGCTCCGAGAGGGACAAGTTGGTCGCCCGCAGGATCGAGGCCGGGTCGCGCCCCGCCGCCTCGGCCGCCCTGGCCACGACGGCCCACTTGCCTTCCAATTCCGTCGGCGACCCGAAGCTGTGCCAGGCGTCGGCCACCCGGCCCACGAGGGGGAGCATGCGCCGCTCGCCCGAAGCACCCACCCACAACGGCGGGTACGGCCGTTGCACCGGCCGGGGCCGGTAGGTGGCATGGTCGAGATGGACCGAACGCCCCTCGTAGGAGGCGTCGTCGGTTGTCATCAGCCGACGCATCACCTCGATCGCCTCTTCGAGGCGATCGACCCGCTCCCCCACCGACGGGAAGTCGAACCCGAGCTCGGCGTGCTCCTCCTCGAACCACCCCGCTCCCATCCCCAGCTCCAGGCGCCCGCCGGAGATGTGGTCGACGGTGACCGCTTCGGCCGCCAGCAGTGACGGATGCCGATAGGTGACCCCCGTCACTAAAGCGCCCAGGCGGATGCGCCGGGTGGCCGCAGCCAGACCGGCGAGCAGGGTCCAACCCTCGAGGCACGGGCCCGGGCCTCGGCCGTAGAGCGGCTTGAAGTGGTCGAAGATCCAGGCCCCGTCAAAGCCGGCCTCCTCGGCGAAGCGCACCCGGGCCACCAGCTCGGGCCACTCGACCCGGTGCTGGGCCGTTTCCATGCCGACACGCACGGAGTCAGGACTCCCGGCCGGCGACGGCCTCGGCGTCGGGTCCGGGGCTGAGCACCTGGGCGGCGGCGCCCGGTCCGCTGCCGTCCCAGTCGAGGCGGGGAACGTCGCCCCACAGCCGCTCGAGGTCGTAGAAGTCCCGGGCCTCCTCGGAGAGCACGTGCACGGCCACGTCCCCGAAGTCGAGCAGGATCCAGCGGGCGTCGTCGGCGCCCTCGATCCGCAGGGGCCCGTCGCCGTCGCGTCGGCGCAGCTGCTCCTCGACCTCCTCGGCGATGGTGCGAGCCTGGCGGGGGTTGGAGGCGGTGATGACCACGAACCAGTCGACGATGGCCAGCACCCCGCCCACCTCGAGGGCGACGATGTCGAAGCCCTGCTTGGACGCCGCCGCCTGGGCCGCAAGCCGGGCCCGCTCGGCGCTGGGGCTGTGGTGGTTCAGGAGGTTGCGCTCCGAGGCGACGCCATCTGGTGGACAGCGTACAGATTCCGCTGGCGGATGACGTGAACCACGGCGTCGCTGACCAGCCAGTCGAGCGGGCGCCCGTCGGCGAAGCGGGCCCGCAGGTCGGTGCTCGACACCTCCAGTCGGGGCACCTCCACCGCCTGGTGCTCCCAGCCGGCCGGCGGGGTGGCATCGTCGGCGCCCGGCCGGGTCGCCACCACGAGCGTGGCCAGACCCCTGACCTCGTCCACTCGCTCCCAGGTGGGCAACCCGGCGGCGGCGTCGCTGCCCAGGATCAGGAACAGCTCGGCCGCAGGGTGGTGGTGGCGCAGGGTGACCAAGGTGTCGGCGGTGTAGGAGACGCCGCCGGAGACGATCTCCACGTCGCTGGCCTGCAACCCGACCACGTCGCCCACTGCGGCCTCCACCATGGCCAGGCGGTCGAGGGCGGGGGTCAGCGGCAGGTCGGCCTTCTGCTTCTGCCAGGGGTCGTTGGCCACCACCAGCAGGACCCGGTCGAGGCCGAGGACGTGGCGGACGTTGACGGCGGTGACCAGGTGGCCCACGTGGATGGGGTCGAAGGTCCCCCCGAAGACGCCGATCCGCGGGCCACGGGAGGCGGCGGTGGCGGGTTCATCCTTCGGCATAGGTCCAGTCGGGCTGTTTGGCCCCCTGGCGAGGGTCGTAGACCACTCGCCCGTCGACCAGGTCGTCGATCTTGGGCAACTCGTAGGTGCGCTCGGCCGGCCAGCGGCTCTCGAGGTGGGCGGCCACGTCCTCGGGGAACTCCCGCAGGATGCTGCCGATGACCAGCTGCTCCTCCACCGGGAGATAGCAGCGGTTGGCGTCGGTGACGGTCTCGAGGCGCCGGCCGATGATCTCCACGTCGACCTCGCTGCCCAGGCCGGCCTCGATGCGCTCCAGGTAGCTGGTGATCTCCCCGGTGCCGAACTTGCAGGCCGGGCACTGCCCACACGACTCGACGTAGAGGAAGCGGGAGAACAGGCGGGCCACGCTCACCATGTCGGCGGTGTCGTCGTAGACGATGAACCCGGCCGAGCCCAGCCCGCTGCCGATGGCCGCCAGGGCCTCGTAGCTCAGCGGTGCGTCGAGCTGGTCACCCCTGATGACGCCGTTGGCCACCCCCGAGAACACCGCTTTGATCGTGCGACCCGGCGCCGGCCCGCCGCTCAACTCCTCGATCACCTCGCCCAACGGGCACCCCAGCTCCACCTCGGCCACCGCCGGGCGCCGCACGTCGCCCACCACCGTGACGACCAGGGCCCCGGGCGATTCGGAGGTCCCCCGCGACCGGTGCCACTCCGGCCCCCGGGCCAGGATGTGGGTGACGTCGGCCAGGGTCTCGACGTTGTTCACCAGCGTGGGGTTGGAGTGGCCCAGGTCGTCGTCGTCGTTGGGATCGTCGGGGCCGTAGCCGTAGGCCTGGGGACGGGCCGACCAACCCAGCTGGGGGCCGGTGGCAAAGAGGCCGTGGACGTAGGGCGGCAGCAGGCGAGGCAGGGGGGCGTCGCCCTCGATCGCCGACAAGAGGCCCTTCTCCTCACCGTAGAGGTAGTGGTCGGGGCCGGCGACCAGGGTGATGGGGATGTCACCGGTGAGCCCGGCGGCGGCCATCTCCTCCAGGGCGACGGTCACCCGGCGGATCTCGGTGGTGAACTTCTCCTTGACGCACAGGTAAGCAGCCCGGGCCCCCACCGTGAGGGCGGCCACGGCCAGCCCCTCCACCACCTGGTAGGGGTCGGCCCGCAGGATGGCCCGGTCCTTGAACGTGCCCGGCTCGCCTTCGGCGCCGTTGGCCACCACGAAGCGGTCCCCGGACCCGGCGGCGTCGTTGCGCAGGCCGGCCCACTTGCGGCCCGTGGGGTAACCGCCACCGCCGCGGCCCCGCAGGCCCGACAGGCTGACCTCTTTGACCGTACCTCCGGGGCCCAGCTCCCGGGCCCGGGAAATGGCCTGGCCACCCCTGCGCCGGGCCAGGTAATCTGCGAGGGAGGTCACCGCTCGGTCGGGCAACAGCACCGGCTCGTGGATCATGGCCCCCATGCCTACACCGCCCCGGCGGGGCGAGTTGTCCACCACCGAAATGGGTATATGGGGGCCAGGACAATCGGGAACGTCCAGAGCTTCCCCGTCGTTCGTATACATAGCGATGCCGCGCTCCCACCTGGGGGCGACTTCCTTCCCAGCTCGTGATTTCAGTCGCAAATCGGGAATGACATCGACGTCACTTCGGTTGGAACAGGGTACAATGAGAGATTCAGTCGGACAGTACCTCCATGAGATCGGGCTCGTCCCCCTCCTCAACGCGGCCCAGGAGCGTGAGCTCTCCCAGAAGGTCGAGGCGGGACACGCAGCCGAGGCCCGCCTCGAGACCGGGCCCGTCACCCGGGCGGAGACAGCCGAGTGCAAGCGGACCATCCGAGAGGCGGCCCGAGCCCGCGACTACTTCATCCGGGCCAACCTGCGCCTGGTGGTGAGCATCGCCCGCCGCTACCCGCTGCCCCCGGGGATGGACCTGCTCGACCTCATCCAGGAGGGCAACCTGGGACTCGAGCACGCCGTCGAGAAGTTCGACTGGCGCAAGGGCTTCAAGTTCTCCACCTACGCCACCTTTTGGATCCGCCAGGCCATCGGCCGGGCCCTGGACCAGAAGGCCAACCTGGTGCGCCTGCCGAGCGAGCGTTCGGCCCAGCTCCGGGCTGCCCTGCGGGCGGTCTCCGGCGAGGGCGACGAGCTCGACGACGAACTGGCCAACCTGCACCGCCTGGCCACGCCCACCAGCCTCGACCGCACCGTCGGTGACGACGGTGAGCAGGAGCTGGTCGACCTCCTTCCCGATTCCCTGCCCGGCCCCGAGCAGCTGGTGGTCGAGCAGATGCAAGAGGAGATGGTCACCGGCCTCCTCGACCGGCTCGAGCCCCGGGCCCGGACCGCGGTGGAGCACCGCTTCGGCCTGGCCGACGGCCAGAAGCACAGCTTCCGGGAGGTCGGTGAGGTCCTCGGTGTCACGGCCGAGGCGGCCCGTCGCATCGTCAAGCGGGCGGTCGACGAGCTCAAGATCGACGCCGAGAGCATCGCCGCCGCCTGACCCGACGGACGATCCCCGGGACGTCGCCGCCCCCGCCAGCAGGGCCGGGACGAGCGTCGACGGGCATCCCTAGGATGTGACCATGGCCTCCCCTACCTGGACCGTCGCTGCCTGGCGGGAGCTGGTCGCGGCCCAACAGCCCGACTGGCCCGACGAGTCGGCCCTCGAGTTGGTGCTCAAGCAGCTCGCCACCTACCCCCGCTGGTCTTTGCCGGCGAGGCACGGCCCTGACGGGCAGTCTGGCCGCGGTGGCCGATGGGAAGGCCTTCCTGCTCCAGGCCGGCGACTGCGCCGAGTCCTTCGACACCTTCTCGGCCGACGCCATCCGGGACAAGCTGCGCCTCATCCTCCAGATGGCGGTGGTGCTCACCTACAGCTCCGGGGTTCCCGTGGTCAAGGTGGGTCGCATCGCCGGGCAGTTCGCCAAACCCGCTCGGCCGCCACCGAGCGGGTGGGCGAGGTCGACCTGCCGTCGTTCCGGGGGCACATGGTCAACGACATGGCCTTCACCACCGAGGCCCGCATGGCCGATCCCACCCGACTGCTCACCGCCTACCACCAGGCATCGTCCACGCTCAACCTGTTGCGGGCCTTCACCAAGGGGGCTTCGCCGACCTCAGCCGGGTGCACGCCTGGAACCAGGAGTTCGTCGCCTCCAGTCGGGAGGGCCGGCGCTACGAGGTCATCGCCGACGGGATCGAGCGGGCCCTGCGGTTCATGGCGGCCTGTGGGATCGACCTCGGGTCCGAGCACCAGCTCCACCAGGTCGACTTCTACACCAGCCACGAAGCCCTGCTCCTCGGCTACGAGGAGGCCCTGACCCGCCAGGACAGCCTCACCGGCGACTGGTACGACTGCTCGGCTCACCTGCTGTGGATCGGCGAGGCACCCGGGCGCTCGACGGCGCCCACGTCGGGTTCCTCGCCGGCGTGGCCAACCCCCTCGGCTGCAAGTTGGGGCCCAGCGCCACCGCCGAGGAGGTCCTCGCGCTGTGCCAGGCCCTCAACCCAAATCGGGTGCCCGGCCGACTCACGCTGGTGACGCGCATGGGCGCCACCCTGGTCGAGGACCGCCTGCGCCCGCTGCTGGCCGCAGTCAAGGCCGCCGGCCACCCCGTGGTGTGGGCGTGTGACCCCATGCACGGCAACACCTTCACCTCGGCCGGCGGCCGCAAGACCCGTCACCTCGACGACGTCCTGGCCGAGATCACCGGGTTCTTCGCCGCCCACCAGGCCGAGGGCACCTGGCCGGGGGGCGTGCACGTCGAGCTCACCGGCGACAATGTGACGGAGTGCCTGGGCGGCTCGGAGGAGGTCCTCGACGCCGACCTCGGCCAGCGCTACGAAACCATGTGCGACCCCCGCCTCAACGCCCGCCAGAGCCTGGACCTGGCCTTCCGCCTGGCCGAGCTGCTACGCCGGGAGTGACGCCGGAACCCGTCCCCGCCCCCGCGGTACTGGCGGGATGAGCTCGCCCCTGGAGGACTACGCCCTGTTGGGCGACACCGAGTCGGCCGCCCTCGTGTCGGCCCACGGCTCGATCGACTGGTTGTGCTTCCCGCGCTTCGACTCCCCTGCGTGCTTCGCCGCCCTGGTGGGCACCTCCGAGCACGGGCGCTGGCTGCTCGCCCCTTCCGACGGGCACCGCTGTCGCCGTCGGGCCTACCGTGACGGCGGCCTGGTGCTCGAGACCCGCTACGAGACACCGAGCGGCGCCGTCACCGTGGTCGACTGCATGCCGCCCCGCGACGGCAACCCTGACGTGGTGCGGGTGGTGCGGGGAGAGGCCGGCCGGGTGGAGATGCGCATGGAACTGGTCATCCGCTTCGACTACGGCCACATCGTGCCGTGGGTGCGGCGCATCGAGGGCCGAACGGTGGCTGTGGGCGGCCCCGACGGGTTGGTCCTCACCACGCCCGTCGCCGTGCGCGGCGAGGACCTGCGCACGGTGGCCACCTTCGTGGTCTGCGAGGGCGAGCAGGTGCCCTTCGGGCTCACCTGGTTCCCCTCCCACGCCCCCCTCCCCGCCCGGATCGACCCGCTGGGCGCGGTGGACCGGACCGACCGGTGGTGGCGGGAGTGGGCCGGCCAGCTCACCTACCAGGGTGAGTGGCGCGATGCGGTGCAGCGCTCGCTCGCGGTGCTCAAGGCCCTGACCTTCGGCCCCACTGGCGCGGTGGTGGCCGCCCCCACCACGTCACTACCCGAGAACCTCGGCGGCCAGCGCAACTGGGACTACCGCTACTCGTGGCTGCGCGACGCCACCTTCAC
The DNA here is from genome assembly GCA_030446545.1 of Acidimicrobiales bacterium. Classification (GTDB taxonomy): domain Bacteria; phylum Actinomycetota; class Acidimicrobiia; order Acidimicrobiales; family CADCSY01; genus JADDRA01. The sequence continues at coordinate 9,288 of JAUJNB010000003.1, read as the reverse complement.
CCTCGACGCCCTGCTGGCTTCGGGCTACACCGAGGAGGCGGGGGCCTGGCGCGACTGGTTGCTGCGCTCGGTGGCCGGTGATCCCGACGACCTGCAGATCATGTACGGCGTCGGCGGCGAGCGCCGTCTCCCCGAGCTGGAGCTGGGATGGCTTCCCGGCTACGAGTCTTCGACACCGGTGCGGGTGGGCAACGGTGCCTGGAGCCAGTTCCAGATCGATGTCTACGGGGAGGTGCTCGATTCGCTGTCCCAGGCCCGCAGGGCGGGCCTCGAGTCCGATGACGCCGCCTGGTCACTGCAACGGGCCCTGCTCGCCAACCTGGAGCAGGTGTGGGACCAGCCCGACGAGGGTCTGTGGGAGGTGCGCTCGGGCCGCCAGCACTTCACCCACTCCAAGGTGATGGCCTGGGTCGCCCTCGACCGCGCCGTCGCCGCCATCGAGCAGCACGACTTCGCCGGCCCGGTCCAGCGTTGGCGGGCCCTGCGCGACCGGATCCACGCCGAGGTGTGCACCAAGGGCTACGACGCCGGCCGCAACACGTTCGTCCAGCACTACGGCGGCACCGGCCTCGACGCGGCCCTGTTGATGCTCCCCCTGGTGGGCTTCCTGCCCCCCGACGACCCCCGCATCGTGGGCACGGTGGAGGCGGTCGAGGCCGAGTTGGTGGTCGACGGCTTCGTCCACCGCTATGACCACGACCGCAGCGACGACGGGCTGGCCGGGAGCGAGGCCTCGTTCCTCATGTGCAGCTTCTGGCTGGCCGACTGCCTGCACCTCCTCGGGCGGCGGCGGGACGCCCGGGAACTGTTCGACCGGCTGCTCGCCGTGCGCAACGACGTGGGCCTGCTGGCCGAGGAGTACGACGCGGGCGCCGGCCGCATGATCGGCAACTTCCCCCAGGCCTTCAGTCACGTGGCCCTGGTCAACAGCGCCGGGATCCTGTCGGACATCGAGCACCCGGCCCGGGAGCGCCGGGGCTGAGCGGTCGGTCGTCACCAGCCCCGCCCGCAGGCCGGACGGTATGCCCAGGGCGGCGGCGGCCTCGGCCCGGGCAGCGTCGGCGGTGACGAGCAGCAGCAAGCCTCAGCCGATGGACGGGGGGTCAGGGGTCCGACCTTGGTCCCCCATGCCCTCCAGGTGAGCTGTGTCGTTGTAGCGGCGCAGGGCCCAGTGCAACGGCTTGCCCTTCTCGGCCTCCACCACCCACTCGGTGACGCCCGAGTTGGTGGAGCGCAGGTCGAGGTCAGCGGCCCGCTGGACAGCCACGCCGAGGAAACAGGTCAGGGAGCCGTCGACGATCCCGCCGTGGCACGCGACGACCACCGTGGCCCCGGCGTGGTCGACGGCGATGCAGTGCAGCGAGCGGCCCACCCGTAGCAGGAACCCGGCCACGCTCTCGCCCCCGGGCGACAGCACGGCGTAGGGGTCGGCGCGCATGTCGACGCCGTAGCGGTCCTGGTAGTCGTCCCAGCTGAGGCCGTCGCACTCACCGGGCTCGAGCTCGACCAGCTCCGGGTGGCGCTCCACGGTCAGCCCTCCGAGGGCGGGGGCCAGCACTTCGGCCGTCTCCACCGCCCGGGGCAGGGTGGAGGAGAGGAGCCGGTCGGCGGCCAGGCCCGAGCCCTGCCACCGCCCGGCCAGGGCCGCCACCTGTCGGCGGCCCAGTTCGGACAGGCCGGTGCAGCCCGTCGGCCCGCCCACCACCCGGTCCACCTGGGCCTGGGACTCACCGTGGCGTACCAGCAGGAGCCTGGTCCGCTCCATCAGGCCAACGCCTCCACGAAGCGGCCGAGCTGGCGCAGGTTGCGACATTCGTGGACCCCGTCGCAGTGCGGGGCGTAATCGCCCATCACCGAGTCACCACTGCCCCAGTAGGCCCGGGGCTCGGGGTTGAGCCAGTGGACGTGGCGGGCCACCCGGGCCAGCTCGGCCACCACCCAGGAACGGGACGGGTGGTAGTTGCCCCGGGCGTCGCCCAGGATCACCACGGTGGTGCGGGGACCGATGTCGGCGCCGTAGCGCGACCAGAACGCCTCCAGGGCGGCCCCGTAGTCGGAATGGCCGGCGGCGGCCACTACATCGGCCTCGGCGTTGACCCGGCGCACCGCGGTGTCGAAGTCGACCATGCCCTCGAAGCACCGGGTCACCTCGTCCACCCCGTCGACGAACACGAAGGAGCGCACGGCCGAGAACTGGCTGCTGACGGCGTGCACCAGGGCCAGGGTGAAGCGGGCGAAGGCGGCCACCGAGCCCGAGACGTCGGCCACCACCCAGATCTCTGGCTTGGCCACCTGGGGACGATGGAAGCGGGGCTCGACGGGCACGCCGCCCGAGCTGAGCGAGTGACGGACCGTGGCCCGCATGTCGAGGCGGCCCCGGCGCCGGTGGCGGCGACGTCGGGCCAGGCGGGCGGCCAGGGCGCTGGCCAGCGGGGCCAGGCAGCGCCGGAGCTCGGCCAGGTCGTCGCGGCTGGCGTGCATGAGCTCGACGTCGGCCGGCAGGGGCCGGCGCAGGGCCTGGGACATCGACGGTGCCCCCCGCTCGGCCACCAGCCGCCGCCGGATCTCGGCGTCGATCTCGTCGCGCAGACGTGCCGCCCGGCGGTGCAGCTCTTCTCGGGCCAGGCGGGCCCCCAGCAGGTCAGCGTCCTCGCCTCCTCCGAACTCGGGCCGGCCACCCAGGCGGGCCAAGGCCCCCTCGACATCCAGCTGGCGGAGGGTGCGGTAACGCTCGTAGCTGCCGGCGCCGATCCGGCGCTCGGCGCGCAGGTCGGCGTGGCGGGCCACGGCCAGGCGGGCCAGGTCGGCCAACCTCGCCGGATCGCCTGACGCCAGGGCCGCGTCGAGGAGGGCGGCCAGGTCGTCGACGTCGGTGCCGTGATCGTCGGCCACGTCGCTCCCGCCGGCGACCGCGGAGTCTCCATCGAGGGCATCCCCGAGGCCCAGCGAGAACCACACCTCGAAGGTGGTCTCGAAGGCCGGCCGGTGGGCCGCCGATTTCACCAGGGTGGCGGCCAGGGCGGCCCGCAGGGCCTCCCGGTCTTCGAGGGGGACGGAAGTGAGCGCCTGGGCGGCGTCGAGGTGCTCGGTGAGCGAGACGGGGAGGCCGATGGTCCGCAGCTCGCCGACGAAGCCGGCCAGGGCGCCTAGCACCGGCGCCGGGTCATCGGTCCACCCCGCTGGCGCTGAGTGACTTGGTCGCCTTGGCCAGGTCCCCCCGGTGCTTGAGCAAGAGGGGCAGTGTGGTGCAGGCCCGCTCCACGTCGACCTGGTCGATGCTGAGCAGGACCAGGGTGCGGGCCCAGTCGAGCGTCTCGGAGACCGAGGGCGGCTTGCGCAGGTCGAGCGCCCGGAGTGACCGCACCACCCGGGCCACCTGATCGGCCAGGCGCTCGGTGATGCCGGGGACCTTGGCCACCACGATGGCCCGCTCCCGCTCGATGTCGGGATAGTCGAGGGGCAGGTACAGGCAGCGGCGTTTGAGGGCCTCGGAGAGCTCCCGGGTGTTGTTGGAGGTGAGGAACACCAGCGGGATCCGGGTGGCGGTGATGGTGCCCAGCTCGGGGATCGAGATCTGGTAGTCGGACAGGACCTCCAGCAACAGGGCCTCGGTTTCCACCTCGAGACGGTCGACCTCGTCCACGAGCAGGACCACCGGGTCCGGGGCGCGGATCGCCTCCAGCAGCGGGCGGGGGAGCAAGAAGCGCTCGGAGAACAGGTCGTCCTCGACCGCGTCCCAGCCCTGGTCGGCGGCGTCCTGGCCACCACCGGCGCCACCACCGGCACCGGCCTGGCCCACCTGCCCGGCCTGGATGCGCAGGAGCTGCTTGCGGTAGTCCCACTCGTAGAGCGCCCGGGACTCATCGAGGCCCTCGTAGCACTGGAGCCGGATGAGCCGGGCGCCGGTCATGGCCGCCACCGACTTGGCCAGCTCGGTCTTGCCCGTTCCGGCCGGCCCCTCCACCAGCACCGGCTTGTCCAGCGCCCGGGCCAGGTACACCGATGTGGCGATGGCCTGGTCGGCCAGATAGCCCGCCGCCGCCAGGCCGGCGCTCACCGCGCCGATGTCACCGAAGCCGTCGCTCACCGGCCCGAGGGTATCGACGGTCGGTGGCGACAGCCCGGGTATTCGCTTCTTCGGGCCGTGACCGTCGGTGAGCGACACCAGAGGAACGGAGCGCCGCGAGCACGAGAACCGGCCGGGCTCAGCGCCCCTGGCGGCCGGCCCCCACCCACCACACGGTGGCCGCCACCAGCCAGGCGCCGTTGCCGGCCACCGCCGGCCACTGCCGCTCCAAGGCCCAGCCCGCCACCACGGCCGCCACGCCCAGTTGATGGGCCGCAAACCAGCGCACCCGGCGCTGGCGCACCACCGGCACGAAGCGGCTGATCACCACCACCGCGGTGGGGTACCCCACGGCGAACAGACCCAGGGACAACGGGGAGGGGGAGCTCATGGTGCCCAGCGTGCCGATGCCCTCGCACCTCAGGCCCCCGTTCTGGCCCGAGGAGCGAGACGAAAGGCACGCCAATGCTGGGCCGGACCCTTCCGCTCAGGCCCAGCCCAGGACGTCGACGGCGTCGGTGATGTCGTAGCTGTAGCCCTGCTCGGCCAGGAAGCGCTGCCGGCGGGCGGCGAACTCGGCCTCGTTGGTGTCGCGACTGACCACGGTGTAGAAGTGGGCCTGGCGACCGTCGGCCTTGGGGCGCAGGATGCGGCCCAGGCGCTGGGCCTCCTCCTGGCGGCTCCCGAAGGTGCCCGACACCTGCACGGCCACCGAGGCATCGGGCAGGTCGACGGAGAAGTTGGCCACCTTGGACACGACCAGCACCGCTTCGTCGCCGGCCCGGAAAGCGGCGTAGAGGCGCTCTCGCTCGCGCACCGGTGTCTTGCCGGTGAGGATCGGTGCGCCCAGTCGCTCGGCCAGCTCGGCCAGGTGCTCCACGTACATGCCGATGACCAGCGTGGGCTCCCCGGTGGCGCTGGACCAGGGCCTCGATCACCGCCCGCTTGGACGCCGCGGTGGCACAGACCCGGTGACGCTCCTCCGGCTCGGCCAGGGCATAGGCCATGCGCTCGGCGTCGGTGAGGGTGACCCGCACCTCGGTGCAGCGAGCCGGGGCGATCCATCCCTGGGCCTCCATCTCCCGCCACGGGCTGTCGTAGCGCTTGGGGCCGATGAGACTGAACACGTCGCCTTCCCGGCCGTCCTCGCGTACCAAGGTGGCAGTGAGGCCGAGGCGCCGCCGGCTCTGGATGTCGGCCGTCATGCGGAACACCGGCGCGGGCGGAGGTGGACCTCGTCGTAGATGACCAGGCCCCAGTCCTCGGCGTCGAACACCCCGAAGTGGCGGTAGGCACCCCCGTGCGGGAGACCAGGATCTGGTAGGTGGCGATGGTGACGGGACGGATGTCCTTGCGCTCACCCGAGTACTCGCCGATCTCGCCGTCGGTGAGGAGGTCCGGGCCAACAGCTCGGTTCGCCACTGGCGGGCCGACACGGTGTTGGTCACCAGGATCAGGGTGCGGGCCGAGGCCCGGGCCAGGGCCCCGGCGCCCACGAGGGTCTTGCCCGCCCCACAGGGCAGCACCACCACGCCGGTGCCGGCGGCGAGGAACGTCTCCACCGCCTCGGCCTGGTAGGGCCGCAGGGCGAAGCCGTCGCGGTCGTCGAGTGTCACCGGGTAGCGGGCGCCGTCGACGTAGCCGGCCCGGTCCTCGGCCGGCCAACCCACCTTGAGCAGGGCCTGCTTGAGCCGCCCCCGCTCGCTGGCCGGCACCGCCACCGTGTCGTCGTCGAGGCGGGGACCGACGAGGGGCGCCACGTGCTTGGAGCGCACGACCTCCTCGAGCACCGCCCGGTCGAGAGCCCGCAGCACCAGGCCGTGACGTTCGTCGGCCTCGATGACGAGGCGGCCGTGGCGGTCCATGGTCTCGGCGATGTCGAGAAGCAGGGCCTGGGGGGGCGGGAAGCGGCTGTAGCGGACCAGGGCATCGACCACCTGCTCGGCGTCGACCCCGGCCGCCCGGGCGTTCCACAGGCCGAGGGAGGTGACCCGGAAGGTGTGGATGTGCTCGGGCGAGCGCTCCAGCTCGGCGAAGGAGGCGATGGCCCGCCGGCACTCCCCGGCCAGCTCGTGGTCGGTCTCGAGCAGCAGGGTCTTGTCGGACTGGACGATGAGGGGACCGTCGCCCGGTGTCACACCCATCCTCGCCGGTTCATCGGTGGCCCCGGGTGGAGCGACGGTGGGGTCGGCTCCGGGTGTCTCCCAGGAAGGCCACGTTGCCGAGGTCTTCGACGGGACCGAGGTCGATCACGGCCCCGATGTCCCGGGGCCTGATCGCCACCGCCGCCCCGTCGGCCAGGTCGGTCCCGAGCAGCAGGTCGGGTTTCCACCCGGTGACGGCGAAGAGGATCTGCTCGCCGAGGTCACCGGCGTCCCTCACCCGGATCCCCAGCACCCGACGGTGCTCACAAGCCCACTCCAGGAGCTCGTCCAGGCCCTCGGGCGCCTCGTCGTCGTCTTCGACGGCGGGGTCGTGGGGAAAGGCCAGAGGCCGCCCCGCCGATCCCCGAGCCGGTTCCCCGGCCGGTCCCCCACCAGGGTGGGGGGCCGGAGTGGGCGAGGCCCCGGCCGCCCCGGCGTCACGGGCGGACGGGGCCTCCCCGGGCCGGCCGACCAGGATGGCCTCCGCCAGCGCGGCCGCCGTATCGGCGTCGACGGACGGGGTGGGGCGTCGGTGGGAACCGGCGCGGCACCGGTAGGGCTCGGGCAGGTCGCCATCACCACCCGGGCCGTCGGTGCCGGCCCCGCCGACCCCGCCCCCGGCGTCCCCTCGAGGGTGCGTTCGATGGAAGGCCTCGTGCACGGCGAGCATGGCCGAGTCGAGCGCCCGGGCCCGGTCGAGCTCGTCGTTCCCGCCCGCGTCGGCGCCACCGCCCTCGACCGTGGGCAGGAAGCCGGCGTCGCGCAGGCCGCGCAGCACCTTGGCGCCGGGATAGGGGCTCACGGCGACGGTCGGAGCCAACAGGCGCAGCGCCAACTTGCGGGTGCGACGATGGGAGCAGGCATCGGCCAGCACTGCCGGGTCGACGCTGGTCAGGACCGACCCGACCGAGCCGACCTGCAGGTTCCCGTAGCGCCGGGCCACGTCGGCCACCAGGTAGGCCAGCGGCTTGGGTACGCCCTTGGTGGCGTGGTCCTCGAGGAAGGCCAGCACGGCGTCGCCGTCGCGCCCGGCGTCGAGGGCGCGCCGCACGGTGGCGTCGGAGAAGCGCAGGGTGGTGGCCGCGCCGGTCGACTCGACGTCGGCGAGCAGGCGCAGCTCGGCCAGCACGGAGCGATCGAGGGCCCCTACCACGGTGGCGGTCAGGTCGGCCTGGAGGGTGAAGGTGGTGCCCGGCTCTGGCAGCGCGCCCGCCAAGGCCTCCTCGGTCTGCCGTCGCTCGCCGGCCAGTACGGCCCGACCGAAGCTCGACAGGGCCCCGTCGGCCACCACGCCGAGCAGTTCGGCCTCGGCGTAGACCCAGTCGATGGCGGTGGTCGGGCGGTCGGCCCCGCGTCCGAGGCCGAGGTCGTGCCCCAGCCAGGGCTGGGGGCACTGCCAGTAGACGACGGAGGCCAGCCTGGCGGGGGTGGTGGCGGTGCCGGTCTCCAGGGTCGCCAGGGTCTGGAGCACCCGCCGACGCAGATCGGGGGCGGTGGCGGCGTACTGGGAACTCAGCACCGGTGGCCCTTTGGCCTCGGACCCCTTGCGGCCCGAGGCACTCGGCCAGTGCTCGGCCCGGAGCCAGGCCGTGGCCAGCTGTGGCCACCGCTCGGTGACCGGGCGGCCGGCCCAGGCCGCGGCCGTCGGGCTGGGGCCGACAAAGGCCTCGTGGACGTAGCTACGCCGTTCCTTCCTGGCCACGTTGGCCACCTCGATCAACCCGGCGAGGTGGGCCAACTCCACCAGGCGGATCGTCTCGTCGGCGTCGGTCTCCAGGGCGGCGGCGGTCTGCTTCATCACCGTGGCCCCGAGGCCACCACTCTTGAGGGTCCTGGCCGGGGCCTGCTCCCAGTGCTCGATCAGGTCGGACAGGTGGTCGAGGGCCTGCACGGCCCGGGCGGCAGCACGGGCGTCCACCTCCACCGGGGACACCGGCGCCGCCGCCAACACGGGCTCGTCGAGGGCCAGGTCGTCCACCGGACGCCCGCCCCGCAGGGCCAGACCGACCTCCCGGGGTTGCACGGCGGCGCGCCCGTCGCCGACCGGCAACAGCAGGGCCCGCTCGAACAGCCGGTAGGTCGCAAACCTGCGGTGGTAGCCGCTCGTGCCGGAACCGGAGAAAGAGAGGGAGTGGTCGAGGGGGACGATCGGCCGGCCGTCGGCCATGGCCAGGGCGATCGCCGCACCGTCCTCGGGACCGGCGGCCAGCACGGCGCCGACCAGGCCAGGGGTGGCCAGCAGGGTCGACAGCTCTTCGACCAGTTCCGCCTTCCGAGACGGTCTTGCGCCGGGCCCGCTCGCCCGCGGCACGACCGCGCCGGTGTCGCCGGCATCGCCGATCTCGGACCGGAGCAGGGCGAGGGCGGCCCTCAGGTACTCGACGGTCTGGTCCCGGAGGAGGAGCTCGATCGGTGGGCCCAAGGTGGTGGGCATGGCCTGGCGCAACGTCGGCGAGCAGTGGATGCGCCCCTCGTGGCGCCACAACAGGGCGGCGGCCTCCAGCGCCGACAGGGGCCCGTCGACGTCGGGGAGAGCGACGCCGTCGGGGAGGGCGGCGGCCAGCTCGTCGACCTCCAGGTCGGCCCGGCAACAGGCCACCACCTGGAGGAGCCGGTTCTCGGGCAGGGTGACGGCGGCGATGGCGGCGTCGATCGACGGCTTGTGCTGGGCCCGCTGGGCCAGCTCGGCCAGGTCGGCGGGGGGCCGGGGCCGGGCCAGGTCGGGTCGGCGTCGGAGGAGGCCGGCCACCTGCTCACAGGTCCAGCCCCGGAGGTGGTCGACCAGCCTTCGGTGGTGCCGGGTGGTCATCGGGTCCCGACCGCAGAAAGAGGTGCTGGGCTTGCGGCGCAACGGTCGCCGAGCTCGGCCGACATGGCCCTCGACCCTACCGGACGGGGCCGGGCCCTCCCGGAACCCTTCATGGCGGTGGGCTCAGAGGTCGAGCAGCGTGGCCGGCAGGCCGGAGACCCGAGCCCTGAAGTCGTTCCACACGCTGCGTCCTCACCCGAATTCTGCGGTCCGGACGGTCGACCCGCCGCGCTCGCCCACAGGCAGGCGAATCTCGTCGACGGTGGCAG
>JAUJNB010000020.1:5949-28653 GCA_030446545.1 Acidimicrobiales bacterium | reverse complement strand
GGAAGTGGTCCAGGCGCCGGCGGCGTTCCCGCAGCAGCGCAGCGAGGCGCTGCACCCGGTGGGGACGGTCGTCGGAGACCTCGTCGTCGCCGCTCGACGGACGGCTCGGCGACGGCATCGAGGCCGGGTCGGACTCCGGTGCCGGACCGGCCTGCGTCGGGAAGGGCTGGGGCTGGGAGGGCGAGTCCTGCGAGGAGGACGCCGGCGACGAGACGCCGTAGTGCTCGTAGAGCGAGGCCTCCTCGTCGGGCGTCAGCTCCTCGTCGGGCTCGATGTGCGGGGCGTGCTTGATCTGGTCCTCGCTGAAGGCGGCTCGCAGCTTGCCTTCGCTGGTGCTGGCGTTGGTCAGGGGCACGTACACCTGCTTGCGGCCGAACAGCCCGGTGTGGACGAGGGCCCACTCCGGGCGCTGGGTCTGGTTGTCAAGGTAGATGTCCTCGATGCGGCCGACCTTGTTGTCGTCGGCGTCGACCAGATCGGCGCCGACGAGGGGGCGAACGTCTTCGAGTGTGAGGTTCATGTGCTCTCCCATTCTCCAGGGCGGCCGTTCGGGCCGCCGGTCTCGGGCCTTGGCTTGTCGACCCTGCCCCCAGCGCGAGTCAGGAAACCGGTGCGTCGTCCTCGCCGGCCCGCACATCGAGACCGGCCTCCGCCAGCGCCCGTTCCAGCTCGGCCCGGTCCTCGGGGGTCAGGTCGTCGCGGGCGCCGGCCGGGACGTCGACGTCGAGCAGGTCGGCCACCGAGACCAGAGCGTCGTCGTAGGTGTAGAGGTCGGCGTCCCACGCCTCCTGGTCGGCGTGGGTGGGCGCAGGCAGCGCGGCGAAGTGATCCAGGCGCCGACGCCGCTCCCGCAGCAGCGCCCCCAGGCGCTGCGTCCGGTCGAGGCGCTCGTCGGAGAGGGCGTCGCCGCGCTGCGGTTCCTCCACGGGGAAAGGATGGCCTGTGTACTGTCTCACCCGTCAGCCTAGGAAAGCGCTGGCGGTGTGGCCGAGTGAGGTGAACGAGCGATGGTGGACGGGCGGGGGAAGCGAGAGCAGGACTTCTGGGGCCACCACATTCCAAGCTTGGAGCAGTGTGTGGCCAACTTCCATGCTGGCCCTGGCCCCAACACCGAGGCCATGTTGCAGGCCGTTGGGCCGCTCCGAGGCATGCGCGTCCTCAATTTCGCATGTGGCGCCGGAGTGGTGACTGCCTGGTTGGCGGACCTGGGCGCTGACGTGGTCGGTCTGGACTTGAGTCGTCAATCCATCAATCGTTCTCGGGAAGTGCTCGAAGCGCTCGGCCTGTCGGCCAGCTTCGTGTGCAGTCGTCTCGAGGATGCAAACGGTCTGGGCATCTTTGACGCCATTGTCGGTCGCTATGCCCTCCACCACACCGACGTGCCTCAGCTAGCGCCGCTCCTCGCCCAACGATTGCAATTCGGCAAGACGGCGGCGTTCGTCGAGACCTTCGCCTCCAACCCGGTGCTCCGCTTTTCGCGCCGCCATCTGGTGGGTCGGGCTGGGATCCCACGGTTCGGGACCCCCGACGAGCGTCCCCTGGAGGTGAGCGATGTCCTGGCCTTGAGAGCGGCCTTTGGTTCGGTGAGAACAGTGGTGAGGGAGATGCGCTTCCTGCGAATCTTTGATCGCCAGGTGTTCCGCTACCGGTTTCCCCCGCTCAGTTCCGCCTTGGCCAAGTTTGACGACGCGCTCAACCGCCTGCCCCGCTCCGAGTTCCTTAGTTACCACCAGGTGGTGGTACTGGAGAAGACCGTCCCGTAAACTCCTATCCACCATTGGCGCCAGACGAGAGGCCCCATGAACGCCCGGGTAGATCACACTCCGCCCGTGGCTCTAGTTGGCGAGGTAGACAAGGGTCATCCCCGGCGCAAGCGTCGCGAACCGTGGAGGCCAGGGGCTTCGCCGACCACTCGGTGCGGAAGCACCCGAAGTTGTTCTCTCGGTGCGTGCTTGGGTCACTCGGGCTCGAACCGTTGACCAGTTCGTAGCAGAATACCCGGATGACGCCCCGCTCGCCAAGCAGCCGCAGCATCTCCGCGTAACCCGAAGCCTGGGCCTGCTCGCCACGTGCGTCAGCACGGTAGGCGTAGCCGTCGCCGATGATGAAGTTGCTCTCGGTGCAGATGAGGGGTTTGCTCCCGGTCATGGCCTGTGTACCGCGCAGGTGGCGATCTATCCCGTAGACGTCGATGGGCAGATCAACGAAGTAGATGTGCAGGTTGCCCAGGTCCATGGCGTAGCTCAGGTCCCCCATCAGCCTGGCGTTGTCCGGGTCGAGAGTGGGGCCGGCAACCTGGACGCCAGGGAAGCGCTCGTGGACCTTTGCGTAGAGCTCCTCTTGGTGCTGTCGAAGCTCGGTGAGCACCCCTGGTCCGTAGCGCGTGACCCCGTCATGCTCGTCGGAGTTCAAGTCCCATTCATTGGCGCCTTCGATGACGCGCACGATGCCGTCTCGGACCAGGGGCTCCAACACGTCGAGGGTGTCGTCGACCGGCTCGGCCGGGTGCCCTCCGATCATGGAGAAGTAGGTGGCCGGTGCGGCAGACGTCTTGGCGTGTACCTGGCGCACGCCTCGGTAGACCCTGTCGTACCAGCTGTCCCCCTGCCCGTTCGGGATGCCGTCCCGAGCCCACCGAGCACTTACCGCCTTGACTGCTTTCGCCGCCGTAGTGTTGTCGCTGTAGGGGGTGTTGAAGAAGCTCAGATGGGTTGCGACCCCCGAGTAGGCAAGGGTGCCGGAGCGGGCGGGCCGGGCCCAGGCGGCTCCAGTGTCGAGCGTCAGGGCGGCGCCGGCGGCGGCGGCACCCACTAGGAACTGGCGGCGATCCATAGGTCCTCCTCGTTTGCTGCCCCCCACTCTTCGTGGAGTCGGTATCGGATGACGGAGAAGGGGAGTTGAGGAGAATAACAAGCGCTGCTTGATCTGGCGGCCGCGACGAGCCCGTCCGTGCTCGTCGGCCCCGGAAGCGCGAGGCTCAGTAAGCTCCCCGGCCCCGGGCCACGGCGTTGAACGTCTTCCAGAGAATCAGGAAATCGAGCGCCGGCGACCAGTTGTCGACGTAATAAAGGTCGAGCCGTACGGCTTCCTCCCAGGGCAGGTCAGCTCGGCCACTCACCTGCCAGAGGCCAGTGAGCCCGGGCTTGACCAGCAATCGCCGCCGAACGTCGTCCCCGTAGCGCTCCACCTCGGCCGGGAGCGGTGGACGGGGCCCCACCAGCGACATTTGACCAGCCAGCACGTTCCAAAGCTGGGGGAGCTCGTCCAGGGAGTACCGGCGCAGCCTGCGGCCGACCGGGGTGCACCGCGGGTCGTCCCGGATCTTGAAGAGCACTCCGTCGTGCTCGTTGCGCTGGATCAGGGCATCGAGCTCCTCTTCGGCGGAGTCGCGCATGGTGCGGAACTTGCGGATGGTGAAGACACAACCGTCACGCCCCACCCGGTCTTGGCGGAAGAGGGCCGGGCCCGGGCTCGTACGACGTACGAGGAGCCCGATGGCCAACAGAAAGGGCACCAGCACGATGAGACCCACTCCGGCCACGGCTCGATCGAAGCAGCCCTTGAACAACCGGGCCGCCCCACTGAGCCGGGGCTCCTCGACGTGTAGGAGCGGCAGGCCGGCCACGGGCCGAATGGCGATACGAGGGCCGGCGATGTCGGTGACGGCGGGGGCGACGATCAGATCAATACCGCTCCCCTCCAGCTCCCAGGCAAGAGCGCGAAGGCGCCCCGGTGGTAAGCCTCCCTCCCCGGCCACGGCCAGGACGTCGGCCTGGGTGGCGAGCAGGGCGGAGAGTGCATCATCGGGCTCGCCCTGAACGGGCAGGTTTGTCTGGTCCACACTCAGTGTTGACAGGCCACCGGGCACACAGACACCTATGACGGCAAAGCCCGCATGTGGCGTTCGCCGGAGGTGGCGAGCCAAGTCGGTAACGGCCTCGATCGAGCCCACTGCCAGCACCCGCCGCAGGCCTCGACCTCGTGCCCGCTGGTCGTGCAGCCACTTACGCGCCCGGTAGCGGCCCACAAGGGTCAAGACGGCGGCGGACGGAACAGCGACGCCGACGAGGGCCCGAGACACCTCAATGCGCGTGACGTAGAAGAGCACTGCCACCACGGCGAAGAAGCGCACGGCCACGTTCAGCACCCGTCGGTATTCCTCAGCGCCAACACCCAACGCCCGGGGCTCGTAGCCCCCGCTCAACAGGGTGACCACAACCCACAGCGGAACCGCCAGCACGGCCACAAGAACGTACGGGAGGGACGTGGCATCCGCTGAACTCGCAACGGTGAAGCCAAATCGGAAGACGTAGGCCAGTCCGCAGGCCAGGCCCACGGCCAGGACGTCGACGAGCACGAGTGCTCGTGCGTAGCGAAGCTCAGACGAACGACGGCGAAGATACCCGGGTGCCCGCCTGCCCACCGGTTCGGGCCCGGCGTCGTTGAGCGGTAGATCGAGCTTCACGTGCAGGCTCGAACCGGCGATACGTAGCTTTGCTGCCTCCAGTTGAACGTCATCGTCGGCCGTCAGCGCCCCTGCCCTCGTCACCTCCGGGAGTGGCCAGCGCCGGCACGGGAGAGGTCGGAGAATCGACGGCCACTCCCGAACGGCGCAGGGGTCCGAGACGCAAGTGTAGGAACCGGCGGCGCAGGGCCAGGAAGCGGTTGGCCATGGTCGCAGGGGGCAGGAAGGAGAGGTAACCGACGAGCATGGTGAGGCTAAAGAAGCCGACCCGGATGGTCAATGCGACGAAGAGGTGCAGCACCACCCCGGCAGCGAGGATCCACGGCCGAGCTCGGCGGTTCCACACCAGCGTGGCCATGGCAAGCTCCACGCCTAGCGTTCCGTAGGTCAAGACGTTGGTGATGACTACCGAATCGGTGATCCAGGCCGGAGCCGGGAAGCGGACCAACTCTCCCGCTCGCAGGGCGTAAGAGACGGCCGTGCCGTCATTCCAGGTCGTGCCCCGCAGCTTGGCCCACACCGTGAAGCCGTAGAGGAAGCTGAGCTGCACCTGCATGAGGCGTAACACCACCGGCGCCCGCTTGGGAAACTCCCAAAACCGCGACCGCCCCAGCCGGCGCCATCGGTCCAGCGAGAGCGCCTCCCCGGCGGGAGCAAAGAGGAAGTAGACGCTGAACACCCGCAGGAGGGCATCCCCGGCCTGGAAGACGAACGGGTCGCGCCAGTGGAAGGAGATCAAAGCGACGCAGGCCACAACTGCGGCGAGACGGGTGTGGAAGCCGACCAACAGGCAAACGGCGGTAGCCACCAGAAGCCAACCCAGCAAGGTCACCACAAACGGCGAAGACGAGAGATCTAGCACCGACCAACTCCACACCGGCCGCGGTCGCTCAGGGACGATCCCCGACACTGAGAAGAAGGTAGAGGCGTCCTGCACCAGGGTCGCCGACCAGGCCAACAGCACCGCGCCGTAGGCCATGCGAACCAAAGCCAAAGTAGAGATAGGGGCGGGAGCAAACCAGAATCGAGTCCAGGCTGGAGGCAAGGTCCTCACGGTGTGGCCTCTTCAGTCAGGTCAAGGGTGAAGAGGCTCTCCTGCTTCCACACCGTGCCGTCAGTGGAGTCCTCGCCGGGAGGTGTGAGGTCCCGCCAGCGCCGGACGAGCTCAACCTGTGCGGGTTGACGCCCCTTGTGGTCCTGGCTCCGAGCCAACCACTCGGCGAAGCTCTTTCGAAACGCCTGGTTGCTGTCATAGGAGAGTCGGATGGTGGCGGGGACCCACCGGTACGTCCGGTACTGATCGAACAGCGCATCACCCCGCGGGGGATCCCACCACGACGAGCTGCCGTCGGCGTAGTCGATGCGGCCTACCACCTCGGTGGTGATCTGGGCCGGATCTGGCGCATAGACGTTCCAGGCCTGCGTTAGCCCGGTGAGGTTGACGAAGCGCTCGAGGACGGGTCGCGCTGCGTCTCTCACCGCCGAAGGGGGCATGTTCCAGGCCACGACCGCACCGAGCGTCGCCACCAGCAATCCGCTTATCAGCCACTGTCCCAGGGGTGTGGCTGTCAGGCGTGAAGCGGGTGAAAGGTCGCTAGGAGCAGATTCCTGGGAGGCAGTATTGCTGTCCGGTGGCACACCGCGGCGCCGCGACGACCAGTCCTTCCATCGAGCGCTCAGCTGCTGCACAACGCGGCCTCCTCTCATCTGGCAGCCGACGCTCCTTTGCCGGGAGGGGAATGCTACCGATGACTCCAGTCAGGCGGTGGCCAGCTCCTCGGTGACGATCGACTGCAAGAGGTCGACGAAACTCCCTTCGCTGAAACGCTCGGCGTAGGCACGCAAGCTGCCCGGATCCCAGGGGCGGCGAGCAAGAGTAGCGAGAGCCTCGGCCACCAGCGAAGGTGCGGGCTGATCGAAGAAGAGCCCGGTTTCGCCCTCCACCACGGTGTCGAGGAAGCCTCCCCAGCGCAGCGCCGCAGTCGGTTTGCCAAATGCCGCAGCCTCGAGTGGCGTCAGGCCGAAGTCCTCGTAAGCGGCGGTGACCAGGCCGAGACAGTTGGCGTACAGCCAGCGAAGCTGAGCGTCGTGCACGGTCTCTAACAGGCGCGTCTCGGGGCCGGCGAGCCCCCTGAGCCGGGCCGACTCCGGGCCGGTGCCCACGACAACCAAGCGGTGTCCCTTGCTGGCGGCCACGGCCGAGATCACCACATCTACATGCTTGTAGGGGAGCAATCGCGAGACGCAGAGGAAGAACCCGGGCTCCAGATCCTCGACCGCCTCTTGGTTTCCCTCAGCGTCAATGGTCTGCGGCGGCGGGACGACCATAGCTTCGATGCCATACATCTCGGCGATGCGGTCCCGCACGATTGTCGAGTTGGCCAAATAGCGCTGTGCCGACTTCGCCGCTCGCTGATCCCAGCCCTGCAACCACGGAGTGAGGGCCGCCAGAGTGGTTCTCGTTAACCTCGGCGACGTCCGCAGGTAGTGGTCGCTCTGGTAAAGCCAACGGGCCGGCGTGTGGCAGTAGACAATCTTGATCCCGTCGGTCTGCAGCCCGTGAGCCCAACCGCTCGAGCTGCACAGGACGACGTCGGCGTCGACGTGCAGTCGGGCAAACGACGGTGCCAGCAGGGGCAAGGCTCGCCGGTGATCCTGACGGAGGAACGGGGACCGGTTGAGGGGGAGCGTGCGCACGTCGCGGCTGACGAAGCCAGGAAAGGTGCGCTCGGGGACGTACAGTGAGGTATGGAGAGGCGCGTCAGGAAAGGCGGTGAGCATGCTGAGCACGACCCGCTCGGCGCCACCCCGCTGCGTCAAGTAGTCGTGGGCCAACGCCACCGTCGCAGTCATGGTCTACTCAGGCTAGGACCGGACCGGGTCATAGACTTCCGCTATGCCGCCGGCTTCGTCCTCGGCCGAGTTCCACGATCAGGAGGCTCCCCTCGGAGAGGTCCTTCCAGAGGGCTTGCGGAAACAGGACCTGCGGGTGACCGTCGTCGCCCTCGAGTGGCCCTCATGCAGTCGAGGCGCCGGCGGGGAGGGCCGCTACGCCCGGCGGCTGTGCGCGCAACTGGCTCCCCACGTCGACCTCACGGTGGTCACCGGGCCTGAGCCCGTCCCCGTCGACGGTGTCAAGCTGGTCCCCGTTGCCCTCTCCCACACCGACCGCTTTGATCGCTACTACCGAGCACCCTTTCGGGCGGCTGACGCAGTCCGGGCCACAGCTCCCCATGTAGTCCACGCCCACCAGGACGACTGGGCCCTAGCCCTCGACCCGCGATGGAAGGTCCCCATCATCCGTACCTACCACGGGCGCAAGATGGCGGAGGCGAGGACCAGCCGAGTCCTGCGCCGGTTCAACCACTACGTCCTGGCCGGGTTGGAAGTGGGCTGCCGGCGCCGGTATCCGGTGGCGGTCGGAGTGGGCCCCGACAGCACTGCCGCCTTCGGCTGCGATCACCTGATACCACCGGTCTTCCTCGTCGGCCAGCTGCCACCGCCGCAGAAAAAGACGACCGAGCCCCTGGCCGTGTTCGTTGGGGCTTTCGATACCCGGAAGCGGGGCCACGAGGCGCTGCGCGCCGCCACTCGAGCACGAGACGTGGTTCCCGACCTACGTTTCGCCGTGGTGGGGCCCTCAAGTGACCAGCTGAGGTACCCGCCCTGGGTGGAGTTCCACCTCAATCCCGCCGACCATGAGGTCCAGGCCCTCATCAGCGAGGCCTGGGTGCTTCTGGCACCCTCGCTGTACGAGGGCTTCGGCATCCCCGCGTGGGAAGCCATGGTCGCTGGTACGGCAGTGGTGGCGACCACCAACCCCGGCATCGAGTTCCTCTCTGACGGCGGCACCTGCTGCACCATCGTCGAGCCTGAGCACATGGGAGACGCAACCGCCCGTCTGGTCCTCTCCGAGGCGGAGCGCTCGGTCTTGGTCCAGCGAGCCCTGGTTCGCGCCCGAAGGGTTGCCGACCTTGGCCGACCCGAGCGTTACCTCTCGCTGTTCCGCTCCGTCGCCTCCTCACCGTGAACCTCGCGAACCGGGTCGGCTGGCCGCCTGTCGTGCCGGTTGTAGCACTCTCCTTGGCCGCTGGCCTGGGCATGGTGCTTCCAACGATCACCTCCGCCTACCCCTGGCGTGACCTCGTGCTCTTTGTCCTGGGAGTGGCGGTCGTCGGCCTGGCCTGCACCCGACCATCGTTCTCGATCATCTGTGCCGTCGCCGCCTTTACCTTCTCGGCGTGGCTCAGGAGGATCCTGCCCGCCATCGACGCCAGCGCCGACCTGTCCGCCATCATCCCCTTCCTCGTGGCCTTGCCCCTCGCCGCCCACGGGCTGAGGTCGGCGAAGCCGGTTGCGGTAACCCTGCTGCTGGCCTGGGTAACCTTTCGGGCCGCCATCTCCTTCGACCTTCCTCTCGTCGCCCTGGCTGGTTGGCTGAACCTCGCCGTGCCTCTCCTGGCCGCCTTTGGGATCGCCCGCATTCCCTTCGGCCTCTCCACATTTGCCCGAGCCACCATCATTTGCGGTTCGATCGCCACCACCTACGGCATCGTGCAGTACTTCGTCCCCTTTTCCTGGGATGTGGAATGGCTCGTGCAAGCCGGCCTTGAGAGCGCGGGGCAGCCGGGGAACGTCAACTTCCGTCCCTTCGGCACCTTTCCCGCCCCTGGGACCGGGGCGATCGTCAGCGCTGTGATCATCCTCATCCTGGTCTTCCGGCAAGAGCTAGTGCGCCCGTCGGTGGCCCTGCGCTCCTGGGCGCTCGCCTCGTCGGTGACCTTCCTCCTGTTGACCCAGGTTCGCAGCGTGTGGCTGGCGCTCCTCGCCGCCCTCCTTGTCGGCTTGCTTGGCGTACGGGGACGAACGGCACGCCAACTCCTACCGCTGGGTGTGGTCGTCCTGGTGGTCGTCCTCGTCTTCCCTCCTGGAGAGATCGTCCTGGACCGCATCGACACCCTCGGCAACCTTCAGGACGACGTGAGCTACAGGGCCCGAGTCGATCTCCTGGCCCAGACGGGCGCGCTGATCTCTCCGATCGGGAGCGGGGTAGGGACGCTCTCGGCCGGCAGCAGGGTCCGAAATGATGCCACCATTGACAATGGCTACCTCATCATCCTCGGTGAGCTAGGGCTGGTCGGCGCCGTCCTCCTGGCCTGGGTACTCGTCTGGCTGGTCCACCGGACTCGACCGACCGAATACGCCTTGTTGGCCATGTTGCTGCTGACCAGCGCCAGTGGCTTCGCTTTCAGCAACTTCCCAGGGCTGCTGTTGTGGGCCTTGTGCGGTGTCGGACGAACCCAAGGTGGCCACGACGCCGAGGAGAGGCCTGACGCTCTCGCGTCGGTTCAACCGGAGCCGGAGGTCCAGCTAGGTCGCCCGATCGATCCCTGATGGCGGCCTTCCTCGATCAAGGACCGATAAGCCCGGCGGGTGAGAGCCGCAGGCGTCGGCGCAGGCCGAGCAAACCCATGCGGACACTCTCGGGATGGAGCCAGGCGAGGTAGTAAACGAACATGGTGAGACTGAAGAAGCCCACCCTCACGGTGACCTCGATGGCCAGGTGAAAGGCCACGCCCGCCACCAGCACCCAGGGCCTCGCCCGACGGTTCCACACCAGGACAGCCAGGCCGAGCTCGACGGCGAGCGTTGCGTAGGTGGTCAGGTTCGAGACCAGCAGCGACTCGGTGATCGAGGCGGGGAGGTCCAGGCGGACCAGCTCACCGATACGCAGAGCGTAGGAAACCGCGGTGCCGTCGTTCCACGTCGTACCCCGGACCTTGGTCCACACACTGAACAGATAGATGACGCTGAACTGGACTTGGATGAGACGCAGGGGCCACGCCGATCGCAGGGGGAACTCCCAGAACTCGGCCCGCGAGCGCCGCCACCGGTCGAGCGAGAGGGCGGCACCGGCGGGGACGAACATGAAGTAGAAGCTGAACACCCGCAAGGCCATGTCGCCGGCCTGGAAGACCCAGGGGTTACGCCGGTGCAGGGAGATCACGGCGACGAAGGCCACCACTGCGGCGAGCCGCGTATGGAAGCCCAACACGAGCCCGGCGGCGGCGGCGACGAGCAACCCGAAGAGGACGACGGTGAAGAGGTCAGACCCCACGGCGTCGAGCAGCGACCAGGCCCATGGGATGTCAGGCCCTTGCGGCAGGATACCCGAGGTTCCGAAGAAGGTCGAGAGGTTGAGGGACAGTGTCAAGGCCCAGGCCAGTAGCAGGACCCCGTAGGCGATGCGGACGACGGCAATGGTTGAAGTGGGCTCGGGGGTCAGCCAGAAGTCGTCCCAGGCCTTCAGCGTGCTCCTCACCGGCTTGGACTTGGGAGGTCAAGGGTGAAGAACACGCATTCCTGCCAAGGGGCGGGCGGCAGGTTGCTCCCCGGTGGTCGGGTTGCGAGCGACCGGCGGAGCAGCTCAACCCGCGCGGGCAAACGGTCGCCGTGGTCCTGAGTCTTCACCAACCATGTGGCGAATGGCACCCACTGCGATCGCGCCCCATCCTGGCGGAGGCGGGATGACTCTGCGGCCCAGTGGTAGGTCTCGTACTCGCCAAACAGGGCCCCACCGCGTGGCGGCTGCCACGTCAACGAACTCCCGTCGGCGTAGTCGATACGGGCCACCAGGTACCCCGTCTCATCCTTAGGGTCGGGAGCGAACACGTTCCAGGCCTGGGTCAGCCCTGTTGCGTTGACATAGCGCTCCACGACGGGAGTGCCATGCTCTTGAGCCCCGAGCCGGGGAAGTTCGAGATTACGATGAAACCGACGGTCACGGCGAGGAAGGTCCGTAACAGCCAGCGGCCGGCCGGACTCGCCTCCAACCGCTCTTGGAAGGAGAGCAGTTGGTTCCCCTCCACCCAGACGTCTGACCCCTCATCCCCAAGCACTACTCCAGAGGCTAGACATTGGCGCGTCGGTGGGGCGACGGACGCGCCTGTAGGTCCAGAACGAGGAGCTCTCCCTACTGATGACCGACAAGCTGCGGGTGGTCTATCTAGGTCACAGCGCCCAGCTGTCTGGGGCAGAGCTGGCCCTCCTCCGGCTGCTGCCCGCCCTTCGGGGGATCGACGCACATGTCGTGCTGGCCGAGGAGGGCCCCCTGGTGGCCAAGCTCCGGGGTGTCGGTATCTCCACCACGGTTCTGCCCATGGCCGAGGCGGCGCAGCGCCTGGCCCGCCACCGGGTGCGACCAGGGCGACTACCAGCGGCTAGCGTGCTGGGCTCCGCCCGATATGTCGTACGCCTCGCCTGGGAGCTACGCCGCCTCCGACCTGATCTCGTCCACACCAACACGCTCAAGGCCGCGCTCTATGGAGGGGCTGCTGCGAGGATGGCGCGGGTGCCGGTTGTCTGGCACATTCGAGACCGCATTGCCGATGACTACCTGCCCCGTCCCGCCGCCCGCCTCATGCGGATCCTGGCCCGACGCCTGCCCACCGGAGTGATTGCCAACTCCCAGACCACCCTGGAGAGTCTGCAGGTCACCGGCGTGCCCACGGCGGTGATCCCGAGCGCAGTACACCCCCACGTCGTGAACGTCAGGGAGCGAGAGCGAGTGACGCGGGCCGGGCTGAGAGTGGGCATGGTCGGACGCCTCGCCCCGTGGAAGGGCCAGCACGTGTTCTTGGACGCGTTCTCCCGAGCCTTTCCCACCGGTGGTGCACGGGCGGTCCTGGTGGGTGCGGCGCTCTTCGGCGAGGAGGATTACGAGACTGACCTCCGCCGTCAAGCGGTGGTGCTCGACATTGACGACCGGTTGGAGATGACCGGCTTCCGGGAGGACGTAGCCGCCGAGCTGGCCGACTTCGACGTGCTGGTGCACGCCTCGGTGATTCCTGAGCCTTTCGGTCAGGTTGTGGTGGAAGGGATGGCTGCGGGCCTACCCGTGGTGGCGTCCGACGCAGGAGGACCGGCCGAGATCATCAGCGATGGCATTGACGGTGTGCTCTTTCCGCCAGGTGACGAGGAGGCACTGGCGAAGGCGCTGAAGGTCCTCGCCGCTGACCCCGCGCTGCGCAAGAGACTGGGAGCCGCAGCACGCGGGCGAGCCCGGGCATACGAAACCGAACCGGTCGCCGACCTGGTGATGGCCTTCTACGCTCGGCTGATCTCAGCCAGGGGTTCGACAGGTCCATGAGGTCGAGCCGTCACCGGGGGGGGGGGGGGGGAACGCCCGCTCGATAGGCCAGGTGTTGGCGGGTGGCGGCAGTGATGAGCTGGGTCAACTTCTGCGCACCTGGCGGCAACGAGGCTCTCCAGTGCTCGTCCAGGCAAATCGGTCGGCTGTCGTGTCTCATGCGGTTCCCCCCGAGGGCGTGGGAAATGCCCTTGCGAAAATCGGCCACCACCTCCTTCTCGAATCTGCATCCAATGGCGGCGACGATCTGCCCGAGCGTGGACACGGGTGCTGCGGCCAGATCCTCGTAGCGGATGAGAAGATAATTACCCCGTGAGAGGCTTTCCTTCGTTCTATGGATGAGTTCGTTGTGCACCACCCACGCTCCTGATTTTTCCAACGCCAACCGGAGGATGCCCACTCCCTCGGCTCCTCTATTACGCCTCTCCGAGTTCACAAAAGCTCTAGGGTCCCGTACCAGGTGCAGCAACGTGATGTCGAAGCGTTGCGACTTGATCAGCCAGATCAGGCGGTAGGGGTCCTTGGAGGAGTCCACCACCCAGTCAGGGCGGCGCCCTCGGATCTCCTCGGTCAGATCCGAAAAGTTCCTGAGCACCGCCGCGGTGTTCTCTCCGTAGGCGTACACCTCTCAATCGACCAGCGGATCCTGTGTGGCTCGGAAATCGCCGAACCTCTTCCGTAACGTCTTGCCTCCCTCGTGTGCCTCCCGGAAGAAGTCGCTCTGCGGCTCGGACGCCGCCAAGGGGTCGACTCGGTGTCGCATCTCCTCCAGAACGGGCATACGCGAATGGACAAGCCGCAGCCGCACGGAAGACGCCTGCCGGCGCTCGGGAGTTCATGGGGCCAGAGGTGAAGTTCGCCCACGGTTGCAATCTGCGAATGCGCGCCCAAGAGCATCTCCAGAAGCGTCGAACCGCTTCGACCACTGCTGGCGACGTAGATGAGCGAGATGCGATCTGCTGAGTCCACGTACTTGGACTAGCCCGGGCCTAGGTCGGCGGCGGTGGCGTGGGACGAAAAAAGCGAACGGCGACCCCTTTGGGGCCGCCGTTGCCTTCTTCCGTCAGTCTTCCTCAGGTGCCCGTGGACATGCGCAGAGCTGAAACGATGGCACCGAGAAAAAGGGCGGCTTCAGGTTAGCTGTTGCCGCCGCCGCCCTCTTCAGCGTCGCCGGTCACCTGGACGTTGATGTCGCCCAGCGTCAATTCCTCGACCGAACCGATCTCGGTCACTGTGGGTGCTTCGTAGTTGCGCATGCGCATGTCCTCTCGATTTGGGGATGGATCCGCCTTGAACCCTTGCGGGCAGGCTAAGGGCCACCCTTCCGGTTGTCAACCACCGGTATACCCTCCTCCCCTCGCTCACGAACCTGGGACGTCTCGGCTCCGCTCAGCCAGGCATGCTGCAACAGCCCAATCGTGCGTAGCGTTGGGCGAGCGGTGGTCCATTCGGCCCTGAGTTCGGCGACATCGACAAGCGTCTCGTCGACCCCGCTACCGTCCCAGCCAGCAGCGAAGGCCTTGCTGGCGTCCCCCCACCAGCCCCCACCAAAGGCGGCCTTGGTGGGCCGGGAGACAACTTCGGCGGGGAGTAGGTCGGCGAAGAGACCCTGCATTATTGCAGTACGGTCGCCACACCCGGACGAGCCGCCCTGCGCGGCCAGGGCAGCGAGGAACCGGCGATCGAGCAGGGGATTGGCGACTGCGGCGCCGCAGTCGCTCCCCAGGACGTCGAGGCTCGAGACTGCCAAGGCAAGGCCGCGTAGCCGTGACCACCACGCCACCCGGCGGTCCCAACGCACTGGCTCCTGCGCGTAGTGGACGAACCACCCTGCGTTCAATTCGGCCAGGGCCGCCGGCGTCAGCCAGCTGAAGGACAGGCGGTGCCGGCGGGCGGCTACTCGGCGGGCCTGCTCCGGGGCATAGGCGATGGACAGCCGAAGAATGTCCACGGCTAATGGACGTCCTGGGCGCCGCCTCAGGGGTCCCAGGCCGCCCCAGCGCCATCCACCGAATAAGCCGTCCCCGTCGATGCCGGTCATGAAGACGCCGTCGGTCGCCTGGGCCATCAGGGGCCGATAGCTGTAGAAGTACGCCGGCCACAGCACCCCGTGGCGGGCGAGTACGCTCTGGGCCACAGGCCCGAGGTAATCCACGTCGTCACTGATGTCGAGACGAACCCAGTCGGCGAGCCCGAGGTGGCGGATCACCAACTCCTGCCACTCGGACTCATCAGCTTCGGGCAAGTCCCGATAGCGCAGCGAGGCGGGCACGGGTAGGGGCAGGCCATCGCGGCGAGCGACGTGAACGGCCAAGGCCAGGAGCGCCGAGGAGTCCCGCCCCCCGGAGAAGCCCACAACACAGCGACCGCAAGCGAGGGCGGGGCGGATGGCGTCCTCCAGAGCGACTCGGGCCTGGAGGGCCGGGTCGATCAGGGGAAGCGGCAGAGCATCCGGCTGCTCACCCAGCGGAACACCCGACGCCAGCTCTAGAGCAGTGAGACTCGGCCGTTTGCTCGGAGCGGCGCCGTTCCTCGCCCCGATGGCACGAATGGCCTCGCCCTCCCCGTCACCCATCACTGATTCTCCATCAGAACTGCGTGAGGGTCCCTCGGCGTCGAGCGAAGTCGACGGCATGTCTGAACAGCCACAGTGCCAGCGGCAACGCCACCACCGCGAAACCGACCAGCAAGCCGAGGCGTCCGCTTACCAGCTCCCCTCTCAGCAGCCCGGCCCTCAAGACGTCGATGCCCCAGGTGAATGGCAGCATATTGGCGAGGTTCTCGAGCGGACCCGGTAGAATACCCACCGGGAAGTACACGCCGGACAAAAGGGCAAGAACCGCCGTCACCATGCCCAACAGGGCGGTCACCTGCTTGAACACCACGGCGAAGGCCGCCACCACCACCCCGACGGCGGCGAAGGTGGCGATAAGCGCTGGTAGCCCGACCAGGATGCTCAGTACCGTGCCGACGCCGAGCTGGAGCCGGAGTCCGAACAGCATGGCAACAAGCAGAGTGGCCACCCCGCCGACGGTGGCCCGGAGCAGATCGAAGGCAGCGCTGCCCAACACCACCACGGAGGACGACACCGGTGACGACAGCAGGGTCTCAAACGTGCCGGTGGTCTGCTCGCTGCGCAAGCGGGAAGAAAAGGAGTTCAACGCGGTCTGGGCCATCCTGAGCACCGCGAGTCCGACAGCGGCGAAGGCAAAGTACCCCTGACTTAGATCGGCGTCGGTCGGCAGCCGTCCCCCATCGATCAAACGGCTCAGGAAGTAGAACAGTCCGAGAGCTACGGGGATCGCAAAGATGTCGAGCACGAACTGCAGCCGGTAGGAGCGGGCGATCCTCCAATCCCGGCACACGAAGGCCTGTATTTGCCCCCGCGCCGACAGTCGGCCCGACGCTTCGGCCGTGGCCGACGCGGGAACCGCGATCATGGCTCCCCGGCAGCGCCAGCAAGAGCAACACCCTGCACCAGCATGTCCTCGAGGGTGGCGGCGTCGGACGGGTCCTCCGTGGTTGCCACCACCTCGCCGCCAGCCATCACGATCACCCGGGATGCGACGGCGGCGGCCTCGTGAAGGTCGTGGGTGGCAAAGAGGACCGCCCTGCCCGCCTCGGCCTGGCGACGGACTTCGTTCCGGAACAACGAAGCCGCCATTGGGTCGAGGGTCCTTGTGGGTTCGTCGAGGAGCAGCACCGGTGGCTCGCAAAGCAAGGCCCGAGCGAGCGACAGTCGAGCACGCATGCCTGACGAGTAGCGGTCGAAGCGTCGATCCGCCGCTTCCACCAGGCCTATGTCGGCCAGCAGCTCCGTCGCACGAGCACGGGCGGCAGGGCGCCGTAGGCCCTGGAGCGCGGCAAAGAATTGTAGGTTCTCGCGCCCGCTGAGGCGCCAGTACCACGAGCGCTCCTCGCCTAGGACCAAGCCCAGGCACCGACGGACGGCAGCGGGATCGGTCACAACGTCGTGGCCGGCCACCAAAGCCTGGCCCCGGTCGGGTAGGACGGTGGTGCCGAGGATGCGCAGGAGCGTGCTCTTGCCGGCGCCGTTGGGACCCAACAGGGCCACGATGCCGCCCCACGGCACCTCGAGGTCGACCCCGCGCAGTGCGACGTGCCCGTCGAAGCTTTTCTCAAGTCCGCAGACTCGAACCCCGTGCTGCGGTTGAGTCGCCTCTTCCCGTAGGATCTCGGCGCTTGGACCTGAGTTCGACGTCCCCACCACCCCTCCTGCCGCCCAGTCCGGAATCGGAGACAGTACCAGGGGGAGCATACGGACTCACCTTCACTGGCCCCGTCGCCGCCCTGGCCGGAAGCCTGCTGATGCCGGCAGAGGAAGGGTGGCCTGAGGTGGAGCTGTGCTGGGCGCCACCGCTGTCCGACCCTCCTGAGGTGGGCTTTTTCGGGCCCCATGACGCAGTCTTGGCGCTGGTGAGTGGGGGGCACGCCGTGCTTGATCGGGTCAAGCGCGTCGCCCGGTTCTGCAAGGTCGATCCCCCTGACGGCCACCAGATAGCCCACCCCTGCCTGAGTACGGCCAGCAGCTACTTCGCCCGCTGGGACGGCCGGCTGTCCTTCCACGCCAGCGCCGTCGTCGCCGAAGGTGCTGCCTGGGGGCTGCTCGGGTCCAAAGAGGCCGGAAAGAGCACCACGGTGGCCTGGCTGGCCGAAGCCGGCTACGGCGTGCTGTCCGACGACCTGCTTGTGCTCGACGGCCAGACGGCCCTGGCGGGGCCGAGAATTGTTGACCTCCGACTCCCCACGGCCGAGCGACTGGGTCGCGAGCGGCTAGTGGTCGTGCGCAAAGGGGAGCGCCACCGCCTGCTCCTTCCCGACGTGCCCGCCGAGGTTCCTTTTGCGGGTTTCCTGGTCCTGGCCGTGGGCGCCGAGGTGTCGGTGGAACGGGTGCCTTTGGCCGACCGGCTGGAGATCCTCCGCCACCATCTCACTCTCCGGCAGGTGGGGGCACCTGGGTCGGTGTTGCTTGAGCTGGTCAGCCTGCCGATGTGGCGGGTACAACGTTCACGGGACTGGTCGGACCTTCCGCTGCTACTCGACCGCTTGGTCGCCACCATCGCCGGTTGAGGCTTCTCCTGAGAGAACCTGTTCGGCGTGCGCCCGTCGGCTGAGAGTCCCCGGAACGGCCGGGGCCGGGCGTCGACTGAGCTCGCTGAAGCCCCGGGA
Source organism: Acidimicrobiales bacterium (assembly GCA_030446545.1). Classification (GTDB taxonomy): domain Bacteria; phylum Actinomycetota; class Acidimicrobiia; order Acidimicrobiales; family CADCSY01; genus JADDRA01. The sequence goes on along the minus strand of JAUJNB010000020.1, from coordinate 10,849 downwards.
CCTGCTCGCCGGGTCGCCCTCCAACCAGGCGTGGGCCCGGAAACCTTCACTCGGGGCGGTGACCCCGATGACGAGATCGCGCTGTCGTCCGTGAGAGGCATCCCACGCTTGGAGCACCGCCGAGCGAACTAGGCACGTCTGCCGGCGTACCCTAAGCAGGGCCGCCACCCATCGCCGGTCGCTCTCTGGCAACGGGGGAGGCATGGCTACCACCAGCTCGTCGAGGCGGTCGGCGGCGAGATGCCGTCGGGTCTGGCGAGAGGCTCGCTCTGCCCACCACACGGCCCGCACTGTGGTGAGTCCCGTCATCGTCACTGCTCCAGCAGATTGCGCTTGCTCAGCATGGCAACGAAGGCCTCCACGTCGCCGCGTGCCCGGCCCTCGTCTACGTCGAACTCCGAACGCAGGAGGGCAACGAGCTCGTCGGTGTTGCTCCCCCGCACTAGTGCTGGCCACAGCACCGCTCCGGTGGCGTTGATCGCCAGATAGGTGGAGCTATTCCGATCGAGCGCTACCACTTCGCCCTCGACTTCCCGCCAATCTACGGCATCTGACCGCAGCCGAATGGGGCCGCCGGGCTGATTGGCATCCGCCCCGTCGGCTTCGATGGGCACTCCAGACGAGGTCACGGTCCCCGATGGTACCGGGAGGGACCGATCCGACGCGAACGCAGGTGGGCACTAGCGTGGGGAGACGATGGTCGAAACGCCTCCACCCAGCAGGGCGGTGCTGGCCACGATCCAGGGCCTAGTCGTCGACCAGGAGGCCGGGCGTACAGCCGACGCTCTGCGGGCCCAAGAAGTGCGCGCCATTCTGCTGAAGGGGGCGTCCTTTGCCCGCTGGCTGTACGACGACGGTGGCGCTCGGCCCTACAACGATGTCGACCTCTTGGTGGCACCCGATCAACTGGAGACGGCCGGGAGGGTGCTCGGCGGCCTGGGTTATGTCCTGCGGTGTGCTGGAGCGGGCCTGGGCGAGCAAGCGGATCACGCCAGCAACTGGGACCGGCCGGGATCGCCCACCATCGACCTGCATCACACCCTGTCCGGTCGACTTGGAGCGTCACCTGAGCGGTGTTGGGAGGTGATCTCGAAGCATGTTCGACCGGTGGTCGTGGGCGGAAGTGCGGCCGAGGCGTTGGCGCCCGCGGCCTTGGCATTGCACGTGGTACTCCACGCCGAGGTGGGAAAACAAAAGACGATCGACGACCTGGCTCGGGCCCTGGCCCGTCTAGAGGTCGATGACTGGAAGGCCGCCCTGGAGCTGGCAAAAGCCCTGGACGGCTTGCCCGCCTTCGGAGTCGGCCTGCGCCTCCTTCCCGAGGGTGGGGTCATGGCCACCGCCTTGGGCCTGGCAAGGGAAACCTCGGTCGAGCTGGTGCTTCAAACCTCCTCGACCGGCAACCTTGCCCACCCCTTCGAGCAACTTGCTCGCACGCCAGGGATGCGGGCCAAGGCCGGCATCGTCGCCCGGGAGCTGATTCCAACGACGTCGTTCCTCCGGGTGTGGTATCCCCGAGCGGCACGAGGCCCGGGATGGCTGTTGGGCGCTTATCTCTACCGACTCGTGTGGGTCCCATATCACGCACCCCAGGGCCTTAGAGCCTGGCTACGGGCTCGCCGGGTGGTTGCTGACGCCGATAAGGCCTGAGCTGGAAGTTCAGCGCCGCACGTCCTCTCTGGGCGAAATCAGCTGACCAGCGGCGACCACTTCCTTCTGGGAGCATCTGACCTGTGACAGGCGGCAACTACAGGCTTCTCTCCGCGTGATGCCCGAACTTTCCCTCGTTCTTACCTTCGTCGTGGCCGCGAGCGTGGCTGGGCTCGGCGGCTGGCTGTCCTTGCGGGCCGACCGTCTGGCGGAACCACCCGAGGGGAGGCGCCGGCGCCGGGGCCCGGCCGCGGGCACGGTGGTGGCCTTTGCCACCGTGGCCGGGGCCCTCGGGGTCGCTCCCCCCAGCGGGGTCGCCCTACGACTGGTGGCCGTCGCCATCCTCCTTGCCGGGGTGGGGGCGCTTGCCGACCGCCGGCCCCTCCGCCCCGGCCTGAGGGTGAGCGCCGAAGCCGCCGCCGCCACGGCTGCGGTGCTGCTCGGCTTGGAGACAGGGGCGACCGGCACCACCATCACCAACCTCGCCCTGGTGGTGGGCTTCGTCGTCGTGGTCGTCGAGTCCCTGCGGCTGTTGGACGCCGCGCCCCGGGCCGCCGCGGTGGTGGCGGCTCCCGCCGTCGCCGCCCTCGCCGCCGTGGCCGCCGCCGTGGGCCAGGACGGCGTGGCCGCCGCAGCCCTGGCTCTGGCTGGCGGCCTGGTCGGCCTGGTGGCGGCGGGTGCACGCCGGCCCTTCCAGCTCGGGGAGTCGGGCTGTCTGTTCAGCGGGTTCATCCTCGCCACCCTGATCGTCGCCGTGAACCCGGCCACGCCGGCACCGCTCAGCCTGCTGGTGCTCCTGCCCCTCGTGGCTGTCCCGGTGCTCAACGCCACGGTGGTGGCGCAGGACCGCCTGCGCCGACGGCGTCGCCTGACCGAGCGTCGCCCCGACGGGCTCCCCCACCGCCTCCGAACCGTTCCGATGTCCTGGTGGCTGACGCTGCTGGTCCTCGGCGTCATCCAGACCTCCATCAGCACCTTGGTCGTGCTGACCGACAGGGGCATGGCCCCGACGGGGGCACCGATCAGTGCTGCTGCGCTCATGACGCTGCTCCTCCTCGTGGTGGCTGGTCGGAGCCGGATGAAACGTTCGGCCGCGGTCGGCTTCTCCCGCACCTCCCGCCTGGTCGGGCTGGGCCTCGTTGCCGCCATCACCGCTGCCCTGGTGCCCGCCGCCCTCGCCCTGGTCGTGGCCCGCGGCGGCTTGGTCGACGGGGCGGGCGCGACGGAGCGGGCGTTGTCTGCGGCACGGAAGGGAGACGTGGAGGCGTCCGGGGCCGCCTTCGACCGGGCCGAGGCCGCCTTCGCCTCCGCCGCCGGCCGTCTCGACGGTCCTCTGGTGTCGCTCGGCCTCGCCGTTCCCGTGCTCGGCCCCAACCTGTCCGCCGCCCGCACTTTGAGCAGCCTCGGAGAAGAGCTGGCGTCCACCGGCGCCACCGTGGCCACGAGCGCACCAAATGATCTGAGAGTGGCAGGTGGCAGGGTACCAGTGGAAGAGATACGTCGTCTGGCGTCCGAGCTGGCCGAGGCTGCCGGGGTGCTGCGTGGCGCCGTCTCCACCACGGCCGGCATCGAGACCGCGTTCCTGCTCCCCACGGTACGGGACGGGGTCGCCGATCTCGACAGCCGGCTGGTGGACGCCGCCGACAGCGCCGAGCTGGCTGCGGGCGCCGCCGCCGTGCTTCCGGGCATCCTCGGCGCCGACGAGCCCCGGCGTTACTTCCTCGCCGTGCAGAACAACGCCGAGCTGCGGGCCACCGGCGGCTTCATCGGCAGCTACGGCGAGCTCGTCGCCGAGGACGGCGCCCTGCGCCTCGAGCGCATCGGGCGCAGCCGGGACCTCAACGCGGGCGGACCGGCGGTGAAGGACCTGATCGCTCCTAGGACTACCTGGATCGCTACAGCCGCTTCGAGGTGGCCAGCACCTGGCAGAGCGTCAACCTCTCCCCTGACCTCCCCACGGTGGGCGGGGTCATCGCCGGGCTGTACCCCCAGTCGGGCGGCCAGCCCATCGACGGGGTCATCGCCATCGACCCCATCGGCCTGGCCGCCATCCTTCGCCTCACCGGGCCGATCGATGTGGACCCCTGGCCCGAGCCCATCACCGCCAACAACGTGGTCGACGTCACCTTGAACCAGGCCTACATCGAGTTCGCCCAGAAGGACGACCGGGTCGACTTCATCGGTGACGTGGCCCAAGCGGCCGTGGATGCCTTCACCGCCACCGACCTCGGCAGTCCGGCGGAGATATTCGAGGCCCTGGGTGAGCCTGCCCGAGGAGGACACCTGGCCGCCTGGTTCTCCAGGGACGACGAGCAGGCCCTCATGGAACGAGTCGACGTCGCCAGCGGGGTCGAGCCCCCCGCCGTGGACTCCCTGCTGGTGGTGAACCAAAACGCTGGGGGCAACAAGTTGGACTACTACTTCCGGCGGACCACCAGCTACGACGTGGAGCTCCGACCGGGGCCGGAAGGCGACGGCCTGGAGGTGACCGGTCGTCTGCGGGTCGACATGGAGAACCAGGCGCCGGCCGAGGGCCTCCCCCGCTACGTCATCGGCCCCTACGACGAACGCTTCCAGGCGGGGGAGAACTTCAGCTACATGTCGCTCTACACACCGCTCGACGTCACCAGCGCCACTTGGGATGGCGCTCCGCTTCAGCTCGAGGCCGAGGAGGAGCTCGGACGAAACGTCTACTCCGCCTTCCTCAGCATCCCCTCCCGCTCCACCCGCAGCCTGGAAGTGCAACTCCAGGGCTCGGTCGAAGCCCTGCCCGGTGGGTGGTACGAGCTCGATCTGCTCCACCAGCCACTGTTGGTGGATGGGGAGGTCTCCGCCTCTGTCTCGGTGCCTTCCGGCTGGCGCATCGCCGAGGTCGAGGGGGCCCGTCTCGAGGGAGGCGACCGAGCGGTCGCCAACCTGGTGCTGTCCCGGGACGAGGCTGTGCGTGTCCGATTGGTGGCGGATCAGTAGCCAAACGCGAGGGTTGTCGACAAACCCTGGGTTGCGGGGCATACTCTCCCCATCGCCAGAGACGCCGGCGCCAATGGTGGAGGTCCAAATGACCCGCAAGCTCACCGTCATCGCGGCGACCCTGGTGTTGCTGCTCACCCCCGGTACGGCTGACGCTGCCCCCAGCGTCTCCTGTGAGCCGGCCTGCTTCGCCGTGCAGTACCCGCCCCGGCCTCCCGAGGACGGCGAGGACGGCGAGGACGGCGAGGACGGCGAGGACGGCGAGGACGGCGAGGACGGC
>JAUJNB010000020.1:0-5849 GCA_030446545.1 Acidimicrobiales bacterium | reverse complement strand
GCCCCCGGCGCCCCCGGCGCTCCCGGCGCTCCCGGCGCTCCCGGCGCTCCCGGCCAGCAGGTTATTGCCAAGGTGCAGAAGGTCAAGGCCGTCCAGGACAAGCAGGAGTCGGCCAGCGGCAAGCTGCCGAAGACCGGTGCGGACAGCACCGCTCCCCTCGTCCAGATCGGTGCTGCGCTTGCGGCGGGTGGTTTCCTTCTGACACTCGTGGAGCGCAACCGGCGGGCCGCCCGAGGGGCGAGCAGCTCGAAGTAGTAGGCTCGCTCACCACTCTCGCCCTACCTTGGTCAGGTTTTGAGCGGCTCTGATTTGACGGCTCGAACCGACGGCGGCCAAGCGGCCACGCTTTGATCACCCCCAGATCCGTCTGGGTACGGGTGAACCCACTTCCTTCCAGCGCCTTGATAGCCGCCAACGCCTGGGCCTCTGCGTAGCGACGACCGAAGTCTTCCTACCGTCGTCGATGGCGAACTGGTGGTCAGCGGCGCCTGGACGAGCCAGCCGTGATCGTGGCCTTGATCCCCTTAGGGGCCTTCCCGCCACCGTTGCGTCCGGCCGTCTCGCCATTGCTTGCTGCCGTCATCTCCTCCTCGGAGCGGTAGTAGCCGTAGCCGTAGCCGAAGCCGTAGAGGCCTTCCTCGTCGACGCCATTGAGCACCGAGCCGATCACCGGGGCGTCGACCTGTCGGAGGAGCTCCACCGCCCGGTGGTACTCCTTGCTCGTAGTGCGCCCGGCCGTACCCACCAGGATGGTGGCGTCCACCGCCCGGGAGAGCACCAGGCTGTCGGTCACGGGCAGCACGGGTGGGCTGTCGACCAGCACGACATCACATTCCGAGCGCAACGCAGCCAGCACCTCAGCCGTCCGCTGCGAGGCGAGGAGCTCCGAAGGGTTGGGAGGCGGCGGGCCCGAGGCCAGCAAGGCCAGCCGCTTCTGTCCCGGGACGCTCTGCAGGGAGGCCGACAGGGGGATCTCACCCAGGAGCACCGAGGTGAACCCCGTGGTGTTGGTCAGGCCGAAGAACTCGTGCACGCGCGGGCGCCGAAGATCGCAGCAGACGATGATGACCCGTGCCCCGGAACTGGCCAACGCCACGCCGAGGTTGGCCAGGGTCGTGGTCTTGCCCTCGGAGGCGTTGGGGCTCGTCATCTGGATGACCTGCACCGGATGCTGCAGCCCGATGAACTGGACCGACGTGCGCAACGACCGGTAGGCCTCGGCGATCGACGACGACGGGTCGTCCAGCGACACCACCTGTGGGCGGGTGCGATCCTTCCATTCGACCAGAGACGGGATGAGAGCGAGGATGGCAAGGCCATCCGTCGCCCGTTCCAGCTCCTCCTTGCTCTTGACGGTGTCGTCGAGCTTCTCGCGCAGGAAGGCAAAAGCGACCCCGAGCATGAGCCCCACCACCAAAGCCAAGAGGCCGTTGCGGGCGGGCGTGGGTCGTACCGACTCACTCGGCTCGACGGCCCTGGATACCAGCCGGACGCCGCCGGTCTCGGTCAGGTTGCGGGCCAACTGGAGCTGGTCGAGCTGGTTGGCGTAGCTCTCCCGACGGGCCTGGAGCCCGGCCCGTTCGGTGCTGGTCTCCTGTTCGAGCCGGGCCCGCTGGGCTAGGAGGGCCTGACGGGATGCTGGCTCGGCAACGCCGATTTGGGCATCGAGATCGGCCAGGGGCTGGTCGAGCGCCTGGATCTGCTGGTCGAACTCGTCCACCTTGATCTGCACCTGCTCGCCGGCCGCCAAGAGCTCGGCGATCAGTTGGTCGCGTCGGGTGGCGATGTAGGTCTCGGCGTAGACGTTGGCGGTGCGGGCCGCTTCCGCCGGCATCGTGCTCTCGGCGGTGATGGCGACCACTCTGGTGTCACTCACCGGAGCCACGCTCACGTTGGGCTCGGCTCCCAGCTCCTGGGCCACGGCCTCGCGCACCGAGCGGGACTGCATCACCTCGATCTCCGTGGCCACCTGGGGACCGATGACCCCGCCCTCGGGAGCGAGGAGGGCCTCTGTCGGGCGGACCTCGAACACCAACTCGGCGGCGGCTTGGTACACCGGGGTCTGCAGGAAGGAGACGGCCAGCGCGCTCGCGACCACGACCACCACCGTCACCAGGATGGTGAGCTTGCGGCGCTGCACGATGGCGAGGTAGTCGCGCACGTCAAGTTGGCCCGAGTCGCTGCTGGTCATCACCGGCCCGAGCGTACCGTTCGAGGTTGGCCCGGTCCGGCCGGAGAGTCGAATGCCCACAGAGGTCAACCAGTGTCGTTGGCAGGCCCTATCATGGTGCGATGGGTTGGTGCCACGAGTTCGGCCTTGAGATCGAGTCCCTGTGCAGCCACCCCATGGTGGCCGGCCGGACGTCGTGCGCCTGTCCCGATTGCGGCACGGTGTGCCCCGGCCGGTTCGAGGCGGGCTGTGAGTCGGTGTGGAAACGAGGTCCCAGGCTCGACGCCCCTGAGCGGCCCAACTATGACACCAAGGGTGGGCTCCAACTCATCGGCGCCAGTGCTGCGGTTCCCATCGGGGTGCCGGTCAACGGCTCCCACGCCAACGGCGGCCAGGTCCACGGTGCTACGGACGACGGTGCCCAGTCCAATGGCGCTCATGGCAATGGGGCCGAGCCCACCTTCGCCGGTGCCCGGACCGTCCCCGCCAACGGTACGACCCCGACCATCGACGATCTGGCCCACCAGGTGGCCCGGTTGGAAAAGTCCCTGAGCGTGCTGACCGAGCAGGTGGCCACCCAGTCCCGGCTTCGGGCCTCGACCGAGCGCCACGTCGCCGACCTGGGTCAGGTGCTGGGCCAGCTCGGCCTCGACGTCGATGACCGCCTGGCCCTGATCGAGTTGGTGCTCGACGAGCTGGGTGCTCGCCCTTCGCAGCAGCCCGAGGCCGGGGCCGACCTCGCTGAGCCCGCTCCTCCCGCCGACCTCTTCCTCCCCTCGGCCGAACCTGCCGGCGATCCCACTCCTCCCGAGGACCTCTACCTCCCCTCGGCCGAACCTGCCGGCGAGCCCGCTTCTCCCGACGACCTCTACCTTCCCTCGGCCGAACCTGCCGGCGAGCCCGCTTCTCCCGACGACCTCTACCTCCCGTCACCCGCCGATGATCCCGCCCGTTCCGGCGTCCGTTTTCTCCCTGCAGCCGCACCTGCCGGCGAGTGGCGCTGATTCCTCAGTCGTAGGTCGCTTCCAGGACCCAGCGGCCGCCGGCCAGGGCCAGGAGGTAGGCGTCGCCTCCAGCGGTGACCACCTGGATGCGGGCCCGACGTGAACGGGTGCCAGGGTCCCACCACCGCTCGTCCACTGGCCAGGGACCGGCCCAGGCCACCACCTCGGTCCAGGGCCCACCGGCTAGCGACACCCGTTGCGGTGCGGCAGTGAGCAGGCCCCGGCCGGTGACCGACAGTGCCTCTGCCTTGTGGGCCTCCCCCCGGTCAGCCTCTGCCCTGTCGGCCTCCCCCGTGTCGGCGATGATCTCGGCCGCCAGGGGGTTCTCGTGGACCAGGGCGGGGGCGGGCGACGGAAGTCGACCCGGCCACGGGGCGGAAGTCTTGTCGCCAGCCCGCTTGTCGCCAGCCCGCTTGTCGCCAGCCCGCTGGCCTGCGGCCCGTTCGTCGTCTTTCCAGCGGAGGCCGGTGTGGGCGGCCACCAGCACCACCTGCTCGGCCGGTCCCCGCCCACCCCGGCGCCGGGGCACGGCCACCGCCTCGGGGCCCAGCAACCCCTGGAGCCGGGCGATCCCCCGGGCCGCCCGCTCGTCGGCCGCCGTGGCTCCACCCCAAAAACCGAGCTGGCGGCCCCGGTCGGCCATGACTTCCTCGGGCACCAGGCGCAGCACGCTGATTCCCCCGCTCGGTCGCCCCGCGCTCGGTCGCCTCTCGGCGGAGTGCCCCCCGGTGGACTGCCGCCCGGTGGACTGCCCCCCGCTCGGCCGTCCTTCACTGGACTGCCCCTCGGTCGACTGCGGCGCCGCCGTCCCGTTGCACCACCCGTCGAGTTGCCAACGGGTGCGCTCCACCAGGGCCGGGGCAAGCACCAGACCCTCGGTGCGCCACCGCCGCGACAGGGTTTCGCCGTGCTCGGTCTCGGCTTCGATGCACACCCGGGCACAGGCCAGGCCTCGTGCGGCCAGGCGCTCGGCCAGCTCCCCGGCCAGGCTGCGAGCCACAAAGGCGGCCGCCTCCACCTGGGTGGCCGGAGGGTCGAGCTCGGCGACCACACTGAGGTCGGGGGGCAGGATCCGGGGGCGAGGGGGACGGTCGTCGAGGCCCCGGCACAGTCGGGAGACCCGGGCGCCGGCGGGGCCGAAGCGCCCGGCCAGGGTGGCGGGAGGGACGCCGGCCACGTCACCCAGGCTGCGCAGCCCCAGCCGCCGGAACAGCCCGACCAGCTCGCTCAGCTCGGTCGGTGAGTCAGCCTGCGGGTCGGCGTGCTCGAGGACGGCCACCGGCAGAGGAGCCAGAAACGCGGCGCTGGCTCCGGGTTCGACCACCAGTCCCCGGCGGGACGCCAGCACGGCGGCGAAGAGCCCGTCGGCGACGCCCACCCGGCACCGGGCCTCCCCCCCCGTCAGCCCCGTCAGCCCCGTCATGGCAGCGTCGGCCAGGGCGGCGGCCCGAATGGCCAGGGCCTCGTCGCCCCCGAAGTAGCGCGAGGGGCCCCGGGTGGGCAGGGCCAGGGCACCGGGGCGCAGCACCTCCACCCGAGGGGTGAGCGAGGCCACAGCGCCAGCCACGGCCTCTAAGGCCCGGGCCTCGCCGTCGATGTCGGCGGCAATCACCTCCAGGCCGGGACAGCGTCCCTCCGCCTCCCGCCGGCGCAGGCCCCGGCGCACGCCCTGAGCCCGGGCCCCAGCCGAGCAGGCCGCCACCCGACCCCGCTCCCCCGCCCCGGCGGCCATCACCGCCACCGCGGCATCGGCATCCCGACCGGCGGCCACGATCGGCCAGTCGGGGCACCACACCACCAGCGTGCGCACCGGTGCCTCCCCGCCGGCGACGGTCACCGCTCCCCCTCCCGCTCCACCATCGTTCTTTGTCGCCTTGACCACCCGGGACAGCGCTAATGCGACAAAGAACGGAGGGGGGTCGGACCTGGATCAGCCGGCGCCACTCCACCGTGGGGACCGGGCAGCCACAGGGCCACCCGACGCTCCCGAGCCGACGCTCCCCGGCCGACGGCCACCACCTCCACCCGGCGGGCCTCCAGGCGCCCGGCGCCGTCGCCGGTAGGGCCGACCCAGCCCGACGAGGGTGACGAGACGACGGTGCGCAGGCGGACGTCGGCCGGTACGGGCCAAGCACTGCCGCCTGAAAGCCGGGCGCTGCCGTCGGGGGCGCTGCCGTCGGGCGCACCACCGACGGGACCGGCGCCGCGCGCCGCTCGGGAACCGCCGGACCCCGGGACCCAAGGGGCCAGCGGCACCAGGACCGAGCCCCGCTCCCGAGCCCGGGCGGCCAGGCGCCGGGCATCGCCGGGTGACACCCGGCGGGCCAGCCCGGCCCACACCAGGTCGACGGCGTCGAGCAGCGCGGCCACCACTGTGGCCCACCTGTCCGCAGGGGCCTGGACCACCACCACCCGTTCCAGGGCCACCCCCAGCTCGGCTGCGGCCAGCAGTCCGGGTGAAGCCAGGCCAACCCCGGCCACCCACGACCCCTTGACCGAGGCGGCCGCGCCCAGGGCCAGGGCCAGCGAGGTGGCACCTGCCCCCCCCTCGACCATGACCGTCGACCCTCGGCGCAGGGCGCCCTCGGGAAAGAGAGGGGCGAGGGGATCCAGCACGGGAAGGAGCTGCTCGCCGGCGAGGGCGACGGGGCGGGCCCACTCCCCCGCTCGCCGGA
>JAUJNB010000042.1 GCA_030446545.1 Acidimicrobiales bacterium | reverse complement strand
CGGCAGGTTTACAGCCTGCTCCCTTTGGCCGCTTGGGTACCGACCCGTGGAGGGGTCACGATAGCGTGGCGGCGTGCCCAGCTTCGATGTCGTATCGGAGGTCGACGAGCAGGAGGTCCGCAACGCCGTGGACCAGGCCCAGCGTGAGGCCAGCACCCGCTTCGACTTCAAGGACACCGGCTCGGTGGTCGAGTTGGGCAAGGATGAGATCACGCTGCGTTCTGGCACCGAGGACCGGCTGGCAGCCCTGCGCCAGGTGCTGGAGGAGAAGTTCGTCCGTCGCAAGCTGTCGCTCAAGGTCCTCGACTGGGGACGAGTGGAAGAGGCCGCCGGGTCCACGGTGCGTCAGCGGGCCGGGCTACGAGCGGGGATCTCCAGCGAGACCGCACGGGAGCTCAACAAGCTGATCAAGGGCCTCGGCCTCAAGGGCATCCAGTCCCAGACCCAGGGCGACTCCTTGCGGGTGAACGGGAAGAAGCGTGACGACCTGCAGGCCGTCATCGCCGCCTTGAAGGACTCCGAGCTCGAGCTGCCCCTGCAGTTCAACAACTTTCGGGACTGACCCGCCGGGTCGCGGCTCTTTTCTCAGGCGCCGTCGTTGGCCGACGACCGGCCCTGCAACCGGTCCCACTGCACCGTGCCGGCGATGCGGGAGGCCTCGGCCTCGGCCAGGGCCAGGGCGCCACCGCTCGGGCTCATGGCCGAGGCCCACAGGAGGGCCGAGCGCGGCGGCTCCACCAAGGGGGGAGGCTGTCGGACCTGGCCCGGGGCCTGCACGCCGGCCACGTCCTCTTCCACCCGGGCCGCCTCTGCGGCCCGCTCGATCATGGCGGAGGCCTCGGCGATGGCGTCGGCCAGGAACTGGTCGAGCATGGCCTTGGGGTCGACGGCCGCTCCCCCGCCGGGGTGGAACTCGGCGTGCACGTGGGGCGAACCCCCCCGGGCGTTGCCCGAGTCGCCGACGAAGCCCACCACCTGGCCCAGGCTGACGGGCGTGCCCTCGGTGAGGCCCTCGGCCAGACCGGCAAGGTGAGCGAGGTACCAGAAGGTGCCGTCGGGCTGGACCACGTAGACGGCCAGGCCACCCAGCCCACTGTTGGTGATGCGTACCTTGCCGTCGCTCGGGGCTCGCACCGGGGTACCCATGGCCGCGAAGATGTCGGTGCCCATGTGCAGGCGCCAACCCGGGCCGAAGCGGGGGAACCACCAGTCGTGGGTGTAGTTGGCCTGGCCGGCGACGGGAAAGCGGCCGAAGCCGGTGAGAGCCGCTTCTTCGGGGCTGACGCCGAACTCGCCGAGCGGAGCGAGGGCCTCGATCAGCGCGCTGGTGTTGCTGGCGCCGCTGCGCTTCACCGAGTTCTGCAGGCGTCGCAGGTTCTCCGGGAAGGGACCGGCGTCGGCCGGGGGGACATCACCGTCACCGGGAAGCGGTGGTGGTGGCGCATCGGCATCCGAGCCCACCGGTGCCGGCTCGGCACCGGGGGCTTGACCCGCCGGTGGGGAAGGAGCCCCGGGCTCGCCGGCGGGAGGGGTGTCGCCCGGGGTCTCCCCCGGCGGCGCCCCGTCGACCGGTGGCGGTGGCGCGATCGTGGTGGTGGGGTCGTCGTGCACGCAGAGCCCGAGCAGGCAGTCGCTGGCGCCGGCCGACCATGTTCCGGACAGGCCCAGCGAGACCACAACCATCACCACCACCACGGTGGCACGCGTCCGAGCAGAGAACCGGGTCGACATGATCGCCCGGTTTCTACACCAAACTGCCGGTTCCCGCCACTCCTCGTGGTTCTGCCGGGACCCTGTGACCTATCGGGCCCACTCCCGGGTCCGCAGTCGAGCCACCCGCTCCTCTACTGGGGGATGGGTGCGGAACAGGTTGGCGAACTGGACCCGGCGGCCGCTCAGGGGGTTCACGATGTAGGCCTGGGCCAGGCTGGGTTGGACGTTCATGGGAACGGCCCGTGCCCCCTGCTCCAGCTTGAGCAGGGCCCGGGCCAGGGGCTCGCCGGTGCCGACGAGATGAGCACCACTTCGGTCAGCCTCGAACTCCCGGCTGCGACTGAGGGCCGCCTGCAACAGTCCGGCGGCCAGCGGGGCCAGGAGGGCGGTGGCGAGCAGGGCGAGCGGATTGGGCCTCTCGTCGTCGTGACCGCCGCCGCCGAAGACGGCCGCCCACTGGGCCATGTAGGCCAGGTAGGTGATGGCGGTGGCGATGGCCGCAGCCACCGAGCCGATGAGGATGTCTCGGTTCCCGACGTGGCTGAGCTCGTGGGCCAGGACGCCCCGAAGCTCGTCCCAGTCGCAGATCTCGAGGATCCCCCGGGTCACGGCCACCGCTGCATGCTCGGGGTTGCGCCCGGTGGCAAAGGCGTTGGGTTGGAGGTCGGGCGTGACGAAGAGGCGGGGCATGGGCATCCCGGCGCGCTGGCTCAGCTCCCGGACGATGGCGAAGTACTCCGGCATCTCGGCCTCTGAAGCGGGCACGGCCCGGGCCGCCCTGATGGCCAGCTTGTCGGAGAACCAGTAGGAGC
>JAUJNB010000041.1 GCA_030446545.1 Acidimicrobiales bacterium | reverse complement strand
CGCGCACCTCGCGCCAGCGGGGGTGGTAGCGGTACTGCTTGCGGCCCCGGTCGTCTCGGCCTGTGGCCTGGATGTGCCCGTCGGGACGGGTGCAGATCCACACCTCCGTCCAGGCCGGAGGGATGACGATGGCATCGATGCGGGCCCGCTCCTCGGGATCGGTGATGACCGAGCCGTCGGCCCGGCGGTAGGAGAAGCCCTTGCCCTGGCGCCGACGGCTGATGCCCGGCTTGAGGTCGGTGACGTAGCGCAGGCCGGCGTCGAGGGCGACGGCGACGGGATCGGCAGTGGTCATGGCTGGGCGGGTGCTACCCCGCTGACCGCCGACTCGCACCTCGGGGCGCTCCCGGCTCCCTTCCGGTGACGGAAACCGGCCGACGAGCCTGTGCTCTGCGTCACCAGAACGCTGACGCAGGAGGGGGGAGGTGCTCAGGCCGGGAGGTCCACGCCCAGCTGGTCGAACAAAAAGGCGAGGACGTCAGCCGCTTCGTCGGCCTGCTTGCCCACCGGCTTGCCCGCCCCGTGACCGGCCCGGGTCTCCACCCGGAGGAGCACCGGGTGCTCGCTCCCACAGGCGGTGGCGGCGCCCAGGCGGGCCGCGAACTTGCGGGCGTGGCAGGGGTCGACCCGGCTGTCGCTCTCGGCGGTGGTGAGCAGGACGGCCGGGTAGCAGGTGTCTTCGACCACCCGGTGGTAGGGGGACCAGGCGTGCAACCAGGCCAGCTCCTCGGCCACCTCGGGGTCGCCGTACTCGGCGATCCACAGTCGGGCGATGAGGAAGCGGGGGAAGCGCACCATGTCGAGCAGGGGCACGGCGCAGTGCACCGCCCGACACAGGTCGGGACGCTGCGTCAGGGCGGCGCCCACCAGCAGCCCGCCGTTGCTGCCGCCCCTGATGGCCAGCCGGGGCCGGGAGGTCATCCCCTCGACCACCAGCCAGTCGGCGGCGGCGGCGAAGTCGTCGAAGCTCTGCTGCTTGTGCCGGCGCATACCCGCCCGGTGCCAGTCCTCGCCGTGTTCCGAGCCGCCCCTGATGCCGGCCACGGCCCAGATGCCTCCGGCGTCGGCCACGGCCACCGCCGAGGGCGACCAGGCCGGGCCGTTGGCGATGGCGAAGCCGCCGTAGCCGGTCAACACGACCGGCGTGTCCGGGGTGGGCCGGGTCGTCGCCCGGTGGACGAGGAACAGGGGCACCTCCGCGCCGTCGGTGGAGGGGTAGGCAACCTGGTGCACCTCGTAGTCGCCGGGTTCGAGGACCTGGTCCGACCCGGCGCCCCCCCAGGGCTCCAAACCCGACGGGGTCCAGCGCCACAGGGCCGGTGGACGGGCGAAGCTGCTGAAGGCGACGAAGGCCAGCTCTTCGTCGGGGTCGGCGTCGAGGCCGGCGAGGTTCCCCAGGCCGGGGAGCTCGACGGCGATGTCACCGCTGCCGTCGAGGCGGTAGCGGTGGAGCTGGGCCACGGCCACCCGGGTGGAGGCCACCAGCAGCGAGGGCCCGGCCACCGCCACGCCCTCGATGACGGCGTCGCTCTCGGCCACCATCGTCTCCCACTGGTCGACCTGAGGGGCGGCGAGGTGGGCTGTGACCACCCGTCCCCGCGGGGCCCCGAACGTGGTGGTGCCGTAGAGCCGGTCACCCACCACCTCGAGCGAGGTCACCGCCTCCTCCCCCTCGATCAACGCCGTGCGGGCCCCGGTGTGCCGGTCGACGAGGTGCACGTCGACCCGGCTCCAGCCGAGCGACACGTGCACCAGGAGCCAACGGCCGTTCCGGCTGAGCGACACGTGGGGCCAGGCGGTGGGATCGGGTACGTCGTGGTCGCCCCACACCAGTTCGTCGCCGGCGGGGTCCTGGCCGAGGACGTGCCACCACACGGTGCGGTGGTAGCCGGCTTCCTCGGGGGCGACGGTGGCCGGGTCGGGGTAGCGGGTGTAGGCGAAGGCGGAGCCGTCGGCCAGCCAGGCCACGCTGGCGGCCCGGGTGTGGGCGATGACGTCGGGCCGCAGCTGGCCGGTGGCCACGTCGAGGACCCGCAGGGTGCTGCGCTCGTCACCCGCCGCCGAGGTCCCGTAGGCCACCAGGGCACCGTCGGGTGAGGGGTGGAACCAGTCGAGGGCAACGGTGGCGTCACCCGTGGTGGCCGGGTCGACCAGGGTGCGGGGAGGGGCCAGCGGGTCGACGGCCGAGCGCAGCACCAACACGGTCTGGTCACGGTCCCCGCCCCGCTCCCGGGTGAAGAGACGGGTACCGGCCAGATGGGGTGACGTCACCGACGGGGCCCGCAGGAGCTGTTCGAGGCGCCGGCGCAGGCCGGCCCGGGCGGGAAGATCGTCCAGGACGGAGCGGGTGCGCCGGTTGTGGGCGTCGACCCAGGCCCGGGTCTCGGGCGAGTCGCCGTCCTCCAGCCAGCGGTAGGGGTCGGAGACCTCGAGGCCACCGAGCTGTTCGACGAGCGGGTCGAGGCGCGCCTCGGGCGGCGGCGGCACCTTCACCGGTTGTTGGAGAAGCGGGTCAACCCCGCCCGGCGTTGGGCTTGCGCCCGTGGTTGGCCTTGGAGGAGCGGGC
>JAUJNB010000019.1:39139-40198 GCA_030446545.1 Acidimicrobiales bacterium | reverse complement strand
GGAGAGTGAGCAGGTGGTCAGGCGGGAGAACCGGCGCCGGACTCTATCCATTCCCCGCCCGGTTGGCCGCACCGGCCGTCGCCCCGCCAGCTGGTCGGGGCGTCGGGTGGGAGGTGCCCAGCGAGCCGTTGGGGCCGTCGATCGGCTCGACCGGCGCAAGCAGCCGAGGCTGTCCACGTCGGTCAGACCTGGAGACGTTTGCTACTGAGCTGCGCTGGGCCCCTCGGCCCCGGTACCTCGAGCACCACGTCGGACCATGTGAGCGACCCGGCGAGAGGAACCGACCTTTCTTGCCACGCCCGGAGCCTGGATGTCAAGCAGATGGCGCGGTGGAAACCGGGGTGCTGACCAGCAGCGACGCGCGTCGAGGCTGGTCAGGACGGCCGTAGAAATCTTGCCCGGGTTCAGAAGTGTCGGTCACGGAAGGCAAGGACATCATCGACGTACGCCCGGGTTGACGGGAAGATCCCCGAGGTCTGCACCGCACCCAGGCCCTGGTAGTAGCCGGCCAGCGCAGTGGCCTGGTCCCCGCCGGTGCGGTCGAGGAGCCAACGGAGGTAACGGGCCGACATGCGGATGCTGTCGTTGGGGTCGAAGGGGTCGAGGGGGACGCCGATCAGGACATCCTCCATCCACGTCAGCGTGTCGGGCATGATCTGGCCGATGCCCATGGCACCGGCCGACGAGACGACGTCGGCCTGCCATCCGGACTCCAACCAGGTCATGGCCATGAGCAGGTCGAGCGGGACGTCGTACTCGCCGGCCCAACGCTCGAAGGTGGGGACCAGAGCGAGACGTTCGGGTGAGGCCTGCAGGCGAGCCGGGAACCGGGAGGTGTCGACTCCTCCCCCGCCGACCGGCCCGGTGGAGGAGCCCGACCCGGTGCCGCTGACGGCCAGGCGGTCACCCGCCCGGATGCGGTTGATGTCGCCGATGCCGTTGGCCTCGGCCAGTTCTCGGACCGACACGCCGTAGGTGCGGGCGATGCCCGAGAGGGTCTCGCCCGGGGCGACGGTGTGGAGGTGCACCGGGGTGGCCTCCTGGCCGTCTTCCTGGGCG
>JAUJNB010000019.1:18356-39039 GCA_030446545.1 Acidimicrobiales bacterium | reverse complement strand
CCTTGCCCTCTTCCTTTTGGCCCGGCATGGTGAGGACCTGGCCGGCGCGGACCCGGTTGACGTCTCCGATGTCGTTGGCCTTGGCCAGGTCGGCCATGGCCACGTCGTGGTCGGTGGCGATCTCCGAAAGCGTCTCACCCGGACGCACGGTGTGACTACCGGTGGCCGCCGCTCCGGCGACAGCCACGCCGGCCACGGCGACCAGGGCCACGACGCGATGTTGCCGCGGTCGTCGGTGGAGAGCTCGGGACTTGATGGCGCGCACAGGTACCTCCAGATCCACCCGCCGGGAGGCCAGTATTGCGGACCTTGATGGTCGCCGGCAACCCCACCAGCAACGACAGGCACTCCACCAACAGGCGCCTCGGGATCGGGCTCCCTCAGCCCGGCTGGCGACGCCGCTCCGAGCGACGTTCGGCCTCCAGGCGCTCCAGGCCCGGTTCACCGTGGTCGACGAAGCGCATGAACTGGGCCACGGCCCGGTGTCCGGCCTGTTCGGCGATCAGGCGATGCATCTGTTGGCACAGGCGCCGGTAGGAAGGATGGCCCTGGGGGGTGGTCCGTAACTCCAGCATGTGCATGGCTTCGCGGGCGTTGAGCTGCAACGAGAAGCGCAGCCGGTAGGCGAGGGACACCGCATAGGTGGCCTGTTGGGGGAAGTCCCCGGCCAACTCCTCGTGCAGGGCGGCCGACCGGTCCATGGCCTCGGCGAAGCGGCGCTCCCCGCCCGCCTCGATGACCGCCTCGGGCAGGCTGTAGCCGAGCCGGGGCGACAGAGGCTGCCAGTCGATGGTCAACATGCGGTGTCGCTGCAGGTCGCGGAAGGCCCCGTAGTCGGCGCACACGTCGAAGCGGTAGAACGTCCGCTCGAGCGCCCGCCCCGGCTTGTGCCGTCGGTTGGTGCGGTCGCCCACGTAGGCGGCCACCACCGCGGCGCGCTCCTCGCCGCTCAACCCCCGCACCCGCTCGAGGATGCGGACCTCGGGCAGATCCACGTGGGGGTAGAGCATGGCGGCGAGCATCTTGTCCTCGCCATCCGGATCGAAGTCGACCAGCGTCACCTGCGGTGAGGCTCGGGTGTCCTCGGAGCCGGACTCGGCGAAGAGCTCGCCTGCCACCTGAGCGGTGGCGTCCCTGGTGGCCCGCAGGTACCCGGTCCAGGCTCCGCCCCGATCGGGGCGGTCGATGCGGGTCAGGAACGAAGGGATGACCTTACGCAGCTCGTGCAGCATGAGCTCGGCGTAGGCCCTGGCCTCGGGGAGGGGATGGGCCCGCATCCGCATGAGCAGGGCCTCGTAGCCCTGACCGGTGCCGTAGATGCCCACATTCGACAACGATGCAGCCGGCAGGATGCCCCGGACGGCGTCGAGGGCCTTGGCCCGGGTCGACCGGCGGTGCACGAAGTCGGAGTCGCCGTCGGCCTTGGGATAGCGCTGGCGGCACCATTCCTGGACCAGGGGCACCAGCTCGGCGTAGGTGTCGAAGAGGCGGTCCATGTCACCCACGTAACGGGTGCCGAGCGGCGAGGCCAGCAGCTCAGGGTCACGGAAGTAGCGGTAACGGCCGCCGAGGCGATCGTCGTAGGCGATGTAGCGGGTCGACTGCTCCAGGTAGGACATGAGACGGCCCCGCTCCAGCACCTTGGTGAGGATGTTGGAGGCCTGCTCACAAGCCAGGTGGACACCTCCGAGCTGAGCCACCGAGTCGTCGCCGTACTCGAGGAACACCGTGTCGTAGAGTCGCTCGGCCCGCTCGAGGCCTACGGTGGCGTCGACCGACAGGTCCCCCTCGATGTCGAGGTCGCCGACGAACTCGTCCAGGAAGAGCCGGCGCAGGCTCTTGTGGGTGCGGCTGTAGCGGGCGAAGAGCGCCCCTTTGACCACTTCAGGGAGGTTCACCAGGGCGAAGACCGGGCCCTCCACATTGGTGACGTAGCGCCGCAACACGTCGGCCTCGTCGGGGGTGAACTCCTCCCGCACGTAGGTGGCGACACTCGGGAGCGACACGGCGGCCGATCCTAGGAGGGCACCCCCGCCCGCCGGTGGACCTACGAGCTCAGCCCCGCAGGCTGGCGGGATGGCGTTCCTCGACCGCCTCGACCAGGCGACGACGGGCCCGGGCCACGTCCTCGTCGGTGAGGGTGCGGTCGGGGGCCTGGAAGCGCACCGTCCAGGCCAGGCTGCGACGCCCCGGCGCCACCCGGTCGCCCCGGTAGACGTCGAAGAGGCGCAGGCCCACGACCAGGGGGCCACCGCGGGCTCGCAGGGTGGCCTCCACCTCGGCCGCCGGGGTGGCCTCGTCGACCTCGAAGGCCAGATCGACGTCGCTGGAGGGGAATCGGCTCACGGGCCGGTACGTCCCGGCCCCATGGGGAGCGGCCAGCAGGCGGGCCATGTCGAGCTCCAGCCATGCCACCCGTCGGTCGATCTCGTAGGCCGACAGGACTTCGGGGTCGATCTCGCCCACGAGGCCCACCTCGACGTCGTCGCACCAGACCCGAGCCGTACGGGTGGGGTGCAGGCCCGGAGCGGTGGTGGCCTCGAGCCGCCAATCGTCGAGGACCAGCCCGTCGGCCACCAGATGCCACACGGTGACCGCCTCGGTGGCGTCCCCGCCGGCCACGGCGTAGGCCAGGAACTCGGCCTCGTCGGGAAGGTGGTGGTCGCCCGACGCCGGGAGGCGGAAGGTGTGACCGATCTCGAACAATGACACGTCGGACCGGCGATGACGGGCGTTGTAGGCCAAGGACGCCGCCAGGCCCGGCAGCAGCGACGGGCGCAGCCGTGACTCCTCGGCCACGAGCGGGTTGGACACGACCACGGCCGCGGCCGGATCGAGCCCGCAGCGGATCAGGTCGGCGACCGAGAGGAACGTCGCCGACCAGGCCTCGTCGGCGCCGGCGCCGGCGAGGATCTGGCGCAGCCGCCGGCGGTCGCGTTGGTAGGGCGTCAGGCCGCCACCGACGGGGCTTCGGGGCACGGTAGGCGGGATGCGGCGGTAGCCGTACAGACGGGCGATCTCCTCCACCACGTCGATCTCGGCCGTGCTGTCGAGGCGCCAGGGAGGCAGGGCCACTTCCAGGCAGCCGTCGCCCGAGGTGGTGGCGGTGAAGCCGATGGGGTGGAGGAGGGGCGCGATGTCATCGGCACCGAGACCCGTGCCCAACAATTCCTCCACCCGGGCCACACGTAGGAGGACCGGCGTCCGGTCGGGCAGGCGACCTCCGACATCGACCGGGGGGCCGGCCGGTAGGACGCCGGCGGGAGCCAGGAGGTCGCAGACGCGGGCCACAGCCCGGTCGATGCCGGTCCAGTCACACCCCTTCTCGAAGCGGGCCGACGCCTCGCTGCGCAGCTTGTGGCGCCGGGCGGTGCGGGCCACCGACAGCGGGTCGAACCAGGCCGCCTCCAGCACCACCTCGGTGGTGGCCGCGTCGATCTCCGAGGAGGCCCCTCCCATGACTCCGGCGATGCCCACCGGCCGGTCGAGGCCGTCGCAGATCACCAGGTCCTCGACGTCGAGGGTCCGGGTCACCCCGTCGAGGGTGACCAGCGACTCGTTCGGACGGGCCCGCCGGACCGCCAGGCCCCGCCCGGGCAGGCGGGCCAGGTCGTAGGGGTGGGTCGGTTGTCCCAACTCGAGCATCACCATGTTGGAGGCGTCGACCACGTTGTTGACGGCCCGCATCCCGGCCCGTTCCAGGCGCTGGACGATCCAGGCCGGTGAAGGGCCGACCTTGACGCCGGTGAGGACCTGGGCGACGAAGCGCCCACAGCGCTCGGGATCATCGAGGCGCACCGAGACGGGGTCGGCCAGCGGGACCGGCTGGCCGGCTCCGGTCACCCTGTCGGGAAGGGTGAAGGCCAGACCGAGGCGGGCGGCCAGGTCCCGCGCCACCCCGGCCACCGACATGGCGTCGGGCCGGTTGGCGTTGACCTCGAGCTCGAGCACGGTGTCGGGGGCCAGGCCGAGGGCCTCGGCCAGTTCCGTGCCCGGCGGCGAAGCCCCCGCCCGGGCTCGGCCAGCACCAGGATGCCTTCATGGCCGCCGGGCAGACCCAGTTCGTCGGGGGCGCACAACATGCCTTCCGACCGAGCTCCTCGCATGGTGCGGGCGGCGATCTCCATCCCCCCGGCAACACGGTGCCGACCGTGGCGAGCGGGACGAGGTCGCCCACGGAGAAGTTCCAGGCCCCGCACACCACGGGAACGGGTGGCCTCCCCCGGCGTCCACCGTCACGGCCCGGATGCGGTCGGCCCCGGCGATGGCGGCGATCTCCAACACCCGGGCCACCACCACACCGCCGAGCCCCTCCCCCACCCGGGTGACCGACTCCACCGCCAACCCGAGGTCGTCCAGCGTGGCCACGACCTCCTCTACGGGGAGGTCGAGCGGTACGAACTCGCGCAGCCAGAAAGAGGAACCCGCACCTGCCCAAGGTAGCGCCCTCCCCTCCTGGCCCCGGCCGAGTTGCGTTGGCGGCGGATGCCCGTCGCTCGGCCCAGGTCTGACCGCCATGCTTCGAATAGCGATGATGGATGTCCTGAAACGCTCGGGCATCGGCTCCAGCCGTGTACGTGGGGTCGTTCCGCCGGTCGTACCAGGCAACGTCAACCCGCCCATCAGGAGCAACGCCGACGGTCGGATAGATCTCGTTGTCGTAATGGCGCCGAGCGCGAGAGGGAGAACGAGTCAAAGTCTCCGCCCAGGTGGGTTTTTGAGGCGTTTACCGTACTCGCGGCCTCGCCTCTACTCGTCAGTAGAGACGTTCCGCGGGTAGTGGCGCCTCCACCGGCCGGGCCGAGAGGTGAGGGGTCCCCGGAACCCCGGTCAGAACTGCTCCAAGAAGCGGACGTCGTTGGTGATCAGCTCGCGGATGTCGTCGATGCCGTGGCGCATCATGACCAGGCGGTCGATGCCGAAGCCAAAGGCGAAGCCCGACCACACCTCTGGGTCGTAGCCCACGGCGGCGAAGACGTTGGGATGCACCATCCCGCAGCCACCCAGCTCCAGCCACCCCGTGCGCCCGCAGGTGCGGCACCCCTCGCCCTTGCAGAAGACGCAGGTGATGTCGAACTCGGCCGAAGGTTCGGTGAAGGGAAAGTACGACGGTCGCAACCGGGAGCGAAAGCCCTGGCCAAAGTAGGCCTCGGTGAAGGCGTCGAGGGTGCCGGCCAGGGCACCGAACGTGATGCCCCGATCGACCACCAGCCCTTCGATCTGGTGGAACACGGGCAGGTGGGATGCATCAGGGGTGTCGATGCGGTAGCAGCGGCCGGGCATGACCGAATAGATCGGTGGCTCGCTGCTCTCCATGATCCGGATCTGCACGGGCGAGGTGTGCGTGCGCAACAGCGTCGACTCCGGCGGGCCCAGCTCGAGGTAGAAGGTGTCGTACATCTCCCGGGCCGGGTGGCCGGCGGGGAAGTTCAGCGCCTCGAAGTTGTACCAGTCGCTCTCGGCTTCGGGTCCCTCGGCCACGGTGTAACCCATCCCGATGAAGGTGTCCTCCAGGCGGTCCCGGGCCTGGGTCACCAGATGGAGATGGCCCCGCCGGCGGCCGGGGACGACCTCGCTCAGGTCGAGTCGCTCGGCCTCCAGCAGCGCCGTCCGCTCGGCCGCCACCAGCTCGAGCCGCCTGGACTCCAGTGCCGCTTCGACGGCCTGGCGAGCGGCGTTGAGGGCCATGCCCGCCGCCCGTCGCTCCCCCGCCTCCAGCGCGGCGAGGCCCGCCTTGGCCCGGGACAGCGGGGACCGCTTGCCCGTCAGCTCGGTCGCGAGCTCACGCAACTTCTCGGAGGTGTCGGCTTCGGCCACGCGGGCCAGGGCCTCCCCCACCAGGGCGTCGACGTCGGAGGATCGGCCCTCGCGATCCTCGCCCGGGCCGCCCCCGTTCACGATGCTGCCCCTCCAGCGTCGGTGTCGAGGGGAAGGGTGAAGCTGAACACGCTGCCTCGGCCCTCCACGCTGTCTGCGTCGAGTCGGCCCCCGTGGGCCTCGACCAGCCCGCGGCTGATCCACAGACCAAGACCCGAGCCACTGGGCCGGCCCTGGTCGCGCCGGTAGAACTTGGTGAAGATGTGGGGCAGGTCGGTCCGTGGGATGCCCTCACCGGTATCGGCCACGGCCACCGACACCGAGTTGCCCGCCACCGTGCCCGACACCGTCATGCCCTTGAGACTGGCGTACTTGGCTGCGTTCTCCACCAAGTTGGTCAGCACCTGCTCGACTTTGTCGGGATCGGCCAGCACAGGCGGGAAGCCCTCGGCGAAGGCGAGGGTGCACTCCAGCTCGGGGTACTCGAAGGTCAGCTTGGCCACCACCGAGGAGGCGATGCTCGGGAGGGCCACGGTCTGGAACCGCAGCTGCAGGTGACCGGTTTCGAGGCGGCTGATGTCGAGCAGCTCGCTCACGAGGCGGGTGACCCGGTCGGCGTCGTGGTGGACCTGTTCGAGCATGGTCTTCTTCTGGTCGTCGCTCAAGCGGTCCCAGCGGCTGAGGAGCAGGGAGGTGTAGCCCTTCACCGAGGTCAGGGGGGACCGCAGCTCGTGGCTCACGGTGGAGATGACCTCGATCCCCGAGGGGCCGACCGGCTCGGCCCCGCCTTTGGCCAAGGGACGCAGGACCACGACCGTGGTGCACGCGCCACCGGCGCCGGCCCTCGACCGGGAGAGGGCCCGCACCGCCAACTCCCGCCCATCGCCGCAACGAAGGCACATGGCCCGACCCTCGTCTTCACCCTCGACCCCATCGTCGGTGGCGCCCTCCGGCCTGAGGAGCTCGTCGAGGGGCCGCCCGACGAGGTGCTCGGCCGTCGACCCCACCAGCTCGGCGACCGTGGCGTTGGCCGCCGCCACCCGTCCGTCGGGGTCAACCACGATCGTGGCCACGGCGAGGTCGTCGAGGTCGACGCGAGCGGTCATGACCTCAGCCTGCGTTGGCGGAGGGCCTCGAAGCAGATCAGGGCTGCGGCCATACCTACGTTGAGCGACTCGGTCCGGCCGGCCATGGGGATGGTGACGTACCCGTCGAGATGATCGTCGAGCCCGGGTGGTAGCCCTTGGGCCTCGTTGCCGAGGACTACGGCCACGGCGCCGAGCAGGTCGGTCTCATCGTAGGAGCGGCCCTCTCGAACCGCGGTCGCCAGTCGGCGGAACCCCCGTTGACCCACTCGTTGCAGCACCTCAACCGGATCGCCTCCCGACACGACCGGAACATGAAACAGCGAGCCGGCAGACGAACGGACGGTCTTGGGGTTGAACACGTCCACCGAACCTGAGCAGAAGACTACCGCCCCGGCCCCTGCTGCCTCGGCCGAGCGCAGGATGCTGCCGGCGTTGCCAGGATCGCGCACGTCGACGCAGATCACCACCAAGCCGGCCTCGACCACCGCTTCGAGGGGTACGTCACACGACCGGGCCACGGCCAGGACGGGTTGGGGCGTCACCGTGCCCGCCACCCGCTCCAATACCCCGGAGGCCAACCGGTGGACCCGGTACCCCTCGGCATCAGCCTGGCGCACGACGGGAAGGTGGACATGACCGTCGGCCACGAAGACGGCCTCGACCACCACACCGGCGGCGAGAGCCTCCGACACCAGGGTCTCCCCCTCGATGACAAAGGCGTGCTCTGCGACCCGTGCACTACGGCGGGCAACCAGGCGGCGGAGGCGGACGACCTTCTGGTGCCGGGCTCCGAGCGGCCCGGGCCCGGCCAACGGGGGCGGCCGCTACCCGGTCGGTGCGGACTCGGCCGGCGCCCGAGCCGGGGCGCCGTCGTGGGGCGCAGCCCGAGCCACCTCGACCAGGGCGGCGAAGGCGGGTGCATCCCGGACCGCCAGGTCAGCCAGGATCTTGCGATCGACCTCGACGCCGGCACGGCGCAGTCCGTCGATCAAGCGGCTGTAGCTCATGTCGTGCTGACGGGCGGCGGCATTGATGCGCTGGATCCACAGGCGCCGGAAGTCGCCCTTGCGAGCCCGCCGGTCACGATAGGCGTAGCGCAGCGAGTGCATGACCTGTTCGTTGGCGGCCCGGTAGGACCGGCTCTTGTTGCCGTAGTACCCCTGGGCCTGTTCCAGGATCGCCCGGTGGTGCTTCCGGGCGTGGACCGCACGCTTCACTCTGGCCATAGGACAGGCAGTCTAGGCGCGACCGAGAAGGCGGTTGGCCTGGCGACGATCGCCGCCGGACAGCGGCTCCTCGCGCTTGAGACGCCGGGTGCGCTTGGTCGGCTTCTTCTCCAGGATGTGGTTCATGCCCACCTGGCGGCGCATCAGCTTGCCGCTCCCGGTGACCTTGAACCGCTTGGCCGCACCGCGATGCGTCTTCATCTTCGGCATTTCAATCTCTCCTGGCCTCTGGGGCGGTGACCTTAGCGGCTTCGTCGGCAGCGGCCTCGTCGGCAGCGGCCTCGTCGTCGGCAGCAGCCTCGTCGGAAGCGGCCTGTCGGCGGGGGCCTCGGGCGTGACCAAGGCCGCCTCTTCGGGCGGTTCCGCATCGTCGGCCGGAACCGTAGCGGCCCCGCCCACGTCGGCCGGGTCCACGTCGCCCGCCGCCTCGGCGATGATCGGGGCGGTGGGGTTGCCCGTGGGGGCCAACCGGGCCCGGGCCCTCGTCCGCCGGCGCCGACCCGTCGGCGACCGCCAGACGCTCGGCCTGGCGCTGGTCGGCGGCGGCCTTCTTGCGGACCGCTTCGGCGGCCGCCTGAACCCGCTTGTCAGGGGCGAGGACCATGGTCATGTTCCGGCCGTCGAGCTTGGGGGAAGCCTCCACCTTGGCCAGTTGATTGTTGTCCACCGCCACCTGGTCGAGGATCCTCATGCCCAGTTCCGGGTGATGGACCTCCCGGCCTCGGAACATGATGGTGATCTTCACCTTGTGGCCTTCTTCCAGGAACTTGGTGACCTTGCTGGTCTTGGTCTCGAAGTCGCCCCTGCCGATCTTGACCCGGTACTTCATCTCCTTGATGGAGATCTGGTTGGTCTTGCGCCGGGACTCCTTGGCCTTTTGAGCAGCCTCGTATTTGAACTTGCCGTAGTCCATGATGCGGCACACGGGCGGGCTGGCCTGCGGGGCCACCTCGACCAGGTCGAGATCGAGGTCGCGAGCGAGAGGGTGAGAGCGTCGGGAAGGGGCCGTATCCCCACCTGTTCGCCTTCGGCCGAGACCAGCCGCACCTCCCGGGCCCGGATCCGATCGTTGACTCGAAGCTCATTGCTGTCAGCGGTGGCTATCGCGCATCACTCCTGAGAAAAGGTTCGAAACCGCCGGAGCAGACCGGACCGGCGGGGTACCAGGGAAGCGGCTACGTGGGCTCGCCTGCTTCTCCTCATGACTAGCGCCTTATCCTACCAGCATGAGCTCGATCTGGACACCTGGTGGCGAGCGTCCCGTCCCTGAACCGGAGCGGCCTTCGGCGGCGGCCCCGGCTCCCCCAGGGCCCGGGGCGGAACCGGTTCCCGGGCCCGAACCCGATGCCGCCGAGCAGGCCGAGATGGAGCGGGAGCTGGCGGCCATGCAGGAGGAGGTGGCGTCGACCCCTGCCGCGGTGGTCATCGCCAACCACGCCGTGGGCCTGTTCCAGTTGGCCGCCATCCACCTCAACCGGCGACCGCCCAACCTGCCCGAGGGCCGCATGGCCATCGACGCCATGGGCGCCCTGGTCGAGGGCATGTCGGGCCGTCTAGGCGACGAGGAGCAAGCCCTACGGGACGGCCTGGGCCAGCTGCGCATGGCGTTCGTCCAGCTCAGCGGGTCCGGAGGCGCCCGGCCCGACTGAGCGACCGCTAGTCTCACCCCGACGCTTCGGAGGTGGACGACGGGCACACCGGTGGTGGTCCTGGACAAGGTCAACAAGTGGTTCGACCAGCTCCACGTGCTACGCGACATCGATCTGACGGTGGAGGCCGGCGAGGTCGTGGTAGTCATCGGCCCGTCCGGGCAGGCAAGTCCACGCTCTGTCGCTGCATCAACCGCCTCGAGACCATCGACAGCGGCACCATCCACCTCGACGGCGCCCCCTCCCGGCGGAGGGCAAGGAGCTGGCCCGGGTGCGGGCCAAGGTGGGCATGGTCTTCCAGAGCTTCAACCTCTTCGCCCACAAGAGCGTCCTCGACAACGTCACCCTCGGCCCCATCAAGGCCAAGAACGTGCCCAAGGCCGCCGCCCGGGACCGGGCCATGGCCCTCCTGCAGCGGGTGGGGATCGCCGACAAGGCCGAGCGCTACCCGGCCGAGCTCTCCGGTGGCCAACAGCAGCGGGCGGCCATCGCCCGGGCCCTGGCCATGGAGCCCACGCTCATGCTCTTCGACGAGCCCACCTCCGCCCTCGACCCGGAGATGATCGCCGAGGTCCTCGACGTGATGATCGGCCTGGCCGCCGAGGGCACCACCATGATCGTGGTCACCCACGAGATGGGCTTCGCCCGCTCGGCCGCCCGCCGGGTGGTGTTCATGGACGACGGTCGCATCGTCGAGACGGCCACCCCCGATCGCTTCTTCTCCCACCCCGAGAGCGAACGGGCGCAAGACTTCCTGTCCAAGATCCTGGCCCACTGACAAGCCACCGGCCCTCCCCAGCGACCCGCAACCAAGGAGACATCCCATGCCCCGTGTGCGAACCCACCGACTGAGCCTGCTGCTCCTGCTCTTCGTCCTGCTGGCCGCCGCCTGCGGCAGCGACGAACCCGAGGTCGACACCGGCACCGGCGCCGAGCCCGGGGAGGCCAGGCCGAGGCGCCCGAGCATCCCGAGGGGTCCGCCATGGCCGAGATCCAAACCGCCGGCACCATCACCGTGGGCACCAAGTTCGACCAACGCCTCTTCGGCCAGACCAACCCCCGCACGGGTGAGGTGGAGGGCTTCGACGTGGAGATCGCCAAGCTCATCGTGGAGGCCATCGGGCCCGACGTGAAGATCGAGTTCGTGGAGACGCCGTCGGCCATTCGCGAGACGGCCATCCAGGAGGGCACGGTGCAGATGGTGGTGGCCACCTACACCATCAACGACGCCCGGAAGGAGAAGATCGACTTCGCCGGCCCCTACTACGTGGCCGGCCAGGACATCATGGTGCCGACCGGCAACCCACTGGCCATCGGCGGCCTCGATGACCTCAACGGCAAGCGGGTGTGTTCGGTCTCCGGCTCCACGCCCTCCAGAACGTGCGGACCAACGCACCCGAGGCCGAGGTCACCGAGTTCGACGTCTACACCAAGTGCGCCGACGCCATGCGCGACGGCCGGGTCGACGCCGTGACCACCGACAACGTCATCCTCCTCGGTCTGGTGGAGCAGTACGGGGCCGAGGTGTTCGAGGTGGTGGGCGATCCCTTCACCACCGAGCCCTACGGCATCGGCATCCCCAAGGGTGACGACCAGTTCCGCACCTTCGTCAACGACCGCCTCGAGGAAATCTACGAGAGCGGGCGAGTGGGCCGAGGCCTTCGAGCGCACGGTGGGCGCGGTGACCGACGAGATCCCCGAGCCGCCGGCCGTCGACCGCTACTAGTCCCGCTCACCCTCCAGCCCAGCAGTCCGCTCCAGGTCGGCCGCTGCCCGTGGACGTCGTTCTGGACAACCTCGACCGCTTCGTCCAAGGCCTCACGACCACGCTCTCCCTCACGGCGCTGTCGTGGGTGGGGGCCTTCGTCATCGGCGTCGCCGTCGCCTCGTTGCGGGTGGGTCCTATCCCCCCGTTGCGAGGCGCCGGCGCCGTCTACGTGGAGGTGGTGCGCAACTGCCCGCTGACGGTGCTGTTCGTAGTGTTCTACTTCGGCTTCCCGAGCATCGGGATCATCCTGCCGAAGTTCGCCTCGGCCGTCATCATCCTGTCGGTCTACACCGGCGCGTTCGTGGCCGAGACGGTGCGGGCGGGCTTCAACACCGTGGGCCGGGGCCAGGTGGAGGCGGCTCGCGCCCTGGGGCTGCGCTTCGCACAGGTGCTGGGCCTGGTCGTGCTTCCCCAGGCGTTGCGGGCGGTGGTGGGGCCCCTGGGGAGTCTGCTGTCAGCCCTCATCAGGAACAGCTCGATTGCCTTTTCCATCTCGGTCATCGAGCTGACTGGAACGACGTTCCAGATCGCCACCGAGACCGCCGAGTTCATCCCCGTCTTCATCGCCGCAGCAGTGGCGTACCTCCTACTCACCTTGCCCACGGGCGGGGTCGTGGGCGTCATCGAGCGCCGGGTGGCGATCAAGCGGTGACGGCGCTGATCGGCGATGAGTTGGGCCCGCGGGGCGGCGCCGGGTCCTGGTGGATCGGTGGTCGCCTCACTCGGGGTCGCCGCCCTGGTCGTGGTGGCGATCCAACGCTTCGCCGACCGGGGCCAGCTCGACGCTGAGAAGTGGTCTGTCTTGGCCGAGCCCGCCGTCGTGGGCTTCCTGCTCGGGGGGTTGGCGAACACCGTCAAGGCCGCGGCCGCGGGCATGGTCGGAGCCGTGACCATCGGCGCAGTCATGGCCCTGGGCCGGTTGTCCCGCAACCGGCCCGTCCGCTGGCTGGCGGCCTCGTACGTGGAGTTCTTCCGGGGCTTCCCGTTGCTGTTGTTGATTCTGTTCTCCGCCTTCGGGCTGCCCCGGTTGGGGGTCGATCTCCCCCTGTTCTGGTACCTGGTCCTGGGCCTGGCCGTCTACAACAGCGCCGTGCTGGCCGAGATCTTCCGGGCT
The DNA here is from genome assembly GCA_030446545.1 of Acidimicrobiales bacterium. Lineage (GTDB taxonomy): Bacteria > Actinomycetota > Acidimicrobiia > Acidimicrobiales > CADCSY01 > JADDRA01. The sequence continues at coordinate 26,377 of JAUJNB010000019.1, read as the reverse complement.
GGGATCCTCTCCCTCGACCGGGGCCAACACGAGGCAGCCGTGGCCGTGGGCCTCACCGACGGGCAGGCCATGCGCCTGGTGGTCCTGCCCCAGGCGCTGCGCCGGATGCTCCCCGCCATCGTGAGCCAGCTCGTCGTCCTGCTCAAGGACACGTCGTTGGGCTTCTTCGTGCAGTACGAGGAGCTGTTACGCCGGGGTCAGCTCACCGGCAACTTCGACGGCAACATTCTCCAGGCCCTGATCGCCGTGGCCGGCATCTACATCACCGTGAACATGGCGCTCAGCCGGGTGGCCCGCCGGCTGGAAGTCCGCCAGCGTCGTCGTTACGGCGGCAGCGTGGAGGTCAAGGGGCCGGGCCCGAGGACCTCGTCGCGATGGTGCGACTCCCGTCGGCCACGGCCTCCGGCATGGGTGGCTGATCGGCCGGTCACCGCCCCCGACCTGGTCGGCGTCAGGGCGGGGCTCGAGATCCCAGGCCTCCCAGCGGCCCAGGTGGCCGGGCACCACGTCGAAGTGCACGCTCGTGCCCTCGGCGATGGTGCGACTGCCGTCGGCCACGGCCGTGCAATGGAAGAACAGGTCGTCGCCTTCGTCGCCTCGCACCCTCCCCCACCCCGCTGATCGTCGAAGCCGGTCACCACCCCCGACGACCGGGCCACGGCGTCAGTGCACGATCTTGGAGAGGCACCTCGATGATGTCGCTGGCCCCGGCGTCGGAGAGGTCGGGGATGAGGATGTTGATGTCGGCCTTGGCCACGACGGTCTCCACCGCGAAGCCGTCGGTCCCGAACAGCTTGGACACGGTGGGCGCCTTCATCGAGGGCAGGATGGCGATGACGGCCTCGAGGTCGGACTCGCCGACGTTGAGCTTGACCAGGACCTTGCCCCGGGCCTCCAGGGAGCCCTGGAGCAGGGTGTGGAGCTGGCGCATGGCGTGGGCCTTGGCCGGGTCGGCGTAGGCCGCCGGGTTGGCGATGAGCTCGGTGAAGCTGACCAGGATGGTGTCGAGGATGCGCAGCTTGGCCGCCCGCAGGGCCCGACCTGTCTCGGTGATCTCCACCACCGCGTCGGCGATGTCGGGGATCTTGGCCTCGGTGGCCCCGTGCGACAACCGCACCTCGGCCTCGACGCCGTGGGTGGCCAGAAACCGGCGCGTCAACCCCGGGTACTCGGTGGAGACCCGCACACCGGCCGGCAGGTCTCCCACTTTGGCCCACGGCGAGTCCTCGGCCACGGCCAGGACGACGTTGATGGGCCGGGCCGTGGCCTTGGAGTAATGGAGCTCGCCGAGGGAGACGACGTCGCTGGCTGTCTCCTCGATCCAGTCGCGACCGGTGATGCCCAGGTCGTAGAGGCCCTCGGCCACGTAGATGGGGATCTCCTGGGGGCGCAGGATGCGCACATCGGCCACCCGGGGGTCGGCGATGTTGGCCTTGTAGTCGACGGCCGAGCTGCGGCTCACGGCCAGGTCGGCGGACTCGAAGAGGTCCAGGGTGGCCCGCTCCAGCGACCCCTTGGGCAGCACCACCCGCAGCATCAGGCTCCTGCCTTGGGGAGCTGGCGGAGGAGGTCGACCATCTCCAGGGCCGTCTCGGCCGCTTCGTAGCCCTTGTTGCCGGCCTTGGCCCCGGCCCGCTCCAGGGCCTGGTCCAGGGTGTCGGTGGTGAGCACGGCAAAGGCGACGGGGACCCCGGTGTCGAGGGCCACCCGCTGCAGGCCGGCGGCGCACTGGCCACCCACGTGGTTGTGGTGGTCGGTGTCGCCCCTGATGACGGCGCCGAGGGCGACGACGGCGTCGACCGTGCCCGAGGTGGCCAGACGCTGGGCCACCAGCGGCAGCTCCACCGCACCGGGGGCCCACACCACGGTGATCGAGGCCTCGTCCACACCGTGGCGCACCAGGCCATCCCGGGCTCCGGCCACCAGACGCTCGGTGACCAGGTCGTTGAAGCGGGCGCAGACCAGGGCCACCCGCATGCCCTCGCCCCGCACGTGGCCGGTGTAGGTCGCCATCAGTCAGAGCCTTCCACGTCGTCGGGCCCTCGGCCATCCAGATGGGGCAGCAGGTGGCCCATGCGCTCGCGCTTGGTCCGGAGGTAGCGGAGGTTCTCGGGATTGGGCATTGACTCCAACGGCACCCGCTCCACGATCTTGAGCCCGTAGCCGTCGAGGCCGCCGTACTTGGCCGGGTTGTTGGTCATGTACCGCATGGTGGTGATCCCGAGGTCGACCAGGATCTGGGCGCCGATGCCGTACTCCCGGCTGTCGGGCGGGAAGCCGAGCTCGACGTTGGCGTCGACGGTGTCGCGACCGCGGTCCTGAAGGTCGTAGGCCCGGATCTTGTGGCCCAGGCCGATGCCCCGCCCCTCGTGGCCCCGCAGATAGACCACCACGCCGAGCCCCTCCTCGGCGATGCGTTGCATGGCGGCGTCGACCTGCACCCCGCAGTCGCAGCGCAACGAGCCGAACACGTCCCCCGTCAGGCACTCGCTGTGGACCCGTACCAACACGTCGTCCTGGCCCTGCACCACGCCTTTGACCATGGCCACGTGTTGCTCGCCGTCGAGGACCGACTCGTAGACGTAGCACGTGAAGTCGCCCCACTCGGTGGGGATGCGGGCGTCGGCGATCCGCCGGACCAGTCGCTCCGACTGGTGGCGGTGGCGGACCAGATCGGCGATGGAGATCATGAGCAGGTCGTGGGCGGCGCAGAAGCGCTCCAACTCCGGGATCCGGGCCATGGTCCCGTCCTCGTTGACGACCTCGCACAACACGCCTGCCGGTTGTAGCCCGGCCATGCGGGCCAGGTCGACCGCCGCCTCGGTGTGCCCCGCCCGCTTGAGCACGCCTCCGGTGCGGTAGCGCAGGGGCAGGATGTGCCCGGGCCGGGACAGGTCTCCGGGCCTGGTGGCGGGGTCGATGAGGGCACCGATGGTGGCAGCCCGGTCGGCGGCGGAGATCCCGGTGGTGGTGCCGTGGCGGTAGTCGACGGTGATGGTGAAGGCCGTGCGCTGGCTCTCGGTGTTGTCGGCCACCATGAGCGGGAGCTCCAGCTGGTCGAGGCGCTCACCCTCCATGGGCATGCAGATCAGCCCCGACGTGTGGCGCACGAAAAAGGCGATGTGCTCGGGGGTGGCGAACTCGGCCGCCATGACCAGGTCGCCTTCGTTCTCCCGATCTTCGTCGTCGACCACCACCACCACCTCACCCCGGGCGACGGCCGCCACCGCCTCGGCGATGCCGGCCAGCCGGGTGCTGCGGGGTGGGCTCATCGGGCGGCCACCAACCGTTCGAGGTACTTGGCCACGAGGTCGACCTCCAGGTTGACGTCGGCTCCGAGTCGCTTGGCGCCCAGGGTGGTGGCCGCAGCCGTGTGGGGTACGACGGCCGCGGTGAAGGTGTCCTCGGTGGCCTCGATCACGGTGAGGCTGACGCCGTCGACGGCCACGGAGCCCTTCCCCACCACGTAGCGGGCCAGGTGGGCAGGGAGGCGCACGGCCAGTTCGGGAGCCGGGGCCAGGATCTGGCCCACGGCGTCGACGTGGCCCTGCACCAGGTGCCCCCCGAGGCGGTCGGCCAGACGCAACGGGCGCTCCAGGTTCACCAGGTCGCCCGCCGCCCGGGCGCCCAGAGTGGTGCGGGCCAGCGTCTCGTGGCTGAGGTCGGCCTCCCACCACTCCCCCTCGCCCGGGGTTGCCTCCCCGATGGCCACCACGGTGAGGCAACAGCCGTCGACGGCGATGGAGTCACCCACGGCGGCGCCGTCGAGCACGACCCTGGCCCCGACGCGCAGCCGGGCGCCCGTGCGGGACCGGACCGTGCCCACCTCCTCCACCAGGCCGGTGAACAAGCTACCGGCTCGCTTCGCTCGCCAGGGAAGGCCGGGCGGCGCCTCCGGCGACGCTCATGGCCGTTCCGCCCGAGCAAGCTGGCTGCGCTCGATGCTCGGGCGGGCGCTCTTGCCTGGCCCGATCGTGGTTCGCTCGTCCGCGGCAGGCTCGACCGCGGCGGGCTCGCCTGCGGCCACGAGGTCGACGCGCAGGTCGGGGCCGAGGCGGGTGGTGGCGTAGATGGCCCCCCGCCAGGCGTCGGCCAGGGTGGCGGCCCCCGGGCCGGCGAACAAGGCCCGGCCGTCGTCACCCCCGAGCAGGGTAGGGGCCAGGTACAGGACGTAGCGGTCGACCAGGCCGGCCCGATGGAAGGCACCGGCCACCGAGGCGCCCCCCTCGACCAGGACCTGGACGCAACCCTGTTCACCCAGCGTGTCGAGGGCGATAGCCAGGTCTCCCTCCAGCTCGAGGGCGGGGTGGACCCGGGCGTCGGCCGGCGCTCGGCCGAGGACGACGCGGAGCGGGTCGGGGCCCTCGGCCAGGCGGACGGTGAGGCTGGGGTCGTCGGCCCGGACGGTGCCCGCACCCACGATGACCGCGTCGCTCTCGGCCCGGAGGCGGTGGGCGTCGGCCCGGGCCTCGGGGCCGGTGATCCACTGCGACGACCCGTCGGTTGCCGCAGTCCGCCCGTCGAGGGTGGCCGCCAGCTTGAGCACCACCCAGGGTCGGCCCGTGCGCCGGTGCTTCAGGTAGGGCGCCAGCTGTTCGGCCGCGACGGAGGCGCCGACCCCCACCACCACCTCGATCCCGGCGTCGGACAGGCGACGCAGGCCCCTCCCGGCGACCCGGGGATCCGGGTCCTGCAGGGCCACCACCACCCGGGCCACCCCGGCGGCGATCAGGGCGTCGGCGCAGGGCGGGGTGCGGCCGTGGTGGCAACAGGGTTCCAGAGTAGAGAAGACGGTTGCCCCCCGGGCCGCCTCTCCCGCCCCAGCCAGGGCCACGGCCTCGGCGTGAGGACCGCCGGGCGCGGTGGTGGCACCTTCGAAGACCACGCCGTCGGTGCCGCGGAGCACCACGCCGACCCAGGGGTTGGGGTGGGCCCAGGTCCGGGCCCCGGCCGCCAGGACCAGGGCGCGGGCCATGGCCTCCCCGTCGCCGTCGTGGTCGTCGGGTGCTGACCGGGAGGGGCGCTCGCTCACCACGTGCCGGGCGACCAACTCAGTGCTCCCGCTCGCCGGCGAGCAGTCGCAAGGCATGGCCCACCACGTCGAGCACCGCTTCCACGCACTCCACTGCGCCCGAGGTGGACCCGGGCGTGTTGAGCACCAGGGCCTGGCCAACGGTGCCGGCCATCCCCCGGGAGAGCCGGCCGAGGGGGTTGACCAGGCGCATGGCCTCGGCCAGGCCCGGGGCCTCCCGCTCGAGGACGGCCCGGGTGCCTTCGGGGGTCAGGTCCCGGGGGCCGAAGCCGGTTCCCCCCGTGGTCACCACCAGCCCCGCGAACCCGCCGCAGTGAGTGGCCAGGGCGGACGAGACCGACTCGATGCCGTCGGCCACCACCGAGTGGTCGACCACGACGAAACCGGCCACCACCAGCCGTTGCACCAACGCCTCCCCGGAGCGATCGGTCCTGGTGCCGGCCACCACCCCGTCGGAGACCGTGAGCACCTTGGCCTGCAGTGCTTCGTCGTTCCCGGCGCTCACGCCCGAGAGCCTACGGGGACCGGGATCAGCCGGCCCGGGTCAATCACCCAGGCGTTCACCGACGACGGGGCGGGCACCGTTTCGCCACGCCGTGGCCCCCTGCGGTGCCTTGCCCTCGGGCTGGACCTCCACCAACTCCAAGCCGGCCTCGCCGGTGCCTACCCGATTGCCGTCGAGGACGCCGGGTTGCAGTTCCCCACCGTCGTCGTGGCCCGGCGGGAGCAGCCGGGCCTGTCGTACCTTCAACCTCCGTCCCCGGAAGGTCGTCCACGCCGCCCCGAGGCGGACCAGGCGCTGCAGCTCCACCGCCGGCCGAGACCAGTCCAGGCGCATTTCGGCGGCCTCGAGTTTGGCTGCGTAGGTGGGTTCGCCAGCCTGGGGTAGGGCCTCGCCCAGCCCGGCCTCCAAGGTGGCCACCAACAGGTCGCAGCCCATAGCCACCAGACGGGCCCGAAGCTCCTGAGCCGACTCGTCGGGACCGATCGTCGTCCGTGCACAGCCGTAGACCGGTCCCGTGTCGAGGCCCTCCTCGAGGGCCATGAGACAGACGCCGGTCTCCTCGTCACCGGCGAGGATGGCCCGCTCCACCGGCGCCGCCCCCCGCCAGCGGGGCAGGAGGGAGAAGTGGAGGTTGACGAAGTCGAGGTCGTCCAGCACGTGGGGTCGGATCAGGCGGCCGTAGGCCACCACCACACCCAGGTCGGCCCCGACGCCGAGGACGTCGTCGACCCGATGGCTGACGGGCAGGGCGAGTTGGAGGGCGGCAGCCTTCACCGGGGTGGGCACCAGACCGGCGCCCCTCCCCCGCTTGCGGTCGGGTTGCGAGACGACCAGGGCGATGTCGAAGCCGGCGTCCACCAGCGCCCGCATGGGGGCGACGGCGGCCTCGGGACTGCCCAGGTACACGAGCCGCCGGAGCGGCACGGCTCTCAGGACCCCCGGGCCCTCAGGCTCGACCGGGCAGGCGCAGGCGCCGGCGGGGCTCCTCGTCGGCCGGGGCCAGGGCCCGGTCCCGCAACACCCGCTTGGCCTCCTTGGCCTGGTCGGTGTCGAGGCGCTCCAGCAGCAGCATGCCGTCGAGATGGTCGACCTCGTGTTGGAACATGCGGGCCAGCAGCTCGTCGGCCTCGAAGGAGAGCTCGTTGCCGTCGAGGTCGATGCCGGTGAGATGCACCTCTCTCGGTCGCACGATCTCCCAGGAGAGGCCCGGGACCGAGAGACATCCCTCTTCGTAGACCCACTCGCCCCGGGTCTCGCGGATGACCGGGTTGACGATCACGTGCGCGCCCCGTTCGTCGTGCAGGTCGTAGACGAACATGCGCTTTTGCACCCCCACCTGGGGGGCGGCCAGGCCGATGCCGGGCGCCTCGTACATGGTGGTCACCATGTCGGCGGCCAGGCGTACCAGGCGGGCGTCGATGTCGGTCACCTCGGTCGCCGGCTGACGCAGCACCGGGTCGCCGACCAGGCGGATGTCGTAGGGAGCCATCGGCGGCCAGGGTAATGGTCTTCAGGGGGGCGTCGGCAGCTCACCGGGGCCCGCCGGCGCACCTCCGAGGGTGGATGGAAGGACGACCCCGCGTTTCGACCCGCAGGAGGAGGACACGGCACCCCACGTGGATCACGACCGGGTGCGACGGGAGACGGCCCGCTCGTCCCACTCGAACGCAGGCCGGGCGCCCGGCGAGGGCCGAGGGGAGCGGTCACGGAACTAGATCAGTCAGCTGCTCCTGCATCAGGGCGCTCCCGACAGCGGGGAGGTCAGGTCGCCGGCTTCGTCGACGGGACCGGGCGGCGCTATCGAGGGCCGGTCTCGGATCCACCATCGCGGGTCTCGTCCCACGATTGTTCGCCCGCGCACCATGGTTGCGAGGGGCTGGGCCTTTGAGATCTTTCTCCTTGACGGCCAAGCCGACCTCGGCGGCGCAGATGCGACGGCGCCGACACTGGCTCCGGTGACACGTCGCATCAACCTTCAGGGCCCGGTGATTCAGGTCCTGTCCGTCCCGCCGCCGCGCAGGCTACGCAGTTCCTCACGCCAGGCAGAACCTGCAACCGCGCTACTCCGATCGACTGACCACACCCGTGGCACGAGCCGAAATCGTGCTCGCCGACCGCCGCCAGGGCCCGCTCCACCCCTTCCAACCGGGCCCGAGCCGCGGTCGTCAGCGAGGTGACCTGGGCCCGGTCGTAGGCCGTGGTGGCGTCGGGGTCGTGCTCGTCGTCGGGTGGCTGGAGCTCGCATGCTTCGACCAGGTCCTCGAAGCTGCGCTCCAGCCCCGCCAGCTGGCGCGCCATCACCCTGCGTTCGCAGAGCAACTGGTCCCTCAGGGCCGCCCGCTCTCCGTCGGTGATTGGGGCCACCATCAGCTCAGCTGGAGTGGAGCCTGATCCGGCCAGGCCAGGACACCGGTGCAAAAATGGCCGCCATGCCCGCAGCTGGAGCTTGATCATTCACCTGCGACCGGTCCGGTTGCCAGGCGT
>JAUJNB010000019.1:16698-18256 GCA_030446545.1 Acidimicrobiales bacterium | reverse complement strand
GTGGGCGGGAGAGAGGGCGCGTCATGAGCCGGAGCCGGTGAGATCGCCGAGCACCTCGGCGCTGCAGGCGAAGCCCTGCTCGATGGCCTGATCCTGGTTGATGTAGAGGTAGTTGGCCAATCGCCCACAGAAGTACACCGGTCGTCCGAGCCCACTGCGGACCTCCTCCTTGTACCGCTCGTTCAGGGCCTCGAAGCGCCGATCGACGGTGGGGACGGGATAGTGCCGGGCCGGCGCCCCTGGGTACTCCTCGCTCACGACGGTCCCCAGGACGTGCTGGCCGGTGGCGTGCTTGGTCTCGATGGTGCGGGTGAACGGGTACCTGGCGTCAGGCCAGTTCACCACGTAGGCGGCGGTGCTGGTCTCCTCGGCACCCTCGACGGGGATGTAGCGCGACCGTAGGTGGATGCCGCGCCACTCGAGCTCACCGTCCCGACCGAGGAGACGGTCGAGGGGTGCGGTCACCACAAAGGCGTCGAAATCATCCTGCATGCCCTCGAGGTCCTTGAGCAGCACCTCGGCCCCGCAGGTCACCGAGGACTTGGCCAGCACCCCTTCGATCACACTGTTCATGCCGGTGGCCGGGAAGAACTCCCACCGATCGCGGAACAGCCGCCGATAGCCGTCGTTGCGTAGCTCCACCCGCTTGGGAGCAAAGCTGCTGGACAGTTCCGTCGCCGGCCGTCCCCATTGCTTGGCCGTGTAGTCGCGGATGAACAGGTTGTACAGCGTGGGGCCCATGAGCGACATCACGAAGGTCTCGAAGTCCTCGCCGGCAGGGTTGTCGGGCAGGCTGGCCAGCTCCCCTTCGATGGTGGGCCACAGCGCCAGTTCCCGGAGCTCCTCTAGCTGGGGTGGCCACGACAGCAAGGTCAGGGTGTCTTCGTCGCCGAGGTGGACCTGTGTCTTCACACAGTGTTCGTAGGGGCGGGAGAGCCCGAAGCGATCGACGTAGCCGGCGACGTCCTTATTGGAGGTGTGGAAGATGTGGGCGCCGTTCGGTTCGTACACCACGCCGTTCAGTGTCTCGCTCCGCGAATGGCCGCCCACGTTGGCAGCACGCTCGAACACCTCGACTTCTATGCCGCCGGCGCCCAGTCGTTCGGCGGTGACCGCTCCGGACCACCCCGCACCGACGACCGCCACGCGCTTGCGCATCCGGGCCATGGTTCCGAGTGTGCACGGCGCCGGTGCAGCCGACCAAACCGGCCCGTCGGATGCCGGCCCGCCCGTCGGCGGCCGGGCCCGATGCCGATCTCGCGGAGCACGACGAGCCCGGGTGGCCGGTCCGGGCGGCCAATACCGGAGTTGCTGCAAGCGACGAGCGCACGCCTGCCGGCGAGCAGCTCCGGGCCGACGTCCGCGCCCATCTCGTCGGCCGGCCGAGGGGGATCATGGCGTCGGTGGTGCCCGGTTACTCCTGCTCCTGCTCGGGGAACGTTCTCGCCCTCGTTGCTCATCGCCGTCTCCCGATCTCGGTCCGAAGGATGCGGGCGCTCCCCACCCATGGCTGGCCGCTGCCGACGGTGGATTCGCCAGCTGACTGCTGGGGTACGCG
>JAUJNB010000019.1:0-16598 GCA_030446545.1 Acidimicrobiales bacterium | reverse complement strand
CCCATGGCTGGCCGCTGCCGACGGTGGATTCGCCAGCTGACTGCTGGGGTACGCGCCGGCCGGTCGGGTACACCTAGGGAGGCAGCACATGTCGACTTCAGCCAGCAACCGGTTCACCACCGCAGACGCCTTCGGCCTCAGCGGACACCACGTCGATCCCAGGCCGACCACCGGGCCAGGTCGTGTAACCGGGCCTCCCATCCGGTGACGCAGAGCCCGCGATCCATCGCCCACCAGACGGTCGAGGAGCTCGGCGGACCGGGCAGCGTTCTCGTTCGCCAGCGTCGGGATCACGCCGAGCTCGACGCCCTGCTGGAGTCCTGTCGCAGCACCACGGGAGAGGAGCAGCAGCAGGTGCTGAACCGGACCTGCAGGTTGGTGTTCAGCCATGCCTTCGCCGAGGAGGCGGTGCTGTGGCCGGTGCTGCGCCGGACGCTCCCCGACGGCGAGGTCCTGACCGCCCGCATCGAACGAGAGCACCAGGAGATCTGCGAGCTGGTCTCGGAGCTGGACCGGTCAGAGCCGGGTGCTCCCGGTCGTGGGCAGCTCCTCGACCGAGTGATCGCCCTCCTGCGCCAAGACGTGCGCGAGGAGGAGGACGTCGCTCTGGCTCGTCTGCAGCTCGCCCTCGATGCACCGACCCTGCGCCGTCTGGGACGCTCCTGGGAGCTGGTGCGGCGCACCGCCCCGACCCGCGCCCACCCCCTCGTCTCCCGCCGACCGCCCGGGAACGTGCTGGCCGCCCTGCCCCTCGCGTTGGTGGACCGCTCCCGTGACCTGTGCGACCGAGCCGCCCGCCGCCTGCCCGGGCCGTTGGCCAGGGCGAGCCACACGGCCAGCCGGGGCCTGGCCGTGGCCGCCGGCATCATCGAACGCCAGCCCCTCCTGCAACGCGGCGAAGACGGCAGTACCAGCGCTTCCCCGAGGACCGGTCCGGGTGACCAGACGGGCTCGTCACGCACGTGACCAGGTCGAGACCGGAGTGAGCCGGCGAGGCGTAGCCTGGGGTTTGGTCGTGCTCGCCGTGCTTTGCCTGGCCTGGTCCGCCTTTGTGGTGCTCACCTCCTTCGCCGGTGAGTTCTGGGGAGTGACGCTCATCGTCGGGTTGATCGCCGGGATCAGCGCGTGGCGGATGCTCCGAACAGGTTCGGCATGAGCCACGAGCGAGCCAGCTCCAAGGTGCGGGCCGTCGTGCCCGTCAACCGCTCGAACCGGCGCAACGCCGTCGGATACGACGGAGCCGGTGCCTCCCGGCACCGGCCCTGGCCTTTCGTGGTCGGGCTGAGAGGATTTGAACCTCCGACCTCTTGACCCCCAGTCAAGCGCGCTAACCAAGCTGCGCCACAGCCCGTGACCGGACCAGCCTACCTCTCGCCCGGCAGCTCGGGGTCGGCGAAGTGGCAGGCACTGGGGTGGCCGTGCCCGAAGCGGTCGATGAGGGCGGGCTCCTCCTCGGTGCAGACGTCCTGAGCCTTCCAGCAGCGCGTGCGGAACCGGCAGCCCGACGGGGGGGCGGCTGGCGTCGGGTGCCTCACCCCGAGCACGATCCGGGTCCGCCGGCCCCGCCGGGAAGGGTCGGGCACGGGTACGGCCGACAGCAGGGACTGGGTGTAGGGGTGGGTGGCCCGGCGGTAGATGGCGTTGCGCCCGCCGATCTCCACGATCTTGCCCAGGTACATCACCGCCACCCGGTCGCAGAGGTGGCGCACGATCGACAGGTCGTGGGCGATGAACAGGTAGGCCACGCCCAGCTCGTCGCGCAGGTCGGCCAGGAGGTTGATGATCTGGGCCCGTATGGACACGTCGAGCGACGACACCGGCTCGTCGAGCACGATGACCTCGGGGTCGAGGGCCAAGGCCCGGGCGATGCCGATGCGCTGGCGCTGCCCCCCGGAGAACTCGTGAGGGAAGCGTGCGACGTGGCTGGGGTCCAGACCCACCAGCTCGAACAACGCCGTCACCCGGCCCCGGCCCCCGACCTGGCCAGCGATGGTGGATGCGCAGGGGCTGGGCCACGATCTGGCCTGCGGTCATCCGGGGGTTCAGGGAGGCGAACGGGTCCTGGAACACCATCTGCAGACTGCGCCGCACCGGTGCCAACTGACGACGCTGGTAGCCGGTGATGTCCTCACCCTTGAACCACACCCGCCCCGACGTGGGCTCGAGCAGGCGCACCGCGGTGCGGGCCAGGGTCGTCTTGCCACATCCGGACTCCCCCACCAGGCCGAGGGCCTCAGCCTGGTGCAGGGTGAGGTTCACCCCGTCGACGGCGCGCCGGTGCACCGTTGCCGCCTCGGGGGAACCACGTCACCAGGTCCTCGACGCGGAGCAGCTCAGCCGGGGCGACGACGAAACCTCGACCTTCACTTCGTTACCGCCGCGCCCTTGGTCGTCCTCATCGACGAAGATCGGCCTCCACGAGGCGGTGACCAGGGCCAGCGCCCAGCTCCTCGGCGTGGTGGCACGCAGCCTGGTGGCCCGCACCACCGGTCGGTCGTAGCCGCGGCACATCGGCCATGCAGCCCTCGCGGTCCTGGCCCAGGGCACAGCGGGGTGGAAGAGGCAGCCGGACGGCCGGACGGCCAGACTCGGAGGTGAGCCGGGAATGGCCTCGAGGCGCCCCACCCTCGCGGTCGAGCCGGGGCAGGCTGGCCAGCAGCCCGGCGGTGTAGGGGTGGCGGGGGCAGGCGAAGAGCGCCGAGGCGGTAGCGGACTCGACCACCCGTCCGGCGTACATCACCGCCACCCGGTCGGCCATCTCGGCGATCACGCCGAGGTCGTGGCTGATGAGCACGATGGCCAGCTCGTGCTCGTCCTGGAGCCTGCGCAACAGCTCCAGGACCTGGGCCTGGACGGTGACGTCGAGGGCGGTGGTGGGCTCGTCGGCGATCAGCACCCGAGGACGGTGGGCCACGGCCATGGCGATCATGGCCCGCTGCCGCATGCCTCCCGACCACTCGTGGGGATACGACCGGGCCCGGGTACGGGCATCGGGAACGCCGACCAGATCGAGCAGGGCCACGGCCCGTTCCCGGGCGGCGGAGGCCGAGAGGTCCACGGCGTGGACCCGCACCGCCTCGGTCACCTGGGCGAGGATCGACTGGGCGGGGTGCAGGGCGCTCATCGGGTCCTGGAAGATCATGGCCACTTCCGCCCCCCGAACCTTCTGCAGCTCCCGGCGACCCAGCGTCAAGAGGTCGCGCCCGCCGACCAGGACCCTTCCGGCCGTCACCCGCCCCGCGGGCCGGGGCAGCAGACCGAGCGCAGCCAGTGCCGTGGCCGTCTTGCCGCAGCCCGACTCCCCCACCAGGCCCACGGTCTCGCCCGGCCACACGTCGAGGCTGACGTCGTCGACCGCATGCACCGGTCCGTGGACGGTGTCGTAGCGAACCGACAAGTTGCGGATGGACAGGGCCGGGGCCCGGCCGTCCGCCGCCCTCATCGGGAGCTCCCGAGCACGTCACTGATGGCGTCGCTCAACAGGTTGAGCCCCAGCACGGTGAGGCCGATGGCCAGGCCCGGGAACACCGACATCCACCAGGCCACCCGCAAGAAGCGCTGGGCCTGGCTGGCCAGGTACCCCCAGCTGACGATGTCGGGGTCGCCCAGGCCGATGAAGCCGAGGCTGGCCTCGATCAGGAGTACCTGGGCCAGGACCAGGCCCAGGAACGCCGACACCGCCGGCAGGGCGTTGGGGAGGATCTCCCGCACGACCAGCCGGGGGCCCGAGGCGCCGGCGACGCGGGCGGCGTCGACGAACTCCCGTTGCTTGAGGATGAGGACCTCGGCCCGTACGACTCGGGCCAACAGGGGCCAGGACGTGAGGCCGAGGACGAGGACGAGCAGGGGCAGGGTGGACCCGAAGATGGCGCCCACCACGACCGCGAGGAAGAACCGGGGGAGCACCTGGAACAGCTCGGTCAGGCGCATGAGGGCATCGTCGGCCCAGCCGCCCCACCAGCTCGACAACGTGCCCACCACCATGCCGATGGTCAGGACCAGGACGCCGACCAGACCGGCCACCACCAGCGACGTCCGGGCCCCCACCACCACGGCGCTGAAGAGGTCCCGACCCAGGGCATCGGTGCCCATGGGATAGGCCAGTGACGGCGACGACAGCGACGGTCCCACCACGGCCGCGGGGTCGTGGGGCACCAGGGCCGGGCCCAGCACCCCGGTCAGGACGAACAGCGTGGTGAGCGCCGCTCCGGCCAGGCCCGCGGGGCGGCGCAGCAGCCGGCGTACCACCTGCTGGCGGGGAACACCGAGCATCCCCTCCAGGCCGGACGAGACGACCTCGCCGGTGCCGGGGACGATGGTGGGGCCGGGTTCGGTCACGGTCGTGGTTCTCGGCCGGGGTCTACCGGTAGTGGACCCGGGGGTCGAGCCACCGGTAGGCCAGGTCGGTGCCCACGTTGGCCACCACCACGAACAGGGCCACCACCAGGAAGATCCCGAGCACGACGGGGGTGTCCCGAGACTGCAGCGAGCTCAACAGGAGCCGGCCCAGACCCGGCCACCCGAACACGATCTCGGTCACGATGGCTCCCGAGAGCAGGTGCCCGGCCCGCCCTCCGATGACGGTGACCACCGGGATCAGCGGGCGGCGCAGGGCGTGGCCGACCAGTACCCGCCACTCGGCCAGGCCCTTGGCCCGGGCCGTACGTACGTGGTCGCTGGCCAACTCGCCGAGGAGCCCGACCCGGGTGAGGCGGAACACCGCAGCGATCTCCTGGGAAGCCAGGACCAGGGCGGGCAGGGCCAGGTGGTGGGCCACGTCGAGGGCGGCGGCCATGCCGGTGGCATCGCTGCGGGGGCTGGTCATCCCCTGCACCGGGAACCACCCCAGCCCGGCGGCGAGCACGAGGATGGCCAGCTGGCCCAGCCAGAACACCGGGGCGGCGTAGACGGCCAGGGTGGCGCCGGTGGCCGTCACGTCGCGCAACCCGTGGGGCCGGGTGGCGGCGAAGGCCCCCAACGCCACGCCGCCCACGCTCGACAGGATCAGGGCGGTCACGCTCAACAGCAGCGTGGCCGGGATCCGCTCGGCGATGATCTCGGCCACGGGGCGACCCTGGAGGTAGGACGTGCCCAGGTCGGCCTGTGCCACCTGACCGACATAGGTGGCGAGCTGCACGGGAAGGGGCTCGTCGAGGCCGAACTTGTCCCGGACAAAGGCGTAGTACTCAGCGTCGCCGCTCTGGCCGGCCAGGGCGAGCACCGGGTCGCCCGGGGCGGCGTGGATGAGCAGGAAGCCGATGAGCAGGATCGCCGCCGCCGTGGGCACCACCTGGAGGAGGCGCCACCCGAGGTAGCGGAGGGTCACCGATCACAGAACGCGGTCTCGGCGAAGTGGCCGGACTCCCGAAGCCTTGGCAGTCGGCGCGGTGGGCGCGGGTGGCCACGGTCTCCACCAGCCAGAGGTAGGGCAGCTCCTCCACCAGGATCTCCTGGATGCTCTGGTAGACGGCCCGGCGCTCATCCGGATCGACGGTGGTGATGGCCTCGTCGAAGAGGCGGTCAACCTCGGGGTTGCTGTACGCCGAGGAGTTGGAGAAGGGCACGGGGCCGATGTTGGCCGAGGTGTACATGCGTCGGACCCCGACGGCCGGGTCGGTGCCGTTGCAGTAGGAGATCACGTTGGTGTCGAAGTCGCGCTGGGTGAAGACCGTCTCGGCGAACACGGGGGCTCCAGGGTCTCGAGGTTCACCTCGATCCCGACCTCGGCCAGCTGTGAGCGGAACAGCTCTCCGTACTGGGCGAAGGTCGGGAAGCTCAGGAAGTCGATGGCCAGCGGTGTGCCGTCGTCGATGCCCTGCACGCCTTGCGCCGTGCGGGTTCCCTCTCCTCGCGGACCCAGCCGGCCTCGTCGAGCAGCGACGCGGCCCGCTCCGGGTCGAAGGCGGGGAGGTCGAGCCGTTCGGCCCGGGCCACGGGGATGCCGCTGTGGATGGGGGCCTGGGCCACGATGCCCTGGCCGAACTCGACCCGCTCGAGGAACTGCTCCCGGTCGAGTGCGGCGGCGATGGCCTGGCGCACCTCGGGAGCCTGGAGGATGGGACGCTCCAGGTTGAAGCTCGTGGTCATGATGCAGTTGGCTCCACCGGGGTTGACGCTCGTCTCGAGGAACTCGATGTCACCCCTGCCCTCGAGGCGGGGCAGATCGGGCCCGGGAACCCCGAACAGCCAGTCGGCCTCTCCCTCCTCCAGGGCGATGACCTGGTTCCCCTTCTCGGGGACGACCCGCAGCACCACGCCGTCGAGGTAGGGCAGGTCGGCCTTGAAGTAGTCGGCGTTGGCCTCGAGGACCACCTCCTGGCCCGGCGCGTAGGAGACGAAGCGGAACGGCCCCGTGCCCACCGGCGCCTGGTTGGCCGGGTTCTCCTGAGGATCGGTGCCGGCGTAGAGGTGCTCGGGCACGATGGGCGCCTCGGTCACGCCGAGCTGCTGGAGGAAGGGGGCGTAGGGCTCGCTGAAGCGGAACACCACGGTCAGGTCGTCGGGTGTCTCGATCGACTCCAGGGCCGCGCCCACCGACGCCTTGGTCCGGGAGTGGAACGGCACCAGCACCTCGTCGAAGCTGTACTTGACGTCGGCCGAGGTGAGGGGCTCCCCATCGTGCCACGTCACCCCGTCACGCAGGGTGAAGCGGTAGACGGCACCGTCCTCCTCGATCTCCCACGACTCGGCCAGCTCCGCGACGGGCTCGCCCTGGGGATCCAGCTCCACCAGGCCGTTGAACATGAGCTCGGAGGCGGTGTGCACGGCCCCGCTGGTGGTGATGGCCGGGTTGAGCTGACCGGGATCGGAGTCGATGGCGGCCACCAGGGTCCCGCCCCGGACGGGCTCGCCGGCGTCGACGCCCTGTTCGCCCTCGTCACCGGGGGCAACGGTCCCCGTATCTCCGTTGTCGCCTCCACAGGCGACGGCCACCAGGGCCAGAACGACCATGACCACGAGCCAACGCAGTTTCATCCCGTACCTTCCGTCGGAGCGCGCCACCGATGCGACGCCAAGAGCCAGCAAAGCTACCTGGTCGGCCCCCGGCGGTACGGACCCCGGAGGACTACCCCCACCCGGCACACAACGGCCGGAACTGCGTCAGGCGGGGCTGGTACTCAGTGCGAATGAGGTCGTCGTAGTCGGGCTCGGCCTGGAGCAGGCCCAGCTCGGTCATCTTGGCTCCGCCGCCTTGGCCTGGTCGACCCAGGGGCCCGTTGTCGATGGCCGACGTGGGGGTGGCCTGGGCACCCGGGCCGCCTCGCCCGACGACGTTGGTCGTGGCCGCGAACGACGAGTCAGGACGGGCGGTGATCCGCTGGGCGTACGGGCACGCCGGCACCAGCCATGACCTGTTTGGCCTCGGCGATGGTGTGGGTGCCGAAGTGGAAGATCGACGCGGCCAGCACCGCGTCAGCCCGGCCCTCGGTCGCCCCCTCCACCAGGTGCCTGAGGGTACCCACGCCCCCGCTGGCGATGACCGGGATGCCGCATCCCTCGGCCACCGCCCGGGTGAGCTCCAGGTCGAAGCCGTCCCGGGTGCCGTCACGGTCCATGGACGTGAGCAGGATCTCGCCGGCTCCGAGGAGCTCGAGCTCGGCCGCCCAGGACACGGCCTCGAGCCCCGTCGGCTTGCGCCCCCCGTGGGTGTAGACCTCGAAGCCTCCCGGGGACCGGCGGGCGTCGATGGCGGCCACCACGCACTGGGCGCCGAACTCGGCCGCCAGTTCCTCCACCAGCTCCGGCCGGCTCACCGCCGCCGTGTTGACCCCGACCTTGTCGGCCCCGGCCCGCAGCAGGACCCGAGCGTCGTCGACGACCCGTACGCCGCCGCCCACCGTGAGGGGAATGAACACCTGCTCGGCCGTGCGCCGCACCACGTCGACCATGGTCCGGCGATTGCCCGACGAGGCGGTGATGTCGAGGAAGACGAGCTCGTCGGCCCCCTGTTCGTCGTAGCGGGCGGCGAGCTCCACGGGATCACCGGCATCACGCAGCCCGACGAAGTTGACCCCCTTGACCACCCGCCCGTTGTCGACGTCGAGGCAGGGGATCACCCGAACGCTGCGCACGGCCACGACACTAGGGCCCAAGAGCCGGCCCTCCGGCTACCTTCCGGCGGCTCCGCGCGTCCTTCGGAGCTTCTCACGTCGGACAGCTAGGCCATGGCCACGAGGTCGAGGAGGTCGTCGCTCCAGTGGTCGAGCGTGCCCTCGGGCATGAGCAGGACCCGCTGGGGGGCCAGCTCCCGGACGAACTCCGGGTCGTGGCTCACCAGCACCATGGCCCCGCCCCAGCCAGCCAGGGCCGCGGCCACCGAGGTGCGTGACGGCGGGTCGAGGTTGTTGGTGGGCTCGTCGAGCAGCAGCAGGTTGTGGCGTCCGGCGGTGAGCTGACTCAGGGCCAGCTTGGTCTTCTCGCCTCCCGACAGCGTGCCCGCGTCCTGGAAGGCCATCTCCCCGGGGAGGCCGAACATGCCGAGGAGCGCCCGCAACTCACCAACCGGCAAGTCGGCCTGCTCGCGCAGGTGGGAGAGCAGGTCCTTGCCGGCCACGATTCCCTCGTGCTCCTGGGCGTAGTACCCGGCCGACACGCCGAGGCCGAATCGCCAGGTGCCGGCGTCGGCTTGGTTCTCCCCCGCCAGGATACGCAGCAGGCTGGTCTTGCCCGCCCCGTTGAGGCCCATGACCATGAGCCGCTCACCCCGGCCGAGGTCGAAGGACACGTCGGAGAACACGGGCGGGCCGCCGTAGTGCTTGGCCAGGCCCTCCACCTCGAGGACCATCCTGCCGGCACGGGGCGGCTCGGGCAGGCGCAGGGCCATCGTCCGTTCCTGGACGGGACCGGTGGTGGCCACGTTGCGCAGGCGCTCGACCCGGTGGTCGATCGACTTGGCCGTCCGGGCCCGCCGCTGGGTCTGGCCCCGCATGCTGTCGGCCAGGGTGGACAACCGCTTGATCTCCCCGGCTTGGGCCGCCGCCACCTTGGCCTGGCGGGCCTGGTCGGCCTCCAGGGCCCGGCGGTACTGCGAGTAGGTGCCGCGGTACTCGGTGAGCCGGCTGTCGTTGAGGTGCAGGACCCGGGTGATGGCCTCGTCGAGCAGGCCCAGGTCGTGGCTGATGACCAGCAGCGCCCCGCGATAGGAGGCCAGGAAGCTCATCAGCCAGGACTTGGCGTCGGTGTCGAGGTGGTTGGTGGGCTCGTCCAGCAACAGCAGGTCGCTGCCGGCGAAGAGGATGCGGGCCAGCTCCACCCGGCGCCGCTCCCCCCCCGACAGCACGCTGACCGGCCGCTCGAGGCTTTCGTCGGGCAGTCCCAGTCCGGCGGCGATGCGACGGACTTCGGCATCCGCAGCCCAACCTCCGGCCAGCTCGAAGGCGTCCACCGCCTGGGCGTGGCGGCCGATGTTGCGCTCTGACGGGTCCTCCTCCAGGGCCAACCGCCGCTTCTCGATGGTCACGACCAACTGGTCGAGCCCCCGCCCGGAGAGCACGTGATCCAGGGCGGACAGGCCGTCGAGGGTCGACGAGCGGACCGAGCGGGGGTCCTGGGACAGATAACCCAGACCTCCCCGGCGCACCACCTCGCCGGCGTAGGCGGGAACATGGCCGGCGAGGACGCCGAGCATGCTCGTCTTGCCCGCTCCGTTGCGGCCCACCAGACCGACCTTGTCACCGGCGGCGACGGTGAAGGACGCGTCGACCAGGGTCAGACGCGCACCGACCTCGACGGACAGGTTGCGGACGTTGAGCACGCCGCCAGCCTGCCACCCGTGAAGCCCGTTCCGACCGTAATCTTGAATGAACCATGCGAGGAGGATCTCGTCCGTTCTCTCAGGCCCTGGCTCGAGGCCTGCTGTCCGGAGCTGCCTTCGGTGTCCTCCAAGTTCTCGACGATGCGTCGATCAGCAGGGGCGCCATCAGCGGGCTGGCCTTCGGCGCCTTCATCACCGCTTTGCGCTACGCCGGTCTGCGCGCCAACACCCACCTCGCCGGGCTCGCCCCGCAGGAGCGGCGAAAGGTGGTAGCGGCGGTGCGGCGGGGCGTGCCTGTCACCGATCCATCGCTGGCATCTGACGCCGTGCGTCACGCGCAGACGATGCAGACCGCGGCGGGCGGTCAGCAGCTGGGCCGATTCCTGTCGTGGGGTCTCCTGGCCATCAGCGTCGTCGCGCTGGGCATGTCGGTCGCGACCGCCTACCTGCCCGGGGTCGGCGTCTCCACCTTCTCTTCAGCCGTCTGGGTGACCGTCCTCGTCCTGGGTCCGAAGCTGGAGGGACGGCTCCGGGAGCGGGCCCGAGCCGCCGAGATGGCGAACCGGCGGGTGGCTCAGCCACCGGTGCGAGGGGCTGGACCCGGCAGGTCACGTCCCTTCGTGTAGGACCGCCAGGGCCTCGTCGACGGTGAAGGACCCTTCGTAGAGGGCCTTGCCCACGATGGCCCCGGCCAGACGCCGGCCTCGCACCTCGAGCGTCGCCAGGCCCCGTAGGTGGTCGAGGATCCCCACCCCCCCGCTGGCGATGACGTCGATGTCGGAGGCGGCCAGGACCCGGGCCAACCCGCGGAGGTCGGGGCCGACCAGCATGCCGTCGCGGGCAATCTCGGTGACGACGAGGGCGGCGATGCCGGCGTCGTGGAACCGTGCGACGGCGTCGAGCAAGCCGATCCCCGCCCCCTCCGTCCACCCGCGGACCGCCACCTCGCCGTCTCGGGTGTCGAGGCCCACGGCCACCCCGCCCGGGTGGCGCTCGGCCAGGCGGGCCACCAGATCGGGGGCCTCCATGGCGGCGGTGCCGAGGACCACCCGAGCCACCCCGGCGTCGAGCAGGGCCCTGGCGGCGGCCTCGTCGCGCACCCCCCCGCCGGCCTGGACCCGGGCGTCGACGGCGCCGGCCACGGCGGCGATGGCCGGTCGGTTGAAGGGATCGCCGGTGCGGGCGGCATCCAGGTCGACCATGTGGATCCAGGTCGCTCCGGCGTCAGCGAAACCCCGGGCCACGGCCACCGGGTCATCGCCGTACACGGTCTCGTCGGCGTAATCGCCCTGGCGCAGCCGCACACAGCGTCCGCCCCGCAGGTCGATGGCGGGGTACAGGTCCACGCCGTCAGGCCGTCGGGGTGAGGGACGTCACGAAGTTGGCCAGCATGGCCAGGCCAACGACGCCCGACTTCTCCGGGTGGAACTGGGTGGCCCACAGCCGGCCCCGCTCCACGGCGGCCACCACCGATCCGCCGTAGTCGCAGGTGGCCACCACGTGCTCCCCGGCCTCGGGGGCGAAGGTATGCACGAAGTAGGCCCACACCGGCCGTGGGAGGCCGGTCAGCATGGCCGGATCACCGGACACGTCCAGGACGTTCCACTGCATCTGCGGGCGCTTGACCCCTTCGGGGAGGCGGCGCACGGTGCCGGGCAATACTCCCAACCCCTCGACGTGAGGGCTTTCCTCCGAGCGCTGGTACAGCAGCTGCATGCCCACGCAGATGCCGAGGAAGGGCACGTCCCGGGCGATGGTGTCTACGGCCACCCGGTCCAGGCCACCTTGGCCCAGGGCCTGCATGCAGGGCCCGAAGGCTCCGACGCCGGGCAGCACCACGCCGGCGGCGTCGGCCACCAGGCCGGCGTCGGCGGTGAGACGGGCGTCGGCGCCCACCTGTTCCAGCGCTTTCTGAGCCGAGCGCAGGTTGCCGATGCCGTAGTCGAGCACCGCCACGAGGGGACGGCCGTCGCCGGGGCGAGCCGGCCTCTCGGCCCCGGTGCTCACAAGGTGCCCTTGGTGGAGGGGACCCCGCCCCCTTCCACCCGCACGGCGTCACGCAGGCACCGCGCCACCCCTTTGGCCGTGGCCTCGAGGATGTGGTGGGTGTTGCGGCCGGCCCGCATGGAGACGTGCAGGGTGATGCCGGCGCTGGTGGCGAACGCCTCCCAGAAGTGCTCGGCCAGCTGGGGGTCGAACGGAGGGGTGCCCAGGGCCAGGACCTCACCGATCTCGACGTCATAGGCCACGAAGGGCCGGCCCGACAGGTCGAGAGCCACCTCGATCAGGGCCTCGTCGAGGGGGTACAGCCCGCTGGCGAAGCGCCGGATGCCGGACTTCTCGCCCAGCGCCTCGGCCAGGGCCTGGCCCAGCAGGATCCCGGTGTCCTCCACCGTGTGGTGGCCGTCGACCTCGAGGTCGCCCCGGGCCAGCACCGACAGGGTGAAGCCGCTGTGGCGTCCGAGCTGGGCCAGCAGGTGGTCGAAGAAAGGAAGGCCGGTACCCACCGTGACCTCGCCGGTCCCCGGGCCGCCCTCGGGGTCGAGGTCGAGGACGATCTCGACGTGGGTCTCCTTGGTGGCACGGACGCGCTCGGCCCGCCGCCTCACGGCCCGACCGCCTGGGCCAGCGCGGCCAGGAAGGCGTCGTTCTCGGCCCGGGTACCGATGGTCACACGCAGACAACCTTCCAGGCCCGGCCACGACGAGCAGTCCCGCACCAGCACCCCGCGGTCCAACAGCCCCTGCCACAGGGCATGGCCGTCGCCGTCCGCCGGGCGGAAGAGGACGAAGTTGGCCTCCGACGGCCACTGCAGCACGGCCCTGGCTTCGAGAGCGGCGGCCACGCGCACCCGCTCGTCGACCACGGAGGTGACCCGCTGCGCCATCTCGGCCTCGAAGTCGAAGGCCAGGCACCCGGCGACCTGTTTGAGGGCGTCGAGGTGGTAGGGCAGGGTGACCGCCTCCAGGTCGGCCACCAGCCAGGCCGGACCCACCAGGTAGCCGAGGCGCGCCGCAGCCATCGACCACGTCTTGGACAGGGTGCGGGTGACCACCAGCGGCCGCTCGTCGTCGACCAGGGCCGTGGCCGACCATCGGCTGAACTGGCCGTAGGCCTCGTCGACCACCACCAGGCCGGGGCCCAGTTCGGCCACTTGGGCGACGACTTGAGGGTCGTCGACCATGCCGGTGGGGTTGTTGGGCGAACACAGGAAGGTGATGGCGGGGGCCGCGTCGGCCATGACCCGGCGGACCTCGTCGGGGTCGAGGCCCAGGTCGGCGGCGCGCCGGCCCACGACCACACCGGTGCCGGTGATCGAGGGGATGTGGCTGTGCAGGCGGTAGGTGGGTTCGAAGACCGCCACCCGGCGCCCGGGCCCGCCGTAGGCCAGGCACAGGGCCTGGATGACCTCGTTGGAGCCGTTGGCCGCGTACACCTGCTCGGGCTCGACCTCGTGGTGGGCGGCGATCGCCCGGCGCAGGGCCAGGGCGTGGCGGTCGGGGTAGCGGTGCCATTCGACCCGGGCCACCTCGGCGGCCAAGGCTTCGACCCAGGCCGGGGGCGGGGGGAAGGGCGACTCGTTGGTGTTGAGGCGCACGCCGACCTGGGCCTGGGGCGAGTGGTAGCCCTCCAGGGCGGCCAGATCCTGGCGCAGGGGCGGACGACGCCGGGGATCGACATCGCTCTCGGCCAGGCCACCCATGGCCGACGTCACCCCTCGGTCCGCATGCGCACCGAGGCGGCGTGGGCGGCCAGGCCCTCGGCCTCGGCGATGGCGGCGACGTGGGGCGCGGCGGCGACCAGTGCGTCACGGTCGAGGGTGATGACGTGGATGTGCTTGACGAAGTCGTCGACCCGCAGGGCGCTGGAGAAGCGGGCCGATCCGAAGGTGGGCAGCACGTGGCTGGGGCCGGCGAAGTAGTCACCGACCGACGCCGGCGCCCAGGGGCCACAGAACACCGCGCCGGCGTTGCGCACGAGGGGAAGCAGCCCTTCGGCGTCGGCCACCATCAACTCGAGGTGTTCGGGGGCGATGATGTTGGCCACGGCCATGGCCTGCTCGGGCCCGTCGACGAGCACGGCGTAGCCGCCCTCGGTCAGCGTCGATTCGATGTGGGACCGGCGGGGGGAGGCGGCGACCAGTTCGGCCACCGACGCGGTGACCGCGTCGGCCACCGCTTCGTCCCAGGTGACCAGCCAGGCCAGACCGTCGGGTCCGTGCTCGGCCTGGACCACCACGTCGACGGCGGCCCAGTCGACCGGGGTGCTGGCGTCGGCCACCACCACCACCTCGGAGGGCCCGGCGAAGGCCGAAGGGACGCCGACCACGCCGGTGGCGGCCACCTCCCGCTTGGCCTGGGCCACCCGGTTGCTGCCCGGACCGACGATGACGTCGACGGCGGGGATGCTCTCGGTGCCATAGGCCAGGGCGGCCACGGCCTGGGCTCCACCGATTCGGTAGACCTCGTCGACCCCGGCCAGAGCGGCGGCGGCCAGGATGCCGGGCGCCACCGTGCCGTCGGGCCCGGGAGGCGAGCACAGCGCCACACCCGGCACCCCGGCCACCTTGGCCGGCACCGCCGTCATGAGGACCGTGGAGATGAGCGGGGCCAGGGCACTGGGGACGTACAGGCCCACCCGGTCGACCGGCCGGCGGAGCTCCGAGACGGTGATGCCGTCGCACTGGTGGTCGACCGTGGCCGAAACCTGCGCCAGGTGGTAGTCGCGAACGTTGGCCCGGGCCGCTTCCAGCGCCGCCCGGAGGTCGGGGTCGAGGCCGTCCAGGGCGGCGGTGAGCTCGCTGGCGGGCACGGCCAACTCGTCGATGGTGACGCCGTCGAAGCGCTCGGTCAGTTGGCGGACGGCGTCGTCGCCACCCTCCCGGACCCGAGCCAGGATGGCCTGGACCTCGGCCACCGGCGGCTCACCGGCCGCCTGGGGACGGGGGAGACGGCCGGCCAGATCGCCACCGAGGCCGCGCACGTCGAGCCGCTTGAGCATAGGGTCGGCGAGCCTACCGGCCGGTCCCCGACACCCGGAAAGGCGTTTCTCGGGTAGACCGGGTCCATGAACGCCGGTCCCCAGCTCTCCTCCGTGGCCACCGCCCTGGCCGAGCTCACCCGACGGGTCACCGAGTTGGCCGAGGACCTGGCCCGCTCCGATCGCGACGACCTCGCCGGCGAGCTGTTCGAGGCCGAGCGGGCCCTACTCGCCGCCGGGCGACGCCTGGGCAAGGTGGTCGACCAGCTGGTCTGACTCCACCGTCGCTCCGTTCACTCGGCGCTGGGACTGAACGCCGAAAGAACGTGGGCTGGGTCAGACAGAGGAGGAGGAGGAGGAGGAGGAGAAGGCCGAGGGGCAGAAGTCGGCCAGGACGCAGCGCTCGCAGCGGGGACGACGGGAGAGGCAGACCGCCCGGCCGTGGAGGATCAGGCGCAGGCTGAGGGCGCCCCGCTGGCCCGCCGGCACCATGGCGTTCAGCTCCGACTCCACCTTGACCGGGTCGACCTCGGTGGTCAGGCCCAGCCGGCGGGACAAGCGCCCGACGTGAGTGTCGACGGGCAGACCGGGCCGGCCGAGACCCACGCTGCGCACCACGTTGGCCGTCTTGCGCCCCACCCCCGGCAGGGCCGTCAGCTGGGCCATCGACGTGGGCACCCCGCCGCCGTGGTCGTCCACCAGGGCCCGGGCCATGCCCAGCAGGCTCTTGGTCTTCTGGCGGAAGAAGCCGGTGGAGTGGATCAGCTTCTCCAGCTCCGCCGGTTCGGCCTCGGCCAGGGCGGCCGGGCCGGGATAGCGGGCGAACAAGGCCGGGGTCACCGAGTTGACCCGCTCGTCGGTGGTCTGGGCCGAAAGGATGGTGGCGACCAGCAGCTGGAAGGCATCGTGGTGGACCAGGGCGCACAGCTCTCGAGCGGGGCCCGGGTACTCCTCCCCCAGCCGGCGCAACGTCTCCCGGGCTCGGCCACCGGGGCTACGAGGCCGCAATCGCTCCACCACCGAGGAGAGTACGGGGCCCACCCGTCCACCCGATACCTGGCGTGGCCGCCGTAGCCTGCCCGAGCGTGCGCACCCTCGAGATCAAGCGCCAGCTCGATCCTCACGACCTGGCTGCCGTGGCCGAGCTGCTGGCGGTGGCCGAACGGGCCGACGGGCACCAGGCCGTCGACGACCACCGGTGGCTCGACATGGCCCAGGGCGGCCGTGCCAGCTTTGCCGGGCTGGTGGCTTGGGAGACCGGCCACGACCATCCCGTGGGCTACACCCAGGTCAGCCGGGGCCACCACAGCTGGGCCGTCGACATGGTCATCGACCCCCACCACCGCTACGACGCCCGGGACATCGGCCCGGAGATGCTGCGTGGCGCCCTCGACATCATCGCCGGGGAGGGCGGCGGGCACGTGCACCTGTGGGTCTACCAACCCACGGCCGCCCACGACGAGATCGCCACCCAGGTGGGGCTGCGTCGGGGCCGGGACCTGCTGCAGATGCGCCGTCGGCTGACGCCACCGCTCGACCGGACCGACCTGGTCCTGCGGCCGTTCCGACCGGGGCACGACGAAGCGGCCTGGTTGGAGGTCAACAACCGGGCCTTCGAGTGGCACCCCGAACAGGGAGGCTGGGATCTCGAGACGCTCACCACCCACCTGCGCGAACCCTGGTTCGACCCCGACGGCTTCCTGCTCCACGAGCGCGACGGGCGCCTGGCCGGATTCTGTTGGACCAAGGTCCACCGGGACCACGAGCCGGCCCTGGGCGAGCTCTACGTGGTGGCCGTCGACCCCGACTTCCAGGGCCTGGGCCTCGGGCGGGCCCTGGTCGTCGCCGGCCTCGACTGGCTCCA
>JAUJNB010000018.1 GCA_030446545.1 Acidimicrobiales bacterium | reverse complement strand
AGGCCTCCGAGCTGGCCGCCGAGACCCTCGGCGAGCACGTCTTCGAGTGGATCGTCCGCAACAAGCGGGCGGAGTGGGTCGACTACAAGACCCAGGTGAGCCAGTTCGAGCTCGACCGCTATCTGCCCCGCCTGTAGCACTATGGAGCCGTTACTGATCTACCCCGATCCTCCTGCGCCGGAGCTGGCCCAGGCCCTGGACCTCGGGGGGTACCCCTGGAAGTCGGTGACCGACGCCGACGCCGCCTCGCGCCTCGAGCCCGACGACGGCTGGGCCGGAGCGGTGGTGGGCGCCGACCATGATCCCGAGGACGCCTTTGGACTGTGTCGAACGTTGCGCAAGCGAGACCTGCCTCTCGAGCCCCTGCTGGTGCTGGTCAGCGGGTCCCAGCTGGCCGACCTGGAGCTGCGGGAGGACCTCTTCGACGACTTCTGCCTGGTGCCGGTTCGGCCTCGCGAGCTCGAGGCCCGGCTCAAGCACCTGTTCTGGCGCACGGGCCAGGGCACCCGGCCCGAGCTGGTGGAGTACGGCGACCTGGTCCTCAACCTGGAGACGTACCAGGCCGCCATCTCCGGTCGCCCGCTCGACCTCACCTACATGGAATACGAACTGCTCAAGTTCCTGTCCTCCCACCCGGGCAAGGTCTTCACCCGCGAGACCCTGCTCAGCCGGGTCTGGGGCTACGACTACTACGGCGGGGCCCGCACGGTCGACGTCCACGTGCGCCGGCTGCGGGCCAAGCTGGGCGAGGAACGGGCCGCCCTCATCCACACCGTGCGCTCGGTGGGCTACCGCTTCGGCGAGACCCGCTGGGGCAGGTAGGCCTGACCTTTCCTGACCTCCACGGCTCAGCGCTCCCCTCGGGCTGGCGCCGGTCAATCACCCCCGATCCAGGCCCAGGCCTCCACCTCCACCAGGGCGCCGAGCGGGAGCTCGGACACCCCGATCGCCGAGCGGGCCGGACGGTGGTCGCCGAAAGCGGCCACGTAGACCTCGTTCATGGCCGCGTAGTCGCTCAGGTGGCGGAGGAACACCGTGGTCTTGACCACGTCGGCCATGGTGGCCCCGGCGCCGTCGAGGAGGCCGGCGAGGTTCTCGAGAGCCCGGGCCAACTGGCCCCTGGTCCCCCCGCTCACCAGGTGCCCGTCGGCCAGGCCGACCTGGCCCGACACCACCAGCCAGTTCCCGGCCCGCACCAGGGGGGTGTAGGGGCCGACAGGGGTGGTCATGGTGTTCTCCTCGTCTCGTGGGGGGTGGGACTGCGCTCGGTGGGCCAGTCCTGGGGGCAACCCTGGCGCAGCCAGTCGGCCGCCGCCACCGCCACCAACACGGCGTCGGAGCCGTTGACCGGGGAGGCGTCCGAGGGGATCAGCTCGACGTCGACGGGTGGCATCTCGGACGCCCGCAGGATGCCGAACGAGCGGATGGTCAGGTCGTGGACCTGGCCCGCCTCGTCCACGGCGATGCCCTCCCGCCGGACCCATCCGAGGGCCATGTGGACCGCCCCCATGCAGTACGAGCGCAGTACCACCTCGTCGAGGATTCGGCCACACCCGACCCGGAGGTGCACGCCGTCGTCGTCGACCTCGGCCCGGGCGGTGGCGCCCGACGGCGTGGTGACGCTCACCGGAAACGCTCCCTGCGCCGCGGCCACCAGGACGAGGGCCTCGGCCCAGCCGGCACCCCGGAGGGCGGCCGAGGTGGAGGGTCCGGCGACGTCGACCTCGACCACCTCGAGGCCCGGGACCACGGCGCCGACGGCGGCGGCGATGCCCGGCGTGCGGGCCACCCGCAGGACCCCTGACAGCGACCCGGAAGGGTCGACACGAACGCCGGCGGCCACCGGCGGCCGCTTGGGACCGAGGCGCACGCTGTCCTCCCGGGACAACAGCACCCGGACGGGCCGCCCGTGCTCGTCGGCCAGGCGGCGGGCGGCGGTCAGAACCGGCGAGGTGGTCTTGCCCCCGAACGCCCCCCCGTTGGCCAGTGGACCGGTGGGGACGCCACCGGGGACGCACCACGAGGCGTCGGTCTCCAGGTAGGCCGGCTCCACCCAGGTGGTGCGCAGGCGAAGGTCCCAGTCGCCGGGCGGCACCTCCAAGGGGTGGCGCAGGTCGATGGTGGTGCGTCGCCCCTGGATCTTGCCCGCCGCCGCCCGGGCCTCGGCCAGGGTCTCTCCCAGCGCCCACTCCCCCGGCCGGGAGGCGTGGGGCACGGCCACCAGGGCGCCGGCCGGAGCGGTGTCGTCGGCGAAGCCGGCCTCGCCCAGAGCGACGTGGGGGCCCACCGCCTGGGCCACGCCCCCCTCGATGGCCGCCCGGGTGGCCGCCGCCGCCTGGTCGCGCGACGGTCGCCCCTGCGCTCGACGCAGCTCTCCGGCCCCGCCCCCCTGCTCCGGCCCTCGTTCTGGCCGGGAGGGCGGGGCACTGACCGCCCCAATCTCACGGCCGGAAGCGGGGGTGGGGGCGCCGTCACCCTGCATGAGATGCCAGGCGTCGAGGATGGTGCGCCACCCGGTGCAGCGACACAGGTGGGCGGCCAGGGCCCGCTCGACCGCAGCGTCATCATCGGGGCGAGCCGCCCTGGCCGCCAGCGCCGAGAGGCGCACGATGATCCCCGGAGTGCAGAAACCGCACTGGCTGGCGCCGGTGGCGGCAAAGGCCTCGGCCCAACTCCCGCGCTCGTCGTCGGCCAGCCCCTCGACGGTGGTGACCCGTCGCCCCGCCACCCGACCGAGCGGCGTGACACACGCCACCCGGGGGGCCCCGTCGACCAGCACCGTGCAGCACCCGCACTGGCCCTGGGGGCTGCAGCCGTCCTTGGGGGAACGGATGCCCAGGCGGTCGCGCAGCGCCTCCAGCAACGAGGCGCCGTCGTCGACCAGGCTGACGGCCCGCCCGTCGACTTCGAAGGCGATCTCCCCGGCCACGACGCCCCACCCTAGAGTTGGCCGTCGTGACCGATCCCGAGCGACTGGTGATCTCCCGCCGGAAGCTGCTCCTGGCCGGCGCCGGCGGACTGGTGGTGGCGGCCTGCGGGAGCAGCGGCCCGCCCGGGCGTGCCGCCCCCACGACCGCCTCCACGGCCGCACCGGTCGCCGGGGGCCTGAGCCTGGCCCCGGTGTTCTTCCCCCAACAGCCCGCCGGCGTCGAGGTCCGTCTTCCCCTGGCCCTGGCCGACGCCACCGGCGCCCTCGTCGAGGAGTCGCCGGCCGAGCTGTCGGTGCGGATGGGCAAGGCCGACACCGGCGAACTGGGGGACCCGGTGGTGGTCGAGCGCCACGATCAGGACATCCCCCGTGCCTACTTCCCGTTCACCACCACCTTCCCCGAACCGGGGAACTGGCGCATCGCCACCGACGTCGAGGGTGAACCGGCGCAGATCGTGGTGGCGGCCCTCGACCGGGCCCAGCTGCCTGCGGTCCCGGTGGTGGGCGAGCAGCTCATCTCCGTGCCCACCCCCACCGTGGACGACGCCCGGGGCGTGGACCCCATCTGCACCGAGAAGCCCCAATGCCCCTTGCACGCCACCAGCCTCGACGCCGCCATCGGCGCCGACAAGGCCATCGCCCTGCTCATCGCCACCCCCGCCTACTGCCAGACCGCCATCTGCGGCCCCGTCCTGGACCTCCTCGTCGCCCGTCAACCCCAATTCAACGAGGTCGTCACCATGATCCATGCCGAGGTCTATCCCAACCAGGCCGAAGCAGGCCGCACCACCACCGACATCGTCACCGCCTACGGCCTCCCCTGGGAACCCTCCCTCTTCCTCGCCCTCCCCGACGGCACCATCACCAACCGCCTCGACTACACCTTCGACGACCGCGAGCTCGACCAAGCCCTCGCAGAACTGGTGCAGTAACAGCGAGGCCCAACCGACGCACTACGCGACCTCGCCGGCCCTAAACGGGCCGGCGAGTCGCCAAGCAGGGTGGGCACGGCGACCCAGGGAGGCGAGCGGGTGGCACCGAGGGGAGGGGCCCACGGCGCCGGAGGCGCCGATGGGAGGCGGCCCGCTCGGTGACAGGACCCGCTCGGCGGTGGCCCTGTAGGAACGCCAGAAAGGGATTGGGTCAGGAAAAGGACTGACCGCAGCCGCAGGTCCGCTGGGCGTTGGGGTTGTTGATGGAGAAGCCGGCGCCCTGCAAGCCGTCCTTGTACTCCAAGGTGGCGCCGGCGAGCATCCGGGCGCTGCCGGGGTCGGTGACCACCCGCACGCCGGCCACGTCGTGCTTGATGTCGTCGGCCGCCAACTCGTTGTCGAAGTACATCTCGTAGCTGAAGCCCGAGCAGCCACCGGGACGCACAGCCACACGCAGGGCCAGCTCGGCGTCGCCTTCCTCCTCCAGGAGCTGCTTGACCTTGGCCGCAGCGGTCTCACTGATCTCGATGGTCAACGAGGGCCCGCGGCCGATGACCTGCTGAACCTGCTCGGTTGCGATGTTGCTCATGGCTGAACTCCTCCACCTCGGGAAGCGGTCGCCACAACGGCGACCCGCCTCAGTCGACCAGCATCGATCAGTCTACCGGCGCAGTCGCGCCTCAGACCCTGGACAACTCGACCCGGCACGGCTGGCGGTCGAGCAGGGTGGCGAAACGCCGCACCCGGGCTCCTCCCTGGGCCTCCACCAAACCCTCCACCATCCCCCGGTGGAGCTGGCACACGATCTCGGGATGGGCCTGGGCCAACTCGACGAAGGGGCAGTGGGTGAAGGCCACGAGAGCCGACCCGCCGTCGCCGGCCACGGCCGGGTCGAACCCGAGCCGGGCCAGGTCGGCCACCAGGGCCTCCACGCAGGTCGCCAGCCCGTCCCGCTCATCGGGGACGGCGGCGTCGACCGGGGCCGTGTCGTCCGCCGAGACTTCGCCCGCCCGCCCGGGCGAGGGAAACGGGGCCGGGACCGCGGCGCGACCCTCGGTCCGGCCGACCTCGGCCGCTTCTTCGGCCTCCACCCCCACCGAGGCTGCCACCTGGGCCAGGAGCCGAGCCAGCAGCGGCATGGGAGGGGGCTCCAGGCCCAGCGACGGGGCGTCGGGTTCGAGCGAATAGAGGTGCTGGGGTCGACCCACGCCGCCCCGGCTTTGGGTCTCCACCGCCAACAGGCCGACGTCACGCATGCGTTCGAGGTGGGGACGCACGGTGTTGGGGTGCAGATCGAGTGACTCCGCCACCTCGGCCGTCGAGCGGGGCGACGGCGAGCGGGCCAGCTCCAGGTAGATGGCATAGCGGGTGTTGTCGCCCAACGCCTTCAACAGGGCAAGGCGGTGGTGGCGGGCGTCCTCCATGGCCAGGAGAGTTTACACGGCGATTCCCGTTAGAATGCGGGCAATGGCCACCACCGTCTCCGCTCCCCCGACGTCGGACGACGTCATGGCCCTGCTGCGGGGAGTCATCGACCCCGAGTTGGGCAGCGACATCGTCGAGCTGGGCATGGCCAAGGGTGCCGAGATCGACAGCAACGGCGTCGTCACCGTCACCGTGGCCCTCACCACCGCCGGCTGCCCCCTGCGGGCCCAGATCCAAAAAGACGTCCGGGCCCGGGTGGGCAGTGCTCCGGGCGTCACCAAGGTCGACATCCGCTGGACCGAGATGACCCAGGAAGAGAAGGCCTCGGCCATGGCCAAGGCCCGCTGGAACGCCCGGGACCGGGCTCCCGAAACCGAGATCCCAGCCACCACCCGGGTGGTCACCATCGCGTCCGGCAAGGGGGGCGTGGGCAAGTCGTCGGTCACGGTCAACCTGGCCGTGGCCTTGGCCGCCCGGGGCTTCACGGTGGGGGTGATGGACGCCGACATCGGGGGGTTCTCCGTGCCTCGGATGCTCGGACTGGGTGGACGCCTGGCCGGGGTGGAGGGGGAACGCAAGATCGTCCCTCACGAAAAGCAGGTGGGGCCGGGCATGTTGAAGGTCGTCTCCATGCGCTTCCTCGTCGACCAGGAGGACTCGGCGGTCATGTGGCGGGGCTTCATGCTCAACCGGGCCGTCCAGCACTTCGTCGAGGACGTGCGCTGGGGCCCCATGGACTACCTCCTGATCGACATGCCTCCCGGGACCGGTGACGTGCAGATGGGGCTGGCCCGCATGCTGCCGCGGGCCGAGATGCTCATCGTCACCACCCCGGCGGTGGGCGCCCAGAAGGTGGCGGCCCGGGCCGCCGACATGGCCCGCAAGACCTACCTGCGCATCGCCGGGGTCATCGAGAACATGTCCAGCTTCACCTGCGAACACGGCGGGGACTACGCCTTGTTCGGCTCAGGGGGCGGAGCCGCGCTGGCCCACGACATCGGCAGCCCCCTGCTCGGCCAGATCCCCATCGAGCCCGCGGTCAGCGCCGGGGGCGACACCGGGATCCCTGTCACCCTGGGCGACGGCCCGGCGGCCGAGGCCTTCCGGACCATCGCCCGGCGCATCGTCGAAGAGGCCATCCCGCCCGTCGACATGGCCGGCTGCAGTGCTCGCCTGCTCGACAACGTCGAAGCCGCCCTCGGCCCCAAGTAGCGGCGCCCGAGCCAGGGCCTCGACCGCCGCGACCAACCTCAGTCAGCCAGCCTGAGCGCCACCGCCGGCCTGATGCGCGACGCCTGCTGGGCGGGGGCGGCGGTGGCCAGCAGGGACACCACGAAGGTGACCGCCACCAGCAGGGCCACCTCAGCCCAGGGCACGGCGAAGGGGAGGTCGTCGCCGAAGGTGTCGTTGCCCACGAGCTGCCAGGCGGTGATCAGGGCCAGGGTGGTGCCGATGAAGATGCCCTCGGCGGCCACGAAGGCGGACTCGACCACAAAGGCCCGCCTGACCGCCCCCGACGGGTAGCCCAGGGCCCGCAGCACGCCGATCTGGCGCCGGCGCTCCCGTACCGCCCGCACCATGACCACGCCCAACCCGGCGATGCCCACCACCAAGCCCAGGGCCAGGTAGCCCTGCATGAGGCGGAAGAACTGGGTCTGGCTCGCCAGATTGGTGGCCACCAGCTCCCGGAACGTCTCGGCCTCGGCCCCGTTGGCCAGATAGGCGGCGTTGAGCTCGGCCGCCACCTCCTCGGGATCGGCGGCATCCGAGGTGGCCACCAGGATGCGGTTGGCCGTCGCCCTGGGCCCGTAGAGCTCACGCAGCGAGTCCTGGGAGACGTAGGCACCGGCTTCGGCGAAGGAGCTGTCGGAGACGGCGGCGATGGTGAGCTGGCGGGCGCTCCCCGAGACCGGGTCGCGCAGGGTGATGCGCTCGCCGGGCTCCAGGGGCTCCTCGGGGGGCCC
Organism: Acidimicrobiales bacterium; assembly: GCA_030446545.1. Taxonomy (GTDB): domain Bacteria; phylum Actinomycetota; class Acidimicrobiia; order Acidimicrobiales; family CADCSY01; genus JADDRA01. The sequence continues at coordinate 31,801 of JAUJNB010000018.1, read as the reverse complement.
GCCTCCGTCCTGGAGGAAGAAGTCACTGACGATCGTCAGCCCCGGGTCGGCCAGCACGGCGCGGTAGGCCGCGTCGGCGTCGGGATAGGTGCCGACATCGCCCAGGCCGGTGGGCCCCTGGCCGACGAACACCTCGTCGATGCCGGTGACGAACCAGGGCTCGAACTCGCCCTCGGTGCGGGGCGTGAGGAACTCGGCGTCGGCGTCGGACAGGGCGGCGGCGGCGACCACGTCGTCGCGACTGCGGACCTCCTCGACCGGTACCGGGTTGGTGGCGTTGGAAGAGACCTGGAGCTCGAATCCCCCGGCCACATCGGCGGTGAAGCGGTCGATCTGGCTGGAGAACAGGTTGCTCAGCACCACGATGAACACGAGGGTGAAGACCACCAGGCTGTACATGGCCAGGATCATCCCGGTGCGGAACCGACGGGCCAGGGGGTAGGCCAGGCCGAGGCGCACGGCCATGGATCGGCCGCCGCCCAGGCGGCGCACCACGCCCCCGAGGACCTCCTGGTTCTGGGTGACCAGGGCCACGGCGGCGGCCGTGAGGAGAACGCCCTGGACCACGAAGATGGGGATCTCGACGGCTTCGAAAGCGTCGGGCAACAGCCCGAAGACACCGATGCCCCAGGCCAACGCGCCGACGGCCGCGGCCGAGACGAGCAGGCGGCGGGGAAGGAAGCGGGTCAAGAGGGGGACCAGGCCGGCCAACACCAGGACCGGGCCGGCCAGGGTGGCGAAGGGCTCGTCGCCGGGGATGCCCGTCGCCGACCAGGCCCCGGCGACGAGCACGACCACGGCGCCGGCGATCAGGGACCGCCAGCGGGTCCGGGGCGTCGGCGGCTCGGGCAGGTCGCGGATGGCCCGGATGACGTTGACCCGGGCGATCGAAAGCGACGTGAGGACCACGGTGAGCAACGAGATGAAGAAGCCGATGGAAAAGCCCGACTCGACGCTGGCGGCGTCGACGGCGAAGGTCAGCTCCAGGGCCTGCTCGGCCCCGCCGAAGATGTCGGCCGCCACCCCGGCCACCACCCGCCCGATGCCGATGCCCACCACCGCCCCGAGCAGGGCCGAGGCCAGGGCGTACATCCAACCTTCCAGGCTGAACGACCCCACCAGGCTGGCCCGGCGCAGGCCCACGGCCCGCAGCATCCCCATCTCCGACTTCCGCTCCTGGGCCAGCATCACGAAGATGTTGACGAGCAGCAGGATCCCGGCGATGACACTGAAGAAGCCGATCGAGCCGAAGAGCTCGGTGAACTCCGAGCCCACCGCCTCGGCGTCGGCCAGCAACTCGGACTTGGCCGCGGCCAGGCCGCCCGGTGCCGATCCCAGGTGGGCAGCGATGGCGGCCGTCGCCTCCTCCGTGGCCTCGGCTCCCTCGAGCGGCCCGCCCCGGTTGGACACCGCCACCAGGGTCGACGGTGGCGCCGCCTCCGTCGGGCCGGTGGCCAGATCCGACAGAGAGGCCAAGGTCCCCGGGGCCACGAACAGGTTCGGGGACCGACTGCCGAAGCCGGGCGAGAACCCGGCGATCCCCTTCTGGGCCAGGACCCGGTCGATCACGAGGTCGACCGGGCGGCCAAAGGCGTAGAGGGTCACCGTGTCGCCCCGGCCCACGCCCAGGTCCTCGGCCAGATCCTCCCCCAGCGCCGTTCTGCCCCGGCCCGGCGTGCGGCCCTCGATGCCGGTGGCGGCGGGGTCGCCCCCGAAGGCCCGGGCCGCCCCGAAGTCGACCTCGACCACGTTGGCGGTGGGCTCGGCCCGCATCGGTCGTCCCTCCACCGCCGAGGTGGCCACCGCCGCCGGCAACGTGGTGACGGCGAGCACACCGTCGATCACGTCGTTGTCGCGATCGAGTGCCTGCAGCCGCACGGTGAGCTCACCCTGCTCGGCGGCCGAAGCGGTGCTGACGAGCTCGTCGACCGGGCCCAGCTTGGTCTGCGCGCCCTGGCGCAGCGAGGCGTCGAGCGTGTCGCCCACCACCATCGATCCGGTGATGATGGCCGTGCCGAGAAGCGAGCCGAGGATCACCAGGGCGGTCTCGCGCGGGCGGCGGGCGGCGTTGCGCAGGGCCAGACGGCGCAGCACCGGGCGGCGGAGGGCCAGGAACAGGAACGGCAGCGAGGCCAGGGCGACGACGATCACGGGAGCGCCATCGATCAGCCGGCCGTCTGCTGCTCGTCGCTCACGATACGCCCATCGCGCACCACCACCCGGCGACCGGCGATGGCGCCGATGGCCTGGTCGTGGGTGACCAACAACAGCGTGAGGCCCCCGGCGTGGAGATCGGTCAGCAGGCCCATGACGCCCGCCGCAGTCTCGGTGTCGAGGTTGCCGGTGGGCTCGTCGGCCCACACCAGCTTGGGTTGACCGGCGATGGCCCGGGCCACGGTGACCCGCTGCTGCTCGCCCCCGGACAGCTCAGGCGGGCGGTGGCGCAGGCGGTGGCCGAGGCCCAGGCGACCGAGGGTCTCCTCGGCCCTGGCCCTGGCCTCCCTCGGGCTGCGACCGGCCAACAGGAGCGGAAGCTCGACGTTCTCGACCGCGGTGAACACCGGAATCAAGTTGAAGGCCTGGAAGACGAAACCCATGGCCGCAGCCCGGTGACGGGTGCGGCGGGCGTCGCTCAGCTCGTGGATGGGCTCCCCGTCGACCAGGACGCGCCCGGCGTCGATGTCGTCGAGGCCCGACAGGCAGTTGAGCAGGGTGGTCTTGCCCGACCCCGAGGGCCCCATCACGGCCACGAACTCACCGGGGGCGACGTCGAGGTCGACCCCGTCGAGCGCCTCCACCGCCTCGACCCCGCTGCGGTAGGTCTTACGCACGCCCCGAGCCGACAGGATGGGATCGGGTGCGGTGATCCCGCCGGGGGACGGAGCGGTGGCGGTGGTCGTCATGCTGCCTCCTCGGGTGCGTCGGCAGGAGCCTACGGTGGACATGGGGCCCTGGCTCGACCGTTTGGGCCAGTGGTAGGATCCCGACATGATCCTTTACGCGATGGAATCAGCCTGGAACGCCCCGGCCCGCACCCGCATGACCAAGAGGATGTCGGTGCAGGCTGCGCTCACCCAGACCGAGGACGGTGGCTATTCCGAGCTGGGCACCGACGGTGACCAGGAGCTCGAGGGTGGCGGCGCCCAGACCGTGCAGGGCAAGGACGGCCCCAAGCACGGTGACACCAAAGAAGGTGGCCCCACGTCGGAGTCCCGCGGGTCGCGCGGCGACTCCAGGGGCCGCGGCCGCCTGCGGGGCCGCTGACCTCTTCCCTTGTGGCGTCAGACGTCGAGGTAGCCCGAGGCTCCTCGACCTCCGTCGCCGCGGTCAGGGAAGCGGTGACTGCCATGGCCCACGACGCGTCGACGTAGACGCCGGGCCAGGCCCCTTCGCACCAGCGCCCGCACCGGCGGGATGAGCAGGGCCAACCCGAGGGCGTCGCTGAGGAAGCCGGGGGTGAGCATCAGGGCCCCCCCGAAGAGGATCAAGAAGCCGTCGACCACCTCCGAGGCCGGGACCCGACCCGACCGGAGCTGCGACTGGACCCGACGGATCACCCCCAGCCCCTCGCGCTTCATCAACCACCCTCCCGCCGCGCCCATGACGACGAGCAGGACGATGGTGGGCAGGGCGCCGATGGTCGAGCCCACCTGGATCAACACGTAGAGCTCCACGAGGGGGACCACCAGGAAGACCAGGACGAACAACGCAGCCATCCAGGCCAAGGTACCCACGAGGGTGGCGTTCGTCCCCCAGGGTGGCCCGCCCAGGTCGGTCGTGCCTCCCCGGTACCCTGCGGGTCATGTCCTCCGAGGTGTCCGGATCCCCTCGGCGCTTGCGACCGCTTCGCAGGGCGCGCTCTGGTGGCGATTCGCCACCGCCCGCCGACTGGAAGGGCCGCCTGCTTCCCCGCTCGATCCTCGGGATCAGCGCACTGATCCTGGCCGCTTCACTGGGTGCCGCCTTCAGTGGGGCCGTTCTCTACGCCTACTACGCCTACCGCCTGGATCGTGGGGTGGAGTACGCCTCCACCTTCGACGAGCGCCTGGACACGGCGGTGAAGATCATCGAGACCGAGCAGGAGGAGGCCAAGGCGGCGGTGCGGGCAGAGCTGGAACCCCTCCAGCGCCTGGGCGCCACGGGTGACACCCTGGCCCAGCTGGTCGAGCGGGTGTCCCCGTCGACATACTTCGTCACCACCCTCGACGAGGATGGTGCTCCCTCGGTGGGCAGCGCCTTTGTGGTGTTCTCCGACGCCGAACAGAGCTTCCTGGTCACGTCGTTCACCACCGTTCGCGCCGCCACCCGGGAGCCCGGACCAGCGGTCCGGGTGCGCCAGGGCGACGAGGAGCTGGAGGCCACCCTGCTCAGCTGGGAGGAGCGCCGCGACCTGGCCGTGCTGTCGATCCCGAGGGGCGGGGTGCAACGCCTGGCCTGGGCCGGCGAGACGCGCATCGGGGAGCGGGTGTTCTCGGTCTCGGGCCTCGGCGCGGCGGGAGGGTCGGCCAGCCAGGGGCTGGTGGGTGACGTCAGCGCCACCGGGATCCAACACGACACGCCCATCGGGGTGCAGTTCCAGGGAGCACCGCTCGTCAACGCCAGCGGAGAGGTGGTGGCCGTCAGCTCCCGGACCTACGCCCCCCTCGGCTTCGCCCCCGACGACGTGTTCTTCGCTCCCTCCATCAGGGACACCTGCATCGAGCTCCTGGCCTGCCCCGAAGGCCAGGGCCAGGCCGAGGGGGTGGGCGAGGGGTGATCCGGTGCCTCAGCCCGAGCGCGGTACCTAGCGTCCTGCGCCGTCCCTGTTCCGGTTGCGACGAGCGTCGTTGGCGTCTTCCTCGTCGTCGTCCCGGTCGTCCGGGCGGTTGCGGTCCGAGTCGGGAACAAGGCGGTCGAGGAACGAGTCGGGCTCTTCGTCGCCATTGTTCCGCCCGCCGTCCCGGCCCGGCAACGTCGTCGTGGTGGAAGATGGAGCCTCCACCTCCAGCGCCGGGAGCTCCTCGACGTAGACACCGGCGCCGGTCGCCTCGGCCTGCTTGAGGGCCCGGAGGTCGAAGCCCCCTCGGGCCCGTCGGCGCAGGATGTCGGCCAGGTCGGTGATGGGGGCGGGCTCGGTGAAGTCGGTCACGGGGACGTCGGCCAAGGCCCCTCGCATGAACGACTCCCACGTGGTGGCGGGCAGGCTCCCGCCGGTGATGCCGCCCCGGACGCCACCGATGTCGCGCATCGGGCGCGGGGCGTCGGAGTAGCCCATCCACACCGACGTCGACAGGGTGGGGGTGTAACCCACGAACCAGGCGTTGCCGTTGTCCTGGGCCGTCCCCGTCTTGCCCGCCGCCGGCCGGTCGATGCCGTTGTCGCCGGCCGTGCCGCCGGCCTCGAGGACGCCCTGCAGAATCTGGTTGACGTTGTCGGCGGTGATCTCCTCGAGCACCCGGGAACGCTCGGGCTCGGCGTTGTCCTCCAACACGTTGCCCTCGGTGTCGAGCACCCGCACCACCGGCGTGGGCTCGGCCCGTTCGCCCCGGGCGGCGAAGACGCCGAAGGCCGAGGCCATGTCGAGCGGCGACACGTCGAGGGAGCCGAGGGCGATCGAGAGGCCGTGGAAGCCCTCGCGGTAGTCGGAGGTGGAGATCCCCATGCGTTTGGCCAGCTCCATCGTCTCTTGCACCCCGACGTCGTTGATGAGTTGCACGTACGCGGTGTTGATCGACTTGGACGTGGCGGTGCGCAGGTCGACCCGGCCGTAGGAGTCACCCCCGTAGTTCTGGGCGTTGTAGTCGCCGATGGCCAGCGGGCTGCGCCCGGAGTAGGTCCGGGTGGGTGAGACCCCCGTCTCGAGGGCCCGGGCCAGTACGAAGGGCTTGAACGACGAGCCCGGTTGGCGGCCGCTGCCCCCTCCGGCCGCACCCAGGGCCAGGTTCACCCGGGACGAGGCGAAGTCCCGACCGCCCACCAGGCCCTTGACGAAGCCGGTGAGCGGCTCCACGGCCACCAGCGACATCTCGAGCGGCGGCTCCGTGCCCGACAGGGTCTCGCCCACCGAACGCTCCGCCTCCTCTTGGATGCGGGGGTCGAGGGTGGTGTAGATGCGCAAGCCCTGCTGGTAGACGGCGTCTTCGCCGTAACGCAGGTCGAGGTAGCGCTGGAGGTAGTCGACGAAGTAGGGGTAGGGCGTCTCGGCCTGCTCCCGGGGATGGACCACCGTGGCACCCCCTGCGGGCGGGGTCGCATCGGCGCTGGCCAACCACACCCGCTGGAGGGCTGCCTCGGCGTGTTGTTCGGGCGTGATCATGGCCTCGGCCAGCATGGCGTCGAGGACGAACATGCGCTTCTCCTCGGCCAGGGCCGGGTTGCCCCTCGGCTCGTAGCGACTGGGCGCGGGGATGAGCCCGGCCAGCAGCGCCGCCTCCGAGACGCTGAGATCGGACACCGCCTTGTGGAAGTAGGTCTCGGCCGCCGCCCCCACCCCGTAGGCGCCCTCGCCCAGGTAGATCCGTTCCAGGTACCGGAACAGGATCTCGTCCTTGTCGACCTGCCGATCGAGCTGGCTGGCCACCACCGCCTCCCGCACCTTGCGGGACAGGCTGCGCTCGTCGCCCACGTAGGCGTTCTTGACGTACTGCTGGGTGATGGTGGAGCCGCCCTGGAGCACTTCCTGGCTGCGCACGTCGGCCCACAGGGCCCTGGCCGTGCCCCAGACGTCGACCCCGCTGTGCTCGTAGAAGCGGCGATCCTCGGCGGCGATCACCGCCTGCTTCAACACCTCGGGGATGTCGGCCCGCCCGACCGGCTTGGTGCTGTCGAACTGGCGGAACACACCGATCTCGTTGCCGTTGATGTCGTAGATCCGGCTCACCAGGGCCTCGACCCCGGGCCGGGCCGGGGGCAGGCTGGCCGGCAGGGGCAGGAAGAGCAGCGCGGCCAGCACCGTACCTCCGGTGACCAGGGGGACCATCACGGCGGTGACGACGAGGAGGACGATCGAGCGGCCCAGCGTGCGCATGCCCAGGCGAGTGTACGACGGGGTCCCCCCGCGACGGCCTCGGGCGCCTCGGCCCGTCAGGTGCCTGTTCAGGGAGCGCAGCATCGGAGCGCGAGGTGGCGACTGACGGTCCAGGAGGACGTCGGGCAGTATGTCGCCGTGCCCGAGCCCCGTCCGCCTTCGGTCGACACCCTGGCCCGGTCGTTGGCGGGCACCGGGCTGCCCCATGCGGTCCTGGTGGAGGTGGCCCGGGAGGCGATCGCCGCCGGTGACCACGGGTCGGCCCCCTCCCGGGCGGAGGCAGCCGGCCGGGCGTTGCTGCAACCGGTGGTCAACGCCACCGGCGTGTTGCTCCACACCAACCTGGGCCGGGCCCCGGTCGCCGTGGTGTCGCCGGGTACCCGGTACTCCAACCTCGAGATCGACCTGGGTGACGGCCGGCGGGGGTCGCGCCAGGACCGGACCGGGCCCCTGTTGGCCCGGGCCTGCGGAGCCGAGCGGGCGTTGGTGGTCAACAACTGTGCCGCGGCGGTGGTCCTGGTGCTGGCCGCCCTGGCCCGGGACCGCGAGGTGGTGGTCAGCCGGGGCGAGTTGGTGGAGATCGGCGGTGGCTTTCGCATCCCCGAGGTGCTGGCCCAGTCGGGTGCCCGGTTGGTGGAGGTGGGCACCACCAACCGCACGCGCCTGGGCGACTACGCCGGTGCCGTGCAGGCCCCGGCGGCCGACGTCGGCCTGGTCCTCAAGGTGCATGCCTCCAACTACCGCATCACCGGTTTCACCGAAGACGTCGGCGTGGCCGCCCTGGCCGGCCTCGGGCCACCGGTGGTGGCCGACATCGGCTCGGGCCTGCTCGACGCCGCCACCCCCTGGCTATCGGGTGGCCCGCCGCCGTGGCTGGGAGACGAGCCTGCCGCCCGCCAGACCCTGGCCGCCGGCGCCGACCTCGTCACCTTCTCGGGCGACAAGCTCCTCGGTGGTCCCCAGGCCGGGGTCATCGCCGGGCGGGCCGACCTGGTCACCGCCTGTGCGTCCCACCCCCTCGCCCGGGCGCTGCGTCCCGGCGCCCTGGTGCTGGCCGCCCTCCAGGACGTGGCCCTGGCCTATCTCCGCCGAGACGGGACGGCCATCGGCTTCTGGCGCATGGCCACCCTGTCGGTCGCGTCCCTGGAGGCCCGGGCCCGCTCGCTCGGCGCCGGCCGGACCGTGCCCTGCGCGTCGGTGCCCGGTGGAGGCACGCTCCCGGGAGTGGAGATCCCCTCGGCCGGCGTGGCCCTCGACGGCGACCACACCGCCGCCCTACGGGCCCGGACCCCGCCTGTGGTGGCCCGGGTGGTCGAGGACGTCACCGTGTGCGACCTGCGCACGGTGGACCCGGCCGACGACGACGAGCTGGCCCGGGCCCTGGCCGAGCTGTCGACGGCGCCGGCGTGACCGGGCGGGGTCCCACCTCGCCCCCGGCGGATCGCTCGATGCACGTGGTGGCCACCGCCGGCCACGTCGACCACGGCAAGTCCACGTTGGTGCACGCCCTCACCGGCATCGATCCCGACCGCTTCGGCGAGGAGAAGGCCCGGGGTCTCACCATTGACCTGGGCTTCGCCTGGGCCACCCTGCCGTCGGGCCGGGGCCTGGCCTTCGTCGACGTCCCCGGCCACATCCGCTTCATCAAGAACATGCTGGCCGGGGTGGGGGCAGTCGACGCCTGCCTGTTCGTGGTGGCCGCCACCGAGGGCTGGAAGCCCCAGTCCGAGGAGCATTTGCGCATCCTCGAGCTCCTCGGCACCTCCTACGGCCTGGTGGCGCTGACCAAGGTCGGCATCGTCGACGACGACCACCGGGAGCTGGCCAACATGGACGTGGCCGACCACCTCGCCGGCACCTTCCTCGAGGGGGCCGAGGTGGTCGAGGTCGACGCCCCGACCGGCACCGGCCTCGACAACCTGCGGGCCGGCCTCGACCGCCTGCTGGCGGCCACGCCCACCGCGGCCGACGAGGGTCGGCCCCGGTTGTGGGTCGACCGCAGCTTCGCGGCCAGGGGCTCGGGCACGGTGGTCACCGGGACCCTCACGGGGGGCACCCTCGCCGTCGACGATGAGCTGGCCGTCGTCCCCGGCGACCGCCTGGTGCGGGTGCGGGCCCTCCAGAGCCACCAAGAGGCGCTGCCCGCCGTCGGGCCGGGCCGGCGGGTGGCCGTCAACGTGGTGGGGGTCGGCCACGACGACGTGGTCCGGGGCGACGCCCTGGTGCGACCCCGCCAGTGGCACCTGACCCGTCGGCTGGACGCCAGCCTGGCCGTGCTCGCATCGCTCGACCACGAGGTCTCCCGGCGGGGGGCCTACGTGGCCTACCTGGGCTCGGGCGAGCACCCGGTACGCCTGCGGGTGCTGGGCGCCTCGGCCCTGGCGCCCGGCGACGCCGGGCTGGTCCGCCTCCATCTGGCCCACCCCCTGCCCCTGGTGCCAGGGGACCGCTTCGTGTTGCGGGAGACGGGGCGGGCCGAGACCGTGGGGGGCGGTGAGGTGCTCGATGTCGATCCCGTCCTTCCCGCCGCCCGGGCCCGTCCCGACCGCTCGGTGGCCCGGGTGGTGGCCGAGCGGGGATGGGTGGACGCCGAGGTGCTCGGGCGTCTGGTGGGCGTGCCCCAGGCCCCCCAGCTCGGCCCCTGGGTGGTCGATCCCTCGATGCTGGCCCGGGCCCGGGCGGCGGTGGAGGAGGCGGTCGACGCCGGCGGGCCCCTCGGACTGGACGTGGCCGGGCTCGACCCGAGGCAGCGGGCCGTGCTGGCCACCCTCGACAACGTGGTCATCGACGCCGGGCGGGCCCGCCGCCCCGACGCCGTGGATCCCCTGGTCGGCCACCCCTATCTCCGCGCCCTCGACGCCAGTCCCTTCACCCCGCCCCCGCCCGAGGGCGTCGACCGGGGCGAGCTACGGGAGCTGGTGCGGCGGGGGCTGGTGGTGGAGAGCGACGGCACCTGGTTCTCCCCGGGCGCGGTGGAGGCGGCCGCCGTCGTCCTCGTCCCTCTGTTCGCCGCCCACCCGGACGGCATCACCGTGGCCCAGATCCGCGACGCGCTCGGGTCCAGCAGGAAGTTCCTCCTGCCCCTGCTGGCCCTCCTCGACGGCCGGGGGGTCACCCGCCGACGAGGGGACCTGCGCATCCCCGGACCCCGCCTGCCGGCGCCCGGTCTTCCCCAGTGAGGCCGAAAGAGGGCTACCCCGGGCTGGGCCAGGACGAGTGAGGAATCTCGCCGGTCAAACGTCCTGGAGAAGCCCAGGTGGTTTCCCGGGTCCTGCGTGGCGTTCGAGCTCGGTGAGCCCGCCCCAGATGCCGTGGGCCTCGCAGGTGCGCACGGCGAAGTCGAGGCAGGGCCGGCGCACCGGGCAGCGGGCGCAGACGGCCTTGGCCCGCTGCTCCCGATCGGCTCGCACGTCGCTGCGCTCGGTGCTGGAGGGAGGAAAGAAGACCGAGGCATGACGACCGCGGCACGCAGCCCGGACCTGCCAGCGAACTTCGGTGCTCACTGCGGTCGCCACGGCCCCCCCTCTCGACACCCAGCGGACCCTAACGAAGGGGTCGGGCCCGCTTCAAGAGGCCGGCAGCTCTCCGGCACCCACTTCGGGCGATCGAGGTCGCTGAGCCTCCTCGGGCGTCCCGAAACCGGCCGGTCAGGTGGTCAGCCGGGCCGACCGCCCTCGACCGGGCCGTCGTCAGAGGTCGCCCCCTGGCCGGAGGAGGCCCGGCGCTCCCGGTAGTCCCGGGCCCCGCCCTCCTCGGGCTCGACCTCCAGGGCCAGCCCGTCGATCCCCGTCACCCGCACCCGCTGGCCCACGGCGATGGGCGTGGCCCGGTTGGTCCGGGCCGACCAGAGGGCGTCTCGCACCCGGACCACCCCGTCCGGGGCGGTCTCGGCCGTGGCCTCGCCCATCTCGCCGATCATCGACTCCCGGCCGATGGTGGGCGTGGAGAACCGGCTGCGTACCGTGGCCGGGAGACCGGCCAGCATCAACAGCACCATGCCCACCACACCGGCCACCAGGGGGAGCCAGCCCACGCTCACCCCGTCGAAGAGCAGCAGCGAGCCCACCGCGTAGGCCACCACGCCGATCCCGGTCCAGAACCGGGGGACCCCGGTCTGCACGTCGACGGCGAAGCCGAAGACCGAAAGGCCCAGCAGGGCCAAGCCGACGGGTGAGGTGGGCAGCACGGCCAAGCCGTAGGCGCCCAGCACGCCACAGACCGCACCCACCATCCCGGCCACGCCCACGCCGGCGGTGAACAGCTCGAAGACCACCAGGGCCAGCGCCACCGACACCAACAGGTAGGCCACCGGAGGGCTGGCCACGGTGTGCATCAGCCGGGGCACCAAGTCGAGCTTGGCCAGTCGGGCGTCGACGGTGAGGGTGGCCTCGGGGGGCCCGTCGGCCACCGGGACGAAGTCGGCCGTCTCCAGGCCCCGTCCGGCCACCTCCCGCCCGTCGAGGGCGGCCACGAAGCTCCCCAGCACGGCCGACTCCTCCTCGTTGAGGTCGGCCAGGCCCAGTTCCAACGCCTGGGCGGAGTCGACGGTCCCGGTGCGCACGGCGGCGGGCAGGTCGCCGAAGATCGGCTTCGGCACCTCCCCCAACCGGGCCTGGGGGGCCAGGCCCACCACCGGGGCGGCCAGGACGAGGCTGGCGGCGCCCCCCAACGCCTGGGCCCCGCTCTCGCCCACCCACACGGCGATGGGGACGGCAGCGTGGCCGACCCGGAACACGAGGGCGTCGAGCTCGGCCGTGGGCAGCACCGAACCGGGACTGTCGAGCTGGAGGACCAGCACCTCGGCCCCGCCCCGCTCGCTCTCGGTGATGGCCCGATCGATGAAGTCAGCCATCACCGGGTCGAGGTAACCGGTGACCTGGACCACGTTCACGAAGGGCCGGGGACCGGTCTGGCTCTGGGCCCCGGCCGGCAGGACCGACCACAGCCCGGCCACGAAAGCGACCACGAGGGGCCACACCACTAGCCTGCCCGATGGTCTCCCCCGGAGAGGAAGCTGTGGACCCCGGCCAGTTCCTACGTGCATCCCGAGTGGTCATCGTTGCCGGGAAGGGTGGTGTGGGCAAGACGACGGTCGCCGCCGCCCTGGCCCGCATGGCCGCACGCCAGGGCCTCACCACGTTGATCGTGCAGGTCGAGCAGGCCTCGGGCCTGGCCCGTCTCTTCGGGCGCCCGCCCCTCACCTACATCGAGTCCAGCCTGGCCCCGGCCGCGGGCACCATCGCCGAGGTCCGGGGTCGCACCATCACCCCCGACGACGCCCTGCTCGAGTACCTGGAGGACCACGGTCTGCGCCGCATCTCCCGGCGCCTGGTCTCCACCGGCGCCATGGACGTGGTGTCGACCGCGGCGCCGGGCATCAAGGACATCCTCATCCTCGGCAAGGTGAAGTCGCTGGAGCGCAGCGAGGCGGCCGACCTCATCGTCGTCGACGCCCCCGCTGCCGGCCACGCCATCACCTTCTTGCTGTCGGTCCGGGGCCTGCTCGACGCCGTGCGGGCGGGGCCCATCAACGCCCAGGCGCGGGACGTCCTCGACCTGCTCACCGACCCCGCCCGCTGCTCGGTCATGCTCGTGACCCTGCCCGAGGAGACCCCGGTGAACGAGCTGGTGGAAACCGCGTTCACCTTGGAGGACCGGGTCGGCGTGAGCCTGGGGCCGGTGGTGGTCAACGGCTTGTACCCGTCACTGCCCGGCCTCGACGTCGACCCGGTGACGGCGGCGGAGTCGGCGGGGACCCCCCTGCGCCCGGGTGAGGCCGAGGCCCTGGCCGACGCCGCCGACTTCCGCCGTCATCGCCAGGCCCTGCAGCAGGCCCAGCTCGACCGCCTCGACGAACGCCTGCCGATCCCCCGCCTGGGCCTGCCCTTCCTCTTCGCCGCCGACCTCGGGCCTTCCCACGTCGACGTCCTGGCCGCGGCCCTGCGCGACGAGGTCCTGGCCCTGGCCGAGCCGGCGTCCCCGGTGCCTCCACCGGCCCCGGATGTCGCACCTGAGGCCACGCCGTGAGCAGCGGCACCGGTCTGGCCGAGCTGGTGGAGCGAGCCGGCATCCTGGTGTGCTGCGGCTCGGGAGGGGTGGGCAAGACCACCACCGCCGCCGCCCTGGCCCTGGAGGGAGCCCGCAACGGCCGGAGGGCGGTGGTGGTGACGATCGACCCGGCCAAGCGCCTGGCCGACACCCTCGGCATCGGCTCGCTGACCAACACCCCGAGCCGCATCGAGGGCGACTGGAGGGGCGAGCTGTGGGCCATGATGCTCGACACCAAGTCGACGTTCGACGATCTCGTGGCCAAGCACAGCGCCGACGCCGACCAGGCCCGTCGAATCCTCAGCAACCGCTTCTACCGCAACATCTCCAGCGCCCTCTCGGGCACCCAGGAGTACATGGCCGGCGAGAAGCTCTACGAGCTGCACGAGGAGGCCGATTTCGACCTCGTGGTGGTCGACACCCCCCCCACGCGCCACGCCCTCGACTTCATCGACGCCTCCAGGCGCCTCACCAACTTCCTCGACCATCGGCTCTACCGGATGCTGATGAGCCCGAGCCGGGCCTACCTCCGGGCGGTCAACCTGGCCGCCCAGGCCTTCGTGCGCACCGTGTCCAAGGTCGTCGGCGGCGAGGTCCTCGACGACGCTCTGGCCTTCTTCAGCGCCTTCGAGGGGATGGAGGAGGGCTTCCGGGACCGGGCCGCCCGGGTGCAGGCCCTGCTGGTCGACCCGGCCACCGGCTTCGTGCTGGTGGCCTCACCCCGGGCCGACACGGTGGCCGAGGCCTCGTTCTTCGCCGCCAAGCTGGGAGAGTCGGACATCTCGGTGGCGGCCTTGATCGTCAACCGGCTCCATCCCCGCTTCGGGCCGGGCCGGGCCGAAGCCGACCGGGCCCGGGCCCGCACCCTGGCCGGCACCCCTCTGGGCTCGTTGTTCGCCAATCTGGGCGACCTGCGGGCCATGGCCGACGGGGAGGAGTCGACCTTGGCCGAGCTCAGCGCCCAAGTGGCGCCGGCGCCGGTGGTACGGGTGCCCTTCCTGGCCGAGGACGTGCACGACCTGGACACCCTGGCCCGCATCGCCACCCACCTCTTCCCCGGCTGACCGGTTCTTCCCCGACCGAGAGGGCCCCGGCCGCACCGGGTGACCTGCCTCCGGGGGCGTGCGGTGGAGCCGGGTCAGCCTTCGGCGCCGGCGGGCGGGCCGTCGGAGAGGGCGGCCGCGGCCGTGATCTCGCTGTCGGACACCGAAGCGACGCGGTCGAAGCCGGTGGTGTGCAGGAGTCGGGCCACGGCCGGTCGGGCACCGTAGACGGCGACGTCGCCACCCGCCTCGCGGGCCCGGCGGACACCACCGATGAGGGCGCCCAGGCCGGCCGAGTCGAGGAAGGGCACGCCGGAGAGATCGATGAGCAGTCGCTGGCTGCCCCCGAGCTCGGTGAGGACCTCACGGAACTGGCCCACGGTGAAGGCATCGAGCTCGCCCACCGGGCGGCAGACGGTGTACTCCCCGGTGTCATCGACGTTGATCTCGAGCACGGCACCTCCAGGGCTGGCGGGCAGAACAGGCTTGGCCGGTGCGACACCCTACCGGCCACCAGGCGGCCTGCTCCGCGGCTGTCCGCCGGCGCCGGGCGACCCGACGGGTACGCTCAGCCGCCATGTCCGACATCCTGGTTGCCAGCGACGCCCCCAGGGTGCTCGACGACGTCGTCGCTGGCGTGGGCGGGCCCGAGATCGTGGTCCGCAGCGTGCAGGCCGGCGTCGACGTCCTACCGGCCGTGCTCGACGACTTGCCCGACCTGGTGGTGCTCGACCTGCAGATCGGCAACATGGGGGGCATGGCCACCTGCCTCAACCTCCGCCTGGAGGAAGGGGCCGGGCGGGTGGGCTACGTGCCGGTACTCATGTTGCTCGACCGTCGCGCCGACGTCTTCCTCGCCCGGCGCTCCGCCGCCGAGGGATGGCTGATCAAACCGCTCGACCCCATTCGCCTGCGCCGGGCCGTCCATGCCCTGCTGGCCGGCGATACGTACCACGACCAGACCGATGCCCCGACCCCCGCCGCCGTCCCTTCCGGCGGCGCCCCTGCGTCACTCGGGTAGGCTCTGCCCGCCGGGAAGTAGCGCAGCTTGGTTAGCGCGCAGCGTTCGGGACGCTGAGGTCGCGGGTTCGAATCCCGCCTTCCCGACTCGACCCGACCCGACCCGACCCGACTCGCTTCGAGAAGGTGCTGGTCAACGGCACATTCTCCTGCTTCGTGGTCAGACCGACTTCGCCGCAGACCACAGACGGACCACCTGCAGGTGCTGCGCTCGCCTCGCTTCGTGGACCTCTCGCCCGCCCAGGTGTTCCACATCCTCCTCGACGAAGGTCGCTACCTGGCCTCGGTCTCGACGTACTACCGGCTGCTGCGAGCCAACGGTGAGATCCGTGAGCGACGCCGCCAGGCGACGCATCCGCCCCGGGTCCGCCCAGAGCTCGTCGCCCGGGCCCCGCTGGTCGTGTGGAGTTGGGACATCACCAAGCTGAAGGGCCCCAAGCGAGGCGAGTACTACGACCTCTACGTCGTGTTGGACATCTTCAGCCGCTACGTCGTGGCTTGGTGCGTGGCGCCCAGCGAGTCGGGCGAGCTCGCCAAAGAGCTGATCGCCGACGCCGTCGCCCGTCACCAGGTGCCACCGGGCCAGCTCAGCGTGCACGCCGACCGGGGCAGCTCGATGACGTCGAACCCGGTGGTCGAGCTGCTCGCCTTCCTCGGCATCGGCCGCAGCCACAGCCGCCCGCATGTGAGTAACGACAACCCCTTCAGCGAGAGCCAGTTCAAGACGCTCAAGTACTGCCCGACCTTCCCCGAGCGTTTCGGCTCCATCCAAGACGCCCGGAGGTTCTGCGAGACGTTCTTCGTGAGCTACAACCACGAGCACCGGCACTCGGGCATCGCCTTCCACACACCAGCGTCGGTCCACTACGGGACCGCCGCTGAGGTCCGGACCAAGCGGGTCGAGACCCTCGATGCGGCTTACGCCGCCAACCCGACCCGATTCCGCCACCGCCGACCTGAACCGCCGGAGCTGCCGACGGTCGCTTGGATCAACGAGCCGATCGAAACGGAGGACGACGCTCAGAAGTTGTGAGAGAAAGTTGTCTCAAACGGCTTGACAGGTTCCGATGGGGGCATGGGTCGGACGCGCGGCCATCGCCGTCAACTCTGTTCGCGGCCCGGGGCATACAGAGCTGGGTAGCTACGCGCCGACTGAGCTAGCCTTTCCTCTCTTATATTCCTTCGGAAGGACCTCTGTGCACCTGTCGAAGACCATCCGATGGGCGGGCCTGTTGCTGGCGGGGACCGTGGTCCTGACGACCGGGTTGCCGGCGACTGCCCAGGACGGGCGCGACGAAGGTGTCGTCACCGCCGCCGTACAGGTCACCTCGAACCCTGCGCCGGTCCGGGCCCACTCGTCGCCGCGGCTGGAGCGCAACCCGACCAACGGCGAGCTGGTCATCGTGGAAGCCGACGTCCGGGGCCAGCTGGCGTGCAAGGCTCACATCTCGGTCGATGACGGCCGGAGCTGGTTCGCTGGTGGCGACCTCATGACCGAGGAGGATCCGGTCTGCGCCCCCGGTGCGGAGTACGGGCCCTTGGCCTCGCCCACCTTCGGCTCTGATGGCGTGTTGTACGTCGCCTTCGCCGCCGGTCCAGCCCTGGGCCAAGGGCGGGACAACACCCCACGGAGCCTGTATCTGGCCCGATCGGCCGACAGCGGACGGACCTTCGACACGACGATGGTGTTCGACGCTCCCGACGACGATCCGGATCGAGGTCTGAACAAGGGACCCACCGTGGCCGTGGACCCGAACGATTCCGACCGGGTCTACGTCGGCTGGCGCCAGGGCGTGTTCCGCAACGCCGAGGAGAAGCTCAAGAGCACGATCGCCGCCTCCGGCGACGGCGGCCGGACGTTCGGAGCGCCGGTCGACCTCACCGACGACCGGGGCGGCGACTACCCCGTCATGACCGTGGATGGGCAGGGAGTGGTGCACGCGGCCTACTGGACCCGTGAGTACCCTCCGGGGGACAACCCGAACGGCCAGGACGGACCGGTGCGACCCATCCAGTACGTCCGGTCGACCGACCAGGGCAGAACCTTCTCACCGGGTCGGGACATCGATCCGGGCAACCAAGAGGCGCCCCGTCCCGGCGTGATCGTCGCCGATCCCAACTCCTCGGCGATCTACCTCGCCTGGCACGCCAACGAGGAGGAGATGAACTCAGGAGACGATTTCAAAGGCGACTTCGAGATCTTTCTCCGGGCGTCCCTCGACGGAGGCGAGACCTGGGGCCAACGGGGGGTGGTGAACGACGACAAAGGGGCCGCCGTGCCCGCCAGTCAGTTCCATCCTAACGTCTCGATCGCGTCCAACGGTCGCGTCGACGTCGCCTGGTACGACGGACGCCTCAGTACGGCGGCCCCGCCCCCGCCCGGCGAGGAGGAAACCGGCTTCCAGGACGTCTACTACGCCTCGTCGTCCGATCAGGGTGCCACGTTCTCCCCCAACATCCGCATCACCGACCGCAGCATCGACCGTTCAATCGGCGTCTACTCCAATGACATCGACAGCAAGACCAACGTCGGCATCGATTCCACCGACGGCGCGGTGTACGTCGCCTGGCAGGATTCCCGCAACGCCGACCGGGAGTTCCAGCCCGAGGACGTGTACACCGCCACACTCATGCTGGACGGGGCTACGGAGTCGTCCAATGCTTCGGCCTCCCGCCGGTGGGCGGGTCTCGGCGCCGCGCTGTTGCTCGGGCTGGGCCTGGGGATTGGCGCAGCGTGGCTCTTGAGCAAACGATCGCGAAATCGTGGCGGTCGGAATGCCGTCGGCGGTGTCGGGAGTGCGAAAGCCAGTACTTGAAATCACGAGCCTGCTCGCCTCGGGCCTTCGACACGCCGCCCGAGCCGAGGCTGCCGCCACCCCGGGGCCCAACGACCGTGGCCGATCGAACCGCCTGCTCCAAGCTCTTGGCGCGGCTCGTCGAGGCTTCCTCTCGCTGCACGGTTCGGTGCATCTCCCTCTGTGTCCTGAAACCAACTTCCCTTCCCCTCATGCCGAGGTCCGACGCCCACTTCGTCAGGTTCGCACGAACATGACCGTTCTCGGGCCGTTCACGCACCGGTAGGAGGCCTGGGGCAGTGGGTCCTGCTCGCGCTGGGTGAGGACGCAGTGGTAACCCTCCACATCGACCTCCGCGGGCCCGCCGGAGCTGGTCTGCTCACCGGCGACCCGGACGAACGACTCGGCTTCCGCGCACGAGAGACCGGAGGCGGTGATGTCGCTGGCCACATCCTCGCTGTCGGGCGTGAACGCGATCGAAGCGCATCGCTGGGCGGCGGGGGTCGTGGCCCCACCTCCGCCAGGCGTGGTCGGGGTGGTTGCGACCCGCGTGGAGGTGGTGATCGGTTCGACGGTCGTGGACGTGGTCGGAGGCATGGGCATGGTCGTGGCGACGGTCGTCGTGGTGGGGGCGACGTCGTCGGTGCCGTCGCCGCAGGCAGCAAAGAGCCAGCCCGTGGTGGCGCACAGCACGATGAGCTTGCGCATCAGCTCCCCCCTCTTGGTGGCCACCAGCATTCATGCCTGGCCCGTCGCCGGTCGCTCACTCCGAGCGGGACCGGGCTGGAGGCGCGGCTCCGCAAGGACATCCTGGCAGGAGATGGGCCCGTCACGACGGCCATCGACATCGTGGGACCATGGCCACGTGGAAGGCCACGAGAGTGACCGGGTCGGCTTCCTGCCTCCCCTCGTGGGCGACGGTCGACCACTGCTCCTGACGTTCGCCGGCGCGCTGCTGTTCTCCGGCGGGTTCATGCTGTTCCTGGCGGCGACCGGCGAGTTCCTGCCCCAGGACATCCACTACCTGGGGATGAGCGCCGACGACCTCTGTGGCCTCGCCTCCTGTCGGGTGGTGGACTTCATGGTTCACGACCGAGCGGCATTCGGCGGAACGATGATGGGGCTCGGCGTGCTCTACGTGTGGCTGACCGTCTTCCCGCTTTCCCGAGGCGAGCAGTGGGCCTGGTGGACCTGGTTGATCAGTGGTGTCGTCGGGTTCCTGAGCTTCTTCGCCTACCTCGGCTACGGCTACCTCGACACCTGGCACGGAGTGGGCACGCTGTTGCTCTTGCCGGTGTTCGTGGGCGGTCTGTGGCGGACGCGGAGACTCGTCGGTACACCGCTGACGCCGCGTTGGTTGGGGCGTCATGGTGGCTGGCTGCGCGGGCATGACCGCTTCAGCCTGGGTCGCCTGGTGCTGCTCCTCGGAGCCGCCGCGGTGGCATCGGGAGGCCTGGCCATCCTCCGGGTGGGCATCGGCCCCACCTTCGTCCCCGAGGACCTCGATTTCATCGGGGTGTCGGCGGCCGAGCTGCGGGCCGCCAACCCCCGCCTGATCCCCCTCCTGGCCCACGATCGGGCCGGATTCGGTGGGGGCGTGGTGACCATGGGCCTCACGACGATGCTGTGCCTCTGGTGCGCACGACCGTCGCGCCATCTGCACCAGGCGGTGGCGCTGGCCGGGGTGGTGTCGTTGGGTGCGGCACTGGGCGTGCACTTCGCCGTCGGCTACACCGACCTTTGGCATCTCCTGCCTCCGGTCGTGGGAGCGGCCAGCCTCCTCGTCGGACTGGCCCTGCAACACCCGGGGGTGCACCCACCACCGCCGTGACACCCGACACCCTCACCTCGATGTACCCGTCCGCCAGCTCGAGCCTCGGCCGGGGTTGGTCGCTGGCGGCGATCCTCTGGGGAGTGGCGTTCGTCGCTTCGTGGCTCAGGCCCGTTCGTAGCTCCGCCGAGGTGATGGCATTACAGCACGCGAAATGAACGCGGCACAGCCGCGTGGGCGAGGCGGCGACCGACCAGACTGCACCGGTGCACCACTGGGATCGTCGACGGATCGGCGACTACGGATTCTTGTCCGACTGCCACAGCGCGGCCCTGGTCGACCGCAGCGGCTCGATCGACTGGTGGTGCCCGACCCGGTTCGACTCTCCGTCGGTCTTCGCCCGGCTGCTCGACGCCCACGCCGGTCACTGGTCCCTGCGCCCTGCGGCCGACCACCGTTCGACCAGGTGCTACCTGGGCCCGACGCTGGTCCTCCGCACGACGTTCGTCAGCGATACCGGCGAGGTGGAGGTCACCGACGCCCTGGCCCTGGAGCCCGGAGCTCGCGGCCACGACGTCGGCCTGCGATCGCCCCACACCCTGCTGCGCCGGGTCCACGGCCGTCGTGGGACGGTCTCGATGGACATGGAGCTCTCGCCCCGCATGGAGTACGGCCTCACCACCCCGCATCTGAGTGACGAGCCTGAGGGCCTGGTCGCCCGGGGCGGGCCGCTCACCCTGACCCTCACCGGGGACGTGGCCCTGACCCGCCGGTCGACCACGGCCCAGGCCACCTTTCGCGTGGCCGCCGGAGAGACACTCGACTTCCGACTCGCAGCGACCCCGTCCTTCCCGGGAGGAGAGGGAAGGTCGTCCGGTGAGGGGCCGAACCTCGAGGACACCCTGGAGGGGTGGCGGTCATGGTCGACGCGGCACCAGGAGTACCAGGGACGGCACCGCCAGGCCGTGCTCCGGAGCTCCCTGGTACTGCAGGGGCTCACCTACGCGCCGAGTGGCGCAGTGGTGGCCGCGGCCACCACATCGCTTCCCGAAGTGATCGGCGGTGACCTCAACTTCGATTACCGGTTCGCCTGGCTGCGCGACCTCAGCCTCACCATCCGGTCGCTGTGGATCGCGGCCTGCCCCGACGAGGCCGACAAGTTCTTCCGCTGGATCGCCCAGGCCGCCGGCCAGCTCCACGACGAGCGGGTCCAGGTCATGTACGGCGTGGCCGGCGAGCGTGACCTGACCGAGCGCACCCTCGCCCACCTGGCCGGCTTCCGGGGAAGCCAACCCGTTCGGATCGGCAACGACGCCTGGGACCAGTCCCAGCTCGACATCCTCGGCGAGGTGGTGGACGCCGCCCACCAACTGGGTGACCAGTTGGGTGAGCTGAGCGAGGCCACCCAGTCGCTGCTGGTGGCCCTGGCCAACCGGGCTGCGGACACCTGGCGGGACCCTGATGCCGGCATGTGGGAAGCGCGCGACCAGCAGCGTCAGTACGTGTCCTCCAAGGTGATGTGCTGGGTCGCCGTCGATCGAGCTGTCGCCCTGGCCCCGCGGCTCGGCGAGCAGGCTGACCCGGCGCGCTGGGAACGCGCTCGAGGCCAGATCCGCCAGGCCGTGTTGGACAAGGCCTGGAGTGAGCAGGCGGGCGCCTACACCGGCGCCTTCGGCTCCGACGACCTGGACGCATCGGTCCTGCTGCTCCCGCTGGTGGGCTTCCTTCCCGCCGACGACGAACGGATGTGGGCCACCATCGAGGCAGTGGAGCGGGAGCTGGGTGACGCCGGCCTGGTGCGACGCTGGCGGGGGGATCCCATGGGCTTTCTGATCTGCACCTACTGGTTGAGTGAGTGCCTGGCCCTCGGGGGCGAGCTGGAGCGGGCTGAGGCCTGGTTCGAGCGGGCCAGCAGCTACGGGAACGATCTGGGCCTGCTGGCCGAGGAGGCCGATCCCGAAGGCGGGGAGCTGCTGGGCAACTTCCCCCAGGCCTTCTCCCACGTGGGGCTGATCAACGCGGCGTGGCGTCTCACCGAGGCGGCCCGGACCAGCAGCAACGACACAACCTGACCCATTCCCAACAAAGGAGCATGGACATGGCCGACAGCCGGCTGCAGGGCAAGGTAACGCTGATCACCGGTTCCGACTCAGGCATCGGCCAAGCGACGGCCGAGGAGTTCGCCAGGGAAGGAGCCGACGTGGTCGTGCACTACCTCGACGACCGCGACGGGGCCGAGGCGACCCGCCGAACGATCGAGTCGGTCGGGCGAAGGGCGGTGGTGGTGCAGGCCGACATCTCCGAGGAGGACGACGTGGAGGCCATGTTCGACCGCGCCGTCGAGGCGTTCGGCTCGGTCGACATCCTGGTGAACAACGCGGGCGTGGACGCCTCGGGCCAGGAGGTGGCCGACTTGAGCACCGAGGTGTGGGACCGGGCCCTGCGCACCAACCTCTACGGGACCTTCTTCTGCTGCCGGCGCTTTGTCCGGCTACGAAAGGCCACCGGCACCCAGGGTGGCAAGATCATCAACGTCACCTCGGTGCACGAGGACATTCCCAACGCGGGCGGTTCGGACTACGACTGCTCCAAGGGAGCGGTCCGCAACCTGACCCGTACCCTCGCCCTGGAGTTGGCCCCCCTGCGCATCAACGTCAACAACCTGGCCCCCGGCATGGTCCTCACCCCGTTCAACCAGGCCGCCATCGACGATCCCGAGCTCCTCGATCAACAGGTGCAGAGCATCCCGTTCAAGCGGGCCGCCCAACCGTCGGAGATCGCCCGCCTGGCCGTGTTCCTGGCGTCGAGCGACAGCGACTACGTCACCGGATCGTCCTATGTCATGGACGGTGGGCTCATGCGCAACCTCGGCCAGGGGGCGTAGACCGACGATGGACACCTTCGACGTCATCGTGCTCGGCGCCGGTTCCGCAGGCTTGACGCTGGCCCGAGCCGCCTCCGCCGCGGGCCGGTCGGTCGCCGTGGTGGAGGGGAACCGCGTCGGCGGTGACTGCCCCTTCGTGGCCTGCATGCCCAGCAAGGCGCTGCTGCGATCGGCTGAGGTCCGCCACCTCGTCACCCGGGCGGTGGAGCTGGGCGCCGTGGCCGACATCGCCCTCGACGACGGCGGCCCGGCCCTGGCCCGGGCCGTCCTTCGCCGCGACCGGACCGTCAACCATGGCGACGACCGGGCCAAGGCCCACCAACTCGAAGAGCTCGAAGGAGCCTGCCTGGTGAGGGGGCGAGGACGAATCGAACCGGGCCTCGTCGTACTCGACGGTCGCCGGCTGCGGTGGACCGATCTCGTCGTCGCCACCGGCAGTGCACCGAGCACCCTTCCCATCGACGGGCTCGACCGGATCCCCACCTGGACGAGCGAACAGGCGCTCACGTCCGGCCCACAGCCCTCGTCGCTCGCCGTCATCGGGGGAGGGGCGATCGGCTGCGAGTTGGCCCAGGTGTACGCCCGCTTCGGCGTGGAGGTGACGCTGATCGAGTCGCAGGCGCAGCTCCTCAGCGGCGAGGACCGAAGCGTGGCCGACCTCCTCGCCTCCGTCCTGACCGGGGACGGCGTCGACGTCCGGCTCGGGTGCGGGGTCGTGGCCGCGTCCTCCGGCTCGCGTGGTGCCCGGCTCGACCTCGACGACGGGCACGTGGTCGACGTCGAACGGGTGCTGGTCGCCGTGGGCCGCACGCCGAACACCGCCGGCATCGGGCTGGAGTCCCTCGGCCTCGAAGTGGAGGGCAAGGAGTTGCCGATCGACGAGCGTTGCCGGGTCCGGGGGCTCGATCACGTCTGGGCCGCAGGCGACGTCACCGCCGTCGTGCCCTACACCCACGGGGCCAACTACCAGGCCAAGGTGGTGGCGGCCAACCTCTTCGGGAAGGGGATGGTGGCCGACTACCGGGCCATCCCCCGCGCCGTGTACACCGACCCCCCGGTTGCCTCCGTCGGCGTGGGCCACGATGTCGCCGGCGGACGGGGCATCGACGTCATCTGCAGCTCCGTGGATCTGGCCGAGACACCTCGGGCGGGGAGCGACGGCTCGAGCTCCGGCCGCCTCGTTCTCACCGCCGACCGGACCCGTCGGGTACTGGTGGGAGCGGCGGCCATGGGCCCCGGGGCCGACGAACTGATCGGCCAGGCGACCCTCGCCATCCACGCCGACGTTCCTCTGTCGGTGTTGGCCGGCATGGTGCACCCTTTCCCCACCTACGCCGAGGCCTATGGCCCGGCGATGGACCAGCTCCTGGAGCAGATCGACGGCTTCGCCTCCACGCCCTCGGGACCGGCCGGGGTGGCACCCGATGCTTGACCGCAAGGCACCGGCAGGGTTCCCCCGGCGCTCTTGGCCCGCCGCGTCGGCGGTCGTCGCGGTGCTCGGCCTGGTGGGCTGCGGGGGCGACGGGCCCGAGGCATCGGCGCCCGTGGCGACGTCGGCCCCGGACTTCCCGCCGGCGGCGGAACCGGCGGTGTCTCCCGTCCCCACCGAAGCCCCGGCCGGTGAAGTCCTCGATCTCGGAACCGGCGGAGGTCCCGAGGGAATGGTGGCCGACCCGGTCACCGGCCTGGTGGCGATCGCCCTGCGCCAGCCCAACCGACTGGTCCTGGTGAACGGTCGGTCCGGGACGGTCACCCGCACCGTTGCGGTACCGGGCGCCGCTCGCCACCTGCAGTTGGCCGCACCAGGGGGACCGGTGCTCGTGGCGGGCGAGGACACCGATGTGGTGGCCCAGGTGACCCTGCCCGACGGGGAGGTGGCGTCGCAGACCAGTGTCGGGCGACAGCCCCACGACGCCGCAGCCGTCGACGCGCGCATCTTCGTGGCTGACGAGCTCGGAGGCACCACGTCGGTGATCGAGGACGGATCGGTGGTACGGGCTTTTCCCGAGCCCGTCCAGCCCGGGGGAGTGGTGGTGACCGGGGGCCGGGTCGGCGTCGTCGACGTCCGGGGCAACACCCTGTCGGTCTACGACGCGGCCGGAACCCAGAGCTTCGGGGCGGTGGAGGCGGGGGCGGGCCCGACCCACGCCGTGGCCGACGGGCGGGGACGCGTGGTGGTCGCCGACACCCGTGGCGACGCGCTGCGCGTCTTCACCCTGGACCCACCCGCCATGGTCGAGGAGGTGGTCCTCCCGGGCACCCCCTACGGGTTGGCCGTCGACCCGGAGCGCGAGATGCTGTGGGTCACCCTGACCGCCACAAACCGGCTGGTGGGCTTCCGCCTCGGCGACGGGGCCCCCGAGCAGGTCACCAGCCTGGCCACGGTCCGCCAGCCCAACACCGTCGCCGTCGACTCGGTGACCGGCCGTGTCTTCGTGGCCAGTGCCATCGACGGCACCCTCCAGATCATTCCGCCGTAGCCCGACCCCTGGCTGCGAACCGCCGGTCTAACGTCGAGGACGCGTGGCCGAGTCCGAGCACCACCTTGCCCCGTCACCCGAGGCTTCGACCGCACCGCTACGGTCCCCGCTGCCACCGGGTCGACGAGTGCTCCTCCCACATCAGATTGAGCGCCGGTGCTCAGGCGAACTGCTGGGCGATCGAGATGGCCCAGGCCGCGTTGACCAGGCCCACGTGGCTGAAGGCCTGAGGGAAGTTCCCCAGGAGCTCGCCACCCGCGGGATCGACCTCTTCGCTCAACAGCCCGACGTCGTTGGCGTAGGCGGTGACCCGTTCGAACAACCGGCTGGCTCGCTCGACCTGGCCGGCGAGGGCCAGGCACTCCACCAACCAGTAGGTGCACAGGGCGAAGGGGGACTCCGATCCCCCGATGCCATCCGGGTCGGAGTAGCGATGCAGCAGGCCGCAAGGAGCGGCCAGACCGACGGCCACGCACTCGATGGTGGCCAGCATGCGGGGATCGGTCGCAGGGAGGAAGCCGGTGATGGCCATCATGAGCACCGAGGCATCGAGCTCGTCGCTGTCGAAGGCCTGGGTGTAGGCCCCCACCCCTTCGTTCCACCCTCGGGCGAAGGAGCGACTCCCGCACCTCCTCGCCCACCACCGTCCATCTCGCCACCCGCTGGGCGTCGCTCACCCGGTCGAAGATCCGGATGGCCCGGTCGAGGGCCACCCAGCACATCAACTTCGAGTAGAGGAAGTGCTGAGGCTCACCCCGCATCCCCCAGATGCCCTGATCGGGCTGGCCCCACGCCGACGCGGCGGCGTCGGCCACGTCTTCGAGGAACGCTCGAGTCGGCCCGTCGATCTCGCCACCTGCTCCCGGAGACGGTAGACGGCGTCGAACGACTCACCATAGATGTCGGACTGGCGCTGGCCCAGGCACCGTTGCCCACCCGCACGGGTCGGCTGCCTCGCCAACCGTCGAGGTGAGGGAGCTCCCGCTCGGACAGGTCATGTTCGCCACCGACGCCGTACATGTTCTGCAGGCCCTGGCCCTGGCCCTGGCCCTGGTCAGGCTGGCGTCCCGGATCCACGGGCCGGATGTATCGACCAGTGCCCGGCGGCGGCGTCGAGCAGGCGTCCGAAGACCGATGGTGAGTCGTAGCGGGGCAGGCAGAGCCAGTCGACGGAGCCTTCCCCGCTCACCAACGCCGACGAATGGCAGTCGGACAACATCCGTAGTCGGCGATCGGTCGGCTGGACACGGGCTCCTCAGGACCCGAAGCGGTCGAAGGGCCAGGGGTTGCCTGCCCCGTAACGCTGGATGACCGGTCCGGCCGGCGCCGGCATGTCGGCGAACAGACCGGCTCCGACCTGCAACCTCCACGCCGGGAAGAGCACGCCGAAGGGGTCGTAGTTCAGCCTCCCCGTGTCCTCGCCGCGCACCACGGTGACGGCGCCGACGTAGCGGGTGTCACCCTGGGTCAGGGTGGACAGGGCGTCGGGAGCAGGAAGCGAGAGCGCCATCCTGATGGCCTGCGAAACGGCGATGTCGTCGAACAGCAGGCTCATGCCGGGCGGCGCCAGGGCCAGGGAGGCCGCCGCCTCCCCCCCGGAGGGGTCGATGGCCCGGCCGTCGATCCGGGCCGCACCCACCGGCTCGTCATGCCCGGAGGGCCAGGCGACGAGGAACCCGCAGCCGCGGCCGTCGTCGGCGGTGAAAGCGGCGCTGGCCAGGGCGTCGACAGGCCGATCCTCACAGACGGCGAACCAGCACCAGGTCACGACCGGGGGACCTCCCAGTCGGACCGGAGCTTCTGGCTGATGGCTCGCAGGTCCTGGCGTAGCTCCTCGTTGGTGGGCCGTCCCCAGAACCAGTAGCCGTTGTAGGCACGGTGGATGGTCAGGTCGGGGAACAGGGTGAAGACCGCGGGCAGGTAGGGCCGATGGGCGCGATCGGTCGACTCCACCAGGCCGAGGCGTTCCTGCCAACGGCGGGACTCGTCGGAGAGGAAGGTCCAACGGGCCCCCAGCCCGGCCCGGAAGGCGGCCTCGACCGCAGGCGGGTCGACGCTCACCGACACCACCCGGCTGTAGGCCACCTCGGCCTCGTCCTGCAGCGGCAGCAGGCGCCGGAAGAAGGCCTGCTCTTTGGGGCACCACCATCCCCGATAGAACTGGAGCACCACCGGATCGTCGGCCGCCAGTTCCGAGAGGCGGCGGCCGTTGCCGGCGTGGTCGGGAAGGTCGAGGTCGGGGAAACGGGCACCGGGAACGAGCTCGACGGCGTTCACCGGTCGACCGGTGCACGGCCACACCGGTGCACCGAGCAGCGTGGACCCACGGTCATGACCCACACGACGCTATCGCTCGGTCCCCGGCCCCAGCCGTCTCGTCCCCCGAAACGCCCCTTCTCCGTCCCTTCGGGGGTCAGAAGGCCGGAGGCAGCAGAGGAGGCGTCGCCGGGGTGCCAGGTCACCCCTCCAGCACCGGGCGACGTCGCAGCGGGTGGTCCGCCGGTACCTCGACCAGGACGATCCGCAGCCCGTCGGGATCGGCGATCCACAGCTCGCGCAGCCCCCACGGCTCGTCGGCGGGCGGACGCAGGATGACGACACCGGCGGCTTCGAGCTCGCGATGGGTCGTGTCGACGTCTTGGACCTGGAGCCACAGCTCGACGGTCGGCCCGACGACACCGGTGGCTCGTCCCGAGACCTCGAGGAAGCCACCGCCGAGGAAGTACACGACGCCCCGGTGGTCCCCGTCCCCGAACTCGCGGGAGACGGCCAGGCCGAGCGTGCCACCGTAGAAGGCGAAGGAACGGTCCAGGTCGACGGGTCGGACCAGGACGCGACTGGAGAGGACGTGCACTGCTCAGGTGACGACGGTGGTGGCCGTCACCGGTCGATCTGCCTGAGGTCGACCACGCTGCCGTTGTCCAGGCCGCCGTCGAGCAGGCGCCAGATTCGCCGGGCCACCTCCGTCGGGTCGGCCAACCGGCGGTCGGCGTGGAGGTCGAGGAACCGCTGGCGTTGGGGGAAGTCGTCGTCGGCCACCGCCCGGAGCAGGGCCTGCATGGGGGTGTCGACCGTGCCCGGCGCGACGGCCAGCACCCGGGCGCCCCCGCGCCGGTCCTGCTCCGCTCCCACGTCTCGCACCCACTGGTCGATCGCCGCCTTGCCCGCGCCGTAGGAGGACCATCCGGCATAGACGCTGCGGGCCGCGCCGGAGGTGATCATGACCAGATGACGGTCGACCGCCAGGTGCCGGGCGGCGGCCAGGAAGAGATGGCCCAACACCTGGGGAGCGGCGCTGTTGAGCATCACGTTGGCGGCGTAGCGCTCGTTGTCGACCTCACCGGCGAAGCCCAGGGGCTCGATGGTGCCGGCGGCGTGGATGAACACGACCCGACCACCCTGGAAGGCGGCCAGCTCCCGATCGAACGAGGCTCCCACCAGGCGCCACGAGGCAGGATCGGAGAGGTCGGCCGCTAGGTGCTCGACCGCCCTCGGAGCCCGCCGACTGATGCCGATGACCCGGGCGCCCTCGTCGGGGACGGTGCGGGCCAGCTCCTCCCCGATGCCGCTCGACGCCCCCGAGATCCACACCACTGACGCCAAGGTGTCGACGCTACCCCGGGTCGGGTGTCCCATCCCCTGCCTACCATCGCCCCAAGGCACCGACGGTCGAGTGGGTGGGCTACGCCGGCGGCGGCTCCAGGTGGACCACGCGCACCCGGGTGAGCTCGTCGAGCAGCTCGGGTCCGTACCCGAAGCCCTCGCCCGAGTCGCCGTGGGGGGAGGCGGCGCCGCCGGGGGCCCCGCCAAAGGCGGCGTTGACCTTGATCGTGCCCACGGCCAGCTCGTCGATGGCCCGCTGGGCGTGGGCCATGTCGGCGGTGAGGACGACGGCGGCCAGGCCGTAGGGAGTGGCGTCGGCCAGGGTGAGCGCCTCGGAGAACGAGTCGACCACTTGCACCGCAGCGACCGGACCGAAGGTCTCCTCCTCGGTGAGCACCATTCCCGGCGTCACCCCGGTGAGGACGGTCGGCGGGTAGAACGAGCCGGCGCCCTCCACCGGCGCCCCGCCACAGCGCAGCTCGGCCCCGGCCTCGACCGCCGAACGGACATGGCGGTCGACCAGGGCCCGCTGCCCGTCGTCGGTCATCGGCCCCATCTCGGTGGCAGGGTCGGTTCCCGGGCCCAGCCGCATGGCCTTGGCCCGCAACACCAGCTCGTCGACAAAGGCGTCGGCGACCTCTCGGTGAACGTAGATGCGCTCCACCGAGGTGCAGATCTGACCGGCATTGGCGAAGCACCCCAGTGCCGCCTGCTCGGCGGCCCACGCCGGGTCGACGCCGGCGTCGACGATCATGGGGTCCTTCCCACCCAGCTCCAGGACCGCCTTGGCCCCCCGGGCCGCGCACACCTCGGCCACCTGGCGCCCGGTCTGGCGGGAGCCGACGTGGACGACCACGTCGACCCCGGGATGGGCCACCAGGTCGGCGCCCAAGGACCCGTCTCCCACCGCCAGGCGCACCACCCCGTCCGGCAGCTCCCCGGCGAGCAGGCGAACCACCTCGGCGGTGGCCAGCGGCGTCTTCTCGCTGGGCTTGCACACCACGGTGTTGCCCACCACCAGGTTGGCCGCGACCTGGGCACAGGCGATGGCCACCGGATCGTTCCAGGGCAGGCACAGCACCGCCACCCCCCGGCTGACCCGCGTCATCCAGTCGGAGGCGCCCACCCCTCCCCGCAACGACCGGCTCCCGTGCAGGGGCCCGAGCTCGGCGTACTGCTCGATGGCCCCGATGCCCGCCTCCACGCCGCCCCGGGAATCGGCCAGGGGCTTGCCCGTCTCCCGGGTCTGCAGCAGGGCGAGATCGTCGACCACCTCCCGGAGCCGCTGCGCTCCGGCCCGCAGCATTGCCCCCCGACGGGCGGCGGGGGTGGCGGACCACGCCGGGTGGGCGACCCGGGCGGCCACCACCAGCTGGTCGGCGTCA
This sequence comes from Acidimicrobiales bacterium, assembly GCA_030446545.1. GTDB lineage: Bacteria > Actinomycetota > Acidimicrobiia > Acidimicrobiales > CADCSY01 > JADDRA01. The sequence goes on along the minus strand of JAUJNB010000018.1, from coordinate 1,766 downwards.
TCCACCTCCAGCGTGCGCAGGGTCTCGCCGGAGGCAGGATCGGTCACAAGCAGGGTGGTCATGACTGCTGCCCTGCCCCGAGGCGTCCCGGCCCACGCCGCCACCCGGGCGGGCCTCCCGCCGACGACAACCGGACGAACGGCGGTTTCCGGTTCGGGCGCTCGGGCGGCCAGTATGGGGAGTCATGAGAAAGGTCCGTCGCGTCCTGTTCGCCAGCACCATCGGCAGCCTCGAGGAGTATCAGGCCAAGCGGGGTGGCGAAGGGCTGGTGGCGGCCCGCCAGGTCGATCCCATGGTGCTGGTGGAGACGCTCGAGGCCTCGGGCCTGCGGGGCCGGGGCGGGGCCGGCTTCCCCACCGGGCGCAAGTGGCGCACCATGGTGGAGAACCGCTCCGACCGGGTGGGCACCACCGTGGTGGTCAACGGGGCCGAGGGTGAACCCGGCACCTTCAAGGACCGCAGCATCCTGCGCAAGAACCCCTACCACGTCCTCGAGGGTGCCCTCATCGCCGCGCACGCGGTGGGTGCCGACCGGATCATCTTCGGGCTCAAGCGCTCCTTCACCATCGAGGTGGCCCGGGTGCGCGCCGCCATGGCCGAGGCCGAGGCGACCGGGTGGTCGGGCGACGTGGCCCTCGAAGTGTTCGAGGGCCCCGACGAGTACCTCTACGGGGAGGAGACGGCCCTCCTCGAGACCATCGACGGGCGCTTTCCCTTCCCCCGGGTGGCCCCGCCGTTCCGGCGCGGGGTTCGCAGCGCGGCCGAACGCCACGGCGGGGCCCGACCCGGAGTGACCTCGGCGGCCAATGTGCAGATGGCCGGTCCCGGTGGCGAGACCGACGCCCCCCCTGCCCTCATCGACAACGTCGAGACCCTGGCCAACGTCCCCCGCATCATCCAGCGGGGGGCGGCCTGGTTCCGCACCGTGGGGACGGAGGAGTCACCCGGGACCATCGTGTGCACGGTCACCGGGTCCACCCGCAAGCACGGGGTGGCCGAGGTCATCATGGGCACACCCCTGCGGGAGGTCATCGAGAGCATCGGTGGCGGTGCCAAAGAAGGGCGCCACATCAAAGCGGTGATGCCCGGCGTGGCCAACGGGCTCATCCCCGCCGACCTCCTCGACACCCCCGTCTCCTACGAGGCCATGAACGCCATCGGCAGCGGGGTGGGGTCGGGTGGCTTCATCGTCATGGACGACACCATCGACCTGGTGGCCGTGGCCGCCGGTGTTTCCCGCTTCCTCGGGGTGGAGTCCTGCGGCCAGTGCACCCCGTGCAAGCAGGGCGGTCTCAAGATCAGCGGCCTGCTGGCCGATCTCAGCCGGTCCGAGGCCGACGAGCGGGCCTTCGCCTCCATGCAGGCCAATGTGGCCGAGGTGTCCGACAGCGCCCGGTGCTACCTGGCCCACCAGCACGAAGCCGTCGTCCAGAGCGTCCTCGAGCGCTTCCCCGAGGAGATGGCGGCTCACCGCTCAGGCCAGGCCCCGGCGGTCCCGCCCTACCTGGTGGCCGAGTTGATCGACATCAACGGCGGCCTGGCCGTGGTCGACGGGCGCTTCCGCGACAAGCAGCCTGACTGGACCTTTGACGAGGTGTTCTCGGGCAAGCTGCCCGCCGACCGCCTGGGCGAGGGCCGCTACGGCGACTGGACCTTCAAGCCCCGGGAATGGGTGTCGGTCACCGACAGCGAGGACTGACGCCCCGGGCTACCGTCGCCCCGATGGACCCGGCCGTCGCCCTGGCCCGCATCGCCTACCTGCTCGA
>JAUJNB010000002.1:207580-228812 GCA_030446545.1 Acidimicrobiales bacterium | reverse complement strand
CGGGGTCGTCCTGGGCCAGGCGGAAGGCGGCCGACAGCTCCCCCACCGTCTGGGGGCGGAAGGCGTTGCGCACCTCGGGCCGGTCGATGGTGATCTTGGCCATCCCTTCGGCCGTCTCGTAGCGGATGTCGCGCCACGCGCCGTTCGGCTGCCAGTCGGGAAGCGCTGCCGTCATGGCCCCGGACGGTACCGGACCCCGCCCGTAGGCTGACACGGTGAACCTGACCGCCCGCTCGTGACCAACCGGTTGATCGCGGTGGTGGCCGAGGGCGGGCCCCGCTTCGTCGAGACCCTCCGCCGGGTCTGGGACGACGGCGACGCCGTGTTCCCGCTCGATCCCCGCCTGCCCCCTCCGGCTGCGCAGGCCGTCCTGGACACCATGGCCCCGTCCGCCGTGATCGACCACCGGGGAGAGGTTTATCCGCGGCCTGGAGCGCGCCCCGTGGAGGCCGGTGACGCGCTGGTGATGGCCACCAGCGGGACGACGGGCGCGCCCCGAGGTGCGGTCCTCACCTCCGACGCCGTGCACGCCGCCGCCGTGGCCACCAGCGCTGCGCTGGCCGTGGACCCCGAGCGTGACCAGTGGCTGGCCTGCCTGCCCCTCGCCCACGTGGGCGGCCTCTCGGTGGTGACCCGCGCCCTGGCCACGGGCACCCCCCTGCGCCTGCTGGCCCGCCCCGATCCGGCGGCCGTGGAGGCCGAGGCCGGGGCCGGGGCCACCCTCGTGTCCCTGGTGGCCACCGTGCTGGCCCGCACCGACGTCTCGCGGTTCCGCCGGGTGCTGGTGGGGGGATCGGCTTCGCCCCGCCACCGTCCGCCCAACGTGGTGGCCACCTACGGCTTGACCGAGACGGGAGGCGGTGTCGTCTACGACGGACGACCTCTCGCGGGAGTGGAGGCCCGGGCGCTCGACGGCGAGCTCCGCCTTCGGGGCCCCATGCTGTTGCGGGCCTACCGGGACGGTTGGGATCCCAAGGACGCCGGAGGATGGATGGCCACCGGCGACGCCGGGTCGGTGGGCGACGACGGCACGGTTCGGGTGGTGGGCCGGATCGACGAGGTCATCGTCACCGGTGGTGAGAAGGTGTGGCCGGCACCGGTGGAGGCGGTGTTGGCCGGGCACCTCGGCGTACGCGAGGTCGCCGTGGTGGGCCGCCCTGACCGGGAGTGGGGCCAGCGGGTGGTGGCGGTGGTGGTGGCCCACGACGCAGGGGCACCGCCCACGCTGGACGAGCTACGGGACCGGGTGAAGCAGCACCTGCCCGCCTACGCCGCCCCCCGGGAACTGGTGGTGGTGGAGGCCCTCCCCCGCACCGCCCTGGGCAAGCTGCGCCGGGTCGGGCTGGCCACCCTCTCGTGATCGCCCTCAGCGTGGTCGACCAGTCGCCGGTCCCGCAGGGCGCCACCCCGGCGGAGGCACTCGGCCACACCGTCGCCCTGGCCCAGGCGGTCGAACGGCTGGGCTACCGGCGGTACTGGTTGGCCGAGCACCACAACACGGCCTCGCTGGCCGGCACCGCGCCGGAGGTTTTGGCGGCCCACGTCGCCGGCCGGACGAGCACCATTCGGGTCGGCGCCGGCGGCGTCCTGCTGCCCTACTACCGCCCCCTCAAGGTGGCCGAGTCCTTCCGGATGCTCCACGCCCTCTACCCCGGCCGCATCGACCTCGGCCTGGGTCGGGCCGCCGGGGCCGACGAGGCAGCTGCCGACGCCCTGCGCTACGAGCCCGAGGCACTCACCGACTCGGAGTACCCGGCCCGGGTGGGCGAGCTGTTGGCCTACCTGTACGAGCGCCCGGAGCAGGGCCACGACACCGGCGCGGTGCGGGCCCTGCCGGTCACCTCTGGAGCCCCCGAGGTCTGGGTCCTCGGATCCAGCAGCTACGGCGCCGGTCTGGCCGCCGGCCTCGGTCTGCGCTTCTGCTTCGCCCACTTCGTGACTCCTGCCTTCGGTGCCCAGACGGTCGGCGGCTACCGGCGTCGATTCCGGGCCTCACCCGAGTGCCCCGAGCCCGTGGCGGCGCTGGCCGTGTCGGTGATCTGCGCCGAGACCGACGCCGAGGCCGAGCGTCTGGCCCTCAGCCAGGACGTCTGGAGGCTCCGACCGGAGGGCGCCGGCCGGGGCCCGTTGCTCTCCGTGGACGACGCCGAAGCCCACCCGGTCACGCGGCTCGGACGGGTCCAGCTGGCCCAGGACCGGGCCAAGCGGGTGGTGGGAGCGGCCGACCGTGTGCGATCCGCCCTGCTCGCCCTGGCCGAGGGCCACGAGGTCGACGAGCTGGTCGTCCTCACCGTCTGCCACGACCCGGGGGCCCGCCGGCGCTCCTACGAGCTGCTGGCCGAGGCCTTCGGCCCCGGTGCCGGGGCGCCACATTCCTGAGTCCGGCCGCCCGGGGCGGCCGAGATGGCCGGGACGGATTGTTCGACGCTGGGTAGCGTCGAGGAGTGAACCGACTCGTTGACCAGACCAGCCCTTACCTGCGCCAGCACGCCGACAACCCCGTCGACTGGTACCCGTGGGGCGAGGAGGCGTTCGCCGAGGCACGCCGGCGTGACCGTCCCATCATGTTGTCGGTGGGGTACTCGGCCTGCCACTGGTGCCACGTCATGGCCCACGAGTCGTTCGAGGACGACGAGACGGCCGCCGTCATGAACGACCTGTTCGTCAACGTCAAGGTCGACCGGGAGGAGCGCCCCGACGTCGATGCCGTGTACATGGACGCGGTACAGGCCATGACCGGCCACGGGGGCTGGCCCATGACGGTGTTCCTGACCGCCGACGGCCAGCCCTTCTTCGGCGGCACCTACTTCCCCAAGCGGGGTCGGTCCGGCATGCCCGCCTTCGTGGACCTCTGTCGGGCCATCGACGAGACGTGGCGCTCGCGCCGGGCCGAGGTGGAGGACCAGGCCGGGCGCCTGGCCGCCAGCCTGCGCCAGTCGGCCCTGGTCTCGGGGGGCGCCACCCTTCCCGGCCCCGAGCTCCTCCACGATGCGGCCATGGCGCTGCGTCTGCAGTTCGACACCGACTGGGGTGGGTTCGGCCGGGCCCCCAAGTTCCCCCAGACCATGAGCCACGAGCTGCTCCTGCGGGTGCACGACCGCACCGAAGAGGCCGGCCTCCTCGAGATGGTCACGACGTCGCTCGACGCCATGGCGTCGGGGGGCATGTACGACCACCTGGGGGGTGGCTTCGCCCGCTACTCCGTCGACGCCTTCTGGATGGTGCCCCACTTCGAGAAGATGCTCTACGACCAGGCCCTGCTGGCCCGGGTCTACCTCCACGCCTGGCAGGTCACCGGCGAGCCCCGCTACCGCCAGGTCCTGGACGAGACCGTCGGGTACGTGCTGGGTGAGCTGGCCGCGCCCGGAGGCGGGTGCTTCTCGGCCGAGGACGCCGACTCCGAGGGTGAGGAGGGTCGCTTCTACGTGTGGCGGCCCGAGGAGATCCGGGCCGCCTGCGGCGACGACACCGTGGCGGCCGATGCGGCGTTGGCCTGGTACGGCGTCACCGCCGCCGGCAACTTCGAAGGGTCCAACATCCTGCACCGCCCGGTGCGGGGGGATCTGCTGCGGCCCGACGACGTGGAGCGGGGACGTCGCGCCCTCTTCGCCGCGCGCGGGCAGCGGATCCGGCCGGGGCTGGACGACAAGGTGCTGACCGAGTGGAACGGCCTGTTCCTGGCCACCCTGGCCGAGGCCGCGGCGGCCACCGGCAACGCCCGTTGGCACCAGGCCGCCGTGGGCCTGGCCGAGTTCCTCCTGGCCAACCTGCGGGGGGACGACGGCCGCTGGCGGCGTTCCTGGCACCCGGCCCAGACCACAGCTTCGGAGGCGGGCTCCGGTCCAGGACGGGCCAACCTGGCCTTCGCCGCCGATCACGCCGCCCTCGTCGACGGCTTCACCCGACTGGCCGAAGCCACCGGTGACGCTCATTGGATGGCCGAGGCCCGCAGTGCGGCCGACACCCTGCTGGAGCTGTTCTGGGACGACGAGCACGGCGGGCTGTTCACCACCGGCCACGACGCCGAGGTGCTGGTCGCCCGCCAGAAGGACGTCCTCGACAACGCCACACCGTCGGCCAACGGCGCCGCCGCCCTGGCCCTGGCCCGCCTGGCCGCCCTGACCGGCGAGGACGGCTACCGCCATGCGGCCGAGACCATCGTCCGCCTGCTGGCCCAGCCTGCGACCGACCACCCCACCGCCTTCACCCACCTGCTGGGGGCGGTCGACGTCATGGCCGGCCCGGTCACCGAGGTGGCGGTGGTGGGCCCGCGGCCCGAGCTGGTGGCCGCCGTCCAGCGCCGCTACGAACCTCGCACCGTGCTGGCCTGGGGCCAGCCCTACCCCTCGCCCCTGTGGGAGGGCCGCCGCGACGGCCACGCCTACGTCTGTCGGGACTACGCCTGCCGAGAGCCGGTGACCACGGTGGAGGCCCTGGAGGCGCAACTCGACGCCCCCTGAACTGCTCTTCGCCGAGTGGTGGGGGCGAGCTCACCAGTGGCCACGGTGGACCACGTCGTCGCGCCGACGACGGGGACGGCTGGCCGAGCGGCCAGGCTCGTCGCCGGGACCAGGGTGGCCGAGGGCGATGGTGCCGAGCGCCAGCCGGTCATCGGGGACGCCAAAGGCGCCGAGCACGGCGTCGGGGTGCTCCAGGGCGAAGAACAGCGCCCCCATGCCCTCGTCGACCGCGGCCGACAGGGCGGCCATCACCGCCATCCCGCCGTCCACCCACCAGTAGGGCACGGGCCAGCCGGCCGGCTGGCCCCGGTCCGAGCCGGCCTTGTCCGCCTCCCGGTAGCGGGACAGGTAGGCGGCGGGTGACACCAGGACCACGATCAGCGCAGGTGCCGCCAAGAGCCCAGGCCAACGGAACCGGCTCCGACGGACGGGGTCGGGGAAGGCCAGCTCCCAGTAGCGCCCGGTCAGCTCGGGCCGGTCGAGGACCAACAGGTCCACTCCCTGGCTGAAGCCGGCCGACGGGCTCCGGCGGGCGGCGTCGAGCACCCGGTCGACCACCTGGCCTGCCACCGGGCGTCCGTCGAAGCTCCGCACCATGCGCCGCCGACGCACCACCTCGCTGTGCTCCACGAGCCATGGTCGCAGGCCCGGTCGCTGCCCACCACCGCCCTCCCGTCGGGCCACACTGAGGGGTGCCCGCGGATCGGGTCTCGGTCACCCGCAAGCTCCGCCAGGCGGGCTGCCTGGCGCCCGCCGAGGAGGCAGAGGTGCTCGTGCCGGCGGCCGGCGGGGCGACCCGACGCTGCTCGAGGGCCTGATCGCTCGCCGCAGCCGGGGCGAGGCGATGGCGTGGTTGACCGGAGCGGTGGTCTTCGCGGCGGCACGCTGTCGGTGTGGCCCGGTACCTACGTGCCGCGAACCCAGACCGACCCATGGCCCGGCGGGTGTTGGCTGCTGCTGGAGCTGGGCGGTGACCAGGGCGGACCGATCGGCCGGCTACCGGCCGCGGCCGGGTTCGAGGCCGTGGGCCTCATGGTCGACGGGGACGGCGACCCCGGGCCATCTGCCCCCGTCTCTGTCGGGCTTGGGACAACACCCCGGACCGGATCGGCACCTCCGGGTGGGCGGGCCTACTCCAGGGCGGCGAGATCTTCGGCCATGGCCCAGCCAAAGGCGACGAGGGAGTCGCCCCGGGAGACGTCGACCTCACCGAAGAACTGGGCCACGTCGGGATCGGCGGTGGCGTCGGCCTCGTAGTCGAGGACGCAGGGGGCCACGCCTTCACCCCTGGCCACGAACTCCCGGTCTCGGTAGTCGGTGTCGACCCCGAAGCGCTTGGCCAGGCGCCGACCCCAGGCCCGTTCCTCGCCGGTGGCCTTGTGCCCCGGCCGGGGCACGATGTCGTGCAACTCGGTGAAGACACGGAAAGCCTCGAAGCCGGAAGGATCGATGAGACGGGTACCGATCAGCACGTCCTCGTCGGGGAAGGCCAGCACGGCCCGGTGGAGCTGATCGCCCATCATGGCCGCCAGCACGTCCCGCCTGCGGGGGGAGCGCTTGACCGAAGCCAGACCGATGAGCACGCTCGGCGTACCCCCGATGCGCTCGAGCGTGCAGAACGAGAATCCGGCGACCGCTCCGCCGTCGTGGGCCTGGGTGACGAGGACCCACTCCTCGCGTTGCTTGGACAACAGCCCGATGTCGAAGCGGGCCGGTCCGTCGGTGCAGATGTCCCCGAGATCGGCCAGCTCTCCGTCGCTGAGCGACGTGCAGTCCTTGGTCTCGACGTCGATCGCCATCTTGGCCCCGATTCCCTGAACGCTTCCGGTGACCCCCTCTAGTCCACAGGTTGAACGGTCCTGGGCGCAACTCGACTGCGGGCCGGCTCGATCAGCCCTCGATGATCGAGGCGCCGAATCGGGACAGAAGCTCGCCCCGCAGGCCGTTCGACTGGTCGACGGCGAACTGGGCCGACAACCGCACTTGTTGGTCACCCACCCGGACGAAGACCGGGGACCCTCCGGGGTGGGACAACAACAACTGCTTGAGGGTGTCGATCGCTCCCGCCGCCAGGGCCCGGGGCGCCAGGGCCAGGTGCAACGGGGGGTCACCGCCGTGGCCCACCTCGATGGCCGCCACTTCCATGCAGACGATCTTGGCCGGTTCTTCCCGCGTGTCGAGCCTGCCCCTGACCGTGACCACGGCGTCTTCCACCAGGACCGGCCCGTACTCGGCCATGGCCTTGGGAAAGACCATGACCTCGATGGCCGCCTCCAGGTCTTCCAGCACGAAGATGCCCATCAGGTCGCCCTTGCGGGTGTACTTGCGGGCCAGGTGGGTGACCACGCCGGCCACGGTGCGGACCTCACCGGTGTCGGCCGCTTCTCGCAGCTCACGGATGCTGCAGTCGGTCCGGCGCCCCAGCAGGTGCTCCAGGCCCATCAGGGGGTGGTCGCTGACGTAGAGGCCGAGCATCTCCTTCTCGTAGGCCAGGCGCTGCATCTTGTCGAAGGCCAACTCGGGGATGGGCACCCGCTCGTCGAAGGCACTGGGCCCCTCGTCGTCCCCTCCGTCTCCGAAAAGGCTCATCACCCCCTGCTGGCGCTCGCGGCGGCGGGCCAGGGCCCGGTCGATGATCTGGTCGAGGGCCACCAGCAGGCCCCGCCGCTCGTGGCCGAGGCAGTCGTAGGCGCCCGCCTTGACCAGCGACTCCACCGCCCGCTTGTTGAGCACCTGGGGATCGACCCGCTCACAGAAGTCGTGGAAATCGGCGAAGGGACCGTTGCGTTCACGCTCGGCGATGATCAACTCGACCAGGCCCTCCCCCACGTTGCGCACGGCCGACAGCCCGAAGGGGATGGTGGCGCCCCCCCGGCCTCCCTCGACACCGTCGGGGCGGGCGGTGAAGGCCGAGGCCGAGAGGTTGATGTCGGGCACCAGCACGGTGATGCCCATTCGGCGGCACTCGCTGAGGTAGACCGCCGAGCGGTCCTGGTCGCCCTTGACCGAGGTGAGCAGGGCGGCCAGGTACTCCACCGGGAAGTTGGCCTTCAGGTAGGCCGTTTGGTAGGCGACCAGGCCGTAGCCGTAGGAGTGGCTCTTGTTGAAGGCGTAGTCGGCGAAGGGCTCGATGATGTCGAACAGGGCCGTGCCCAGGTCGGTGCCGTAGCCGTTGGCGGCGCACCCGGCTACGAACTTCTCCCGCTCCAGGGCGATCATGGCCCGAATCTTCTTTCCGCAGGCCTTGCGCAGGTTGTCGGCTTCGGCCAGGGAGTAGCCGGCGAAGCGCTGGGCCACCCGCATCACCGACTCCTGGTAGATCATGAGCCCCTGGGTGTCGGCCAGCAGCGGCTCGAGGTCGGGGTGCAGGTAGGTGACCGGCTTGCGACCGTTCTTGCGGTCGGCGTAGTCGTTGTGCATGTTGGCGGCCATGGGACCGGGCCGGTAGAGCGCCACCAGCGCGGCCACGTCGTCGAAGCTGGTGGGCGCCAGGCTGCGCATGAGGGATCGCATGGGGCCCCCTTCGAGCTGGAACACGCCCATGGAGTCGCCGCTGCGCAAGAGGGCCAGCGTGGCCGGGTCGTCGAGGGGGACGCCGTCGATGTCGAGCTCGAGGCCGCGGCTCTCGCATAACAGGACCAGGGTGTCGGAGATGACGTCGAGGTTGCGCAACCCGAGGAAGTCCATCTTCAGCAGGCCCAGCGCCTCCACCCCGTGCATCTCGTACTGGGTCACGATGGGGGCGTCGTCGAGGTCGGCGCCGGCCTCGGGCTTGCGCTGGATGGGGAGGTACTCGGTCAGCGGTTCGTCGGTGATGACCACGGCGGCGGCGTGGATGCCGTCCTGGCGGCGCAGTCCCTCGAGGCCCTTGGCCACGTCGATGACCTTGCGGGCGTCGGGGTCGGACTCGTACATCTCCCGCAGGTCAGCGGCGGCGCGAAAGCCTGCGACGTGCTTCTCGTGCTCCTCCAGGCAGGCCCACAGGGGGGTGTCGCGGCCCATGACCAGCGGGGGCATGGCCTTGGCCACCTTGTCGCCCACCAGGTAGGGGTAGCCCAGCACCCGCGCTGCGTCGCGCACGGCGGCCCGGGCCTTGATGGTGGAGAAGGTCACGATCTGGGCCACCCGGTCGCGGCCGTAGCGCTCGGCCGCGTAGCGGATCATCTCGTCGCGGTAGCGAGAGTCGAAGTCCATGTCGATGTCGGGCATCTGCAGGCGGCCGGGGTTCAAGAAGCGCTCGAAGAGCAGGTCGTAGCGGATGGGGTCGAGGTCGGTGATGCGCAGGCAGTAGGCCACGCAGCAGCCGGCCGCGCTGCCCCGCCCCGGGCCCACCCGGATGTCGCGGCCCCGGGCGTAGGCGATGAGGTCCCACACGATGAGGAAGTAGGAGGAGAACCCCATCTCGGCGATGACACCCAGCTCGTAGTCGAGCCGCTCGATCGCCGCCTGCGGCAACGTCGCCCCCCAGCGCCGGCACGCACCCTCGTAGGTCAGGTGGCGCAGGTAGGCGGCGTCGTCGGCGAAGCCGTCGGGCAGGGGGAAGGACGGGAGCCGGGGCTTGCCGAACTCGATCTCCACCTCGGACCGCTCGGCGATCCACAAGGTGTTGTCGCACGCCTCGGGGACCTCGGCGAACAACGAACGCATCTCGGCAGCCGACTTGAGGTAGTGCTGGTCGCCTTCGAACTTGAACCGGTGGGGATCGTCGATGGTGCTGCCGGTCTGGACGCACAGCAGGGCGTCGTGGGCCACGGCGTCTTCCTGGTGGGTGTAGTGGCTGTCGTTGGTGGCCAGCAGGGGGGCGTTCAGGCGGCGGGCGATGTCGATGAGCTGGGGGTTGGTGCGGCGCTGGTCGGCCAGGCCGTGGTCCTGGAGCTCGACGAAGAGCGAGTCTTGCCCGAAGATGTCCTGCAGTCGGGCGGCTCGGGCCAGCGCTCCCTCGCTATCCCCCCTCAGCAGGGCCTGGAGCACGACGCCCCCCAGGCACCCGGTGGTGGCGATGAGGCCCTGGTGGTGCTCTCCCAGCAGCTCCCAGTCGACCCGGGGCTTGTAGCAGTAGCCCTCCAGGTAGGCCCGGCTGGAAAGCTTCAGCAGGTTGCGGTACCCCCGGTCGTCCTCGGCCAGAAGCGTGAGGTGGTAGTAGAGCTTCTCCCCGCCGTCGCTGCTCCCACCGCCGTCGTCGACCCGGCCCCGGCGCCGGGGCCGCTCGTGGCGGCTCTCCCCCGCCATGTAGGCCTCGGTCCCGAGCACGGGGGTGATGCCGGCCTTGCGGCACGCGGCATAGAAGTCGAGGACCCCGTACATGTTGCCGTGGTCGGTGATGCCGAGCGCGGGCTGGCCGTCGGCGGCCGCAGCGGCCACCACCTCGGACACCCGGGCGGCGCCGTCGAGCATGGAGAACTCGGTATGGGTGTGCAGATGGGCGAAGCTGTTTCCCAAGGCATGCCGCCTCTCCGGCTACTCGTCCACAAATCCACAGCTCCCTGTGGACGAGTTACATCGCTGTCATTCGCGCTGGTCCCGACGATAATCCGTCGGCGCCGGCTGCGCAGCCCGGTCGGTCACAAGCGGCTGACACCCATCTGTCGCCGCCCCGTCAGAGGTAGGCGCCCCCGGCGATGTCGCGCTCGGGAGCCCCACGCCCGGGAGCAGGCAGGCCCCGCTGTTGCATCATCTCCTCGAGTTGGGCCCGCGCCGCCATCTGCTGGGCGAAGAGGGTGGCCTGGATCCCGTGGAACAGGCCCTCCAGCCAGCCGACCAGCTGGGCCTGGGCCACCCGCAGCTCGGCCTCGCTCGGTGTGTGGGCCTCGAGAGGCAGTGCCAGGCGGTCGAGCTCGGCCCGCAGGTCGGGTGAGAGCCCCTGGGCCAGCTCCAGCACCGACGTCTCGTAGATCCGCTTCAGGCGGGTGCGACTGGCCTCGTCGAGCGGGGCGTGGCGCACCTCTTCCAGGAGCTGCTTGATCATGGATCCGATCCTCATGACCTTGGCCGGGTGCTCGACGGCCTCGGACGCGTCGGCCGGCTCGACCGGCACGACGGCATCGGCCGTCTCCACCTCTTCGACCACCTCGGCCGACTCGACCTCTTCGACCACCTCGACGGTCACCGGGGTGGCCGGGCTGGCCGGTCCGTCGCCGACGGCGCTGTCGCGGGTGGGCCAGTTTCCAGGGTCGGTGGTCACCCCGCGACCCTGCCCGATCCCCGGCGAGCTATGCCTGGACCCCGAGCAGGGGCACCAGCATCTCGGCCGAGGTGAGCGAGCCGTGCCGGGCCTGGAGACGATACGGCCCGGTGTCGGCGGGGTCGTCGAAGGCCACCGGCTGGTGGGCAGCCAGCACCACGTCGCCGAACCGGCGCAAGGCGGCGTCGCTGACCTTGGGACCGAACCATTCCTGGGCCACCACCTCTTCCCGGGAACGCACCCACGCATCGGCTCCATGACAGGCGGAGGCGGCTTCGCCCAGCGCCTGGGCCTGTCCCGGGCGGGCGTGCAACCAACGGAAGCGACCTTCGCCGGAGAGCATGGCCACATGGTCCATGACGTCCTCGTGCACGGGGACCACGGCCGAGCCCACCTGAACCTGACCGTGGTCGGAGGTCACCACCAGGGCAGCGCCGGGGGGCAGGGCCGAGGCCAGGTCGGCCACCAAGCGGTCGACGGCCACCAGCTCGGCCTCGTAGTGCTCTCCCAGACCGTATTCGTGGGCCACCTTGTCGATTCCGTCGTAGTAGGCGTAGACGAACGGCTCGTGGTCCCGGAGCAGCCGGCGGACTTCCGTGACCAGCGTGGAGGCAACCCGCCACCCGTGGAAGCGGACCTCACCCAGATGGGCCGAGGTGAACCCGGTGTCGGCGAACTCGGCTCGGGTGACCACCGCCGGGCGTCGACCCCGGAAGGCGGGACGGCTCTGGATGTCGTCGGGAGGGATGTTCTGGCGGGCGTCGCCTTCGGCGGTCTGCCAGCGCAGCACGTTGAGCACCTCACCGGCCACGCTCATGCGATAGCCCACCACGCCGTGCTCCCCCGGCGGACAGCCGAGGGTCAACGAGCTGAGCGCAGTGGCGGTGGTGGACGGGGCGACGGTGGAGATGGCGTGGCCCTGCATCGAACCCAGGGCGGGGGCGAGGGGCCGCCGGGCGTCGAGCTGCTCGAACCCCAGGCCGTCGAGCACGAGGAGCACCACCTGGCTGGCGTCGGCCGCTGCCGCCGGCAACCACGGAGGAGCGGGCCGGACCCCCTCCAGCAGGGCCGGGACGACATTGCTGAGACAGGCGCCGTCGTAGTGGGGCACCAAGGGATCGGCGGTGGTCAGGCTGGCCGGGGTCGCGCCCACCCCTCCAGTCCACCACCTCGGTAGCTGTCTTGCACATCCACTCCAACGGGCGCGGGGACCCGGCCTCGTGGGCCACCCGTACGATGGTGGGGTGAAGGTCTCGACCCGGGGCGACTACGCAGCCCGGGCACTGCTCTCGCTCGCCCTGCACGCCCGTGACGGGCGCAGCCCCACCTCGGTGCGCGACATCGCCGAACGGACCGGGCTGCCCCAGCCGTACCTCGAGCAGATCCTGCTGGCGCTCAAGGGCGCCGGGCTGGTCCGCTCCAAGCGGGGGGTGGGCGGTGGCTACGTCCTCGCCCGCCCCCCGGACGACATCACCCTGGGGGAGATCGTCAGTGCCGTCGACGGGCCCATCGTCGCCGGCGACTTCGGTCGACCGCACGAGGACGGGGCCTGCGACCACGAGGGTCAGTGCGTCTTGCTGGCCATGTGGGCCGACGTGGGTGATCACATGCGCCGCCACCTCGACTCGTTCACCCTGGCCGACTGCCTGGCCCGGGCCCTCGGCGTGGCGCCCTCGGGCGCCGTTCCCCTCGCCGGCCCAGCCGCCCCGGCGGCCATGGCTACGACAGTTGGGCCAGGACCTTCTCCAGATCGGGAGGCAGCGCCGCCGAGAAGCTGAGCCGCTTCCCCGTCGAGGGATGGTCGAAGGCCAGCTGCTCGGCGTGCAGGAACGGGCGGGGGCACGACAGGGGCGTGCGCCGCCCCCCGTAGCGGGCGTCACCCACCACCGGATGGCCAATGGCGGCGAGATGGACCCGGATCTGGTGGGTCCGGCCCGTCTCCAGGCGACAGGCCACCAGGGCGGCCTCGACCGGGTGCTCGAAGACCCGGTCCACCTCGTAGGTGGTCCGGGATTCGCGACCTTGGTTGGACACGGTCATGCGGGTCGGGTCGCGCCGAGAGCGGCCGATGGGTGCGTCGATCCGCCCGGTGGCCGGTCGGGGACGACCCCACACCAGGGCCCGGTAGCGTCGCCCCACCTCGCGGGCACCCAGCTGGGCCACCAGGGCGTCGTAGGCGAGGGGGGTGCGGGCCAGCACCAAGAGCCCCGACGTTCCCTTGTCCAGCCGGTGCACCACCCCACCCCGACCGGGCTGGCCCACGGTAGCCAGCTCCGGATACCGGGCCAGGAGGGCCTGGGCCAGCGTGGCCCGGGCATTGCCGGCTCCCGGGTGGACCACCATCCCCGGTGGCTTGTCGACCACGATCACGTCGTTGTCGGCATGGACCACCACCACCGCGACCTCGGGCGCAGGGAAGTCGACGTGGACCCGCACGAGGGTGGCGCACGCGTCGATCTCGATCTCCTCACCGGCCTGGACCCGCCTCGAGCGGGTGACGACCGGTCGCCCGGCGACCACGACCTTCCCTGACGCCACCAGTTCGGCCACGGTGGAGCGGGGAAGATCGGCGAGCATGGCCACGACCCGGTCGATGCGCTCTCCGGCCAGGGCATCGGGGACCTGGGCCTTCACGGCCGGGAGGCACCGGCGCCGGGCGGTGCCGGTGCGTCGGCCCGCCCGGTCGGGTCCTCGGTCTCGTCCACCTCGTCGACGTCGACCTCGGCCAGTCCGGGATCGTTCCAGGCGGTGAGCACGAGCAGCACCACTCCCGCCGACACCCCCATGTCGGCCACGTTGAAGACCGGCCACCACTGGAGGTCGACGAAGTCCACGACCGCACCGCCGAGGAAGCCGCCACCGTCGCGCGCCACCCGATCGGCCAGGTTGCCCACCGCTCCCCCCAACACCAGGCCCAAGCTGGCCCGGGCCCAGGACCCCCGCAGGGCCCCCCCGCTACGGAGGAGCACGACGACGACCACCACGGCCAGCACGGCGATGACCGGGGCGAAACGAGACCCGAATCCGAACGCCGTGCCCCGGTTGAACACCAGGCGAAGCCGAAGGGTCCAGACCAGGTCGATGCTGCGACCGTCGCCGAGGGCGCGCAGCGCCCACCACTTGGTGAGCTGGTCGACCACCACGACCGTGACGGCCACGGCGACCACCAGGGCCCACCGCTGCGCCGGGCCCGAGCCTGGGCTCGGCTTCGACGGACCGGACCGGAGCGGACCGGTCACCGGATCAACGGCGACCGAGGCCTCCGCTCTTGCACCGCACGCACAACGAGGCATGGGGCAGGGCCCGGAGCCGCTCTTCGGGGATGGGCTGGCCGCAACGCTCGCACACCCCGTAGGTGCCCTGGTCGACTCTGGCCAGGGCCAGGTCGATCGCCTCGATCGACTCCATGGCCTGGGCCGACAAGGCCAGGTCGCGCTCCCGCTCGACGTTCATGGAGTCTCCCTCACCCGACTCCTCGTCGAACTGCACGTCGCCCGGCTCCCGGTCCTCGGCCAGCTGCTCGGCCTCGGCCTGCAACGAGGTGGCGGAGCGGGCGTAGGCCTCCCGCTCGGCGAGGAGCTGGGCCCGTTGGGCCTCCAGGAAGTCGCCGCCGGCCCCCGGCGCCTCCCTGCCGTCGGCCGCTCCGTCGGGGGACGCCGCCGTGGTGGCCTCCATCTTGGCCGATGCCTTGGTCTTCTTCGGCGTCTTCGCTGCAGTGGCTCTGGGCATCAACGATCCTTCCCGACTTCGCCCCGACAGAGGGTCGCTGAATGTAGCAACCACACGGCGCTCGGGCAACGGCGGCGGCAGGGCTCGTTCAGGGGCGGGCCGGGCGGGCGGGCGGGCGGCGCGCCGAGGGACGAACGTCGCCCTCGTCCAACACCCGCTCCAGCTGGCCCCGCAGGGCCTCGACGTCGACGCCGGTGAGGGCGAAGCGCTTGGACCGACTCGTCGCTCCGCTCACCAGGTCGACGGCCGACGGCTTCACCTCGAACACCTCGGCCAGCAGCCGCACACACGCGTCGTTGGCCCGTCCCTGCTCAGGTGGCGTGGCCACCCGGATCTTGAGGGCGTCACCGTGACGACCG
The DNA here is from genome assembly GCA_030446545.1 of Acidimicrobiales bacterium. Lineage (GTDB taxonomy): Bacteria > Actinomycetota > Acidimicrobiia > Acidimicrobiales > CADCSY01 > JADDRA01. The sequence continues at coordinate 214,083 of JAUJNB010000002.1, read as the reverse complement.
ACGATCTCGGTCCGGCCCGCCCCCGGGTGCACGTGCAGATGCAGGACGACCCGGTCCTCGCCGTCCACCTCGAAGAGCTCCTCGATCATGGCAGGACACGGTACTCGTGACACCTCGGCCGTTCGATCACCGGGGCCGGACAATCACCACGGTCGACCGGGTGCTCTCCCCTACGCTGATTGGATGTCCTTCGGTCCGGTGGAGCCCCTCGACCTGGTTGCCCTGGAGCAGCGCACCCTCGAGCGCTGGGACGCAGAGGACGTCGTCGGACAGGTCCGGCACCTGCGCAAGGACGGGGAGCCGTGGATCTTCTACGAGGGCCCGCCCACGGCCAACGGGCGCCCCGGTCTGCACCACGTCTGGCCCCGGGTGTTCAAGGACCTCTACCCCCGCTTCCAGACCATGCGGGGCAAGCGGGTCCCCCGCAAAGGCGGCTGGGACTGTCACGGACTGCCGGTGGAGCTCGAGGTGGAGAAGGAGCTCGGCCTCAGCTCCAAGTCCGAGATCGAGGCCTACGGCATCGCTGCCTTCAACGAGCGCTGCCGGGCATCGGTGTCGCGCTACGTCGACGACTTCGTCACCCTCACCCGTCGCTCGGGCACCTGGATCGACACCGATGACGCCTACTGGACCCTGTCACGCGACTACATCGAGTCGGTGTGGTGGCTGGTCAAGCAGCTGTGGGACCGCGACCTGCTCTACGAGGGCCACCGGGTCAGCCCCTACTGCCCCCGCTGCGGCACCGCCCTGTCGTCGCACGAGATGGGCCAGCCCGACGTCTACCGACAGCGCGCCGACCCGTCGGTCTACGTGCGCTTCCCCCTCGTCGAGGACGAGGCCGACCTGTTGGTGTGGACGACCACGCCCTGGACCCTGATCTCCAACGTGGCCGTGGCCGTCGGCCCCGACATCGCCTACGTGCGGGTCCATGAGCCCGAGGGGCGGGACCTGATCATGGCCGAGCCCGCCGCCGAGCGGCTCTTCGGCGCCGGCGCCCCCTACGACGTGGTGGCCCGGTTGTCGGCCGGCGAGCTGGTCGGCCGCCGCTACCAGCGCCCCTTCACCCTCCTCGACCTGCCCCCGGCCGGGGCGGAGCGGGCTGAACGGGTGGTGGCTGCGTCCTGGGTCAGCACCGACGACGGGTCGGGGCTGGTGCACCTGGCCCCGGCCTTCGGCGAGGACGACGCCGCCGTCGGGCGGGCCGAGAGCCTCCCCGTGCTCAATCCCGTGGGCCCCGACGGAGCCTTCGACGCCCGGGTCGGGCCTTGGGCCGGGGTCCAGGTGAAGCAGGCCGATCGAGGGATCATCGACGACCTGGCCCGTCGTCGGCTCCTGGTCCGCGAGCAGGAGTACGTGCACGCCTACCCGCATTGCTGGCGCTGCTCCACCCCGTTGATCTACTGGGCCAAGACGTCGTGGTTCGTGCGCACCGCCGACCGACGCACCGACCTCCTGGCCCAGAACGAGCGCATCGCCTGGTACCCCGAGCACATCAAGCACGGCCGCTTCGGCAAGTGGCTGGAAGGAAACGTCGACTGGGCGCTGTCGCGTGATCGCTACTGGGGCACACCCCTTCCGGTCTGGCGCTGTGGCCAGGGCCACGACGTCTGCGTAGGCTCGGTGGACGAGTTGGCCCAGCTGGCCGGTCGTGACCTGGGTGAGCTCGACCTGCACCGCCCGGCCGTCGACGAGGTCGAGCTCCATTGCCCGGTGGCGGGGTGCGGCGCCGTGGCCCGGCGACTGGCCCCGGTGCTCGACGCCTGGTTCGACTCGGGGTCGATGCCCTCGGCCCAGTTCCACCACCCCTTCGAGGACCCGGCCACCTTCACGTCGTCCTACCCGGCCGACTTCATCTGCGAGGCCATCGACCAGACGCGCGGCTGGTTCTACTCCCTGCTGGCGGTCAACACCCTGGTGTTCGGCGCCACCCCCTACCGCAACGTGGTGTGCCTCGGCCTCCTCGTCGACGGGGAGGGCCAGAAGATGTCCAAGTCGCGGGGCAACGTGATCGATCCCGCCCACGTCTTCGACACCGCCGGGGCCGATGCCCTGCGCTGGTACTTCTTCTCCGCCGGCCAGCCCTGGTCCCCCCGCCGGGTCTCCGAGGACGGCATCCGCGAGGCGACCCGCCAGACCCTGCTGACGCTGTGGAACGTCTTCTCCTTCTTCGCCACCTACGCCGACCTCGACGGCTTCGTCGCGTCCGGCCACGGGTCGGCCTCGTCGGCTCGCGTGGCGCCCACCCACGTGCTCGACCGCTGGGTCCTCGGCCAGCTCGACGCCACCGTCGGGGAGGTGACCGATGCCCTCGAGGCCTTCGACGCCCTGCAGGCCGCCTCCCGTCTGGGCACCTTCGTCGACGATCTCTCCAACTGGTACGTCCGGCGCTCGCGCTCGCGGTTCTGGAAGGCATCCGACCCCGTTGCCCACGCCACGTTGCACCACTGCCTCGTGGTCACGGCCGAGTTGCTGGCCCCCTTCTGCCCCTTCCTGGCTGACGAGCTGTGGACCCGCCTCACCGGTGGCACCTCGGTCCACGCCGCCGACTGGCCCAGGCCGAGCGGCGAGTTCGACGCCACCTTGGCCGAGGAGATGGCCGCCGCCCGGCGCCTGGTCGGGCTGGGTCGGGCGGCCCGCACCGACGCCGCCGTCAAGGTCCGCCAGCCCCTGCGCCGGGCGTTGTTGCTGCACCCGGGGATCCGCCTGGGCGACGAGGTACGGGCCGAGGTGGCCGACGAGCTCAACGTGCAGGGCCTCGAGGAGATCGATGCGTTGAGCGGGCTGGTGCGCTGGCAGGTCGTCCCCAACTTCCGGGCCCTCGGCCCCCGCCTCGGGGCTCAGGTGAACCGGGTCAAGACCGCCCTGGCCCAGGCCGACGGAACGGAGCTACGCGACGCCCTCGAGCGGGACGGCTCCGTGGAGGTGGCCGGCGTTCGCCTGGAGGCCCACGAAGTGGAGGTCCGGGCCGAGCGCCAGCTCGACATCGCCCTGGCCCAGGACGGCGCCTGGGCTGTCGCCCTCGACCTGGAGCTCGACGAACCGCTCCGCCTCGAAGGCACCGCCCGCGAACTGGTCCGGGCCTTGAACGACCTGCGCCGCGAGCTCGGGTTCGCCATCGCCGACCGGGTCGACATCACCCTGGCCTCCGGTGACGCCCGCCTGGTCGACTCCGTGGAGGCCCATTCCGGGTGGATCGCCGGCGAGGTGCTGGCCGGACGCCTGACGTTGGTCCCCGAGCTCGATCCGGCAGGCGAAGCTCCCGCCCGTCTCATCATCGAGGGAGCCACCCTGGCCGTCCGGCTACGTCGGGCCTGAGCGGCCGGTCCGCCCCGGTCGCCGACCGACCGTCGACAACTACCGACGGCGAGGTGCGGCCTTCTTGGCCGCCGCCTTCCTGGTCGCCCCGACCACGGTCCCGGCCGGGGCCTTTTTGGTCACGAGGGTCCGCTTGGCCGGCATCTTCTTGGCAGTGGCCTTCTTCCTCAGCGTCGCCGCTTTCACGGTCGGCACCTTCTTGACGGCCACCTTCTTGACGGCCACCTTCTTGGCCGGCACCTTCTTGGCCGGCACCTTCTCGACGACCACCTTCTTGACGGGCACCTTCTTGACGGCCACCTTCTTGGCCGGCACCTTCTCGACGGCCACCTTCATGGCCCGGGCCTTCTTGGCCGGGGCCTTCCTGGTCACCGACAGCGGGGCAGCTGCTGCGGCCGGCTGGGCCGGTGCCACGGGCCTGACGGGAGCGGGCTCGACGCCCAGCTCCCGATCGATGGCCACCAGGACGGAGATGCGGTTGGCTCCTTGGATCTCCCGAGCTCGTACCAACTCGAGCTCGTCCTCGGTCAGCTCGGGCAGGACCGACCTGACTTCGGGCACGCGCAGGCGGTCGTAGTCGGCGATCGGGAACACGACCTCGTCAACTTCGACGAGGTCGTCCACTTCTACGAAATCGTCCACTTCCACGAGGTCGTCCGTCGGAGCTTCGCTGACGGGCTGGTCGGACCAACCCTCGTCGGGAACCTCCCACTCGCCCTCGTCCTCGTCGACCACCACAGCTCCGGCCATGACTTCGATCTCGGTGTCTTCCGAACCGGCGGCCTGACGCATCTCGGCCAGGCGGGCCAGGACCACGGCCCGACCCTTGGTGGCCCGCTCCCGGTCCTCGACCACGTCGAGCTCGTCGGGGTAGAGCTCGGGCAACAACGGCAGGATCTCGCCTACGGTCAGCTCGTCGTAGTCGGCGATGGGGAAGAAGTCCTCGTCGAGCTCGGCCTGGTCGATGTCGGCGAATGCGGCGCCTTCGTCCACCTGGACCGGCACCACCGCCTCGGTGTCCTCGGAACCGGCGGCCTGGCGCATCTCGGCCAGGCGGGCCAGGACCACGGCCCGACCCTTGGTGGCCCGCTCCCGGTCCTCGACCACGTCGAGCTCGTCGGGGTAGAGCTCGGGCAACAACGGCAGGATCTCGCCTACGGTCAGCTCGTCGTAGTCGGCGATGGGGAAGAAGTCCTCGTCGAGCTCGGCCTGGTCGACCTCGGGCTCGATCATCTCGTCGACGTCGTCGATCTCGACCAAGGTGATGTCGGGCTCATCAGCCAGGGGTTCCACCCCATCCTCGGAACCGGCGGTCTCGCGGAGCTCGGCCAGGCGGGCCAGGACCACGGCCCGACCCTTGGTGGCCCGCTCCCGGTCCTCGACCACGTCGAGCTCGTCGGGGTAGAGCTCGGGCAACAGCGGCAGGACCTCGCCCACGGTCAGCTCGTCGTAGTCGGCGATGGGGAAGAAGTCCTCGTCGGCCTCGTCGGACGCAGTCTCCTCATCGACGCCAACCGAGACATCGGCGCCGGCGTCCCCTTGGCTGCGCAACTCGGCGATCTGGTTGATGATCGGCACTCGGCCCTTGCCGGCCCGCTCCCGGTCCTCGACCACGTCGAGCTCGTCGGGGTACAGCTCGGGCAACAGCGGCAGGATCTCGCCCAAGGTCAGCTCGTCGTAGTCCTCGATCGGGAAGAAGTCCTCGTCGGCCTCGTCGGACGCAGCCTCATCGACGCCATCCGAGACATCGGCGTCCCCTTGGCTGCGCAACTCGGCGATCTGGTTGATGATCGGCACTCGGCCCTTGCCGGCCCGCTCCCGGTCCTCGACCACGTCGAGCTCGTCGGGGTACAGCTCGGGCAACAGCGGCAGGATCTCGCCCAAGGTCAGCTCGTCGTAGTCCTCGATCGGGAAGAAGTCCTCGTCGGCCTGGAACTCGCCGGACTGGGCCTCGTCCATTTCCTCGAACTCCTCCAGCTCTGGTGCCTCCGGGGCCAGCGCGGTCTGGGCCGCGGTGTCCCCGTTCGACGCTTGGCGAACCTCTTCGATGCGATTGAGGACCGACACCCGGCCCTTGGTCTGGCGCTCACGGGCTTCGACCATGTCGAGCTCGTCGGGAAAGAGCTCAGGCACGAGCGGGAGGATCTCGGAAACCTTGAGGTCGTCGTAGTCCTCGATGGGGAAGAAGTCGTCGTCACCACCACCTCCCGATTCCGCCGCAGCCACCGTGGCCATGGCCGGGCGCCGGGCTGGCGTGTAGGTCGGGGCCACGGTGGCGGGGACAGGAGCGGTGACCTCGGCCGACGACGGCGCCGGAGACATCGTCGGCGTGTAGGCGATGCTCGGTCCCTCGGACTCGAGGCGGCGGGGCTCGGCGTCAGATGCGGGCCGGTCCCTTGCCTCGTCTCGGCCGGGTCGTCGGGTCACCGTCGCCACCACCAACACGATGCCGGCCAACAAGCTGGTGGCGATCGAGGCGTAGATGAGACCGATCCCCGACCCGGAGAGCAGTCCCAGCACCAGCAGCACCGTCGCCACCAACAACAGTCCGAAGCTTATTAATACAAGCACGTGTCCCTCACCGTCCCGAATCCATGGCCAGCCTGCTTCTTACACTCACCGTGTCGTTCGAACAACATGTTCGTCCAGTCGTCGAGTCACGAGCCAAGACCCGTCGCCCAACGGCAGCCGGCCGCGAAGCACTGCATCCTAGACAGCAGCGGCGGACGCCGCCCCATTGGCACCGCCCGGTGGTGCAACCCCCTCAACGCGGTCGTCGACGCCGGAACCGAGGTGAGCTCTTCCCCTTGTCGTAGAGATCACGCGACTCGCCCCAGTCGTCGGACTCGGACGCGTCGCGCGGGCCAAGCGGCTCGGGATCGTTCACGGCCCGACGCAACTCGGCCAGGAACGGGTCGTCGAGGGAGGTAGTGGGCGGGTCTGGCGCATCCTCGCCGGGGCCATCCCCCTTCTTTCCTTCCTTGCCATCATCCGCCGGCGGGCTGCGCCACGGAAGGTCCAGACCGTCGAGAACGGCGTCGTCACCCGAGCCGGCGGAGCCGACGGACGCGTCGTCGTAGACGGAGATGTCGGAGGGATCGGAGGTCCTCGGCCCGGACACGGCGTCCTCGGGCCCGGCAACCTGGGGTAGCAGATCCTCGGGTACCAGGCCCTGAGGTTCCTGGCCC
>JAUJNB010000002.1:199776-207480 GCA_030446545.1 Acidimicrobiales bacterium | reverse complement strand
GGCCCTGAGGTTCCTGGCCCCCGGGTAGGAGATCCCCGGCCGGAACGCCGTGGGGCACGGCGTTCTCGGGTTGCCCCTCGTCGGGCACGACCACCAGATCGTGCAGCACGGTGTCGTCGGTACCGGGCCCACGATCGTGCCGTTCACCTTCGTGGCGCACGGCATCGTCGAGCTGGGGCGGGGTACCGAGCAGCGTCGCCGGCCCTTGCACGATCTCGTCGTCGACCAGTTGCGGATCGTCGCCCGTGACGATGCCGGCCAGGGCGGCCACGAATGTGCCCGCGACCAGCTCCTCGGACGGTGACGCTGGCTCGAGGTGTCCGGGTCGCTCCAGCCACGCCAGTTGCCCGCGCAGCTCCACCGCCAAGCGGCGTCGCTCGTGCTCGACGAACGAAGCCAGGGACGCCACGTCTTTTTCCAGCGACTCTCTGCGATCGGTGAGGTCGCGCAACTCCGACGCGATACGGGCCTCGATCTCCACTTCGAGACGGGTCCGACGGCTTTCCGCCGCTTCCACGAGGAGGCGGGCCCGCTCCTGGGCGGAACCGAGGATGCGCTCGGCCTCGGCCTCGGCCTCCCGCTCGGCGGCATCGGCCGTTCGCTGGGCCAGGATCAGCGTGCGGCTCAGGTCGTCGTCCGGACCACGCTCGAGGAGCCGTCGTTCGGCATCGCTGGCCCGGACCGTCGCTTCCCGCACCTCGGCTTCGAGCCGGTCGAGGGCCTCGGCCACCTGCTCGACGAAGTCGTCCACCTCGTCGGTCCGGTACCCGCGCCACTGTTCGGCGAAGCGAACCTCGCGGACCCGTTCGGGGGACACGCCGAGCGCCATGGACGCGATGCTAACGAGTGCCCGGGGAGTCCCCGGACCACCACGCCCGGTCCCCGGTGCCAGGGTTCGTTCAGAGAAGCTGGCAGAGCAGCGGACCGATGAAGAGCTGCAGGGCGAAGATCACGATGATGGGTGACAGGTCGAGCCCCATGCCGCCGATGGCCACCGGCGGCAGGGCCCGGCGGATCGGGCCGAGTACCGGCTCGGTGATGGTGTAGAGGAACGAGAACACCGACGCCACCACGCCCCCGGGCTCGATGGGGAACCAACTCAACAGGATGCGGCCGAAGACGGCGATCAGATAGAGAGTGGGCAACCAACACAGCACGTCACCCAGCACTAGGAGTTCCGTTCCTCGAGGCGACGACGGTCCTCGTCGGAGACCTGCACGTCGGACGGGGTGAGCAGGTAGAGCTGCGTGGTCACACGCTCCATCTGGCCCCGGAGCCCGTAACACAGACCGCTGGCGAAGTCGACGAGGCGCCGGGAGAGCTCGCGTTCGACGCCTTGGAGGTTGACGATCACCGGCACGCCGGCCATGTACTTGTCGGCCACCTCCTGGGCCTCGTTGAACGACGAGGGGGACATGGCGTAGGGCTTGGGGCTGGGTTGGGTCACGATGGGACGGACCACTGCACCTCGGGGCCGCAGGGGCACTTGCGGTGATGGGGGCAGGGGGTCGGGCTCACGTTGGGGTAGTGGGCGTACGGCACCCACGGTCGGGTCGGGAGCGACCGGTTCGGGCACGTAGCGAGCCGCCGGCCGCCCCTGGGGCTCGGCCGGGACCTCGTAGTCGTAATCGTCGTACTCGTCGTCGGGTCCGAGGCCGAGATACATCATCGCCCGTCGCCACATGGTTGCCATCGTGTCCTCCTGAGTCCGCCGAGGTTAGTTGCGTCCGCCGGATGGGGCGTGCCCAGCCGGGTTGCGCTCTGGTCGGGGTCCGAACAGCGCCTGTCCCACGCGCACCATGGTGGAGCCCTCCTCCACGGCCACCTCGAGATCACCGCTCATCCCCATCGATCGTTCGGCCAGGCCGAGGTCGTCGGCCAAGGCCCGCAAAATTCGAAAGCCCCGCCGGGAACCCTCGGGCGCCCCGCCCCGGCCCACGGCCATGAGCCCGGAGACGTCCAACCCGACCTGGCGGGCCTCGGCCACCAACCCGGGGACATCGTCCGGCACGCATCCCCCCCGGCCCGGCGCACCACTGACGTCGACCTGCACCAGCACCCGGGCCGAGGGTGCCCGCCGGGCCAGGTGGTGGACCAACTCGGGGCGATCGACGCTCTGCCAGAGCCGGACGAGGGGAGCCAGGCGGGCGACCTTGTTGGTCTGGAGACGACCCACGAAATGCCAGCGGACGGCCAGCTGACGTGCAGCCGTCGACACCGCGGCCGCCTTCCCCGTCATTTCTTGGGCGTAGCTCTCGGCCACGTCGACCACTCCGGCCCCGAGCGTGGCCTGGACGACCTCGGGCCCGAAGCCCTTGGTCACCGCCACCAACGTGACCGCGTCGGGATCACCGCCGGCGTCGGCGATGCGGGTCCGCACCCCGGCCACTCGCTCGGCCACCTGCTCGGTGAGGGTCACGCCGGTCCCGGTGACAGGGTGGCGACGAGTGCCTGGCGGGAGGTCGTGGCGCTGCCCCGGTGGGACCAGTGCTCGGGCGAGCAGGCCGTGCAGATGCCACTGACGTCGCACTCCCCGACCCCCGCCGCCGCCAGCGCGGCCCGTACCCCTGCGACCAGGTCGAGGGCGGGCGCTCCCTCACCGGTGCGACCGGCCAGCTCCGGCCCGAGTGCGGCTGTCAGGGTGTCCAGGTCCTCGCCGCCGAACTCATAGCACGCAGGCTCGATGCAGGGGCCCACCACGGCGCGCAGCGTGGTGGCCCCCAAGCGGTGCAGGGCCTCGACAGCAGCGCCCAACACGCCGGCGGCCAGGCCCCTCCATCCGGCGTGCACCACGCCCACGGCGCCGTCGCCGAGCAGGGCGACCGGGGCGCAATCGGCCACGGTGACGCAGAGGGCGGCGCCGGCCACGGTGGTCACGGCCGCGTCGGCGCGCACCCCGGCATGGGCGCCGGGTTCGTCGACCACGACGACCTCGGCGCCGTGGACCTGGTGCAGCCACGTCCAGGGCTGAGCCAACAGCGCCTGGCGGCGTCGGCCCACCCCGGGGGCCGAGGCGGCCAGATCGCCGTCGGACCTCCCGGTGAATCGGTATCGGGGAACGAGGGGCGCGTCGGCGCCGCCGGTCACGTCGGTGCTACTTGAGGAACGACGGCACGTCGAAGTCGTCGTCGCCCTCGAGGTCGAGGTCGTCCTCAGCGGCGAACACATCTCGATCGGAGGGTCGGTCCCGGGCCAGCTCCCGCTCCCGTTCCCGATCACGCTCTCGTTCCCGATCGCGCTGGCGCTCTCCGGCCCGCTCACCCATCCGTCGATCCCGGTCCGGCCGCGACATCGCCGGCCCCGAGGCCGGTGCCCGAGCGTCGCGGCGCTCACCCCGATCGTTGTGGGCGTCGTCCCACCGGTCGAAGCCGGCCGCGATGACGGTGACCCGGACCTCGTCGCCCATGGACTCGTCGATGACCGCGCCGAAGATGATGTTGGCGTCGGGGTGGGCCACGCCGTGGATGACCTCGGCCGCCTCGTTGATCTCGAACAGGCCGAGGTCGTTGCCGCCGGAGACGCTGAGCAACACGCCACGCGCCCCTTCGATCGACGCCTCCAACAGCGGGCTGGCGATGGCCGCCCGGGCCGCGTTGAGGGCCCGGCCTTCCCCGGAGCCGTAGCCGATGCCCATGAGCGCAGACCCGGCGTTGGTCATGATCATCTTGACGTCGGCGAAGTCGGTGTTGATGAGGCCGGGAGTGGTGATCAGCTCGGTGATCCCCTGCACCCCCTGGAGGAGCACCTCGTCGGCCATCTTGAAGGCGTTGACCATGGACGTCTTGTCGTTGGACACGGTCAGCAGACGGTCGTTGGGGATGACGATGAGCGTGTCGACCCGCTCCTTCAGCTTCTGGATGCCCTGTTCAGCCTGCACCGCCCGCCGTCGCCCCTCGAAGGCGAACGGCCGGGTGACCACCCCGATGGTGAGGGCCCCCACACCCCTTGCGATCTCGGCCACGACGGGAGCTCCTCCGGTGCCGGTCCCCCCACCCTTGCCGGCGGTGATGAACACCATGTCGGCTCCCTGCAGGGCAGCTTCGATCTCGGCCCGGTGATCCTCGGCCGCCACCGCTCCCACATCGGGGTCACTGCCGGCACCGAGCCCGCGTGTCACGTCTTGGCCGATGTCGAGCTTGAGCTCGGCGTCGCTCATCAGCAGCGCTTGGGCATCGGTGTTGATGCCGATGAACTCGACACCCTTCAGACCGGCCTCGATCATGCGGTTGACGGCGTTGACGCCGCCTCCTCCGATGCCGACCACCTTGATCACTGCCAGGTAGTTCTGCGGGTTTCCGGCCATGTGTCGTCCTCTCCTCAGCAACACCTCAACCTCTACTGGAGATTGAGAGTTATGTAAACCTCTTGTAGCGGTCGAGATCATAGGGGCAAGCTGGAGCGCAGGTCAAGGCGCTGCCGAGGTGGCCACCGGAGCGCTCGGCACCCGGACGTCGACCACCAGCCCGTCGTCCAGGCCCGGCGCGGTGGCGGCGAAAGCCGAACCGGCGCCCTCGCCCTCGGCCAGCGCCCCGCTCTGCAGGAGGGCCCGCAGGGTCCTCACCTTGTCGTCGAGGTCCACTGGCCGACCGAACCGCACCCGTGGAGCGGGGCCGACACCGGCGGAGGGAAAGACCACGTCGAGACCACCTTGCCCGTCGACGTGGATCTCGGGCTCCCCGCCCTCGACGGCGACGTCGTCCAGGAGCACGGCCAGCTCCAGCGCCCCAGAGGCGCCGGCCCCCAGGGGCGCCCCGGGGAGAGCTTGGCCTACCGCACCCACGAGGCGGGGAAGGTCGTGCCGGCCTTCGAGCTCGCCGATGGCCAATTGACGCTCGGCGTCTACCAGTACGGCGGTGCCGTCAGGCACCAGCGCCACCGCGACCGGACGACGCTCGCGCACCTCGATCCGCACTGATCCGGGCCAGGCCCGAGAGACCGTGGCCGTGGCCACCCAGGGCACGGCCGCCACGGCCGCGTCCACCCGGTCGACGTCGAGGGTGGCCAGCGGGGAACCGATGTCGATGCCGGCGGCCGCCTCCACATCTTCGGCTCGAGCCGGATCGAGATCACCAACCACGACCTTGTCCACGTCGAGCAGGGGCGACATGGCCGCCCCCCATCCCGCAGCCGCTACGACGACCACGGCGGCGCTGGCCTGGACGCGGCGGAGGCGTCGGCGACCCTGTTGGCGCAGCACGTGCTGGCGTCGGGCCCGGAGTCGTGGGTCGACCCCCAGACCGCCCTGTCCCGCCGGTGCCGTCATGCAGGACGCCGCTCTCCGGGCGTGACCTCGAAACCGACCAGGCGCACCTCGGGATCGAGGACCACACCCGTCGTCTTCGCCACTCGCCGCCTGACCTCGGCGATGAGGGCGGCCACGTCGTCGGCGGAGCCGCCGGGTTCGGACTGGATGAAGTTGGCGTGCTTGGTCGAGACCTGCGCCGTTCCGAGGCGCAGCCCGCGACAGCCCGCGACCTCGATCAGGCGGCCGGCGGCGTCATCGGGCGGGTTGGTGAAAACGGACCCGGCGTTCTGTCCCCCGGGTTGGTGGGCCCGACGCCAACGCACCACCTCAGCCACCTCGGCGAGGGCGACCCCGGCATCCCCCGCCTCCAGCGCGAACTCGGCCCATACCACCACCTGGGTGGCTGCCAGGGCCGATCGCCGATAGCCCAGGTGGAGCTGGTCGACGGACATCATCCCATCCTGGCCGGTGGCCAGGTCGAAGACGCGGACCCTCCGGAGGTGCCTGGCCATCTCCGAACCGTGGCCCCCTGCGTTCATGCGTACGCCGCCGCCCACCGAACCGGGCACCCCCACCGCCCACTCCATCCCGCGCAGGCCGGCCCCGGCGCTGCGCCGGGCCAGGACCGGAAGATCGACGGCGCCGCCGGCACACACCAGGGAGCGCTCGACATCGATGTCCACGCCGGTGAAGGCGGGGCCGAGGGTCAGGGCCAGCCCGGGGAAGCCGGCGTCGGCTACCAGCAGGTTCGAGCCCTTGCCCACCACCAGCACCTGGATCCCGCTGGCCTGCACCGCCCGGGCGCCGAGTCGCAGGTCGTCGTCGCTCGCGGCCGGAAGCAGCAGGGCGGCCCTTCCACCGACCCGGTAGGTGGTCAGCACCCCGAGGGGGGCGTCGACCCGAGCGGCAGGCCCGAGGACGTCGGCAGCCCACTGCCGGGCGGTCGGACTCACCTGCGGGCGGCCAGGACCTCGTCGGGCACCGTGGTGAGGTCACCGGCGCCGAGGGTCAGACACAGATCTCCCGGGCGCAACTCGGTGGCGAGCCAGGCCAGAAGGTCGGCTCTCGAGGGCAGCCACGCCACCCGCCGGTAGGGGCCCGCGTCGAGCACCGCGTCCACGATCAGTTTGCCGGTCACCCCGGGAAGGGGCGCCTGTCCGGCGGGGTACACGTCGGTGACGGCCAGCACGTCGGCCCCGTCGAACGCGCCGCCGAAGTCGCGCCACAGGGCCGCCGTGCGGGTGTACCGATGCGGCTGGAAAACGCACACCACCCGGTCCCAGTCCCCATCCCGGGCTGCGGCCAACACCGCCGACACCTCGCCCGGGAGGTGGTCGTAGCTATCCACGAAGGTGACGCCACCGGCCTCACCTCGCCATTGAAAGCGACGGTCCACCCCGGCGAACGCAGCCAGGCCGGTCGTGACGGAGGCGAAGGACGCGCCCAGGGCGACGGCGGCGACTGCAGCGGCGGCAGCGTTGCGGGCGTTGTGCAATCCGGGGACCGGGACCTCCAGCCGGCCCAGCTCGACGGCGTCGCCGCCCAGGCTCCGGTCGTGCAGGGTGAAGGCGGCCCGCCGTCGCCCCAGCTCGACGTCGACCATCCGAAATCTCGAGGTGTCGGCGGTGCCGTAGGTCAGGCAGTCGACCTCGTTGGCCAGCTCGGCCGCCACCGAGTCGTCGGCGCACACCACCCGAGGACCGTCGGCGGCGGCGAGGAAACGGGCGAAGGCCTCCTGCAGCGCGGCGAAGCTCCCATGGTGGTCGAGATGGTCGGGCTCGACGCCGGTGAGCACCACCGCCTCGGCCCCGAGCTCGAGGAAGGTGCCGTCGCTCTCGTCGGCCTCGACCACGAACCACTCGCCGGCACCCCAGGCTGCGCTCCCGCCGAGGCCAGGGACGTCGCCGCCCACCAGGTACGACGGCGCCATCCCCGCCTCCAACAACACGGTGGCGAGCATGGCGGTGGTGGTGGTCTTGCCGTGCGTGCCCCCTACGGCGAGCGTCCGGCGCAGGGCGCACAGGCCGGCCAGGGCGTCGGCCCGTCGGCAGGCGACGGCCCCGGCGTGGCGGGCGGCCACCATCTCGGGGTTGTCGTCGTCCACGGCGGTGGAGGCCACCACCACCTCGGCCCCGGCCACGTGGCTCGCCGAGTGGCCGACATGCACCTCGATCCCGAGCCCCTTCAGGCCGTCGAGACGGGGTGAACGGTGTTGGTCACTGCCCGAGACGGTATGGCCCAGGGTTCGCAGGATCACCGCCAGGGGTGCCATCCCCGAGCCCCCCAGACCGACCACGTGGACGCGCCGAGGCGAGGCGAGGTCCAGTCGGGGCCCGGGCACGGCGGCCAACGATACGACGCCACCAGGCCAGCCCCTCGGATGGTGCCGGTGACCCGTCGGCCGGTGCATCGTCCCCCCCCCGGCCCGACGGCCTACGCTGCTCCCGCAATGCCCGCCC
>JAUJNB010000002.1:159868-199676 GCA_030446545.1 Acidimicrobiales bacterium | reverse complement strand
GATGTGCCCGCCCGCCCGGATGTGCCCGCCCGCGTGGTCATCGCCGCCGGAGGCACCGGCGGTCACATCTACCCCGGACTGGCGGTGGCCGAGGCTCTCCGTCGCCGGGCCGCCGACGTGCGCATCTCGTTCCTGGGAACGCCACGGGGCCTCGAGCGCAGCATCGTGCCCGCCGCCGGCTTCGCCCTCGACCTGGTCGACATGGTGCCCTTCGCTGGTCAAGCGGCCGCCCTCCTGCCCGCGGCCCTGGTGCGCTCGACCATCCAGGCCCGGCGCGTCCTCCGGCGGGAGCGAGCCGACGTGGCGCTGAGCATGGGCGCCTACGTCGGGGTTCCGCTCATCCTGGCCGCCCGGCTGGCCGGACTGCCCTCGCTCGTCCATGAGTCGGGAGCGGTGGCCGGTCGGGCCAACCTGTGGACCGCCCACCTCAGCGGCAACGTGGCCACCGCCTTCTCCGAGGCGGCGTCGGCGTTTCCGTCCTCGGCCACGGTGCGGACCGTGGGCATGCCGCTTGGTCCCGAGCTCGACACGTTCGACCGCGCCCTCCTGCGGGCCAAGGCCAGGGCCGCCTACGGCCTCGACGACGCCACCCTCTTCGTCCTGGTCAACGGGGGAAGCCAGGGGGCGGCGTCGCTCAACCGGCTGGCGGTGGGCCTGGCCGAGCGTTGGCGCGACCGCCGCGACGTCCGCATCCTGTTGAAGGCCGGGCGCCGAGACCACGACCAGACCGCGGCCGCGCTGCAGCGCAGCGGCGGCGGCCACCTGGTGGAGCTCACCAGCTTCATCGAGCACATGAACCAGGCCTATGCCGCCGCCGACGTGACCCTGTGCCGGCCAGGCGCGGGGACGGTGGCCGAGTTGGCCGTCGTCGAACTGCCGGCGCTGTTGGTCCCCTATCCGCATGCCCCCTTCGACCACCAGGCCCGCAATGCCCGCGCTCTGGTGGACGCCGGGGCCGCCCTTCTGGTGCGTGACCACGAGGCCACGCCCGAGGTGGTGGCGCCCCTGCTCGAACGTATCCTGGCCGACCGGGGCCAACTCGACCGCATGCGAGCCGGCCTCCGCGCGCTGGCCCGCCCCCACGCCGCCGACGAGATGGCCGCATGGGTCATGGCCCTGGCCGGTGCCGGGTGAACCTCGAGAACCTGACCGTCGGGCCCGACGACCCGATGGCCCGGGTGCTGGCCCAGATGGCCAACGCCGGTGTGGGCCTGGCCGTGGTGGTGTCGCCCGGGGGCGAGGTGCTGGGCACCGTGACCGACGGAGATCTCCGACGAAGCGTCCTGGCCGAAAGTTCGACCACCCTCCCCGCGTCCCGACTTCTGGGGCCCGAACCGGCGACGGTCGCACGCGACCGTAGTGACGAAGACGTTCGGGCCCTGCTCGAACGCCGGCACCTGCCGGCGGTGGCTGTCGTCGACGACGGACGCCTCGTGGGGCTTCGTCGTCTGACCGAGGTGGGAGGCCGGCGACCCCCGCTGACTGCGGTCATCCTGGCCGGTGGCCGGGGCCAGCGACTGCGACCGCTCACCGACAAGGTCCCCAAACCGCTGCTCACCGTGGGCCGCACCACCATCCTCGAACGACTGCTCGAGCAGCTCTGGGCGGGCGGGGTGAGCGAAGTCGCCCTCGCCGTCAACTACAAGGCCGAGGTGTTCGAGGAGCGCCTCGGAGACGGTGAGGGCTACGGCGTGGCCCTGACCTACCTCAAGGAACGCAAGGAGCTCGGGACCGCCGGCGCCCTCTCACTTCTGCCCGAGGCTCCGACCGGCCCCATTCTGGTCACCATGGCCGACCAGGTCACGGCTCTGCCCTTCGCCCGGCTGGTCGACTTCCACAACCAGGAGGGGGCGGCCATCACCGTGGCCGCCTTCGAGCACGAGATCCCCGTTCCCTACGGCGTGTTGCGCCTCGACGGCCGCCACGTCACCGGCATCGATGAGAAGCCCACGCTGCGGCAGCGCTGCAACGCCGGCATCTTCGTCCTCGACCCCGAGGTGCTGCCCCTCGTCCCCCACGACGAGATGTTCGGTATGCCCTCGCTGGTGGAGGCCGCCCTCCAGGCCGGGATGGCCGTGAGCGCCTTTCCCATCTTGGAGCGCTGGATCGATGTGGGCACGCCCGACGCGCTGGAGGCGGCACTGATGTCTTTCGCAACCGGTGAGGAGGTCTGACGTGGGGAAGTGGCGGGGACGATCAGTGCTCGTCACCGGAGGTGAAGGGTTCATCGGCAGCACCCTGGTCGAGCGCCTGGTGCGCGAAGGGGCCGACGTACGGGCGCTGGTCCACTACAACCCCTTCGGGCGGGCCGGCTGGCTCGACCCCGAGGTGCACGCCGACGTCCGGGTGCTCCCCGGCGACGTGCGCGACGCCGAACGGGTCTTCGAGGCCGTCGACGGCTGCGAGGTCGTCTTCCACCTGGCGGCCCTCATCGGCATCCCCTACAGCTACGTTGCTCCCGAAAGCTACGTGCAGGTCAACGTCACCGGCACCCACAACGTGGCCCGGGCCTGCGTACGGGCGGGTGTCTCCCGCCTGGTGCACACCTCGACCAGCGAGGCCTACGGCACCGCCCGGCGCGTGCCCATCGCCGAAGACCATCCCCTCCAGCCCCAGTCGCCCTACTCGGCCTCCAAGATCGGTGGGGACATGATGGCCCTGTCGTTCTTCCACGCCTTTGAGCTTCCCGTCGCCGTGGTGCGGCCGTTCAACACCTACGGACCCCGCCAGTCGACCCGGGCGGTGATCCCCACCATCTTGGCCCAGCTCCACGCCGGCGCCCGCGAGATCGCCCTGGGCGCCACCGCCCCCACGCGCGACTTCAACTACGTCGACGACACCGTGGCCGGGTTCCTGGCTGTGGCCGAGTGCGACCGGGCCGTGGGCGACGTGGTCAACATCGGCTCGGGCCGGGAGATCTCCATCGGCGACCTCGTCACCCTCCTGGTCGCCATCACCGGTAGCCAGGCTCGGATCGTCACCGATCCCGAGCGCCTCCGCCCCGCCGGCAGCGAGGTGGAACGGCTCCTGTGCGACAACACCCGGGCGCGGGAATGGGCCGGGTGGGTGCCCGAGGTGTCCCTGGAGGAAGGCCTGGCCCGCACCTCGGCCTGGGTGGCCGAGCACCGGGCGGAGCTCGACACCGGCGGCTACGCCGTCTGAGCCCCTCCGGCCGGTCCTGCGCCATGATCGGGGCATGACCATCACCGGTGCCCACTGCCTCCGGTGCCGCCCGCGCCCCCCCACGGGGCCGGCGGCGAGCTTCGTCGGTGGCGCTGTCTCCAGCTCGTCCGGCACCACCCCGCTTCGTGAATCTGTACAAAGGCCTGGGTCGATACCGTTCCGGGAATTTCGAGGATCTCCCCCCAGACGGGCTGCACAGCGGGCCGAGCTCGGTGATGAAGGGGCCGGCTGGAGACCGCTCGCTTCCAGGCCGGCTAGGTTTCGTCGGTTCGGGCTAGCGGCCACCGACTCGAGAGGTTGTCCCGCCCTTGTCTTCTCCCCGCCGTCTCGCCCGCCTGCTCGCCGGCCTTTTCGTTCTCCAGATGGTGGCCGGGTGCGGGGACGGAGGGCCGTCGGAGGACCCGGCGCCGCCACCGGCTGAGGAAACGACCTCGACGACGATGACGTCGCCGCAGGGCACCGTGGGTGAGAACGTGTCGCCCGGCGATCTGGAGGTTGTCGCCTCGCCGCGGGTGGCAGCGGCCGGCAGCGCCATCACGATCACCGTTCAGAGGTGTGCTGAGCCTGAGGAGGTGTACTTCGCCGATCGACGGACGGTCGATGCCGGGGCGAGCGGCCTGAGGACGCCGCTGTCGTTTCGCTTCTCCGATGAGACCGTGACTGCGGCGTACACCATTTCCCCGGAGGATTCCGTTGGGGAGGCAGTAGTGACGGTGCGTTGCAGCAACGGGGAGGGAGCGACGACGGTGGAGGTGGTACCGGGGTAGTCCCCCCGCCCACCCGGGGTCGGGGAAAGCGCGGAAGACGGTCACCTCGACAGGTCCTGAGCTGACGGGACTTCAGCGCCGGGCCGGCTGGCGGCGGCGTTGGCCCGGTCCGCCGGCCCCGGCACCGCCGGCGTCGCGGGGTTGCGACCCCGCCACCCGCACCGGTCGGACCCCGGACCTCGTCGACGACTGGTCCGGACGGGACGGCTCGGCGCTCTGGGCGGCGATGTTGAGCAGGATGCCGGTGGCGGCCATGGTGACCACCAGGGAAGAGCCACCGAAGGAGATGAAGGGCAGGGTGAGCCCGGTGATGGGCAGCAACCCGAGGACGCCACCGAGGTTGACCAGCGCCTGGGCCATCACCCAGGCGGTGATGCCGCCGGCCACGAGCATGCCGAAGCGGTCGGGGGCCCGCAGCGCGGTGCCTACACCGAGGACGGCGAAGGCCAGGAACAGGCCCACGATCAGCACTGCCCCCACCAGGCCCAGCTCCTCGCCGATGATGGCGAAGATGAAGTCGGTGTGGGCATTGGGCAAGAAGCCGTACTTGGCCCGGCTGGCCCCGATACCCACCCCCGACAGGCCGCCCGAGGCCACGCCGGTGAGGGACTGGGTGATCTGGTAGCCGGTGTTCAAGGCGTCGCCCGAGGGGTTGAGGAAGACGAGCAGCCGGTCGCGGCGGTAGTCCTCCCGCAGGGCCAGGACCAGGAACCCGGCCACGGCCAGGCCCAGCGTGGCGGCCAGACGGCTGAGCGGGACCCCGGCCAGGAACAGCACCGAGAGCACGATGGCCCCCACCACGACGGCCGCACCCAGGTCGGACTGGGCCAGGATCAGACCCGTGACGATGCCCCCCACCAGCAGGACCGGGCGCAGTGTCAGGCGGCTGTCGTCGAGGCGATGGGCCCGGCGGGCCAGCAGGTCGGCACTGAACAGCAGAAGGGCCAGCTTGGCCACCTCCGACGGCTGCAGACGGAGCGGGCCCAGGTCGAACCAGCTGCGAGCGCCGTTCACCCTGGTCCCCAAGGCCGGGTGCAGCACGGCCACCAGCAGGACGGCCGAGACCACCAACAGGGGCAGGGCCAGTCGCCGCCATCGGCGGTAGTCGACCCGCACGGTGCACACGAGGGCCACGGTGGCCAGCGCCAGCCACGTGGCCTGGCGCAGGAAGTAGCTCCAGGTGGAGTCCGACTCCTGCAGCGACTGCACCGACGAAGCTGACAGCACCATGACCAGGCCGATGACGTTGAGCACGGCCACCACCACGGCCAGCTGCAGGAAGCCCGAGGGTCGCGAGGCGGGGCGCGGGTGGACGCTCATCCCCGTACGCCGATCAGTTCGGTGACGGCCCGGGCGAAGTCGTCGCCCCGCTCGACGTAGGAGGAGTACCAGTCGAAGGAGGCGCAACCGGGCGAGAGGAGCACGGCGTCACCCGGTTGGGCCGACGCCCGGGCCACGGCCACGGCCTCGTCCATCGAGGTGGCCACGGTGACCGGGGCTCGACCGACGAAGGCACCCTCGATCTGGCGCGCGGCCTCGCCGATGGCCACCACCGCCCGGACCCGCTCGGCGGCCAGGGCCAGGCTCGACAGGTCGAGGCCCTTGTTGCGGCCTCCGGCGATGAGCACCACCGACGAGAAGCCGGCCACCGCGGTGGCGGCGGCGTGGGGATCGGTGGCTTTGGAGTCGTCGTAGTAGGAAACCCCCTCGTGTACGGCCACCAGGCTGAGCCGGTGGGGCAGGCCCCGGAAGGAGACCAGCGTGTTGCGCACCGCTTCGAGAACAGCCCCGGCGGCGAGGGCCGTGGCCGAGGCGGCCAGGGCGTTGGTGAGGTCGTGAGGCAGGGCGCGCCACATCGAAACGACCGGGACCAGGGTGGACCCGTCGGGCATGACCAGGCGGTCACTTTCGACCCGCCAGTCGCCGGTGTGCAGCCCGAAGGTCACCACCTGCGAGCGCACGGTCGAGGCCGAGGCCAGGACCACCGGGTCCTCGGCGTTGGCCACAGCCACCTGCCCGGGTTCCTGGGCCGCCCACACCCGGGCCTTGGCCGAGGCGTAGTGCTCGAGGCTGGGGTGCCAGTCGAGGTGGTCCTCGGCCTGGTTGAGCCACGTCGCCACCGCTGGGCAGAAGCGCTCGGTGAACTGGAGCCGGAACGACGACGCCTCCACCACGACCAGGTCGAGGTCGGCTTCGCCGACGAGGGCGTCGACCAGGGGGAGGTCGTTGTTGCCGGCCGACACCGTGCGCAGGCCGCTGGCCGAGAGCATGCGCTCGACCAGGGTGGTCACCGTGGTCTTGCCGTTGGTGCCGGTGACCGCCACCAGGGGCAACGAGGACCACCGGGCGGCCAGCTCGAACTCACTCCAGACCGCGGTCCCTGCCGCCAGGGCCAGGACGATGGCCGGGTGGGACGGAGGCACGGGCGGGCTGGGCACGACCAGGTCGACCCCGGCCACCAGGTCGGCCAGCGCTTCGGGGCCGGGCCGGTCATGGGTGACGACGCCCTGCTGACCCAGGCGCCGAGCGCGGGCCCGACTGGCTTCACCCGGTCGGTCCTCCACCACCACCACCGACCACCCCCGCTCGCCCAGGCGGCGGGCCGCCGCTTCCCCGGCCAGGCCGAGGCCCACCACCAACACCCGTCCCGGCTCCTCCACGCCGGTCATCCGACGGCGCCGGTGGAGAGGTAGTCGGCGTAGTAGACGCCCATGGCCAGGGCGGTGAGCATGCCGGCCAGGATCCAGAAGCGGATGATCACGGTGGTCTCGGGCCATCCGGCCAGCTCGAAGTGGTGGTGGATGGGGGCCATGCGGAACACCCGACGATGGAACAGCCGGAACGAAGCCACCTGGACGATCACCGACAGCGTTTCGACCACGAACAACCCACCGATGATGGGCAGGAGGAGCTGGGTGTTGGTGGCCAGGGCCAGGGTGGAAAGCCCGGCCCCGATGGCCAGCGAGCCGGCATCGCCCATGAAGATGCGGGCCGGGGCCGCGTTCCACCACAGGAACCCGGTACAGGCACCCATCATGGCCGCCGCCACCAGAGCCAGGTCGAGGGGCTGGGTGTAGGTGTAGATCTCGGAGTGGCGGAAGGCCCAGAAGGTGATGACCACGAAGGCCGAGAAGGAGAAGGTGGACGACCCCGCGGCCAGGCCGTCGAGCCCGTCGGTGAGGTTGACGGCATTGGTGGTGCCGAGGATCAACAGGATGGCCCACAGCGACCACAGGACCGGTCCGAGGTCGAGGCCCACCGTGCCCAGGCGGGTGAAGGACACCTCGGTGGAGACACCGGCCAGGCGCAGGCTGCCCACGCAGTAGAGCCCGGCCACGATCAGCAGCCCGGCCAGCTTGGTGCGTTTGGTCAGCCCCAGGTTGCGGGCCCGGGTGACCTTGATCCAGTCGTCGAGGAGGCCGACCAGTCCGGCGCCGACGACGGCCATGATCACCAGGATCCCGGCCCAGGTGAAGACCGCTCCCTGCTGCAAGTGGGCGACGACGTAGCCCAGCAGCCCGCCGGTCACGATGATGAGGCCCCCCATGGTGGGCGTGCCGGCCTTGGTGAAGTGGCCCGCGGGGCCGTCCTCTCGGATGGGCTGGCCGATGCCCCGGGCCCGCAGCCAGCGGATGAGCACGGGTGTGCCGACGAGGGCCACGACGAACGCCACCCCGGCCGCCAGCAAAAGGGGGATCACCGGGGGTCACGGGCATTGAACCCGAGGGCAGCCAGCTCCTCGCCGACCACCACCCGATCGGAGAAGTCTTCGCTCTTGCGCCCGACCACCTGGACGCGTTCGTGGCCCTTGCCCGCCACCAACACGACGTCGCCGGGCCCGGCGCTCGCCAGGGCGTTGCGGATGGCGGTGCGGCGGTCGAGCTCCACCTGGACCCGGCCGGGCCCGTTGGCGCCGGCTGCCACCTCGGCGGCGATCACCGCCGGGTCTTCGGATCTGGGGTTGTCGCTGGTAACGGAGACCACGTCGGCCAGTGTTGCCGCTACCCGGCCCATGATGGGGCGTTTCTGGCGGTCCCGTTCACCGCCGCACCCGAAGACCACCAGCACCCGATCGCCGGCACCGGCGCGAGCCGCCACCAGGAGCTGCTCGAGGGCGTCGGGCGTGTGGGCGTAGTCGACCACCACGGCGAAGGGCTGGCCGGCCACCACGTGCTCGTAGCGACCGGGCACCGGTGGCGCGCCCGCCAACCCCTCGACGGCATCGCCCTCGTCGACCCCGAGCTCCACCGCCGCCGTGGCCGCGGCCAGGGCGTTGGCCAGGTTGGCGGCCCCCCCCAGGGGCACCCGCAGGCGCCGCCCCCTCCAGGTGCCGAGCGATCCTTCCAGGCCGATCTCGACGTCGGTGACGTCGGCCAGGGAGAAGGGCCGGGTGGGCACCTGCGCGGTCTCGAGCAGGAGCCGACCGTGGGGGTCGTCCACGTTCACCACGGCCTGGGCCGTGCGACCAGCTTCGAAGAGCCGGGCCTTGACCGAGAAGTACTCCTCCATGGAGGCGTGGAAGTCGAGGTGGTCACGGGTCAGGTTGGTGAAGGCGGCCAGGGCGAACGACGTGCCCTCCACCCGCGCCTGGGCCAGGGCGTGGGAGGACACCTCCATGGCCACGGCCGACGACCCCCGGTCGGCCATCGACGCCAGGCTGGCCTGGAGCTCGGTCGACTCAGGGGTGGTCAACGTGCCGCCGAGCGTCCCGATCAGGCCGGTAGACCGGCCCGCGGCCTCCAGGATGGCCTGCAACAACCACGTCGTGGTGGTCTTGCCGTTGGTGCCGGTCACCCCCACCACCTGGAGGCGACGGGACGGGTGGTCCCAGAAGGCGGCTGCGGCCCGACCCATCTCCCGACGGGCGTCGGCCACGAGGATGTTGGCCACCCCCGACCCGACCGGTCGTTCGCCCAGCAGGGCCACCGCACCGCGGCCGACGGCCTCGGCTGCGTGGCGATGCCCGTCGCTGCGCCGCCCGGGCAGGCAACAGAACAGCGCACCCGGCTCCACCAGGCGCGAGTCGTGGGTCACCGACGTGATCTCGATGCCGGTGGGAAGTCCGCTCGACCCGCCGTCGGCCCCGTTGAGGTGGAGCTCCACGACCTCGAGCGAAGCCAGGAGTCGGTCGAGGCGTACGGCCCTCATGCCGGGGACGGGGCTGCTACCAAAGGCACCGAATCAGTCTTGCGGGGTGACAGGGCTGGTGGGTGGACTGGTGGGCACCGCTCCCCCCGGCACGGCGACCGTGGGCGGCACACCGAGGAGGCGCAGGCCGTACTCGGCGATCTGGGAGAACACCGGGGCGGCCACCACGCCGCCGTAATAGGGATGGGGCTCGTCGAGGACGACGATGATCGACAGCCGCGGGTCCTCCACCGGGGCGAAGCCGGCGAAGACACCCATGTAGGCGCCCGGCTCGTAGCCCCGCACCTCGGCCGAGGGCTTGCGGGCCGTTCCCGTCTTGCCGGCCACGGTGTAGCCGTCGACCTGGGCGTTGACACCCGTTCCGTCGGTGACCGCCGAAGCCAGCATGGAGGTCATCTCCGCCGCCGTCCCGGCCGAGATCACCGGTTCTCCGGCGGGGATCCCGACCGGGAGCTCCTTGCCGTCGGCCCCGATGGTCGAGCGAACCAGGCGGGGCGGGACGGAGACGCCGCCGTTGGCCACGGTGTTGAGGGCCCCGAGCATCTGGACGGCGTTGACGGCCACCCCCTGGCCGATGGCGATGGAGCCGATCGACGTGCTGGCCCACTTCTCGACGGGGATCACCAGGCCGGCGCTCTCCCCCGGGAACCCCAGGCCGGTGGGGCGACCGAAGCCGAAACGGCGAAGGTAGTCGTCGAGGCCCTGGGGCCCCAGTTCCTGAGCGAGGGCGATGGTGCCCACATTCGACGACTGGCCCAGCACCTCGCTGACCGACATCTGCTGGGTGGGATGGGAGCTGCTGTCGCTGAAGCGCTTGGGGCCCACCTGAAGGGTGTCGGCTACGGCCATCACATCGTCGGGCTCGGCCAGGCCCTCCTCCAGGACGCCGGAGAGGGTGACGACCTTGCTGGACGAGCCGGGCTCGAAGATCGAGGTGAGGGCGGCGTTGTTCCTGGTGGGGCGGGGGTCGCCCTCATCCTGGGACTCGACGTTGGCCATGGCCAGGATCTCCCCGCTGCGGGGGTCCATGACCACGGCGCTGCCGCCATCGGCCTCGGTGGCCAGGACCTGGGCCGAGAGGGCCCGCTCGACCTCGTACTGCAGGGAACGGTCGAGGGCCAGCACCAGGTCCTCCCCTCGGGTGGCGGGCCGGAGCCGGTGTTGACCGCCGGCGATGGTCGACCCGTCGCGGCCCCGCTCCACCAACAGCTCACCAGGCTCGCCCGAGAGCACCTCGTCGAACTGGCTCTCGATGCCGGACAGCCCCACGTCGTCGACATCGACGTCGCCCAGCACCGACAGAGCCAGGTCACCGGCGGGCCGGAACCGGCGAGGTTCGTCGCGCAGGCCGATGCCCTCGAGATCCAACGATTCGACGGCGGCGGCCCGCTCGTCGTCGATCTGGCGGGCCACATAGACGAATCGGGAACCCTGTTGGTCCAGCCGGTCCCGGAGGTCGGCCTCGTCCTGGCCCAGCACCGGGGCCAGGGCCGCAGCGGTGGCGGAGGCGTCGACCACGAGCAGCGGGTCGGCCCACACGGTGTGCTGACGCACGGAGATGGCCAGCTCGTTGCCGTTGCGGTCGAAGACCGATCCCCGGGAGGCAGGGAGGGCGACCGTACGCAGTCGCTGGGCCCGGCCCCGATCGACGTAGGCCTCGGGCGCCACCACCTGGAGGTGGGCCAGGCGCACGGTCACTCCCGTGAAGGCCAACAGCACGACCAGGAACAAGGCCCGGCAACGGCGCTGCGGAGCACCGGGGCGCCCGCGGCGAGGGGGGCGGGGCGGACGGCGGGGCGGGGGCGGGGCGGGCGCCCGGAGCTGCCTCCCCGGTGGGGACAGCGTGCGGGAACGGCTCTGGGCGCGGAAAGGGCTCTGGGCCCGGACCCGGGACTGCGGAAGGGGCCGCCCCTGCGGTCGGGCCCGGGACTGCGGAAGGGGCCGGTTCTGCGGTCGGGGCCGGTTCTGCGGTCGGGCCCGGGACTGCGGAAGGGGCCGCCGGTCCGTACCGGACCGGGGTTGGGAGCGCGGCCGGGAGGAGCCGGGCCGGGCCACCGAGCGGAGCGGCGGGGTCGTCGGCCCCACCCCTCGGGTTGTCGATCGGGCCCCACGGCCCGAGGGGGTGACCCGGCTTCGCACTCGAGGCGGAGGTGGCGGCACCGGGCGGTACGAGCGGGTGGCACGGGCGGCGCCGCCGGCCCTGCCGACGACCTGGGGGTGGTCCTGCGTTCGCCTCCGGGTCGAGCCCGTCCCCCGGGGACGACCCGACGCAGCCGGGGGTGGGCGCCGTGGGCTGGTGCTCATGGTGACAGGTGGGACTTGACGGCCAGCGAGGGAGTGGAGGCGGTGCTGACCGGGGCTGCACCACCGGGCGGGCTCGCCGGGGGCAGGGCATCGCCGGCCGGCGGCGGCGTGGCCGGAGCCGCTGGCACATGGGTGATCGTCTCGGGAGGCCCCAGGCCCAGGCGGATGGCGACCGACATCATCCGCTCGGGCGCTCCGAGGGTGGCCACCTCCAGGCGCAAGGCCTCGTGGCGGGCCTTGGCCTCGACCACCTCCTCTTCCACGGCGTCGATGCGGAGCTGATTCGACACCAGCACGGCGTTGAGGCCGGCCAGGGCCAGGAGCGCCCCCACGACCAGCACGGCCGCCACCACCAGCAGTCGCCGGGCCCGGCGCCGGCGGGCGGCCAGGTCGAGACGGGTGTTGTCGACCAGGCGGAGCTGAGGCCCGGCTGCGCCGGGCCGGGACGGCGAGGGGCCCCGGGCGGGGCGGCCGGGGAGGTGAGCCGGAAGGCGGGCAGGGACCGGGCTCACGGTGCACCTCCGCCCGGGTGGGGCGCGGGGTCGGGGGAAGGGTCGGAACCGGCGGGGGCCAGCCGTTCCACCGCACGGAGCCGGGCGCTGGACGCCCGGGGGTTGGCCGTCAGCTCGTCCTTCGACGGCGTGCGGGAACCGGCCCGCACCAGGCGCGCCGAAGGAGCGGCACCGCATCCGCACGGGAGGTGGGGCGGGCACTGGCACCCCCCGGTGACAGCCCGGCGGAAGCGGGACTTGACGATGCGGTCCTCCCCCGAGTGGTACGCCAGCACCACGCAGCGCCCCCCGGGGACGAGCAGGTCGATGGCCCGGTCGAGGGCGGCCGGCAGGATGGCCAGCTCGTCGTTCACGGCGATGCGCAGCGCCTGGAAGGTCCGGGTGGCGGGATGGCGACCGCGACGCCGGGCCGGGGCGGGGATGGCGTCGCGCACCACCGCAGCCAGTTCGGTGGTGGTGGCCAGCGGCCGGGCGGCCACGACGGCCCGGGCGATCCGCGCCGCGTAGCGCTCGTCGCCGAGCTCCCGCACGATGCGGGCGAGCTCCGCTTCGGACGCCCCGTTGACCAGGTCGTCGGCGGTGGGGCCAGATCCAGCGGAGGTGGCGTCCATGCGCATGTCGAGGGGACCTTGGCGACGGTGGCTGAAGCCCCGCTCGGCCCGGTCGAGCTGGGGCGAGCTGACCCCGAGGTCGAAGAGGACACCGCTGGCACCTGCGTGGCCGAGTTCGGTCATCACCGTGGCGAGATCGTCGAAGCGGGCGTGGCGCACCTCGGCCCGGGCCCCGTAGGGGTGCAGCCGTGCTGCGGCGGCGACCACGGCGTCGAGGTCCCGGTCGAGGCCCACCACCGAGAGGTGGGGCCAGGCCTCGAGCAGGGCCTCGCCGTGGCCGCCGCCGCCGACGGTGGCGTCGACCACGATCCCGGGGGGAACGGGACCGAACAGGTCGACGACGTCGTGCACCATCACCGGGAGGTGACGGAAGGAGTCCTCGCTCATCGGCAACCCCCCGACCGACGACGTCCGTCGGGATGTCTCCCCGATCGAGCTGGATGGCAGCGGGCGGAGTAGGGGCTGTCCATCTCGCCGGTCGGAGGGTTGCCGATGAGCGACGACGCCGAGGAGGCCGCCGTTGCATCGCTTCTGGTCTCGCTCTCCTTTCTCCTGGTCGATTCTGTGGTCGGTCTCTCGGACGGCTCAGACGCCGAACGAGGCAAGCTCGAGGTTGGACGGGTCGAACCCCACGTCGTCCGACGGACGGGAGTCGTACCAGCGCCGACGGTCCCAGATCTCGATGCGGGCGTTCCCGCCCACGACCATGACGTCTCCCGTGAGGCCCGCGTAGTCGCGCAGCTTGGCGGGAATGGCGATGCGGCCCTGCTTGTCAGGGACGACGAGATGGGCACCTGAGGAGAACTCGGTGGCGAGCCGCCGCTGTTGTGGGCCCTTGCGGGCGTAGAGCTCCATTTCGGTCAGCATCTCCTTGAACTTCTCGGGTTGGCGGATGGCCAGGATGTTGCCGAGGGCCTTGCTGAGATAGCCGGTCTCCCCGAGCACCTCTCGGTGCTCGGCCGGCAAGACGAGCCGTCCCTTGGGGTCCAGGGAGCGATCGAACTCCCCGAGGAACACGGCGGGGCCTTTCAGTGGTGGCGAGGGGGATGGGGGGGACGGAAGTGACACTAATCCCCACTTTGCCCCTCGTCAACCCACTTTCACCCACCCCGACCCCGTCTCCGAGGAACCCTGCGCTCGCTCGGGTTGCCACTACCCGCCCGGCAGGCGCCGGAGCAGGGCTTCTGTGACCAGCCGGAAGTCCCGATCGGCCCCCGTGGCCACGTGGGCCAGGTCGTGGCCGGCTCGGGCCCGGTCGCGCTCGTCGAGGGCGAGGAGGCCGAGGAGGGCGGCCGGTTCCCAGTGGCGCGACAGCGTGCACTGGAAGCGGGCCCCGGCCCGGCTCCGGCGCTGCGAGATGCCCACCACCTTGCGCCCGTTGGCCAGGACCTCCCCCGGGCCCAAGCCGGCGAAGCAGACGAGGGACGACCAGCGGCTGCGCACCATCGCCGAGATGTGGACGGTGACGCCGGCGAGGCCCACGTCGTCGAGGGCATCCCTCCACACGTGGCCCAGCCAGTGGACCGCCCGACCCACGTCGTCGTCCCAGAGCTCGTCGTGGCGGGGGATCACCACATCCACCCACAGGGAGGCCTCGGGAGTGAGCAGGACCGCTCCGCCGCCGCTGCGCCGGCGCACGAGGGCGACCCCGGCCCTCTCCAGCACGGCGGTGTCGACGTCGTCCTCGGACTGGGTGCTGCCCAACACCAGCGCCGGGTGGGCCACTTCGAGCACCGAGACGGTGCGGACCACGGGGGCGTCCAGCGCCCGGGCGTGGAAGTCGGCCGCCTCCCCCGTCGCCCGCTCCACCGCCCAGGACCCGTTCACCCCGTCAGTACACTGGTCAGGGCATGGTGCTTCCACCGATCCCCCGCCGGCTGACCCAGTTCAGCCACGGCGCTGGTTGAGCCTGCAAGCTCGCCCCTGGCGAGCTGGTGCAGGTCCTGCGCCGACTGACCCCCGTGACCCATCCCGACCTGCTGGTCGGCTCGGCCACCGGCGACGACGCCGCCGTGTGGCGCCTCGACGCCGAGCGGGCCCTGGTGGCCACGGCCGACTTCATCACCCCGGTGGTCGACGACGCCCGCACCTGGGGTCGCATCGCCGCCGCCAACTCGGTGTCCGACGTCTACGCCATGGGCGGCCGGCCGCTGTTCGCCCTGAACCTGGTGGGCTGGAACGTCGAGGAGCTCCCCACCGAGCTGCTGGGCGACGTCCTGGCCGGGGCCGCCGAGGTGGCGGCCGAGTGTGGTTTCGTCACCGTCGGAGGCCACACCGTCGACGACCCCGAGCCCAAGTTCGGCTTGGCCGTGGTGGGCGAGGTCCATCCCGATCGCATCCTCACCAACGCCGGGCTGCGTCCGGGTGACGCCCTGGTGTTGACCAAGCCCCTCGGCGTGGGGGTCATCGCCACCGCCATCAAGCGGGACCTGGCCCCCGTCGACGTGGCCGAGGCGGCGGTGACCTCGATGACCCGGAGCAACGCCGAAGCGGCGGCGACGGCTCGGGCGGCGGGGGCCACCGGGGCCACCGACATCACCGGCTTCGGACTGCTCGGCCACCTGTCCCGCATGGCCGCGGAATCCGGAGTCGACGTGACCATCGACGTGGGGGCCGTGCCGGTGCTCCCCGGTGCCCGCTCCCTGGCCGAGGACGGCTGCGTCCCCGGGGGCAGCCGCCGTAACCTCGAGTGGGTCGCCGACCGCCTGGACAACCAGGACGTCGACGACCTCAGCGTGCTGTTGCTGGCCGACGCCCAGACCTCGGGAGGCCTGCTCTTCGGGGCCCATCCCGACGCCGCCCGCCGGGCCACCGAGCGCCTGGTCGCCACCGGCCACCGGGCCGCCGTGGTGGGCCGGGCCGGCCCGGGTGGCGGCCGGATCACGCTGCGCAGTTGACTGAGGGCATGGGGACCACCACCGGGCGACGACGCGTCCCGCTGCCGATCCTGCTGACGCCCATCGTCATCCTGGCCCTGTTGGGCACGGTGGCCGACATCATCGGGCCCGGTCTCATCACCGAGCGCCCGCTGCTCCAGATGTTCCTCAACCCGAGGAACCGCTACCTGCTGCTGGCCTCGCCCCAGGTCGACACCATTCCCTTCTTCGTCGTGGGCTTCGTGCGCCTGGTGCTGACCGACCCGCTCTTCTACCTGCTCGGCGTGCAGTACGGCGACGCCGCCCTGCGGTGGGCCGAGCGCAAGTTGGACGACGACGTCGGCTTCATCCGCACGGCCGAGCGCCTCTTCGCTCGCTTCGGCTCGGTCGTCATCCTCATCGCCCCGAGCGGCTACCTCTGCCTGCTGGCGGGAGCCACCGGCATGCGCGTGCGTCGCTTCGTCGTGCTCAACCTGGCCGGCACGGTGGGTCGCCTGGTGCTGTTCCGGGTGCTGGGCGAGACGTTCAAGGACGAGCTCTTGCGCGTGCTCGGGTACATCCAGCGCTACCAGTGGTGGTTGATCGCCCTCTCGCTGGTGGTGGTGGCCATCCAGTCCCGACGCAAGCGGTCGTCCACCTTGCGCTCCCCCTCCGAGCTCGGCGAGGAGATCGAGGCGGCTGAGCACGAGTTGCTGGCCGAGCGCCACCCGTCCACTCCCGGACCGACGCCGGAGCCGGCGCCCGCACCCGCGCCTGCCACCGGGGAAGGGGATCGATGAGCACGTACCGCAGCCAGCTCGACCGCATCGTCGCCGACCGGGGACGGGTGAGCGAGCCGGAACGGCTGCACGCCCTGTTCGACGTGACCTGGCGCCACTTCATGGACGAGCGTCCCGATGCCGCCACCTTCCTCGGCTGGCCCGACGGCAACGACAGCCTCCCCGACCTCTCGCTGGAGGCCGTGCAACGGCGCCGGGACGAGGCCGGCGGGCCCCTGGCCACCCTGGCCACCGTGGACGCCGACGCCCTCGGGGAAGCCGACCGCCTCAGCCACGACGTCTTCGCCTGGCAGCAGCGCGGGGAGACGGCCGCGGCCGCCTTCCCGGGCGACCTCTTGGCCGTCACCCAACTGGAGGGGCCCCAGACCGATCTGGCCCTGCTCTTCGGGGCCATGCCGAGCACCACGGCCGGCGACCGACACGACCTGCTGACCCGCCTGCGGGCGGTGCCCACGCTCATCGAACAGACCATCGAGGTCCTGGAGGAGGGTCGGCGCCAGGGGGTGACCCCGCCCCGGATCACCTTGCGCCACGTCCCTGCCCAGGTGGAGGCCCACCTGGTCGACGATCCCGGAGCCAGCCCGCTGCTGGCCCCCTTCCGCTCCCAGTCGCCGTCGGCGTCCAGCACCGAGGCCGAACTGGGGCGCCAGGCCGCATCCGTGCTGGCCACCTCGGTGACGCCGGCCTTTGGTCGTCTCCACGCCTATCTGGTCGAGACCTACCTCCCCGCGGCCCGGGAGACCACGGCCCTGGCCGACCTTCCCGACGGGCGAGCCTGGTACGACGAGCGGGTTCGCTCCTTCACCACCACGGACCTCACCGCGGCCGAGGTGCACGAGCTGGGGCTGGCCGAGGTGGCCCGCATCGGCGCCGAGATGGACCGGGTCCGGGCCACGACCGACTACACGGGCCCGGCCGAGGGCTTCCCCCACTACCTGCGCCACGATCCTCGTTTCTTCTACGAGTCGGCGGAAGCCCTGCTGGCCGGTTACCGCGACATCGCCAAGCGCATCGACCCCGAGGTGGTCCGCCTGTTCGGCCATCTGCCCCGCCTGCCCTTCGGCATCACCGCCGTTCCCGCCGAGATGGCGCCGTCGGCGCCGGCCGCCTTCTACCTGGAGGGCTCGCTGGAGATGGCCCGCCCCGGTCGATTCTTCGCCAACACCCACGACCTGGCGTCGCGCCCGTCATGGAACATGGAGTCGTTGTGCCTCCACGAAGCGGTGCCTGGGCACCACTTCCAGATCACGCTGGCCCAGGAGCTGCGGGACCTGCCCGAGTTCCGCCGGCGGGGACTGTTCACCGCCTACGTGGAGGGTTGGGGGCTCTACTGCGAGAGCCTCGGGGCCGAGCTGGGCCTGTACACCGATCCCTACCAGCGCTTCGGTTCCCTCGACGCCGAGATGCTGCGGGCCATCCGCCTGGTGGTCGACACCGGCCTGCATGCGCTCGGCTGGAGCCGGGACCGGGCCATCGCCTACTTCACCGAACACTCCGTCACCCCGGAGGCCGACATCGTGGTCGAGGTCGACCGCTACCTGGTGTTGCCGGGCCAGGCCCTGGCTTACAAGGTGGGTGAGCGTAAGCTGACCGACCTGCGGGCCTGGGCCACGGAGCGCCTGGGCACCGACTTCGACGTGCGGGCCTTCCACGACGAGGTGCTGGGCCACGGCGCCCTACCCCTCGACGTGCTCGACGCCGTGGTCCGCAACTGGGTGGACCACCGCCGGGCGGCCCTCACCGCCTGAGCGGCTGCGCCGATCGGCGCCGCCCTGCGCCCGAGCGGCCCGAGCGAGCCGCTGAGCCCCGTCATTCGATGGCGCGGTCCCCAGGGTCGGCCAGGCGCAGGTGGAGGTGGGCCACCAGGTCCTGGCGACCAACGGCCGTCCTGGCCCGGGGCAGGACGTGGTCGGCCACGTGACGGCGAACCGCCTGGGGATCGGCCCCCGCCGCCACCTCGGCGGTCAGGGACAGGCCCGGGAAACCGTTGCGGCCGACGATCCGGCCCCGTCCTGTGGCCACGCCGTCACTGGCGAGCAGATCGCGGGTCACGGCCTCGGCCAACGCCCCGGCGTCGAGCGAGGTGCGACCGCCCCGGCCGTCGCCCACGGCGATCCGGCGGACGGGTGGCGCCGGCAGCAGCTGGCGGCGGAGCCACCACCATCCCAGCCAGGCGACGAGAAGGGCGACGAAGGTGGCGGCCCCGCCCACCCAACCGGCGTGCTCGGCGATGTCGGCCCGCAGGCCCCCGTCGAGCAGGGCCCCGGCTCGGGCGGGGTGGCCCACGCCCCCCAGGCTCCGCACCAGCCCGTAGCCACCGGCCGAAACCAGGAGAAGTCCGAGGATGGAGGCGACCACCCGGTTGGAGGAGTCCAACCCGGTGCCGGTTTCGCTCACGACACCCGCCTCTGGCGCACGTCGACCTTCATGCGCAGCGAGCGGGCCAGGGCCAGCTCCTCCAGGTGGCGGCCCAGCGCGTCCCGGGTCCGCTGCTGCACGGGGCCGACTTCGGCATCCAGCGAGTCGGCTCGGATCCGCACCACCCGGCTCCCCACCTCGGCGCGGGCCTCGCTCAACCCCTCCACCCGGCCCACCCGGTCGCCCAGCCAACGCTCCACCCCCCGACGATCCAAGTCGGCGGTCACCTCTCCCCCGCCTGGCGCCAGGGCCAACGACGAGGGTCGGCGTCGCCACCACTCGACGGTGAGCAACACCAGTCCGGCCCCCAGCAGGGCCAGGAACAGCACCCGGGCACCACGGTCGGACCAGGTGGTGGTGGTGGCCCACTGCTGCCACCGGTCGTGAGGCACCAGCCAGGGGCCCCGACGGAGGGCGGCCAGCAGGATCTCGGCCGCCACCACCAGGCCTCCCACCAGCAGCGCCAGGGCCAGCCCCGCGCACAGGACCCGATTGGCCAGACGCATGGTCAGCTCACCCGCTCGGCCCGGGCCCGACCGGTGGGGGGCAGGGCGTCGACGACGATGTCGACCTCGGTCACGATGTAGCCGGTCAATTCCCCCACCCGGGCCTGGACGTGGCTGCGGGCGGCGGCGGCCACCTCGGCGACGGGGCGCGGCCAGGTCACCGCCAAGTGGAGCTCCACGGCGGTGACGCCGGCGCCCACCGAGGCCGATGCCCCATCGGTGCCGCTACCGGGAAGCAGGCCGGCCAGGAAGCGACGGGCCCCGGATCGGGACACCAACTCCACGCCGTCGACCTCGGTGGCGGCCTGCCGGGCCACGGCCTCCACGGCGCGGGGCCGCACGAGGGTGCGCCCGTTGACCCTGGTGCCCGCGTCGGGGGCGCGGGGGTTGTCGCCGGTACCGGTCACGTGGTGGTCATCGCGGGCCGCGACGAGCGCGGTCCACGACCTCGCCCATGTCGATCTCGCCTTCCACCACCTTCATCACCATGTAGCCCACCGCACCGAACAGGGCGACCACCAACATGTCGCCGAAGTTCGTCAGGACCAGCACCAGGCCGAGCAGCAGCCCGGTGAACAAACCCACCACCTTCGGTTGCATCAGTTTTCTCCTTGGTCGATCGACGATCTCTCCATTGCCGCAGCACCGGGTCCTCAGGCCACCCGGCGGTTCCGGGTGCGATCGCTCCGGCGCCGCCACCAACGCTGAACCAGAGCCGGGGGGCTCAGGTGGCGGACGAGCACCGGTGCCGCCCCGGAACGTCCGGCCGCTGACTCCAGGCGTCGGAACGCCCGCTGGACGTCGAGGAAGGCGGCCTGGTCGCCGCCGTGGTCGGGATGGGTCTCGCGCACCCGGCGGCGCCAGGCCCGGCGCACCTCGGCGTCGTCAGCCGTGGGCGCCACACCGAGCACGCGGTAGGGGTCACTCACGGCGATCCGGCGGGGGCGGCAGGGCCTCGGCCGGGACGTCGACGTCGTGGATCACGACCGAGACGGGAGCGTCGCCGAGAAGCGGCCGGAGCGCACCACGGATCTCCTCGGCCACCTCGGGCATGGTCGGGCCGTAGCGGGCCACCACGTGGACCTCCAGGCCGGCGTCGCCCAGACGCACCCCCGGGACCCGCCGTCCGGGCAGGTAGGTCACCGATTCCACGCCCGGGCCGGGCGTGAGGCGCACCACCGAGGGGCATCGGGTCACCACCTCGGCCACGGCTTCGGCGTCGACCGGTGGCGAGATCACTGCGGCCACGGCCGATACCCGCCCGTCCCCACCGGGCGCGGCGTTGCCTGGCCCGGCGTGGTCACTGGACGCGCTCGGGCTGCGGTTCCTGCTTGTCCTCCCCGGTGTAGACGTCGTCCACGGCGATGTTGACCTCGGTGATCTCGAGGCCGGTCATGTCCTGGACCCGGTCGGTGATGTTGCGCCGGACCGCGTCGGCCACGTCGACGATCCGCACCCCGTACTCGCAGACGATGTCGATGTCGACCGCAGCTTGTCGCTCACCCACCTCCACCGACACCCCCCGGGTCACGTTGGTCTGGGTCCCGCCGGGGAGGCGGTCACGCAGGGCCCCCATGGCCCGGGAGGCCCCGCTGCCCATGTCGTGGACGCCGGGGATCTCTCGGGTGGCGATGCCGGCGATCTTGGCCACGACCGAGTCGGCGATCGTGGTCCGGCCCTTGTCGGTGACCAGGGCGCTGGAGGTCCCGCTGGCGATTTCAGGACTTGCTGAGGTGATGTCGGTCATGGGTTCATCCTCCCCTCCTGCCCCGAACGGAAACGCCCCCCCTGGTCAGAGATCCAGGAGCTCGTCCAAGCCGACCGTCAGGCCGGGATGATCGGCCACGCGCTTGACGGCCAGCAGCACCCCGGGCATGAAGGAGCTGCGGTCGTAGGAATCGTGGCGGATGCTGAGGGACTGCCCGGTGGTGCCGAGCAGCACCTCGTGGTGGGCCACCATGCCGCGCAGGCGGACGGAGTGGATGGGGATGCCCCCCGGCCCCTCGGCCCCCCGGGCACCCTCGAGCACCACTGCGGTGGTGGCGTCGGGCTCGCGCTGGCCCGCGGCGGCCGCCAGGCGCCGGGTCAACAGCAGCGACGTCCCGGAAGGAGCGTCGATCTTGGCGTCGTGGTGCAGCTCGATCACCTCCACCGAGGTGAACCACGGCGCCGCCAGCTCGGCCAGGCGCATCATCAGCACCGCCCCGATGGCGAAATTGGGGGCCACCAGGCAGTTGCTGGTGGTGAAGGCGGCGCGCAGACGGTCGAGATCGTCGTCGTCGAGCCCCGTCGTGCCCACCACGGCGTGGATGCCGGCCTGGGCGCACCACCGCAGGTTCTCCCGGGCGGCGGCGGCCGCGGTGAAGTCCACCACGACATCGACAGCGAGCCCGTCGAGGGCCTCGAGCGCAGGCAGGATGGGCAGGTCGGCGTCGAGCCCGGTCACCGACCGCAGGTCGAGCCCGGCGTGGAGGGGGTCGACGGCAGCCACCAGGCTGAGCCCCGAGTCGCCCGACACGGCCTCGCACACGGTGCGACCCATACGCCCGGCCGCCCCCACCACCGCCACCCGGATGCTCATGCCACCCACCGCTCGACCTGGCCCCGCCGCAGCGGGCCCAGGACGGCCAGGCTGCGGGGGCCCGCTTCGGCCACCCGGCGCAACACGCGGGACACGTCGCTCAGCGTGACCCGGCGGTAGCGGTCGAGCACCTCCGACAGTGACGGGACCTCACCGTGCACGAGCAGCGCGCCGGCGATGCGGCTCATGCAGCTGCCTGAGTCCTCGAGGGCCAGGGCAGTGGCCCCTTCGAGGTACCCCGTGGCCACCGAAAGCTCGTGTTCGCTCACCCCGTCTTCGAACAGACGGTCCACCTCGGCCCGCACCAGGGTCAGCACCTCGGCCAAGCGGCCCGGTCCGGTGGCGGCCGCGGCCACCAGGGCGCCGGCGTCGGCGTAGCCGGCCTGGTAGGAGTAGACGGAATAGGCCAACCCCCGTTCTTCCCGGATGGTGCGGAACAACCGGCTGGAGGTCCCCCCGCCGAGGACCTGGTTGGCCACGGCCAGCGCGTGGCGGTCGGGGTCGTGGCGGCTGAGGGCGGGAAGACCGAGGGCGACGTGGGCCTGCTCGCTGCTCTGGGTCAGCACCCGCAACGACTCGGGGGCCGTCGACGGGGCCCGACGCGCCGGTGGGGACCCCGGGTCGACCGCGGCCAGGTGGCGCTCGACGGTGGCCACCACCACGTCGTGGTCGAGGGCTCCGGCGGCCGCCACCACCAGGTTCTCGGGCCGGTACCACCGGTGGTGGAAGGCGCTGATCTGTTCCCGGCTCATGACCCCGATGCTCTCGCGGGACCCGAGCACCTCGGCTCCGAGGGGATGGCCCGGGAACATGGCCTCGCCCAGCAGCGTCAGGACCCGGTCTTCGTGGCAGTCGTCCTCCATGGCCAGTTCCTCGAGGATGACCTGGCGCTCGGCCTCGACCTCCCCGGGCCGGAAGGCCGGCCGGGTGAAGACCTCGCCCAACAGGTCGAGTCCGAGCACCAGTTGCGAGGCGGGCAGGCGGGTGTGGTAGGCGGTGTACTCGTGGGTGGTGAAGGCGTTCATCTCCCCGCCCACTGCCTCGACCGCCTCGGCGATCTCCGAGGCGCTGCGGGAGTCGGTGCCCTTGAACAGCAAGTGCTCGAGGAAGTGGGACGCGCCGGCCTCCTCCGGGTCCTCGTCCCGAGCACCCACCCCCACCCAGAACCCGGCACTGACCGATCGGACGTGGGGCAGGTGCTCGGTGACGACCCGAGCCCCACCGTCGAGGAGCGTGGTGCGGATGGGCACCCTCGAAGGAGCGGTCAGCTCCGGCGCCGGGGCCGGCGATCGTCCCCGCGCTCGGCCGGGGCCGGGGCCGAAGCCGGTCCCAGGTCGCCGAACTCGGCGCCGATCTCGGCGTCAAAGGCGTCCTCGAAGCTCACCGTGGCCACACCGGCCGGGACCGGGCCCGGCGGGGGCGAGTCGGCGCTGCGACCCCGCTCACCGCGGCCCTCCCGGTCACCCCGGGAAGCACCATCACCCCGGGGCCCGCGGTCGCCCCGACCCTCCCGGTCACCTCGGTTCCCCCGGTCCCGACCGCCACGGTCACCGCGACCGCCACGGTCGTCGCCACCCGAGGGCCGCTCCCGGGCCGCCGGGCGGCCACCGCCGTCGCCACCGCCACCGCCGTCCTCGCCGTCGGCGGAGACGGGCGACAGTGAGACCTTGCCCTGGGGGTCGATGTCCTCGACCCGGACCTCGATGGGGTCGCCCAGGCTGACGACGTCCTCCACCCGGTCGATGCGCCGTCCCCCACCCAGCTTGGAGATGTGCACCAGGCCGTCTCGCCCCGGGAGGATGTTGACAAAGGCTCCGAACTTGGTGATGTTGACCACCCGGCCCTGGTAGACCGCCCCCACCTCGGCGGCCGGTGGGTCGAGCAGCAGCTCGATGCGGCGGCGGGCCTCGGCCACCGCCAGGCCGTCCTTGGAGCCGATGGTGACCGTGCCGATGAGGCCGTCGTCGTCGACGGCGATGTCGGCGCCGGTCTCCTGCTGCATGGCGTTGATGACCTTGCCCTTGGGCCCGATGACCTCGCCGATCTTGTCGATGGGGATCTCGAAGGAGAGGATCTTGGGGGCGGCGGCGGCCACGTCGTCACGGGGCTGACTGATGGCCGCGTCCATGACTTCGAGGATGGCCAACCTGGCCGCCTTGGCCTGCTGGAGGGCGGCGCCCAACACGTCGGCCGGAAGCCCCTCGATCTTGGTGTCGAGCTGGAGGGCGGTGACGTAGGTGGCGGTGCCGGCCACCTTGAAGTCCATGTCGCCAAAGGCATCCTCGGCCCCGAGGATGTCGGTGAGGGTGGTGTAGGTGTCGTCCTCGTAGATGAGCCCCATGGCGATGCCGGCCACCGCGTCGGTGACGGGCACGCCACCGTCCATGAGCGACAGGGAGCTGCCGCACACCGAGGCCATGGAGGTGGAGCCGTTGGACGACAGCACGTCGGACACCAGGCGCAGCGCATAGGGCCAGTCGGCCTTGGAGGGCACGACGGGCAGCAGGGCCCGCTCGGCCAGCAGGCCGTGACCGATCTCACGGCGCTTCGGGCTGCCCACCCGGCCGGTCTCGCCGTTGGCCCACGGCGGCATGTTGTAGTGGTGCATGTAGCGCTTCTTGTCGTCGACGCCCAAGGTGTCGATGAGCTGGTCCATGCGGGGCATGCCCAGCGTGAGCACGTTGAGCACCTGGGTCTCGCCCCGCTGGAACAACGCCGAGCCGTGCGCCGTGGGCAGGAGGCCGACCTCGGCCGACACCTCTCGCAGCTCGCTGGTGGCCCGGCCGTCGATGCGTACGCCGTCGGCCGTCACCCGCTGCCGGATGAGCTTCTTGGTCAGGGCCTTGACCGCGGCCTTGATCTCCTTCTCCTGCCCGGGTAGCTCGGCGGCCAGGTCGGCGGAGATGGCGGCGGCGGCCTCGTCGGTGGCGGCGTTGCGCTCGGCCTTGGCCGAGATGGACAGCGCCGGCGTGAGGCGCTCGGTCCCCACCGCCGAGACCCGCTCGAAGACGTCGTCGCCGTAGTCGACCTGGGGCTCGTAGGCGAGCGGGGCCCGCACACCGGCGGCCGCCACCAGCTCGTCCTGGAGCTCGATCGACGCCCGGATCCATGTCTTGGCCGACTCCAGGCCCTCGGCGATGACCTCCTCGGTCACGAGGGGGGCACCGTCGGCGTAGAAGCGGGCCGCTCCTTCGGTGCCCCCGGCCTCGACCATCATGATGGCGACGTCGTCGCCGGCCCGGCGCCCGGCCACCACCAGCTCGAAGGTGCTCTCGTCACCCTCGCTGTAGGTGGGGTGGGGGTGCCAGGCACCGTCGGTGCCATAGGCGATGCGCACGGCGCCGAGGGGCCCGTCGAAGGGGATGCCCGAGAGCATGAGCGCAGCCGAGGCGCCGTTGATGGCCAGTACGTCATGCGGGTTCTCTTGGTCGGACCCGAGCACGGTGGCCACGACCTGGGTCTCGTTGCGGTACCCCTTGGCGAAGCTGGGGCGCAGCGGACGGTCGATGAGCCGACAGGTGAGCACCGCGCTCTCGCCCGGGCGGCCCTCACGGCGGAAGAACGAACCGGGGATCTTCCCGGCGGCGTACATGCGCTCTTCGACGTCGACGGTGAGAGGGAAGAAGTCGATGCCCTCGCGCACACCCTTGGCCCCGTTGGCCGTGACCAGGATGGTGGTGTCACCGATGCTGGCCACCACCGCCCCCTGGGACTGGGGGCAAGCTTGCCGGTCTGGAGCGTCAGGGTCTTGTCGGTGCCCTCGATGGGCCCGGAAACGATGGTGGCGTCTGCCATGTGGTGCCTCTCTTGTCTGAGGGGCGGGGGCAGGCCAGTTCCCAGTCGTCGGGCACCCGGGAACCGAGGACCCGGCGACTGGCAGCTGACCGCTGCCGGCCGCCCGTCGATATGGTCGAACAACGATGTGATCGAAGAACGGGACGATGCAGTTCGGGACGAGCGAAATGCGTGACGGACAGCCCTCGGGCTGCCCGACGGGCGTTTAGCGGCGGAGGCCGAGCCGGGCATTGATGGCCCGGTAGCGCTCGACGTCGTTGGTGCGCAGGTAGGCCTGGAGGCGCTTGCGCCGGCCGACGAGCTTCAGCAGGCCCCTCCGGCTGTGATGGTCCTTCTTGTGCTCCTTGAGGTGCTCGTTGAGGTAGTTGATGCGCTCGGTGAGCAGCGCGATCTGTACTTCGGGCGAGCCGGTGTCGCCGTCGTGGAGCTTGTGGGCACCGATGGTGGTGGCCTTGTCGGGCATGGTCCTCGTGGACATACGGGTTGGCCGGGTCCTCGCTGAAGTGAGACGGAAGGCCCCGGCGGACACCAGGACCCTTCCACGATAGCAGGCAGCACCCTCAAGTCCCGCGACCGGGCGACCGAGAGGGCGCCATGAGGCCACCGATGGTGGACGACCGGCCCCCCATCCCCGCCTCCCGCTCGGCGCCTGGGCCTCGGGATCGCTCGTCAGACGCCCCGACCACACCCCCCGCTCGGGCGACCCGCCGCCGGTTGCGGTCGGGCTCCACCGCCCGCACCAACCGCCAGGCCCTGGCCGGGCCGGCCCTCAGTCCCTCAGCGGCCTGTGGCTGGGAGGGGTCGGCGGGGGAACGCATGGCCCGGGGCTTCTTCGACGGCCGCAACGCCTTCAGCGACGACTGATCCTCACCCGCCCCTGTGGGCCAGGGGTTGGCCCCTCGGGCCCCGGCCGGGAGCCTCGGCCAGCACCGCACGGGCGGCGGCCACGTCCCGGCCGATCTGGGTCACCAGGGCCTCGACCGAATCGAATCGCTCCTCGTCGCGCAGGCGGGCGACGAAGCGAACGGCGCCCACCTCCCCGTAGAGGTCGCCGTCGAAGTCGAGCACGTGGGCCTCGAGCAACGGACGGTCGGTGGACCGGGCGAAGGTCGGCCGCCACCCGAGCGAGATGGCGGCCGGCAGCGTCTCCCCGTCGGGGCGCACGTACCAGCCGGCGTATATTCCGACCGCGGGTAGTTGAATCTCCGGAGGCACGGCCACATTGGCGGTGGGGTACCCGAGCTGGCGGCCTCCCCGCTGGTCGTTGCCCACCACCAGGCCCCGGACCTCGTGGGGCCGTCCGAGCATGGCGTTGGCGGCGGCCAGGTCGCCGCCGGCCAGGGCCGAGCGGATGGCGGTGGAGGACACCACCACGGCATCGGGGCCGCAGGCAGCCAGGGCCAGCCCGTGGACCGTGAAGCCGTGGCGACCTCCCGACGAGCGCAACAGCTCCACGTTGCCCCGTCGCCGGTGACCAAAGTGGAAGTCCGCGCCCACCACCACGGCCCGGACCGACAAGCGTTGCACCAGCACCTCGAGCACGAAGTCCTCGGCCTGTTCTCGGGCCCGGGCGTCGTCGAAGGCCAGGACGAGCGTGAGATCGACCCCGGCGTCGGCCAGGCGTTCCAACCGCTGGTCGAGATCGGTGAGCAGCAGGGGCGCCGAGTCCGGGCGGACCACGGTGGCGGGGTGGCGGTCGAAGGTCACCACCGCGGTCGGGGCGCCCAACTCGGCGGCCCGGCGGCGGGTGGCCTCGATGAGGGCCCGGTGGCCCCGGTGGACCCCGTCGAAGAAGCCGATGGTGACGGCGAACCCGCCTCCGTCAGCGGGGCGGCCGTCCTCCGCCCGGATCACCTGCACTGCCCGACGCTACCCCGGCGCGGCCGGCGCCGGTCGGGCCAGAACGACCGCCGGATGAACCCGCTCGCCGCTGGCCTGGTAGACGGCCAGGAGGTCACCCGTGCTGGCCGCGGTCACGGCCCACGGGCCCTCGCCGGCGAAGAGCGCCGACTGGCCGGCACGTACCAGGCGGGTTCCCGTGGCCACCAGGGCGGCGACCTCGTCGTCGACCGCAACCGGGGCCAGGTGGGCGACAGCCGCCAGAGGGGCGAGGAGCTGGAGATCCTCGACCGGGTGTGAGCGCTCCAGGGTGAACGATCCCACCGCCGTCCTGCGCAGGTTGCGCAGGTGGGCGTGGCCGCCCAGTAACCGGCCCAGGTCGGCCGCCAGGGACCGCACGTAGGTACCGGACGAGCAGTCGACCTCGATGGCTGCGACCGAGGGGCCGACCAGGCCGGTGACGTCGAAGCGGGTCACGGTGACCGGGCGGGCCGCCCGTTGCACCTCGACCCCGGCCCGGGCCAGCTCGTGGAGGCGCCGGCCGCCCACCCTGACCGCCGAGACCATGGGTGGGACCTGTTGGAGGTCGCCGACCAGGCTGGCCGCCGCTCCCCGAACATCGGCCAACGTCACTGCGGTCATGTCGCAGCGGGACACCACCCGGCCCGAGGCGTCGAGGGAGTCGGTCTCCACCCCCAGCACGACCTCGCCCCGGTAGCTCTTGGGCAGGATCGTCAGGTACCGAAGGAGCCTGGTGGCCCGCCCCACCCCGAGCACCAACACGCCGGTGGCGTCCGGATCGAGGGTGCCGGCGTGGCCCACCCGCCGGGTTCCGAGGCGACGGCGGGCTTCGGCCACGACGTCGTGGGAGGTGGGGCCGGCCGCCTTGTCCACCACGCACACCCCGTCGGGTCCCCTGGCTCCGCTCGCCCCCATGGGGGATCAGCCCTCGTCGGCGGAACGCTTGCCCCCGGGCTCGGCCACCTCGGCGGCATCGCCCTGGCCACCCGGCTGGTCCGGGTCGGCCGGCCTGGGCAGCGGGTGCTCCCGGAGCAGCTGCTCGATGCGGGCGCCGGCGAGGATGGCCTGGTCGAGCCGGAAGGCGAGCTCGGGCGTCCGTCGCAGGCGGGCCTGGCGGGCGATGGCTCCCTGGAGCCGCACCCGGTGCTCGGCCAGGGCCTCGGCGGCATCGTCCTCGTCCTGGCCCAACCGGGAGAAGTCGACGGTGGCGTGGCTCAGGTCGCGGACCACCTCGACGTGGGTGATGGTCACCATCTCCAGGCGATCGTCGTCGATGCGCTCCAGCTCGTCGGCCACGATCTCCCGGCACAGCTCGTTGACCCGGGCCACCCGCGGGTAGCGCCCGGGCTCGTCGGGGCTCCGGCGGCTGGTTCGCCTACGCCCCGCCACGGAACCCTCCGGCTGATCGTCTTCGAAACCCGGGTCGAGCCAGACGCGAAGCCGACAGGACCTGCACCTCGGGATGGGACCACACGAAGCGCTCGACCTCGTCCAGGACGTCGCCCACGTGACCGGCCGTGGCCCCCACCGCCGAGACACCCACGGTCGTGCGCTGCCACTGCTCGTGGTGTCCCACCTCGGCCGCCGCCACCCGAAAGCGCCGATGGAGGCCCTCCACGATGGGCTTGACCACCGACCGCTTGGCCTTCAGTGACCTCGACTCCGGGATGTGCAGATCGAACTCCACCGCCGCCACGTGCACGACGGCCAAGGTACCGGATCGGCCCCTCGCGGTTAGGACCGGGGGATCTCCTGCGGGCGAAGGTCTCGATGATGTCCCCGGCCTTCAGGTCCTGGAAGTCGGACAGGCCGACGCCGCACTCGAAGCCGGAGGCCCCCCGCGCACGTCGTCTTTGAACCGACGCAGCGAGTTGACGGTGCCCTTCCAGATGATGGTCCCTCTCGCAAGAAGCGCACGCCGGAGTTGCGCGAGATGGTCCTGCTGCGCACGTAGCAACCGGCCACCGCTCCTACCCGGGGCACCCGGAAGACCTCCCGGACCTCGGCCTCACCGGTGACAACCTCTTCGAACTCGGGGGGCCAACAGGCCGACCAGGGCGTTGCCCACGTCCTCGAGGACCTGGTAGATGATCTCGTAGGTCCGGATCTCGACGTCCTCGGTGTCGGCCAGGTCGCGCGCCTTGCGGTCGGGCCGGACGTTGAAGCC
This sequence comes from Acidimicrobiales bacterium, assembly GCA_030446545.1. Classification (GTDB taxonomy): domain Bacteria; phylum Actinomycetota; class Acidimicrobiia; order Acidimicrobiales; family CADCSY01; genus JADDRA01. Next base: position 170,169 of record JAUJNB010000002.1, on the reverse strand, counting down.
GATGATGGTGGCCCCGGTGGTGGCCGCCAGCTGCACGTCGTTCTCGGAGATCCCCCCACGGCGCGGTGCACGAAGATGATCTTGACCTCGTCACGCTCGAGCTTGCGCAGGGAGTCGGTCAGGGCTTCCAGCGAACCGTTGACGTCGGCCTTGAGCACCAGGTTGAGGGGTGGCCGCCTCGCCCTTTGGATCTGCTCGAAGATGTCCTCGAGCTTGACCCCGGTGGTGATGGCCGAGGAGTCGGCGGCGATGTTCTTGATGCGGGCGTACTGGCCCTGCGCCTCGCCCACCCGCCGGGCGGTGCGGTCATCGGGGGCGACCACGAAGTCGTCACCGGCGTCGGCCACCTCCGACAGCCCGAGCACCTGCACGGGCACGCTGGGGCCGGCCTCTTTGACCTGGTCGCCTCGGTCGTCGATGAGCGCCCGCACCCGTCCCCAGGCGGGACCGGCCACCATCGGGTCGCCCACCTTCAGCAGGCCTCGCTGGACCAACACGGTGGCCACCGGCCCTCGGCCGACGTCGAGCTTGGCCTCCAGCACCACGCCGTAGGCCCGACCCTCGGGGTTGGACCGCAGATCCTCCAGCTCGGCCACCACCAGCAGGTTGTCGAGCAGGTCGTCGATGCCGAGGTTCTGCAGGGCGGAGATCTCGACCATGATCGTGTCGCCGCCCCAGGCCTCGGGCACCAGGCCCTGCTCGGAGAGCTGCTGGCGGACCCGGATCGGGTCGGCGTTCTCCCGGTCAACCTTGTTGATGGCGACCACGATGGGCACCTCGGCCGCCTTGGCGTGGGCCAGGGCCTCGAGGGTGGTGGGCATCACGCCGTCGTCGGCCGCCACCACCAGCACCACGATGTCGGTGGCCTCGGCGCCTGGGCCCGCATGGCGGTGAAGGCCTCGTGACCGGGGTGTCGATGAATGCGAGGCGCTTACCGTCCTTCTCCACCTGGTAGGCGCCGATGTGTTGGGTGATCCCCGGCCTCGTCGCCGGCCACGTTGGCCGACCGGATGCGGTCCAGCAGGAGGGTTTGCCCGTGGTCGACGTGGCCAAGCACGGTGATGACCGGAGGCCGGGGCCGCAGGTCGTCCTCGTTCTCGTCCTCCTCGTCGAGCACCGCCAAGAGTATTGCAGGCCACTTCCTGCTCCTGGCCGGGATCGACCAGGCGCACCACCGCCCCCACATCGGCGGCGAAGAGCTCGATCATGTCGTCGGACAGCGTCTGGGTGGCGGTGATCATCTCCCTGCTGGAGCAGGAAGCGCACCACGTCGGCCGCCGACCGGTTCAGCCTGGGACCGAGGTCCTTGGCCGTGCTCCCCGCTCGATGACCACCTCGCCCTCAGGGATGGGGGTGTCCTGGGGCGTGTAGGTAGCGATGCCCTGAGGCTGGAGCTCGCGGTTGCGACGACGACGGCCGCCGCGCCGGGGCGGCGCGGGCCGCCCGGGCGACCGCCGGGGCGACCGCCGGCGCCAGGCACCTGGCCGGGCCGAAGGGGGAGGCGGGCCCCGCCGCCGGGGCGACCGCCGGGCCCGGCGAAGTTGCGCTCGGGCCGGGTGCTGCCGGGACTGGGGGCGGGACGGCTCGCCGGGGCACCGGGGCTGCGGGGCGGTGGGCGGCGGCCCCCGGCACCGGGCGGCGGCGGGATGGTGCGGCCACTTCCGACGTGGACGGGGCGGGGGCGGGATGGGCTTGCCCGTGTCGGATCGAGGCGGGGCCACCCGGGGGCGGGGGGGATGGCGTGTCCACCCGGGGCCCGGATGCCCTGGGGGGGCGCTGCGGGGACCACTCGGGGTGGCAATGGCCGGTCGGCCACCGGCGCTCGCTCGGGAACCGGCCGGGCCGGAGCCTCGAGGGGCGGAGGAGGCGCCGCCGGGCGGGGCGGAGGGGGCGGGGATGGGGCGGCTGAGCGGTCGGAGCGGGGGCTGGTCGAGGTCGGGTTGCTCACTGGCCTTGCCACTGGTCACCAGGCGGTGGGGAGCCCTCGCTCGGCGTGGGCGGGAGGGGCACCGGCGGCGGAGGGGCGGTGGGGGCACCGACGGCGGGGGCGGATGCGGGGGGGGGCGGGGGGCCGGAGGGGGGCGGCAGGAGCGACCGGCTCGGAGGTGACGGCCGGTCCGGAGGTGACGGCCGGTCCGGAGGGGGTGGTCCCGCCATCCGTCCCGTCCGGCTCGTTCGGCGTGGGCAGCGGCGTCGGGGGCGTGCTGCGAGTGGGGGCGGCGTCGGAGTTGCGCCGCCGGCTGAGGTTCAGCCTGTCGACGATGGATCGCGGCGCAGGCCCTCGGCGTCGGCCTTGCGCCTGACCCGGTCGGCCTGGGCTCAGCGTCGACGATGCTCGACGAGTGGCTGCGCACGCCGATCCCCAGCGCCTCGCACAGGTCGAGTGTCTCCTTGTTGGTGAGCCCGAGCTCACGACCGAGCTCATAGACCCGGATCTTCGATGCCAAAGTGCTACCTCAACCCCTTCATCATCGTCGCGCCGACCTGGTCGGCGATCCATCCTCGCATGCTCTCCCATCACTGCGGAACTCGTGTCCCCCGGCCCCGTCGCCAGGGTCGGGGGTCGCCTGCACCGGGTGACCGCTCCTGGTTCGACCGGTCCCCGTAGTGCCCGTCTGAACGCATCTCGCCGTACTGCCTTCTCGACGCAGGCCGCCGAGCCGGTACACAGCCACGCTCCCCGACCGGGAGGTTTGCGCCCGACCTCCAGTGTGCCGTCAGATCCCCGAATCACACGCGCCAGCTCCTCGCTGGGGGCTCGCCGACGGCAACCCACGCAGGTGCGTACCGGGCCTATGGGGCCCTCCCAACGATCGCCACCCGCGGCGTCGCGGCCGGGCCCGTCACCGAGGTCGCCTTCGGCGGCGGCGGCGGCGGCGGCGGCCGACGCCACCGTCACCGGCTCGGGCACGGCCTCCGCCGGCACTGCCCCGGCCGGACCACCCGAAGGTTCCCCGCCCGTGGGCGCCACCACCTCCCGGTTCGCCGGCGGGATACTCGCCACCGGTGGACTGGCCGGCTCCTGTCGACCCGTCGCCCGCCACGGGCGCCCCGTCGCCTCCGGCCCCGACGAGCGCGCCCTCGGAGCTCACAAGAGCGTCGTCGGGGCCCACGACCACGTCACCACCCTGGCGCCACTCGTCGGCCGTGACCGCCGGCCCACCCTCAGCCGGTCGCCAGATGAGCTCGCCGGACCCGGGATCGGTGACCCACTCCCCCTCGGCCCACTCCGCCCTTCGTAGCCGGCTTCCTCCTCGCCAGTTGGGTCTCGCTCTTGATGTCGACCTCCATCCCGTCAGCCGGGCAGCCAGGCGGGCGTTCTGGCCCTCCTTGCCGATGGCCAGGGACAGCTGGTAGTCGGCACGATGACCCCGGCCGTGCCGGTCTCGCCGTCGAGGCGCACCTCTTGACCTTGGCCGGGGAGAGGGCCTTCATGACGAACTCCTGGACGTCGTCGGTGAAGGGCACGATGTCGATCTTCTCGCCCCGGAGCTCGTTGACGACCATGCGCACCCGTGCTCCCCGGGCCCCCACGCAGGCACCCACCGGGTCGACGTTGTGGTCGTTGGACCACACTGCGATCTTGGTCCGGTGGCCGGGCCTGCGAGCCACGGCCTTGAACTCCACGATGCCGTCGGCGATCTCGGGGACCTCGAGCTCGAACAGCCGCTTGATGAGCTTCCAGGGTGGGTGCGGCTGACCACGATCTGAGGACCGCGGGGGTTGCGCCGCACCTCGACGATGTAGGCCTTGAGCCGGTTGCCGGGCTCGGGTCGCTCGTAGGGCACCTTGCTCGGCCAGGGGGCAGCGCCTCCACCTTGCCCAGGTCGAGCAAGGTGAAGCGGCTGTCGGTCTGTTGATGATGCCGGTGACGATGTCACCCCTCGCTCGGCGTACTCCTCGTACTTCATGTCCTGTTCCGCTTCGCGGATGCGTTGGGTCATGACCTGCTTGGCCGTCTGGGCGGCGATGCGCCCGAAGTCGTCGGGGGTGTCGTCCCACTCCCGGGCCACGTTGCCGTCCTCGTCGAGCTCCTGGCCGTAGACCCGGATCTCGAACGACTCGGCGTCGATGGTGACGTAGGCCTCGGCCGCCCCGGGCATGCGCTTGTAGGCCGACACCAGGGCATTGGGCAGGGCGTCGAGCAAGGTGTCGACGGTGATCCCCTTGTCGAGGGCCAAGGCCTGGAGGGCCTCCATCATCTCGAAGCTGGTGGTCATGGCATCGGCCGCTTGGTTGCGTGCCTCACCGCGCCGTGCATCCGGTCGTGCGTCATCCTGTCGTTGCCTTTCCTCTGCTGCTGCCCCTGCTGGGCGAGGGGCGCGGCCGGCGGGTCGCCAAGTCGAACACCGTGGACGCCCGTTCGATATCCACATGGTGGACGTGGCGTCGCCCACCGCCGGACTCGACGGTGACGCCGTCCTCGTCGGCGGCCACCAACACCCCCTCCACCCGGCGCTCGCCATCGGTGCCGGGCCGGGTCTTCACCTGATGGTCGCTCCGATGGCGGCATCGAAGTGCTCGGGCCGGCGCAGAGGCCGCTCCAGCCCGGGGCTGGACACCTCCAGGGTGTAGCGCCCAGGGAGGGGGTCGGCGGCGTCGAGAGCCGAGGAGAGCTCGCGGGTGACCTGGGCGAGGAGGTCGAGATCGACCCCACCGGGTCGGTCGACCAGGATTCGCAGGAGCGAGCCGGCGTGCTCCACGTCGTAGAGGTGGGAGGCCACGGGAGTCGAGCACGGGGATGACCAACTGCTCCACCCGTTCGGTCATGGTCGCCATCGCTTTCCTCCTCCGCTTGCGCCGTTCGTGCCCTCCACGTCCTTGCCGCCCGCCACCAGTACTCCCGGCGACGGGCACCCTGCGATCAGCACCCTGCGATCAGCACCCTGCGATCAGCACCCTGCAAACAACACTCTGCGATCAGCACTCCTGCAAACAACAAAGGCGTGGGCAGAGCCCGCCGGGACGGTCCGCGGACCGCAGGTACAACAAGTCCGGGTTTGAGTATATAGCCCCGGAGGGCAAGGCGTGGCGGGCCGGGCCGAGGGGGCCCATCGGTCGCGCCTGCGCTGCCGACCCAGCCCCGGCTCCTTCTCCGCTCAGTAGGCCCGGCCCACCACCGCAACCAGATCGAGGTCGTCCTGGCCTTCCGGGAGCACCCCGTCGGGGCGCCGGAGGACGGCGGACGGCATGCCCATTTCGGCCGGCGAGCCTCGCCCTCCTCCCCCCGAAGCCCAGGGGAGCCGGGCGAAGCCTGACGACGCCGCCTCCGCCGCCTCCTCCAGGGTGGACACGTCGGTGGTGCGCCCGTCGCAGCGCTCCCGGGCGACCTCGAGGAGTGACCGTTGGGGCGTCGTCGAGGGCGGTGACCACCCGGCGGTGACCTCCCCACGGGCACGGGCTCCTTGGTGGCGGTGTCCCGCCGGACCAGCGTGGCCCGGCCCTCGGCCAGGTCGCGAGGACCCACCTCGAGGCGCACGGGAACGCCCTCCCAGTCGACGCTGCGCCGCCCGAAGGCGATGTCGACCCGGTCGTCGAGGACGACCCTGGAGCCCTGTGCGGCCAGCCCCGGGTGAGGGCGGCGGCCGCCTCCCCGGCTCCCTCCTCGGCCCGCACGAGCACGACCACCACCTGGGTGGGGGCCAGCACAGGGGGCAAGCGGAGTCCGGCGTCGTCGCCGTGGGCCATGATAAGGCCCCCGACCGGCGGGTCGACACGCCCCACGAGGTCTGCCACGTGCCTGCGCTCGCCGGTCTCGTCGGAGTAGGTGATGTCGAAGGCCCGGGCGAAGTTCTGCCCAGCTCGTGACTGGTCCCCATCTGCAGGGCCTTGCCGTCACCCATCATGGCCTCGCAGGTGAGGGGTGTTGATGGCACCGGCGAAACGCTCCCGGGCCGTCTTGGGCCCGGTCAGCACGGGATAGCCCAGGACGTCGACCATGAAGGCCTCGTAGACCTCGCGCAGGATGCGCCGGGCGTAACCGGCGGCGTCACCCTGGGTGGCGTGGGCGGTGTGGCCCTCCTGCCAGAGGAACTCGCTGGTGCGCAGGAACAGCCGGGGCTGCAACTCCCAACGCACCACGTTGGCCCACTGGTTGATGAGCAGGGGCAGGTCCTGATGGCTCTGGATCCACTTGCGAAGGAGCTGTTGATCACCGTCTCACTGGTGGGCCGCACCACGACCGGCTCCTCGAGCTCCTTGCCCCCGCCGTGGGTCACCACCGCCAACTCGGGGCTGAAGCCCTCGACGTGCTCGGCCTCCCGGCGCAGGTAGCTCTCGGGGATCAACAGGGGAAGTAGGCGTTCTGGGCCCCGGCGGCCTTGATGCGCCGGTCGAGCTCGGCTTGCATGCGCTCCCAGATGGCGTAGGCGTAGGGGCGGATGACCAGGGTGCCCCGTACCGGGCCGTTGTCGGCCAGCTCCGCCGGCCACCACGTCCCTGGTACCACCGGGGAAAATCGACCCCCTGAGGGGTGAGCACCGGAGCTTTGGCCACGACGGGCGAGGCTACGGAACCCCCTCCCCCGATCCCCCGCTCTCTCCTCCGTCCCCACCCCCGTTCTCACTGCCACAACGGCAGGCGAGGGGGTGGCGGCGGGGTGGCGGGGTGGCTCAGCCAGCGGAGCGGCTTCGGATGAGCTCGACGGTGGCCTCCGAGGCGTTGGCGTCGTCGCCCTGGTCGGCCAGCAGGGCGGCCCGGTCGACCTCGGCCGCGGCCGCCGCCCCGGCGTCGGCCGCGGTGATCGGGCCTCGACGCCCTCGGCCACCAGCTTCTCGGCCTCGGCCACCAGGGCCTCGACCATCTCGTCCTCCGGCACGACCCGTACGACCTGGCCCCGGATGAACAGGTGCCCCCGGTGGCGGCCGGCGGCGATGCCGAGGTCGGCGAGCGGCCTCCCCCGGACCGTTGACCACGCAGCCCATGACCGCCACCTGCACCGGCAGCTCCCGTTCGGCGAGGCGGCCATGGCCTGGCCGGCCACGGCGATGACGTCGATCTCGGCCCGGCCACAGCTGGACAGGCGATCAGGTCGACGTGGTGCGTTCCCGCAACCCCAATGCCTCCAGGAGCTGGCGACCGGCCTGGCCTCCTCCACCGGGTCGGCGGTCAGGCTGTAGCGGATGGTGTCGCCGATGCCCTCGAGCAGCAGGGTGGCGATGCCGGCCGTGGCCTTGATCAGCCCCCGGGGTGGTCCCGCCTCGGTGACCCCGAGGTGCAGCGGGTGCTCGACCGTCTCGGCCAACAGGCGGTAGGACTCGACCATGAGGCGCACGTCGGAGGCCTTGACCGAGATCTTGACGTCGTCGAAACCCACTTCGGCGAAGTGGGCCAGCCGCGCTGGGCCGAGGCCACCAGGGCCTCGGGCGTGACCCCGTGGCGGGCCTCGATGTCCGGGTCGAGCGAGCCGGCGTTGACCCCGATGCGGATGGGCACCCTGCGGTCTCGGGCCTCGGCGGCCACGGTCTTGATGCTCGGCCTTGCGGATGTTGCCGGGGTTGAGGCGCAGGCAGGACACCCCCGCCTCCAGGGCAGCCAGGGCCAGGCGGTGCTGGAAGTGGATGTCGGCCACAATGGGCACCGGCGAGCGGGGCACGATGCGGGCCAACCCCTCGGCGGCGGCGTCGTCGTTGCAGGTGCAGCGCACGATGTCGGCGCCGGCGCCGGCCAGAGCGTAGATCTGTTCGAGGGTGCCCTCGTGGTCGGCGGTCTTGGTGATGGTCATCGACTGCACGCTGACCGGTGCCCCTCCCCACGGTCACCGGCTGGGACGGGTGGGCCAGCACGACCGAGCGGGTGCCCCGCCGCCCCACGGGCCCCCTCACTGGGCGCGACAGGGTCGACGATGTCGAGGTAGATCGAGGTGACGAACACAAAGGCGAGCAGGGCCACCACCGCGTAGGTCACGGGCATGAGCTTGGACACGTCGGCGAAGTGGCGCCGGCCCTTGCGGCTGCGGATGCGCTCGTAGGTGGCGATGGCCACGTGGCCACCGTCGAAGGGCAGGAGCGGGACCAGGTTGAACACGCCGAGGAAGATGTTGATGGCGAACAGGAAGTACAGGGCGGCGGCCAGGTCGGGCGACTGACTGGCCAGCTGGACGGCACCCACGACCGAGACCACCCGGTCCTCAGGGGCCTCACCCGCGCGGGGTGGGGCGTTCCCGGTGAGGGTCGCCACGTAGCCGGACAGGCCGTCGGGCGAGAAGAACGCACCCAGGGCCCCGACCGACAGCCACATGGTCTCGCCTGTGGCCTGGACCGACTCCACTACGCCGGTGAGCGGGTTCACCCGCTCGGCGGGGAACTCGGGCCCGCACGCCGAGGATCCCGATCTGCTCACCCTCGGTGCCGGTGGCCCCGATGGTGGCGTCCAGCGTGACCTCCCGACCGGCACGATCCACCACGAGCTCGACGTCGTCACCCGGTCGTTGCTGGAGCTCGGTCGACAGTGTCTCGAAGTTCTCGAACCGTCGACCGTCGAGGGCGACGATGCGATCACCGGGCTGAACCCCAGCGGCGGCGGCTGCGCTCTCGGGCGTGACCTCCCCACGGTCCAGGCCTCGGAGGTGGTCACGCTCTGGCCCACCACGTTGATGACGGTGAAGAACAACGCGATGGCCATCAGGAAGTGCATGGTGGAACCGGCCACGGCCACCGACATCCGCCGCCAGTAGGGCTTTTGGCGGTAGGCGCGCGCTTCGTCGGCGGGGTCGACCTCTTCGAGGTTGCTCATCCCGATGATGCGCACGTAGGCGCCGGCGGGAATGGCCTTGATGCCGTACTCGGTCTCACCCCGGCGGAACGACCACAGCCGGGGCCCGAAGCCGAGGAAGAACTCCGTCACCTTCATGCCGGCGGCCTTGGCCGTGATGTAGTGGCCCAGCTCGTGCATGAAGATCATGAAGATCAAGGCACCGATGATGGCCAGGGTGGGCAGCGAGACCCACACGCCGAGCGCCACCACGGCGCTGGCGATGAGGGCTCGGCGGGCCCAGCTGGTGATCTCGCCCTCCGGGGCCCTCGGTTCCTCCGAGGCGCCGGGTCCGGCCCCGGACGTCCGCTCCGGGGTGGTCCCTGTCGATTCGACCTCGCTCACGCCGTGCTCCTCTCCACGATCCGGCCGGCCAGCTCCCGGCCCCGGCGGTCGACCTCGACCACCGCCTCGGCGCTGTCCATCTCGGTCCCATCATGCTCGGACATCGCCGATTTCAACACCGCGGCGATTCCGGACCATCCGATGCGTCCGTCGAGGAAGGCGGCCACCGCCACCTCATTGGCGGCGTTGGCCCACGCCGGCGCCGACCCGCCGGCCATCCCGGCCTCCCGGGCCAGGCCCAGGCAGGGAAAGGCGACCAGATCGGGCCGCTCGAAGTCGAGGCGGCTCAGCTCGGCCCAGTCGATGGCACCAAAGGCCTGGTGGCAACGCTGCGGCCAGGCCAGGGCGTAGCCGATGGGCAGGCGCATGTCGGGCAGGGAGAGCTGGGCGAGGGTGGCCCCGTCGTCGAAGGTCACCATCGAGTGGACCACGGACTGGGGGTGGACCACCACGTCGATGCGGTCGTAGCCGGTGCCGAAGAGCTCGTGGGCCTCGATGACCTCCAGCCCCTTGTTCATCAGGGTGGACGAGTCAACGGTGATCTTGGGCCCCATCCGCCAGGTGGGGTGGGCCAGAGCGTCGTCGACGGTGACCCGGGCCAGCTCGGCCGGCGACCGTCCCCGGAACGGTCCCCCACTGGCCGTGAGCACCAGACGGGCCACCTCGCTCTCCCGGCCCGCCCGCAGGCACTGGTGCACGGCGCAGTGCTCGGAGTCGACGGGGATGATCTCCGCCCCCGGCGTGGTGCGCACCCGTTGCACCACCGGGCCCCCGGCGATGAGGGACTCCTTGTTGGCCAGGGCCAGGCGTCGCCCGGCCGACAGGGCGGCCAGCGTCACCGGCAGACCGGCGAAGCCGACCACGGCGTTGAGGACCACCTCGGCCTCGACGGCAAGGGAGGCGAGGGCGTCGGGCCCGGACACCACCTCGGTGCCCGCCGGCACGAGCGCCCGCAGCTCGGCCGCCCGGGAGACGTCGGCCAAGGCCACGACCGGAGGGCGGAACTCGACGGCCTGGGCCGCCAACCGCTCCACCGACGAGGCGGCACCCAGGGCGACCAGGTGGTAGCGGCCAGGCTCGGCCCGCAGCACATCGAGCGCCTGGGTCCCGATCGACCCCGTCGACCCCAGGACGGCGACACTCGTGCTCAAAGGGAAATCATCCGTCGGAGTCCAGCCGCCACTCGTTCAGCGCGCACTGGGGTG
>JAUJNB010000002.1:0-159768 GCA_030446545.1 Acidimicrobiales bacterium | reverse complement strand
AAGGGAAATCATCCGTCGGAGTCCAGCCGCCACTCGTTCAGCGCGCACTGGGGTGTCGCCCAAGGAGCCGGACGGGTGGTCGAGCTCCGGAATCCGATGTGAACGTTGGCGCAGCGAGGATTTCGGGGCGAGGAGAGGGGAGGGGCCCATGGGCGCCGGAGGCGCCCGATGGGAGGGGTCCCGCTCGGTGACAGGACCCGCCGGGCAGGCGAAGGCGGGTGGCGGGGCCTTCAGAAGATGTCCAGGAGACGGCAGAGGTAGTAGGCCGCCGGCAGGACGAACAGCAGCGAGTCGAAGCGGTCGAGGAGGCCCCCGTGACCGGGGAGGGTGCTGCCCATGTCCTTCAGGCCCAGATCACGCTTGATCATCGACTCACACAGGTCGCCCAGGGGAGCGGCGACGGCGACCACCAGGCCGAGGGCGATGCCGGTGCCCGGTGACCAGGGGTGGAGGCCGATGATGCCCAACCCCAGCCACCCGGTGACGACGCCGACCAGGGCACCGCCCGCCGCTCCCTCGATGGTCTTTCCCGGGCTGATGTCCGGGGCCAGGGGCCGCTGGCCCAGGCGGCGACCGATCAGCAGGGCGCCGGCGTCGTTGAGGGCCACGACCAGCACCACGCCGGCCAGGGCCCCGGTGCCGTTGGGGAAGGTGAGGATCAGGGCCCCGAAGGACCCGAGCAGGCCGACGTAGGCCACGCCGAACACGCTGACGGCCAGGTTCAAGGTGGGATCCACCTTGGTGACCCCCACCAGGTACCACAGCAGGGCGAAGACCACGGTCAGGCCCATCACGAGGGGAAGGGCCGTCTCTCCCTTCCAGTAGGCGGCGCCGACCATCGAGACCGAGGCCACCAGCCCGAGGAGCACAGCCGGTTGGTAGCCGCCCCGCCGCAGGCCATCGAAGAGCTCGGCCGCACACACACCCACCACCGCTGCCACCAAGACGGTGGCAGCGCCCGGCCCCGCCGCGAACACGGCCACCGCGACGACGGTGAAGACGCCGGCGGCGAGCACGCTCTGGCGCAGGTCCCGCTCACCCGACCCCGCCTCCGGGTCGGCGCCGGGGGGTGGACGGCGCGTCGTGCCGGCCGCCCGGGTGGCGCCGCCCGAGCGGGCCGGTCGCTCCCGGCGGAGGGCCGCGGGGGGGCCGGGCGCCTCCGGTGGTTCGTCGCTCGGGACGGTGCTGCGCCGACGGCGGCCCACCTGGACCGGCTGCACGGGTGGCTCCACGGCGTCGTCGAAGGAGAAGAAGTCGTCGGGAGCCGGTCGGTCGGACGTGTCGAGGGCGCCGACGCGGGTCTGGTCGTCATGGAGCATGCTGGCGTCGTCGTAGTCGGGTTCGGCCCAATCGCTGGTCTGGTCGCGCCAGCGAGGCCCCGACGAGGCGAAGCTCGACCAGGCCTCCAGGTCGTCGGCCGTCTCGTCACCCTTGGCCTCGGGCACGATGACCGGCACCTCGCCGCTGGGAGGCTCGGTCCAGGGTTGCAGCGGCACTTGCGGCGCGCTGCTCACCCGGGGACGGGAGACGTCGGCCGCGTCGCTGCCGGCGCTCAGGGGAAAGCGCATGGCGGGACGGACGTCGTCGGGGGGAGCTTCGGGCCGGTCTCCGTAACGGGGTGTGCCCATACCCCGGCGGGGAGCCACCTCGCCCCGCTCGATGGCCTCGGCCGCCTCGTCGGCGCCGATGATGCGCACCCGCTCGGTGGCCTCTCGCTCGCTCACCCCGCGCTTCTCGCCGTCACCGCCCCGCCCGGCGCCCGGGCGGGAGGACGGGCGGTCATCGATGTCGTCTTCGGGTCGCTCCCAGAACGGACGCTCGTCCATCGGACCTCCTCGGTCGGGTGGTGGTGCGGGTGGATCCTCCAGAAGTGTCCTTACACCTCCAGGAGCTCCCGCTCTTTGTGCTCGAGGGCGACATCGATGTCGCCCACGTGGCGGGTGGTGAGCTTCTCCAGGTCCTTCTCGGCCCGCTCCCGGTCGTCGGCAGCCATGCCCCCGTCGCTCTCGAGCGCCTCCAACTCGTGACGTGCCGCCCGGCGAAGGTTGCGCACGGCGACCCTTCCCTCCTCGGCCATGTGCTTGACCACCCGCACGAAGTCCTGACGGCGCTCGGCCGTCAGCGGGGGGAAGGCAAGGCGGATGACATGACCGTCGTTGCTCGGGTTGATGCCGAGATCGGAGTGCTGGATCGCCTTTTCGATGGCGGCCATGGCCCCCCGGTCGTAGGGCTGGATCACGAGCATGCGGGCCTCGGGCACGCTGAAGCCGGCCAGCTGCTGGAGAGGCACCTCCGAGCCGTAGTACGCCACCGGGAGCTTCTCCACCAGGGCAGGAGTGGCCCGACCGGTGCGGATCGAGCTGAACTCGCTCTGGGTGTGGGCCACGGCCTTGGCCATCTTGGCCCCGGCGTCGGCAAGGATGTCCTCGATCACCTCACCAGGGTACCGATCTGCTCGCGCCCGATGAGGACACGGCGGATGTTGCCGTGCTCGAGCACATCGAAAACCACGATGGGGAGCTGGTGGTCCATGCAGAAGGTGATCGACGTGTGGTCCATCACCTTGAGCCCCCGGTTGAGCACCTCCATGTAGGTGAGCTCGTCGAGCTTGACCGCACCAGGGTCGGTGCGAGGGTCGGCCGAGTAGACGCCGTCGATACCCGAGTGGGTGCCCTTCAAGATGGCGTCGGCGTCGATCTCGGCGGCTCGCAGGGCGGCCGGGGTGTCAGTGGTGAAGAAGGGGTTGCCGAGGCCTCCGGCCAGGATGACCACCCGGCCCCGCTCCAAGTGGGCGATGGCCCGGCGGCGGATGTAGGGCTCAGCCACCTGGGCCATCTGGATGGCGGTCTGCACCCGGGTGGGCTGATCGAGTCGCTCGAGGGCGTCCTGGAGGGCCAAGGCGTTGATCACGGTGGCCAACATGCCCATGTAGTCGGACTGGGCCCGGTCCATCCCCGCACCGGCCCCGGTCATCCCCCGCCAGATGTTGCCCCCGCCCACCACCACGGCCACGTCGACGCCCAGGTTGCGCCGGGCGTCCACGATCTCCGAGGCCAGCTGGCTGACGACGTCCCCGTCGATGGACGCGCCACTCCCGTTGGAGTCCCCCGCCCGGGAAAACGCCTGGCCCGACAACTTGAGCACCACTCGCTTCCACCGAGCAGCCCCGAGCTCCCCATCCTCCGAGTCAGTCATCGAAGCAAGAAACTAGCCGCACCCCCCAACGAGGCCAGTGTGCGAGCAGCGAGGAGCGGTCCGCCGGCCGCACACGGCGCCGTAAGCGCCCCCCACGGCGGGCGGACCAGGGAAGGTGGTCAGCGCTCCGGCCGGTGGCTGTGCCGCCGGTCGGAGCACCGCCAGCTCGGTCGAACGGAGCGAAGCGAGTGAGACCGAAGATCAGATCTCGATCTGAGCAAATCGCACGATCGAGGCGTTCCCGAGAGCCTGGGCCACCGACTGCTTCTCGTCCTTGACAAAGGCCTGGTCGAGCAGGGCACCACCGGGTGCCTCCTTGAAGAACCCGGTCATGCGCCCCTCGACAATCTTGGGGAGGGCAGCCTCGGGCTTGCCCTCGTTGCGGGAGAGCACCTCCAGCTCGGCTCGCCGGGCGGCCACCACCTCGGCGGGGAACTCGTCGCGGGTGAGGTGGCGGGGACGGGCGAAGGCGATGTGGACGGCGATGTCGTGGGCCAGCTCCGCCTCGCCGCCCGCCAACTCGACCACGACAGCGTTCTTGCCCCGGCCGTTCTGGACGTGGAGGTAGCTGTCGAGCACGTTGCCGTCGGCGGCCGCCACCCGCACAACCCGGCCCACCTCGAGGTTCTCCTTGAGGGTGACCTTGAGGTCGTCGAGCCGGTCGGCCAACTCGGCCACCGCGCCCTCTCCCCGGGCGGCCACGACCGCGGCCAGGTCGTCGGCCAGGCTGGTGAACTCCGGGGACTTGGCCACGAAGTCGGTCTCCGAGCGCAGCTCGACGATCGCCGCCACCGCACCGTCACGGGCCAGGGCCACCGCCCCCTCGGCGTTCTCCCGGTCGGAACGCTTCTCCTGGGCCGCCAGGCCCTGCTCCCGCAGCCACCGGGCGGCGGCCTCGAAATCACCGTCGCTGGTGACCAGTGCCTTCTTGGCGTCCATCATCCCGGCGCCGGTCTGGTCGCGGAGGCGCTTGACGTCGATGGCTCCGATGCTGGCCATGGGTCTACTCCTCGGTGGTGGGGGACGAGTGGGCCTGGACGCCCTCGGGCTCAGCCGACGCCGGAGGAGCCAGGTCGTCGGCGGTGGCGCCGGAGTTGGCCGGCGGGGCGGGCACGTCTTCGGGGTCCACCACCGGCCCGGGCGCTCCGGCGTCACCGTGAGAACCGACCGGGGCGTTCGCCGCCGAACCGGGCTGGGTCTGGGGGAACTGGGCGGCCACCGCCAGATCGTCGTTGCGGGTGGGCACCGCACCGGGGTTGGGCTCGATGGCGTCCGAAGGCGGTGCCTCCACCGGAGGCCTCGGTTCGCCGGCTCGCTCCTGGCCCAACTCGGGCGAGGCCTGGGCCGGCGCCACCACGTCGGTCTCGGCCGCGGAGCCCGCCTCTGGTGCCGGGGAGGGAGCGGCAGCCAGGCGGGCCTCCCGCTCGTCGCGCTGGCGGGCGGCCTCGTCCCGGGCCGCGGCCTGTTGACGTGCCCGCTCGGCCTCCTGCTCGGGAGAGGGGGGCGGCGGGACGGGCTTGGGCGCGGTGCCCCGGCGCTCGGCGATGTAGCGGCCTTCCTTGACGGCGTCGCTGATGACCCGGCACATCAAGGTGCCGGAACGGATGGCGTCGTCGTTGCCCGGGATGACGAAGTCGATGAGGTCAGGGTCGCAGTTGGTGTCGACCACGGCCACGACCGGCACCTTCAACTTGTTGGCCTCGGTGACGCCGATGTGCTCCTTCTTGGTGTCGATGATGAACACCGCGTCGGGCAGCTTGGCCATGTCGCGGATGCCGCTCAGGTTGCGCTCGAGTTTCTCCAACTCCCGGCTCTTCTGCAAGGCCTCCTTCTTGGGCATGGCCTCGAAGTCACCCATCGACCGCATGCGCTGGAACTCCTGCATCTTCTTCACCCGCCCGCTGATGGTCGAGAAGTTGGTGAGCATGCCGCCCAGCCAGCGCTCGTTGACGAAGGGCATGCCGCAGCCCACGGCGGCATCAGAGATGGGGTCCTGGGCCTGCTTCTTGGTGCCTATGAACAGCACGGAGCCGCCGTCGGCCACGAGGTCGCGGACGAAGACGTAGGCCGCCTCGATCCGGCGCAGGGTCTGCTGGAGGTCGATGATGTAGATGCCGTTGCGCTCGCCGTAGATGAAGCGCTTCATCTTCGGGTTCCACCGCCGGGTCTGGTGGCCGAAGTGCACCCCCGCCTCGAGCAGTTGCTTCATGGTCACGACCGGCGCCACAGGGGCCTCCTTGGGTGGACGGTTGACGAGCTCCGGGCGCCGCGCTCTGCGAGGAGCGACCGTCGACAGGCGTCGGAGGGAACCAGTGGGAAGGCTGCAGCCTATCGGTCCGCAGGGCCGCAGGCCCTCAGCCGGCACCGGACGCGGCCGGGACCGGCCCGGGTTGGCCCGGGGAGCGGTTCCGGCGCCGGAAGGCATCCGTGGGCGTGGGCACCTGGCGGTCGAGCCACATCGCCCCGGCCCCGGCCACCATGCCCACGGTGTCTTCGGCCATGCTGATGCCCGCCGCCGTGAACAGGTCGTCCTCGAGCGGACGGCAGGTCGGACCCATCCCGGCCAGGGCCAGGGCCATCTCCCGCTGGGTCAGCGGCGACCCCGGGAGCTCGGCGTGGGCCGAGGTCCCGTCGAGGGGAACCAACACGTTGGTGGCACCGTCGAGCGAGCTCTGCAAGCCGGCCACGGTGAGATCGCCCCGGGCCGCGATGGAGGTCACCCTCGTCCCCGCCGGGAGGGGGCGAGCGTTGAGCTGGTCGATGAAGCTCGACGTCTCGGCCAGTTGGGCGGCGGCCTCGGAGGCCCCGTCGACCGCACCGTCGGTGACCTCGTCGGTGATGGTCTGGGCCAGCTCACCGGCGCCGGTGGTCCCGAGCAAGGCGTTGGCCGTGGCTGCGTCGGCACCGTGGTGGGGAGCGCCCAGGGTGACGAGGTTGGCCACCGGCGGGTCGGCGTGCAGTGCCAGGCGGGCCACCACCCCGCCCTGGCTGTGGGCCACCACGTCGATCGGGACACCCGGATGGGCCACCGCGACCGCATCGATGAGCGCACTCAACCGCTCGCCGGCCACCTCCAGGTCGGCCGTCGAGTCCGCCGGCCCGTACTCGCTGACCGGCACACCGGCGAGCGCGCCGGTTCCGGGCGTGGCCCCCCCGGCGTAGGAGAACTGGACCACGTCGTCGGTGGCATAACCGAGCGCAGCGGTGTCCACGTCGAGCACGTCGGCGCCCTGCGAGGCGGAACCGAAACCCGCCACCAACACGGCGATCCGGCGCTCTGGCGGGGGTGGTGGCGGAGGCTGGAGGGCCGCCGTGCAGCCGGCCTGGGCGGCCAGGAAGCGATCGGCCCGCTCCCACTGCTCGGCCAGGAAGAGCACGAAGAGCGGGCTGATAGGGAGCTGGCTGGCGTAGCTGGCCAGCACCGTGGCCTGGGTCCACAGCGACTCCGCCTCGGCCCGCAGCGCCTCCCAGCCGGTCTCGGCGGCCCGCTCGGCCAACGAGCTGGCTTCGGCCGCAGCCATCCGAGCGGCGTCGGCCGCCCAGGCCCGGGCCTCGTCGCTCGCCTCGCCCAACGCCCCGGCACCGGCCCGCACCCCTCGCCAGGACTCCCCCACGACCTGGCCCACGAGGTCGACGAGCCAGCGACGCTCCTTCTCCGGGGCCTGAGGCTCCCGTAGCTCCACGGGAACCAGGTGGACCTCGACGGGACCACCGGACAGCAGCAGGGCGGGGTCGAGGTAGCGATCGCCGGCCCGCACGCCGAAATGGAGGACCGGACCGGCGGTCCCCACCACCTCGCCGGGAACCACCCGTCCACCACGTTGGACGTCCACGGTCTCGAGGAACGAGTAGCTAGTGCGCAGGCCGTCGGGGTGCAGCACCACCACGTGACCCGACGGCCCGATCCGACCGGCGAAGGTGACCTCGCCCTCAGCCGAGGCCCCGACCTGCTGGCCGGGAGTGGTGGCGTAGTCGATACCGCGGTTCCCGCTGGCGTAGGGCGTGGCCGGCGGGCGGAACCCGTCGACCACCGGCGCGTCGACGGGAGGCAGATGGCGGGGATGGGAATCGGCGCCCAGCGCGGGAACCGACGCGGCGGCGACACAGGCGGCCACGACGGCGGCGGCCAGCGATCGCAGAGGTGGTGCGAAGTGACGACAGCGCCGGGCGGCGCCGGGGCGCTCGGGTACAGGACCCGAGCCCGGACGGGACGAGGGCATGGCTTCCCCCTGGACAGGGTGGTGTCAGAGGGGGAAGTGCCGGAGTGCAGGGGAAGCGCACGTCGACGCAGCGGCGGCGGGCTCGCGGCCTGGCTGAGGCTAGCGCACCCGTCGAGGCGGGGGAAGGGCTCCCGGCCAGGCTTTCCGGCCGGGCTCAGGCGGTCCGGACGGTCAAGCGGTCTGGCGGTCGAAGGCCAGCTTGGAGCGTAGGTGAATGACCGCTTTGGTGTGGATCTGGCAGACCCGGCTCTCGCTCACGCCGATGACCTGGCCGATCTCGCCCAGGGTCAAACCCTCGTAGTAGTAGAGCGTGAGGACCAGCTTCTCCCGCTCCGCCATCCGGTTGATGGCATCAGCCAGGATCTGGCGCATCTCCTCGAGTTCGTAGCTGGCCATGGGCCCGGCGGCGGGGTCGGCCACGGTGTCGCCCAGGGTCAAGGTCTCGCCCCGGTCCCCGCTCACGGCCAGGATCTCGTCGAGAGCCACCAGCCCGGTGAAGGAGATCTGACCGAGGGCCGACTGGAGCTGGGCGTCGGTCATGTCGAGCTCGCCGGCCAACTCGGCGTCGGTCGGCGCCCGTCGTTGCTCGGCCTCGAGCTTGGAGAAGGCGGCCTCGATGGCCCGGGCCTTGAGCCGCACCGATCGGGGCACCCAGTCGATGGAGCGCAGCTCGTCGAGGATGGCGCCCTTGATGCGAGAGATGGCGTAGGTCTCGAACTTGAAGCCGCGGTCGGGCTCGAACTTGGCGATGGCGTCGATGAGGCCGAAGATCCCGTTGCTCACCAGATCGCCCTGCTCGATGTTCTGGGGCAGGCCGCCGGCCACCCGGCCGGCCACGTACTTCACCAGCGGTGAGTAGTGGATGATGAGCTGGTCGCGCAGCTCGATGCGGCCCGACTCCTTGTAGTCGGCCCAGAGCCGGGCCAGCTTCTCCTTCTGCTTCTCCTTGTCCTCTTTTGCCTGCTCGTCTCTGGCCTGCTCGTCGCTGTGGTCCACGTCGTCCCCGCTCGAGGAGTCTCCGCTCAGTTCGATTCCTGGGCCGGTCCGTCGCCGGTGATCGGTCGAGCCCGCGGGTGGGATGCCTGGTGCACCGACCGCAAGCGCTCCTTGCTCACGTGAGTGTAGTGCTGGGTGGTCGCCAAATCGGCGTGGCCCAGGAGCTCCTGGACGGCCCGCAAGTCGGCACCTCCGTCGAGCAGGTGGGTGGCGAAGGTGTGGCGCAGGGCATGGGGATGGGTCGGCGACGACGCCCGACGGTCGAGGAGACGGCGCACGTCACGTGGGCCCAACCGCCGACCGAGACGGTTGAGGAACACGGCGTCGTCCGGCGAGTGCGGCCGGGCCAGGCCGGCGCGCCCCTGGGCGCACCAGCCCTGGAGGGCCTCGAGGGACGGGGCGCTCAAGGGCACCTGGCGCTGCTTGGTGCCCTTGCCCCACACCCGAAGGGTGGCCTGGTCGAACCGGAGGTCGTCCGGCCGAAGTGCGCACAGCTCCGCCACCCGGAGGCCGCTGCCGTACAACAGCTCCAGGACGGCGTCGTCACGCAGGCGCACCGCCGGGTCGTCGTCGTCGACGAGCGGTGACGGTTGGTCGAGCAGCACCTCGAGCTCGTCGGCCCGCAGCACCCGGGGGAGACGGCCGCCTCCCCCTGGGGCCGACAAGCCGATCGACGGGTCCTGTGCCAGCCGACCGCTCCTGACCTGCCAGGCGAAGTACCGGCGCAGGGTCGAGGCCTTCCGGGCGACGGTGCGCCGGGCGTAGCGCCGGGTGCCGAGGTAGGCCAGGTACCGGCGCAGCACGCGGCGATCTACCGCCTCGGGCCCTCCCAGGCTGGCCCGGCCGGCCCACTCGGCGAAGGCGACGAGGTCGCCCCGGTAGGCACGCACCGTGCTGGCCGACACCGCGGTCAACGAGGAGACGAACCTTTCGACCTGCCAGGCCGTTCCTGGCGGTGGCTGGTGCCGAAGGCTCCTCGAGCCCTCAGTTCTGCCGGTCGATGCCCTCGATGGCGTCCCTCGTCTTGTCGCTGGCTCCGCCACAGTTCTCGAGACCATAGGCTTCGGTCAGCTCCTGGTAGCGGCCGAAGCCGTTGTCGGCAGAGCTCAGGATCACCGTCGGGTCCTGTCGGACCCGATCGACGCCGTCGCGACCGGCCTGGATGAGCTCCTCGATACGGGTCTGGTCGATCTCGGGCGGCCTCAGCTCCTCCAACCGCTCCACCTCGCCCTGGATGGCAGGCGCCAACTTCTCGCCGGCGAAGTCGCTGATCTTGTCGGCGGGCGGGATCTCTCCCGGCGTGGTGAAGGCGGCCAGGGCCGCATCTTCGACCCGCTGACTCGTCTCGCTGCAGATGGCACTGCCCCGCTCCACGTACTGCGCCTTGGTGAGCCTCGGCTCGTCCGACCCGCACGCTCCTGCTCCCAGCGCGGCAGTCACCACCAACACCAGAACCTTTCCCCCCTGCGTCCGCACCCTCGATCTCCCCCCAGTCGTGAACCAGCAGACGGAATGTAGCCCTTGACGTTGGACGTCGCATGTTTCCCCCGACCCGTCCCTCCTCACGGCCCACGAGACACGGGGAGGTCGCGCTCGGGGATGCCTTCATGGCGGCAGATCTCGGCGTTCGAGCCAGCTGCCGTGGCGGGCCAGCAACCCGTCGCGCTCCATCCTCGACAGGGCCACGGCGACCTCGACCAGGGGGGCGTCGATGCGCCCCGCCACCTCCTCGACGGTGGCCGGCTCCCACCCCAGGGCCTCGAGCACGGTTGCCCCGAACGTGCCCGACCCGACGGGGGCGTCGAGGTGCTCGGACCCGGAACCACACGAGTCGCCCCACCCGCGTCTCGCTGCGCCGGAGTCGAGCCCCAGGGCCAGAAGCACGTCGTCGGCGTCGCGGACCACACCGCTGCCGGCCACCAGCAGCTCGTTGGTGCCGACCGAGGCCGGGCTGCGCACCGGTCCGGGAACGGCCATGACGGGGCGGCCCCGCTCCAGGGCGGCGTCGACGGTGTGCAGGGAACCCCCCTGGGCATGGCTCTCGACCACCACCACCAGGTCGGCCAGGGCGGCGATGATGCGATTGCGAGCCGGGAAGCGCCAGGCCTGGGGGCGGGTCCCGAGGGGATATTCGGACAGCACCGTGCCCAGAGCCGCCACCCGGTTCCACAGCTCGGTGTTGGCGCTCGGGTAGATCACGTCGAGGCCGGTGCCCACCACCGCCGCCGGCGCCGCCCCTCCGCGTACCGCCGCTTCCAGGGCACCGGAATGGGCCTCGCCGTCGATGCCCCGAGCGAGGCCCGAGACCACGCAGACGCCGGCCGAGGACAGGTCCCGGCCCAGTTGGCGGGCGGTGGCCCGTCCGGCGTGGGTGCAGCGCCGAGTCCCCACCACCGCCACCCGGGGGCGGTCGAGGGTGGACAGCGAACCCTGGTGGAACACGACCGGCGGAGGCTCGAGGTCGTCGGCCAACGGGGCGGGGAAGCCGGTCTGGCCCCGGGCCAGCACCCCCACCCCAGCGGCGACATGGGCAGCCCAGCGAGCGGCGACATCGATGCCGGCTGCGTCCCGGCGCCAGCGGGCGGACAGCGTGGCGTCGAGACGACGGGCCTCGGCGACGACCCGGCGATCCCGGTGCACGGCGCCGCCCAGCACCTGGCGCCACGCCTCCTCCGGCTCCCAGCGCCCGAGCAGCGCGCCCAGGCGTGCCGGGCCCATCCGGTCGAGGCCGGAGAGGGCCACCACCCACGCCGCCGTGGGCAGATCGGTGCCGGTGGCTTTCACGCCACCGCTCCCAGGTGCTCCGGCTCGGCCCGCAACTGGAGGGCGAGACACACGTCGCCCTCGCCGAGGGGGCCATCCCGGCCTCCGAGGTCGGCCAGGGTGCGGGCCACCCGCCGTACTCGTTGCAACCCCCGGGCGCTGAGGTTCCCCGCTCGCAGCCCGCTCTCCAACAGGGCGGCGGCGGGGGGCGAGAGGGCGGCGACCTCGTCCAGGCTCCAACTCGGCAGCTGGGCGTTGCACGACACGCCTCGGGCGGTGGCGACGGCGCGGGCGGTGGCGACCCGGGCGGCCACCGTAGCCGTCGACTCTCCCGGTGGGCCGCTGAGGAGCTGGGTGACGTCGGGCCGGGCCACGTCGAGGCGGAGGTCGAAGCGGTCGAGCAAGGGCCCCGACAAGCGTCTTGCGTAACGCACGCGGCCGGCCTCGCTGCACCGGCAGGCCCCTGGTGGCCCGCCTTGCCCACACGGGCACGGGTTCATGGCCCCGACCAGGAGGAAGTGTGCCGGATAGCACACCGCAGCCCGGGCCCGGCACACCCGGACCACCCCTTCCTCCAGCGGTTGGCGGAGGGCATCGAGCACCGGCCGGGCGAACTCGGCCAACTCATCCAGAAAGAGGACACCCCGGGTGGCCAAGCTGATCTCGCCCGGGCGCATCCAGGTGGTACCGCCGCCGATGAGCGAGACGGTCGAGGCACCGTGATGGGGCGCCCGCAACGGGGGCCGACGAACGAGCCCCCCGGGGGGCAGGGCCAGGCCGGCGGCCGAGTGGACCCTCGTCGCCTCCAAGGCCTCCCGGCGGCCGAGGTCGGGCAGCAGCCCCGGCAGACGCCGGGCCAACATGGTCTTGCCCGCGCCCGGAGGCCCGGCCAGCAACAGGTGATGCCCGCCGGCTGCCGCTACCTCCAACGCCAGACGGGCCACGGCCTGGCCCCGGACGTCGGCCAGGTCGGGATCCAGCGGTGGCAGGATGGTTTGCTCGTCGCCAGGCGGGTCGGGCCAGGGGGCCTCACCGCGCAGTGCCGCCAGCAGCTGGGCCAGGCTGGCCACCTCGCGTACCCGGTGACGCCCCACCAGGGCGGCCTCGGACCCGCACCCGGCGGGCACGACCACGGTGTCGGCCTCCAGGGCATCGACGAGGGGCACCATGCCGGGGATCCGCCGGATCGACCCGTCGAGGCCGAGCTCACCGAGGAAGCCGGTGCCGGCGACGGCCGATGCCGGGAGGAGGTCGTGGGCGACCAGGACCCCTACGGCCAGGGCGAGGTCGAGCCCGGACCCGTTCTTGCGCACTCCCGAGGGGGCCAGGTTGACGGTGATGCGACGCTGGGGCCACGGGATGCCTGTGGTGGTCAACGCGGCCCGGACCCGATCCCCCGCCTCTCGGCACGCCGTGTCGGGGAGCCCGACGATGTGGAAGCAGGGCAGGCCCGAGGACACGTGCACCTCGACGGACACGCGGCGCCCGTCGACGCCGAGCAGGGTGGCGGAGGCGATGATGGCGAGCACGGGTGCTCCTCCCACAGAGAACGACCAGAAGGGAGGACCGTCACGCCGGTCACTCGAGCGAGGTCCACCCTAGAGGGGGGGTGTGACATCACTCGGCCTTCGGAGGTGGCGGGAAGCGGCGATACTCGAACGTGCTCTGGGACGACGACCTCGTGGCGGTCCGGCGGGTGCAGCCCTTTGAGGCGACCAAGGCCTACCGCTGCCCGGGCTGCAACGGGACCATCGAGGCGGGCACCGGCCACACCGTGGCCGTGCCCCGCGACGCCCCCGACCTTCGCCGTCACTGGCACCACCCCTGTTGGACCCACCGCCACCGTCGCCGCCCGGGGCGGGCCTGAGCGGCGTGCCGACGAGAGGGAGGAGGGGGAGGGCCGGGGCCCCCGGCCCGGGGGACGGGCTGGGCCGGGCTGGAGGCGGTCTGGGGTCAGAAGGCCGCTTCGACCACCTCGACCTGGCCACCGAGGACGGCGGCCACGTCGAAGCGCAGCTCGGCGGCGCCGCCGCCGATCTCGTCGAGCCAGGCCGCCGCCAGCCGGCGGATGCGTTGGCACTTCCGGGGCGTGACGGCCTCCAGGGGCGAGCCGAAGGCCAGCGAGGAGCGGGTCTTCACCTCACAGAACACCACGGTGGGGCCCCGGCGCAGGATCAGGTCGAGCTCACCTTCTCGACAGCGCCAGTTGCGGGCCAGCACCTGGTAGCCACGGGCCTCGTACCACGCCGCGGCCAGGTCCTCCCCGGCCGCGCCCAGGTCCAGGCGGGCCCGGGTCACGACCCTGCTGCCGCCTGGGCTCTGGCCCCACGCACCGTCACCAGCCGATCACAGGAAGGCGGTACGGGTGGGCGGGAACACCCGGTGGGTGGCCCGGCCCACCACCGTCTCGGCGTCGATGGGCCCGAAGGCCCGGCTGTCGGACGAGTTGGTGCGGTTGTCGCCCATCACCCACAGTTCGCCGACCGCCACGGTGGTGGGCTCGAAGTCGCCGATGGTGGCCGACGGGGGGAGGTAGGGCTCGACCAGGCGCCGGTCGTCGACGTAGACCGCACCGTCACGGCCCTCCACTCGCTCCCCGGGCAGGGCGATCACCCGCTTGATGTACTCCTCGGTCGAGGGCTGGCGCAACCCCACCGCCTCCAGCAGCCCGTGGAGTCCCCGCAACACCAGGCCGGTGTCGAGGTCCTCGCCTTCGGGGCACCCGGCCCGAGGTGGGCAGTCGAAGACCACGATGTCGCCCCGGTTGGCCTCGTGCAGGCGGTAGGCCAGCTTCGAGACCACCACCCGGTCCCCCACCAGCAACTGCGGGCTCATGGACGCCGAGGGGATGGAGAAGGCCTGGGCCACAAAGGCCCGCAGGACCAGGGCGATGACGGCGGCCACGACCACCAGCACCAGCGCCTCGGCCACGAGGGCACGGGGGGGACGGCGAGCCGTGCCCACCCCGGCCTCCCGGTCCGGTGCCCGGAGGGGGGTCGCCGGGCGGCCCTGGGCCGGGGTCTCGGTCAGCGGGCGGACCGCTTCTCCCTGATCTTGGCCGCCTTCCCGCGCAGATCCCGCAGGTAGTAGAGCTTGGCCCGGCGGACGTCGCCCTGGCTCAGGCGCTCGATGGAGGCGAGGATGGGTGAGTGCACCGGGAAGGTGCGCTCGACGCCCACCCCGAAGCTGACCTTGCGCACGGTGAAGGTTTCCCGCACGCCCGAGCCCTGGCGCCGGATCACCGCACCCTGGAAGGCCTGGACCCGTTCCCTGGTCCCCTCCACCACCCGCACGTTGACCTTGACGGTGTCGCCAGGGGCGAATTCGGGCACGTCGTCGCGCAGGCTGGCACGGTCGACCAGATCGGTGGGGTTCATGGCGCGCTCGACTCCTGGGGTTGCAACCGGGAACGATGCAGCCTACGGCATCAGCGGACAATCGAGCCACTCCGATGCTCGGTGGCTCCGCCGCCCGACCGAGGCCGTGCTTCCCGGTCGAGCAGGCGAGCTCCGGAATCCGTCTCCCGGGCCAAGGCCATGCTCACCTGGAGGATTCTGGGGCGAGCACGGCTGCTCGGGCCCGGGTCAGGGCAAGAGGTCGAAGGAATCCAAGAGGGCCTCCTCGGTGGGCGTGAGACCTCCGCGAGCCTCGATCAGATCGGGACGCTGGCGCAGCGTGCGGGCCAGTGAGGCCGCCTGTCGCCAACGGGTGACCCGACCGTGGTCACCCGAGCGCAGCACCTCGGGGACCGGCCAGGCCCGGAACCGGGCGGGCCGGGTGTACTGGGGGTATTCGAGCAGCCCGTCGGCAAAGCTCTCCTCTCCCGCCGAGGCGTCGTTGCCCATGACGCCGGGGACGAGGCGGCCCACCGCCTCCATCACCACCATGGCCCCGACCTCGCCGCCCGCGAGCACGTAGTCGCCCACCGACAGCTCTTCGTCGACCAGGTGGCTGCGGATCCGCTCGTCGACCCCCTCGTAGCGCCCGCACAGCAGGGAGAAGCCCGCGCCGCCGGCCATCTGGCGGACCAGGCTCTGGTCCAGCCGCCGACCACCCGGGCCCAACAGGTACAGGGGCCGGGGGGGGTCGACCGCCTCCACCACCGCGAAGACGGGGCCGGGGGTGAGCACCATCCCCGGGCCGCCTCCGTAGGGGGCGTCGTCGACCGAACGGTGGACGTCGTCGGCTCCGTCTCGCAGGTCGTGCACCCGGATGTCGAGCAACCCCCGCGTCGACGCCCGGCCCAAGAGGCTGGTGGCGGCGAAGCCGGTGATGAGGTCGGGGAAGATGGTGAAGACGTCGATGCGCACGTCAGTCGCCGGGCTGCTGCGGGAGACGGAGGCGAGCCTCGTCGGCGGCCGCTTCGGGGTTCAGGGCCCGGCCCTCGGCCCCGACGGTGTCCCCGGCCGGTTCCTCGGCCAGACCCGGGATCCCGGTTACACGCAACGGAAGCTGTCCGGGGTGGGTGGACGCCAGCCCCCGCAGCGCGGTACGCCCGGTGGGCGGAGGGTCGTCCGCCCCGGACACCCGGGCCAGCTCGTCGGTGGGCACCGGTCGGTGTCGCTCGGTCACCAGGTAGGCCGGGGCCAGCCGGCTCAGCGAGCCCAGGCTGGGGCCGTCCATCGCGGTGCCGTCGGCCTCGATCCGTAGGTGCCCGGCCAGGGAGATGCGCAGCTCCATCGCCGCCTCAAGGTATCGCTCCGGTCGTTCGCCCCCGGCTCAGTCGAAGAGGCCGGCCGGCGGGTCGATCACCACCTGGGCCGCGGACCGCTCGACGACGAAGACCAAGGGCACCAGTGCGCCGCTCTCCAGGACGAGCAGATCACTGGCCGGGTTGGCCTCGACCGCCATCACCCGCCCGTGTGCCCCTCCCTCCACATCGACCACGTCGGCGCCGATCAACTGGTGGACCCACAGAGCATCGGGGTCGTCGAGGGGTGGGGCCAACAGGGTCACCCCCCGGAGCGCCTCGGCCCCCTCTCGATCGACCACTCCTCCGAAGGTGACCAGGAACCCGGCCTGGTGCGGCCGCGACGCCACCACCTCGAGGGTGCCGTCGCCGGTGTGCAGGACCGTTCCCGGCGCCAGGCGCTCGTCCCGGTCGGTGATGAGCTTGACGTTGACCTCGCCCTGCAGGCCGTGCGGCTTGACCACCCGTCCCACCTCCAGCAACGGCGGCGTCGCCGGCCCCATCGGCGGCGCGTCAGTCGACGAAGTCGACGTCGACGGCGACACCGTCGGGGGCCGCCGCAGCCCGCACAACCGTGCGGATGGCGTTGGCGATCCGACCCCGACGCCCGATGACGCGACCCATGTCGCCGGGCCCCACTCGCACCTGCATGCGCAGGCCCCGCCGGTCGTCGTCGACATCGATCTCGACCGCGTCCTGGTCGTCGACCAGGGCCTTGACCAGATACTCCAACACGTCGGTGGCCGTAGCCCCGGGAAGCTGGTTGGCGTCGTCGTCGTCCTCGTCGGTGACGTCGTCGTCGTCCTCGTCGTCGTCCCGGGCCATGTCGATGTCGGCGACGTCGGGCAAGCCTTCATCCTCAGCGCCGTCGTCGAGCGCCTCGGGCTCGTCGGTGACGTCGTCTTCGTCATCGAGGTCCTCTTCGTCATCGAGGTCGTCGTCGACCGCCTGCGCCGGCGGATCGCTCACGGGGTCGCCGGTGAGGTGAACTGCTCCCACGCCCCCGATTCCTTGAGCAGCCGCTCCACCCGCTCGGTGGGCTTGGCTCCCTTGCGGAGCCAGTCGACGGCCCGATCGTTGTCGATGCGCACCACCGACGGCTCCTGGCGGGGCTCGTAGGTGCCGACGATCTCGATGAACCGACCGTTGCGGGGGCTGCGGCTGTCGGCCGCCACCACCCGATAGGTCGGCTGCTTCTTCTTGCCCATCCGCATCAGGCGGAGCTTTACGGCCACAGTGCCCTCTTTCGTCTCTGGCCGCCGAACTGGCGACCCGTTGTCGACTTGCCGCCGGGAGGCAGCGCTTCCTTCCCTCGCCGGCGACTCCTCACCGGGGTGTTGCTCCGCCGCCGATGCTCGCCGGCCTACTCCTGGCTGAGCTCGGCCAGGTCGGGCAAGGTCGGCATCTTGCGCCGCTTGCCCTTGCTTCCCTTGGCTGCTCCTCCGAAGCGCTTCATCATCTTGGCCACGTCCTTGAACTGCTTGAGCAGCAGGTTGACATCGCTGATCGAGGTCCCGCTGCCGTTGGCGATCCGGGCCCGGCGCGACCCGTTGACCAGATCGGGCCTGGCCCGCTCCTCGGGAGTCATCGAGCGGATGACGGCCTCGATCCGGCCGATCTCCTTCTCGCCGATGTCGGCGTTCTTCAACTCCTTGGGAATCCCCGGCATCATACCGATGATGTTCTGCAGCGGTCCCATCTTGCGGATCTGCTGCATCTGCTCGAGGAAATCGTCGAGGGTGAACTGACCCTCCATGAGGGCCTGCTCGGCCTTGGCCGCGATGTCCTTGTCGTACTCCCGCTCGACCGTCTCGATGAGGGTGAGCACGTCGCCCATGCCGAGGATGCGGTCGGCCATGCGGTCGGGGTGGAACTGCTCGAAGTCAGCCACCCGCTCCCCCACCGAGGCAAAGGCGATGGGCCGGCCGATGACCTCCTTGACCGACAGGGCGGCGCCACCACGGGCGTCACCGTCGAGCTTGGAGAGGATGACCCCGTCGATCTCGAGGGCGGCGTGGAAGGCCTCGGCGGTGGCCACCGCGTCCTGGCCGGTCATGGCGTCGATGACCAGGAAGGTGTAGTGGGGCTGGACCGCACCCGAGATCTGGCGGACCTGCTCCATCATCTCGACGTCGACGGCGAGGCGACCGGCGGTGTCGACGATGCACACGTCGCGGCCCTTGTCGCGGGCCTCGGCCACCCCGGCCCGAGCCACCTCGACCGGGTCGGTGTTCTCACTGAAGACGGGCACGGCCACCTGGCCCCCCAGCACCCGCAGCTGCTCCACCGCCGCCGGCCGCTGGAGGTCAGCCCCCACCAGGATCGGGTTGCGGCCCTGTTGCTTGAACCAACGGGCCAACTTGGCGCAGGCGGTGGTCTTGCCCGAGCCCTGGAGCCCGGCCAACAGCACCACCGTGGGCGGCTTGGGAGCGAAGGTGATCCTGAGGCTCTGGCCCCCGAGGGTGCCGATCAGCTCCGAGTGGACGATCTTGATGACCTGCTGGGCCGGGGTGAGGCTCTTGTGCAGCTCCGCTTCCAGGCAGCGCACCCTGATGCGGGCCAACAGCTCCTTGACAACCTTGAAGTTGACGTCGGCCTCGAGCAGGGCCAGGCGGATCTCGCGCAGGACCTCGTCGATCTCGGCTTCGCCCAGGCGGCCCCGGCCGCGCAGGCGGCCGAAGATGCCCTCGAAGCGGTCGGTCAGTGAGTCGAACATCCGATTCGCAGGCTACCGGCCCCTTCCCGTCCCAGGTCCAACCGGCAACGCCGACGACACGTTGCTAGGCCGCCACGACCACCTGGAGGTTCACCTCGCCGACGAGTCCCGATTCCGGGCCACAACCGAACAACGAGAACGAGGCCCGGTAGGTCCCCGGTTCGGCGTAGACGTGGGTGAAGGTCTTCCGCAGCCGGCCCGGCCCGTCGGCGAGCGAGAGACATCCGATGCCGCACACTGCGGTCTCCCCCTCGTCTCCGAACACCACGACCGGCGAACCGCAGTCGTCGCGGATGCCCGAGCCGGCGTCACTGGCCACCAGCTCGAACGCCACCGGTTCTCCCGCCCGCGCCGGTCCCGTCTGGCACACCTCGAGGGAGGGAGACCCGTCGTCGCCGCCCGGCGAGGTCAGGCACCCCGCCCGGGGAGGAACCGGGCCCGGCTCGGGCGCCGGGACCGGCACCGGGTCGGGGGCCGGGGCCGGCGTCGGCTCGGGTCCAGGCTGGGGTCCCGGCTGCGGCTCGGGCATCGGCCTCGGCTCGTCGGGCGACACGAGATGGGCATCGCTCACCGACAGCGTGACCAGATCCGGTCCGGCGGCGCCCTCGGCCGTCTCGAACAGGTAGGCCGGTACCAGCCAGCCCCCAGCGCCGTTGAATGCCGGCGCCCACTCCAGGCCCAGCTGTACGCCGGTGATCGTCACCACCACTGGCTCGATGCCGGGACAATCGAGACAGGCAGTGGCCGGCTCCCGGCCGTCGGCCGTCGGCATCGAACGTTCCGAGGACAGGCCTGCCAGGGCCGCAGGGGTCCCGACCAACGGGTACAGGTCACCCCGTTCCGGTCGCCCCATCCAGCCGCCGGCGTATTCGATGGTGCCGTTGGCTCCGACCGTCACCGCCGACCCCATGCCGACTGTCGGCAGTCCCCCGACCTCGGGGTCCACGTTGACCATCCACGCCCTCGTCAAGTCGTCGACCCTCAGGGCCGCGCCCTTCAGATCCACGCCGCCGGCCGCCACCACCGGACGGGCCAGCCGCTCCGCCTCCTCGGCGGACGGGAGGTCGGTCGGCATCGGCATCGCCACCGGCTCGTCTCCCGGCGGGCACACCTGGGGGCACGCCGTCCCCGGCGGGCAGGCCGGCATGGCGCAGACGATCTCCCCATCAGAAGGCGGCGACCCCACCGAGTAGGACCATGGCAGCCCCGGCTGACGTTCGACCTCCAGGCGACGGTTGCCCTCGACGACCTCCCAACCGGAACCGATCTCGGCCACGGTGCCGGGAAGGCCCAACGCTTCTGCCAGCGCCGCCACCCGGTCGAGATCGACGTCGCGCCCGAGCTCCCAGGCGTGCTCCTCTCCGTCGAGTGCGTCGAGGTCACCCTCGACCCGGTACTCGACGCTGGCGGGTGAAGACGGGGAGGAGGCGTCCTCGGTGTCACCGCCGATCACCGGGAGGGGTCGGGGGTCCCTGCCGGTGGCGGCCGACACCCCCAACACCGCCACGGCCACCGCCAGCCCCAGTGCCGCTGCTCCCGCCACCACCCTCGTCGCCATGGCCTCTCCTCTGGCCGTCGGCCGGACACCGGACGGTCACCGGCTTGGACGAGGCCAAGGCGCCTGCTGGTTCCCCTGGCCCGGTCTCAGCCGAAGAGGGCCTCCACGAACTCGTCGGGGTCGAAGGGGACCAGGTCGTCGACCGTCTCCCCCAGCCCCACCAGCTTGACCGGGATGCCCAGCTCGCGCTGGATGGCGAGCACGATGCCGCCCCGGGCCGAGCCGTCGAGCTTGGTCAGCACCACGCCGGTGACCTCCACCGCGTCGGTGAACTGCTGGGCCTGGGCCAACCCGTTCTGGCCGGTGGTGGCATCGAGCACCAGGAGCACCTCGGTCACCCGGCCGGGGGGCTTCTCCGCCACCCGTCGCACCTTGCGCAGCTGTTCCATGAGGTTCACCTTGGTGTGGAGGCGCCCGGCGGTGTCGGCCAGCACCAGGTCGGCGTCGCGCGCCGCGGCCCGTTGCACGGCGTCGAAGATCACCGAGCTGGGATCGCCTCCCTCCACGCCCTGGACCAGGTCGGCGCCCACCCGCTCGGCCCACACGCCCAGCTGCTCGGCGGCCGCGGCACGGAAGGTGTCGCCGGCCGCCATGACCACTCGGTGCCCGTCGGCCTTGGCCCGCTTGCCCAGCTTGCCGATGGTGGTGGTCTTGCCCACGCCGTTGACCCCCACGAACAGCCAGACGTTGGGGGCCCCGGGCTCGAAGGCCAACGCTCGGGATCCCACCGCCAGGCGGGCCTTCAGATCTCCCTTGAGCTGGGCCATGAGGGCCTCGGGCTCGGTGATGCCCTTTTCGGCCACCTCGGCCCGCAGGTCGTCGAGGACCATGGTGGTGGTGCTCACGCCCACGTCGGCCCGGATCAGGGCCTCCTCCAGCTCGTCCCAGGTGTCCTGGTCGATGGTGGTTCGCGACAGGATCGACGTGACGTAGCCGGCCAGGAGGCTGCGTGCCTTGGCCAGGCGGTCGCGGAAGCGGGGCTTGACCGCCTCGGCCTGCTCGGCCTCGACGGCTTGGGCCAGCGCCTCTTCGATCTCGGCCACGGTGGCGTCGTCGGGCTCGGGGCCACCGAGGTCGGCCACGTCCTCCGCCGGAGGGGCCTCGCCCGGCCGGGGAGCGATGCCCACCCCCGACGACGGCTCGTTCAGGTCGACGTCGTCGAGGTCGGGTCCTGCCGAAGGGGGCAGCGAGGTTGGCGGGGCGCTCGACCCGTGCCCCTCACCGTGCCCCACCGGGGCGGGGGGGTCCAGCCAGTCGTCACCCGGACGGCTCTTGGGAAGGTACGCCGCCAGCAACGAGGCGAGGAACACGAGCAGGGCGGCGAGCAGGATCAGGACTTCCATGGCGGGGGCAGCCTAGCCATGGCCGCCTCGGTCAGCCGATGGCCGCCTCGGCCCGTTCGCTGACCACGCCCGAAGCGCCTCCGGGCGCCATGGTGACCCCGTAGAGGACGTCGGCCGTCTCCATCGTGCGTTGCTGGTGGCTGACGATGAGGAGTTGGGCCTCCCGGCGGAACTCCTCCACCAGGTCGAGGAAGCGGTGCAGGTTGACGTCGTCGAGCGCGGCCTCGACTTCGTCGAGCACGTAGAACGGTGACGGTCGGCTACGGAACACCGCGAAGAGGTAGGCCAGGGCGGTGAGCGAGCGTTCCCCGCCCGAGAGCAGGGAGATGGAGCGCACGTTCTTGCCCGAGGGGCGGGCCCGGACCCGGATCCCGGTCTCGAGGGGGTTGGCCGGGTCGGTGAGCTCGAGGGATCCCTGGCCCCCGGGGAAAAGCAGGCCGAAAAGGCGGGAGAAGTTGTCGGCCACGTCGGCGAAGGCCGCCACGAACACCTCCACGATCTCGGCGTCGACCGCGCCGATCACCTTGGCCAGCTCCCGGCGGGACGACTTGACGTCGTCGAGCTGACCGTCGAGGAACTCCTGGCGCTCCCGCAGGGCCACCGCCTCCTCCAGGGCCAGGGGGTTGATGGGGCCGAGCAGACGCACCTCGCGGTCCAGCTCCCGACTGCGGGACACCGCCGTGGTGCCCTCGGGGAGCGGCGGGCAGGGGGCCACGGCCGCTTCCTCGGTTTCGGCGCCGAGGTCGCGTCGCAGCGCCTCGATGGCCGCGTCGGTCCGCAGGCGCAACTCCTGGGCCTCCATCTCCACCCGGGCCCCCTCGGCCCGGAGCGCTTCGAGGTGTCGCTCGAGCTCGCTCCGACGGGCCCGCAGCCGGTCGAGATGTCGGGCCTGGGCTCGGGTGCGCTCACTCTGGAGACGACGGCGCTCCCGCTCGGCCACCACCATCTCCTCGAGCCGCACGGCTCGTCGGTCCACTGCAGCCGAGAGCCGGTCGATGGCCGTCAGGCGCATCTCGAGCTCCACCCGACGGGCGGCGGCCTGACTCCTGGCGGCGTCGTTGCCGGCCAGGCGGGCGTCGACCTGGTCCAGGCGACCTCGCAGCCAGACCCGGCGGTCGGCGAGGGCACCGGCCCGGACCTCGACGTCGATGCGCAGCGCCCGCAACGCCGAGGCCCGCTCCTCCTGGTGGCGGCGAGCCGCCTCCAGCGTCTGTCGGCGGGCCGACGCCTCGGCCTCGGCCGAC
This sequence comes from Acidimicrobiales bacterium, assembly GCA_030446545.1. Taxonomy (GTDB): domain Bacteria; phylum Actinomycetota; class Acidimicrobiia; order Acidimicrobiales; family CADCSY01; genus JADDRA01. The sequence continues at coordinate 137,043 of JAUJNB010000002.1, read as the reverse complement.
TCCAGCCCGGGGAGGGCCTCCCTGAGCTCGGCCGCCCGTCGGCGGTCCCGACCCACCGCCTCCACCAGGGACGCCAACTGTCGGCCGGCGTCGTCGACCTCGGCCGTCACGCCATCGACCTCCCGGGCCAACCGGGCCAAAGCGGCGTCGACAGCGGCCACTGATGCCGTCTGCTGGTGGGCGTGCTGGGTGGCCCGGGCCTCCGCCACCCGGGCCTCCGCCAATGCGGCCCGGACTCCCTCCGCCCGGGCCTCGGCCGCCTCGGCGAGCGTGGTCGCCGAGGTCGCCCGGCTGCGGGCCTCGTCGAGCGCCTCGCTCGTGGGCCCGGTCGCCTGGCCGCCCACCCGCCAGCCGTCGGGGGCGAAGCGGTCGCCGGCCAGGGTGACCACCACGGCGCCCGGTTGGGCCAGGGCGACGTCGAGGGCAGCGTGCCAGGCCTCCGATCCGGGGCCGCCCACGCACACCGCCGTGCCGAGCAGGCGATCGAGCAGGGGGGCGACCTCGGGGCGGCGGGGGCGGACGTGGGTGCGCACCCACTCGCCTGCGGGGGGCGCCCCCACGGGCGGGGCCGGCTGGGAGTCGGGGCCGGAGCCGACTCCGAGGCCGACGTCGAGGCCGAGGACGACACCGGCCCCGTGCTGGCGCAGCCGGGCCAGGCAGCGCCGCGCCACCTCGTCGCCCCCGCCCACGACCACCGCACCGAGAGCGGCCCCGGCGGCCGCGGCGAACGCCGCCTCCCAACCCTCGTCGACGTCTACCAGTTCGGGCAGGGTGGCAACCGTCGCGGCCACATCGGCCAGGCGCTCCACGCCGGCCCGGGCCCGGGCCTCGTCGAGGGCCGCCGCCAGCGCGTCGGCCCGGGCGCTCCAGGTGTGGCGCTGGGCGTCGGCATCACGGAGCTCGGCCTCGACCCCGACGCGCGACGCCTCGGCCCGGGCCACCTCGTCGGTCGCGGTGGCCTGCCCGGCCCGGGCCCGGACCATCGCATCTCTGGCCCCATCCAGGCGCTGGGCCAGCGCCCTGCGCTCGGCCACCAGTCGCTGCCGGCGCTCCACCAGCGCGGCCGCCCGGACGCGGGTGCGGGCACACTCCGGGTCACCACGCTCGACGGCCGCCTCCACCATGGCCAGCTCCGTCCGGGCCTGGCGGGCCAGGTCGCCAGGAGGCGGTGCGCCCTCGGGGAGACAACCGGAGGCGCCGGTGTCGCCGGCGGCCCCCTCCCGCGCGTCTGCCCCCAGCGCCCCGCCCTGCAGTGCCTCTACGTGCAGTGACTCCACCCGCAGTGCCTCGGCCAGCAGCGCCTCTCCTTCCTCCTCCAGCCTCGCTTCGGCCCCGGCCAGGCGCTCGATCTCAGGAGCGAGGAGGGCCCCGGTGGCCTCCACCTCCTCCAGCTCGGCCCGCAGACGGCTGGCCTCGTCCTCCAGGCTGGCCACGACCGTCTCGTCCAAGGCCGCAGCCCGCTCCCGGGCCGCCCCCCGCCGGCGCTCGGCCAGGACCGCGGACAGTCCCCGGGCTTGCTCACGCAGGCGCTCCACCCGGCCCAGCACCTCGGCCGACCCGTCGGCGCCCGCCGCCACCAGCGCTCGCTGAGCCAGGTCGACCTCGGCATCGAGGGCACCCAACTCGGCCCGGACCTTGCCCTCCTCGGCCCCGACGCAGGCACCCGAGTCCTCGTTGGCGGCCCGTCGTCCTGCCAATGCCGCCAGCTCCCGGCCGGCCAGGTGGAGGCGGATGGCCCCGAGCTCGGTCATCAGGTCCCCGTGGCGTCGGGCTGCCTCGGCCTGGCGCTCCAGCGGCCGCAGCTGGCGCCGCACCTCCCGGGCCAAGTCGGTCAACCGGACCAGGTTGGCCTCGGTCGCAACCAGGCGACGCTCGGCCTTCTCCTTGCGCCGTCGGTACTTGAGGACCCCGGCCGCCTCCTCGATGACGGCCCGCCGCTCCTCGGGGCGAGCTTCGAGCACGGCTTCGAGTTGGCCCTGCCCCACGATGACGTGCTGGGTCCGGCCCACACCCGAGTCGCTGAGCAGCTCCTGGATGTCGAGCAGGCGACACGGCACCTGGTTGACGGCGTAGTCGCTGGCCCCGCTGCGGAACAGGGTGCGACTGATGGTGACCTCGGCGAAGTCGATGGGCAGCATCCCCGACGTGTTGTCGATGGTGAGGCTCACCTCGGCCCGTCCCAGCGCCGGCCGGCTGGCCGTCCCGGCGAAGATGACGTCGTCCATCTTGGTGGACCGCAGCGAGCGGGGGCCCTGGGCACCCAGCACCCAGGCCACGGCGTCGACCACGTTGGACTTGCCACTGCCGTTGGGCCCCACCACCACGGTGATGCCCGGCTCCAGGTGCAGGGTGGTGGTGTCGGCGAAGGACTTGAACCCCCGCAGGGTCAGGCTCTTGAGGTACACGCCCGGCGAAGGCTAGGCGCGAGCCGCCACGGCTCCGTGGACCAGGCGGTCCCCGGCTACACACCAAGACCATGATCGCCTTCCGGTCCTACGGTCGCCACGACGTCGCGTCCCATGTCGAGCCTGGGCGAGGAACAACCCGTTCAGTCGCCCTCCGGCGTCGTCGCCGCCTGGCGGGAGACGGCCACCACCCGCTCGGCCATCCGGGCCGCGGCTCCGTCGTCCACCGAGGCGACCGCGGCCTCGTAGCCCCCGGCCATGTCGTCGGCCCGCCCCCCCGCCACCAGGCCGGCAGCGGCGTTGAGCAGCACCAGGTCACGGTGTGGACCGTGCTCACCGCCGAGCACGCGTCGGGCCAGGTCGAGGTTGGCTCGGGCGTCACCGCCCCGTATGGCCGCCACCTCCGCCCGGGGGATGCCCAGATCCAGGGGGTCGAGCTCGCTGGCCCGCACCGCGCCGTCACGCAACTCCAACACGGTCGACGTGGTCGTGGTGGTCAGCTCGTCGAGACCGTCGTGGCCGAAGACCACCATGGCCCGCTCCGTCCCCGTGGCCTCCAGCACGCCCACCATGCGCTCGGCCATGACTGGGTCGCTCACCCCCACCACCTGTCGCCGCACCCCGGCCGGATTGGCCAGGGGCCCGAGGAAGTTGAACACCGTGGACACGCCCAGCTCGCGCCGGGTGGGGCCGGCATGGCGCATGGCGGGGTGGAAGCGGGGAGCGAAGCAGAAGCCCATCCCGGCCTCGGTCACGCAACGGGCCACCCCGGCCGGACCGAGGTCGATCACCATGCCCATGGCCTCGAGGAGGTCAGCCGAACCGCTGGTCGACGACGCCGCCCGGTTGCCGTGCTTGCAGACCGCCACCTCGGCGCCGGCGATGACCAGGGCAGCGATGGTCGAGACGTTGAAGGCACCCTGGCGTCGGCTGGCTCCTCCACCACTGCCACAGGTGTCCACCGCCACCAGGCCGGCCGGCAACTCGACCCGCTCAGCCGCGTCGCGCATGGCCGCCACCAACCCAGCGATCTCGGCGACCGTCTCGCCCTTCATGCGTAGGGCCACCACGAACGCCGCCAACTGAGCCGGGGTGGCAGCACCGTCGAGCACCTCGGCCAAGGCCGAGCGGGCGTGGTCGGCGGCGAGATCCTCGTGGGCCAGGAGCAGCCGCAACACGCCGGGCCATCCGCCCTGCTCCTGGAACGTGGCAGTCATGCCTCGGGAGGCAGGGCCGGGCGACTCACGCCGAGCGGCGACGGTGGCGCAGCATCCGGCGCCTTTCCCGCTCGGTGGCCCCGCCCCAGACGCCGTCACGCTCCCGGTGGGACAAGGCGTGCTCCAGGCAGGCTTGGCGCACAGGACAGGCCGAGCAGACCTCCTTGGCCGCCTCGGCCTCGTCGTCCTCGTCCATGGGATAGAAGACGTCTGGATCGATGCCCCGGCACGCCGCATGCTGACGCCAGGTCTGCTTCATGTACGACTCCCGTTGCTTGCGTGGACCGTCACGGACAGCGCCCGAAGGTGCAGTATGGTGCAGTGGCTCGGATGCGTCCAGGTACAAGCGCGCTCGCGTTCGGGCTCCCGTTGCTCGGCCCCGGCCCTTCGACCCGAGCGCAGACCGACCCGCGTACCCTCGCCCCAATGTCCAGTGGCCTCCGCCCGCGTGTCCACCCCGCTTCCTTGTCCGGCCTTCGTCCCCCACGCACGCCACGCCCGACGTGAGGACCGTCGAACCCCGGGCCGTCCTTCTCGGCGCCCTCACCGCTGTCGCCATCGCCCTGCCCGTCGGCCTGGTCGGCCAGCTCGTGGTCGACGGTGGCGACACCAGCAGCCTCGTCGCTTTCGTGTTCCTGGCTCCCATCCTGGTGGCGTTCGGGGCCGGTGGCTTCGTCGCCGCCCGCCGAGCCGGCGTCGGCCCGCTGAGCAACGGGGCCCTGGCGGCGTTGGGCGCCTTCGCCGTCATCCAGGGTGTCGGCCTCGTGCGTCGCCTGGCCAGCGGCGAGTCGGTGTCACCGGCGAGCTTGGCCTTCGCCGCCTTCCTGGCCTACTCCTGCGGTCTCCTCGGCGCCCTGTTGGCCCAGCGCCTCGGCCCCCCCCGGGCCACCGGCGAGGGGGCGACAGATCCGGCCGCCGGCCCGCTCGGGTGAGCGCCCAACTCGGTGAGTGCGGGGAACATCCATTGACGGCGACCGGGGCAGCGAACACCATGGGAAGGATCAGCACCGGAACCCATCCGTCTCCCCAACCATCGCTGCCCGCGGCCCTCGAGGCCACCTTCGCCGCCCTGCACCGCGACGCCGCCTCCGCTCGCGACCGGCTGCGCCAACCGCGCTCGCGATCGCGCCCCCGGGGCACACCGGTGCTCTGGGACGCCGGACCCATCGACCCCCGCCCGGACAATTGCTGGCGTTGTGATGCCGCGGAGTCGGCCGACGCCCTGGGCCTGTGCCCCGAGTGCCGGACCGATCTCTGCGCCTGAGGGCCCCGGACCTCAGCTCGTGATCTTGGCTCCCGACACCACCGTCGAGCTCCTGCGCACCGCCTGGTAGACCACCGGATGGCTGGGCCCGTCGAGCAGGACCTCCTCGGGATGGATCCATCCCATCACCAGGCACTCGTGGCCCCAGCATTGGCCGGTGTCGGCCACGTAGGTGAAGCGCTCGCCCTCCTGGAGGCGGTGGAGCCGGGCCCGCCGGTCGTCGACGAGATTCCGCCGGTGACGTCCGTCGCTCGCTTCGCCCGCCCGCGACCCGTCGGCGAAGCGGAACTCCCGACGTCGAGCGAGCTCCCAACGACCAAAGGCCTCGTCGATGGCCAGCGCCAGGTCGGCGAAGGTGTGGCGGGGCGAGGCGATCATGACCCGCTCGGGTCCCGGACCGGGCACGGCCTGGCCGCCACAGGAGCGCAGGGTGACACCGATGGACAGGCACCGCAGCTCGGGCGGGTGGAACCGGTCCGCCACCGTGGCCTTGGACTTGAGCATGGCCGGATGGTGGCAGGCCCGGCGGTCGAAGTGGTGGACCTACGATCCGGGATCGACCGGCGGGTGGGTGCCTCCGCCGTCACCGGGGCCGAAGGTGGCGCCTACACCCCCCTCGCCGGCATCGTCGGGGGCCTCGTGGGCGAAGTGGTCGATGGGGCCGCGGCCGTGGCCGAGACGCCACCCGGTCGCTGCTTCCAGGCCCCGGCAGACGTAGGCCTTGGCCGCCCTGATGGAGGGAAGGAGCTCGTGGCCGGAGGCCAGGCCGGCGGCGATGGCCGACGCCAGGCTGCAGCCGGTGCCGTGGTTGTTGGTGGTCGCGATCCGGGGCCCCCCCAGTTCGTGCAGATGGCACCCGTCCCAGACCACGTCGACGGCCACATCAGCGTCGAGGTGGCCCCCCTTGACCATCACCGCCCGGGCACCGGTGGTGGTGGCCAGCTCCCGGGCGGCCTCGCCCATGTCGAACACCGTCCCGAGCGTCCGCCCCACCAGGACGGAGGCCTCGAGGAGGTTGGGGGTCACCACGGTGGCATGGGGGAACAGCAGACGGCGGTAGGCCTCCTCGGCCTCGGGTTCGAGCAGGCGGTCGCCCGACGCCGACACCATCACCGGGTCGACGACCAGGGCGGGCAACCGCCCCTCGGCGGCATAGCGGGCCACGACCTCGACCGTCGCGACGCCGGCCAACATCCCGGTCTTGGTGGCCCGCACGTCGAAATCGGCCAGCACCGCCTCGATCTGGGCGGCCACGACGTCCACCGGGGCCACGTGCACCCCTCGGACCCCCTGGGTGTTCTGGGCGGTCAGGGCGGTGACGGCGGTCGTGGAGAACACGCCGTGGGCGGCCAGCGTGCGTACGTCGGCCTGGATGCCCGCTCCCCCGCCCGAGTCCGACCCGGCGACGACCAGCACGACCGGTGGCGTGACCGTCATCGGCGAGTCCCAATCAGGGCGCCGGCGACCGTGGCGACCGTGCCGGCCATGGTGGCCAACAGTGCGGCCACGGTCGCGCCCGGGTCCGGGCTGGCCATGACCGCTCCCATCACGGCCACACCGTGGGCCCCGGCGGCCAGGGCCTCGGCGGCCGACTCCTCGGTCATGCCGCCCAGAGCGAAAAGGGGAAGATCGGTGACGGCGGCCAGGGCGCCCAGCCCGTCCATCCCGAGGACGGGGCCGTAGCCGGGTTTGGACGGGCTGGCCAGCACGGGCGAGACGGTGGCGTACTCGGCCCCCTCGGCGGCCGCCGCCCGCACTTCGTCGTGGTCGTGGCCCGACCGGCCCACGACGAGATCGGTGAGGTCGCCGGGCCACGGGTCGGCCGCCGCCAGGTGGAGCCCGTGGGCACCGGTGGCCCGGGCCAGCCCGACGTCGGTGCCGGCGATGAGCAACCTCCCGTCCACCGGTGCCAGCACCGCCTGCAGGGCCACGGCCAGCTCCTGTCGGGCCGGGCGAGCCAGGTCCTTCTCCCGCAGGACCACGGCCCGGGCGCCGCCGCCCACCGCCGCCGCCACCGTGGCCACCAGTCCGAGGCGGGTGGCCTGCCGCCGGTCGGTGAGCACCAGCAACGGTCCCACCGGCACCGGCGCTTCGTTTTTTCGTCTCATGCGCCCACCTGCTGGGTGTCAACACCAAAAGGACAGGGCCGCGTCGGTGTCACCGGTCGCGCTCCCACTCGGCCCGGCCTTCGGTGGGGGTGGACGCCAGGGCGTAGCGGCGCACGGGGATGCGTCCGGCCCGGCGGGCCAGACGTCCGGCCGCCACCGCCGAGCGCATGGCCTCGGCCATGCGCACCGGCTCTCGGGCCCGGGTCACGGCCGTGGCCAGCAACACCGCGTCACAGCCCAGCTCCATGGCCAGGGCGGCGTCCGACGCGGTACCCACGCCGGCGTCGAGCACCACGGGCACGGACAGCCGCTCGGTGATCAGAGCCAGGTTGTAAGGGTTGTTGATGCCGGCGCCGCTCCCGATGGGCGAACCCAGGGGCATGACTGCGGCGCACCCGAGGTCCTCCAGGCGCCGGGCCAGGATGAGGTCGTCGTTGGTGTAGGCCAGGACGGTGAAGCCGTCGTCCACCAGCTCCTCGGCCGCGTCGAGCAGCTCGACGGCGTCGGGCAACAGGGTGCGGTCGTCACCGATGACCTCCAGCTTGACCCAGTCGGTGGCGAACGCCTCACGAGCCAACTGCGCGGTGCGGACCGCGTCCCGGGCGGTGAAGCACCCGGCGGTGTTGGGCAGCAGACGCACACCGGCAGCCGTCAACACGTCGAGGATCGAACCCTGGGTGGCGGGGTCGATGCGGCGCAGGGCCACCGTGGCCATCTCGGCCCCGGCCGCCACCAGGGACGCCTCGAGCACCTCCAGGCTGGCGGCCCCTCCGGTCCCGAGGATCAGTCGGGACCCGAAGGTGACCCCGCCGATGACCAGTCCGTCGTCGTCGCTCCCTGTGTCGTCGGCCACGCCTCCTGGCTCCGCCCCGGCTTTGTGTGCACTGCTGGTGGCCTGAGGACCATCCGTGCACACAAAGCTCGATGCGGGTTCGCTCACGGCCCTCATCCTCCCTGCATGGCGCCAAGCACCTCGACCCGGTCGCCTTCGTCGAGCGTGCGACCGGCCCAGGCGCTACGGCCCACCACTTCCCCGTTGACGGCCACGGCCACGCCCTTGGGTCCCACGTCGAGGTCGGCAGCCAGGTTGGCCACCGTGCAAACGGTGTCAACTGTTCGCTCCTCACCGTTGACCACGACCTTCACGAGGCCACCCGCTCGAAGCGCCGGGGCGAGAAGGGGGCGACGGACGGCGGTGCCTCGCCGGTGCCCAGCAACTCGACGACGGCCGCCGCCGTGGCCGGGGCCAACAGGATGCCGTTGCGGTAGTGGCCGGTGGCCACCACCAGGCCTTCGGTGTCGGTCGCACCCACCACGGGGGCGTTGTCCGGGGTACCCGGGCGCAGCCCGGCCGACGACTCCACCAGCGCGAGCTCGGCCACGTCGGGCACCAGCTCCAGGGCGGCCCGCAACAGGTCGTGCACCGCCCCGGCCGTGACCGTGGTGTCGTAGCCCCGCTCCTCCACGGTGGCCCCACGACCAGCTCGCCGTCGCTCCTCGCCACCAGGTAGGCGTCGAGGCCACGGACGTTGTGGCTGACCAGGGTCGACTCCTCCGGACTGCGCAGGCGCAGGATCTGGCCCTTCACCGGACGGATGGCGGCGGCCACGTCGCTCGGCAGGCCCTCCAGGTGCGACGACCAGCACCCGGCGGCGACCACCACGGCATCGCCGGAGAGGACCTCGCCCCCTCCAGCTCCACCCGGCCGGGTCCCACGCCGGTGGCCCGACGCCGACACTGCTCGACCCCCAGGCGCCGGCCGGCCTCGAGCAGGGCCGAGGCCAGGCGACGGGGATCGACCTGGTGGTCACCGGGCACCAGGGCGCCACCCCGCACACCGGGGCCAGCGCCGGCTCCAGGCGACGCAGCTCCCGGCTACGCAGGCGCTCGACCGCCAGGCCCAGGCCGCGCTGGTAGGCCACCAGCGCGTCGAGAGCGGCCAGGTCGTCGGCGTCGCGGGCCACGCTGAGCGTGCCCGACTCCCGGTAGCCGGTCGGCTGGCCCGAGCACTCCTCCAGCTCGGCCACGAAGTCGGGGTAGCAGGCGCTCGACTCCAGGTTGAGCGCCAGCACCGCCTCCTCCCCGTAGTGCACCTCGGTGACCGGCGCCAGCATGCCCGCCGCCACCCCGGTGGCGCCCCGGCCGGGTGCGGGATCGACCACGGTGACGGTCATGCCTGCGCCCGCCGCCCGCCAGGCGATGCTCAGCCCGATGACGCCGCCGCCCACCACCATCACCTTCATGCCGGCGACCGTGCCCAACGGTCGAGGGCGGCCACCAGTTCCGTGGTGGCCGCCGACGTCTCGGCGCTTCCGGTGGCAAAGGCGGCACCGGCCACCGCCACCCCGTAGGCGCCGGCGTCGAGGAGCTCGGTGATCCGCCCGACCGTCACGCCGCCGATGGCGATCACGGGAAGGTCGACGGCGACCGCCACCCGTCCCACCCCCTCGGCCCCGATCGGCTCGGGCAGGCCCGACTTGGTGGTGGTGGCGTAGGCCGGCCCCACGCCCAGGTAGTCGGCCCCCTCGGCCTCGGCCCGACGGGCCGAGGCCGGGTCCCGGCACGTGGCTCCCACCACCAGTTGGGGACCGACCAGCGCCCGCACCGCCGCCACGGCCAGATCGTCGGCCCCGAGGTGGACCCCGTCGGCTCCCGCGGCCAGGGCGATGTCGGCCCGGTCGTTGACCAGGCACCAGGCCCCGGCGTGGTGGCAGCGGGTTACCACCTCCCGGGCCAGCTCGTAGCGGAACCGGTCGCTTCCCTCCTTGGCCCGCAGTTGCACGAGTGGCGCTCCCCCGGCCAGGGCGGCGTCGACCGACGCCACCACCACGCCGGGCGCCCCCGACAGGGTCACCAGATGCAGGCGCGGCAGTCGCGCGGGACGGCTGGGCTCAGGCGTCACCGACGGGGGCCGCCGCCCCGGCCCGGTCACGCACGTCGTGACTGATGCGCATGGAGCAGAAGTTGGGGCCGCACATGGAGCAGAAGTGGGCTGACTTGGCCGCCCCGGCCGGCAGGGTGGCGTCGTGGTAGGACCGGGCCGTGTCGGGGTCCAGGGCCAGGTTGAACTGGTCCTCCCAGCGGAAGTCGAAGCGGGCGGCCGACAAGGCGTCGTCCCACACCTGGGCGCCGGGGTGGCCCTTGGCCAGGTCGGCGGCATGCGCCGCGATCTTGTAGGCGATCATCCCCTCCTTGACGTCGTCGCGGTCGGGCAGGCCCAGGTGCTCCTTGGGCGTGACGTAGCAGAGCATGGCCGTGCCGTGCATCCCGATGGTGGCCGCCCCGATGGCCGAGGTGATGTGGTCGTAGCCGGGGGCGACGTCGGTGGTCAGGGGACCGAGGGTGTAGAAGGGCGCCTCGTGGCACAGCTCCATCTGGCGGGCCACGTTCTCGGCGATCTTGTGCAAGGGCACGTGCCCCGGCCCCTCCACCATGACCTGCACGTCGTGACGCCAGGCCCGCTCGGTCAGCTCGCCCAGGGTGGCCAGCTCGGCGAACTGGGCCTCGTCGTTGGCGTCGGCGATACAACCCGGGCGCAGGCCGTCGCCCAGCGAGAAAGCCACGTCGTAGGCGGCCATGATCTCGCAGATGTCCTCGTAGTGGGTGTAGAGAAAGTTCTCCCGGCCATGGGCCAGGCACCAGGCCGCCATGATCGACCCGCCCCGGCTGACGATGCCGGTGACCCGGCGGGCGGCCAGGTCGATGTAGGCGGCGCGCACGCCGGCGTGGACCGTGAAGTAGTCGACGCCCTGCTCGGCCTGCTCGATGAGCGTGTCCCGGTAGAGGTCCCAGGTCAACTCCTCGGCCTTGCCGTCGGTCTTCTCCAGGGCCTGGTAGATGGGCACCGTACCGATGGGGACGGGAGAGTTGCGGACGATCCACTCCCTGGTGGTGTGGATGTCGGCGCCGGTGGAAAGGTCCATCACCGTGTCGGCCCCCCAACGGGTGGCCCAGGTCAGCTTCTCCACCTCCTCGTCGATCGAGGACGTGACCGAGGAGTTGCCGATGTTGGCGTTGACCTTGACCAGGAACGCCCGTCCGATGACCATCGGCTCGGACTCGGGGTGGTTGACGTTGGCGGGCAGGATGGCCCGCCCCCGGGCCAGCTCGTCGCGCACCATCTCGGGCGCCACCCCCTCACGGACAGCGGCGAAGGCCATCTCCGGGGTGATCTCGCCCCGCCGGGCGTAGTGGAGCTGGCTGACGTTGGCCCCGCTCGTCGCCCGCAGGCAGCCGCCCGTCCGACCCGGACCGGTGGCGCCACCGTTGCCGTTGGCCAGGGCCACCCGCCGGCGACCGTCGTCACGACGGTTCACCGGACGCCCCGGATAGGCCTCCACGTCGCCCCGGGCCAAGATCCAACCTCGGCGCAGGGCAGGCAGGCCCTGGGCGGGCACGCTGCCCGGCCCGCTGGTGTCGTACAGCCGCACCGCCTCGTTGGCCACCGGCCCGCCAGGGCCGTTGGTGGGGTGCAGGGCCACCTCCCGGAAGGGCACCCGCAGCCCGTCGGGCCCCGCCGCATAGCGCTTCTGTGCGGCCAGCACACCACCGTCGGTGTCCAATTTCTGCTCCCTCCGCCGGCATTACCCGGATCAGGTCTGCGGTCGGTGCCCGCAGGCACCCTCTCAGCCCGGTCCGTCCGAGCTCCCGTTGCCGCCGTTCTACCACCCCGGGGGCGGGGGCGTCACGCGCCTTTCGAATGACACGTCTGGAACTACATCCGTGTAACTGTCCGACCCAGTTCCTAGCATGGGGACCCATGAAGGTCGCCGCCCTCGGAGACGCCCACCTCGGTCGCTCCTATCTGCCTTACAGCGTCGACGGCGTCAACGTGCGCGAGCTCGACTTCGAGTCGTCCTTCGAGGCCGCCGTCGACCTGGCCCTGGCCCAGGCACCCGACGCGGTGCTGTGGCTGGGTGACATCTTCGACCACCCCCGTCCCACCTACCGGTCCTACCGCCTGGCCCAGCGGGCCCTGGCCCGGATCCGCCACCACGGCATCCCTGCGGTCGTCATCACCGGCAACCACGACACGCCCCGGCTCCCCGGCACGGCCAGCCCCTACGCGGCCCTGGCCGACACCTTCGGCGCCGACGTGCACTTCGCCCACCGCATGGCCTACGAGCGCATCGAGCTGCCCGGCCTGGTGGTGCACGCCGTGCCCCAGATGCTCACGGCCGAGGCCACCGTGGAAGCGCTCGACCAGGCCGCTGCCTCCCGCTCGCTCGACTCTTCCAACCTGTTGCTGGCCCACCCCCTGGTTCCGTCGGTCGAGCGTCGCTACGCCGACATCAACGAGATCGAGGTCGACGACCGGCTGCTGCGGGCCGACCTGGTGCTGCTCGGCCACTACCACGTCCACACCCGGGTCCGCCCCGGCGTCTGGTACGCCGGCTCCACCGACACCTTCACCTTCGCCGACGACCCCGGCCGGCCCAAGGGCATCGTGGTCCTCGACACCGACACCGGGCAGTGCCGTCACCTGGCCCTGCCCCACCAGCGCCCCCTCGTCACCCTCCCGACCGTCGACGCCCTCGGCCTGTCGCCCGCAGAGGTGGCCGCCCTGGTGTTCGAGCGGGTGGCCGCCGTGCCCCAGGGCGCCGTGGCCCGTCTCTACCTCGAAGGGGTCGACCCCGAGGCCTACCGCCTGCTCGACCTCCACGCCGTGCACGAAGCTGCCGGTGCCGGCCTGCACCTCAAACTCGAACCCAGCTTCGTCGACGCCGCCATGCCCGTGGCCGACCTGGCCGACCTGGCCTCCATGCCCGCCCGCTGGGACGGCTACGTCGACGGCCAGGACCTCACCGGCTTCGACGCCACCGGCATCCGCCGGCTCGGGCACGACTACCTCGTCCGGGCCGTAGAGGAGGCGGGTTAGGCATGCGCGTCACCCGCCTGCGCCTCCGCAACTACCGGGTCTTCGCCGACGAGGTGGACCTCGATGTCCCGCCGGGGCTGGTGGGGGTCTACGGCGCCAACGGCGCCGGGAAATCAGCGCTCGTGGAGTCCATCCCCTTTGCCCTCTTCGGTTGGTCGCGCACCGGTAACGACCAGGTGCGCACGTCGGGCGTCGACGAAGAGGCGCTGGTCGAGATCGAGGTCGAACACGAGGGTCACCTCTACTCCGTCCGGCGCACGGTCAGCGGCGTCAACCACACCGTCAAGGCCCGGGCCAGCGCCGACGGTCACCATGTGGCCGAGGGCGTACGGGACACCAATCGTTACCTGCGGTCGATCCTGGGCTTGGACGACGCCTCCTTCCGGGCTTCGGTCTTCGCCGAGCAGAAGCAGTTGGCCGCCTTCGCCGGCACCACCCCGGCCAAACGCCGTGACCTGGTGCTCAAACTGCTCGGCATCACGCCCATCGACTCGGCACGCGACCAGGCCCGGCGCGACGCCCGGTCGGCCCACGGTGACGTCGAGCGGGTACGGGCCCTGCTCCCCGACGCCGAGGCGCTGGCCCACGAGGCCGAGCAGGCCCGGGCCACCGCGGCCACCAGCAGGGCCGCAGCCGAGCGGATGTCCACCGAGCTCGGTGAACGGCGGCGCCAGCTCAGCCAGGCCCGCCGAGCCCACGACGAGCTCGCCGTGCGGGAGGCCGAGCACGAGTCGCTCAGGGCCGAAGGGCGCGAGGTCAGGCGCCAGCACGATGCCGCGGTAGCGCGACTGGCCCGCCTCGACGACGAGCTGGCCGCCCTGGCAAGTGCTCGCGTCCGGGTGGTGGAGCTGGCTGAGGCCGGCGTCGGGCTGGCCGCCAGCGAGGCCCGGCTCCGCCGGGCCGAGGAGCTGCGTCGGGCGGAGCGGTCGCTGGCCGCCGTGGTGGTCGACAAGGAGCCATCGGGACCCGACGACGCCCTGGTGGCCGGGGCTCGCCGCGCCGCCGAGGTGGCCCAGTCGGCCCTCGAGGCCCAGCGGGCCCAGCTGAGCGAGCTCCGGAGGGCCCGGGAGCAGGCCGCGGCCGTGGTGGCCGACGCCGACGGGCTGACGGGTGAAGCCGACTGCCCGCTGTGCGGCCAGTGCCTGGGAACCGCCTTCGAGCAGGTCCAGGCCCACCGCCGGGAGGAGCTGACCAGGGCCGAGCGACGGCTGGCCCAACTGGTCGGCATGGAGGCCGGCCTGGCCCGCACGGCCCGCGACGCGGGGGCCGAAGCCCACCGTCTCGGGGTCGAGGAGGAACAGGCCCGCCAGGCCCGCCGGACGTGGGACCAGCAGCGAGCGGCCGCCCACGCCGCCCGACTGGCGCTCGACGAGGTGACGACGACCCTCGACCCACCCCTGCAACCGGGCGAGGAGGTGGGCCTGGTTCGCGACATCGAGCGCCGACGCCAGGCCGAGGCCGAGCGTCAGCGCTTGTGCGGTCGGCTCGAGCGAGCCCCCCAGGCCGAGGTCGAGCGCGCCGCCCAGCGCCACGACCGTGACTCCCTCGGCGGCCGTCTGGAGACCCTCCGGGACAAGGTCCGAGGCCTGGCCTTCTCCCCCCAAGCCCTGGCCGACGCCCGCCGGGTCCTCGAGCTGGCCGAGCAGGCCCAGGACGGTGCCGACCAGTTGGCTCATCGGGCCGACCTGCAGGCGGCGCGTGACGAGGCTCGCGCCGAGGAGGCCCGTCGGGTCCTGACGGCGGCCCAGGAGCAGTACCTCCAACTGCACTCGTTGAGCGAGCGAGCCCGCCACCTCGGGCGCCTGGCCGAGATGTTGGGCGCCTTTCGCAACGAGCTGGTGGGCGCGGTGGGGCCTCGCCTGTCCCGCCAGGCCGCCTCGCTGTTCGCTGAGCTCACCGACGCCGAGTACGACGAGCTCCAGGTCGACCCCGAGAGCTACGGCATCAACATCTGCGACCAGGGGGTGGCCTACGGACTGGAGCGCTTCTCCGGCTCGGAGGCCGACCTGGCCAGCCTGGCCCTGCGGGTGGCCGTCAGCGAGCACCTGTGCTTCCAGTCCGGCGGCCAGATCGGGTTGCTGGTGCTCGACGAGGTCTTCGGCCCGCTCGACGCCGACCGCAAGGACCGCATGCTCCGTGCCTTGGAGCGGCTCCGGGGTCGCTTCCGCCAGGTCCTGGTGGTCACCCACGAGGACGACGTCAAAGACCAGCTCCCCCACGCCATCGAGGTGGTCAAGCTCCCGGGCCGGCGAGCCAAGGCCCGGCTGGTCGAGCGGCCCTGAAGGGGGTGACGCGACGGGCCCGCACCACCACGTCGACCGCGAAACGCCCCGTGTCCTCCTCGTCGCCCTCGACCGGAACCCGCCTCCGCTCGGCCCGCTCGATCTCCAGACCGGCCAGGTCGGCCACCAGGCCGTCGACCGTGAGCAGTAGGGCGGGGTCACTCGGGCCGCCGGGGGCGCCGTGGTCGAGGTGGCTGACGTCGTAGCCCACGACGAGGATCGATCCTCCGGGACGCAATGCGGCCGAGGCGCGGCGCAGGATCGCTCCCCGTTCGTTCGCAGGGAGGTGGACGAAGGACTGGATGACCACATCGAAGGTGTCCTCTGGGGGGTGGTAGGAGCGCAAATCGGCCACCACCCAGTCGACCTCGACGCCGAGACCCTCGGCCAAGCGTCGGGCCTTGGCCACGCCGACATCGGAGAAGTCGACGGCGGTCACCCGCCATCCCCGCTGGGCCAGCCACAGGGCGTTGCGACCCTCTCCGCTACCCAGGTCGAGGGCCCGTCCCGGGACCAGGCCCCCGGTTTCGGGTCCGAGCAAGTCCGAGGGATCGGTGGTGAAGACCGGCTCGTTCCCCTGGTAGCGGAGATTCCATCCCTCGGGCTCGCTGCCGCCCGGCGCCTCGGCCCGGCTCACGCCCGCCACCCGGCCGGCGCCCCACCCCCCACCATCGGGGGCATACTAGGGACGACGGTGAGCCGGCTGGGTGGCCGCGGCACGACGGCGTCGCTGATCGTGTCGAGGAAGGTCGGGGCTCCACAGGGCAGGGTGCTGGCGAGATGCCAGTCGGGGTGACCCGCAGGAAAGTGCCACAGAGAACAGACCGCCGATGGGCTGGGCCGGGAAACCGGTACAGCCACAGGTAAGGGTGAAACGGTGCGGTAAGAGCGCACCAGCGCCCGGGGTGACCCGGGCGGCTCGGCAAACCCCACCCGGAGCAAGGCCAAGCGTGGGAACGGGCTGCCCGCCCGCCACCTCCTCGGAGGCGGCATCCCCAGGTAGGCCGCGTGAGATGGATGGCCACCCAGGCGCTTCGGCGCTGGACAGAACCCCGCCTACAGGCCGGCTCACCGTCACTCGCAGATCAGGTCGACTCTGGGTCCCAGGGCGTGGCCAGCTGGAAGTAGTTGCCGTCGGGGTCGGCGAACGTGCACATCGACATCCCGGGGCCGCCTTGGGGTTGGTACGGCTCGGCCACGACCTCGGCACCCCCTGCCTTGATGCGCTCGAACTCGCCTTGCACGTCGGTCGTCTCGAAGTTGAGCATGATGCGGCCCGGCTGCTGGTTCGGGCCCCTGACGTCGCTGTGGGGCCCGATGGCCATGCTGCCGGCGCCCGCCTGGAAGCCGAACCAGCCGTTGGCGTCGTCGCTCCAGTCGGGGTCGGGGGCGCCCAGGACCGTGGTGTAGAAGTCGGCGAGCCTCTTGGGATCCTCCGAGCCCAACATGATGTTGTTCAAGTTCAGTGCCATCGCTCCTCCTCGGGCTTCTCGGCTTCACCGGGTGCGAGGTGACGAAGGTTCGAGGACTGGGGCGAAGCCAGCTTGACTGACGAACCCAAGCTAGAGCGCAGCCATTCGTCGCGTCCACGATCGGTCGAGGCACGGAGCGGCTCAGATGGGTCGCCACCCGACCGCGCCATGGCACCCATGGGGTCCAGGGGTTCGAGCATCACCGTGGGTGAAGCGGTTGCGGCCGGCAGCCCACCGCTGGACCGAATCGGAAACGCTGGGTCTACGCGCTGTTCCTCCAACCGTCAGGCCGGAGCGTGGCGTGGTCCCCTAGCGTGAGCGGGATGGCGCGCCGCACCAAGATCGTCGCCACCATCGGGCCGGCCTCCGACTCGCCCGAAGCCATCAAGCACCTGGTGGAGTCGGGAATGGACGTGGCCCGGCTGGGCTTTGCCCACGGCTCGCTCGCCTCCCACCTCGAGAACCTGGGCCTGATCCGAGCCGCTGCCGCCGACTGTGGTCGCATCGTCGGCGTCCTGGCCGACCTCCCCGGGCCCAAGGTCCGCACCGGTCCGTTCCCCATGCCCGGCGGGGCCCTGCTGGTGGTGGGCGACAGAGTCGGCCTGGCGGCCGGGCCGGGGCCGAGTGACTCGACCACCATCACCGTCGACGAACCCGGCCTGGTGGGCGACCTGGAGGTCGGCGATCAGCTCGCCCTCGGGGACGGGGCCGTGGTCCTCGAGGTCGAGGCCGCCGGCCCCGACAAGGCCGTCGCGGTGGTGCACAACGGTGGCTGGCTCCAGGGCCGGCCCGGCCTGCACGTTCCTGCCGGTCGCCTCCGGGCCTCGTCGCCGACCGCTGCCGATCTGGACCTGCTCCGCGAGGTGGTGGCCGCCGGCTTCGACATGGTGGCCATCTCCTTCGTCCGCTCGGCCGACGACATCTCCCGGGCCAGGGCCGCGGCCGGTCCCGGCGGTCCCCTCCTCGTGGCCAAGATCGAGACCCGGCCGGCCGTCGACCAGCTCACCGAGATCATCGACGTGGCCGATGCGGTGATGATCGCCCGGGGTGACCTGGGGGTGGAGTGCCCCATCGAGGAGGTCCCTCACCTGCAGAAGCACATCATCCGCACCTGTGTGGCATGGGGGCGGCCGGTGATCACCGCCACCCAGATGCTCGAGTCGATGGTGCACGCCCCCACGCCCACCCGGGCCGAGGTGTCCGACATCGCCAACGCCGTGTTCGACGGCACCGATGCCCTCATGCTCTCGGCCGAGACCGCCATCGGCCATGATCCCGTCTCGGCTGTGCGCACCATGGCCCGCATCGCCATCCGGGCCGAGGCCGAGGCCGACTACGTCCAGTGGGGTGGCCGGCTGGGAAAGCTCCAACGCCTGCACTCCCTGCCGGGGCTCCTGGCCATCACCGCCGCCACCAGCGCCGGCGCCTGGCAGCTGGCGCTCAACGTCGAGGCCGATGCCATCCTGTGCTGCACCCGCACCGGGGCCAGCGCCCGTGCCATCGCCCGGTTCCGCCCCACGGCGCCCTTGATCGGGCTGAGCCCGAGCGAAGCCACCGCCCGCCAACTCACCGTCACCTGGGGGTTGTTCCCGGTCACCGTGCCCGAGCAGGCCACCACCGACGAGATCGTCTGGTTCGCGGTGGAGCGGGCCTGCGCCATGGGCCTGGTGGACCACGGCGCCACGGTGGTGGTGATGGCGGGCAACCCCGTCGACCCCGATCCCGTCACCGACGACCTGCGCGTGGTCCGGGTGCGCTGACCCTGGCCGCTTCTTGCGGCAGTCGCGGACGGCCGGTGTCCGTCAGCGCCGCAAGAACGCGGTGGGGATCATGGCCGCTGAACGGCGTGACGGGAGTGGGTCAGGTCACCAGGTCGCGACCGACCCGACCGGTGCGCAGGAACACGGCTCGTCGGGGCGCCTCGGCCAAGCGGAAGCGCCGCCACACCCAGATGAGGGCCACCAGCCCGGCCAGCTCCAGCACGATGTCGGCCGTTCCCCGATCGAGGCTGGGCAGCCTCTGGGAGCCGACGTCGGTGCCCAGCCCCGGCCACCAGAACACCGAGGCGTCGGCCCAGACGCCGTCGAGGACCAGATGGAGGAAGGTGCCGATGGGCAGGGCGAGCAGTTGGCGCCGCAGGAGGCGCCGTCCCCTCGTGGCCAGCATCACCACGCCCAGGAAGCCGACGTTGGCCGCCAACGTGTGGGCCGGCCACGGTCCGGCCAGGCCCAGCAGGTCCAAGAGCCCGTCGACCACGTCGGGGAGCAGCGCCCCGGCCACCACGAGGCGGTGATCGAGGGCGGGATCGCGGAACACGACCCAGACGGCCACCAGCGCCATGCCCGCGAACCAGAGGATCAAGGGACCAGGATCCGACCGCACTCCTCGTGGCGCACGGCGGCACCGGCACCCACCCGTCGGAGGTTGTCGAGCTCCACCGCCGACAGGCCCAGGTGGCAGCCCGTACAGCGTCCGGCATCGACGCGGGCCACCCCGACGCCGCCGAGACGAAGACGGAGGCGTTCGTAGGTGTTCAGCAGGTCGGCCGGCACTTCCTGGGCCCAGCGCTCGCGAGCCACCAACTCAGCTGCGATCAGGCCGTCGATCTCACCCTCGCCGGCCACCAGAAGCGTCACCAGGCGGCTTCCCTCGGCCCGCAGGTTCTGCTCCTCCCCGGCCAGGTGGGCACGCTCGGCCTCGATCGGCTCGCGGGCCTCCATCACCTCGAGCACCTCGTCCTCGAAGCCTCGCTGCCGGCGCCGGAGTCCCTCGACCTCGGCGGAGAGCGCCTGGAGCTCCCTCGGGGCCGTCACCGTCCCCGAGTACAGCCGCCCCTCACTGTCGATCGCCTTGGCCACGACCAGCTCGGTCTCGTCCTCCAGGCGCCGCTGACGACGCTCCAACTCGTGGGCTTGTCCCTGGTTGTCATCCAGGCGTCGACCCACCTCGGCCAGCGTGTGGGACTGGGCCGAAAGGGCGGCCCGCTCGGGAAGCGTGGCCCGTCGGTGACGGAGTTGGTCGATGACCAGGTCGTGGGCCTGGACCTCGAGGAGGGCCTCCAGTGACGGGTCGCTCACCGGACCGCTCCCGAGGAGACGTCAGACAAGGGTCACCCTTAGCAGAACGGGAAGGACGGGTTCCCGGGCACGCACCCACCCCCACCACCCGAGTCATCGTCGTCGTCGGGCTGGTTCCCGCCGCCGTCGGTCGGCGAGGTGGACGGGGGTCGGTCGTCGGGCTCGTCGCGGCCCGGCTTGACGTCACCGTCGTCGTCCCGGGCGTTGCTACCCTCCGACTCGTCGCCCCCCTCCACCGGGGTGCGGTCCTCGGTGGCGTCGTCGTCCCCGGACGACGTCTCGTCACGGGACTCGGCCTGTCGGTCGCCATCGGCTCGCGACCCCTTCCCATCCCTGTCCCGAGGCCGGGGCGCGGGAGCTTCCCCCTCAAGGCGCAGCGACTCCGCCGGGCCCGCTGCGGGCGGGACGGGGAAGGCCTCCCCGGGCTGGTCGGCCAGGGCGGGCCCCATGTAGGCCTGCCAGATCCTCGCCGGATAGGAACCCCCGGTCACCCGCACGCCTCCGACGTTGGTCATCTCCACGCTGGCCTCGGGTGAGCCCATCCACACCGCCGTGGACAGCTGGGGGACGAAGCCGACGAACCAGGCATCGCTGTAGGCCGACGTGGTGCCGGTCTTGCCCGCCGCCGGACGCCGATCGCCGAAGCGGGCGGCGGTGGCCGTCCCACCGCTGACCACCCCTTCGAGCACCTCGGTGGTGAGACGGGCACTGTCAGCCGAGATGGCCTGGGTCCCTTCCATCGGTCCTTCCAGGAGCACGTCGCCCTCCTGGTCGGTCACCTCTTCGACCAGGTAGGGCTGGTAGTGCATCCCGTCGGCGGCAAAGGTGGCGTAGGCCCCGGCCATGTCGATCGGCAGGACCTCGTTGGTCCCGAGCGGCATCGAGAGGTCGGGCCGCACGGGCGTGGTGATGCCCATGCGCCTGGCCGTCTCGGCCACCTTCTCCAGGCCCACCAGCTTGCCCAGGCGCACGTAGGCGCAGTTCACCGAACTGCGGGTGGCGTCGGTGAGGCTGAGCACGCCACCGGCGGATCCCTCGAAGTTCTCCAGCTCGTAGGGGTCGGGGACGCCACCGGGGTTGGGGAAGGCGCAGGGCCCCGCCCGTCGATGGTGGAGTCGGGCGAGATGCCTTCCTCCAGGGCGGTGGCCAGCACGAAGGGCTTGAACGACGAACCCGGCTGTTGGCCGACTCCCTGGGTGGCGATGTTGTACTTGTCGGTCTCGAAGCCCCGGCCGCCCACCAGGGCCCGCACCGCGCCGGTCCCCGGCTCCACGCTGACCACCGAGGCGGTGAACTGGTCCGCTCCTTCCGGGATGACCGACGCCACCGCCTCCTCGGCCAGGGACTGCAGGCGGGGGTCGAGGGTGGTCTTGACGGTCAGGCCTCCGAGGAACAGGGCGTTGTAGCGCTCGGTGTCGGTCTGGCCCAGCCGGGGATCCTCGAGCAGGCGCCGGGTGACCTCTTCCACGAAGTAGTCCTTGGGTTTGGGCAACAGCTCGAGGTTGCCCCGCTCGGACGGCACCGGGACCTGGCGGAGGCGCTCGGCGTCTGCCGCGTCGAT
Source organism: Acidimicrobiales bacterium (assembly GCA_030446545.1). Classification (GTDB taxonomy): domain Bacteria; phylum Actinomycetota; class Acidimicrobiia; order Acidimicrobiales; family CADCSY01; genus JADDRA01. The sequence goes on along the minus strand of JAUJNB010000002.1, from coordinate 115,779 downwards.
CTGGCCCACGGTGGTCAACCGGTCGAGGATCAGGTCGCGCCGCTCCTTGGCCACCTCCGGGTAGAGGAAGGGGTCATAGCCGATGGGGTTGCGGATGAGGCCGGCCAGGAAGGCGGCTTCGTTCTGGCCCAGCTCGCCCACCCCGACCCCGAAGTACACCTCGGCCGCGGCCTGGACCCCGTAGGTCCCGTTGCCGAAGTAGACGGTGTTGAGGTAGCGCTCGAGGATCTGGTCCTTGGTCATCTGGTCCTCGAGGCGGATGGCCAGTACCGCTTCCTCGAGCTTGCGTTGCAGATCCTGCTTGGGGGTGAGCAGGGAGTTCTTCACCAGTTGCTGGGTGATCGTAGAACCACCCTGGAGGACGTCGCCGGCCGAGACGTTGGTGGCCAGAGCCCGGGCCGTCGAGCGCAGGTTCATGCCGCCGTGCTCGTAGAACTCCTGGTCCTCCACTGCCAGCACCGTGTCCACCACGACCTGGGGGACCTCCGACAACGCCACCGACTTGCGGTTCTGCTCCCGGTGCAACACGGCGATGAGGCTCCCGTCAGAAGCCAACACCACCGACCGTTGGGGCAGGGGGTTGAGGTCGATCTCGCTGACCGGCGCCGTCTGCCCGGCCTGGAGCATGCCCGAACCGGCCTTGGCGAGGAGGGCGAAGCTGACCGCGATCAGGCAACCCCCGAGGGCGATGACCCCGACGAAACGGCCGGCGCGCTGGAGAGCCGAGGCGCTGGTCGACCTGGCTGCCAGCTCCTTTGCGCCCACGACGAAGGTTACGCCAAGGCCTGGCTGCGGAGCAACGCGCCGGCCGGCCCCGGCCCGACAAGAGACGGGCGTCGACAGAAGCAGTCCCGGGGCTAGAGTCGCTCGGAAGATGGGCCCGGGAACGCCAAGTTGACCCCGGCGCGCTCGGCTCTGGTGGCGGGCGTGGTCGCTCTGGCCCTCCTGGCGGCGGGGGTGTTCCTCTTCGTCCTCGAGGGCGGGCCGGAGGTGAGCGCCAACGTGCTCGTCAACCCACCCGGCATCATCACCGCCAACAACTCGCCCACCTTGGCCCGCAACCCGGTCCGTCCCTCGAACCTGGTCGTGGCCCATCGCATCGACCGCCCCGGTTTCTCCGCCCTGGTGGAGTGGAGCGACGACGGAGGCGTCACCTGGCGACCCACCACCATCCCCCTGCCCCCCGACACCCCTGCGTGCAACGCCGGCCTTCCTGATCCCGTGGCTGGGGGCGTTCCTCGCCAGCTGCCCTGCCCCTTCGCCCCCGACGTCGCCTTCGCCCCCGACGGCACCCTCTTCGTCCTCTACGTCGAGCTCCAGGGCAACGGCAACACCCCGGCCCGGCTGTGGATGACCACCTCAGCCGACGGGGGCGCCACCATGGCCCCGCCCGTACCGGTGGCCGGCCCGCTCACCTTCCAGCCCCGGTTGGCCGTCGACCCCGAGGGGACCGTCCATGCGGTCTGGCTGCAGGCCGAGAACGTGGCGCTCAACCGTCTGGTGGGCCCGGCCACCATCGTGGCGGCCCGGTCCGGCGACGGCGGCCGCAGCTTCTCCGCGCCCGTGCCGGTCAGTGACCCCGCCCGGCCCCGAGTGGGGGCGGCCACCCCGGTCATCACCACCGACGGCGCCCTGGTGGTGCTGTACCAGGACTTCAAGGACGACCGGCGCGACTTCGAGGGCCTGGAGGGCCCGCCGGCCGAGGGCCCCTTCGCCCTGGTGGTGGCCCGCTCCGACGACGACGGCCAGTCGTTCACCCCGGGCGTCGAGCTGGAGTCGGGGATCGTGCCCACCAGGCGGTTCCTCGTCTTCCTCCCCGAGCACCCCTCCATCGCCGCCGGCCCCGAGGGAGTGCTCTACGTCACCTGGCACAGCGGTGTCGACGGGGACGACGAAGACGTCTTCCTGCGCCGCTCCGACGACGGAGGCGCCACCTGGGGCGGGGCCGTACGGGTCAACGACAACCCGGCGGGCGACGGCACCCGCCAGTACCTGCCCCGGGTGGCGGTGGCCCCCGGCGGTCGGGTCGACGTGTTGTTCTACGACCGCCGGCTCGACCCCGCCGACGTTTTGACCGACGCCTTCCTGGCCAGTTCGCAGGACAACGGAGCCACCTTCACCAACCAGCGGGTCTCCTCCATGCCGTTCGACTCGCGCGTCGGCCCCGTGTTCAACCTCTTCGACGAGACGGTCGAGGCTGACTTCGGCACCCGAACCGGTCTCCACAGCACCGACGGGGCCGCCTCGGCCGTCTGGACCGACACCCGCCTCGGCAGCCTGGACGACGGCCGCCAGGACGTCTTCACCGCCACCGTGTCCGGGCTGGGCCCCTCTGGCTTCCCGTGGGCGGTGGCGGCGACCGCCGCGGTGGTGGCCCTCGGCCTCACGTGGTTCACTCGGCGTCGATCGGTGAAGGGTGCAGCGGGCGGCGTGTCCATCGGCCGAGCGCCATCGAAAGAGTTCGTCCCAGAGCAACGGCCGGAGGCCAGAGAGTGAGGCAAGCAGCGTGAGGGATCCAGCATGAGGGTTGCGTTCGTCGGCAAGGGCGGCGCCGGCAAGTCCGCCATCGCCGGCACGTTCGCCCGGCTCCTCGCCCGCCGGGGCCAGCCGGTGCTGGCCATCGACTCCGACCCGCTGCCGGGGATGGCCTTCTCCCTCGGCCTCGACCGGGACGACGCGCCCCTGCCCGACGAGGCCATCGAAGACCGGCCCGAGGACGAAGAAGGGCCCCGCTACCGACTGCGGGCCGGGCTCAGCGCGGCCGAGGCCATCGACCGCTACGCCGCCACCGCACCCGACGGGGTGCGCTTCCTCCAGTTCGGCAAGATCCGGACCGACCCCCGGGCCTTGTTCCGCTCCCAGATCGCCTTCCGCCAGATCATCCACGAGCTGCCGGAGGACCGTTGGCACCTGGTGGGCGACCTCCCGGGCGGGACCCGCCAGGCCTTCACCGGCTGGGGCGGCTACGCCGACACCTACCTGGTGGTGGTCGAACCCATGGCCAAGTCCCTGTTGTCGGCCCGGCGCCTGGCCCGGCTGGCCTCGTCCGCCGATCGCCCGGTGCGAGTGCTGGCCGTGGCCAACAAGGTGACCGAGCCGGGCGACGTGGAGCTCATCGCCCGCCGTAGCGGCCTGGAGGTGGTCGCCTCGGTCCCCCTCGAGCCCGCCTTTGCCGACGCCGAGCGCAGCGGTCGGGCGCCCCTCGATGTCGTCCCTGATTCTGTCGCGGTAGGAGCGGTATCCTTGTTGTTGGAACGTCTCGACCACCAACAGCTCAAGGGGGCCACCACATGAAGCTGGCAGTGACAGGCAAAGGGGGCTCGGGCAAGACCACCACGTCGGCCATCCTGGCCCGCACCCTGGCCCGCCAGGGCCACGACGTCGTGGCCCTCGACTGCGATTCCAACCCCAACCTGGGCATCTCCCTCGGGGTGGGCGACGACGAGACCGAGCGGTTGGTCTCCATGCGCCAAGCTCTCGACGAGGGCGAGGAGGAGCACGCCTCGGAGTGGGACCAAGTGCTCGACCGCTTCGGCTCGGATGCCCCCGACGGTGTGCGCCTGGCGGTGGTGAGCCGGATCGACAACCCCGAACCAGGCTGCCTTTGATGTGGCCTCTCCGCCGAGCAGTTGCTCGGCAGCGTGGACTTCAGCAACAAGATGGTGGTGGCCGACCTCGAAGCGGGGGTGGGGACCCTCACCCGCCTCGGTGACGCCGGGGTCGACCTGGTGCTGATCGTGGTCGAACCCACCCCCAAGTCGGTCGAGGTGGGATGCCGGGCCGCCGACCTGGTGGCCGACAAGTCGCTGGGCCGGGCCGTGGTCGTGGCCAGCCGCATCCGCAACGAAGACGACCTGGTCATGATCACCAAGGCCTTCCCCGACCACCAGGTCGTTCCCATCCCCGACGACCCGGCCATCGTGGCCGCCGATCGCCATGGGGTGGCTCCCCTCGACAGTGCACCCGACGCCCCCGCCGTACTGGCCCTGGCCCGCCTGGCCGACGATCTGGTCGCGTTCACTTCCTGACCGTGCGCGGCTCGCCGTGACGGCCCCGGCCGTCCCTCCGGCCCAACGCAGCACCGCGTTGCCCATGCTGGCCGGGCTGGGCCTGCTGGTGGGGGGGTGGGCGTTGCTGCCGCCCTACACCGGGCCCTTCCTCGCCACCGACGACACCGTGGAGATCGTCGACCACGTGGTGCCCGGCATGGTCGTCCTGGCCATCTCGCTGGGGTCGTTCCTGCTGGCCCGGGGCGGTCGTGCCGGTGGTCTGCTGTTCCCTGCCGGGCTGGGCATCGTGCTGGCCGGGTTCTGGATGAGCGCCACCCACCTCCCGCTCGTCCTCCAGGCCAGCCGGGAACAGGCGCCCTGGGGCGCCACGGTCTATCACAGCCTGCCCGGCCTGGCCGTGCTGGCGTTGGGCGGCGCCTGGACCTGGGCCCATCGCACCCCGCCTCCCGAGGCGACCGGAGCACGGGCGTCGACGTGACGAGGAGTAACCGCCACCGGGCCTACCCGGTCAGGTAGACCGACTCCCAGCGCTGGGATCCGGCCAGCTCGGCAGGATCGAATCCCTGGACGCGCGACGACACCAACCACGGGTTGCCCAAGGCCACCAGGGGCAGCGCCACCACTTCGTCGGCCACCACCACCGACATGAGCTCGGCCGCCACCCGGCGAGCTGCATCGAGGGACGGCGCCCGGTGCACCTGGTCGAACAATGCGTCACCCTGCGGACCGGCACCGGCCACGCCGGCCACGGCGAGCTGACCTCCCGGTCGGATGGAGAAGTACCGGCAGAGCGCGCAGGGGTTGGCGTCGTCCTGGGGCACCACGTCGAGGAAGAGGTCGAAGGTGGCCGCGTTGACCAGCTGGAGCGGCGGCGGCCCTTCCGGCTCAGCTGGGCCGACCTCGAGGGTCACGCCCACTTCGGCCAGCTGGGCCCGCATGGCCTCCACCACGGCCATGGGGACCAGATCGGGTTCGCGGGTCAACAGGGACAGCGTGAGCGGCGCACCGTCGCGGCTGCGGACGCCGTCGGCCCCGAGGGACCAGCCGGCGCGGTCGAGGAGAGCCGAGGCGCCGAGAGGGTCGTGTCCGAGGGGCACCACCTCTTCGCCAGCCTCGTTCAGCACCGCCGACGGAATCAGGCTGTCGTTGGGCTCGGCGTGGTCGGGCCACCCGGCTCGGCCCAACCGGGGCCGATCCAGGGCCAGGGCCAGGGCCCGGCGCAGGTCGTCGTCGCGGAGGGTCGACCACTCCCCCACCCCGCCCCGATTGAACAAGAGGTAGACCGCCCGCGCCGGTGATGAAGCCACCGCCCGCTCCGTACGGCCCGAGACCTTGGCCAGCACCGAGGACGGGATCTGACCGACGAGATCGACCTCGCCCGTGGCCAGCAGGCGGCTGGCGTCCTCCTCGGGCCCGAACCGAAAGGTGATCGAAGTGAGCTGGGGTGGCCCCTCCCAGTAGTCGTCGTTGGCCGACACCCGGAGCTCGGTGTCGGGGACGTAGGAATCGAACCGGAAGGGCCCGGTCCCCGTGGGCGTCTGGTCCGGCCTCGTCCCGTCACCCGCCCGGGTACCCGGAGCCATCACCGCCATCGACGGGTTGGCCAACTGCTCGGCCAGGCGCAGGTTGGCCTCGGTCAACTCCACCCGCACCACGTGCTCGCCGTCGGCCGTAGCCGACTCGGGCGCCAGGCCACGAGGCAGCCACTGGCGCCGGGGTACGTTCCCGGATTCGGAGCTCTCGAAGCCGGCGACCACCGCTCGAAGGGTCTCGACCACCGCCGCCGCGGTCATCGGTGTTCCGTCATGGAAGCGCACGCCCGGGCGGAGCTCGAAGCGCCAACGGGTGGCGCTCTCGGCTTCCCAGCGCACCGCCAGGCCGGCGCGGAGCCCGAACGAGGGCGTCACCGTGGTCAGGGTCTCGAAGATGCCGGGGTTGAGCGCATCACCGGCCAGACCGAGGTCGGGGGCAGGCGGTGTGCCGCCGAGGAAAGGGTCTCCGCCCACGGCCACCCGCAGATCCTGCTTCTCGGCCCGGGCCGCGGGCTCGGAGCTCGGCGGGGCCGGCTGGGCACTGGTGCAGGCCGCTGCGGCCAGGGCCACTACCACCCCCAGCCCCAGCCCGCCCCGCAATCGTTCCTCTCCGCGCCCGCTCCGACGCCGCCGGCCCGACGCGCCGACCGGGCGCCCTTGCGGGCGCCCGGATCGGGCCTTACTCAGCGGTGGGGGGTGCTGCGGGAACCTCAGTCGTTGCGCACCTTGGAAGCGACAGGGACCTCACGGCTGCGAGCCTGGCGGACGAAGGCGGTGAAGCCGGCGCCGAACAGGGCCAGCCCGAGGACACCCAGACCCACGGTCAAGGCGATGATGCCGCTGGAGCTGGGGTCAGCGGTGACGGGAGCCGCCTGGTTGCCGGCCGGCTGGACCACGGACTCGCCGTTGGGGCCGAGGATCTGGAACGAAGCCCGAGCCGGGGTGCCGTAGGCGTCGGCGCCCTCGGCATCCTTCTGGCTGGCGACGATCACGTAGTAGCCGGGCTGGCCCTCGGGCACGCTGAAGGTGGCCGAGATGTTGCCGGCAGCGTCAGGAGTGGTCTGAGCCAGGACCGGGCCGTCGACACCGTTCCAGTTGAGGACCACGGGCATGGCCGGGTTGTCGCCGGTGGCGACCCGGAACGACGAACCGGTGACGGCGATGGCGTCGCCTGCGCCACCACTGCCGCTGCTCAAGTTGAGCGTGGCGAGATTGGTGCACGCGAAGGCGGCGATGGCGGTGAAGGCCATGGCCGCCACTGCGGTACCGAAGAACGCCGCACCTTTCTTGGTCAAGCTCATGAACTCCTCCTCGTTGTTGGAGAGGCGTCGCCAGCTGAATGACGGAGCCCCCCGCTCTCTGGGACGTTCAGTATGCCACGCCTAGCTGTCGCTTGCAATGAATGCGCTCCGCCTCCACTTGACACGCAACTATCTGCTACCCGAATGTATGCGTTGCGCATAGTATTTCCGGCCGCTGAGCTGCGTTGTTGCCCGGAGGGACAGAGAAGTGGCCCCTCGCCACCGTGACCACGGGGAAGGATGGCGACGGCCGGCACGGAGCGGGGGCACCCAACTACGGCCGGCCCACCGAGCGGTCCCTGCGATGTGGGGGAACCCCCTTCCACCGCCCGGACCGCAGTGACGGGCTCGAGGGTTGCGCCCCGACGGAAAGCGAACAACAATTCCGGGCAGCTGGACCCGTGTGGCTGGGTCCCTGAGAAAACCGGAGGCACCGCATGCTGAGCAGGAACCTGGGCGGGTCGTTGGCCGTGGTGGCCGTGGGGGTGATCCTCGGAATCCTTGCGTTCGTCGTCGAGGGTCTCAACTTCCTGCTGATCCCTGCGCTGATCATCACCGTGATCGGTGGCGGGATCCCCTTCTACCACTCGCTGCAGAGCAAGTAGCTCCGCCAGGGGGGTGGGGTCAGGTTCTGTCGCGCCCTGACTCAGGAAACCGGAGGCTCTCCCCCACGCGAGGACCCTCCGCTGGCTGGGCACTGGGGACGGCCCCGCGTGAGGCAAGTTCACCGTCGACGACGGCGGGCGCCTCGAGGTCACGGTGACCGTCCCCGTCGGCACCCCGCCTGGGGACCTCGTGCTGATCTCCACCGAAGCGTCGCCTGACGTCGACCGGCCACTCCCGGTCGGGGCGCTGGTGCGCCTGGTGGGCTGAGGGGGAAGGGCTCCCGCCCTCCGAGCCCCCCTGGCCGGCGCGCCCGTGGTCGACCCACCACCCTGGACGAGACCGAGCCGGTCGGGGCCGGCTGGCTGGTCGGGGCCGGGTGGGCACGGCGAGGTCGGCGCTGCTCGCCGCCGGGGTCACCGTCCACGCCCGCGGGCGTCGAGGGCCATGCCCGAGGTGGCCCGGCTGGTTGCGGACCGAACGCTGAACGGGCCGCTTCCGCCGTCAGCGGCTGAGCGCCTCCCGGGGCTGCTGGTTGACGGGGAGGAGCAACTCGTCGAGCGCGTCGCCTTCGAGGGTCTCGGCCTCCATGAGGGCCTGGGCGATGGCATCGAGCACAGGGCGCTGGTCGATCAAGATGGTCGTGGCCCGGGCGTCGGCCCGAGCCAAGACCTCTTGGACATCCGAATCGATCTCCGACGCCAGCCGCTCGGAGTAGCCGGCGCTGAAGAGACCGTCCTTGAGGGCACCGTTGAGCACCGAGCGCACCGTGTAGGGGCCCAGGCGGTCACTCATGCCGAAGTCGGTGACCATGCGTCGGGCCAGGTTGACGGCGTGGTCGAGGTCGGCCATGGCGCCGCTCGACAGGTCGCCGGTGACCACCACCTCGGCCGCTCGCCCGGCCAGGGCGGCGGCGATGTGGTCCAGCAGCTGCAAGCGGGTGACCGAGGCCTGGTCGCCTTCGGGAACCATCCAGGTGAACCCACCGGCATGGCCGCGGGCCACGATCGACAGCTTGCCCACCCGGTCGGTACCGGCCAGTGCGGTGGAGACCAGGGCGTGGCCGGCCTCGTGATAGGCGATGCGGTGGCGGTCCTGGGGTGAGAGGATGCGCGACTTGCGCTCGGGCCCGGCCATGAGCCGTTCGATGGCCTCGAAGAAGTGGCGCTGGCGGATCGAGGTGTCCCCGCGGCGGGCCGCCAGCAGGGCCGCTTCGTTGACCACGTTGGCCAGGTCGGCGCCGGAGAAGCCCACCGTGCGCTTGGCCACCTGGTCGATGTCGACATCGTCGTCCAACGGCTTGCCCCGGGCGTGGATGCGCAGGATGCCCTCCCTGCCCTTCAGGTCGGGGCGCTCGATGGCCACCCGACGGTCGAAGCGACCGGGACGTAGAAGGGCGGTGTCGAGTATGTCGGGGCGGTTGGTGGCGGCCAGCACCACCACGCCGCTGCCCGACTCGAAGCCGTCCATCTCGACCAGGAGCTGGTTGAGGGTGGCCTCCCGCTCGTCGGTGCCGCCGATGGAGTGGGTGCCCCGGCCCCGGCCCACGGCGTCGAGCTCGTCGATGAACACGATGCAGGGCGCCGCCTCTTTGGCCACCTTGAAGAAGTCACGGATGCGGGCGGGACCCACGCCGACGAAGATCTCCACGAAATCGGAGCCGGAGATGGAGAAGAAGGGCACGTTGGACTCGCCGGCCAACCCCCGGGCCAGCAGCGTCTTCCCACAGCCGGGGGGGCCGGTGAGCAGGATCCCCTTGGGGACCGAGGCGCCCATGGCCAAGAACTTGTCGGGGTTGGACAGGTAGTCACGGATCTCGATGAGCTCTTCCATGGCTTCGTCGAGGCCGGCGACATCGCCGAAGGTGATCTTGGACTCGCCGGTCGCCAGGCGCCGGCCCCGGGAGCGGCTGAAGGCGGCGAACCCGTCGCCACCCCGGCCGAAGGCCAGGAACAGGATGAACAGGCCGTCGATGATGATCAGGGCGGGCAGCAACAAGGTGACGGGCGTCACCAGGTTCTTGAGCGGCTGCTGCTTGACCGAGAAGGGGACGCCGGCGTCTTCCAGCGCGCTGGTCAGGCGGGCGAAGATCGTCTCGTTGCCGCCCGAGTAGGCCACCCAGTACTGGCCCCGGTCGTAGGCGCCCACGATGCGGCTGTCGGTCTCGAGGATCTCGGCTTCTTGGATGCGCCCCTGGGCCATGAAGTTGGTGAACTCGTCGATGCGCAGCTCGTCGCCCGGCGACCGGGCTTGGGACCACCACAGGACCAGGCCGTAGAACGCGACCAGGAAAGGCAGCGCCAGGATGCACAGGACGAGGGCCCGCTTCTTGTTGTCCTTGGCCTGACCGTCCTCACCACCGTCCTCCAGGTCACTTTCCTGGTTGCGATGACGCAGACCGCTCAACTTCGCCATGTTCGGATTCTCCTCTGGGTCATGGTTGGTACCGATCGACGCAGCTCCGTGGTGCCGGCGCCTGGCCCGGGAAGGCCGCGTCGCCGGCGATGACCAGCACGCTGCCGTCACCCAGGGCCACCGCCGCTTGTTCGCTTCGGGGACAGGCCATGTCACCGGCCGAGCGCCACTCCCCGGTGGCGCCGAGGCCGAAGTCGAAGACCTCCCCGCTGGCCAGCGACCGCCGTTCGCCTCGACGTACCGTCTCCCCTCCGGCGACCAGGACCCGGCCGTCGTCGAGGGCCGTGGCCGTGTGGCCCGTGCGGGTGGTGCCCATGGATGCCACCGTGGTCCACGCCGCCGCCCGGCTGTCGAACACCTCCACCGAGGCCAGCGAGACGTCGCCACCCTCACCCCCGGCGCCGCCGCTGACGACCACTGCGTTGTCGTTGAGCAGGGCGGCGGCGTGGTTGGTGCGGGCTGCGGCCAGGTCGCTCGACCGCACGAAGGCGTCGGCGGCCGGGTCGTAGAGCTCGGTGGACGTCAACGGCCCCTCGGCGCCGTCACCCGTGGGCCCGAGGCCGCCCACCACCAGCACGCGGCCGTCGCCGAGGAGGGTGGCGGTGTGTTCGAAGCGGGCCGTGCCCATCGTCCCGCCGGCGGTCCAGGTGCCGGCGGCGGGATCGAAGATCTCGGCCGAGGCCTCGGTGCGGATGGTCTGGCCGCCGGCCGCCGCTCCTTCGGCCTCGAGGGCACTTCCACCCGCCGCCAGCACCCGGCCGTCCGCAAGCCGGGTGAGGGAGTGGCCCAGGCGCGGAATGGACATGGGTGCGACCGGTGACCAGATGTCGGCACCCGGGTCGTAGAGCTCGACCGAGGCCAAGGGCACGCCGTTGGCCAGCCCACCCGCCACCAGCACCCGGCCGTCGGCGAGGACGACGGCCTGGTGGCCCCGGCGGGCCTCGGCCAGGGGCGCCCTGGGCTGCCAGGAGCCGGACGTGGCGTCGAAGGTCTCGGTGGCCTGCAAGGCGATGGCGCCCACCCCGCCTCCGGCCGTCAGGGCCCGCCCGTCGTCGAGCACCACTGCGGTGGCGGTACCCCGGATGGCGGTCAGGCCGGGGGCCTCGGTCCAGGTGCCGACCGGAGGCAGCGCCTCGACCGGCGCCTCGGAAGGGTTCAACGGACGCAGGATCAACAACGCCACCAGGGCCACGAGGGCGAGCCCGACCACCCCGGCGACCAACGGGAGGCGAGAGCCACGACCCCTGGGAACGACGTCGGGAGTGGCGACGGGACGGGCGCATTCCTCGCACTTCAGGCCCACCTCGGTGCGGGTCATGCACTTGGGACAGATGGCCCGCCCGCAATCGACACACGTGAGCCGGGTGGTCTCGCCGTGCCGCTCACACTTGAGGGTCTGGGTCACCATCCCCGGGGGGCGTTCCTGATGTCCGAGCCTGTGCTGTCCACCCCCCTGCCCAAGCACATGGCCTCCCATCCTAGCGGTTTGGACATATCCGCAGCCCGCCCACCTGCACCCTTCCCGGGGTGGACTTCGGTATTGGAAATGGACATCGAGGCGCCCGAGGACCGACCTCGGGTGTCAGCTCGGGGGCCCCGCCTTGCAGTGCATCCCAGGGCGGTCCACCATCGTGCATGGCTGACATCCTCGACACCACGGCGGCGTTCGAGGCGTTCGCCAAAACCGCCTTCCTGGAGAGCCCGGCGATGCGCGAGCAACTCTGGGTCGAACACTACGAGGGTGCCCACCCCGAGGTCTTCGCCGCCTACTACGACGGCCACGGGACGACCGAGGGCCGGGCCAGCGTGGTGCGCGACCTCTCCACCGTCCGGACCCGGGTCCGCGAGGCAGTGGCCGCCGAGCATCGCCTCATCGAGGAGGTGGAGCCCGCCGTGCAGGCGGCCCTGGGTGTGGCCGCCACCCCGGCGCCGCGCCACGTCCTGCTGGTGGGCTCGTTCTCCACCGATGCCGACGTCGGGCGCCTGGAGGGTGAGGTCACCCTGTTCCACTGCCTCGAGTGGTTCCACGAGGAGCAGGGCATGCGTCTCCTCGTTGCCCACGAGGACACCCACGCCTGGCACGAGATCGCCCTCGGGGTGGCTCCCCCCGAGGACGACCTGGCCTGGATGGCCTTCTACGAGGGAACCGCCATCGCCGCCACCCGCGCCGTGGTGCCCGGTCGACCCGAGGAGGAGTACTTCTGGTACGGCCACGGAGGCTTCGCCGACTGGCTGCCGTGGTGCGAGGAGCACCGCGACGACCTCCTGGTCCGCTTTGCCGCCGACCTCGACGACCCCGCCGCAGTGGAGACCTGGTTCGGTGCCGGCCTCGTCGAGCGCCACTGGCGGGTGGGCTACTACGTGGCCGACCAACTGGTGCGCCAGCTCGATCGGTCCCTCCCGGAGCTGGTGCAGCTGTCGGTGGCGGAGGGGCGGGCTGCGGTCCGCGAACTGCTCGTGGCCCAGCCACCGCAGTAGGGACAGGTGGTGATCACACGCCGGAACGCCGGCGAGGAAGAACTCCGACTTTGACCACCACTCCTGGCCGGGTGCTCGCCGACCTCGTTCGCGTGGACTGCATGTGGATGTCCGGCCCGACCTCCCTGGCGCCGAACTGGTGAGCCTGGGCCTCCAGGATCTCGCTGCGGGGGTGGAGAGCGTCGCGGTGATGCGCCGGCTCGTGAGCTTCGAACGAGCCGCTCGCGTCGTCTAGAGCTGCGGCGCGCTTCCGCGCCTCTGTTTCTCCGGCTCGGCCATGCAGCCGTCCGTCACACCACCCTCTACGTCGCCGGGGGCTCCACCGGGTGCTCCTCGGGTGGCGCAGCCGGCTGGGAGGACCGCAGCCCCCGGGAGGCGACCCGTTGGCCCCTTGGTGGTACGCCATTTCGATCTCTCAGCACCAGGCACTCGGCAACATCGAGCGAGACCGCGCCCACGACCTGGTCGACGGAGCCGAGCTGTTTCGTCGCAGCTACGTCACTCGGGGTCGGTGGCCGCCGAGTTGGACGCCCGTGGACGGGTTACCCGAAGGGACCGGCCTGGTCGGCCACACACCCGGAGCGCAGCACGGCGAAGGCGACGTCGATGTCGTCGCCCCAGAGATCCCAGCTCGACAGGCGGAGGCCGAAGAGCTGGAGAGCGACAGGGGTGGCCAACAGGGTGTCCTCGTCGAAGCAGGTCAGGCCTTCGCCGGCCAACGCCTCCTCCACCTCCGCCTTGGCCCCCGCCAGAGGGTCGGGCAGGTCGGCCCGCACCAACACGGTCCGGGGACCGATGCGCACCGCCGCGGCCACGTTCCGTCCCACCAGGAGGGTCGGTCGCTCGACGTGGAAGCGGGTGGAGTGCCCGGCAGCCTGGTCGCGGGCGAAGCTGGTCAGGACGGCGCCATCGTCCACGGCGGGCCCGGTGGGCTGGGCGAAGGGCGAGGCGAAGCCTTCGTCCATGCTCACACCGCCTCGAGCGAGCGCAACATGTCCACCGTGATGCGCTCGATCATTCCTGTCGCCGAGGCCAGCTCCAGGCGTCCGCCGCGGTCGAAGGCCCGCACCGTCCCGCGGGTCTCACCTTTGGGCATCAGGCGCAACTTCACCCGCCGGTCGACCAGGAAGCAACGCCGCTCGTAGGCCGCCGCCGCCGCCTCCGGTCCGTCGGCCAGGGTGTGGGCCACGTCGTCGACCGCGTTGACCAAGGCTTCGAGCAGTGATTCCCGCGCCTGCGGCTCCTCCAGCCCGAGGCGAGCCAGGTCGACCCGCATGGTGGCCACGGCCGCCCGCACCTCGCCCGGTCCGAGCTGGATGTCCACCTTGGTGGTGGCCACCACCTCCCGGCTGGCCACCTCGACCACGTCGTCGGGCCACCAGGTGGCCAACTCCCGGTCGCTGACCAGGGCCTCGATGCCCCGGAGCAGCCCCAGGCCCGCCACCAGCCACGACACGTCGGCCTGCTCGGGGGCCACCGACGGGCGCAACACCATGGCCAGCGTGAGCGTCGACGCCGCCGGGGTGTCCCACGTCCGCCCGATGCGGCCGAGGGCGCTGATCTCCTGGTCGACGACCACGGCGGCCCCGGCGGGGGCACCCTCCTGGCGGGCCCAGGCGCCGGCCATGGCCCCGGCCGACACGGCCACCGGGAAGTGGCGTATCGGGCGCCCGTAGCGCTCGACGGTCTCCGGGGGCCCGCCACCGATGCCACTCATTTGCTCGTGCGGGGGATCAGACGGTCGATCCGCCATCCGTCGGACTCCTCGGTCAACTCCACCGAGGCGAAGGGCAGCCCGGGGAGGGCCAGGACCTCGGGCAACGGCGACACCAGGATCACCCGGGCGCTGCCCGAAGCGTTGCCCCCGGGATCGTCCTGCAGTTCGGCCTCGAGCGTGTCGAGATCGTTGCCGGCCAGGTCGGCCCGCAGGCCGCTGACCAGGTCGGTGAGGAACTCCTCGCGCTCGGCCGTGGCCGCGGTGCCGTCCCGCAGGCGGGCCGCCAGGGCCTGGTCCATCCCCCGCGTGGCCCCCAGGCGCAACACCACCGTGCGACCCTCGCTCGACAGGAGCTCCCAGACGGTGTGGTGCTCCCCCCAAGCCACGGCATCCACAAAGGCCTTGGCCACGTCCTGGGGCGGCGGCGCCGTTGGGTCGCTCACGGCCGTTCCCAGCCCAGCGAGTAGAAGTAGTCACGTACCGAGATGCGCTGCGGGCCCTGCAACGCATCGCCGATCGCCTGGTCGAGGGCTCGATCGGCCGAGAAACGGGCCTCCTCGCTCTCGAGGCGCCGGTTGGCGTCGAAGCGGGCCCGCAACCCCGGTTCGAGCAACTCGGTGGGCAACTCGATGAGGATCTCCATCTCGGCCTCCATGACGACGCGAGCCTCCTCGAACTCCAGCTTGGCCGAGGCCACCGCCAACTCGGTCAGGCTCGATCTCCGCCGGTTCGCAGGCAGGGCGAGCAGCGCGGTGAGGCGGCCCTGCAGGAGGCCATGCCGCTCCTCGGCACCGACGGCGGTCAGCAGGGCGACGAAGTGCTCGGTCCGGGTCATGCCCGCTGCCAGGGACTCCAGCTCCTTCTCGGTGCGCTCCAGGCTGGCATAGGACTGGCGCCAGGCGTCGGCGTGCATGCGGGGGTCGAACATGGACACCGCGTCCTCGAAGGACGCCAGAGCCCGACGCTGATGGGTCAGACCGCCCCGACCCGACCAGGCCAGACCCAGGTTGTGCTTGACCAGGGCATGTTGGAAGGGGAAGGCCTGGCGGGTGAACACCGTCAGCGACTCCTCGAAGGCGGCGATGGCCTCCTGCAACAGGCGCGACCGCTCCTCGGGTCGGCGCGTGGCCAGGCCGCTGTAGGTCACCCCGAGGCTGTGCTGCACCAGGCCGTGGTGGTAAGGCGCCTCTTCGGGATCGAGCTCGTCGGCGGCCTGACGGAAGTCGGCCAGGGCTGCCTCCAGGCTCTCGTCGGTGCCGAGGGCGGCCCGGGCCGAACCCCTGGTGTGCAGGGCGGCGATGCGCCCCCGCCGACCTTCGGCCGAGTCGGTGTCGAACAGCTGGGCCGCCTCGTCGCAGGCCACCACCGCCTCCCCCAGGCGACCGAGCTCGCTGCGGGCCAGGCCCAAGTTGTTGAGTACCCCGGCCCGCTCGTCGTCGCGGCCCTGGCCTTCGAGCAGGCCGGCGGCCCGCTCGAAGAGCTCGACGGCCCGCTCCCGCTCCCCCAGCGCCCGCCGGGCCGCGCCCGCCCCGTTGAGCACCCGGGCGTGCTCGATGGGATCGAAACGAGGATCGAACAGGGCGGCGGCGGCGTCGAAGTAGGTCAACGCCTTGCGCATGCCCGCTTCCGGGCTGCCGCCCGGCGCCTCGGCGTAGGCCAGGCCCAGGCGATAGGCCAGGGCGCCGTGCTCGTGGGGACGAGTGGCCCGGGGGGTGCGGGCCAGCTGGGCGGCCAGGTCGGTGATCACCCGCTGGCGGTCGAGCCCGGCGCCGGTCTGAGGGTTCTCGGCTGGGGTGGCCATGGGTCAGGCGGACTGTACGTCGACCGGCCCGGAGGGGCCAACGAGGTCGCTCACGTAACGCAGCACCTCGGCGACGGCCACGTCGACGGCGGCGGCCACCGGCGCCGTCATCTGCTCGCCCACTGCGTCCGGGTCGAGGATCTGACATCCCACCATCAGCACTTCGGGAGGAAGCACGTTGAGGGCCTTGGCCAGCATGAGCACCCGGTCGGGAGTGGCCAGGTGCATGTCGGCCAACAGGTCACCTTTCTGGGCGAAGGTCAGCTCGTGCACGTCGACGATCTCGGGCTCGATGAGCATGACGGTGCCATGCGGTCGTTGATGGTCGACGGCATCGACCACGACCAACGCATCCCACCCCTCCTGGATCTCGGTGAGCAGGGCGATCCCGGCGATCCCCGTCTCCACCACCTTCACCCCCGCAGGCAGCTCCATACCCTCCAACCGCCGGGCCACCTCCACGCCAAAGGCATCGTCAGCCCGCAAGATGTTCCCCACCCCAGCGATCAAAATTCGCATCAGCAATGAGCCGCCCGCAAGTGGGGATGAGCCGCCCGAAGGGCGCCCCCAGCATTTTCCCCCACCAACCGAACGTGTGGAGGGCAAGGGGAGCACGGGAGAACGGGTGGCGCCGAGGGGAGGGGCCCAAGGGCCGCAGCGCAGCGAGGACCTTTGGGAGGGGTCCCGCTCGGTGACAGGACCCGTTCGGATGAGGGGGTCACGCCACCGCGCCCATCGAGGTCTCCGCCACCCGCAGGGCATAGCCCTTGACCACCCACCACGTGAGGTACTCCTCGAGCTCGGCCCACGCCTTGTCGTCGACCGAGTCGCGCCAGTGCTCCAGGCGCCGGTCGACCTGGGAGTGCACCAGGCGGTCGAGCGCCGCCACCGTGCGCACGTCGTCGCCGAGGAGGTAGTCGCCCGCCCCCGTCCGGACTTCGGCCGCGATCCTCGACGCCTCGGCCTCCAGGACGTCGAGGTCGGGCACGTCGCCGGCGACCGCGCCCAGGGTGAGACCGACGTCGTCCTCCTCCACCCGACGCAGGCAGTACCCGTCGATGAGCGACCCTCCGGCCCAGATACCGATCTCGGGGATGGCCTGGGACGCTCGCTGCTCCCCCACGGCCCGCTCGATGTATCGGCCGGCCAGGGGCGTCAGTGGATGGGTCTGGGCCAGAGCCCGGGCCCGGTAGGTGAGCTCCTCGGGATCGAGGCTCATGAGCCCGGGGAGTGGAGCTCCACCGGGACGCTGGCCGGGGCGGGCGCGGTGACACACTCGAGGGCGGCCTTCTCGGGATCGACCTCGGCCGGGGGGTCCAGCAGCTCCAAGCGGCGGAAGTTGGGCCAATGGTTGCGCAGCGCCGCTTCCACGCCGTAGGTGAGGGTGGCCGACGAGCTGGGGCACCCGTCGCACGTCCCGAGCATGCGTACCGCCACCACGCCGTCCTTGACGTGGTCGACCTCGAGGGCTCCGCCGTGGGACTCCACCAGCGGGCGGACCTCGGCCAGGGCCGCCTCGACTGCTTCGGCCGCCTCAGCCTCGAGGGCCGGGCCCTCGCCCAGCCCGTAGGCGGCCAGCATCGTCCCGGCCACCTCGTCCTGGGCCACGCTGTTGAGGAACAGCTCTCCCCGCCAACTCCGCACCATCTCGACGAGGCGACCCAGGCCGTCCCGGTGGAACACGTCGACCCAGTCGAGGAGCTCCTCCACCTGGGTCACCACGGTGGGGTCGGGGTGGGACAACAAGTCGTCGGCCACCGCCGCCACCTCGCCCCAGATGGCGGCGAAGCTTTCCAGCTCGCTGTCCCCGTATCCGGTGCCGTCGCTCACTGGCCCCTCACCGGCGCCTCGATCTCGATGCTGTCCATACCCACCTCTTCTCGCACCATGGCCAGGACGGGCTCCATGGCCGCCTCGACCGAGTCGGTGAATCCGAGGCCGAACGAGCGGTCGGCCGGCTCGACCTCGATGACCACCGTATCCTCGGGGAAGGCCTTCCAGTACCGACCCACCGCCAGGGTGTGATCGAGGTCGATGGTTCCCCCAGCGGCGTCACCCAACCTCGACTGGACGTCCTCGTCCGAGGGAGGGGTGAGATCCAACGGGTAGCGCCGGACGGTGCCGGCCTCGTCGGTGAATCGGGGCATGGCCCCGACCAGGACCACCTTGGCCGGCCGCACCTCCTGGAGGAGGTGCAG
This sequence comes from Acidimicrobiales bacterium, assembly GCA_030446545.1. Classification (GTDB taxonomy): domain Bacteria; phylum Actinomycetota; class Acidimicrobiia; order Acidimicrobiales; family CADCSY01; genus JADDRA01. The sequence continues at coordinate 97,724 of JAUJNB010000002.1, read as the reverse complement.
CACCCGATGGGCCGCATAGGAAAGGTCCTCGACCAGCACGTCATCGGGCCAGTCGAGGACCTCCATCCTACGGACGAACTGCGTCCCGAAATCCAGATCCCGCATCCAGGGGAGGCCGATGCCACCGACGAGCACACGGGCGGCCCGGCGCTCCCCTGGTACGAGATCTTCCGAGCTCACTCCAGCGTGCAGCCGCAGGAGTTGACCTCCCGCACGATGGTGCCCTTGCCCGTGTCCATGTGGGTGGTGCAGGGCATGCACGGGTCGAAGCTGCGGATGGCCCGGAGGATGTCGATGCCCTTGACCTCGTCGTCGGAGACCGACTCGAGGATGGGAGTATCGATGACCGCCTCTTCGTAGGGGCCGAGACCACCGAAGGGGTCACGAGGTGCGGCGTTGACCGTGGAGGGCGTGGTGATCTGGTAGTTGAGGATCTTGCCCTTGTCGATCTCCATGTGGTGGACCAGGAAGCCCCGGCCCGCCTCCCAGAAGCCCACCGACAGGCGGTGGTCCTTGGGCACCTTGTAGGGAGTCGAGACCTTGGTCTCGCCCCGCCGCCAGTACTCGAAGGCCTTGAGCAGGCAGTTCATGCCGACCGTGGCGGTGAAGCCCATGGCGTAGGCCCGGGCCCGGTTGCGCTCGAGGGCGTTGAGGGTGCGGGGGACCTTCCAGAAGACTTCGGTCTCGGGCAGGTTGTGGCGGGAAAGCACCATGCGCAGGCCGTCGCCCGTGGCTTCGAGGAAGGGGTTCTCCGGCGTCTGGGCGGCCAAGGCGGTGGTCCACATGCGCCCGTAGGTGCCGGTCTCCACCGTCTTGCGGTCCCACCGGGGCGCCGTGTCCCAGGTGTACTTCTCCTTGAAGTTGGTGCCCGAGGGGCGGGGAATGGTCTCCTTGTTCCACGGGTGGTACGGCGAGAGGGGTTGCCCAAGGGGTCGGTGGCGTAGCGCTGGGACCCCGACTTGGTCCAGTCGTCGTAGAAGGAGTGGTCGACGAACTCCTCGTAGCCCATGTTGATGTCGGTGAGGTTGGTGGTGACCAGCTTGCCCTCGATGATCATGCCCGGCTTGGCCCAGCGACGGTTCCCCCACATGTTGACGTTGGCGTAGGTGGCGTCGTAAGCCTCGGTGTCCTCCCAGATCCCGGTCTGGATGAGGTTGGTGGGACGAGCGCCCACCTGCTCGTAGGCCGGGTTGGACTCGAGGAAGAAGTCCATCATGTCGTCCCAGGTGGCGATCATGACCTTGCAGTAGTCGAAGATCTTGCCCAGCTGGGTGTAGAACTCGTTGAACGACGAGGTGGAGATGGTGGTGGACAGGCCACCGGGCACCAGCGTGGACGGGTGCGGGTACTTGCCGTACATGAGCATGCACATCACGCGCCCGATGCGGGTGTACTCGATCGACTCGAGGTAGATCTTGCCCGTCAAGGGGTTCATGGCGTCCATGATGTCCTTGATGGTGCGGAAGCCGTGCACCTCGTAGCCGGGCGCCGGGGTCTTCTCGGCCTTGCGCACCAGCTCGGGGTTGGTCACCGACACGAGCGAGGTGGAGTAGTCGGGGCCGCTCAGCAGGCCGAGGTGGATGGGGTGGTCGTAGAACATCTCCCCGATCTCACCCAGGTTGCGACAAGCCACGCCCAAGGGGGCGGGCACGCGCCGAAGGCCATCTCGATGTTGAGCGAGGCGACCGTGGCGTGCACGCCACCGCACACCCCACAGGCCCGCGAGCTGATGTCGATGGCGTCGCGGGGTCACGGCCCTGGAGGATGATCTCGTAGCCCCGGAAGAGCATGGCCCGGGAGTAGGCGTCCACGGCCTTGCGGTTCTCCAGGTCGAGGGTGGTGTGCACGGCCAGGGCACCGGCCACCCGGGTTACCGGGTCGATGCTCCAGTCGCGCAGCTTCGGGGGCGCCGCCAGCTGCGCCCCGGGCCCGTCCTGCTTGCGGACGTAGCCCTTGGAGGGGGTGGGCTTGTACCCGTAGGGGTCTCCGACGCCATCCCGCAGGCTGGCCTTGCCGTTGGCGTCGAACTCGATGGGCAGGTTCTTGAAACACATAGAGATTCGTCTCCCGGCTTACTTGGTGTAGGAACTGGCGTGCAGGCGGTCGGAGTGCTGGTACTTCCCGTAGAACTTGTGCAACTGCTTGAGGGCGCCCTTGGGCGGGGTCTTGGCCCGAGCCCATCCGGCGGGCGCGCCTTCCTTGTCCCAACGGGTCGTCATGTTCTTGTCGGCCCGGGTCATGTTGCGGGTGCGGCGGATGAAGCCGCCCGCCACCCGGCTGGTGTTGCTGGACAGGAACGACCCCGGCGACGTCTGGTAGATGGGCGAGAACTTGTCGGGGAATCCAGGCATGGTGCAGCCGATGCAGATGCCTCCCATGTTCATGCAGCCGCCGTGGCCGTCGACCTGGCCGCGCTCCACGATGTTGCACTGCACCACCGGGCCCCAGCACCCCAGCTCGACCAGGCACTCCTTGTCGCCGTACTCCTCGGCGAACACGCCCTCTTCGTAGTAGCCGCCCCGGGGGCAGTGACGGTGGACCGTCTCGCCGAACAGCCAGGCCGGGCGGCCGATCTCGTCGAACTCGGGGAGCGGGCCGAGGCCGTTGAGGAACAGCAGCGTGGCCGCCGCCGTCTCGAGGTAGTTGTCGCCGATGGGGGCGCAGCCGGGGATGTTGACCACCGGGACGCCAAAGGCAGAGCGGTAGTCCTTGCCCAGGTAGTCCATCATGCCCATGGAGTTGGTCACGTTGCCCTTGGCGGCGGGGATGCCGCCCCAGGTGGCGCAGGTGCCGATGGCGATGATGGCGGCAGCGCCGGGGGCGAGGCGGTCGAGCCACTCGAGGCTGCTGATCTGGCGCCCGGTCTGGGGGTCGTCACCCAGGCCCATCCAGTACCCGCCGGTGGCGGCGGCAACCGACTCGTCCATGATCGAGCCCTCCCACGTGATGACGTAGGGAGCGTCGAGCTCGCCGCGCTCGGCCATGAACAGGTTGTGCACCCACTCGGGACCGGACTCGGTGGAGACCACCGTGTGGACCAGTTCCACCCGCGGCAGGCCGGGGATGATGCCGGCCAGCAGGTGCTCCACCCGGGGGTGGGTCCCACCGGTCACCGCCACGCTGCAGCCGTCGCACGATCCACCGACCATCCAGATGAGGTAGATCTTCTTCAGCGGGCCGATCTGCAAGACGTCGTCCGGCTCTTCGAGCACCCGGCTGCGGATGCCGATGGGGGAGAACGGGTCGAACGGGTCATACCCGTCGATGAGGTCGACCGTCCCCAGCCCGGGGTTCAGCTCGGTCTTCCACGCTCCCATCTCGGAGTCCATGGGCTTGTTCCCCGCCTGCCGGGCCACCGGCCCGGCACCGGAGTGCCCCTCGTTGCCTGCGCCGCCCGAGGCCCTGAGCGGCTCCCTGCGGGTCCTTTGCCCTCTGCCTTCGCTCACGCTTTCCTCCCGTAGCTAGCCGAGGTGCTCGACGCTTCCCAGCGAGCGTGTGCATCGCCGGAAACTGCGCCCCCTCGGGCCTGGTATATGTAGGCTACATCTAATCGGGAGCGCCGTCAGGAGAAGTTTTCACGGACTTCACCTCACCTGCCCGGCTCCCTGCGCCTTCCCCACCGCCTCCTTCCCCGGGCTTGGACCCGAAGGAGTTTCCCGTGTCGCGCCGGGGAGGTGGGTGTAGTCTACATCCACCGGGCGTTCAGCTATCCGCCGGATGCCGGACGTTTCGGCCGCGACCTCAGGAGGGGCTCATGGACGATCTTCACTCTCCCAAATCAGATGCGCTGCGGGCGCTCTACTGGCGGAGCGAGATCCTGCAGGTCATGTTCTGGCTGCAAGGTGAAGGCTTCGGGGACTTCGTCGACGCTCCCATGATCGAGCAGTTCCTCGGGGTCGATGCCAACATCGGCGTCAGCTACCTGGACCTTCTGGTGACGGAGGGCTATCTGGTGCGCGACGGTGACATCTACTCGCTGTCGGATCGTGGGCGTGAGGAAGGGGCCACCGAGTTCGCCGCCTCCTTCAGCGACCTGACCCGGCCCACCCACGGCGAGTGCAGCGCCGACTGCTGGTGCCACAGCTCCGCCGAGGAGGCCTCGGCGTGCGTCGCCGAACGGGCGGGGCACGAGCACTGATGGCTCCTGTGATCCGTCCCGAGGGCGAGGGGCTCTCACGCTCCTACGTCCGACCCTGCCTGCTGCTGCTCCTGGCCGAGGGGCCGTCTCACGGCTACGAGCTCCTGGAGCAGGTCCGCCAGGCCGGCGTTCGCAACGCCGACGCCGGCGGGCTCTACCGGACGCTGCGCGCCATGGAGCAAGCCGGATGGGTGAGCTCGTGGTGGGAACCCTCCCAGGCGGGCCCGGCCCGGCGTAGCTACATGCTGTCCGACGAGGGCCGCCAAGCCCTCGTCGAGTCGCTGGAGGCCATGCGCGAGGTCCACCGGATGCTCGGCGCCATGCTCGACCGCTACGACGTGGTGGCGCCGGCCGAGGTCTCCCCTGCGTCGGTGGCGAGCCGATGAGGGTCGCCCTGGCCGGCAAGGGAGGGGCGGGCAAGACCACCATCAGCGCCACGTTGTGTCGCGTGCTGGCTCGAGGCGGGTTCCCCGTGGTCGCCATCGACGGCGACAGCAACCCCAACTTGGCCCTGGCTCTCGGGATCGACCGCCAAGCCAGCGCCGCCGCCCCGTACCTGCCCACCTCGCTGGTGTCGCGCCGGCTGGTCGGCGGACCGTCGCTGACCGCCCCGGTGGCCGAGGTCGTGGACCACCACGGCATCGCCGGTCCCGACGGCGTGCGCCTCGTGCTCATGGGTGAGCCCGGTCACTCCTCCGAGGGGTGCCTGTGCTCGGCCCATGCCACCGTCAGCGCCTTGATGGGCGACCTCGGGGGGCAGCCCGACACCATCACCCTGATCGACATGGAGGCGTCGCCCGAGCACATGAGCCGGGGCACCACCCGCCACGCCGACCTGCTCGTCCTCGTCACCGAGCCCTACTACCGCTCGCTGGAGGCGGTGCGACGCATCGCCCGCTTGGCCGACGAGCTGCCCATCCCCCGGGTGGGCGTCCTGGCCAACAAGGTCCGCGACGTCACCGGGGGCAGGGCCGTCGCCGAGTTCTGCGAGCGCCACGGCCTCGAGCAGCTGGGTGAGGTGCCGTGGAGCGACGAGGTGGTACAGGCCGACCTGGCCGGCATCCCCCTGCTCGACGCCCACCCCGACGGGCCCGCCGTCACCGCCATCTCCCGCTTCGCCGGAACCATCCGCGAGGCGGCCCACGCACACACCGTCGCCGCACCTGCGGCACAAGGAGGCTGACCAACATGTGTCTCGGAATCCCTGGCCAGGTCGTGGAGATCCTCGACCTCGCCGAGCATCGGGCAGTGGCCGAGGTCGACGGCGTCCGCCGGGAGATCAACATCGGCCTGGTGATGAGCGAGGCCGAGGGTGGCATCTCCGTGGGCGAGTGGGTCCTCATCCACGTCGGCTTCGCCATGGCCAAGATCGACGAGGAGGAAGCGGCCAGCACGCTGTCGTTCATCAAGGACCTGGGCAGCATCTACGACGAGGAGATCGACCAGTTCCGGGAGAGCACACCGCTGTGACCATGACACGTCCCGACCTCGCGCCCGTCGGTGGCGACCTCGGGGCGTCGGCCGACGTCGGCCTTTGCGACGACCTGGCCCGGGCCTCACTGGCCCTGGCTCGGCGCTTCGCCGCCGGAGGCACGCTCTGGTGCATCTCGCCCTCGTCGGTGTTCCACGCCCACCACGTGGCGGTGGAGTTCGTCCATCCCGTGATCATGGGCAAGCGGGCCCTGCCCGCCGTGGTGGTGCCCGCCGGCGCCGACCTGGTCGCCACCCTGCGGGCCACGGTTCGCCCCGGCGACATGGTGGTGGCGGTGGCCGGCGCCGGTGAGGCCGACGTGAGCGACGCCATGCGTCGGGGGCCGGCCTGGGGCGTCGAGACGGTGTGGATGGGGGCCGGTCCCCGTCCGGTCGACGGCGCCGCCGACCACGTGCTGTGGCTCGACACCGACGACCCCTTGGCGGCGTCCGAGCTCTTCGTGCGCATGTACCACCTGTTGTGGGAGCTCACCCACGTGTGCTTCGAGCACACCGGGCTGTTGCGCCCCGACACCTGCGACGAAGAGGTGTGCATCACCTGCTCCGACGAGGGCCGCACGGCCGAGGTGGTCAGCGTGGACGACCTGGGTGACGCCCTGGTACGCACGGCCGAGGGCCGGGAGCACATCGACACCAGCCTCATCGACCGGCCCAGCCCCGGTGACCTGGTCCTGGTCCATGCCGGCTCGGCCATCATCTCCCTCGAGGGGGCCCCCGGTGAGCCCGGAGACCACCGACTTCCTCTACCCCTTCATCGAGGGGACGAGCACGACGCCTCCACCCTGCTGGTCGACCTGGCCAGCTCGGCCGGGGCCAAGTGGGAGCAGAGCAGTCGCCTGCGGGTGGCCACCCTCGAGCTCCTCGACGCCCAGATCCGCAAGGTGTCAGCGGTTCTGGCTCGGTGCTTCGAGGCGGGGGCCAGCTCTTCGCCTTTGGCAACGGCGGCAGCGCCACCGACGCCGACGACGTGGCCCAGCTCTTCACCAGTCCTCCCTGGGGAACCCGCTGCCGGCCCGGTCACTGGTGACCGACCACGCCGTGTTGTCGGCCCTCTCGAACGACGTCGGCTTCGACGTGGTCTTCTCCCGCCAGCTCGAGGCCCACGGCCGCCCCGGCGACATCGCTCTCGGTCTGTCCACGAGCGGCAACTCCGAGAACCTGCTGCGGGCCTTCACCCAGGCCGCCAAACAGGGCATGCGCACCGTTGGCCTCTCGGGCTACGACGGTGGGCGCATGGCCGAGTGCCCGGCGCTCGAGCACTGCCTGGTGGTGCGCTCCGACAGCGTGCACCGCATCCAAGAGACCCAGGCCGCCGTGGCCCACGCCCTGTGGGCCGGGGTGCAGGCGGCCTACCGAAACGACGTCGTCGACCACCACGATGCCAGCCACGAAGACGCCAGCCACGAAGACGCCAGCCACGAAGACGCCAGCCACGACCAGCTCAGCCACAAGGGGGCCGAATGAAGTTCGTCGACGAGTACCGGGACCCGGCCGCCGCCCGGCGGGCGGTCGAGGAGATCACCGCGATCTCGGCCGGCGAGCACCGCAAGTTCATGGAGGTGTGCGGCGGTCACACCCACACCATCTACAAGCACGGCATCGAGAACGTCCTGCCGGCCAACATCGAGCTGGTGCACGGTCCCGGCTGTCCGGTGTGCGTCATCCCCATGGGACGGGTCGACGACGCCATCGCCCTGGCCGAGGAGCCGGGGGTCATCTTCACCAGCTTCGGCGACATGATGCGGGTGCCCGGCAGCAACGGCAACCTGCTCGAAGCCAAGTCCCGGGGCGCCGACGTGCGCATGGTCTACTCCCCCCTCGACGCCCTTCGCATCGCCATGGCCAACCCCGAGCGACAGGTGGTGTTCTTCGCCATCGGTTTCGAGACCACGGCCCCCTCCACCGCCGTCACCCTGATCAAGGCCCGGGCCGCAGGGGTGACCAACTTCAGCGTGTTCTCCAACCACGTCACCATCGTCCCGCCCCTCAAGGCCATCCTCGAGTCGCCCGACCTTCGCCTCGACGGCTTCATCGGCCCCGGACACGTCAGCACCGTGATCGGCAACCGCCCCTACCGCTTCGTCCCGGCCCAGTACGGCAAGCCCCTGGTGACCTCGGGCTTCGAGCCTCTCGACATCCTCCAGGGCATCGTCATGCTGCTGCGCCAGCTGCGTGACGGGCGCTGCGAGGTGGAGAACCAGTACACCCGGGCGGTCCGCGACGAAGGCAACGTCCGGGCCCTGGAGGTCCTGGCCGAGGTGTTCGAACTGCGTCCCCACTTCGAGTGGCGGGGCCTGGGCTTCATCTCCCACTCCGGGCTCAAGTTGAGCCCGGCCTTCGCCGACTGGGATGCCGAGCTGCGCTACTCGGTGCCGGGCATCCGGGTGGCCGACCCCAAGGCGTGCCAGTGCGGGGAGGTCCTCAAGGGCGTCATCAAGCCCTGGGAGTGCAAGGTCTTCGGCACCGCCTGCACCCCGGAGACACCCATCGGTACGTGCATGGTCTCCTCTGAGGGTGCGTGTGCGGCCTACTACAACTACGGGCGCTTCACCCGGGAGGCGGCGGCCCAGGCCCGCATCCCCGTGCGCTCGGCATGACCGTGGCCCGGTGAGCGAGGCCGAGCTGCCCGGGGCGGTCGGGCGCAACGGGACCGACCCCAACGAGGTCGTGTCGGCCGAGGAAGCGGTGCTGCGACGCATCGAGGCCTTCCGGCGCAAGACGCCCCGCATGCGGGACGACTTCATCAACTCGGCCCACGGGGCGGGGGGCAAGGCCTCGGCCGCCCTGGTCGACGGGGTCTTCCTCCAGGCCTTCGCCAACGACGCCCTGGTGCCCCTCACCGACGGCGCCACCCTCACCCTGGCCTCGGGCGAGCGGCTGGCGTTCTCCACCGACTCCTCGGTGGTCAACCCGCTGCGCTTCCCCGGCGGCTCCATCGGCCACCTCGCCGTGCACGGCACGGTCAACGACGTGGCCATGATGGGGGCGGTGCCGTCGTGGGTCTCGGCCGCCTTCATCCTCGAGGACGGCTTCCCGGTGGCCGAGCTGCGGGCCATCGTGGCCGACATGGCCGAGGCCGCGGCCAACGCCGGGGTCACCATCGTCACCGGCGACACCAAAGTGGTGAGCAAGGGTGCGGCCGACGGCCTCTACATCGCCACCGCCGGGGTGGGGGTCATCCCCGCCGACATCCACCTCGACGCCCGGTCGGTTCGTCCGGGCGACCGGGTGCTGGTCTCGGGCACCATCGGGGACCACGGCGTGGCCGTGATGTTGGCCCGTGGCGAGCTGGGCATCGAAGCCGACATCGAGTCCGACACCGCGCCCCTCGGCGGTCTGGTCCAGGACCTGCTGCGCGCCGCCCCCAACACCCGGTGGTTGCGCGACCCCACCCGGGGGGGCGTGGCCACCGTGTGCAACGAGCTGGCCCGCGACGCCGAGCTGGCCGTCATCCTCGACGAGGCCGACCTGCCCATCCGCGCGGCGGTCAACGGCGCCTGCGAGATCCTCGGCATCGACCCGCTGTACGTGGCCAACGAGGGCAAGTTGGTGGCCGTGGTGGCGCCCGAAGAGGCCGACGCCGCCCTGGCCGCCCTGCGGGCCCATCCCCTCGGCTCCGACGCTGCCCTCATCGGCGAGATCCGCGACGACCCGCCGGGTATGGTGGTCATCAACACCGGCTTCGGGGGCAACCGCGTCGTGGACATGCTGGCCGGCGACCCGCTGCCGCGCATCTGTTAGATGCGTCGGGCTCACTCGTTCGCTTCGCTCACTCCGTTCACCCGAGTTGAACGCGCGATGGAAGCCGGCAGAGCCGGCACCCATCGCGCTGACCACTCATCGGCGGGCTTCGCCCGCCTGGGCCGCCATCCAACGGGGCCGCCTCCGGCGGCGGGTGTGGCCGGCGGCCCGACACTCGCCCCCTCTCGCCTTTGACCGGTTAAGTGGCGGACCTCGAGCGCCGGCAGATCCGGGTGCGGGGGACGGTGCAGGGGGTGGGGTTCCGGCCGTTCGTGTACCGGGTGGCCGTCGAGTTGGGGTTGTCGGGGTCGGTGGTCAACGACTCCGAAGGTGTGCTGGTGGAGGTGGAGGGGTCGGCCGGTGCCCTCGACGAGTTGGAGCGCCGACTGGTCGCTGATGCTCCACCTCTGGCTCGGGTGACCGCACTGGAGTCCTCGTCGCTCCCCCCCCCGCTTCTGACCCCTCCAGCGGGTGCGATCGCAACCGCTGGAGGGGTCACAACCGGGGGGTCGGCGGACGCGAGCGGTTTTCGGATCGTGGAGAGCCGGGCCGGGCCGGCGCCGGCGGCGGCGGTCAGTGTCGACGTGGCCACCTGCGCCGACTGTCAGTCCGAGGTGGCCGATCCGGCCGACCGGCGCTTCGGCTATCCGTTCACCAACTGCACCAACTGCGGCCCCCGCTACACCATCATCCGTTCGATCCCCTACGACCGGCCGGCCACCACCATGGCCGAATTCACCATGTGCGACGCGTGTGCGGCCGAGTACCACGACCCTGCCGATCGTCGCTTCCACGCCCAGCCCAACGCCTGCCCCGTGTGTGGTCCCCGGCTCCGCCTGCTGGCCCCCGACGGGACGGTGCGGGCCGAACGGGGCTCGGCCCTGGAGGGTGGCGTCGAAGCCCTCCGGGCCGGCCACGTCGTCGCCGTCAAAGGCCTGGGCGGCTTCCACCTGGCGGTGGTGGCCACCGACGAGCAGGCCGTGGCCGAGCTGCGCCGCCGCAAGCGGCGCGACGACAAGCCCTTTGCCGTCATGGTGGCCGACCTTGCCACCGCACGCGCCCTGGGCCACCTCTCCCCCGAGGCCGAGGCCGCTCTGGCCTCACCCCGGCGCCCCATCGTCCTGGTCCCCCGCCACCCGCCTCCACCGCGTACTTGCGTCTCAGACCGGCAACAGGTGCCACTCACAGACGCAAGAACGGGCGGGGGGGCGGGGGTGGCTGAGGGGGTGGCAGAGGGGGTGGCGCCGGGGCTGCCCGAGTTGGGGTTGATGCTGACCTACACCCCGCTGCACCACCTGCTCCTGGCCGGCGTGGGACGCCCGCTGGTGATGACCAGCGGCAACGCCAGCGACGAGCCCATCGCCCACGACGACAACGACGCCGTGGCCCGCCTGGGGCCCATGGTCGACGCCATCCTCACCCACGACCGGCCCATCCACATCCGCTGTGACGACTCGGTGGTGCGTTCCCGCCCGGGTGGCGACGTCCAGATGGTCCGGCGCTCGCGTGGCTACGCCCCGGAGCCCCTGGAGCTTCCGGGCCGTGCCCGTCGCCAGGTCCTGGCCGTGGGGGCCGAGCTCAAGAACACCGTGGCGGTGGCCAAGGACTGCGCCGTCGTGGCCAGCCATCACCTCGGCGACCTCGGGCACCTGGCTGCCTACCGGTCGTTCCTCCAGGCCGTCGGCCACCTCTGTCACCTCGCCGGCGTCGAGCCCGACGTGGTGGCCCATGATCTCCATCCGGAGTACCTCTCCACCAAGTTCGCGCTCGAGTTGGCCCTCCCGACGGTCGGCGTCCAGCACCATCACGCCCACATCGCCTCGTGCCTGGTGGAACACGGCCACCGAGGCCCGGTCCTCGGCCTCGCCTTCGACGGCCTGGGCCTGGGTTCGTGCGGCACCCTGTGGGGTGGCGAGCTCCTCGTCGCCGACCTCCAGGGGTTCCGCCGGGTCGGCCACCTGCGCGCCGTGGCTCTGCCGGGCGGGGACCGGGCCAACACCGAGCCGTGGCGCATGGCCATGGCCTGGACCGAGGCCGCCCTCGGGACGGCAGCGGCCGAACGCTACGGCCGCCAGGTGGACGAGCGCTGGAAGGCGGTGCTGTCCCTGATCGAGCACCCGGGCACGGCCGGCACCACCAGTGTGGGTCGCCTGTTCGACGCCGTGGCCGCCCTGGTGGGTCTGCACCCCCGCATGACCTACGAGGCCCAGGCCGCCATCGCCCTGGAGGCAGCCACCGCCGGCGTCCCCGTGGGCGACGGCGCCGGGTACGAGGCGGTGGTCCATCGAGAAGCCGGGCTGGCCGTACTCGATCCGGCCCCGCTCGTGGCCCGGGTGGTGGCCGAGCGGGACGCCGGGACGCCCGTCCCGGTCATCGCCGCCGGCTTCCACGACGGCCTCGCTCGTTCGGCCGCCGCCCTGGCCGTCGAGCTGGCCCGCGGCCACGGGCTGGACACGGTGGCGTTGTCGGGTGGGGTGTTCCAAAACGCCCGCCTCAGCATGGTGGTGGAGCAGGCCTGTCGCCACTCCGGCCTCACCGTGCTGGTCCACCGTGAGGTCCCGCCCAACGACGGCGGCATCAGCATCGGCCAGGCAGCTATCGCCGCCCTGGCCCCGCCCGCCTGACACCCCTCGGGAACCGGACGGGCGCACCCGAGCGGAGCCCGCCAACTTTCGGGTTCCAAGCCTCCTCGTGGGCCCCTGGGCACCGGCGGACGCGACATGGAGGCGCTCGTTCCCCGATCCCGACTGGCCGGTGGCCACCATCCCCGGGACTGTCCCACTCCCTTCCTACGATGGGCCACCATGGATCCCGCCACGCTCCTCGACGGGCTGACCGAACGCCAGGAGGAGGCGGTCACCAGCACGGGTGCGCCGTTGTGCATCCTGGCCGGCGCCGGCTCGGGCAAGACCCGCGTCCTCACCCGCCGCATCGCCTACCGCTGCGCCGGTGGGAGCGCGGAGCCCCGCCACGTGCTGGCCCTGACCTTCACCCGCAAGGCGGCGGCCGAGCTCGGCCGTCGCCTGGAAGCGCTCGGCGTGCGGGACCGCGTGGCCGCCGGCACCTTCCACTCCCTGGCCTACGCCCAGCTCCGTCAGTGGTGGGCCGACAACGGCCGGCGGCCCCCCACCCTCCTCGAGCGCAAGGCAGGGATGCTCGCTCGCCTCACCGGCGGCGCCGGTGGGACCCGGCTCCAGCCCGCCGACCTGGCCGCCGAAATCGAGTGGGCCAAGGCCCGCATGGTCGCTCCCGACGACTACGTCGAGGCCGCCGACCGGGCCGACCGCCAGCCCCCGCTGCCACCGTCGGCCATGGCCTCGCTCTATCGCCGTTACGAGGACGAGAAGCGCCGCCGGGGCCAGCTCGACTTCGACGACCTCCTCCTCGACTGCGTGTCGGCCCTGACCCAGGACCGGGCCTTCGCCGCCGCCCAACGCTGGCGCTACCGGCATCTCTTCGTCGACGAGTTCCAGGACGTCAACCCGGCCCAGGCTGCGCTCCTGGCCTGTTGGCGGGGTCCCTCCCCCGACACCAGTACCGACCTGTGCGTGGTGGGCGACCCCAACCAGGCCATCTACTCCTGGAACGGGGCCGACCCCACCCAGCTCCAGCAGTTCTCCCGCCGCGAGCCCGGTGCCACCGTCGTCGTGCTCGACGACAACTTCCGCTCGACGCCTCAGATCCTCGCCGTGGCCGGAGCCGTCATCTCCTCGGGGCCCGGTTCGGGCAACCTGTTGCGGGCTCGTCGGCCCGAGGGCCCGCTGCCGTGGATGCGGAGCTTCGACACCGATGGGGCCGAGGCGCGAGGGATCGCCCGGGTCCTACGTGACCGTCACCGTCCCGGCGCGCCGTGGTCCGATCTGGCCGTGCTCACCCGCACCAACGCTCAGCTGGTGGCCTTCGAGCGTGCCCTCGGCGCCGCGGGCATCCCCTTCCGGGTCCGGGGCGGGGGTGCCTTCCTTTCCCGACCGGAGGTCAAGGCCGCCCTGGCCGCACTGGGCCAACCCCTCGCTCCGCTCACCACCGGACTGCTCGACATGGCGGCCACCCTGCGTGGCCCCGTCCGGGCGTCGGCGCCGGCCGCGGCGGTCGGCCTGGACCTCGACCTCGGCCTCGAGCTCGATTTCGACGGGGACGGCGACAACGAAGATGGGGACGAGCCGGCTGCCGAGCCCGACGGGCCCGCGGCCGAGCGCCTGGCCGTGCTCGAGGAGCTGGTACGCCTGGGCCGCGACTACCTGGCGCTCGAAGCCGACGGCACGGTGGCCGGCTTCGTGGCCTGGCTCGGGGCCACGCTGCGTTCCGAACCGCCGCGTGCCTCACTCGACGCGGTGGAGCTGGCCACCTTCCACTCGGCCAAAGGCTTGGAGTGGCCGGTGGTGTTCCTGGCCGGTCTCGAGCGTGGCCTCGTTCCCATCTCCTTCGCCAAGAGCGACGACGCCAGAGACGAGGAACGACGGCTGCTCTATGTCGCCGTGACCCGGGCCGAACGGGAGCTGCACTGCTCCTGGGCGCGGGAGCGGACGGTCGGGACCCGGGTGATGAAGCGCCAACCGTCGCCGTGGCTCGAGGAGATCGAAGCGGCCCGGGCGGCACTGGCCGCCGGTGCCGCCCCTGCGGGCCCGACCGAGTGGCGCTCCCGGCTGGCCAAGGAGCGAGCTCGCCTGCGGGGCGCCCGGGGCGGAGCTCCGGCCACCAGGTCCCGGGGCCAGGTCCTCGCCGGTGGCGACGCCGATCCCGAGTTGTTGGCTGCACTGAAGTCGTGGCGCACGGGTGCGGCCAAGGCGGGCGGCGTGCCCGCCTTTGTGGTGTTCCACGACGTCACGCTGGCCACCCTGGCCCAAGCCCGGCCGGCCACCCGGGAAGAACTGCTCACGGTGCCGGGGCTCGGTCCGGTCAAGGCCGAACGCTACGGCCCCGCCCTGCTCGAAGTGGTGGCCACCCACGCCCGGTCCCGAGCCGGGCCCGGGCCTTGACAGAGTCGGGCGAGCGCGCGAAGAAGGAGACATGACCCACTACCTCTGGCCCGGTGACCCCGGTTGGCCGACGCCAGAGGCCGACCGCACCGCTGAGATCGACATCTCCGATCCGAATGGCGAGGTCGACCTCGACGCCGTGTGCCTCCACGCCGACCGCCATCTCCTCGACGATCTCTCACCCCTCGAACGCACCGTGGTGCAGGCCCGGTTCGGACTCAACGGTGCCCCCGAGCGCTCCATGAAGGAGCTTCACACCGACCTCGGCCTCACCCGCCACCAGGTTCGCGACGCGCTCGAGTCGGGGTTGGCCAAGCTTCGTACCCACCTGGCCGTCTGACGCAGCGCCTCCTAGGGGGCGCCTCGGTCGTCGAACTCAGCCACGAGGGGGGCGTGGTCGGAGGGCAGCTTGCCCTTCCTGGCGTTGCGGTCGATCAGCACCCAGGACAGGCGCTCGGCGAGAGGGGGGCTGGCGTAGAGCAGGTCGATGCGCATCCCCATGTGCTTGTGGAAGTTGCCGGCCCGGTAGTCCCACCACGAGAACAGCTGGTCCTCCTGATACCGCTTGCGGAACACGTCGGTCAGGCCCCACCCCGCCACCTCTGCCAGGGCCTGACGCTCGGCCGGGCTGACGTGGGTCCCTCCGTGACAGGCGGCGGCGTCCCACACGTCGCGGTCGTCAGGGGCCACGTTGAAGTCCCCGCAGACCACGACGTCGTGGTCGGCCCGGGCCGTCACCTCGAGATGCTGGCGCAGGCGAGCGAGCCAGCTGAGCTTGTGCTGGTACATCGGATGATCGAGCCCCCGGCCGTTGGGCACGTACACCGTGACCACCCGCACCCCCCCACAGGTGGCCGTGAGGAGGCGGGCTTCCGTATCGGATTCGAGCCCGGGGGCGAACCCGTCGACGACATCGTCGACGCCCAGGCGGCTCAAGATGGCCACGCCGTTCCATCGGCCTTCGCCGTGGTGCACCGCTTCGTAACCGAGCGCAGCAAAGGCCATGGCCGGGAAGGCGTCGTCGGCCAGCTTGGTCTCCTGGAGGCAGACGATGTCGGGTGTCACCTCGGCCAACCACTGCTCGACCCGGCCGAGCCGGGCCTTGAGCGAGTTCACGTTCCAGGTGGCGATGCGCATCGCCAGAAAGGTACCGGCGACGGTGGGGACGAAGGTCGCTCAGGCTTCCCCGGGCGCTTGAGCGGAACCGGCTCCGTCGGTGGCCGGTGCCGTGGCCACGGCCTCGGTGGGCGCCGCCGTCCCGGACGATGTGCGTCTGGTGCCCGCCGCCTTCTTGGCCGGCGCCTCCTTCTTCTTCGCCGGCACCTTGGTGGTGGCCACCTTCTTCTTGGCCGGGGCCTTCTTCTTGGCCGCAGCTTTCTTGGCCGCAGCTTTCTTGGCCGCAGCTTTCTTGGCCGCAGCTTTCTTGGCCGCAGCCTTCTTGGCCGCAGCTTTCTTGGCCGGCGACTCGGCGGCCGCCGAAGCCGGGGCCGGGGCGGTCGCCGCTTTCTTGGCCACCGCCTGCTTCCTGGCCGGCGCCCGCTTGGCCGGCGCCTGCTTGGCCGGGGGCGCCTCCACAACCGGTGCCTCGCCCGACTGGGGGCCCGACGCCGGCGAGACGTCGGGAGCCACCAGCTCCGGGGCGGATGCCTCGCCCCCACCGCTGCCGTCCCCGGAAGCGGCGACGTCGATGGGGGGGGCGGTGGTGGCGGCCTCCGCCGACCGCACCCGCCTGGTCACCGTCCGTTTGACCACCGCCCGCTTGGCCGGTGTCGTCCCGGCCCCGGCCCGCCTGGCCGAGGTCTTCCCGGTCAACGCCTCCTCGGTCGGTGCACTCTCGTCCGGGTCACCCGGGCGGGGCGAATCGACCTCCGTCGACTCGGTGGCGACCGGCGCCGTCGCCGGCTCGGCCGCCCGCCTTCTCGAGACCCGCTTGCGCACCGCAGCCGGGGCCGGCGTGGGCTCCCCGGCCCGTTCGCCGTCGACTGGCGTCTCGGCGCCGACCGGTTCCCGGGCGGACTGCGCCGGGTCGGTCCTCGAGGTCACGCTCCGAACCCGGCGCGTCCGGGAGGGCCGGTCCTCCACCGCCGCTTTGGCCGCGATCGGCTCGGGCGTCGGGATCGCTGTCGGAGCCTCGTCTTCTCCACCGGGCGCGGGGGTGGCCGCCCGGCGCGTCCGGGACCGGCGCGAGGGAGGGGCGGGGGCCTCGTCGGTCACCACCGGGACTGGCAGTGGCGCCCGGTCGACGTCGAGGTCCTCGAAGCCGGGCAGGGCCAGGTCGATCCCTCGACGGGGCGCGTCGATGGCCTGGACCACGAAGGTGGCGACGTCTCCGCGCGCGAGTACGTCCCGAGCGCTGCGGGGGGCGGGGTCGCCCATGAACTTGAGGGCCAGGTAGCAGCGGACGTCGCCCACCTGGACGAACGCACCGTGGCTGGTGAAGGTCGACACCTCTCCCTGGACCTCTTGGCCCAGGCCGTGCTCGGCGATGAACTGGATGAAGGGAAGAGGCTCGTTCACCGCCTGGGTCGACGCAGAGGGGGACGGGGACGACGACGAGCGCCGACGGGAGGAGGGCGCCTCGCGTTCGAGGTTGGCCCCTCCTGCCTCGGGCTCGGGCGCCTGGGCCTCGACCCTGGCAGCCCGCACCGGTTCGCGTCGCGCCGGACGGGGTGGTGGCTTGGTGGGTACCGGAGGCGGTCCCGTGGCGGCCAGGACCCTCCTCGTGCCTGCGGCGCGACCCGGTGCCGACAAGCGCGCCCGTCGATCGGCACCACGGGTCGCCATCCGGCTCTTCGGTCCTCGCACCGGGGTGCGTTCGGTGAAGATCCAGCCCACCTCCGGAACCGGCTTGCCACCGATCAGTCGACCCTCTTCGAAGAGCCAGTCGTACTCACCGTGGAACTCCTGGAACGAGTCGTTGGAGAAGACGGTGGCCGAGGCCCGGTCGGCGATCTCGAGCAGGAACTTGTCGCCCCGGCCGATCGTCCCGGCGGGAGGCGTCACCAGCTCGTTGGCCGCCAGCGCCTCCTCGTAGGTCTGCTTCTCCGAGGCGTCGATCCGGTGCCCGAAGGTGGCGTCGACCACGACCGTCCAGGTGTCGAAGGGTCGCTCACTGACCAGCTCCCGCACGGCTTCGTCCAACTGGGCCAGGCTGGGCAGGCTGCGTCCCTCGGTGGCGATGTTGGACCCGTCGATGACCAGGTGGCGTGAAGCGTCAGCCATGATCGACCATCTCCCTCTCCTCTCGATGACGGGTCCGTATGCCGGCCCGGTCATCGACCGGCGCCGGCACCATCCCGGCCTCCGTCCCTCGGGAACGAGGAGCCACGGATGGAACCCACGGTGTGCGCCCGCCCTGTTCATGTCCGAGCGCTGTGAGGCGGGAAGCCACAGCGCCAGTGCGATCGACATCCGGCGTTCCCTCTGCGAGAGGAAGGCCGGTGTCGGCCAAACCTTACCGGGCCCCGGGGGGGAACGGGTGGAAGGGGCGTCGCCCCCGTTCAGTCGACGCCCTCGAAGGCCCGGTCGAGGAGGTCCTCCTGCTCGCGCAGGTGGAGCTTGAAGCTGCCGGTGGCCGGGCTGCCGTACTCGTGGCGGCTGGCGTGGCCGAGCTTGGACCCGCCCTGCACCACCCGGTGCAGGCGGCCCCGCACGAACGGCCACGGGCCCATGTTCTCCGGCTCCTCCTGCAGCCAATACAGCGAATCGGCACCGAGATAGCGCTCGAGGACATCGGTCACGGCCGCCTCGGGCCAGGGGTAGAGCTGTTCCACCCGCACCACGGCTACCGGCGCCTTGACCTGGTCGCGCCGCAGCATGGCGTCATAGGCGACCTTGCCCGAGCACAGGATCACCCGCCGAACCGCTCCAGCATCGGTGACACCGGGGTCGTCGAGGACTTCCCGGAAGGACCCGCTGACCAGTTCTTCCACCGGTGAACGGGACTCGCGGGCCCGCAGGAGGTACTTGGGGGTGAACACCACCAGGGGCTTGTGCCCAGGCCACCGGACCTGGCGCCGCAGGAGATGGAAGTACTGGGCGGCGCTGGTGGCGTTGACCAGCTGCATGTTGTCGTCGGCGCACAACGTCAGGAAGCGCTCGATGCGGCCCGAGGAGTGCTCCGGTCCCTGGCCGTCGTAGCCGTGGGGCAGGAGCAGCACCAGGCCCGAGCGCTGACCCCACTTCTCCTCGGCCGCAGCGAGGAACTGGTCGACCACGATCTGGCCGCCGTTGACGAAGTCGCCGAACTGGGCCTCCCAACACACCAGGGCATCGACGTGCACCACCGAGTAGCCGTACTCGAAGCCCATGGCCGCGTATTCCGAAAGTGACGAGTCGTAGACCCAGAACTTGCCCTGGCCGGGAGCGACCTGGGTCAGCGGGGCGTGCTCGATCCCGGTGCGGTGGTCGAACAGCACCGAGTGGCGGTGGGAGAACGTCCCTCGTCGGGTGTCCTGACCCGTGAGGCGGATGTCGGTGCCCTCGGCCAGCAGCGTTCCCAGCGCCAGGGCCTCACCGGTGGCCCAGTCGACCTTGCCCGTCTCCCAGAGCTGGCGCCGGCCCTCGAACTGGCGAGCGAGCTTGGGGTGGACCTCGAAGCCCTCGGGAACCCGCTCCAGAGCGTCGAGCACAGTGGCGAGCTCCGCTCGACCGACCGCGGTCGAGCCGTCAGGGCCGATCCCCCGCACCGGTGGAGGGGTGAGGCGGGGCGGGGACGAGCTCAGGGCCCGGGTCTGGTCGAACGCCCGCTGGAGCCGGTCGGAGAAGTCGTCGAGCGCCCCCTCGGCCTCCTCCAGGGTGATGTCACCCCGTTTCACGAGGAGCTCCACGTAGAGCTTGCGCACCGATCGCCGTTGTTCGATGCGGCGGTACAGCACGGGCTGGGTGTAGCTCGGGTCGTCGCCCTCGTTGTGGCCGAAGCGCCGGTAGCACCACATGTCGATGACGACGTCGCGGTTGAACGCCTGGCGGTACTCGAACGCCAGGCGCGCCACACGTACGCACGCCTCCGGGTCGTCTCCGTTGACGTGGAAGATCGGCGCCTGGACCATCTTGGCCACGTCGGTGGCGTAGACCGACGATCGTCCGAACTCGGGCGCAGTGGTGAAGCCCAACTGGTTGTCGATGACCAGGTGGACGGTTCCCCCGGTGCGATAGCCGCGCAGATCGGACAGGTTCAGGGTCTCGGCCACCACGCCCTGGCCGGCGAAGGCGGCGTCACCGTGGACCAGCAGCGGCAGGATCGTGTAGGAGGTGGGTTGGTCGACCAGGTCCTGGTGGGCCCGGACCATGCCCTCGACCACAGGGTCGACCGCCTCGAGGTGCGAAGGGTTGGCCGCCAACTCGACGTCGATCTCCACGCCCCGGCGACTCTCGAAGCGGCCCCGTGCACCGAGGTGGTACTTCACGTCACCCGAACCCTGCACCATGCCCGGATCGACGATCCCCTCGAACTCGCCGAAGATCTGGTCGAGAGGTTTGCCCACGATGTTGGACAGCACGTTGAGGCGACCTCGATGGGCCATGCCCATCACCACCCGCCCGAGGCCGGCGTCGGCTGCGGCGTCGAGGACGGCGTCGAGCAGGGGGATGGCCGACTCGGCCCCCTCGATGCCGAAGCGCTTGGCCCCCACGTACTTGGTGGCCAGGAAGCGCTCGAAAGCCTCGGCGGCGTTGAGTCGGCCGAGGATGTGGCGCTGCTCGTCGGCACCCAGGCCGACGTTGGCCCCTTCGACGTGGTCCTGGATCCAGCGCTTCTGCTCGGGCTCTTGGATGTGCATGTACTCGATGCCCACCGTGCGGCAGTAGGCGTCGCGCAGGATGCGCAGGATCTCGCCCAGCGGGAGCCGGTGGGTACCGGCCAGGCCGCCGGTGAGGAACTCCCGGTCGAGGTCCCAGATGGTCAGCCCGTAGGTGGCGGGATCGAGCTCGGGGTGCATATGCGGTTCCTTGACCGCGAGTGGGTCGAGATCGGCGATGAGGTGGCCACGTACCCGGTGCATGTTGATGACCCGGTTGACCTCCATCTGCTTCTCGAGGTGGGTGTCGGGGGCATCCACGGGGTTGACGTCGCGGCGCCATTGCACGGCCTCGTAGGGGATCCCGAGGGAACGGAAGATGTGGTCATAGAAGCGGTCGGCCCCCAACAACAGCTCGTGGACGCGCTGCAGGAAAAGGCCCGACTCCGCGCCCTGGATGATGCGGTGGTCGTAGGTGGAGCTGAGGGTGACGACCTTGGAGACCCCGAGCTCGGCCAACGCCCGAGGGTCGGCGGCCTGGTACTCGGCCGGATGATCGATGGCGCCGACTCCCACGATGAGGCCCTGACCTTGCACCAGGCGCGGCACCGAAGCCACGGTGCCGATGGTGCCGGGGTTGGTGAGCGTGACGGTGGTGCCGGCCAGGTCGTCGGCGCCGAGCCGGTTGGAGCGGACCTTGCGGATCACCTCCTGGTAGGCGGCGTGGAAGCCGCGGAAGTCGAGCACGTCGGCACCCTTGATGCAGGGCACGATCAGGCTGCGGCTGCCGTCGGGCTTCTCCACGTCGACGGCCAGGCCCAGGCCCACGTGGCCATGGCGCAACACGCCGGGCCGACCGTCGACCTCGGCGTAGGCCGAGTTCATGGCCGGCACCGCTTCGAGAGCCCGGATCAAGGCGTAGGCGATGAGGTGGGTGAAGCTGACCTTGCCGCCCCGGGTCCGCCCGAGGTAGCCGTTGATCACCTGGCGATTGACCTCCAGGAGCTTGGCCGGCACGATCCGGAAGCTGGTGGCGGTGGGGACCTCGAGGCTCGCCTCCATGGTGGCCGCGATGCGCGCCGCCACCCCGCGCAGGCGCTCGGCCCCCGGTGCCGCCGGAGGAGCGGAACCTGGCCCGGGCGCGGCCGGTCGGGGTTGAGGGTCGAGCGGGCGGCCGGGGGGAGGGAGGGGCGGACCCGCGCCGGCAGCGGGCCGGTCGGCCACGGGCTCGGTCCGGTAATCGGCGAAGAACTCCCGCCATCGCTCCCCCACCGAGGTGGGATCGTCGAGATAGCGCTCGTACATCTCGTCGACGAGCCAGGCGTTGGGGCCAAAGGCAGTGCTCGGCCCGGGCTGCGTCACCCTCTCAGGGTACCGGGGGCCCACCTCGAGCCCGTTCCCGGAGCTCCCCCTGACCGGTCGGCTAAGTGCACAATGTCCCTACTGCGAAGATGGGGGCACCGGCGCGACAATGGACAGGCGCGGGGACGACCCGCTGCGAACCCCCCCAAGGCACGAGTCGGCCGGCACCCCCACCAGCACGGGTGCCGGCCGGCGAGTGCTTCGGCGCCCACCGCTGGCCGCCGGGAGGGACCGCCCCGAAGCCGGCACCCGGCGTCGACCACCGGTACCGTCGGGGCCATGGCCGCCCAGTACATCTACACCACCCATCGACTCGGGCGGTTCCACCCGCCCGATCGACAGGTGCTCGAGGACATCTCCCTGTCGTTCTACCCCGGTGCCAAGATCGGGGTCATCGGAGCCAACGGCTCCGGGAAGTCGTCCCTCTTGCGGATCATGGCGGGAGAGGACGACGGCTTCAGTGGGGAAGCCCGGCTCACCCCCGGGTTCTCGGTCGGCCACCTCCCCCAGGAGCCCCACCTCGACGAGGCCAGGGACGTGCTCGGCAACGTCATGGACGGCGTGGCCGCCACCAAGGGCGTCCTCGATCGCTACGAGGCCGTGTGTGCCGCCTTCGGCGAACCCGATGCCGACTTCGACAGCCTCCTCGCCGAACAGGCCGAGCTCCAGGACCGCATCGACGCCAGCGGCGCGTGGGACCTCGAGCGCAACGTCTCGGTGGCCATGGACGCACTCGGCGTCCCTCCCGGTGATGCGGCCGTAGCCACCCTGTCCGGAGGTGAACGACGTCGGGTGGCGCTGTGTCGGATGCTGCTGAGCCAGCCCGACCTGCTCCTGCTCGACGAGCCCACCAACCACCTCGACGCCGAAGCCGTGGCCTGGCTGGAACGCTTCCTCCAGGACTACCGGGGCACGGTCGTCGCCGTCACCCACGACCGGTACTTCCTCGACAACGTGGCCGGCTGGATCCTCGAGCTCGACCGGGGCCGGGGCTACCCCTTCGAGGGCAACTACTCCGGGTGGCTGGAGCAGAAGTCGGCTCGACTGGCCGGTGAGGAACGTCAGGAGTCGGCTCGACGGCGCACCCTGGAGCGGGAGTTGGAATGGGTGCGGATGTCACCCCGGGCCCGTCAGTCGAAGGGCAAGGCCCGCCTGCGCAGCTACGACCAGCTCCTGGCTGGCGCGTCGGCCGCACAACGGGCGGCCGACACCCTGGAGATCACCATCCCTCCCGGCGCCCGTCTCGGCGACCTCGTGGTGGAGGCTGACCACCTGCAC
This sequence comes from Acidimicrobiales bacterium, assembly GCA_030446545.1. Classification (GTDB taxonomy): domain Bacteria; phylum Actinomycetota; class Acidimicrobiia; order Acidimicrobiales; family CADCSY01; genus JADDRA01. Next base: position 75,000 of record JAUJNB010000002.1, on the reverse strand, counting down.
AAGGGATTCGGCGACCGGGTCCTGATCGACGATCTGACCTTCTCCCTCCCTCCCGCCGGCATCGTGGGGGTCATCGGCGCCAACGGCGCCGGCAAGACCACCCTCTTTCGGATGGTGGCGACGGCGGCGGCGGCGAGAACCGCCGCCGGCACGACCAACGGCCAGGAGTCGACGGCACCGACGGACCTGACGCCGGGGCCCTGCGTGGGCCCGACGGTCGAGCTGGCCTACGTCGACCAGTCCCGCGCGCCTCGCTCGACGCCGACCGGAGCGTCTACGAGGAAGTGACCGGTGGGGTCGACCAGCTCCGTATCGGCGGCCGTGACGTGCACGGCCGGGCCTACGTGGCCTCGTTCGGCTTCAAGGGTTCCGACCAGCAGAAGCGTGTCGGAGTCCTCTCGGGAGGAGAGCGCAACCGGCTCCACCTGGCCAAGCAGCTCCTGTTGGGAGCCAACCTGCTGCTTCTCGACGAACCGACCAACGACCTCGACGTCGACACCCTGCGGGCCTTGGAAGACGCCCTCCTGGCCTTCGCCGGGTGTGCGGTGATCATCACCCACGACCGGTGGTTCCTCGACCGGGTGGCGACCCACATCCTCGCCTTCGAGGGTGACGGCGCCGTGCACTGGTCCGAGGGCGGCTTCAGCGATTACGAGGCCGAACGCCGACGGCGAGGTTTCGACGACTCGACCACCCGGGGCGGCTACAAGCCCCTGGCCCGGAACTGACGAAGAGCCGGGCTGGGGTGCACGGCGGAAGCACCCCATGCCCGGCGGGAAGAGGATCCCATTCGACGCGACGCTCGTCAAGACGGGGGATTCTCGCGCTCATCTCCGGTCGACAACCGACCGATACCTGATCATGACCTCCACCATGGACACCCTCGCCCCCGTTGGTCCCGGGCGCAGCCGGGCCGTTCTCCGTCCGGTTCGTCCCGGCAGCATCGCCTTGTGCCCGGGCTGCGCCCAGACGGTGAAGTTCGCCGCCAGGGTCCGCCGCAACCAGGTGATCGCCAACGTCTACGTCGACGGCCACTGGGCCCGCGTCGAGCATTATCACCCTGAGTGCTACGAGCAGCTGGCCCAGCCCTACGGACCTCCCCAGGGGTGAAGGGGCGGCCCCGGGGTGTGATCACCCCGACCGTCCCCATCGGGTACGTCTGCCGATGACGCTCGTCAGCGAGGTCGGCGCTGCCAGGTGGGGGCCTGGCCCGTGTCCGGAAGTGGCACCGCAGGGGCCCTCGTCTGCAAGCGCCACCACCTGACAAGACCCATCGGGGCTGGCCCCCGAAGGGCCGGCCGGTGACCGGCGCTGGTGGGCCGGCGAGGCGGGCCGGCCCTCACCCGCCCACAGACGCCTCGGTAACGTGAAAACGAACTCCGAGACGCACGCCCAGTCGCCGGGTGGCGAGGGGGCAGAGGGCCGAGAGACGCAGTTGCGGGGGGCCTCGCCCGGGATGGCCCTCCAGAGCCGCACCACCACCACCGAGTGGCCGAGCGGCCGAGCGGGCGAGCGGCCGAGCGGACAAGGTCGGCTGGAATGCTCCCCGCCCCTCTTGGTGGAAATCCGGCGGGCGTGAGCGACGCGGTTGTGGTCGCCGGGGAGAGGATCGGCCACCGTGCTCGGGCCACGAGCCCGCGCTCCTGATTCCCGCCTGCTACCAGAACGACCGGATCGGGGTGGGATCCGGCAGGATGGGACGGTGAGGGACACCGATACGGCACCGGCCGACCTCGTCGTCGGCACGTTCAGTGACGACCCTCCCTGGCTGGTCGTGCCGGCCGAGCTGCGCTGGCGCATCGGCCTGGACCGGGTGCGGGCCAGAACCCGGGCCGAGGTACCGGAGCTGGTCCGGCGCCGGGCGGTTCCTCCGCTCGGTCGCCTGGTCTCGACCGCCCGCCACCTCGGTGTCCCCGTGGCCGTGTGGGCGGCCGGTGACCGGCGTCGAGGCCGGCCGGTGTCGCGGGCCGGGCTCTCCCGGCGGCTCCGTCGGGCGGCCGAACGCCTCGGCCCCACCTACATCAAGTTGGCCCAGATCATCTCGGCCGGCGAGGGCCTGTTCCCCGAGGAACTGGTCAGCGAACTGAAGCGCTGCCGCGACCGGGTGCCGGCCGAATCCTGGGACGACGTGAGGACGGTGGTCGAAGAGGAGCTCGGCCTCCCGATCTCCGATGTCTTCGCCTCCTTCGAGCAGACCCCCTTGGCCGCCGCGTCCATCGCCCAGGTCCACGCGGCCACCCTGGTCTCGGGTGAGCAGGTGGTGGTCAAGGTCCAGCGGCCTCAGGTGGCCGGCCTGGTCCGGCGGGACCTGGCCATCATGTCGTGGCTCGCCCCCGCGCTGGTCGGCCGCATTCCGGTGGCCTCCCTGGCCAACCCCCCCGCCCTCGTGGAGCTGTTCGCCGACACCATCAGCGAAGAGCTGGACTTTCGCCTCGAGGCCGAGAACATGCTCGACGTGGCCCGCATGTTGGCCGACCTCGGGCAGCGTCAGTTCGTGGTCCCGCGCCCTCATCCCGAACTGGTCACCCGGCGCCTCCTGGTGATGGAGCGGCTCTCCGGCTTCGCCTTCGACGACGTCTCCGGCATGCACGGTGCCGGCATCGACACCGAGGCCGTGGTGCGAGCCGGCATGATCGCCTTCCTGGAAGGGGCCATGCTGCGGGGGATCTTCCACGGTGATCTCCATGGCGGCAACCTGTTCGTGCAACCCGACGGTCGCACCGCCCTCCTCGACTACGGCATCACCGGCCGCCTGGACGAGCCCCGCCGCCTGGCCTTCCTGCGCCTGTTGATGGCCAGCATCACCAACGACGTGCACACCCAGCTGGGCGCCCTGCGCGATCTGGGGGCCCTGCCCGCCGACGCCGACCTGGACGCGGTGATCGTGGACCTGCGCCTCGACCAGGCCGCGGTGGATCCCACCACCATGACGGGCGACGAGCTGGTGGCCGAGCTGCGCCGCCTGGTCAAGGCCCTCCTCGGCTACGGCGCCCGACTGCCCAAGGAGCTCATGCTGTTCGTGAAGAACCTGGTGTTCCTCGACGGCGCCATCGCCACCCTGGCCCCCGACCTTGACCTCTTCGCCGAGATCACCGGAGTGGCCACCCACTTCGCCACCGCCCACGGCGAGCGGCTGAGCCGTGACATCGGCCTGGCCACCGACGCCCTCGAAGTCGACCTGGCCGGGGTGAAAGCCAGCTTCGGTGTGGCTCCCGAGACCGAGGGGCTCACCTACCGCGAGTTGCAGGAGCGGCGTGACCTCATCCGGAGCCGCCTGGGCGAGCGGGCTGCGGGGGAACGGTCCCGGGGGCGGCGCCGGCGGCGACCCCCGGGCTGACCGGACCGGTCGCGGCCAGCCCCGGACCACGCCGGCGCCGGCGCCGGCGGCCGGGGAAATCGTCGCCCCCCGCCAACCCCGAGGCCAGGGGTGGAGCCTGGTCGTCTTGTGACTTATGCTCCCGACCGACCGGTCCGTGCCCACCGGCGGCTCCCATCGCCCGGCCGGACTCCAGGAGGGAACCGCCGTGCGTCGTTTCTTGGCTGCCGCCACCATCCTGGCGCTTGTCGCCGGGCTGTCGTCCACGTCGGCGGAGGGCGCCCCGGGACCGGCGGAGGGTGACAAGTTCGAGGCTCCCCCGGCCGGGGCCGAACGGATCCCCGACGAGTGGATCGTGGCCCTCCAGCCCTTCGCCGACAGCGCCGAGGCCGCCGCCCTGGCCCGGGCCAGCGGCGGTGAGGCGGGCCAGCGTTTCGAGCGGGTCTTCCAGGGCTTCGTGTTCCGGGGCTCTCAGGTGGCAGCCGAGCGGTTGGCTCGACACCCGCGCGTCCGCAAGGTGTCCCCCAACCTGGTGGTGGAGGTGGATGCCCAGACGGAACCGACGGGCATCCGGCGGGTCCAGGCTGGCGCCGCCCGCGCTGCCGGGAAGACCGGAGACGGCGTCAGCGTGGCCGTCCTCGACACGGGCATCGACCTCGACCACCCGGACCTGATGGGCAACATCGCCAGCGGGCTCGGCAAGAACTGCATCACTAGCGGCAACTCGCCCGATGACGACAACGGCCACGGAACCCACGTGGCCGGCACGGTGGCGGCCGCGGCCAACACCACCGGCGTGGTCGGCGTGGCGCCTGACGTCGGGCTCGTCCCGGTCAAGGTCCTGGGCTCGTCCGGGAGTGGCAGCTACGGCGCCCTCATCTGCGGGATCGACCACATCACCGCCCGCGCCGGCTCCATCGACGTGGCCAACATGAGCCTGGGCGCCGACGACGACCCGGGCCACTGCGACGACGGCAGCCTCAGGGAGGCCATCTGCAAGTCGACCGACGCCGGCATCGTCTACGTCGTGGCGGCCGGCAACAACGACACCAACGCCAGCAAGAGGGCGCCGGCCAACTACGGCGACGATGTCATCACGGTGTCCGCCCTCGACGACGACGACGGCCTCCCCGGCGATGACCGTTTCGCTTCCTTCAGCAACTACGGCTCCGCCGTCGACCTCATCGCCCCCGGAGTGAACATCCTCTCCACGGCACGAGGTGGCGGCACGAAGACCCTGAGCGGGACCAGCATGGCCACCCCTCACGTCGCCGGCGCCGTGGCCCTGGCCCTGGCCGACGGCACCTCGGCCGGGAACGTGCTGGCCCGACTGCAGAGCACCGGCGAATGCCCCGACGGCTCGGTGGCCGGCAGTGACCGGAGCTGTTCCGGCACCGGGCGCTGGAGCGGTGACGGCGATTCCACTCCCGAGCCCTTGGTCAACGCCCGGCGAGCCGCCGGTGAGGACGAGGCCCCCATCCCCGGCAACGACCCGACCGTGGAGATCACCTCCCCGGCCGGCGGCACCACCCTGGCCGGGACGGTGTCCGTCGTCGCCCTGGTCACCGACGAGGAGGACGACCCCCAAGAGCTCGACGTCCAGTACCGCATCGACGACGGGGCCTGGGCGCTCATGAGCAACGCCGTCGGCACCGACCGGTTCGAGGCCACCTTCGACGCCGACGGGCTCACCGCCGGTGACCACCAGCTCTCGGTGCGGGCGACCGACCGCAGCTCGGGCCAAGGCAGCGACGCGGTCAGCTTCACCATCGCCGGGGACGAGCCCGGTGGGGGCGGCGGCACCCCCACGGTGGTCATCACCAAGCCCGACCAGGGCGACCGGCTCCTAGGGCTGGTAACCATCCTGGCCAAGGCCGACGACGCCGAGGATCCGACCGACGACCTCGCCCTGCGGTACCTGATCGACGGCGCAGGGCCGGGGACGGCCATGGAGTACCGGCCCCGCCGGGACAACTTCAAGGGCAGGTGGGAGACGGCCGGCCTCGATGACGGGACCTACACCGTCACCGTGACCGTCACCGACACCGACGGGAACACGACCACGTCCGCTCCGGTCGAGGTCAGGGTGGACAACTAGCCGGCGATGGCGCGATGACGCCAGCCACCGCTCGCGATCTGCCAACCTAGGGCCTCGATGGCGACCCGAACCCGTGTCCTGCTCCTTGTCCTCGGCGTGCCCATGGTGCTGCTGATCCTGCTGGTGGCCGCTTGGGCCGTCGACACCCAACGCGGCGGCGACCAGGTCGTCCGCAACGTGGAGCTGTCCGGACGGGCCATCGGGGGACTGGAGCGGGCCGAGCTCGCCCCCGTCGTCGTCGGCGTGGCCGACCGTTACCCCGACGCCACGGTGCGGGTGGAGACGTCGGCCGGCGACGTCGACCTCGATGGCGAACAGGTCGGTCTCGTCCTCGACCAGGACGCCACCGTCGAGTCCGCCCTCGAGGTGGGCCGGGGTGGTTCGATCCTGGTCCGGCCCTTCGCCTGGCTGGCCTCGTTCGTCTCGCCCTACGACGCCGAGGTGGTCGTCGCCGTCGACCCGACCCTGGTCCGCACGGTCCTGGCCGAAAATGACCCCACCGGGCGCCAGGCCCCGGTGGAACCGGCCATCAGCGGCGCCGACGGGCAGATCACCGTGGTGCCGGGCGCCCAGGGCCGCGGCCTGGTCCCGGCCGAGGTGGCCGCGGCCATCCCCGCCGCGGCCCGCAACGGTGCGCTGCCCATCGTGGTCCGAGCCGAGCCGGGTGCCATCCCCCCACGGTTCAGCGCCGAGGACGCCGAGGCCCTGGCCGCCGAGGCCCGCGACCTGACCGATGCCGGCCTGGCGGTGGAGTCCGGGGGCACGGGGGCCGAGGTGCCCCCGGAGACCCTGCGGACGTGGCTGAGCTCCGTCCCCACGGCCGAGGGGCTCGAGCTCGACTTCGACGAGGCCACCGCCTTCGCCGACCTCGGTGACCTGCTCACCGACGCCGGTCAGCGACCCGTCGACGCCGGCTTCCGGGTCGAGGGGGACATCGTCGTGGCCGTGGCCGGCAGGACGGGCACCGCCTGCTGTGAGGACGAAGCCGGGCAGCTGGTGATCGACGCCCTGGCCGCTGGCACCGGAGGGCCGGTCGAGCTACCGCTGAAGGTCGTCGAGCCCGAACGCACCCTGGCCGAGGCTGAGGCTCTCGGCATCAACCAGCCCATCGCCAGCTTCACCACCAACTTCCCGGCCGGCCAGTCGCGGGTCACCAACATCCGCCTGATGGGTGACCTGACCCAGGGCCAGGTCATCGAGCCGGGAGAGCGGTTCTCGGTCAACGGGTTCGTGGGCCCGCGCACCCGGGCCAAGGGCTTCACCCCCGGCGGCTTCATCAACAACGGCGTCCTGGAGGAAGCCATCGGGGGCGGGGTGTCGCAGTACGCCACCACCTTGTTCAACGCCGCCTTCTTCGCCGGGCTGGAGATCCCCGAGTACCAGAGCCACTCCCTCTACATCTCCCGCTACCCCTACGGGCGGGAAGCCACCTTGTCGTTCCCCAAGCCCGACCTCGTCATCGAGAACTCCACTCCCCACGGCGTCCTCATCTGGCCCACGTCCACCGAATCGAGCATCACCGTGACCCTCTACTCGACCCCCTATGCCACCGGTGAGCAGACGGGCCAGACCAAGAGCCAGGCCGGCAACTGCACGCGCGTGACCACCCAACGGACCCGCACCTACGTCGACGGTCGCACCGACGTCGACACCGTCTTTGCCACCTATCGCCCCGGTGAGGGCGTCGACTGCTGAGACCGGTCTCGGCGGCGTGGTGACGAGGGGCTCACCGTAGGATCCCCACCTGTGCCCAGCGCCGACGTGGTCGTGGTCGGCGCCGGACCAGCCGGAGTGGCAGCCAGCGTGGAGCTGGCCCGGGCCGGCCGCCGGGTGCTGCTGGTCGACAAGGCCCGCTTCCCCCGGGACAAGTGCTGTGGCGACGGGCTCACCGCCGGCGCCCTGCGGCAACTCGAGGCCCTGGGGCTCGAGCCCTTCTCCCTGCCCTCGTGGCAACCGGTGGACGACGTGGTCCTCCACGGTCCCGCCGGCCACCAGCTGAGCCTTCCCCTGCCCCGCGGACGGGGGGCGTTCGCCGCCGTGGTCACCCGTCTGGAGCTCGACGCCGCCCTGGTCGACCTGGCCCGCTCGGCCGGGGTCGAGGTGGCCGACGGACACCCTTGCACCGGGGCCCAGGCGGGTGCCGACCGCATCACCCTCGAGATCGGGGGGGTGGGACCGGTGGCGGCGCGCTACGCCATCGGGGCCGACGGGATGTGGTCACCCCTGCGCAAGTACCTGGGCGCCACCCGCCAAACCCGACCCGACCCTCGTGGCCGGCCCGGACGACTGGGCGAGTGGCACGCCTTCCGCCAGTACTTCCGGGGGGTGGGTCCCGCCGCCACCGGGGCCCTGCACGTGTGGTTCGAGGGCGACCTCCTGCCCGGTTACCTCTGGTCGTTCCCCCTCCCGGGCGGGCGGGCCAACGTGGGCTTCGGCATCGAGCGGGGACGGCTGCCCACCCGGGCCATGAAGGCGCTGTGGCCCGAGTTGTTGGCCCGACCCCACGTCCGGGCCGTGCTCGGGCCCGAGGCCGCGCCCGAGGCCCCTCACCGGGCCTGGCCCATTCCCTCCCGCCTGCACGACGTCCCCCTCGTCGCCGGAGGTGGTCGGGCCCTCTTCGTCGGCGACGCCGCCGCCGCCTGCGACCCCCTCACCGGTGAAGGGATCGCCCAGGCCCTCCTCACCGGCTCCCTGGCGGCCAGGGCCGTCACCGGGGCCGGCCCGTTCGACCCGGGCGTCGCCGCCGAGCACTACCGGAGATCGGTGCAGCGGGAGCTGTTGGCCGACATGGCCGTGTCACGCGCCATGGCCGTCGCCCTCCGCCATCGCAAGGGGGTGCGCGTGGGGCTGCGGGTGGCCGGAGCCAGCGCCTGGTCGCGCCGCCACTTCGCCCGGTGGCTGTTCGAGGACTATCCCCGGGCCATCCTGGCCACACCGACACGGTGGCGGGAACACTCCCTCGTGGGCGACGGTGCCTTCCTCCCGGGGCCGGCCGACTCCGGACCGACCTCCCACGCCGGTGGATCCGGCTCCTGACCGGCCTGGTACGCCCTCCCCGACCATCATGGCCGGGTGTCGCTGACTTCCGACCTGCTCCGCCGAGACCTGCTGCGGCGGGACGTGCTGCGGGGACTGCCGGCCGCCCTGGCCGGCCTGCTCCTCGCGCCCCGTCCGGCTCTCTCCGCCCCGGTGAGCGACGACGGCACCGCCTTCCTCCACGGGGTGGCCAGCGCCGATCCCACCACCGACGCGGTGGTGCTGTGGACGCGGATATCGGGCGCCGACGAAGGCGGTGACGTGGACGTGCGCTGGACCGTGGCGTCGGATCCCGAGCTCCGCCAGGTGGTGGCCGGTGGCCAGGCCCGGGCCAGCGCCGATGGGGACTGGACCGTCCACGTCGACGTGGACGGCCTGGAGCCGGCCTCCACCTGGTGGTACGGCTTCGAGGCTCTCGGGCAGCGCTCGCCCACGGGTCGCACCCGCACCGCCGCCGGCCCCGAGGATGGCCGGGAGCTCCGCCTCGGGGTCGTCTCGTGCGCCTCGTTGGTGAACGGGTACTTCACCGCCTACCGCCACCTGGCCCGACGGGACCTCGACCTCGTGGTGCACCTGGGTGACATCATCTACGAGACCAACGCCGGCACTCCCGTGCGCCGGCACGAGCCCCGCACCCAGCCGGTGACGCTGGCCGACTACCGGAGGCGCTACGCCCAGTATCGCCGAGACCCCGACCTCCAGGCGCTGTGCCAGGGTGTCGCCCTCGCCGCCATCTGGGACGACCACGAGGTGGCCGGCAACGCCTGGAAGGACGGGGCGTCGGGCCACGACCCGAGGACCCAGGGACCCTGGGCCGAGCGCCGGGCCGCCGCCCTGCAGGCCTTCCTCGAATGGGTGCCCCTCCGTCGCCCTGATCCCTCGGCCTCCGAGCGGATCTGGCGGGCACTGCCCCTCGGGGCCAACGGCGAGCTGGTGCTGCTCGACACCCGCCACGACGGGCGGGACCGCCAGGTCGGCGCCTACCTCGAGGACCCCGCGGCCGCCCTGGACGATCCGCAACGGCGCATCATGTCGACCGCCCAGGAGGAGTGGCTGAGCGATCGACTACGCCAGGCACCGGGGGCGTGGCGGATCGTGGCCAACCAGGTGCTGCTGTCCCCGCTGCGCTTCGCCCTGCCCCCGGCCCTGGCCCGCCTGGCCGATCCCCTCGGGCTGGTGGTGGCCGGCAGCGTCATGAACCCCGACCAGTGGGACGGCTACCCCGCCGCCCGCCGACGCCTCCTGGAGGTCATCGACGAGGACGCCGTGGGGCCCGTCGTGGTGCTGACCGGCGACATCCACTCCTCGTGGGCCTTCGACGTGCCGGCCCGGGCCGAGACCGGTGCCCCCTCGGTGGCGGTGGAGCTGGTGGCGCCCAGCGTGACCAGCGCCACCTTCGCCCAGATCGTGGGCCCCGATTCGCAACTCCTGTCCCGGGGCCTGACCGCCCTCGCGGAGGACCAGCTCCCCCACCTGCGCTGGGCCGACATCCAGCATCACGGCTACCTGGAGATCGGGGTCCACCCCGAGCGGGTGCAGGCCGACTGGTGGCATGTCGAGGCCGTCGACGATGCCCAGGCCGGTGAGCACCACGCCGCGTCGTGGGAGGTCGTCGCCGGCGACCCCCGCCTCCGTCCGGCGGCGGAGTCGTTGCGGCCCCGCCTGCCTCCCGCTCCCCTGCCCGGCCCGCCGCCCCTGTCCGGGACGCCCGGTGACCAGCCCGGTGGAATCGCCGCCTTCTCCCCGCGGTTGCCCGTCCTCGGTGCGGCGGCCCTGGCGGCCGGGGGTGGCCTCCTGGCCCTGCGCCGGCGGCGCCGGCGGACCTGAGGGCCAGGCCGGGGTGGGATTACCATGCTGTCTGGTGGCAGACGGAGCAGACCGGGTGGTGCTGGCCGACTCGCTCGCTGACGTTGCCCGGTTGCTGCGGGCCGAGGTCGGCGACCGATGAGCTCCGGCCCCACGGTCGACGCCGGAGCGATGCCCACCCGGGGGGACGAGTACGACCAGCGGTTCGCCGAGCGGGCTGCCGCCGGACAGGACATGCACGGGGAGGCCGACTTCGTCACCGACCTCCGGCCCGCCAAAGTGCTCGACGCCGGTTGCGGCACGGGCCGGGTCGCCATCGAACTGGCCCGCCGAGGCGTGGCCGTGGTCGGTGTCGACGTGGACCCCGACATGCTCGGCACCGCCCGGACCAAGGCCCCCACCCTCGATTGGCGCCTGGGCGACCTGGCTGGCGTCCCGCTCCCGGCGGCCCACTTCGACGTGGTGGTGCTGGCCGGCAACGTGATGATCTTCGTGGATCCGGGAACCGAGGCTTCGGTGATCGCCAACCTGGCGCCCGCCCTGGTGCCCGGGGGCGTCCTGGTGGCCGGCTTCCAGCTCCGGCCCGAGCGCATCTCGCTCGCCGACTACGACGTGTGCTGTCATGACGCCGGCCTGGAGCGGGTGGAGCGCTGGTCCACCTGGGACCGGCGCCCCTGGTCGGCCGGCGACGACTACGCCGTGTCGGTCCACCGCCGGGGCGACTGACCGGCGCTGTCTGCGCCGCCCGTCCCGGTGCGGCTGCCCGGCTGGTGCCGTCAGGCCGGGCCCAGGATGAGGCAGGCGTTGTGGCCGCCGAAGGCGAAGGAGTTCGACAGCACCGGGCCCGCCTCGATGGGTCGGGGGCCGCCCGTCACCACGTCGAGGGTCATGGTCGGGTCGAGCAGGCGGTGGCCGGCGGTGGGCGGGATCGACCGGCGGTGGATGGTGAGGGCGGCGGCGGCGGCTTCGAGTGCTCCTGCGGCGCCGAAGGGGTGGCCCACGACACCCTTGACGGACGTGACCGGTGGCCCCGGGGATCCGAACAAGGCCGAGAGGGCGGCGGCCTCGGCGGCGTCGTTCAGGGGCGTGGACGTGCCGTGGGCGTTGACGTGGACGATGTCGTCGGCGCTGAGAGCGGCGTCGTCGAGCGCCAGGCGCATGCACGCCAACGCCCCCTCACCCGCTTCCGCCGGGGCCGTGAGGTGGTGGGCGTCGGCGTTGCTGGCGGCGCCCAGCACCAGGGCGTAGATGCGAGCCCCGCGGGACCGGGCGGCGTCGAGCTCCTCGAGCACCAACATGGCCGCGCCCTCCGAGGCGAGGAAGCCGTCGCGCCCGGTGTCGAAGGGCCGGGACAGCCCGCTCGGCGACAGGGCGGTCATGTTGGCGAACGCAGCCATGCCGACGGGCGAAGGGCGAGCCTCGCTGGCCCCGGCCAACACCACCTGGCAACGTCCGGACCGGATCCACGAGGCACCGTGGGCCACGCCGTGGGTGCCGGCGGCACAGGCCGTGGTGACCGTCTCACACGGCCCCTTCCAACCCAGGCGCATCGACACCGCCGCCGCCGCCGCGTTGGGCATGAGCATGGGGATGAGGAAGGGCGAGACGCGCTTGGCCCCCCGGGTCTCGAGGACCCGCAACTGCTCGTCGTAGCTGGCCAGCCCGCCCACTCCGGTGGCCACCATCACCCCGGCCCGATCGTGGTCGATCTCAGCCATGTTGCCGTCACCGTCGACGTCGCGGCCCGCTCCGAGGCCGGCGTCGTCGAGGGCCATGGTCGCCGCCGCCACACCCAGCTGGGTGAACCGGTCGACCCGTCGCACCTCCTTGGGACCGAACCACACCGCCGGGTCGAACCCCTCGATGGCCAGCGGCTGGCGCCGCGGCCCGGGCTCGGTGTGCAGGCCCTCCCAGAAGTCCTGGATACCGGTTCCACAGGGCGCCAGGACACCGATGCCGGTGATGGCCACCACCCGAGGACCCATGGCGGCGGCAGCGTAGTGGGCCCACCTTCCCTCCGCTCACCACTCGGCCATCCTCGACTGCGTAGGATTTGGCCCATGGTCAGCACCTTCTCCCGGCGACAGGTGGAGCGGATCTCCCACACGCTGGCCGTGCTCGGTGAGCCCCACCGGTTGCAGATGTTGCGCTGGTTGCGGCGCGGCCCCCGTACGGCGGGATTTCTGGCCGAGGCCATCGGCATGTCCCCTTCCCTCGCCTCCCACCACCTCTCGGTGCTGGTCGATTCGGGACTGGTCAACCGCCGCCAGGTGGGGACCTTCGTCTGCTACTCCGCCGACCGGTCCAAGGTCAAGGCGCTGCACCGTGAGTTGGGCCGCCTGGCCGGCGCCCTTCTGCCCGACGACGAGCCCAGCGAGGCCTCCGCTCCCTGTTGAGCGCCGGCTACTCCCGAGGGCGGCGGGACACGAACAGAGCGGCGGCCGCAGTGACGACGGCCACCACGGCCAGGACGAAAAACAGGCCCCGTCCGTAGTCTCGGGGCAGGATGGTGTCGTTCCCGCCAGTCGACCCCAGGCCCAGGACGAGGGGCAGGGCGTAGAGCACGACGACGGCCGAGCACAACAGGCCCGCCTGGACCACGGCCCGGACGGGGGCGGGGACGAGGCGCCGCACGGCCAGCCCTACGGCGAGCACCGCAGGCACCAGGACGAGGTCGTGGACCAGGTTGGCGCCCAGCCACAGGCCCAGCCATCCGGGTGGGTTGGTGGCCATCAGCGCGGCCCGGTTGACGATCAGCCCCCGCACCCCGACGGCCATGACCATGCCGCCCACGACCAGCCCCGGCCAGAACCAGCGGGACCTTCCCTCTGGGTAGGCAACGGGTGTCGACGACGGGGTCGCGCTCATGCCACCACGATCCGACGCACCCACTTGGTCTGCTGCACGCCGGGGCGGTTGGGGGCGATCAGGCGCAGGGGAAACCCGTGGTCGAGGGCCAGCGGCTGGCCGTCGAGCTGGAGGGCGAGGAGGGTGTCGGGGTCCCGGGCCTGGAGCCGGTTGAGGGGGGAGGTCCGGTACGCGCCCTCCGCCTCCATGGACTCGACGGTGGCGCCGCTGCCGTCGGCGGCACCGGCGAGGGCCAGGAGCGCAGTCACGGGCACCCCCGTCCAGCGGGCCGAGAAGCTCCACCCCTCGACACAGCTGATGGGAAGGGTGACCTCCCGCTGGGGCATGGCCCGGAGCTGGGCCAGGTCGAGCGTGAGGGGCCGGCGCACGTCACCCTCGACCGAGAGCAGGAAACGTCGCTCGTCGGCCCCTCCGGCGTCGATGCCGGCCTGGGCCGCCGTGCGGTTCACCGGGTAGCCCTGGGGCCCGGCGTCGGGCCGCCGGGGCGCCAGTACCGAGATCCGGCGTAGGGCGCCCACCGTCTGGCCGGCGATGGCCACGACCAGCACACCCGAGGTGAGGCCCACCGCGGTGAGGAAGCCGCGCCGGCTGAGCCCGTCGCCGGCCGGCCCGTGCCGGTCGGGGCTGCGCTTCGACAGGGCCAGGCGGGTGGTCGTCACCTTGGCCCCGACGTGCACGAGAAGGCCGCCCATGGTGATCCACGCCGCCCAGTAGTGCCCGGCGGTGAAGGAGAAGCGCATGGGCTCGTACCAGTAGGCGATGTTGATCGTGCCGGTGAAGAGCAGGAACAGGCTGCCCCCCACCAGGGCCGCCAGGCTGAGGCGCTCGAGGGCGTGGGCCGGGCTGGCCAGGACCGGTCGGGCCCAGAGGTGGGGGTAGACGGTCCACAGCTTGGCCAGCAGCAGGGGGATCGAGGCCACCCCGGTGATGACGTGGGCGCCCTGGCTGAGCCGGTAGAGCCCGGCCGGGCGGGACGGCAGCGTCAGCCACCCGATCGGGTGCTGGTGGAGGTGCGACAACAGACCGGTGAGGAAGCACACGGTGAAGGTCAGGCCCAGGGCCAGGCCGAGGACGGCCGCGGTGCGAGGGGCGTGCAGCGGGCTCGTGAAGGAGCCGGTGGTGGGCAACCGCAGCCGACGTGCGCCTTCGCCCATGGGATCCGACGGTAACGCCGGCCCCTGTGCCGGTCCGGCATGAGGGTCGTTGTTCCCCGGGCTGTAATGGCCCGTTGTCCCGGTGGGTCCGGGCGGGCTCTACCGTCACCGTTGTTCCTCCTCCTCCGCCTCCCGCACCGCCGCCGACCCCTCGCCGGCGTCGGCTCGACCTCCTCACCGCCGGTGGCGCCGGGGTCGCCGGGCTCGCCGGCGTGTCCCTGGCGCTGCTCCTCGCCACCGTCGGGCCTGTCCTGGAGCAGCGCTGGCGCCTCCTCGTCATCGTCGGTGCCTGGTGGGTGGCCTTCGGGGTGGGCGCGACCCTCGTGCTGCGCACGGCCGACCGACGCCGTGGGCTGGTCCTCGTGGTGGTCGTGGCCGCCGCCCTTCGGATCGTGGCCCTGGCCGGCGTCCCCGTGCTCTCCGACGACGTCTACCGCTACGCGTGGGACGGGAGCGTCCAGGCCGCCGGGTTCGACCCCTACCGCCACCCCCCGACCGCCGAGGAGCTGGCCGGCCTGCGAGGCCCCTGGCTGTGGCCCGACGCCGCCGGCTGCGCCGACCTGGATCGCCCACCCGGTTGCACCCGCATCAACCGGGCCGACCAGCGCACCATCTACCCACCCCTCGCCCAGGTCTGGTTCCGGGTGGGCGACCTCCTCCTACCCGACGCCGGAGAGGACCGGGCCTGGCAGGGCCTGGCCCTGGTCGTCGACCTCGGCCTCGTCGCCGCCCTGGCCCTGGCCCTGGCCCGCTCGGGGCACGACGCCCGATCGGTCGTCCTCTACGCCTGGAGTCCCATCGCGGTGTTGGAGTCGGCTCAGAGCGCCCATGTCGACGCCCTGGCCGTCCTGGTGACGGTCGGTGCCCTCTACGCCGCCCGGCGGCCGCGAGGCGTCCTGGCCGGCGTGCTCCTGGGGCTGGCCACGCTGATCAAGCTCTACCCCGCGGCCTTGCTGCCGGTGGTCGCCGGCCGCCGTCCCCGGCACGCGTCGCTCACCTTGGTCGCCTTCGCTGCCACCATCGGCCTCGGGTACGCCCGGCACGCGGTCGCCGTGGGTGTCGACGTCCTCGGCTACCTCCCCGGCTACCTGGCCGAGGAGGGCTACGCCGGAGGGAGCCGGTTCCTGTTGCTCGGCCTGGTGGGGTTGACGGGCACCCCGGCCCAGGTGGTGGCCGGCCTCGGCCTGGCCGTGGCCGCGGTGGTGGCCTGGCGCTCCCGCCGGGCGCCCGAGGTGGCGGCCACGTTGTTGTTCGGCACCGCCCTGCTCCTCGCCACGCCGGTTCAGCCCTGGTACGCCCTGCTCCTGGTGGCCTTGGCCACCCTGGCCCGCAGATGGTGGTGGATCGCCGTGGCCGTCGCCGGCTACCCGGTCTACCTGGCCGCCCTGCTCGACGGCCCCATCCCCATCATCGGTCGGGTCAGCTACGGCCTGGCCGCCCTGGTCGTGGTGGTCGGCGAAGCGCGGTCATGCCGATCCTCGAGAGGGGTTCCCAGCCACGACGGCTCCGTGGCCCCACACATACCAACTCCTGGCAATCCGCAGTACCAGTAGATGGTATGATCGTCCGTGCCAACCTCGCCGTTTCCCCATCACGGACCGCTCCATCCCTGACCAGGTCCATGGTCGCGACGAGATCCTCGCCGACCTGACCACACGGGTCACTGCGCACCGCCCCACCGTGGTGATCGCACCCAGACGGTACGGCAAGACCAGTCTTCTCGGCCGCGTCACCGCCGATCTCGAGCAGACCGTGACCGTCGTGCGCGTCGACCTGTACGAGGTGCGATCCTGGGCCGACTTCGCCGGGCGCCTCAGCGCCGGGCTGGGTTCGGTCACCGGCCCGAAACGGGCGGGTCTGGATCGCATCGCGGCGTCGCTCGACGTGAACCTCGGTGTCATCCGGGCGACCATCAGTCGTCCGGGCCGCACGGATCCGGACATGACCGCGAGCCGCCTTCTCGATGTCCTTGTCGACCATGCCATCTCGACCCCCACGGTGGTGTTCTTCGACGAGTTCTCCTCGATCCGGCGGGTCGCGGGCGCAGCCGGGCTCCTCCGGACAAAGCTGCAGCACCACTATCAGCAGGTCGGGCTGGTGTTCGCCGGATCCGAACCGTCGACCATGCGCATGTTGTTCGAGGACAGCGGCCAGCCGTTCTACGCCCAGGCCGACCTGTTGCCGGTGCCACCGCTGAGCCTGATCGGCTTCACCGGCATCGTCACCGCCGGTTTCGACGGTGACCCACCCACCGGACTTGCCGGCAACATCTTCAGCTTCACCCGCGGACACCCCCAACGGTCGATGCAGCTCGCCGACGCCGCCTGGATCGCCACCCAGGACGGCTCCGACCATCCGTGGGCCGACGCCCTGGCCACGGTGCGGGAGACGACCGCCTCCGGGCACGAGACCCGGTTCTCCGCGGCCACGCCCGCCGACCAGGCCGTACTTCGACTCGTGGCCGCCACCGAGCCCCTGTTCGGAGGAGCCGCTGAACTGCTCGAACTGTCCAGGTCATCAGCCCAGAACAGCCGCCATCGGCTCATCGCTACCGGCCACCTCACCAAGGACGACGGCGCCCACACCGTCGTTGACCCCTTGTACGAGGACTGGATCGCTCACCGCTTCCCCGTGTGAGCGGAGTCCGCACGGGCGGAGTCCCCTAAGGAGGCTGCTGATCCAATGACCGCACACATCTCACCGGCCAGCTTCGCCGCTGGCGGCGTCCTCCTCCCTCGAAGACGTCCCGATTCCGCGGCACGGGAACGCGAGCGCCGGCACAAGGCGGTTCGGCCCGGCTACGCTCCCACCGAAGCCGAAGTCCCGAGCGAGAGGAGGCGTCCCCGATGACCTATCGCTGAGCCGACGCCGTACTCGCCCGGTCGGGCGAGCGCCCCTTCCCCGGTTAGAACCCCATCCCCGCCCGACGGCGGGTCGGGCCGTGCCGGTCGGCCTGCACCGTCGTCGACCGGTTGGCACCGTATTTCGACGTCACCGCCTCGGCTGCGGTGCCCAGGGCACGAAGGGCTCCCATCTCGTGGACCGCCACGTCGCCGCCGGCGACCGGCGGCCCGCACCCGTCCCGACGAAGAGAGGAACGTCCATGGCCAGGGGGGCAGACGACCACGCCGACCACGACCTGGTCGAGCACTGGGACGCCGGCGAGATGGGCTGCGGCGAGCTGGTGATCCAGCTTCGTCGCCGCCTCGCCCCACTGGCCCCGGGCACTCGGTTCGAGCTGGTGGCGCGCGATCCCGGCGCACCCGAAGACCTTCCCTCATGGTGCCGCCTGACCGGCCACCAACTGGTGGCTGCCGAGCACCCCGTGTACCTCATCCAACGACGATCCAAGGAGTAGACGATGGCTGGAAAGTTCTGTGTCTCGCTGACCAACGCCAAGGGTGACCCCGACCGGGCCACGGTGGGATTCGTCATCGCCAACGCGGCGGTCGGGTCGGACCAGGAGACCCTGGTGTTCCTGTCCACCGAGGGCGTGCACCTGGCCGTCGACGGCTATGCCGACGACATCCACGAGGAGGGGTTCTCCCCGCTCAAGGACCTGCTGGCCAACTTCGTCGAGGCGGGCGGGACCATCTGGGTCTGCTCCCCGTGCTTCAAGAAGCGCGGGCTGGACGAGACCGCCCTGGTCGAGGGGGCCACCATCGTGGGCGGGGCCAAGCTGGTGGAGTTCCTGGCCAGCGGCGCGCCCTGCGTCACCTACTAGGCACCCACCGGTGAGCCGGACGAGGACTCATCCCTACCAGGCCGACGTCGGCTTCGACGGGGGCGAGCTCGACTGCGGCAACGGGCTGCTGCTGTTGATCCGCAAGCACATCGACCCCCTGGAGCAGGGGCAACTCCTGGAGATCCTCTCCCTCGAAGCATCGGTCGAGGAGGATCTCCCGGCCTGGTGCCGGCTCACCGGCAACGAGATGGTCAACATGTGGCGGACGGGCCGACAACGCAGCTTCCTGGTGAGCAAGGGGCCGTTCACGCCACCGCCGGAGGACGACGCCGAGCCGATCGTGCCGGGTACACCGGCCGTGGTCGTCGGCCGCAGCGGGCGGCGCCAGGCGCCCATCACCCAACCTGTGGTCACGCCGACCATCCCGGACACGCTGCCGGCGCCGGCGCCGGCGCCGGCGATCGGTCCCCTCTCGGTGATGGGCGTCGGCAGCTGGCCACGGCCCCGTTGGCTGCTTCGCGCCCTGCATGAACGCCTCGAGACCCGCATGGACGAGGCCGAGTTCGACGACAGCGCCGACGACGCCGTCCGCTTGGCCGTCGACGCCCAGCGCCGGGCCGGGGCCGACGTGGTCACCGATGGTGAGCAGCGCCGGGACAACTACGCCAGCTTCGTCGGTGGCCTGCTGGAGAATTGCCAGCTCATCCCCGTCACCGACCTGCTGCCCTATGTCGACGACCCGGCTCAGTTCGAGGCGGAGCTGGCGGCCCTCGACGTCCCCGCCGGCCAGGTGCGCCACCCGGCGGTGTTCGGTCCTCTCGGGCGGGGCCGGCCCCTCGCGGTGCACGAGGCCACCTTCGTGCGAGGCCTGACCGACGAGCCGGTCAAGGTCAGCCTGCCGGGGCCGTACCTGCTGACCCGCACCATGTGGATGGAGTGCATCTCCGACCGGGCCTACGACGATCGGGAGGACCTGGCTCGCGACATCGTACGGGTGCTGCGCGAGGAGGTGCACCACCTGCTGGCCGCCGGCGTGGCCTTGGTGCAGTTCGACGAGCCGGTGCTCACCGAGGTGGTGTACGGGACGCCCGGACAGGGCGGACGCACCTTCATGTGCGGTGCCCTGGGTGAACGGGGCAGTGTGGGCGAGGAGCTGGGCTTCGCCCGGGGACTGCTCCAAGAGCTCACCTCGGGTCTGCCGGCAGACCGCCTGGCTCTGCACGTGTGCCGGGGCAACTGGACGCCGGACGAGGCCATGGCCCTGGCCGGCGACTACCGACCCCTGGTCCCGCTGCTGTCGAGCCTCGACTTCGGCACCTACGTCCTCGAGCTGTGCACGCCCCGGGCGGGGGAGATCGGCGTGCTGGCCACCTTGCCCTCCGACCGTCGCATCGGGGTAGGCCTGGTCAACCAGAAGGACCAGGTGGTCGACTCGCTCGAGGTGGTGCTGGCCCGGGCCCGGCGAGCCGTCGACCTCTTCGGCGCCGAGCGGGTGTTGCTCAACCCCGACTGCGGCTTCGCCACCTTCGCCGACAACCCGATCGTCACCGCTGAGGTGGCCGAAGCCCACCTGGCGGTGCTGGTGGCGGCTCGGGACCGACTGATCGGCGTTTGACGCACACCTGCTCCCCGGGCGATTGTTCCGACCGGCGGTTGTTTCAACCGTCCTTTGACCAATGCCGATTGAAAGGGCCACGACCATGAACGAACCCGCACCGCTCACCCGACGACGCCTGTTGCAGCGGGCCGGTGCCCTGGCCCTGGCCGGCGCCGGTGGGCTGGCCATCGCCGGCTGTGGGAGCGACGGTGACACGACCGGCGGAGCCGCCGGACCGGGGGGCGCGCCGGCCCGGCCGACCATGCTGCGCTTCGGCGTCGGGCCCCTGCTGCCCACCACCACCGACACCAAAGCAGCCTACGACCCCTTCTTCTCGTGGCTGGCGGGCGAGCTCGGCGTGGAGCACGAGCTCACCGCCGTCGACTCCTGGGGCGGCATCTCGGTGGCCCTGGGGGCCGACCAGCTCGACCTGGCCTGGATGGGCCCCTTCGGGTACGTGTTGTCGAACGAGCGGTCGGGGGCCGAGGCCATCGCCACCGTCAAGTACGACGACAAGCCGATCTACCACGCCATCGTGGTGGGCCGACCTGACATCGAGGTCAACACCTGGCCCGACGACGCCCGGGGCCGCTCCATCTCCTTCGCCGAGGCGTCCTCCACCTCGGGATGGTTGGTGCCCACCTACTGGTTCAAGCAGCGGGGCATCGACCCCAAGACCTACTTCCAGTACACCGAGGGGGCGTCGCACCCGGCCAACGAGTTGGCCGTGGTGAGCGGCCAGGTGGACTTCGCCACCGACTTCGACCGCAACCGCAACTCCATGATCGCCACCGGCAAGATCAAGGAGAGCGACAACAAGGTGGTGTGGACCTCCGACCCGCTGCCCAACGACGCCATCGGCCTGCGCAAGGGGTTCGACCCTGGCCTGGCCCGGGACCTCGGGGACAGGATCCTTTCGCTCACGCCCGAGCAGGCCAAAGGCATCCTGCCCGACCGCTACACCGGCTTCGTGGCCGCCACCAACGACAGCTACAAATCCATCCGCGACGCCGCCGTGGCCCTCGACGCCCTGCAGCGGTGACTGGTGGCTGACACCGCGGCTGCGCCCGTGGGCGGAGCCGGGGGAGCGGCCCGGCGACGAAGTAACCGGCAGCGCAAAGCCGGGGCCCGAGCGGCCCGGCGGTGGCACTGGCGCCGATGGCTGGCCATCGCGGCCCTGGGTGCCGCCTACGTGGTCAGCTTCCGGCTGACCGACGTCGATCTGGCCCGCCTGGTCAAGGGCCTGTCGACCATGGCGGAATGGGCCGGACGGGCCTGGCCCCCCACCGCCCGGGAGTTCCCGGTGATCCTGCAGCGCACCGGCGAGACGGTGGCCATCGCCCTGATCGGCACCACCCTGGCCGCGGTCATCGCCCTGGTCTTCTGCGTGCCCGCCGCCCGCAACCTCACCCCCAGCTGGCTGGTGCGCCTTCCCGCCCGGCTGGTGCTCAACACCCTGCGAGGGGTCGACAGCTTCGTCTTCGCCCTGCTGTTCGTGGCCGCCGTGGGCCTGGGGCCCTTCGCCGGCATGCTGGGCATCGCCCTGCACACGAGCGGCAGCATCGGCAAGCTCTTCGCCGAGGCCATCGAGGGATTGCCGCCCGGGCCGCTGGAGGCGGCCGAGCTCACCGGGGCCAGCCGGCTGAAGACCGTCTCCTACGCCCTGCTGCCCGACGCCCTTCCGTCGCTGGCCTCGGTGGGGCTCTACATGTTCGAGTTCAACATCCGGAGCTCGATCGTGCTCGGGGTGGTGGGGGCGGGAGGGATCGGCCAGCAGCTCCGCAACAGCATCGAACTGCTCGACTTCCCCCGCCTGCTGACCATCGTGTTGGTCATCCTGGTGCTGGTCACCGCGGTCGACCAGCTCTCCGGCCGCCTGCGCCAGGCGCTGGCATGAGCCCGGTCGCCCTGGAGGTGGACGGTCTGACCCATCGCTACGGCGTGCGCCCGGTGCTCGACGACGTGTCCTTCGAGGTGGCCGCCGGCGAGGTGGTGGCCATCGTCGGGCCCAGCGGTGCGGGCAAGACCACCCTGTTCCGCGCCGTCACCCAGCTCGTACGGGCCGACGCCGGACGGGTGGTGCTGGGCGGCCGCGAGCTGTCGGCCCTCGCTGGCGGGGAGCTCCGTCAGGCCCGTCGCGACATCGGCCTGATCTTCCAGCAGTTCAACCTGGTGCGCCGGCTGTCGGCCCTCGACAACGTGGTGGCCGGGCGCCTGGCCGAGCTGCCCACCTGGCGGGTCCTGGTCCGGCGACCGGGACCGACCGTGCGGGCCGAGGCCCTGGAGTGTCTGTCCCGGGTGGGCCTGGCCGATCACGCCGGGTCCCGGGCCGACCGCCTGTCGGGCGGCCAGCAGCAACGGGTGGCCATCGCCCGGGCCCTGGCCCAGCGCACCCGTGTGGTGCTGGCCGACGAGCCGGTGTCGAGCCTGGACCCGGAGTCGTCGGCCAGCGTGCTGGCCGCCCTGGCCTCGGTGGCCCGGGCCGAGGGCATCGCCGTGCTCTGCAACCTCCATCAGGTCGACCTGATCAGTGGCTTCGCCGACCGCGTGATCGGTCTGCGGGACGGGCGTGTCGTGGTCGACGTGGAGACGGCCGCCTTCACCGACGATCACCGGGCCCTGGTGTACCGACCGGCGCCGGTCGGCGCCCTCCGCTGACCCGACGGATCAGCGTCGAAGGGGCACCTGCGGCCGCACGGCCCGGGCGAACCACCGGTCGTGGGCGACGGTGAAGCCGGCGGGGAGGAGTCCGGCTTGCGTCGCCAGGGAGGCAAAGTCGTCTGCTCCTACCCGGGCCCAGGGGAACCATGGGCCCACACCGGCGCCGGGAACTCCCTCCACCCTGACGGTGAGGATCTCCATGGGAATCCCCGGGGTCTCCACCTCGACCATGGCCTGACCTTCGGGGGCCAGCAGCGTCCGGACCCGACCGAGCAACGCCACCGGGTCTCCCCCGATGCCGATGTTGCCGTCGAGCAGGACGGCCGACCCCCAGCGGCCTTCCCCGGGGAGGGGATCGAAGATCGATCGGTGCAGCACCGACGCGCCCCGTCGCCCGGCCTCGGCCACGGCGACGGGCGAGGTGTCGACCCCGAGGGCCAGTCGGCCGGTCGCGCCCAGGGCGGCGACGATCCGGCCCGGACCACAGCCGATGTCGAGCACCGGCTCGCCGAGGCCCTCCATCATGGCCAGCTCCACCCCGTCGGGATCGGCCCGCCAGCGGCCGACCTCGAGGGGGATGGTCGCGCCCGTGCGCGTCCGCAGGACGGCCGTCACGGGCGCGGCCGGTCCACCCGTTCGGCCACCCGTTCGACGGCCGAGGTGAACCGGGTGCCGGGCGCCCCCGCCGCCACGGCCAGCACGTCGCTCCAGGTGTCGACGTCCCGCAGGATGGCCAACAGCCGGGTGCGGCGCCCGGACCCCACCAGGCGTCGGAGCTGGCGGCTCCCGGTGTCGGCCCGGCTGGTGGGAACCCCGACGAGGAGCGACGGGTCGGCCCGGCGCAGTCCCAGCGCCCACCACCCGCCGTCCTGGGCAGGACCGAGGACGGCGTCGGTCCCCACCGTGGCCAGCTGGTCCATCGAAGCGGCCAGGAGGTCGGCGGTCACCTGCGGGGTGTCCATGCCGATCTGCAGGGCCGGGCCCCCGACGTGCTCCCAGGCCCGGGCCAGACGCTGGTCGAACGAGCCCGATCCCTGGTCGACGACCGTCACCCCGGCCGGGAGCCAGGCACCGGGCCGGCCGTCGAGGGCCACCACCACGCCGTCGGCACCGGCGTCACAGCAGGTGGTCAGCGTGTCGGCCAGAGCCGCCTCGGCCAGCTGGGCCGCCTCCTCGGGCGTGCACGGCGGGCACAACCGGGTCTTCACCCGGCCGGGTACCGGCTCCTTGGCCACCACCAGCAGCTCCACGCGAGATGTCTACGGCCTCGGACCCCGCTCGCGCCCCGTCGGGGGCTTACCGTCCTCGAAACAGGGTGACCACTGCCGATTCGGGCGCGGGCGCCGCCGTAGCATGCCGCCATGTTCGCGCGCACCCCTCGGGTGCTGGTGATCGACGACGACGCCACCGTGGCCGAGGTGGTGGGCCGCTACCTGGTCCGTGAGGGGTTCTCGGTGGAGTCGGCCGGCGACGGGCGCAGCGGCCTGGCCCGGGCCCTGGCCGACCCCCCCGACCTGGTGATCCTCGACCTCATGCTTCCCGGCCTCGACGGCCTCGAGGTCTGCCGCCGCCTCCGGGCCCTGGCCCCCGTCCCGGTCATCATGCTCACCGCCCGGGGCGACGAGAGCGATCGGGTCATCGGCCTCGAGCTGGGGGCCGACGACTACGTGGCCAAACCCTTCTCGGCCAAGGAGCTGGTGGCCCGGGTCCGGGCCGTGCTGCGCCGGGCCGGCGGGGAGACGGGAGGACCGCGCCTGGCCGGCGGGTCGGCCGTGCTCTCCGACGGCGACCTCGAGGTCGAGGTGGCGGCCTATCAGGCCCGTCTCGGCGGCGAACCGGTCGCCCTCACGCCCCGCGAGCTGGAGCTGCTGGTGTTCCTCATGCGCCATCCCCGCCAGGCCTTCCGGCGCCAGGAGCTGCTCGAGGAGGTCTGGGGCTATCGCTACGGTGACGCCTCCACCGTCACCGTGCACGTCCGGCGACTGCGGGAGAAGATCGAGCCCGATCCGGCCCACCCCGTGCGCATCGCCACCGTCACGGGCGTGGGCTACCGGTGGGAGGGCGCAGCCTCGGCCCTGGCCCGCGACACGGCGGTCGATCGGCACCAACCGTGACCCGGCGCCGGAGCGTGGTGGTGGCCATGGGCCTGGGGTTGGCCGGGTTGGTGGCGGCGCTGGCCCGCCTGCCCGGCGCCGATATCGCCCAGCTCGTGGGCATCTCCTTCGGTGTGGCCCTGCTCGCCTACGGGGCCGGCACTCTGGTCCTGCGGGCCTGGGGTCGCTCGGGCCGGGAACCGTCGTTGCCCGTGCGCGCCGCCGTCGTCGCCCTCATCCCCGTGGCCAGCCTGAGCGTGGGAGCACTGGCCGCGGCCCGGGCCATGTTCGTCTCGGCCCACGACCTGACCGCCCTGGTGGTGGTGGTGGCCGGTGCCGGCACCGCCGGCGTCCTGGCCGCCCTGGCCCTGGCCTCCGAGCTGGAGGCAGCCCGGCGCGAGGTGGCTGTGGCCCAAGCGAGGGAGCGGGCCCTGGAGCGGTCCCGGCGCGAGCTGGTGGCCTGGGTCTCGCACGACCTGCGCACGCCGTTGGCCGGGATCCGGGCCATGGCCGAGGCCCTCGACGACGGCGTGGTCAGCGACGAGGCCACCGTGGCCCGCTACCACGCCACCATGACCCGGGAGGCCGACCACCTGGGTCGCCTGATCGACGACCTCTTCGAGCTCTCGCGCCTGCAGGCCCGGGCCGGCGACCTGGTGGTCGAACGCATCCCCCTGACGGAGCTGATCGTCGACGCCCTGGCCGCGGCCGGCGTCGTGGCCGAGACCAAGGGGGTCCACCTCGACGGGCGCCTCGGCACCGGGGGGCCCGAGGTGCTGGGGTCCTCCCGCGAGGTCGAGCGCATCCTGCACAACCTGTTGGACAACGCCGTGCGCCACACGCCCTCCGGCGGAGCGGTGTGGGTCGAGATCGGCGACGACGCCGATCCCCACCACGCCGTGGTGTCGGTCCTGGACCAGTGCGGGGGCATCGCCGCCGCCGACCTCGACCGGGTCTTCGATCTGGCTTACCGCGGCGATCCGGCCCGTTCCCCGGGTGGCCACGGCGGCGGCGGGCTGGGCCTGGCCATCGCCCGCGGCCTGGTGGAGGCGCACGCCGGCCACATCGACGTTCGCAACGAAGGCGAGGGCTGTCGCTTCACCGTGCGCATTCCCCGGGCCCGGTGACGTCGGGGCTCGTGGAGTCAGCCAGCCTCACCCCGCAGGGGCGCGGCGGCGAAGCTGCGGATGCCGTCCCGGAAGGCCACCTCGGCCCGAAACCCCAGGCTTCGTGCCGCCCGCTCGGGGCTGGCCACCACGTGACGGACGTCGCCGGCCCGGCCTCCACCCACCACCTCGGGGACCAGCCCGGTGCCGGCGCACAGCGCCAGCGCCAGGTCCAGCACGGTGTGGGGCCGGCCCGAGGCCACGTTGAGGGGCCCCTCGACGGGGTCGTCGGCGGTGAGGGCGGCCACGTTGGCCCGGGCCACGTCGGCCACGTGGACGAAGTCGCGCCGCTGCCCCCCGTCCTCGAAGACCTGGGGGGGCTGCCCGGCGGCCACGGCCGAGCGGAAGATCGACGCCACGCCGGCGTAGGGCGTGTCCCGGGGCATGCGGGGGCCGTAGACGTTGTGGTAGCGCAGGGCGGTGACGGCGACGCCGTGCTCGCGACCGAACGCCGCGCCCAGGTGCTCCTGGTGGAGCTTGGTGGCGGCGTAGACGTTTCTGGGGTCCACCGGCGCGTCCTCGCCGACGGGCTCGTCGTCGAGATCCCGCCCGCACCTGGGGCACCGGGGATCGAAGCGCCCGGCGGCCAGGTCATCGGCCCGACGGGCGGGGGCGGGCTGGCTCCCGTGCTCCCGGCAGCGGTACCGGCCCTCGCCGTAGACGACCATGCTCGAGGCCAGCACCAGGCGGCCGGTGAAGCGCAGTCGGTGCAGCACCCACAGCCCCACGGCCGTCCCCGTGTCGTTGTCGGCGACATAGCGGCGCACGTCGCCGAAGTCGACGCCGAGGCCGACCCGGGCCGCCTGGTGGCACACGGCGTCTACCCCTTCGGCCGCGTCGACCCAGGCATCGGGCTCGGCCACGTCAGCGATCACGTAGCGGGCCGCGGGGTTGAGGTAGTCGGGTGGCTCGGGGTGCACGTCGGGCGCCAGGGAGTCGAGCACCACCACCTCGTGGCCGGTGGCGACCAGGAGGTCGACCACGTGGGAGCCGATGAACCCGGCCCCACCGGTCACGAGCACCCGCACGCCTCTGAGGTTAGGGGCCGGGCCTGCTGGCCGGCGGCGTGGAGTTCGGAGGCGGCGTGATCGACGTGATCCTGCCCGTGCTCGACGAGGCCGGGGCCCTGCCCTGGGTCCTCGGCCGTTTCCCGGCCGGATTCCGCCCCCTGGTGGTCGACAACGGCTCGAGCGACGGGTCGGCGGCCGTAGCCGGACGCCTGGGCGCCACCGTGGTCCACCAACCGGTCCGGGGTTTCGGGGCTGCCTGCTGGGCCGGCCTGCGAGCCGCCACCTCCGACGTCGTCGCCTTCTGCGACGCCGACGGCTCGCTCGACCCCCGGGACCTCCCCCGGGTCACCGGGCCGCTCCACCGGGGCACCCCGCAGCTCGTCCTCGGGGCCCGTCGTCCCCGTAGCTGGGGGGCGTGGCCCCCCCACGCCCGGTTGGCCAACCGCTACCTGGCCCAGCGCCTGCGCCGGGCCACCGGTGCCGCCCTCACCGACCTCGGACCCATGCGGGCCGCGTCCCGTACGGGGCTGCTGGAGCTGGGTCTGGTCGACCGGCGCTTCGGGTGGCCCCTGGAGATGGTGCTACGTGCGGCCGCTGCCGACTGGGCCATCACCGAGGTGCCGGTGCCCTACCAGTCCCGGACCGGCCGCTCCAAGGTCACCGGCACCGTCCGGGGAACAGCCAGAGCGATCAAGGACATGCGGGCGGTCCTGGCCACCCTGGGCTGACCCGCCCGGGCGCGAGGTTCCGAGCCACAGCCAATGGTGCAACGACGCCGGAGCACCGGCGAGCGCGAGCGACCGAGAAGTGATCCGGGCGGAGGTCGTCGGGCTCCGCCCGGCGGCCGGAGCACGATCAACCGGTGGAAAGGGAGCGAAGCGAGTGACGCCGACGAGGCACGATCCGACGCGGGCGAACGGAGCGAGCGAAACGAGCGAGTGAGGCCGAAGATCAGGAGATGCTGCGCAGCAGGCCGATGGCCAGCACCAGCGCCACCGTCCAGCCGATGAACCACAGGGCGGCAGCCACGATGAGAGTGAGCAGGCAGCCCTGGGGCAGCTCCCGGAGGTGAGGCACCCGGGGAAAGATACCGAACAATCCGTTCCCCGCCTCGCGGTCGGGGCTTCCTCCGAACTGGCGGAAGGCTCTGGTGGGGCCCCCGACGTCGCTGCTGGCCTCCCCTTCGGGCTTGGGAAGGATCCCAGAGGACATCAGGCCCACGAACAGGCCCACGGCCAGCACGACTCCGATGACCACCAGCAGGACCCACATGGGCGTCGCGAGTCCTCCAGCAGGGACGGGCCGACAGGGCGGGGCCAGCCTAGCGGGGAGGTCCCGGTTCGCTGCGGGGGGCCGGGCCGGATGGCGCTCCCGGGCCGCCCCGGGACCCGAGGTCTCACCATCGAAGGGAACCCTTAGGCTGAGCCCGTGCCCCTCCGCCCCGAGAACAGCCTGGTGCCCAGGTGAGCCGGCGCACGCTCAGCTCGATCACGATCGGGTTCCTGTTGCTGGCCGCCTTCATCCCGCTGGGCGTCACCGCCCTCGTCGCCACCACCCTGTTGTATCCCCCGCCCCTCGAGAAGCTCCCCGATGCCCGGCCGCCGGGCGGGAGCCAGCTCAGCCGGGTCTACGACGTCAACGGGCGGGAGATCGCCGTCTTCCGCGAGTTCGACCAGCGGATCCCCCTGGAGCAGGGCGTCATCCCTGACCACCTGAAGAACGCGGTCATCTCCATGGAGGACCAGACCTTCTACGCCAACAGCGGGGTCGACGTCCGGGGGGCGCTGCGGGCCCTCATCGCCAACGTCCGGGGCCAGGAGATCACCCAGGGCGGCTCGACCATCACCCAGCAGTACGTCAAGAACGCCTACGTGGGGACCGACCGGACCCTGGAACGCAAGCTCAAGGAAGCGGTGCTGGCCCGCCAGCTCGACGGTCTGGTCGACAAGGACGAGATTCTCTTCAGGTACCTCGACGGCATCTACCTGGGCGGCGACGCCATCGGCGTGGGGGCGGCGTCGATGTCCTACTTCCGCAAGCCGCCGGCCGAGCTCACCCTGTCGGAGTCGGCCCTGCTGGCCGGGCTGATCCCCGCTCCCAGCGACTACCAGCCCCGGGGCAACCCCGACGAGGCCGAGGAGCGGCGCCTCCTGGTTCTCGACACCATGCTCGAGCAGGGCCACATCACCGAAGCCGAGCGCGACGAGGCCGCTGACCAGCGCCTCTGGTTGACCGCCGACGGGCCCGCCCCCCGGGAGTCGACCCTCGTCTACCCCACCAAGGACGAAGGGCTGGGCGAGCACCCCTACTTCGTCGACTACGTGCGCCGCTACCTCGAATCACAGTACGGCCAGGCCGTCTACGCCGGAGGCCTGGAGATCCGCACCACCCTCGACCCCCAGATCCAAGAAGACGCGGTGCGAGCCGTGGGCGAGGCCCTCGAAGGCACCTCGTCGCCCATCGAGATGGCCCTGGTGTCGGTGGAGCCGCGCAGCGGCTTCGTCCAGGCCATGGTCGGTGGGCGCGACTTCAAGGCCGACAGCGGGCAGGTCAACCTGGCCCTGGGCAAGTGCCACCAGGCTCCCGAAGAGGTCAAGAGCCAAGTCGACGTGGCCGCCACCTGCTGGGACCCCGAGGCCATCTCCGTCGAAGGCGGCGGCAGCGGGCGCCAGCCCGGATCGTCGTGGAAGCCCTTCGTGCTGGCCACGGCCCTGGAGCAGGGCATGCCCGACACCAAGGGCTACTCCGCCCCCAGCACCTACCGCATCCCCAACTGCGTCGGTGACGAAAACTGCACCATCAACAACTACGAGGGCTCGGCCGGCGGATCGGCCACGTTGCGCAGCGCCACCGAGAAGTCCTACAACACCGTGTACGCCCAGGTGATCCAGGACACCGGTGTGGCCGAGGTGGGGGCCATGGCCAAGAAGCTGGGGATCTCCTCGGCGTGGGTGGCCACCCCCGGGCGCCACAACCTGGAGTACGCCCTCGGGTCCCAGGAGGTCTCCCCCCTGGACATGGCCTCGGCCTACGGGGTGTTCGCCACCAACGGGCTGCGCAACCCGGCCACCCCGGTGCTGTGGGTCAAAGACCTCGGCGGCGCCTTTCTGGAGGACAACCGCGAGCGGAAGCCCGAACGGGTCCTCGAAGCGTCGGCGGCCTACAACGTGACCGACATCTTGAAGGGGGTCATCACCAGCGGCACCGGCACCGCTGCCGACATCGGGCGCCCGGCCGCGGGCAAGACCGGCACCGCCCAGGAGTGGCGAGACGCCTGGTTCGTGGGCTACACCCCCACGCTCTCGACCGCCGTGTGGATCGGTGACAAGACCAAGCCGACCTCGCTGTTCAACATCAAGGGCGTCAGCCGGGTCACCGGAGGCTCCATCCCGGCCGAGACCTGGAAGGCGTTCATGACCGAGGCCCTCGCCGGCGTACCACCGGACGACTTCGAGAAGCCGCCCCCGCCCCCGCCGCCGCCCGGCCCCCCGCCCACCGCGCCCACCGACAACTTCGTCCCACCCGTCACCTCTCCCCCCGTCGCCCCCGAGCCGTCGACCACCCTCACCACCCGGCGGCCCTTCGTCCCGCCCCCCAACAACTCCCCCCAGACGACCCTGATCGTCCCCCAGAACCCCCCCGGCGGGCGGCGGGGCGGCCGTCCCCGTGACAACACCCCCTCGACAACCTCGACGACCCGGCCCCCGGGCGACGACGAGCAGCCGGTAACAACGATCCAACCCCGCAACCCGGTGGACTAGCCGGGTCAGCCCAGGCCGGCGGCGATGTCGGCCAGGGCGGTTTCCTCGCCGTCGGCCCACACCTGCCAGATCGCACCCACGACACCCAGGCGTTGGGCACTGATCGACTCGACCGGTGCTCCCAGGTCGGCCAGCTGCGGGGCGAGGCCCTCGGCGGCCAGCGCCGGCGCCAGCCGGTCGGCCAGCCCGGGTGCCGGCCCGTCGTCGAGGCGCACGATGCAGGTGCGTCGACCCAGCCACAGGGCTGCCGCCCACCAGGAGTCGACCATCAGGGCACCGGCCTGGACCCCGAGCACAGGATGGCCCGGCGCCGGGCTCCGTTCGACGAACGCCCGCACCACCTCGTCGGTCCCGTCGCTTTCCACCGCCGCAGGGTAGCCACCCCGCCAGCGGTCACCCGAGGTTAGACGAAAGCGGCGGCCCGACGGCGGGCCTGTTCGGCGAGGGCGTCGAAGAGAGCCTGCTGGCTGGCGTCGTCGGCTGCAGTGGTCTCCGGGTGCCACTGCACGGCTACGAACCAACCGGCCTCGCTCTCGGGTTCGAGGGCCTCGACCAGCCCGTCGTCGCTCCAGCCCACCGCCCGCAGGCCCTCGCCCACCCGGTCGATCCCCTGGTGGTGCACCGACGTGCACGCGCCCAGTCGGGACGACCCGACCGCCCCGGCCAACCGGGTCCCCTCCGCCACCTGCACGCCGTGGGTGACCAACACCCCCGACGTGGGATCGCCGTGCGCCCCCCGGCCCAGTGGTTCGGGGAGGTGCTGGTACAAGCTGCCCCCCCGGGCCACGTTGAGGATCTGGGCTCCCCGACAGATGGCCAGGGTGGGCAGGCCCACCTCCAGGGCGTAGGCGACCAGGTCGAGCTCGAAGGTGTCCCGATCCCCGTCCACGCCGTAGACCCGATCGTCGTGGTCGCTGGCGTAGCGCCGGGGATCGACGTCGCCTCCTCCGGCCAGCAGCAACCCGGCGAAGGGGGCGAGGACCTCCTCGGGCGGGTCGGGGTCGGGGGCGGTGAGCAGCACCGGCCGGGCCCCGGCCCGGCGCAGGGCGCCCACGTAGGTCTCGGCCACCGCAAAGGCGCTCGGTCCCCATCCCTCGATGCGCCCGCCCTCGACCCGGGCTGCGGGCACCGCCACGAGGGGGCGGACGTCGCCGCCCCCCGTCAACCCACCACCACCGGCCGGGGGCCCACCGGTCGGTCGGTGCGCAGTTCCTCGATCAGGGCGTCGACCACGTCCCCCAGGCCCCCACCCGCCGCCACCAGCGCCCGTTGACGGGCGTAGCTCGGGCCCTCGTCGAGCAGGGCCCGGGCGTGGGCCAGCTCGTCGGCACAGCCCAGACGACGGGCGACGGGCGCCAGGTCGTGGACCAGGGTGGTCACTTCGGCCCGCAAGGGGCGCAGGTTCCCGTGCTCGTCGACGATGATCTCCGCCTCCATCCCGTACCGCGCCGCCTTCCACTTGTTCTCCCGCACCACCCAGGCGCTGGGGGCCGTCACCGGGTGCCCTGCGTCGTAGGCCGTGTCCATCCACTCGACCAGGCACTGGGTCAGTGCCGCCACCGAGGCCACCTCGCTCATGCGGGGCAACCCGTCGCACACCCGGAGCTCTACCGTACCGAAGTCGGGGTGCGGACGGACGTCCCACCAGACCTCGCGAATGGACGTGATGGCCTTCGAGCGCACCAACGTGGTCATGAACCGCTCGAACTCCCCCCAATCGGCCAGCTGGTGGGGCAGTCCGGCCATGGGGAGGCCCTCGAAGACCTTGGAGCGGGACGAGGCCAGGCCGGTGTCCTGGCCCATCCAGTAGGGGCTGGAGGCCGACATCGCCAGCAGATGGGGCAGGTAGCCCACCAGGCCGTTGGCGATGGCGATGGCCTTCTCGGCCGAGCGCACGCCCACGTGGACGTGGATGCCGAAGATCTGCAGGCGCCGGGCCAACCACTGCATCTCCTCCACGAGCTGGTGGTACCGGGGGTTGGGGCTGACCTGCTGGGTGGCCCAATGGGTGAAGGGGTGGGTCCCCGAACACATGAGGGCCAGCCCCCGGGGGGCGCAGAGGTCACCGAGGGTGCCCAGCGTGGACTCCAGGTCGGCCCTGGCCTCGGCCACCGTGGCACACACCCCGGTGATGATCTCGACCGTCGACTCGAACAACTCGTGCTTGGCCCGGGGATGCTCCCCGCCGGGATGTCCCCGGCCCATGGCCGCCAACACCTCGCTGGCGGCGCTGCGGAGCTCCCGGGTGGCCAGGTCGACGATCTCCAGCTCCATCTCCACCCCGAGGCTGGACCGCTCCGAGGCGTTGAAGTCGATGTGCACGGTCCCCCTCCGGGCGCGGGCCCTTCCCGCCGTCCCACGGTAGTGCGATGGCCGGACGGCGCTCGCTCGGCCGGCGCCAGGTCAGCGCCGGGCGCCCAGCACGCCGAGGGCGACGACTGCCGCCGCGGCCACCCCTCCCACCACCCCGCGATGGGTGGTGAAGGCGAGCTGGGGGCTCGACGCCGTGGCCCGGTCGTCGAAGATGCCGTGAGCCCCGTGATCTCCGGGCACCGGGGACCAGAGGTTGTCGGGGCGCTCCCCGTCGGCGGGCCCCTCGGACGCCAGATCGAGCTGCTGGGAGTCGTACCCGGTGCGGCCCAGGTGTCGGTCCAACAGCCCGGGGGCGACCTTGTTGGCCCAGATGGTGGCCACGGTGGGCATGCCCACGTGCACCTCACGCCGGGGGTGGCTCGCGGCCCACACGATGGCCCGGGCCGCCACCTCGGGCTGGAAGATGGGAGGAACGGGCTGGGGGTGGTCAGGCAGGCGGTTGCGGACCCAGCCGAACTGAGGGGTGTTGAGCGCCGGGAGGTGCACGGTGGTGACCTTGACGTCGAGGCGGTCGTGGGCCAGCTCGCAGCGCAGCGAGTCGACGAAGCCCCGGATGGCGTGTTTGGACCCGCAGTAGGCGGCCTGGAGGGGGATGCCCCGGTACGCCAGGGCCGACCCGACCTGGACGATCGTGCCCGCATTGCGGGGCCGCATGCGGGCCAGTGCCGCCAGGATGCCGTTGACGCTGCCCAGGTAGGTGACCTCGGTCACTCGCTTGACCTCGGCCGCGTCGAGCTGGTGCACCGGGGAGAAGACCGAGGTCATGGCGTTGTTGACCCACACGTCGATGGGGCCGAGCTCCTCTTCGACCATGGCCGCCGCCCGCTCGACCGCCTCGGCGTCGGCCACGTCGACCGAGGCGGTGACCGCCCTGGCCCCCGATGCCCGAGCCTCGTCGGCCGCCGCCTGCAAGCCCTCGTGGTCCCGGGCCAGCAGGCCCAGGTGGGCGCCGGCCCGGGCAAAGGCGCGGGTGGTGGCCCGGCCCACTCCTGCCGATGCTCCGGTGACGACGACGACAGGGGCAGCCATGCCCCCTGTTACCCCGGTGTCCAGACCTGGAATACCGGAGCGAGAAGCACCGAGGCGCTGGGTCGGGCCGGGGCCGACGCCACCTCGGTGGATCCGGCGCTCGGGATCCCCCCCCCGCCGAACGCGACCGACCCGGTCGCCGGTGGACGATGGTCGCCGCCCACCTCGTCTACGGCGCCGTCCTGGGCGAAGCCGAGTCCCGTCTGGCCGGCGATGAGGGAGACGCCGCCGTCGGGTAGCGGTGGCCCGCCCGGCGTGCTCGAGGAGGAGGAGCGCGTCGGGCGCCAGGAGGCAGCCTCGACCTCCCACCGCCGGGTCGGGCACAGCCGTGCTCGGGTGGCAGCCGTGCTCGGGTGGCACGGGCCGGACGACCGGGTTGGCCGGCCCATGGCCTAGCTTCGGGCCCAGCCGTGAGCCACTACTTCGACCCCGACCCGTCGGTCCCCTCCCAACCGGGCCAGGTGACGCTGGAGCTCGGTGACCTGACCCTCGAGCTCACCACCGACCGGGGGGTCTTCGCCCGCCACGCCGTCGATCCGGGGACCCGCTTCCTCCTCCTCGAGGCGCCGGCACCGCCGGCCGAGGGTGATCTGATGGACCTGGGGTGCGGCTACGGCCCCATCGCCGTGGCCCTGGCCCGCCGGGCCCCGGGCGCCACCGTGTGGGCCGTCGACGTGAACCGCCGGGCCCTGGCTCTGACCGCGGCCAACGCCCGGGCCAGCGGGACCCACAACGTCCGGCCCCGCCAGCCGGAGGACGTCCCCCCTGACCTGCGCCTGGCCGGCATCTGGGCCAACCCGCCGGTGCGCATCGGCAAAGCCGCCCTCCAGGCTCTGTTGTCGCACTGGCTGGGGCGCTTGGCCCCCGACGGTCAGGCCTGGCTGGTCATGCACAAGCACCTGGGAGCTGATTCCCTCGCTCGTTGGTTGGGGGGCCAGGGCTTCGCCACCCAACGCCTCCGTTCCCGGCGGGGCTACCGGCTCCTCGAGGTCAGGGCCCGGTCCGACCCGTGAGCAGCCCCCTACCATGACCGGACCCGGAAAGGACCACCGGCCGGACCACCAGGGAGCCAGGAACCTGGGCGACACCGAGATCAAGCGCCTGCACCGCCACTGGCGCCAGCAGACCTCCGGCCGTCTCGCCCTGCTGCTCGACTCGGTCCAGACGCCGTTCAACGTGGGGGCGATCGTGCGCCTGGCCGCCGCCGAACGGGCCGAACACCTGTACCTGGCCGGGGCCACGCCCACGCCCGACCACGCCAAGTCCAACAAGACGTCCCTCGGCACGCAGCGCTACCTGCCCTGGAGCACCCACGAGGCCAGTGCCGAGGCCCTGGCCGCCGCCCGCGGGGACGGCTACTTCCTCCTCGGCTTGGAGTTGGCCGAGGGATCGCTCCCCCTCCATGTCGTGGGCCTGCCCGCCGACGTGTGCATCGTTCTCGGCCACGAGGACCGCGGCCTGGCGCCCGCCACCCTGCGCCACTGCGACGCTGTGGCCTTCATCCCCCAGCTCGGGCGGGTCGGCTCGCTCAACGTGGCCCACGCCGCCGCCATCGCCGTCTACGAGGTTCGCCGCCGGGAGTGGGCCTCCCAGGCCTGACGGTGCCGGCCGCGACGGGTGGGGGTCCGGCTGGCGGGTCGGGCCGGCCCTGCGAACGTTGTGTCCCCTCCTGGTGTTCAGGGCACCCGGAGGGCAGAGACGCGAGGTCCGAGCGCCAGTCAGATCCGGGTCGGGTCCACCGCCACCCGGAGGCGACCGGGGGGGCGGGGCACCGCGCCCAGGGCCGCGCTCAGCGTGGCGTGGTCGGACGCCCGAACCAGCCAGCGCCCATCGGCCGGACCCAGGACTTCGACCCCGCTGTGCCCCGCCAGCCCTTCGACGAAGGACGGCGCCGCCGCCCCCGACACCAGGGCCAGGGCCTTGGCCGGCGGGAACCCCAGGGCCCGACGACGGCCGGCCTCGGCCGTCGCCACCCGCGCCGGATCGGCGTGCAGGGCGGCCTGGACCACCTCATGGCCGGGGAGGCGGGTCTGCAGCACCAGGCGACCGCCGCCAACCTTGCCGCCCAGCAGGCGGGCGGCCCGGGCCACGAGGGCCAGGGCCTGCTCGGCGGCCCGGTAACGGGGCGCCAACAGCTCGGCGTCGAGGTCGAGGAAGGCCACCACGTCCGGGCTCATGCGACGGTGCAGGACCGCCTCGGTGCCCACCACGACCGTGGCCCGGTCGAGCTCGTCCTGGGCCCGGTGGTCGACGGCCGGGCCGGTTCGTCCACCGGTGACCTCGACCACGGTGGCCCCGGTGAGGCGCTCCAGATCCTCGCGTACCCGCTTCACTCCGGGGCGCAGGGCCTTGAGGCGGCCGGCTCCGCAGCGCAGGCACACCGCCGGGCGGGCCACGCTGCATCGCCGGCACACCAGGCCGCCGGCGTCGGCCAGGGCCACCGCCGCTGCGCACACCTCGCAGCGGGCCAGCTCGGCGCACGCGGCACACGCCAACACAGCCGCCCGTCCCTTGCGGTTCAGGACGCAGACCACCCGCGGTCCCGGCCCTCGGCGGCTCTCGCCGACGGCGCGGCGCACCAGCTCCACCAGGCGGGGCGAGTACAGGTCGGCCCGGAGTGGCTCTTCCCGGCGACGGTCGACCACGTCGACCACGGGCCACCCCGCCCGCTCCTCGGTGCGCGCAAGGGTGAGGAGCCGGCCCCAGGCCAGCGCCTCCAGCGAGGGACAGGGCGAGATCCAGGCGCACGGCACCCCGGCTCTGCGGGCCCGCTCCCCCGCCACCTCCCGGGCGCTCCAGGTGGGCGACGCCTGTTCCTGGTGGGCCTCGTCGTGCTCGTCCGCCACCACCACTGCGGCCAGCCCCACCACGGGAGCCCACGCCCCGGCCCGGGCGCCTACCACCACCCGGGCCCCGGCCGCGGCCTGGGCCCAACCCTCGGGCACGAGGGCGACGGTCGGCCCGTGGCGGCGCAGGGTGGCCGCCAGCTCGGCCGCGCCGGCCAGCGACGGCATCACCACCAGGGTGGGTCCCCGGCGGACGGCCTCGAGCACGACCGGCAGGACCTCGACGGCCGGGGGCAGGCGCAGCACTGCCCGGGGAAGGCTCAGCGCCTCCCGGGCCAACTCCCCCACCGCCCCCGCCGGGGGCGACGACTCCGGCGCCACGTCGGGAACCGGGGGTGGGAGGCCCCGCACGGCCCGGGCCGGGGAGGCGGTGCGCAGGAAGTGGACCCGGCGCCCGGCCCAGCGCCGGGCGGCCCAGCCGGCCAGGTCGATCAGCTCGGGTGCGGGCCCCAGGCCACTGACCAGGGCGACGGGCCGGAGGACCCGCCCGGCGGTGCCGCCCACGTCGTCGGCCACCACCCAACCCCGCACCCGTCGCCCGTGCAGGCCGACCCGCACGATGGTGCCCACGCCGACCCGGTCGGCCAGGGCCTCGGGCACGAGGTAATCGAAGGCACGGTCGATGGCGGGGATGTCGGGCAGGACCCCGACGATGCGCTCGTTCAGGGCCGCGCCGAGGCTCGTGGCGGCCGGTGCGACACAGTTTCCTAGAGCCCGAGCGCCGAGCTCAGCTCCTCCAGCCGGGGCGTGGCCTCCCAGGTGAACTCCTTGTCCGAGCGCCCGAAGTGGCCGTAGGCGGCCGTGCGCCGGTAGATGGGCCGGCGCAGGTCGAGGTCTCGCAGGATGGCCGCGGGCCGGAGGTCGAACAGTTCCCGGACCACCTCGGCGATGCGGTCCGGGTCGACCGTCTCGGTACCGAAGGTCTCGACCAGCAACGAAACCGGGTGGGCCACCCCGATGGCGTAGGCCACCTGCACCTCGCAGCGGCGGGCGGCACCAGCGGCCACCACGTGCTTGGCCACCCAGCGGGCGGCGTAGGCGGCCGAGCGGTCGACCTTGGTGGGGTCCTTGCCGGAAAAGGCCCCCCCACCGTGGCGGGCCATGCCGCCGTAGGTGTCGACGATGATCTTGCGCCCGGTGAGGCCGGTGTCGGCGCAAGGGCCACCCAGCTCGAAGCTGCCGGTGGGGTTGACCAGGACGGTGATGGGGTTCTCGGCGTAGCCCGCCGGCAGCAGCGGGTGGATGACGTGTTCCTCGACATCGGGCTTGATGAGGGTCTCGGTGTCGAGACCGGGCTGGTGCTGGGTGGAGACGACGACGGTCCGCAGGGCCACGGGCCGGCCCTCCTCGTAGTCGAAGCTGACCTGGGTCTTCCCGTCGGGGCGCAGGTAGGGCAGGATCCCGGCCTTGCGGACCTCGGACAGGCGATGCGCCAGGCGGTGCGCCAGCCAGATGGGCATCGGCATGAGGTCGTCGGTCTCGTCGCAGGCGTAGCCGAACATCATCCCCTGGTCGCCGGCCCCCTGGGCGTCGAGGTCGTCCTCGGCGCCCCGGGCACCGGCGCAGCTCGTAGGCGCTGTCGACCCCCTGGGCGATGTCCGGCGACTGCTCGTCGATGGAGATCATGACGCCGCAGGTGTTGCCGTCGAAGCCGAACGACTCCCGGTCGTAGCCGATCTCGCAGATGGTCTGACGCACGATCTTGGGAATGTCGACGTAGGCGTCGGTGGTGATCTCGCCCGCCACCACGGCCAGGCCGGTGGTGAGCAGCGTCTCGCACGCCACCCGGCCCTGCACGTCGTCGGTCAAGATGGCGTCGAGGATGGCGTCGGAGACCTGGTCGGCCATCTTGTCGGGGTGGCCCTCGGTCACGGACTCCGAGGTGAAGGTCGAGCGGTTCATGGTGAGCTCCTGTGGGCGATGACGGCATCGATCACGGCCCGAGCGACGGCCGCTTGTCGGTCGGTCCTACATTCAACTCCATCCCGGTGCCCGACACGATCACCACGGCGTTGGTGTCGTGGTCGAAGCCCACGCCGGGGGCCGACACGTCGTTGGCCACCACCAGATCGACGCCCTTGGCCTCCAGCTTGGACCGGGCGCCGGCGGCGGCCTCACCCCACTCGGCGGCCAAGCCGACCAGGGTCTGTCCGCGGCGGCGGCGCGCGACCAGGCCGGCGAGGATGTCGGGGGTGGCTTCGAGGACCACGTCGGGCACGCCGCCACGGCGGTGGAGCTTCTCCCCGGCGGCCCGCACCGGCCGGAAGTCGGCCACGGCGGCGGCCATGACCACGACGTCGGCCGTCGCTGCGGGCCAGCACCGCCGCCTCCATCTGCGCCGCCGTCTCCACCTCCACCACCTCCACCCCCGCGGCCACGGTCCCCGCTGGTGCTCACCAGCACCACCGTCGCCCCCCGGGCGGCGGCCTCGGCGGCCACGGCGTGTCCCTGTCGGCCCGACGACCGGTTGCCCAGGAAGCGGACGGGATCGAGGGGCTCGCGGGTGCCCCCGGCGGTGACGAGGACGACCAGGCCGGCCAGGTCCCGGCCGGGGCTCTCCGGCCGGTGGCCCCTGGGGGCCGGGGCTCAGGCGGCCCCGACCAGCACGGCCACGCACGCAGCCACGATGTCAGCCGGCTCGGCCATCCGCCCCAGGCCGACGTCACCGCCGGCGAGGGGGCCGTCCACCGGCCCCATCAGCAGCACGCCCCGCTGGCGCAGGGTGGACACGTTGGCCTGCACGGCCGGCTGCTCCCACATCTCCGTGTGCATGGCCGGACACACCACCACCGGCGCCCGGGTGGCCAGCAAGGTGGTGACGAGCAGGTCGTCGGCCAGGCCCATGGCGTAGGCGGCCAGCACCCGGGCGGTGGCCGGAGCCACCACCATCAGGTCGCTGCGCTGGCCCAGGGTGGTGTGGGGGCTGGGCTCGGGACCGTCCCACAGCGTGGTCCGGGTCGCCTCGCTGGCGACCGCCGAGAAGGTGGTGGCGGTGACGAAGCGCTCGGCGGCCGCAGTGAGCATGGGGCTCACGAAGGCTCCGGCGGCGACCAGTCGCCGGCACAGCTCGACCGACTTGTAGGCGGCGATCCCGCCGCCCACCCCGAGGACGATGCGCCGGCCGGCGAGCGCCGGCTGTCGCCGGATGTCGCCGTCCTAGGACTCGGTGCCGGCCCCGGGCGACGGGGCCCCGTCGAGCTCGCCGCCGGCGATGTCGTCGTCACCTGCGATGATCACGTCGTCCCCGTCGCCATCCTGAGGTCAACGTGCCCACCGGACCCCACTCCCGATCGGTCTCGAGGCCTCGGCCACGTTGTCCTCGTCGCCGGTGCCTTCCTCTATGGCCTCGTAGGTGATCTTGTCGGCGGCGATCTCCTCGAAGGCGATCGACAGCGGCTTGCGGGCGGTGGAGGCGACCTGGGGCGGCACGATGGCCCCCAGGCCCTCACCGAGCTGGTTGAAGTAGGCGTTGACCTGGCGGGCCCGGCGCGAGGCCAGCGTCACCAGGGTGAACTTGGAGTCGACCCGATCGAGCAGATCCTCGATGGACGGGTTCATCATGGTGTCGGTGCGCCACGGCATGGGCCGAGGCTACTTGCTCGTCATCCCCGTCGTGCCCGGCGGGCGTCGGCGATGAAGGCGACGATCTCGTCGACAGCACGGTCGAGGTCGTCGTTGACCACCTCGAGGGGCCCCCAGGCTGCAGCTGCCGACTCCTCTTCAGCGGCCTTGTCCAGGCGCTGGCGCACCAGGTGCTCGGGGTCACCGCGCGCCCGTAGGCGACGCTCCTGCTCGGCGGCCGAAGGGGGGACCACGAACACCAGCAGGGCGTCGGGGTCGTGCTGGCGGACCTGGCGGGCGCCCTCCACCTCGATCTCGAGCACGGTGTCCGACCCGGAGGGAGGGTCGGGCACGGGCGTGCCGTAGAGGTTGCCGAGGAACTCGGTCCATTCGAGGAACCCGCCCCGCTCGACCTCGGCCAGGAACAGGTCCCGGTCGACGAACACGTAGGCGTCGTCGGCCTCGTTGGGGCGGTGGGGACGGGTCGTCCACGACCGGCTCGACCACAAGTCCGGATTCCGGTCCAGGAGCCGCCGGACGATCGTGCCCTTCCCGACGCCACCAGGGCCGGAGATGACGACGAGCAAGTGACGGACCCTCAGGAAGGAAGCGCTTGAGCAGGGTCTCGCGCTGCTGGCTGCCCGAGTCCCCGGATACGGCGGCTCTCGCTGATGCTGAGCTCCTCCATCAGCCGCCGGGCCTTGACCTTGCCCAGGCCGGGCAGTGACTCGAGCACGGTGAGCACCTTCATCTTGGCCACGGTCTCGTCGCTCTCGGCCATGTCGAACAGCTCGGGCAGGGAGGTCGAGCCCATCTTGAGCTTGTCCTTCAGCTCGGCCCGCAGGCGGCGGGCGGCACCGGCCTTGGCCAGGGCGGCCTGGCGCTGATCGGGGGACAGTTCAGGCGGCAGCGGCATGGGTCGGAACCCTAGTGCAAGGCACTAATCGGTCAGGCTGGCGACGAGGGACCGGGCGGCGGCGGGCCGGTCGGCGGCGGCGGTGACGGCCCGGCCCACCACCAGCAGGTCGGCGCCGGCGGCCAGGGCCGCGGCCGGGGTGTCGGTGCGGGCCTGGTCGTGGGTGTCGGCGCCCGCCGGGCGGGTACCGGGGACGACCACGGTCAGGCGAGGCGCCAGCTGGCGGACGTCGGCCACGTCGGGGGCACCGCAGACCAGGCCGTCGCAG
The DNA here is from genome assembly GCA_030446545.1 of Acidimicrobiales bacterium. Taxonomy (GTDB): domain Bacteria; phylum Actinomycetota; class Acidimicrobiia; order Acidimicrobiales; family CADCSY01; genus JADDRA01. Next base: position 33,756 of record JAUJNB010000002.1, on the reverse strand, counting down.
CCGGCCTCGAGGGCGACCTTGACCCGCTTGGGCACGATGTGGGGCGGGGCGTCGGCGTCGCTGGTGAGCACGGTCACGGCCAGGGCCACCGGTCGCCGTAGGCCAGCCCCACCTCGGCGGCGCCCCGGTGGAACGCCTCGACCCCCGCCCGCAACATGGGTGCCCCGCCCATGGCGTGCAGGGTCAGGTAGCGCACGCCGTAGGCGCCCACGACAGCGGCGGCTCGGCCCACGGTGGTGGGGATGTCGTGGAGCTTGAGGTCGAGGAAGATGTCGTAGCCCAGGGACTGCAGCGTCCCGATGGCGTCGGGCCCGCCGCCGTGTAGAGCTCGAGGCCCACCTTGGCCACCCCGAACCACGGCCTCAGCTCCCGGGCCAGGCGCAGGGCCACGACCACGTCGTCGACGTCGAGGGCGAGGGCCAACGTGGACTTGAGCTGCTCTCCGGCGCCCATCTCGTGCACCTCGGTCATGGTGTCGCCTCCGTGGCGTGTGTGCCGGGGAACTGTAGATGGCGGTGCACCGCCCCGACAACCTCGTCCAGGCCGACGACGCCCTGGCGCTGCGGCCCACGTCCGCAGGCCCTCCAACACCCGTGCCGGCGCCCGGGGGTCGGCGAAGGTGGCGGTGCCCACCTGCACGGCGGAGGCACCGGCCAGGAGCAGCTCCGCCGCATCCTCGCCGCCGGCCACCCCGCCCACACCCACGACGGCCAGCCCGGCAGGGCAGCGGCCACGTCGTGGACGGCCCGCACCGCCACCGGGTGCACGGCGGCGCCCGACAGCCCTCCTCCGCCCGTGCCCAACCGGTACGTCCGGCGCTCCACGTCGATGGCCATGCCCATCACCGTGTTGACCAACGTCACCGCCTCGGCGCCTCCGCGCCGGGCGGCATCGGCGATCTCGACCAGATCGGTCACGTTGGGGCTCAACTTGGCCCACCGGGGCCGCCCGCAACCGGCGGTGGCGACCAGCCTCCTCGGTGACCGAGGCTGAGTGGGCGAACATCGAGCGTCGGTCCTCCACGTTGGGACAGCTCAGGTTGACTTCGACGGCGACAACGGCGGGGGGCGCATCGGCCAGCAGGTCCGCCGCCCGCCGGTAATCCTCCACCGATCGCCCCCAGATGCTCCCCACCACCCGAGCGCCAGTCGCCACCAGCGGAGGCAGATCCTGCTCCAGCCACGCCTCCACCCCCGGCCCCTGCAACCCCACACTGTTGAGCATCCCCGAGGAGGTCTCGTGCACCCGAGGAGCAGGATTCCCGGCCCAGGGGAACCAGGCCAGCGACTTGACCACCACGGCCCCGAGCGAAGCAAGGGGAAAGTACGCCTCCAGCTCGGCCCCATGCCCAGAAGTCCCCGAGGCAGTGAGCACCGGGTTGGGGAAGGTCAAAGACCCGACGTGACAGGTCAGATCAACATCACCCGACCCCGCCCGTCCCCGTGATTTCTACCTCGCATCGGGGCCGGGGGCGCGTGGGGGGCTTGCTGGGGGGGCGCTGCCCCCCCAGCTGATCCATACTCGGGCGGGTCAGCAAGCCACTCCTGCAGGCTGCGCACCTGCATGGGGTGGGCGGCCCAGTCGCCCACCCCCTCGGCCGCCGCCCGGGCCGCCGCCACCGTCGTGAGGCACGGCACCCGGTGCACCGAAGCGGCCGAGCGGATGTGGTCGCCGTCGGCCCGGGGGCCCCGGCCCCTCGGCGTGTTGACCACCAGGGCCACCTTGCCGGCGGCGATGAGCTCGACCGCGGTGGGCGCCGACCCGCCCTCCCCCACCTTGGCCACCACGATGGCCACGCCCACCCCGCCGGCCTCCAGGTAGGCGGCCGTGCCGGCGGTGGCGGCCAGGGCGAAGCCCAGGTCGGCGAAGCGCCGGGCCGCGGTCACGCCGGCGGCCTTGTCCCGGTCGGCCAGGGAGAAGAAGACGGCCCCGCACTCGGGCAGGCGCTCGCCGGCGGCCATCTGGCTCTTGGCGAAGGCCAGGCCGAAGGTGCGGTCGACGCCCATGACCTCTCCCGTCGAGCGCATCTCGGGACCGAGGATGGTGTCGACCTCGGGGAAGCGGCTGAAGGGCAGCACCGCCTCCTTGACCGACACGTGATTGCCGGTCGAGGGGGGGCAGAGCAGGCCCTCGTCCCGGAGCTCGGCCAGGGTGGCGCCCACCATGGTCCGGGCCGCCACCTTGGCCAGGGGCACCCCGGTGGCCTTGGAGACGAACGGAACGGTGCGGCTGGCCCGGGGGTTGGCCTCGATGACGAAGACCTGCTCCCGCTGCACGGCGTACTGCACGTTCAACAGGCCCCGGACGTCGAGGGCGTCGGCGATGGCCCGGGTGTAGCTCTCGATCACCTCCACGACCGTGGCCGACAGGGTCGGCGGAGGGATGGCGCAGGCGCTGTCGCCCGAGTGCACCCCGGCCTCCTCCACGTGCTCCATCACCGCCCCGATGAGCACCTCCCCGGTCCGGTCGCGCACGGCGTCGACGTCGACCTCCACGGCGTCCTCCAGGAACCGGTCGATGAGCACGGGCCGCTCGCTCGACAACCCGCCCTCACGCCCGAGCGACCCCGCCTGGCCACCGGCGCCACCGGCACCGAAGGTGGCCAGCTCGGCCATGGCCGCCACCAGGCCGTCGTCGTCGTAGACGATGGACATGGCCCGGCCCCCCAGCACGTAGCTGGGCCGCACCAGGGCCGGGTAGCCGATGTGGGCCACCACGCCGAGGGCCCCCTCGACGGTGCCGGCGATGCCGCCCGCCGGCTGGGGTATCTCCAGGCGGGCGCACAGCCCGCTCCACCGCTCCCGGTCCTCGGCCAGGTCGATGGCGTCGGGCGAGGTGCCGAGCACCAGGCCCTCGGGCACCAGGCCGGCCAACTTGAGTGGCGTCTGGCCCCCGAGGCTGACGATCACGCCGACCAGCTCACCCGTGCCGGCCTCGGCCTCGAGGACCGACAACACGTCCTCGGCGGTGAGGGGCTCGAAGTACAAGCGGTCGGACGTGTCGTAGTCGGTCGAGACCGTCTCGGGGTTGCAGTTGACCATGACCGTCTCGAAGCCGGCGTCGCCCAGGGCGAAGCTGGCGTGCACGCAGCAGTAGTCGAACTCGATGCCCTGGCCGATGCGGTTGGGACCCGAGCCCAGGATGACCACCTTCGGGCGATTGCCGGGGCGCACCTCGTCCTCGTCCTCCCAGGTGCCGTAGTGGTAGGGCGTGGTGGCCTCGAACTCGGCCCCGCAGGTGTCGACCGTCTTGTAGGTGGGGGCCACGCCGGCGGCCAGGCGAGCGGCCCGCACGGTGGCCTCGCCGACGTCCCACAACCAGGCCAGCTGGGCGTCGGCGAAGCCCAGGCGCTTGGCCCGGCGCCAGTCGGCCCGCTCCATGGCCGCCAAACCGAGGCCGTCCAGCTCGGCTCGCTGCTCCACCATGCGCTCGATCTGGTCGAGGAACCAGGGGTCGACCGCGGTGGCCTCGTGCAGGCGATCGACACCGATGCCCCGGCGCAGGGCGGCCTCGAGTTGGAAGGGGCGGTCGGGGCTGCCCACCGCGGCCCGGGCCACCAGCTCGTCGTCGGACAGCTCGGTGAGGGAGCCCTCACCAGGGTCGCAGTTGAGCCCCAGGCGCCCGTGCTCGAGGGAGCGCAGGGCCTTCTGCAACGACTCGGGGAAGGTGCGCCCGATGGCCATGGCCTCGCCCACCGACTGCATCTGGGTCCCCAGCACGCCGGCGTAGCCGGGGAACTTCTCGAACGCCCACCGGGGCACCTTGGTGACCACATAGTCGATGGTGGGCTCGAAGCTGGCCGGGGTCTTGGCCGTGATGTCGTTGCTGATCTCGTCGAGGGTGTAGCCCACGGCCAGCCGGGCGGCGATCTTGGCGATGGGGAACCCGGTGGCCTTGGAGGCCAACGCCGAGGACCGGCTCACCCGCGGGTTCATCTCGATGACCACCATCTCGCCGTTGGCCGGGTCGAGGGCGAACTGGACGTTGGAACCGCCCGTCTCCACCCCCACCCGGCGGATACAGGCGAAGGCGGCGTCGCGCATGGCCTGGTACTCCACGTCGGACAGCGTCTGGGCCGGGGCCACCGTGATGGAGTCCCCGGTGTGCACGCCCATGGGGTCGAGGTTCTCGATGGAGCACACGACCACGCAGTTGTCGACCCGGTCGCGCATGACCTCGAGCTCGTACTCCTTCCAGCCGGCCACCGAGCGCTCGATGAGGATCTCGGAGATGGGACTGGCGTCGAGGCCGGCCTGGGCCGCCCGGCGCAGCTCCTCGGGCGTGGAGGCGATGCCGGCCCCCTTGCCGCCCATGATGTAGGCGGGGCGCACGATGACCGGGAGACCCACCTCGGCCGCCACCTCGATCGCCTCCTCGAGGGTGCGGGCGATGCCCGAGGCGGGCACGCGCAAACCGATCTCCTGCATGGCCTGCTTGAAGCGATCGCGATCCTCGGCGGTGGCGATGGCCTCGGCGTTGGCCCCGATGAGCTCGATGCCGAGGCGCTCCAACACCCCGCGCTCGTCGAGCTGCATGGCCAGGTTCAAGGCGGTCTGGCCGCCGAGGGTGGGCAGGATGGCGTCGGGCCGCTCCCGCTCGGCGATGGCGGTGAGCACGTCGATCTCGAGCGGTTCGACGTAGGTGCGGTCGGCGAACTCGGGGTCGGTCATGATGGTGGCCGGGTTGGAGTTCACCAACACCAGCCGGTACCCCTCCTGGCGCAGCACCCGGCACGCCTGGGTCCCGGAGTAGTCGAACTCACTGGCCTGGCCGATCACGATGGGACCCGAGCCGATCAGCAGGATCGTCTCCAGGTCGTCGCGCCTGGGCACTACGCGCCCCGCGCCATCAGGGCCTCGAACTCGGCGAAGAGGTAGCGGGCGTCGTGGGGGCCGGGGCCTGCTTCGGGGTGGTACTGGACGCTGAAGGCGGGGACGTCCCGACAGGCGATGCCCTCCACCACGCCGTCGTTGAGGTTGACGTGGGTCACGTCGGCTCCCTCCACCGTGCCTTCGGCCACCGCGTAGTTGTGGTTCTGGCTGGTGATCTCCACCGCCCCGGAGGACAGGCGGCGCACCGGGTGGTTGCCCCCGTGGTGGCCGAAGCCCAACTTGTAGGTCCGGCCCCCCAGCGCCCCGGCCAGGAGCTGGTGGCCCAGGCAGATGCCGAAGACGGGTACCCGGCCGAGGAGCTGGCGGATGGCGTCCCGGGCACCCACCACGGCGGCCGGGTCGCCCGGGCCGTTGGACAGGAACACGCCGTCGGGGCGACGGGCCAGCACCTCGGCCGCCGGCGTCGACGCCGGTACCACCTCGACGGTGGCCAGACGGCCCAGGTGGCGCAACATGGTGTTCTTGATGCCGAAGTCGTAGGCCACCACCCGGCGGGGGCCGTCGCCCACCACGTAGGGGGTGGCGCAGGTGACCGACGCCACCAGGTCGATCCCGTCGGTGCCCGGCTCCCGGCGCGCCGCGGCCAGGAGCGTGGGCTCGTCGGCCGTCCCCAGGGCGCCGGGGACCGCTCCGGCGTCGCGGAGGTGGCGGGTCAGGCGTCGCGTGTCCACCCCGGTGATCCCCGGGACACCGGCCCGGGCCAGGAGATCACCGAGATCGCCCTCGGAGCGCCAGTTGCTCCGGCGCCGGGCCAGATCGCGCACGACCACGCCCCGACACGCCGGGCGCCGGGCCTCGTCGTCGAGGCCGGTGACGCCGTAGTTCCCGATGTGGGTAGTGGTGAAGGTGATGATCTGGCCGGCGTAGGAGGGGTCGGTGATCACCTCCTGGTAACCGGTCAGCACGGTGTTGAACACCACCTCGCCGCTGCCCACCCCGGGGGCACCGAAGGACTCACCCTCGAACACCTCGCCGTCGGCCAGGACGAGCAAGGACTCCCGCCCCTCCTTCCGGCGCCACCCTGAGCCCGCTCCCTCACTCTCTTCCGAGATCATCGCTGGGCCTCGGCGTCGATCACGACCGGCTCGCCCCGAAAGAGGGTGTGGCGGACGCGGCCCCTGAGCGTGCGCCCGGCGTAGGGGGTGTTGCGACTGCGGCTGGCCAGGCGGGCCGACTCGACGACCCATGAGGCGGCCGGGTCGATGACGCACAGGTGGGCCGGGCGACCGACTCGGACCGGACCACCGTGCTCACCCGCCAAGCCGGCGATGCGGGCCGGCCGCCACGACAGCAGGGCCACCAGGGCTTCGGTGCTCAGGCAGGGAAGGCCGACGGCGGGGGCCGTGAGCTCGGTGAGCCCGAGCGCCAGGGCCGTCTCCAGGCCGAGCATCCCTGGCGGAGCCTGGTCAAAGGGAGCCTCCTTGGCCTCGGGGGGATGGGGGGCGTGGTCGGTGGCGATGGCGTCGATGGCACCGTCGGCCAACCCGACCCGCACCGCAGCCACGTCGGCGTCGGTCCGCAGCGGCGGGTTCACCTTGAAGACCGGGTCGTAGCCCGATGCCGCGGCCGCCGTCAGGGTGAAGTGGTGGGGGGTGGCCTCGGCGGTCACCGCCACCCCCTCGGCCTTGGCCTCCCGGACCAGGGCCACCGAGCGGGCGGTGGACAGGTGCAGGAAGTGGACAGGCGCCCCGGTCAGGCGGGACAGGGCGATGTCACGGGCCACCATCAGCTCCTCGGCTTCGCTCGGGATGCCCGGGATGCCCAGACGGCTCGACCACTCGCCCTCGTGCAGGTGGCCCCCCGCCGCCAGGCGGTCGTCCTCGCAGTGCTCGGCCAGGGTCACCCCGAGCGCCGAGCCGTACTCCAGGGCCCGGCGCATGAGACCGCCGTCCTGCACTCCGGTGCCGTCGTCGGTGAACAACCGGACACCGAGTGCCGCCATCTCGGCCATGGGGGCCAGGCTCCGCCCCGCTCGACCCACGGTGATGGCCCCGGCCGGAAAGACGGCGCACGTGGCGCTGGCCGCCAGGTCGAGCACGTCGCGCACCACCGAGGCGCAGTCGATGGGCGGGTCGGTGTTGGGCATGGCCACCACCGCGGTGAAGCCGCCGAGCGCTGCGGCCCGGGCTCCGGTGGCGATGGTCTCGGCCTCCTCGTGGCCGGGCTGGCGCAGGTGGGCGTGCAGGTCGACCAGGCCGGGAGCGACCAGGCAACCGTCGGCGTCGAGCACCCGGGTGGCGTGGTCGGCCTCGAGACCCTCGCCGACCGCCGCGATGGCGCCGTCGACCACCAACACGTCGGCCCGCCGGGTGCCGGTCTCGTCGACCACCGTCCCGCCCCGCAGGAGCAGCTGGGTCACGGACGGGTCCCGGAGGCGAGCAGCAGGAAGAGCACGGCCATGCGCACGGCCACGCCGTTGGCCACCTGGCGGGTGACCACCGAGCAGGCCAGGTCGGCCACGTCGGCGGCGATCTCCACCCCCCGGTTCATCGGCCCCGGGTGCATGATCACGGCCTCCTCGCCCAACAACTCGGCCCGGCGCCGGGTCAGGCCGTAGCCGGCGGTGTACTCCCGCAAGGAGGGCACCAGGGCCTCGGTCTGGCGCTCCTGTTGCATGCGCAACAGGACCACCGCGTCGACCTTGGCCAGGACCTGGTCGAGGTCGTGGCTGACCTCCACCGGCCAGCCCACCAGGCTGGGGGGCAGCAGGGTCGGGGGCGCCACCAGGACCACGTCGGCGCCCAGGCTGGAGAACGCCGCCACGTCGGAGCGGGCCACCCGGCTGTGCTTGACGTCGCCCACGATGGCGATCCGACGCCCGGCCAGGCTGCCCAGGCGCTCCCGGAGGGTGTAGCAGTCGAGCAGGGCCTGGGTGGGGTGCTCGTGCCAGCCGTCTCCCGCGTTGACCACGCTGGCCTCCACCCAGCGGGCCACCTGGACAGGGACACCGGCCGAGGCGTGACGCACGATCACCGCATCGACGCCCATGGCCTCGATGGTCTCCACCGTGTCCCGCAGCGACTCGCCCTTGGCCACGGCCGAGCTGGCCACGTTGAAGTTCATGGTGTCGGCCGAGAGCCGCTTGGCCGCGGCCTCGAACGACAGCCGGGTACGGGTGGACTCCTCGTAGAACAACGAGACGACGGTGCGGCCCCGCAGCGTGGGCACCTTGGGGATGGCCCGCTCGCTCACCTCCACGAACGACTCGGTGAGGCGCAGCACCTCCTCGATGCCGTCGGTCCCGAGGTCGTCGACGGCCAGCAGGTGGTGGGTCACGACGGGCCCGGCCTCAGGTCACCGAGGTGGACGCCGTCGAGGTGGACGTCGACCGCCTCGTCCCGGCGGGTCGGCAGGTTCTTGCCCACGAAGTCGGGGCGGAGGGGTAGCTCGCGGTGTCCCCGGTCGACCATGACGGCCAGCTGCACGGCGCGGGGCCGTCCGTAGTCGCACACGGCGTTGAGGGCGGCCCGGATGGTGCGCCCGGTGAAGAGCACGTCGTCGACCAGGACCACGGTGTGGCCGGACACCTCCGAGGGGATGGCGGTGACGGCCTCGGGCATGACCGGGCGCAGGCCGATGTCGTCGCGGTACATGGCCACGTCGAGGGTGCCGAGGGGGACGGGGACGCCCTCGATGCGGGTGAGCTCCTCCACCAGGGCCTCGGCCAGGGGGACGCCCCCGGTCTGGAGGCCGATGACCACCACACCCTCGAGGCCGGCGTTGCGCTCGACCACCTCGTGGGCGATGCGGGTGATGGCCCTGCGCACGTCGTCGGCGTCCATCACCCGGCTGCGGGCCACGAACGCACCGCCGTAGGGCGGCGTGGTCCTGCGCTCGCGTTCAGCCAACCGATGCTCCTGTCCGTCCGGGCCTCACGGGACCCGCTTCACGGTCAGGCGCTTTCTGCGCCTCAGCGGTCGACGATAGCAGCGGGGGTCTGGCCGGCCCCCGAGGCCGGCCGCACCTCGGCGGCGATCTGGCCCAGGACACCGTTGACGAAGCGGCCGGAGTCGTCGGTGGAGAACTGCTTGGCCAGCTCCACCGCTTCGGTGATCACCGCCCCGACGGGCACGCCGGGGCGGTGGGCCAGCTCGTAGACGCCCATGCGCAAGAGGCTGCGGTCGAGCGCCGGCATGCGTTCCAGAGGCCAGCCCCGGGAGAAGCGGGTGATGAGCCCGTCGATCTCGTCCAGGTGTTCGGACACGCCGGCCACCAGCTCGGCCGCCAGGGGCTGGGCCTCGGCCACCAGTCCCTCGAGGACGGCCCCGAGGGGGTCACACCCCTTCGACTCGGCCTCGTAGAGCAGCGACATGGCCCGCTCCCGGGACTCCCGGCGTGACCCCACCCCGTCGACGCGGTTTGCCCCCATCCGGCCCGACCCTTGCACCCGCCCCGGACCCGGCTTCAGACCCGGGTGAGGTACTGCCCGGAGCGGGTGTCGACCTTGATGCGGTCGCCGACGTTGATGAACAGCGGAACCGAAAGGGCGATGCCCGTCTCGACCGTGGCCGGCTTGCGCGCCCCGGAGACCCGGTCACCCTGCACGCCGGGTTCGGTCTCGGTCACCTGCAGCTCCACCGCAGCCGGGATGTCGACACCCACGATCTCGCCGTTGTACATCTGCAACACGGCATTGGCCCCCTGGACGAGGAAGCCGGCGGCCGTGCCCAGCGAGGCTGGTTCGACGGTGAGCTGGTCGTAGGTGGTGGTGTCCATGAACACCAGCTCCTCGCCCTCTCGGTAGAGGTACTGCATCTCCCGTTTGTCGATGACCGCCTGCTCCACCTTCTCGGCCGAGCGGAAGGTGCGGTCGAGGACGGCGCCGGTGCGGGTGTTGCGCAAGGTGGTGCGCACGAAGGCCCCTCCCTTGCCCGGCTTGACGTGTTGGAAGTCGACCACCTGGAACAGCCCCTCGGGCAGGTCGAGGGTGATGCCGTTCTTCAGGTCGTTGGTGGTGATGCTCATGGCAGGTTCGGTTCCTTGGGCGCGTGGGTGAGGAGGCGTGAGCCGGTGGCGGTGACCACCACCGTGTCCTCGATGCGCACTCCCCCGTGCTCGGGGAGGTAGACGCCCGGTTCGACGGTCACGACGTGGCCGACCTCCAGGTTAGCAGTCGAGGACCGGCCCACCCTGGGGTCCTCGTGGATGTCGAGGCCCACCCCGTGACCGGTGCCGTGCAGGAAGGCCGCCTCCCATCCGGCGTCGTCGATGACCCCTCGACAGGCATGGTCGACGTCGACGCACCCGGTGCCGGCAACCACCGCGGCCACGCCGGCGGCCTGGCTGGCGGCCACCACGTCGAGCATCCGCTGCTGGGTGGGCGACGGGGAGCCGATGATGGTGGTCCGGGTCATGTCGGAGTGGTAGCCCTCGACGAGGGCCCCGAAGTCGATCACCACCAGGTCACCCTCTTCGATCCGGCGGCCGCCGGGCCGGGCGTGGGGTTTGGCGGCGTTGGGGCCGCTGGCCACGATGGTCTCGAAGCTGGCGCCGTCGGCCCCCAGCCGGCGCACCTCGCTGTCGAGCTCGAGGGCGATCTCGGCCTCGGTCGGGCCTTCGCCCAGGCGAGGGCGCACCGTGGCCAGGGCCGAGTCGGCCAGGGCCGCGGCCGCAGCCAGGCGGGCCAGCTCGCCGGTGTCCTTGTGCTGGCGCAGGCGCTCCACCAGCCCCTCGGTGGCCACCAACTCGGCGTCGGGGAACCAGTCCTCGGCGTAGCGGCGCTGAGCCGACCAGCTCACGTGGGCCGCTTCCAGGCCCAGCCGCCCGATCCCGGCCGTGGCCGTGGTCAGCAGCTCCTGTTGCTCGGCGGCCGTCTGGCCGATCTCGACCTTGGCCGCCTCCACTCCGGCGGCGGCGAGCTGCTCCTCGGCCTGGTCCCGGTACCGCCCGTCGGTGACCAGCACCAGCTCGTCGCGGGTCACCACCAGGATCCCGGCCGACCCGGTGAAGCCGGTGAGGTAGCGGGTGTTGACCAGGCGGTTGACGAGCAGGGCCTCACAGCCCACCTCCTCCAAGCCCTCCCGCAGCCGGGCCGCCCGACCGACCACGTCCATGGCCGGGTAGGTGGGGGGCACAGGGGCGGGCCACGCAGGGGTGGCGGTCACGGCGTGGTCGAGCGCCGGGCCAGGAGCCGGCGCACGGCGTCGAGCGCCATGGGGTAGCCGTCGGCGCCCAGGCCCACGAGTGAGGCGTCGACCACGGGCGCCACCACCGACGTGTGACGCCAGGCCTCCCGGCGGTTGGGGTTGGACAGGTGGAGCTCGATCTTGACCCCGTCGAACGTGGCCAGGGCGTCATGGAGGGACCAGGCGTAGTGGGTCAGGGCGCCGGGGTTGATGACCACCGCCGCGCAACGGCCCCGGGCGCCGTGGATGGCGGCCACCAGGTCAGCCTCGGCGTTGGACTGGAGGTGCTCGAGGGCCAGGCCGGCGGCCCCGGCGGCCGCCGTGGCTGCGGCCACGTGGTCACCGAGGGTGGCTCGGCCGTACACCTCGGGCTCCCGCTCGCCCAGCAGGTTCAGGTTGGGACCGTGCAGCAGCAGCACCACCGGCACGCTCCCGCCGCCCCCTTGCTCCGCGTTCACGACAGGGCCCTGAAGGCGGCGTCGATGGCGTCAGCGGGGACTCCGGCCACCACCTCCACGCCCCGGGGGCCGTCGAGGACGAAGGTGATACCTCCGACGGCTTTCTTGTCCCGGGCGAACAGGCGGACCAACTCGGCCGGGTCGGCCCCGGGAGGCAGGGAGGCCGGCAGGTCGTAGGTGGCCACCGCAGCCCGGTGCTCGGCCACCCGCGCCGCGTCGATGCGCCCCAGCCGGGCCGCCAGCTCGGCCGCGAAGACCAGGCCCACGGCCACGGCCTCGCCGTGGCGCAGGCCGTAGCCGCCCGCGGTCTCCAGGGCGTGGGCCAGGGTGTGGCCGTAGTTGAGGGTGGCCCGCCGCCCTGAAGCGCCCTCGTGCTCGTCGGCCACCACCACCGCGGCCTTGGCCCGCACGCAGGCCGCCACCTGCTCGTCGAGGGGGAGCTCGAGCAGGTCGTCGACACCGAGGAAGCGGTACTTGGCCATCTCCCCCTGGCCGCTGCGACGCTCCCGGGGGGCCAGCGTGGCCAGCACCTCGGTGTCGCACAACACTGCGCCGGGCTGCCAGAAGGCGCCCACCAGGTTCTTCCCCTCGGCCAGGTTGACCCCGGTCTTGCCCCCGATGGCGGCGTCGACCTGGCCCAACAGGGTGGTGGCCACGTGGATCACCGGGACCCCCCGGTGGTAGACGGCGGCGGCGAAGCCGGCGGTGTCGGTGACCACGCCCCCACCCACGGCCACCACCACGTCGCCCCGGGTCAGGCCCCAGCGGGTGAAGGCCCGGCACAGCTCCTCGACGGTGGCCAGCGACTTGGCCTCCTCACCGTCGCCCATGAGGAAGACCCGGTGCTCGACGCCGGGGTCGACCTCCACGCCGATCCCGGCCTGGGTGACCACGGCGGCCCGGCGCGTCCCGGCCGGCAACACCTCGTGCAGCCGGTGGCGGGCGCCGGCGCCCACGACCACGTCGTAGCGGCGCGACCCCAGCTCGACAGGAACCGTGATCAAGCCACCAGCTCCAGTACGGCGTCGACCGCCGCGCTGACGGAGTGGGTGCCCACGTCGACCTGTCGCCCCTCGGCGACCTCTTCGTAGAGAGCCCGGCGCTCCCGGTGCATCTGCTCCAACACGGTGCGCGGGTCGTGGCCCAACAAGGGCCGGTGCACACCACCGGTGACCCGGGTGGCCAGCACCGCGGGCTCGGCCCGCAACCACACCACCGTGGCCGTCGCTCGCAGCCGGGCCCGGTTGGCCGAGTCGAGCACCACGCCGCCGGCGGCGGCGATGACCGATGGGACCGGGTCGGCCAGGGCGTGGGCCAGGGCCTCGGCCTCCAGGACACGGAAGGCGGCCTCTCCCAGTCCCTCCGTCTCGAAGATCTCACGCACCGTGCTGCCTGTGCGGGCCTCGACCTGGGCATCGCTGTCGAGGAAGGGTCGACCCAGGCGTTCGGCCAGCTGGCGCCCCACGCTGGTCTTGCCCGACCCCATCATCCCCACCAGCACGATGTGGCGGTCCTCTGTCCCCGTCGGCCCTGCCATCAGAGGTGGGCGACAAAGGCGACGTGGTTGCGGACCAGCTCGTCTACCGAGTCGCCGCCGAACTTGCGCAGCGCCTCGCCCGCCAGGACCAGAGCCACCATGGTCTCGGCCACCACGCCCATGGCCGGCACGGCGGTCACGTCGGTGCGCTCCTTGAACGACACGGTGGCTTCCCGGGTGCGGGTGTCGACGGTGGCCAGCACCGGACGGTTGAGCGTGGCCAGGGGCTTCATGGCCACGTGGGCCACGACCAGGCCGCCGATGGAGATACCCCCCTCGATGCCCCCGGCCAGGGTGGAGCTTCGCCGGTACCCCCCGGTCTGGTCGTCGGCCAGGATGGGGTCGTGGGCCGCCGAGCCCCGTCGGGCGGCCACCTCGAAGCCGTCGCCGATCTCGACCCCTTTGATGGCGGGGATGCTCATGAGGGCCTGGGCCAGCAGACCGTCGAGCTTGCGGTCCCAGTGCACGTGGCTGCCCAGACCCACGGGGACGTCGTAGGCCAGGACCTCGGCCACACCGCCGAGGGAGTCACCGGCGGCCGCCGCCGCCTTGATCTCCTCGACCATGGCCGCCTCGGCGCCGGCGTCGAAGCACCTCACCTCGGAGTCGTCGACCCGGTCCAGGTCGGCCGGGGTGGGGCGCTCGACCGACTTGGTGCGGGCCGAGCCCAGGGCCACCACGTGGGACAGCACCGAGACACCCAGGTGGGCCAGGAGGGACTTGGCCAGGCTGCCGGCCACCACCCGGGCCGCGGTCTCCCGGGCCGAGGCCCGCTCGAGGACGTCGCGGGCGTCGTCGAAGCCGTACTTCTGCATCCCGGCCAGGTCGGCGTGGCCGGGCCGGGGCTGGGTCAGGGGCGTCGCCGTCGTCCCCGGGGCCGGCGACATCTCCTCGTGCCAGCGGTCGGAGCGCTTCCACTCGGAGTTGCCCACGAGTACGACCACAGGCGAACCCAGGGTGCGGCCGTGGCGGATGCCCCCGAGCAGCGTGAGCTCGTCGGCCTCGAATCGCATGCGGGGCCCCCGGCCATAGCCCAGGCGACGGCGGGCCAGCTCCCCCCCGATCTCCGCCTCGGTGACGGCCAGACCGGCGGGTAGTCCCTCGACGGTGACGGCCAGTCCCTGGCCGTGGGACTCGCCGGCGGTCAGGACGCGGAGCACGGCCCGAGGCTACCGCCCACCCTCCGGCGCCGACGGGGCCGAGTCAGCCGACGTGAAAGCCTCTCTCGCCGGTCGGCGGTTCGTCGGTGACCTCCACCCCGTCGACCCGAGCTCGGGGCGGACCGTGGCGACACCAATCGACCAGACCTTCGACGGCCCCGTCGTCACCCTCGAACACCGCCTCCACCCGGCCGTCGGACCGATTGCCAACCGAGCCCGACACCCCCGCCCGCCGGGCCTCGGTCCGGCAGGTGTCCCGGAAGAACACCCCCTGCACCCGCCCCGCCACCACCACCCGCCGCCGGACGACCACCAACGCAACCTACGGCCCGGTCCGGCCGCCGGCCACGACCGCCGCCGAAGGCGGCCCCACCCCGCTGGTCCGGCCGCCGGCCACGACCGCCGCCGAAGGCGGCCCCACCGCTGGCGGCCAGAGAGCACCGGCCGAGCACCGCTCGGCCAGAGAAGTGGTCAGGGCGGAGGTCGGCGGGCTCTGCCCGCCGCCCGGAGCACGATCAGCTCGGTCGAACGGAGCGAAGCGAGTGAGACCGAAGGACTAGAGGTACCAAGCCAGGATGGGCTCGCCCACCAGGACGGCAAGGGCGGCCCCCCCGGCCAGGAACGGGGCGAAGGGCACGTGGTCGGAGCGCTTGCGCACCTTCAGGGCGATGAGCGCCACGCCACCGAGGGCGCCGAGCAGGAAGCCCAGGAAGATCCCGAGGACGACGTGGCCGAAGCCGATCCAACCGAGGAACAGCCCGAGCACCAGGGCCAACTTCACGTCGCCCATGCCCATGCCCTTCGGCGAGATCAGGTTGATCACCAACAGGGCGCTCCCCGCGGCCAGGCTGCCCAGCAACGCCGTGCGCAGCGGCGACCACTCGCCCTCGACCAGGGCGGCCACCACCAGGAGGGGAACGGAGACGAGCAGGGTGGCCACCACGATGCGGTTGGGCACGATGTAGTGCTCCAGGTCGATCACGGTGACGGCCACCAGGGCGACGAAGAACACCAGGTAGGCGGGCAGGGCCCCGTCGGCGCCGAAGCGCAGGGCGGCGGCGGCGAAGAGCAGCGCGGTGGCCAGCTCGACGGCCGGACTGTGAGCGCCGGGTGTGCGACCGAGAGGATCGCGGGCCAGTCGGGTCAACGCCGGGCCGACCGGCGCTTTGGCCGGGACCTGCTGGACGACGACGGTGAGGGCCCGGCCCACCACCAGGCCGGCGACCGCGCAGGAAACGACGAGGAGCATGGCGGACGGTGACCGAACCGGTCAGCGGTCGAACAGCTCGACGACGTCGAGGGTGAAGCCGTCGAGGTGGGAGCCGTCGAGGTGGGACCATGTCGACGGCGAGCGAACCTCCACGGCCAGGTCGGGGGGACCGTCGACGTAGGGGACATCGCCAACAGGGACGTGTCCGGACGAGAACCAGAGGAGATCCGGGGCGTAGACGTGGTCGTCGTCGAGGCGGACATCGACGGGGATCATGACCTCCCCTCGACCCGGTTCTTCCTCCGTCCAGGCCGCCAGTCGCCGGTAGAGAAACCCAGGGACCCGCTGGTGGCGTGAGCTGGGTGTGTTCACCACGACCTCCCCGTCGATCAGCTCGGTGAAGCGGGGCCGGTCATCGGGTGTGGCCAGGTACTCGTCGGCGCTGATCTTCTCGACATCGACGACGACCGTCATGGTCACCAGGCTACCGCCCACCAGAATCCGGCTCGGGTGGGTCACCCTCGTCGTAGGCGGCCGCAGCCATGGCCGCGAGCGGGGCGTCCTCACCCGTCCACAAGCGGAACGACAACGCCGCCTGGTGGACGAGCATCCCCAGCCCGTTGGCGGTCGTGGCCCCCCGCCCGGCGGCCGCTCCCAGCAGGGCCGTGACCCGGGGCTGGTAGCCGAGGTCCACCACGAGCTGGCCGGAACCCAGCCGGGACGGGTCGAGGCCGAGGGGCAGCTGGCCCGTGACCGGTGTGGCGTTGACCACCAGGTCGGCTTGGTCGGCCCCGTCGGCGGTCCCCACCCGTCCGACGGCGCCCGCCAACCGGGAGGCGACCTCGGCCTGTTCGGGTCGACGGGCCGCCACCTCGACCACCCGGGCGCCGGCGCCGGCCAGGGCCAGGACCACGGCCCGGGCCGAACCGCCCGCCCCCAGCACCAGGCACCGCCGGTCGGAGGGGTCGAAACCGTGGTCCGCGGCCAGGGCGGCCAGCAGGCCGGCGCCGTCGGTGTTCTCGCCCACCAACTCGTCGCCGACCGACACCACCGTGTTGACCGCCGACAACGTGGCGGCCACCGCCGACCGCCGGTCGACGGCCAGGGCCACGTCGTGCTTGTGGGGCATGGTGACGTTGAGCCCGGCCAGGCCCAGACTGCGCATGGCGGGCACGGCCGTTCCACCGGCACCGGGCGCCACGTCGAAGGCCAGGTAGGCCCAGTCGAGCCCCAGCGACCGGAAGGCGGCGTTGTGGATGGCAGGCGACCGTGAGTGGCGGACGGGGTGGCCGACCACCCCGGCCAGCCGGGTGTGCGGCCCCGGCGCCCACACCATCAGGGTGCCACGGCCATCAGGGGCGGGCCACCCGGGTGCAGGCCATCAGGGGCGGGCCGTCACGGGTTGACGCCCTTGGCCTTGGCCTCGGCGATGCGCTGGTTGTGCTCGGCATTGGTCTCGGAGAAGGCGTGGGCGCCGTTCTGCTCGTACTTCACGTAGTAGAGCCAGTCGCCGGGGGTGGGGTTGAGCGCCGCTTCCAGCGAGGCCCGTCCGGGGATGGCGATGGGGGTCGGGGGCAGCCCGGGGTTCTTGTAGGTGTTGTAGGGCGAGTCGACCTCGAGGTCGCTGAAGAGCACCTGGCCGTTGGGCCGTCGTTGCCCGCCCCGGGCGTAGATGACGGTGGCGTCGATCTGGAGGAGCATGTCGGCTTCGATGCGGTTGTGGATCACCCGGCTGATCTTGCCCCGGTCCTCGGGCACCCTGGCCTCGGACTCGACGAGCGAGGCCACCACCAGGGTCTCGTAGGTGCTCAGCCCGTTGGGTGGGGTGTCGCGGCCGTAGCCGGCCTCGGTGGCCACCTGGTCGAACAGCTCGACCATCCGCCGGAGGAGAGCGGCCTCGTCCTCGGTCTCGTCGAAGCGGTAGGTGTCGGGGAACACCAGCCCCTCGAGGCTGTCGACGCCGGCGGGCTGGTACGCCGAGCGGACCTCGCCGCTCCCGGCCAGCTCCAGGAAGCGCTCGCTGGAGAAGCGCTCGATGCTCCCCACCCGCTCGGCCACCTCTCCGAGGGTGAGCCCCTCGGGCACCGTCAGTGTGTCGAACGTGATCTGGGGCCCCCGGTCCAGCACCTCGACCACGTCGCCCATGGCCGAGTTGCGGGCGAGGGTGTACTCGCCGGCCTGGAACGACGCTCCTCCGCTGAAGCGGACGTAGTACCCGAAGACGGTGGCGTCGGAGATCACTCCCTCAGTGGCCAGCAGCTCGGCGATGTCGGCTGTGGTCGCTCCCTCGGGAACGGTGAGGGACACCTCCTCACCCGGGTCACCCGAGGGGTCGATCTTGCCCTTGGCCCACAGCCCCACCGCCGCCAGGAGCACGACCACGACGACGACCACGAGGGCGAGCAGGACCAGGAGCCGCCGGGCCCCACGGCGGGGCGGTTCCCACTGGACCTCGTCGTGCTCCTGGTCGAAGAATGTGTCGCTCACGTCGCGTCTCCTGCCCGTACCCGCCCTGCCTGCGCCCGCCGTGCCTGCGCCCGCCCGTCCAGCCATGATTGCAGCAGCACGGCGGCGGCCACACCGTCGACCACCTTGCGCCGAGCCGGAGCCTTCAACCCGGCGCCGATGAGGGCGAAATCGGCGCTGACCGTGCTGAAGCGCTCGTCGTGGGCCTCGACCGGGACGGGCAGGGCCGCGCCCAGCTCGGCCAACTCCAGGCGTACCAGGCGGGCGGCCGGGCCCTCACTCCCGTCGAGGGACAGGGGAAGACCCACCACGACCTGCCCGGCGCCCACCTCCTGCACCAGAGCGGCGATCGCCCGGTGGTCGGCCGCGTGGTCGCGCCCCCGTTGCAGCACCAGGCGGGGAGACGCCAGGACACCGGAGGGGTCGCTCACGGCCACCCCGATGCGCCGGCTGCCGAGGTCGAGCCCGACAACCCTCGGGGCCCGTGAAGAAGCTGCCTGCGCGACTTCGGGAACCTTGTCCTGTGGGTCCTGCACTCCTACTGTCCAGGCAGTTTCTTCTCGGCCCCAGCCACCTGGGCCCCGACTGCGGCGGCCCGGGCCTGGTCCAGGGCTTGGTCCAGGTGTTCGGGGTGGCGACCTCCGGCCACCGCCAGATCGGCCGCCTTGCCACCCCCGCCCCCCACCGTGCGGGCGGCATCGGCGAGAAGGGCCGAGGCCGTCAGGCCGCTGTCGGGGGTCACCGCCGCCACCAGGGCGACCCCGCCACCGGGCGGGGCCCCACCCAGCACCACCGCCCGTACCCCGGCCTGCTGGCGGACGGCCAGGGCCAGGTCCTTGAGCTCGTCGCGGCGCAGGCTGTCCCGACGGGCCACGACCACGCCGTCGACGGCCCCCGCCGCCAGCCCGGCCGCGCCTGCTCCCGCTGCCGACCGCTGGGCCGCCTTGAGCAGGTCCCGGGCCTCCTTCAGGTCGTCGCGGAGCCGCTGGACGCCCCCGACCACCTCGTCGGGGGGAACGGCCAACAGGGCGGCGGCCCGGGCCAGCTCGTCGCGGTCCCGCCGGACCCGCTCGAGCGTGCCCGTCCCCGTGGTGGCGAAGATGCGGCGCTGGTTGGCCCCGATGGAGCTCTCGGAGGTGATGCGGATGGGCCCGATGTCACCCAGGGCCGAGACGTGGGTCCCCCCGCACAGCTCCACGGAGTGACGGCCGGCCTCGAGCACCCGCACGATCTCGCCGTACTTGTCGCCGAAAAAGGCGATGGCGCCGACCTCGACGGCCTGGGCCTTGGTCGTCTCGTAGTGGCGCACCCGGTCGTTGGCCAGGACCTCGCCGTTGGCCAGGTCCTCGACGGCGGCCAAGTCCTCGGGCGAGGTGGCGGCGTGGTGGCTGAAGTCGAAACGCAGGTACTCGGGCCCGACGAGCGAGCCCTGCTGCTTGACGTGGTCGCCCAGCACCTGACGCAGGGCCCAGTGCAGGATGTGGGTCCCGGTGTGGTTGCGACGAATGGCCTGGCGCCGCTCGTCGTCGATGGCCGCCACCGCCTCCTGGCCCTCGAGCACCTCCCCCTCGACGATGCGGGCCCGGTGGCGGTGCAGCCCCGGCAGGGCGAAGGTGGTGTCGAGGACCTCGGCCCGTCCGGTGTCGGTGACGATGGTCCCCGTGTCCCCCACCTGCCCGCCCGACTCGGCGTAGAACGGCGTGCGGTCGAGGAAGATCTCCACCCCGCCCTCCGCCCCGGCGACCACCTCGAGGACCCGGGCCTTGGTCTGGTTCTCCTCCCGGCCGGTGAACTCGGTGGCGCCGCAGCGATCCACGAGTCGGCGGTAGACCTCGACGGGCAGATCGGCCGTGGCGCCCCGGCGCGCCTCTTTGCCCCGCGCCCGCTGGGCGGCCATGGCCGCGTCGAAGCCTCGCCGGTCGACGGTCACGCCGCGCTCGGCCGCCATCTCCTCGGTGACTTCTATGGGGAAGCCGTAGGTGTCGTGCAACTTGAACGCCACCTCCCCCGGCACCGCGCCACGGGCCAGCTCGATGTCGAGGAGGGCCGAGCCGGTGGACAGCGTCTGGCGGAAGCGGTGCTCCTCCCGCTCGATGACCTCGACCACCACATCGGCGCCCGAGGCCAGGTCGGGGTAGGCGTGGCCGAGGAGCTCGATGGTGCGTCGCACGAGGGGACCGAGGAAGGGCCGGTCGATGCCGAGCTGCTGGCCACGGGTGACGGCGCGCCGGATGACGCTGCGCACCACGTAGCCCCGGTCCTCGTTGGAGGGGACCACACCGTCGCCCACCAGGAAGGTCATGGAGCGGGCGTGGTCGGCCACCACCCGCAGGGCCACGTCGCGACGGGCGTCGGCCCCGTAGGTGGTGTTGCTCAGCGACTCGGCCACCTCGATGAGGGGGCGCACGGCGTCGGTGTCGAAGACGGTGGGCACGCCCTGGAGCAGCATCAGCCAGCGTTCGAGGCCGCCGCCGGTGTCGATGTTGTGCCGGGGCAGATCGGTCAGGCGCCCGTCGGGGTGGCGGAAGGAGGACATGAAGACCAGGTTCCAGAACTCGATGTAACGGTCGGCGCCTCCGTGGGCCGGACCACCCTCCTCGCCCCACTCCGGGCCGCAGTCGAAGTGGATCTCCGAATCCGGCCCGCAGGGGCCGGTGGGGCCCATCTCCCAGAAGTTCTCCTTGTCGAGGCGCTGGATGCGCCCGAGAGGCAGGCCCACCCCCTCGTGCCAGATGGCCTCGGCCTCGTCGTCGTCGACGTGCACCGTCACCCAGAGACGGTCACCGTCGAAGCCCACCACCTCGGTGAGCAGGGTCCAGGCCCAGCGGATGGCGTCCTCTTTGAAGTAGTCACCGAAGCTCCAGTTGCCGAGCATCTCGAAGAAGGTCAGGTGGCGCCGCGTGCGCCCGAGCTCACCCAGGTCGTTGTGCTTGCCGCTCAGGCGGACGCACTTCTGGATGGAGGCAGCCCGAGGCCAGGGCGCGGCCTCCTCGCCCAGGAAGTAGGAGACGAACTGCATCATCCCCGAGTTGGTGAACAGCGGCGCCGAGGGGTGGTGGGGGATCAGGCTGGCCGAGCCGACCCGCGTGTGGCCCCGCTCCTCGAAGAACGAGGTGAAGGCACGCCGCAGCGCGTTGGCATCCATCACCCGGCCAGCCTACCTCCGGGCCTGCGGCACCCAGGAGCGCCCGCTCGCCGGGCGCTCAGGGGTCGGGTGGGGCCGGATGGGTGAGTCGCAGCTCGGCCTCCCGCTGGCGCATGGCCCGGCGGCCCTCGTCGCGGGCGGTGCGCAGGTCGTGGCCGAGGCGGCGTACCGCCTGGGTGGCGTCAGCCGTCACCGCCGCTGGCCGGTAGCGCTCGATCTTGGCCCGCACCTTGCGTCGTCCCCACACGGCGGCGCCGAAGCCCACACCGGTTCCCATCGTCATCCACGTCAGCCGCTTGAACACCGCAGGCGCGGTCCCTAGTCGCGCTGGCGCAGCGAGCGGGCGGCCTTGGCCGTGCCCGCGCCGAGGGCCACGGCCTTGATGACGGGGTTGGCCAGGGTCACGTAGGCCAGCCGGGAGGCGGCGTCGACGGTGCCCGACACCGAACGCATCGAGGCGACCACGTCGTCGATGCGATCGAGTTGGCGGTTGACGTGGGCGACGCTGGCCTGGAGGTCGGCCACGACCGGCACGGTCTCGCGGCGGAGCTCCTCGATGCCGTCGCGCAGCACACCCAAGGTGCGGCGCAGGGTCACCAGGCCGACGGCCAGCAGGGCCAGGCCCACCACGCTGGTGATCGACACGATGACCGCGGCCAGGTCGACGGCACTCACGACGGGCCCGCCTGCCCGCGTCGGTCGTGATCGCGGCGGTCGTGATCGCGGCGGTCGTGGTGGTGGCGGTCTCGGGCTGCCATGCGCCGGGCGATCTCCTCTTCCTGGCCGTGGGCCGAGGGCTCGTAGTAGACCCGCCCGGCCACCTCCGCCGGGCGGTGCTCCTGGGCCACCCATCCTCGTTCGTCGTCGTGAGGATAGTCGTAGCCCTGACCGTGGCCGAGTCCCGCCGCTCCCTGGTAGTGGGCGTCACGCAGGTGCACGGGGACCTCGCCGGCGGGCCGGTCGCCCACGTCGGCCTGGGCCCGACCCAATGCCACCGTGACCCGATTCGACTTGGGTGAGGTGGCCAGGTGGACCACGGCCTGGGCCAGGTTGAGCTGGGCCTCGGGCAGACCCACGAACTCGACCGCCCGGGCGGCCGCGCCGGCGACGAGCAGCGCGGTGGGGTCGGCCAGGCCGATGTCCTCGGAGGCCAGGATCACCAGCCGTCGGGCCACGAAGCGGGCGTCCTCCCCGGCGGCCAGCATGCGGGCCAGCCAGTAGAGCCCGGCGTCGGGGTCGCTGCCCCGGATCGATTTGAGAAAGGCGGAGATGATGTCGTAGTGCTCGTCGCGCCCGTAGCGCAGGGCCCGCTGGTCGAGCGCGGCCTCGGCGTCGGCCAGCAGCACGCAGATGGGAGGTCCGTCGGTGCCGGCGGCCAGGGCCAGGGCCACCTCCAGGGCACCGAGGGCGGCCCGACCGTCGCCCTCGGCCCGTTGGGCCAGGTGGGCCAAGGCGTCGTCGTCGGCGTCGGCCCCCTCCTCGTCGAGCGCCCGGCGCAACAGCGTGGTCACCGCCTCCTCCGACAGCGGCCGAAGGCGCAGCAGGGTGGATCGGCTGAGCAGGGGCGGGTTGACCTCGAAGTAGGGGTTCTCGGTGGTGGCCCCGATGAGGGTGAGCACGCCCTCCTCCACCGAGGGCAACAAGGCGTCCTGCTGGGCCCGGTTGAAGCGGTGGACCTCGTCGAGGAACAGGATCGTGCCCTGGCCGTGCTGGCCCAGCCGGCCCTTGGCCCGGGCCACGACCTCGCGCACGTCCTTGACCCCGGCGGTGACGGCCGACAGCGGCTCGAAGGCCCGGCTGGTGGCGCCGGCGATGAGGCGGGCGAGCGTGGTCTTGCCTGTGCCCGGCGGCCCCCACAGGATGATCGAGGAGAGCCGGTCCGACTCGATGAGGCGGCGCAAGGCCTGGCCGGGGCCGAGCAGGTGGTCCTGGCCCACCACCTGGTCGAGCGAGCGGGGCCGCAGGCGGGCGGCCAGGGGGCCGACGTGGCCAGGCGCTGCTCCACCGCCGCCCCGAACAGATCGTCGGCCACGACCGTCGACGCTAGCCACCGGAAAGGGCCCCTCGGCCGCAGCTTTGTGTGCGCTGGTGGTGCTCCAGCCATCAGGCACACACACACACACACACACACACACACACACACACACACACACACACACACACACACACACACACAAAGCGGACGGGCGGGAGCGGTCGGTTCGTCGCGGGCGGGCGGGCCGAGCTCGACCGAGGCCGGGGCGAGGATCTCCGTCTCGACTGCGCCTCAACGACCGCCTCACGCTCAACGGCGTGCGCGGCCTCGAGTTCGCGTTGGCAAAGGCCCCAAATTCCGACGGCCAGGTCTTGGTGCGGTTCCAGGCCGACGTCCAGGAGCAGCGCACCGCCCACGCCTGGTGCGTGGCGGGAGGAGCGGTGTCCGGTTCCGTCGCCGCCGCTGCTCTCCTCCTGGTCAGCGACGTGGACCTGGTCGCCATCGTCGCTTCGCTCCCTGTGAGCGTCGGGATGGCCTTCAGTGGGCACTGCGCCGGCCGCTCCTCCTACCGCCGAGAGTGGCAAGATCGAGACCGCGCTGGCCGGCTTGCTCGATCGCCTGGAACATCGCCCGAGAACCGTGATCGGGACCTCCAGCTCCGCTAGCTGAACCGGTCAGGCAGGGGCAGGCAGCACCTTGATGCCCAGGCCGGCCAGGAGCTTGGGGGCGACCGGGGCGGGGGCGCCGGTGAGGGGGTCCAGGCCCGACTGCGTCTTGGGGAAGGCGATGACCTCCCGGATGTTCTCCTCACCGGCGAGGATGGCCACCAGGCGGTCGAGGCCCACTGCGAACCCGCCGTGGGGCGGCGCCCCGTAGCGGAAGGCGTCGAGCAGGAACCCGAAGCGGGCTTGGGCCTCGGCCTCGGAGATGCCGAGCACGGAGAAGATGCGGGACTGGATGTCGGCCCGGTGGATACGGATGGAGCCCGAGCCGAGCTCCCAGCCGTTGAGCACCAGGTCATAGGACTGGGACCGCACCGACAGCGGGTCGGACTCCAGTCGGTCGAGGTCGTCGGGGTGGGGCATGGTGAAGGCGTGGTGGGCGGGGACGGGCCGGCCCTCGCCGTCGAGCCCCTCGAAGAGGGGGAACTCGGTGATCCACACGAAGCGCCGGGCGCCCTCGCTCACCGGCGGGCGACCGAGGTCGAGGCGCAGTTGGCCCAGCACGGCCCGCACCGTCGGCCGTTCGTCGGCCACCACCAGCACCAGGTCGCCGGGCTCGGCCTCCACGGCCGCGACCAGGCCGGCACGTTCGGCGTCGGAGAGGAACTTGGCCACCGGCGAGTCGAGGGTGCCCCCCTCGCCCACCCGCAGCCACACCAGGCCCTTGGCCCCGAGCCCCTTGGCCGACTCGGTGAGGGCGTCGAGGCGGTTGCGCCCGAGGTCGCCCTGGCCCGGCGCCCGCATCCCCTTGATGCAGTCGGCTCCGACAAAGGCCCGGAAAGCGGTCTGGGCGAAGACCGGGCCCAGCTCCACCAGCTCGGGGCCGGCCCGCAGGTCGGGCTTGTCGGAGCCGAAGCGCTCCATGGCCTCGGTCCAGGTGAGCCGCTCGATCGGGTCCGGTCGGGCCCCGGTGGCGGCCTCGGTGGCGTCGAGGACGGCCTCGGCCACAAAGGCCAGCACATCGTCCTGGCTGACGAAGGAGGCCTCGAGGTCGAGCTGGGCGAACTCGAACTGCCGGTCGGCGCGGAGGTCCTCGTCGCGTAGGCAGCGGGCGATCTGGTAATAGCGGTCGAGGCCGGCGACCATCAGCAGCTGCTTGGCCAGCTGGGGGCTCTGGGGCAACACGTAGAAGTGGCCGGGCTGCAGCCGGGAGGGGATGACGAACTCCCGGGCCCCCTCGGGGGTGGGCACCCACAGCAACGGCGTCTCCACTTCGAGGAAGCCCTGGCGGTCCATGGCCGAACGAAGGGCCCGGGTGACGGCGGCTCGCACCACCAGGTTGCGCTGCATGCGGTTTCGGCGCAGGTCGATGTAGCGATGTCGCAACCGGGTGGCCTCGTCGGCCTCCACCCGGTCGCTGACGGGGA
This sequence comes from Acidimicrobiales bacterium, assembly GCA_030446545.1. GTDB lineage: Bacteria > Actinomycetota > Acidimicrobiia > Acidimicrobiales > CADCSY01 > JADDRA01. Next base: position 8,699 of record JAUJNB010000002.1, on the reverse strand, counting down.
ACGGTGGCGGCTCGGCCGGATTGAGCACCTCCACCTGGCAGTCGCCCACCTCGACCTCGCCCGTGGCCAAGTCGGCGTTGCCCGTCCCCTCGGGACGCGGTCGCACCGTGCCGGTGATGCGCACCACGAACTCCGAGCGCAGCTCCGAGGCCCCGTCGACCACGCACTGCACCACGCCGGAACGGTCCCGGAGATCCACGAAGGCCAGGTGCTCACCGTGCTGGCGTCGTCGGGCCACCCAGCCGCACAGCGACACGGCCCGGCCGACGTCGCCGGCCCGGAGGTCACCGCAGCGGTCGGTGCGCAAGGAGGTGGCCGGATGGGCCGAGAGATCCGGCGGAGGCGCGGGGGTCATGCCAACAGCTCCTTGACGAGGGCGACGACCTCGCCGCGGGCGACGACCTGCTGATCGCCCTCGGCGCGCAGGTCCCGGACCGAGACGGTACCCGAGCGCTGCTCCTCGTCGCCCACGATGAGGGCGAGCCGGGCGCCGGAGCGGTCGGCCAACTTCATCTGGGCCCGCATGGAGCGGGCGTCGAATCCCCGGTCGGCGGCGATGCCGGCCCGACGCAGCGCCCAGGCCAGCGCCCCGGCTGCGCCGGTGCCGGTGACGTCGACCACCCACACGTCGACGCCGGTGGTCGGCACCGGCAGGACGCCTTCGGCGTCGCAGGCCAGGAGCACCCGCTCGATGCCGATGCCGAAGCCGACCCCCGGGGTGGCCGGACCGCCCAGCGCCTCCACCAGGCCGTCGTAGCGGCCGCCGGCGCCGATGGTGCTCTGGGCGCTCTCCAACGCCTCCGCCTGGAACTCGAAGGCGGTACGGGTGTAGTAGTCGAAACCCCGGACCAGGCGGGCGTCGAGGACGAAGGCCACGCCGAGGCTGGACAGGCCCTCCTGCACCCCGCGGAAGTGGTGGGCGCAGGCCTCGCACAGGTGGTCGACGATGCGCGGCGCGTCGGCGGTCGTCTCCCGGCACTCGGGGCGCTTGCAATCGAGCACGCGCAACGGGTTCTGGCGGGCGCCCAGGCGGTGCTCCCCGCAGAGCCGGGCGTTGCGCACGACGAGGAAGGCCTCGAGCAGGTCGAGGTACCCGGGTCGACAGACTGCGTCGCCGATCGAGTTCAACAGCAGCGTCACCCGCACCAGGCCCACGGCGTCGTACAGGGCCCGGGCCAAGGCGACCACCTCGACATCGAGCTCGGGATCGGCGGCCCCGAGCGCCTCCACCCCCAGTTGGTGGTGCTGGCGGTAGCGCCCAGCCTGGGGCCGTTCGTAGCGGAAGCTGGGGGCGCAGTACCAGACCTTCCAGGGCGGTGTGGGCCGGTGCTGCACGTAGGCCCGCACCACCGAGGCCGTGCCCTCGGGCCGAAGGGCCAGGTGCCGGCCGCCTTTGTCCTCGAAGTCGTACATCTCCTTGCGCACCACGTCGGTGCTCTCCCCCACCCGCTGGAAGACCCCGACCTCCTCGAACATGGGGCCCACCACCAGGCCGTAGCCGGCCAGGGTGGCGAGGGCGTCGAAGCGGGCAATCAGCGCCCGCCAACGGGCCGACTCGGGCGGCAGCACGTCGCGGGTCCCCGTCGGGGCCTGAAAGGATCGGGAGCTCATCCGCAGCTGGCGGCGAGGGGCACGAACGGCACGGGGGGCGAGGCTACCGTCAGGCCCCGGCATGGCCGCTGACCGTTTGCCCCTCTCCCCACCGGGATCGTCGGACCCGGCCCTCCGGCTCTACCGCTGGCGCCAGGCCCCGGTGGTGAGCGTGGCCGCCGTGGCCATCGCCTCGGGTTTCGGCCAGTTCGGGGCGGTGGCGGCGCTGGCCGACGTGGCCGAGGCCTTCGGGGAGGTGCGCGGGGGCGCCTCGGTGGCCGAGCAGGCGGGCTTGTCGGGGACCGTGCTCGGGGTCGGCCTGGCCGTCATCCGTCTGGCGTCGCTCGGTGCCCTGCCCCTCGCCGCCCTGGCCGACCGGCGGGGACGCAGCCGCGTCCTGCTCGGCTGTACCGGCGTCGGGCTGGCCCTGGTGGCACTGGGCGCATTCAGCCCCGGCTACTGGTGGTTCGTGGCCGCCTTCGGCTTGAGCCGGCCCTTCCTCAGCGCCACCAACGCCGTGGCCCAGGTGGTGGCAGGCGAGCACACGGCCAGCTCGGATCGGGCCAAGGCCGTTGCTCTGGTCGCCGCCGGCTATGGCTCGGGCGCCGCCCTGGTGGCGGTGGTGCGGGGCCTGGTGCCGGCGAGCTTCGGCTTCCGGGGCACTTTCGCCCTGGCTGCGGTCCCCCTGCTCCTCCTCCCGCTCCTGGCCCGGTGGATGGTCGAACCCGACCGCTATGGAAGCGGCGTCGGTGGCGGAGACGGCGGGAGGGCCTGGCCCCCTCCGATCGGCGCCGCCGGCAGGCACGGCCACCTGGCCAGCCTGGGCGCCCTCGGCCCGACGGGCCGGTCGCGGTTGAGGGCCATGCTGGTGGTCGCCTTCGCCGCCGCCTTTGTCACCGGTCCGGCCAACAGCTTCGTGTACGTCTACGCCGAAGGAGTCCTCGACGTCTCACCCGCCGTCACCGCCGCCCTCTATCTGGCGGCGGTGCCGGTGGGCCTGGGGGGCCTGGTCCTCGGCCGCTGGGGCGCCGACCGCTGGGGTCGCCGGCCCACGGCGGCCGCGGCCCTGGCCGGCGTAAGCCTGGCCGCCATGTCGACCTACGCCGCCGGGCTGCCCACCACCATCGTCGGGGCCCTGCTGTCGGTGTTCACCGGCTACGCCTTCGCCCCCACCGTCGCCTCCCTCGCCAACGAGCTCTTCCCCACCCAGTTCAGGGGGCGCGTGGCCGGCTGGCTGGTGGCGACGGGCGTGGTGGGGGCCGTGGCCGGTCTGCTCGTCTTCGGCGTCCTGGCCGACCGCCTCGACGGTTTCGCCGGGGCCGCCGTGGTGGTCTCGGCGCCGGCCCTGCTGGCCACCCTCGCCTTTTTCCGGCTGCCCGAGACCAGGGGCATGGAGCTGGAGGAGTCGGCCGCCATGGACGTCGGGGACCGCCGGCCGGGAGCACCGGAGATAGATTGACGACCCGTGGGCACCGTGTTGCGGCGAATCGCTCCGGTGTTCGTGACCACCGACCTCGCCAGGGCGCTCCGTCACTACCAACGCCTCGGGTTCCAGGTCGAGGCCTATGAGGACGCCGACTACTACGGCTACGCCGGCCGGGACGAGATCGAGCTGCACATCGCCAAGGTCGAAGACCTCGACTGCCGGACGACGACCTCGTGCGCCTACCTCTGGGTCGACGACGCCGATGCCCTCCACGCCGAGTGGGTCGCCGCCGGAGTCGACGGAAGACTGCACCCACCCCGGCCCACCGAGTACGGCCTCACCGAAGGGGCGCACTGCGACCCCGACGGCAACCTGATCCGCTTCGGCTCGCCGGCGCTGCCTCCGAGGGCACGCCGGTAGCCTCCTGATCAACTGGTGGGCAAGGGGCGCTGCGCCTGCCTGAGCTCGGACGCGCACGAGGCGCCTCAGATTGGTTCGCCGCCTCAGACGGTCCGCAAGGCCTCGCTGGGAGCCAGGCGTGCCGCCCGCACCGCCGGGTAGAGCCCGGCCAGCGCACCGATGGCCATGGCTGCGCCCACCCCGCCCACGAGCGCCACTGGCGGCACCACTAACGCCCCCGAGCGAGTGGCGGCGAAACCGGCGGTGACGGCGGCACCGAGCACGACGCCGCCCATGCCACCCAACCCCGACAGCAGCAGGGCCTCGGTGAGGAACTGCACCCGGACGTGGCCCCGGGTGGCGCCCAGCGCCCGCCGCAGCCCGATCTCCGAGCGCCGTTCCAGCACCGAGATCACCATGACGTTGGCGATGCCGACACCGCCCACCAACAAGGCCACGCCGCCCAGGGCCAGGAGCAGCGAGGTGAGGGCGGTGTTGGCCGCGGCCCGGGCCGCAAGGGCGTCGGAGGGCCGGCTGACCTCCACCTGCTCGGGGTTGTCGGGGTTGGCGCTGGCACCGAGCACGCGCCGCACGTCCTCCACCGCCTCGGGGTCGGAGCGCACGTAGATCGTGCTGGGAGCGCCGTCGTGGGCCAGGCGCTCCGCCGCCACCGGGAAGCCGATGAGCGCAGAGCGGTCGATCTCGGGGGCGAGAGGCAACGGTTCGAGGATTCCCACCACGCTGAACCACTGGTCCCCCAACCACACCTGGACGCTTCCGTCGGCCCGGGTGACGCCCAACCGCTCGGCTGCCATCGATCCCAGCACCACCGCCGGGTAGCGGGCGGTGGCGTCGTTGAGGAAGGCGCCGGCGGCCACCTTGCCGCCGAGGGTGTCGAGCAACGCCGGGTCGGCGGCCCGGACCCCGATGCCTCCCGTCTCGGCCACCGGGATCTGGTCGCTGCGGTAGACGTTGGCGTCCACGCTGGCGGTCGCCGAGACTGCCTCGACGGGGCCGACCCGACCGATCATCCCCGGGGCCTCGGGGGGCAGGGTGGCGTCCTCCCCACCCAGGGTCTGGCCCGGGGCCACCCGCAACAAGTTGGTGCCGAGCTGATCGAGCTGGGCCACGAGGTCGGCCCGGCTCGAAGCCGAGATGCCGAGCACGGCGACCATGGCGGCGATGCCGATGGCGATGCCCAGGGCCGACAACAGGGCCCGCAGCTTGCGACTGCGCAGGCCCACGCTGCCGAGAAGGAGCAGGTCCCGGTGGTGGAGCCGGGACCGGGTGGGCGCCGAGGTGATCATGGCCGCCCTCCTTGGGCCGGGATCCGCCGGGCGCTCAGCGGGACCCGCCTGACCTGGCGGGGACGCCGGCGTCGAAGGTCGCCTCCACCATCGACGTTCACGGTGGATCGTCGGTCGGACGCCACCTGCCCGTCGCGCAACTCGATGCGGCGTGGGAAGTGGTCAGCCAGCTCCCGGTCGTGGGTGATGACCACGATCGTCGTCCCCTCGCCGTGCAGCTCGTGCAGCAGGGCCACGATGCCGGCCCCCGAGCGGCTGTCGAGGTTGCCGGTGGGCTCGTCGGCCAGGACGATCGAGGGGCGGCCGACCAGGGCCCGGGCGATGGCCACCCGCTGGCGCTCGCCTCCCGACAGGGTCGCGGGGTGGTGGGCCAGCCGGTGGCCGAGGCCCACCCGCTCCAGGGTGGCGGCGGCCCGGAGCCGTCGCTCCCCGGCCGGCACGCCCCGATAGAGCAGGCCGGTGGCCACGTTGTCGAGGGCGGTCATGCCGTCGAGCAGGAAGAACTGCTGGAACACGAAACCGATGTGCTGGGCCCTCAGGGCCGAGAGCTGGCGGTCGGCCATGCCACCCACGTCGATCCCGGCGACCCGCACCGAGCCGGTGCTGGGTCGCTCCAGCGTGCCGATGACGTGGAGGAGCGTGGACTTGCCCGATCCCGACGGCCCCACCACCGCCGCCAGCTCGCCGTCGGCGATGGTCACGTCGATGCCCCGGAGCACTTCGACGGGGGGCAACCCGTCGTAGCGTTTGACGACGTCGTCGAGCTCGAGGGCGGCCGGGGTTTGCGCCGGAACCGTCATACCGGCACCACCACCGACATGCCTTCGGTGAGACCGTCGCCGCTCACCTCGACCATCCCGTCGGCGAACAGTCCCAGCTCGACCGCCAGCAGCCGCCGGCTCCCGGCTTCGTCCACCTCGACCGCGTAGCCACCCTCGGCCAGGGCCAGCAGGGCGTTCACCGGTACCGCCAGCACGTTCTCGACCCGGTTCCGGCCGACCACGACCTCCACCGGAGCTTGGTCGAGCGCCCCGCTCGCACCCGGGTCGGCCAGGGTGACGACGACCTCGACGGTGGGGTCGCTGCCTACACCACCGGACCCGTCACCTGATCCACTGCCGTCGTCGTCCTCGGGTGCCGAGGCGACGATGCCGACGCTGGCGATCGTCCCCGGGGTCCGGGTGCCGTCGGGCAGCTCGACCTCGACGGCATCGCCGGTGGCCACCAGGACCTGGCGGCGTGCGTCGAGATCGACGGTCACCGTGCGCTCCGACGACGTTCCCGCGAGCACCGAGGTGTCGGGAGGGGCCTGGGTCCCGAGGGCCACCGGGTGATCGGTGACCCGCAGCGCACTGGGGAGAAAGACGATCTCCCCGAGCTCGACCACCCCGTCCTCCTCGGCGCCGGTGGCGTCCTGCCACCGCTTGACCGCCGCGGTGGTGGCTTCGGTGAAGTCGTCGTCGACGGTCAGGTTCTGGTCGTTGGCGTGGCCCAGGGCCACCAGGTTCTCCTCCAGCTGGCGGACGTCCGGTCCGTCGTCGACGGTCTCGTCCAGTGGCCGCCACGCCGGCCGCCCTCCGACCATCAGGTACACCGGTTGCCCGTCCACTTCGTAGAGCACTTGTCCCCGGTCCACCACCGAGCCTTCACCCGGGGTGCCGGTGAGCGTGCCCTGGCGTTGGTTGACGACGGCGTAGGTCCCGGTGTAGCCGAGGGTGCCGTCGAGCTCCTCCTGCTGGGCCAGCGTGTGTCGGCTGACCGGGGCGGTGGCGGTGGCGGTGGCGGGTTCGTCACCGGGGACGGTGCCGGGATCGTCGACGGTGCCGGCGGCGACCAGCGCCGCCACCACGGCGACCGCCACGATCCCACCCGCCAGGGCCCGGCGCCGTCGCCGGGGTGGCCGGGGTGGCTCGGGCGCAGGGGTCGGCGGAGTCGTGCCGTTGGTCGGGTGGATCTGCGTCAGCGTCTGGGCGCTCATGACTCCACGACCCCCTCGGAATCGGGACCGCCGGTGGGTCCGACACCGGTCGCACCCTTGGGACGGCACTCCTTCTCGGCTGCCTGGAAGTCGGGGTCGTGGGGGTCGATGCCGTCCCCGCCGATCTCCACCCGCATGCCGCCGTCCACCTCGGGGTCGGGCATGTCGATGCCGCGCTCGCGCATGCAGCGGGCGAAGGTCAGCATCTCGTCCTGCATGCGGTCCATCTCCTCCGGGCTGAGATCGGGCTCGAAGCCCTTCATCAGGTGGCCACACTGCTTCTCGGCGGCCCCGAACTCTTCCTCGTCGATCGCCACGGCGCCGGCGCCAGGCTCCACCACGATCTCGCTGCCGCCCCCGGCCGCAGTGGCGGGGTCGGGCATGTCGATGCCCTGCTCGCGCATGCACTCGGTGAGCTCCAGCAGGGCATCCTCGAAGGTCTTGGTGCCGGAGTCGTCACCGGTGCCGGCGTCGGCGGTGGCGGGATCACCCAGGCTGGCCACCCCGCTCGGGTGGCTGCCCCCTCCGCCACACGCCGACACCAGCAGGGCGACCACGGCCGCCGTGGCCCCGAGGAGCGCGAGCGGCGAACGTCGCCTGTTCCTGCGCACGGACCTGTCATCCATGGTTTCCATGTCTCTCCTCCAGTCGGTTTGCCGTCGGTCGGCAGTTCCGTCCTACGCCCCGACTGGTAAAGCCACCGTTGGGCCCCGGCCTTATCCCGGGGTTATGCCGGATGGGGGAAGCTGGGACTCGCTAGCTCCTACGCTGCGGGCCCCGGAGCGGGGAGAGGAGGGTGCAGGTGCCGGTAGTGGTGGTCGACAAGGGGGCCCATTCGCCCGGTGCCGGGTGCCGCCGTCCGTGAAGCCGAGCATCCGACTCCGCCTGACCCTGGTCTACGGCGGCCTCTTCCTCCTGGCCGGGGCCATCCTGCTCGGCGTCAACTACGCCCTGGTGCGGCGCAGTCTCGTCAGTGACCGGGTGGCCATCGGCTTGGAGGTGGCCCCCGGCCCGGTGGTGTTCGAGCCCGAGCCCCACACCATCGTCCCCCGGCTCGGTCGCTCCACCCGGTCGGCCCCGATCGACGGCTCCGAGATCGATGCGGCCATCGAAGCGTTCGAACAGCAGCTACGCGACCAGACGCTCGACCAGCTCGTGCTGCAGTCCGCCCAGGCGTTGGCGGTCACCGCCGTGGCCTCGGTGGGCCTCGGATGGGTGGTGGCCGGTCGCATCCTGCGCCCACTGCAGGAGATCACCGGGGCGGCGCAGCGATTGTCGGAGGAGAACCTGCACGAACGCATCGCCATGGCCGGGCCCGAAGACGAGCTCAAGGAGCTGGCCGACACCTTCGACTCCATGCTCGCCCGCCTCGACACCGCCTTCGAGAGCCAACGCCGATTCGCGGCCAACGCGGCTCACGAGCTGCGGACGCCGCTCGCCATCATGCGCACCGAGATCGACGTCGCCCTGGCCGACCCCGACATCTCGGCCTCCGAGCTACGGGACATGGCAGCGACCGTGCTCGGGGCCATCACCCGGACCAACGCCCTGCTGGACGGATTGCTCATGTTGGCCCGGAGCGATCGAGGCCGCGAGCGCCTGACCGCCACCGATCTGGCCGACCTGGCGCGAGTGGCCGTCGATCATGTGGGCGCCGAGCGCACCGCGGCCGGGATCACCCTCGACGTCGACCTGCACCCCGCCCCGGTGCTGGGCGATCCGGTGCTCCTACAGCGTCTGGTCGACAACCTGGTCGAGAACGCGGTGCGCCACAACGTCGCGGGCGGGTGGTTGGAGCTGGGGGCAGGGGCATCGGTCGGCCGGGCCCGCTTGACCGTCCGCAACAGCGGTCCACCGGTGGCCGTCGAGTCACTGGACTCACTGTTCGAGCCCTTCCGACGGGGAGCGCCGGCGCGGACCGCTTCGGTGACCGGCGCCGGCTTGGGGCTGTCGATCGTGCGGTCCATCGCCACTGCCCACGGCGGCACGGTCGACGCTC
>JAUJNB010000040.1 GCA_030446545.1 Acidimicrobiales bacterium | reverse complement strand
GGTTCCCGAGCTCGTCGACCGCTTGGGGCACGGCCACCCGAGCGCCTGCCACTTCGCCACTGAGGAACGCGAGTTGCAGGGCAGCGGGTAGCCCGCTCGTTCGGGAGCGCATCTTCCGGCGCCACCCCCCGCTTCTCAGCGGGCGGCCTCCGATCGGCTCAAGCGAGGATCGAGCACGTCCCGCAACCCGTCCCCCAGAAGGTTGAGCCCGATGACGGTCAGGCTGATGGCCAGACCGGGCCAGATCATCAGCGCGGGCGATGTTTGAAGGAAGAGCCGGCTCTGATTGATCATCGAGCCCCATTCCGGGGTAGGTGGCGTGACGCCGAGTCCGAAGAACCCCAGGGCGGCGAGAACGAGGATGAGCCTGCCGGTTTGGATGCTGGCCAGGACCACCACCGGCGGGACCACGTTGGGCAGAACGTGGCGCACCATGAGGCGCCCGTCCCGAGCTCCCAGTGCCAGTGACGCTCTGACGAAGCCCCGTTCTCGCAGAGCCAGGACGAGCCCCCTCACCACACGGGCGTACTCGTCCCAGGTGATCACCACCAGGGCGATCATCACGTTCTTGAGCCCGGGACCGAGGGTTCCCACGATGGCCAGGTACAGCACCAGGCTGGGGAAGGCGAGGAGGACGTCGACCACCCGCATCAACACCGTGTCGAGGCGCCCCCCGTAGTAACCGGACACCGTGCCCACGACGACGCCGATGGTGATGATGATGGCCGTGGCTGCCACCGCCGTGCCCAGCGACCAACGGGCGCCGAAGAGCAGGCGGCTGAAGGTGTCGCGGCCCAGTTGGTCGGTGCCGAGGAGATGTGACCAACTCGAGCCCTCCAGCCGGTTGGTGGCGTCGACCGCAGAGGGGTCGTAGGGCGCCAGCAGCGGCGCGAAGACCGCCGCCAGGGCGAACAGGCTCACCAGGAACAGGCCGGTCATCGCCAGACGGTCGTGCAGGAGACGCCGGAGCAGCGATCCTCGGGGGGCCAGCACCACGTCGGCGGCGTCGAGGCGGATGGCGGGGTCATGCCGCTCGGTGGTCTCAACCGCCATGGCTTACCTGGCCCTTCCGCCGAGCAGGATCCGGGGATCGAGGCGGACGTACAGGACGTCGACCACCAGGTTCAGGATCACGAAGAGCGTCCCGGTGAAGACCACGAAGCCCTGGACGACCGGGTAGTCGCGGTCGAAGATCGAGTCGATCACGAACTTGCCGATGCCCGGCCAGCCGAAGACGGTCTCGATGATGACCGAGTTGGTGACGAGCACGCCGAAGATGACCGCCCCAAAGGTGACCACGGGGATGAGAGCGTTGCGCAGGGCGTAGCGCAGGATGATCGTCTTGCGGGGCAGGCCCATGGCCCGGGCGGTGCGGACGTAGTCCTCACCCAGGACCTCGAGCAGACTGGAGCGGGTCAGGCGCATCAGGCTGGCGGTGGTGGCCAATCCCAAGGTGAGGCTGGGGAGTACCAGGTGCCGCCAGGTGCCGCGCCCGGATACCGGCAGGATGCCCAAGGCGACGGAGAACACGATGATGAGCAGGTAGGCGAGCACGAAGCTCGGAACCGAGTCTCCGATCAGCGCCCCCACGCGAGAGCCGTGGTCAACCAGGGAGTTGTGGCGGACCGCCGATGTCACACCCACGGCCAGGGCGATGCCGACGGAGATGAGGAAGGCCGGCACGGTGATCTGCAACGTTGCCGGCAGACGCCCGGAGAGCTCGCCGAGGACCGGCGCCCCCGAACGGAAGGAGGTGCCCAGGTCACCCGTCACCGCCCCCGCCGTCCATCGGGCGTACTGGACGAGGAAGGGTTGGTTCAGGCCGTTCTGCTCCCGGAAGGCTTCCAGCTGCTCCGGGGTGGGCGGCTCTTCGAGTACCCGGCCGAGGATGAGCTCGGCCGGGTCGCCGGGCGCCAGAGTGGCCAGGGCGAAGGCGAAGAAGGTGATGCCCAGCCACACCGGCGCCAGGGAGGCGATGCGGCGGACGACGTAGGCGGTCACCGGCGTAGTGCTCCCGCCCGCCCCGGTGCCGACGGCTTGGCGCCCCAGAGGGGGATCACTCGGAGCGGAAGACCGTCGACCACCGCTGGTTGGTGCTGGAGGGGTGAGGCTCCAGGCCCTGGACGTTGTCCTTCATGGCGTAGGTGCGGTAGACCCCGGCCAAGGGGATACCGCCCACCTCGTTGTCGACCAGCTCGTGCATGGCTTCTGCGGCCAGACGCTGCAGCTCCACCGGGTCGGTGGCCTGCTGGCTTCGGTCGATGATCCGCTCGAACGCGGTCTCGGGCCCGGGAGAGATGAACTGGGCGTTCTTGCCGCTGGCTTTGGAGTACCAGCGCAGCGACAGGAGGAAGGCGGGGTTGGCGTCGTTCTGGTTCGGGCCCGAGATGTCGAGGTCGTAGTTCCCCGTGTCGAGTCGCTCCCGGTAGGCCCCGGGGTCGAGCTGCTCGATCTTGCCCTTGATGCCCACCTCCTCGAGCTGAGCCTGGACGAACTCCACCTCGGTGAGATCGATTCCGGTCCCACCTCCCGAGCTGCCGGCGTACACGATGCTGAGCTCCAGCGGGCGGCCATCTTTGACCCGCGTGCCGTCGGGGCCCATCGTCCAACCGGCTTCGTCGAGGAGGCGAGCGGACTCCTCTCGGTCGAAGGGGACACCCTCGACCATGTCGGCGAACTGGCCGAGCACCGCCGGAGGGGCCACGGTGGCCACCTGCTCGGCGTTGCCGTCGAGCACACCCTCGACGAAGGACCTCTGGTCCATCGCTGCGGCGACGGCCCGGCGCACCTTGGGGTCGGCCAGCGGCTTGTCGGTGCCGGCCAGGTCCCGGCGGGCCAGGTACATCAAGAACACCTGGCCGACGGGCGCCTGCTCTATCTTCGTGCCCGACTGGCCCTCCAAGGTGGAGAGTACGCCCCGCGGCACGTCGGTGATGAGGTCGACCTCGCCGTTCTGCAGGGCGAGGGTTCGGGTGGTGTCGTCGGGGATGAATCGGAAGGTGATCTTGTCGAGCTTGGCCGGCTCGCCCCAGTAGGCGTCGTTGCGAACCACCACCAGCCGTTCGCTGGGGACGTACTCCTCCACCTTGAACGGGCCGGTGCAGGTGCTCTTGGGATCGGCCAGCGGGTCGCTGCCGGGAGCCATGACCGAGTAGGTGGGGTGGTTGATCTGCTCCACCAGGCGGAGGTTCGGCTTGGTAGGCGTGACCTCTACGGTCTTGGGGTCGATGACCTTGGTCGAGTCGGGGCCGAGAAAGGCGAAGCCGCTGGTGGCGGGTTCCCGCACCGTGTAGTCGAGGCTGTACTTCACCGCATCGGCGGTGAGGGGACTCCCGTCGCTGAAGGTGGGGCCGTCCTTGAGCGTGAAGCGGAAGGCGTTCTCACCCACCTGGTCCCAGGAGCCGGCCAGGGAATCGGCCACCTTGAAGTCGGAGGTGAGCCGCACCAAGGTTTCGCACACGTCGGCGTTGAGCGGGTAGTTGGGGACACGCTTCTGGTCGATCTGGGAGGCGTCGATCCAGGGGTCACCCCCGTAGCCCACCACCAGCTCCTGGACGGCGGCGGGCGTGGGCTCTGCCTGTCCGCCACCC
>JAUJNB010000039.1 GCA_030446545.1 Acidimicrobiales bacterium | reverse complement strand
ACCTGGACCGACCCCTTCACCGCCCGATGGGATCGCCACACCGGCTCCTGAGCCGAGCGTCCGACGTCGGTCCAACCCCAGGGAACGACCAGGACCGGATGCGCGACGATCATCCATGGCCCACCCTCGTCGGCCCTGGCCGATGTGGCCGTGCGCACCCCTCGCCTGGAGCTGCGCTACCCCGACGCCGAGCTGCTCTCGAGCTGGCGGGCGTCGCCGCCCACGGTGTTGACGACCTGCGCCGTCGACTCAGGACCTGGGATGGCCACGAGTCCTCCCGGGCTGGCGTCAGACGTTGATCTCGTCGGCGGGCAGGCGGGGCAGCTCGGGCGAGCCGTCGGTCTCCACGAGTCGTACGTCGCAGTCGGCGTCGAGGGTGTAGGAGGTCATCGACAGCGAGCCCATGGCGTAGCCGTCGACGAGGACCTCGGCGGAGCGGGCGGCGGCCGACGCCAACCCGGCCAGGTAGAGCAGGGGGATGAAGTGGTCGGGAGTGGGCACGGCTTGGCCGAACGCGTGGTGGTCCTGGAGCCCCTCGATCCTCTCGGGCGCCGAGGTCATGGCCTCCCGGGCCGCCTCGTCGAAGCGCCGGGCCCAGTCGAACCCTGACTCGGGCTGGGCCCAGTCGATCCGCCTGAGGTTGTGCACGACGTTGCCGCTGCCCGCGACCAGCACGCCCCGCTGCCGGAGGGGGGCGAGCTTGGCTCCCAGGTCGACGTGGTACTCGAAGGGCTTGAGGGCGTTGATGGAGAGCTGGACGACGGGGATGTCGGCTGCGGGAAAGGCGTGCACCAGCACCGACCAGGTCCCGTGGTCGATGCCCCAGCTGTCGTGATCGAGCCCGACGCCGGTCGGTTTGACCACCTCGGCCACCTCGGCGGCCACGTCGGGGGCACCGGGCGCCGGGTACTCGACGGCGAAGAGGTCCTCGGGGAAGCCGTAGAAGTCGTGGATGGTGCGAGGTCGGACCATGGCGGTGACGGCGGTGGCGTTGGTGTACCAGTGGGCGGAGATCACCACGATGGCCCGAGGTCGGGGGATGCCGGCGCCGAAGGCCTGCCATGCCTCGGTGTAGCGGTTGCGATCCAGGGCGTTCATCGGGTTGCCGTGCCCGAAGAAGGCGGCGGGCATCAGCCGGTCGGCCATCGTTCGCTCCTCGGGGTCGGCGGCTGGCCCAGGCTACGGCCCTCGCAGTGTTGTCCGGCCGAACAGCACCTCGGGGACCAGGCCAGGGCGATCGCACGCCGCCGCCCTACTTCAGACGTGCCTCGGCGAGATCACCATGGCGTCGCGCAGGTACGCGACCAGGTCGTCGATGCCGTCGAAGGTGAGGCGATGCCGGCACCTCTACGTCAGGGTGAGAGGCGCTCGACCACCCACGGTTCGCCCGGAGCCGATCGGCGGTAGCGGTGACGGTCGTGGAGGCGGTCGGGCCTGCCCTCCCAGAACTCGATGCTGTCGGGCACGACCAGGTAGCCGCCCCAGAACGGAGGCAGGGGGATGTCGTCGGTGCCGGCGAAGCGAGCCTCCAGCTCGGCCAGGCGGTCCTCGAGGACCTGGCGGCTGGTGATGACCTGGCTCTGGCGCGAAGCCCACGCCCCGAGGCGGCTTCCCCGGGAACGAGTGGCGAAGTAGACGCCTGACTCCTCGGGGGAGATCCGCTGGGCGTGTCCGCCCACCCGGACCTGGCGGGCCAGGGTCGGCCACACGAACGCCAGGGCACACGCGGGGTTGGCCGCCAGGTCGGCGGCCTTGGCGCTGGCGTAGTTGGTGAAGAAGCGAAATCCCCGTTGGTCGACCCCCTTGAGGAGCACGGCGCGGGCTGACGCCCGGCCGGCGGCATCGGTGGTGGCCAGGACCATGGCCGTGGGCTCGGGCACCGCGGCGGCGACGACGGCGTCGAGCCACTCCTGGAAGCGGGCGAGCGGATCGAGCTGGCGCGAGGTCATCGACGCCAGTCAACCTCACAGCGACAGGCCCAGCTGCGTCGACGTGGGCGACCGACCTGGGGAGGAGGTGGGGGCAAGGGACGGGCGGGCGGCTCGGGGCTCCCGGTTGCGGGTGATGCCCACGTGCCGGCCCTGGTGGCGGTCGATGGCGTCACGCAGGCGTCGCTGTACCTGACCACGCAGCTCCTCGGGCGCGTAGACACCCTGGTAGAGCTGCTCGTAGCGCTCGACCAGGTGTGGGTGGGTACGGGCCAGGTGGGCCAGGAACACCTCTCGGGTCCCGGGCTTGAGGTAGACCACCTGGCCGCCGGAGATGCTGGAGGCCCCCGCTTCAGTGCACGCCGCCACCACCGCCTCGAGCTGGGCGGCGCTGTCGGACAGCCCCGGCAGCACCGGCGCCACCAGCACGCCACAGCGGACGCCAGCAGCCCGAAGGCGGGCGACAGCCTCCACCCGCCGGCGGGGGTGGGGCGTGCCCGGCTCGGTCGCCCGCCACACCTCGGGGTCGAGTGTGCCGATGGACAGGTTCACGGTGACGTCGGTGCGCCTGCTCGCTTCGGCCAGCAGGTCGAGGTCGCGCACGACGAGGGTGGACTTGGTCAGGATGGAGAAGGGGTTGCGGTGCGTGGTCAACACCTCGACCAGGCCCCGGGTCAGGCCGTAGATGCCCTCGCAGCGCTGGTAGGGGTCGGTGTTGGTCCCCATGGCGATGGACTCCCCGGCCCATCGTCGGGGCGCCAGCTCGCGGCCCAGGCGCTCGACGGCGTTGACCTTCACCACCACCTGGCGTTCGAAGCCCTCGTCGATGTCGAGCTCCAGCCACTCGTGCGACGGCCGTGCGAAGCAGTAGGTGCACGCATGGCTGCAACCCCGGTAGGCGTTGATGGTGTGGCGAAAGGGCAGCGGCGACGAGGGGCCCAGGCTGTTGATGATGGTGCGGGCCCGCACGTGGAGGAACTCCATGCCCGAGAACGCGCCCTTCCCGGGCCGCCGTTCGACCACGGCACCGTCGGCCTCGCCGTCGAACAGGGCTCCTTGGCCAGCGGCGCTGCGCTCACCGTGGCCCTCCAGCTTCCAGCGCATGCGCCCAGCCTAGTCGAACACCCGTTCGTCCACGAGGGGCGTGTGAGGGGAATGGTGACGAGGGGCCTACCGTTTCCCCTCGTCACCTCACTATCGTCGAGCGTCCATGGGTCGGGATCGTCGTCTCCACTATGTCGTGACGGTCGTGACCAGCGGGCTGCTCGGCCTGCTCATGGTGGTGGTCGCCTATGGTCCCGATGGCTCGTCCAACGACGGGGTGCTGGGGCCCCGCCCCGGCTCGACGACGGCCGCAGGAATCGGTGGGGTAGCCGCCGCCCGCCCGGCGCCCCCACCCCCGGTGCCGTTGCCCGCGGTGCCCGAGATCATCCCCTCCACGCCCCTGGCGCCGACCAGCGGAACCGGGGAGGAGCCGGGGGGGCAAGGCCCGGCGGCACCGATCGAGAAGTTCCGTCCGGCCCCGGCAAGCCTCCTGCTGGTGGCTGGCCCAGTGTCGCCCGCTCGTCAGCCCAGTGGCCCTCGCGCACCCACGCCCTCGCCCATCGGTCCCTCGCCCTCCCCGCCGGTGGTGATCATTCCCCGCCCCACCTCCCCCCCTCCGACACGCCCGCGGCCCACCACCACGGTGCCGCCCCCGGCCACCACGGTGCCGCCCACCACGACCACCACGGTGCCGCCCACCACGACCACCACGGTGCCGCCCCCGGCCACCACGGTGCCGCCCACCACGACCACCACGG
>JAUJNB010000038.1 GCA_030446545.1 Acidimicrobiales bacterium | reverse complement strand
GCACCCGCAGCTTGGCGTCGAGGTTGGACAGAGGCTCGTCGAGCAGGAAGGCCACCGGCTCACGCACGATCGCCCGACCCATGGCCACCCGCTGGCGCTGACCGCCGGAGAGGTTGGCCGGCTTGCGGTCGAGGTGGTCGCCCAGCTCCAGGATGCGGGCCGCCTCCTCCACCCGCTTGGTGACCTCGGCGTCGTCGACCTTGGCCAGGCGCAACGGGAAGGCCATGTTCTCGCGCACGGTGAGGTGGGGGTACAGGGCGTAGTTCTGGAACACCATGGCGATGTTGCGGTCCTTCGGCGACTGCTGGTTGACGACTTCGCCGTCGAAGCGCAACTCCCCGTCGCTGATGTCCTCCAGCCCGCAGATCATGTTGAGCAGCGTGGACTTCCCGCACCCCGACGGCCCGACGAGGATCATGAACTCCCCCTCGCCGATCTCCATGCTCACGTCACTCACCGCCTCGGTCCCGTCCGGGAACCGCTTGGTGACATGATCCAACGAAATCTCAGCCATAGTGAACCTCCGGTGTTGTGGCCATGATCAGCCCTTCACCGCGCCGCTGGTGAGACCGGCGACGATGCGGCGCTGGAAGATGAGCACCATGATGATGATGGGCACGGTCACCACCACGGCGGCAGCGGCGATCGACCCCGTGGGCTCCTCGAACTGCGAAGCGCCGGTGAAGAAGGCCAGCGAGGCGGGGACGGTGCGAGCCGACTCCGTCGAGGTGAGCGTGATGGCGAAGAGGAAGTCGTTCCAGGCGAAGATGAAGACGAGAATGGCGGCGGTGAACACACCGGGGGCGGCCAAGGGAACGATCACCCGGCGGAAGGCCTGGAAGGGGGAGGCACCGTCGACCTGGGCCGCCTTCTCCAGATCCCACGGGATCTCCCGGAAGAAGGCCGACAGCGTCCAGATGGCCAGCGGCAGCGTGAAGGTCATGTAGGGGATGATCAGTCCGGGCCAGGTGTCGTAGAGCCCGATCGAGCGCCACATGTTGAACAGGGGGCCGACGATCGAGATGGGCGGGAACATGGCCACGGCCAGGGCGCCAGAGAGGATCAGGCGCTTGCCGGGGAACTCGAGCCGGGAGATGGCGTAGGCGGCGAAGGTGGCCAACAGGACGGCCAGCAGCGTGGCCAGCAGGGCGATGCCGATGGAGTTGCGCAGAGCCGAGGTGAAAAAGCCTTCCCGGAAGATCGAGGCGTAGTTCTCGAAGGTCACGTCGCGGGGGACGAAGCGGCCGTCGTTGAGGGCCCCACTCGGCTTGAGCGACAGGGACACGATCCACGCCACCGGGGTGAGGGCGTAGATGACGATGAGCACCGAACCGACGATCCAGAAGGCCCGTTCCCGAGCACCCTGGGTGTTTCCCACCGCCATTACCGCTCCCCCCGGGCCTGGGCCAGATTCGTGTTGAAGCCACGCACGAACAGGAAGGCGATCAGGATGACGGCCAGGAAGATGAGCACGGACACCGCCGAGCCGACGCCCAGGTTGAGCCGGTTGATGAGCTGGTTGTAGCCCAGAATCGACACCGTCTCGGTCCCGTTGGCCCCCTGCGTCTGGATGAACACGGTGTCGAAGACGCGGAAGGCGTCGAGGGTGCGGAACAACAGGGCTACGAGCACGGCTGACTTCATGTTGGGAAGGGTCACCTTGAAGAACCGCTGCCAGGCGTTGGCGCCGTCGACCTTCGCTGCCTGCTGCAGGACGTCGGGCACGACCGCCAGCCCGGCGAGGAGCAACAGGGCCATGAAGGGAGTGGTCTTCCACACCTCGGTGAGGGTGATGACGAGGAACGAGGTGCCCCGTTCGGTGAGCCAGGCCCGGTCGGTGTTGAGCCACTCGTTGATGAAACCGAGGTCGGGGGTGAAGGCGAACTGCCAGGCGAAGGCGGCGACCACGGTGACGATGCCGTACGGGATGAGGATCGACGCCCGCACCGTCTGGCGGCCGAAGAGGGCCCGGTGCATGACCAGGGCCAGGGCCATGCCCACCACGAGCTCGAGGACCACGGTGACCACGGTGATGATCACGGTGGCGAACACGTCCTGCCACCACAGCTCGGCGGTGAGGACGTCGATGTAGTTCTGCAGACCCACGAAGCCCCGCTCGTCGGGGAAGCGCAGGTCGTAGCGCTGCAGGGACAACCAGACGGCGTAGACAATCGGGTAGGCGGTCACGGCCAGCATGACCACCACCGCGGGGGCGCACAGCTTCCAGGCGAGCGACCGTTCGGCCCGAGCCCGATCGGTCAATCCGGCCCCCGGTCCGCCCTTGCGCCGGCCACCGGCGGCGCCGGTCGAACGTTCTTGATCGTCGTCGGCCACCTCGGCGACGATCGGCTCGGCGGCTTGGCTCACAGCAATCCCCGGGACTCGAGGGCCTGGTTCACCTTGTCCTCCAGCTCGGCCAGGTCGGCTCGGGGATCGATGCTGTCCGGCGGGTGCAGCGTTCGCTGGATGGCCAGGGAGATGTCGTTGTAGGCCGGGCTGACCGGACGGGGGGCGGCGTCCTGCAGGCTCTCCTGGAGGAGGTCGGCGAAGGGAAAGGCCGCCTGCACCTCGGGGGTGTCGAACAACGACGAGATGGTGGGCGCCAAGCCCCCGTTGACGGCGGCGAGGATCTGGTGGGGCTCCGAGCGGATGCAGGTGGCCGCCTCGAACGCCAGCTCGGGATGTTCGGAGAACGCTCCGATGCCGAGGTTGATTCCTCCGAGCGGGGGAGCACTCGCCTCACCGGCGACGACCGCCGGCCAGCGGGCCCAGCCCATGTTCTCGAACACCTCTGGCGCGTTCTCCTGGGCGCTCGGATAGACGAAGGGATAGTTGACCATGAAGCTCGCCTCGCCGGTCTCGAACGCCAGACGAGCCTGGTCCTCCATGGCGTTGGACAAGCTGGGATCGGCGGCCTGAGACGTGGCCACGTTGCGCATGACCTCCATGGCCCGCACGGCCGGCTCTCCCAACGCCACCTCGGCATCGTCGCCCTGGCCCTGGATGACCGAGCCCCCGGCCGAAGCCAGAAGTGAGTTGAACCAGACCGTAAGGCCCTCGTAGCGGGCGCCTTGGACCAGGATGGTCCCGTCGGGGCCGATCTCCTCGGCCATGCGCACCATCTCCTCCCACGTCTCGGGAGGCTCTGGCACGCGGTCGGTGCGGTACCACAGGACCTGGGTGTTGGTGGTGTAGGGCGCCACCCACAGCTGGTCCTCGTAGGTGGCCGAGGCGACGATGGGCTCGGGAACTCCCTCGCTGACCTCCGCCGCCGCCTCGCCCTCCCACGGGAGCAGCCAACCGGCCTCGGCGAACTCACCGGTCCAGATGACGTCCATGCCCATGATGTCGATGTCGGCGTCCTCGGCGGCCAGGCGGCGTACGAGCTGCTCGCGCTGTTGGTCGGCGCTCGACGGCAGGGCAGCCATCTCGATGCGGTACCGGCCGTCAGCTTGCTCACTGCAACGCCGGGCGGCCTCGTCGTAGGCGCCGGAGGGCTCGTCGAAGACGTACCAGGTGAGGGTGGGGACCGCCCCCTCGTCGCCTCCGGCTCCGCAGGAGGCCAGCGCCATCGCCGCGGCGACCAGGGCCGAGGGCCACCGCCAACCGCGCCGGGGGCCCATCCTGCTCCTCGCAGCGCCGGCCCGGCGATCGCCCACGGCTACCTTTCCTGGTCGATGTTCGCCCGGCTCTACCCAAGGCGAACATCGGGTGAAACGGGGCGCCGATGGTTCCCGTCAGCCGATGTCGGGCCCTGCTGAACGAGCC